>NZ_BJOG01000014.1 GCF_006540085.1 Microbacterium oxydans | reverse complement strand
CTGACGGCGCGGAATGTGTCGATCGAGTATGAGGTGGATCCGCCGGTGAAGGCCGTGCGGGATGTGTCGTTGACGTTGAATCGCGGGGAGATTCTGGGGTTGGCGGGGGAGTCGGGGTGTGGGAAGACGACTCTCGCGTACGGCATGAACCGGTTGTTGAAGGCGCCGGCGTTGATGACGGGCGGGGAGATCGTGTTCCATGACCGGGATGGTCATGACATCGACATCGTGGGTTTGGATGGGGAGGGTCTGCGGGCGTTCCGGTGGGACAAGATCTCGATGGTGTTCCAGGGCGCGATGAACTCGTTGAATCCGGTGATCAGTGTGAGGGCGCAGATCTTCGACATCTTCGACACGCATCGTCCTGGGATGAGTAAGAAGGCGAAGACGGCGCGGGCGGAGGAGCTGCTCACGTTGGTGGGGGTGGATCCGTCTCGGTTGTCGAGTTTCCCGCATGAGTTGTCCGGGGGTATGCGTCAGCGGATGATGATCGCGATGGCTCTGGCGTTGGATCCGCAGGTGATGATCATGGATGAGCCGACGACGGCGTTGGATGTGGTCGTGCAGCGCGGCATCATCCGGGAGATCATGCGGTTGCGGGAGAAGCTCGGTTTCGCGGTGATCTTCATCACGCATGATCTGCCGATGTTGATCGAGATCAGTGACCGGATCGCGATCATGTTGCAGGGGCAGATCGTGGAGGAGGGGACGGCGGAGGAGATCTACCGTTCCCCGCAGCATGAGTACACGAAGCGGTTGCTGTCGAGTTTCCCGTCGTTGAAGGGTGAGCGGGGAGATTTCGTGCGTACCGGTGTGAGCCAGGAGGGCGTCCGATGACCACCCATACGAATAGCGCCGGGACGACGGTGCCGGGGACGGCGTCGTTGGAGGCGCGGAACCTCGTCAAGGACTTCCACCTGAGGTCCGGGTTCAGGACGAGCATCCTGCATGCGGTGAAGGATGTGTCGTTCACGATCGAGGCCGGGAAGACGCTCGCTCTGGTGGGGGAGTCGGGGTCGGGGAAGTCGACGATCGCGCGGATGCTGATGAAGTTGGAGACCCCCACCAGTGGGGAGATCCTCCTCGACGGTAAACCGTCCGGGACTCGGGGGCGGGCGTTGGAGGCGTATCGCGCGGATGTGCAGATGGTGTTCCAGGACCCGTTCGCGTCGTTGAACCCGTTCCACACGATCGTGCATCACTTGGAGCGGCCGATCCGCCTGCATCACCCGCAGCTCTCCAGTGCGCAGGTGCGTGCCAGGGCTGTGGAGTTGTTGGAGCGGGTGCGGCTCAGCCCGGGGGAGAGCTTTGCGGAGCGTCGCCCGCATGAGCTGTCGGGTGGGCAGCGGCAGCGCGTCGCGATCGCACGGGCACTGGCCCCGGGGGCGCGGTTCATCGTCGCCGACGAACCGGTGAGCATGTTGGACGTGTCGATCCGGCTCGGTGTGTTGAACCTGCTCGCGGATCTGCAGCGGGAGGAGAACCTCGGGGTGCTGTACATCACGCACGACCTCGCGACCGCCCGGCATTTCTCCGATGAGATCATGGTGCTCTACAAGGGCGATGTCGTCGAGCGGGGCCCCGCGGACGAAGTCATCCTCAACCCGCAGCACGAGTACACCAAGACCCTCCTGGGAGCCGCGCCCGAGCCCGACAACCTCGGCCG
>NZ_BJOG01000013.1 GCF_006540085.1 Microbacterium oxydans | reverse complement strand
GGGCCGTTTTGGGGGGTCTTAGCCGGCCCCTGCTCCCCCGGCTCCTCACTCGCCTCTGTGGGCCTTCCTGCGGCTCCCGGGCCTCTCCCCCCGCGCTGGGTACCGTGCGGCCCACCCCGCCCCTCCTGGGGCCTGTGGGCTGGTGTTTCGCTGTGCCTCTCGGGGCGTGCCCCCCGCTGCGCGCGGGGCCGAAATGTGAATGTCTGAGGCTGTCTATAGATTCTAACACGTCAGGTCATATATTCAACGCATTGGAGGCAGAAATGATCATGTGGATCTCGGTTGAGGCTCACTTCCCGCAGGCGGTCACAGATCGCGAGGCGGTAGCAGCTCGGCTCATCGCACTGTGGAATCAGCACGTTGACGGCGAGCACCAGATCGACCAGGACGGCAAGACCGTGGGCAGCGCCGATCCGACCTTCACCGATCTTCACTTCGACGGCGAGTGCGCCAGCATCGAGTACCCGGGAAAGTGGGAGACCGGGGGCATCGCGGACTTCGCCCGAGCCGCCTCACTCGCGTACCCCGAGGCGACCATCCACACGCTGGAGGAGTGGACGGGCGAAGACCCGAACATCGTCCGCCAGCAGTGGAAGGGCGGCGCCGTGGTGGCCGAGAAGGACTCGGCTGGGCCATTGGAGCCGGTGATCGCCGGAAAGAGCCTCTCCGTGGCTCACGCGGCCCTCAGCGGTGCCGTGGAGCGCCTAGACGGCCTGCTCCGAGCTATCGCGGTCGGCGAGGACTTCTGGGAGCACTGGTCATACTCCGAGGCGCAAGCACTGGCCGACGTGTTCGACGCCGCCGCGCAGCCGGATGCCGCGCGCATGGTGCGCGAGCGCGTAGCCGAGGCCGACCCCGAGATGTGGGAGGAGGCCACCGCGGCGAGCGAGTGACGCGCGATAGATCGGCGGGCATCCCCTCTCGGGATGCCCGCCGTTTCGTGCGGACGTGTCCCCCATTCGGGGGACATAGAGCCAATGTCTGAGGCTCTCCGTATGTTTAGAGATGTCAGGTTACACAATCCATAGGAGGAACATCATGACCGACATCACCACCACCACCGAGGGCACCGAGGTTGCCGAGATCGTCCTCACGGACAACCGCCGGGTTGCCGTGGGCGAGATCGCACGCGCCGAGGAAGCCGCGAACCTCGCACGGGCGCGCGTGGCCGAACTCGAGAACGAGGTCCGGCGGCTGCGCACGGAGCAGATTCTCGACGGCGGCGACCCCCGACTCGTGTCCTTCTGGGACAAGGCTGGACGGATCGCCGACTACGCGAACTTCTGCGAGGAGTACGACCGGCTGGCCGATGAGCTGAACGGGGTTCCCCGTGAGCGCGAGTGGGACGTCACCCTCGACGTCACGCTTTCGCTGCGGCTGTCCTTCAGTCGCACCGCTCGCACCTCCGAGGATGCCATCGGCATCGCCGAGGAAGGCCTCGACCGCGACGACGTGATCGAAGCCATCCGTGCGAACGGCTGGGATGACATCACGTTCGATTCGTCCGAGGCCGAGCGCGCCTAGCGCCCTCCGGGTGGGCGGGGCACACGCTCCGCCCACCCTCCCCCGATCAGCACCCCTCAGCTAGGAGAGCAGCAGCCATGAAGACCACCGACCAGCTCGCAGCAGCAGCCGCCTCGACCGTCCTCGCATCGGTCACAGACCGCGAGACACACGACGGGGAAGACCCCCTCACCGCCCTCGGGTTCGCCATGGGCGCGGGCATCGAATACGAGACCGCGCTCCGCCAGATCGTGGCGGCCGCGATCACCCTCGACCGCGAGCAGCGCGGGCACGAAGACCACGGGATCGAGACGACGTTCTACACCGGCTTGGACGGTACGCCCGTGGTGCAGATCGACACCACCGAGGCGAGCGGCCTGGTGCGCGTGAACCTCAACGATTCCACCCTCTACAACGGCGACCCCGAGCAGCACGAAGCCCCCGGCATCCCCGTCGAGCTCCCCGAGAATGATGAGCCGCGCACGGGCGACCCCGCGCTCCGCTCAGCCCTCGCGCTCGTGGGCGACGATCAGCGCCAGGGGTGGGACATGTCCGACCGTGAGGCAGCAGAGCACGCCCGCAACACGCTCATCATGCCCGGTGCACCGTCCACACCCGGCGGGCACTACCTCGACGGGGACGAATCAGACGCGATCTTCCGCGCGTACCTCGCCGTGCTGAGCGCCTCATCGGCCGAGATCGCGGCGGCACTGAACGCCGCAGAATCCCCCGCGACCGCTCCCGAATCGGACGGCTGACCACCCCTCCGAAAATTCTTAGCCCAACCTACTTGACACCTCGGTCTCAGATCCGTATATTTAGTGATGTCAGGTTACACAATCTAAGGAGTGATTCAGATGGTTCAGATTCTCAGGGCGGCGTCCTCCGCCGATCTCCTCGCGGTGATCCCCCGCCTCGCCGGCTTCCAGCCGGAGAAGTCGATCGTCGTCGTCCCGTTCGTCGAGACCCGCACCCGTGGCGTCATGCGGTTCGATCTCCCCGAGCGGCCCAACATCGACCAGATCAACCTCATGGCCGAGTACCTCCTCCGGGTGCCGGACGTGACGGGCGCGATCGTCATCGTCTACACCGACGGCGACCCGAAGGACTCGGAGGTCATCGCCACCCTGCTCGCCGCGCGGCTGGACGAGCAGGGCATCCCCGTCGCCGAAGCGCTGTACGTGACGGGCGACTCCTGGGGCGACTACTTCCGCCCCGCTGAGGCCGCTCAGCCCGCTGCATGGATCAGCGCATCCGAGCACGCTGACCCCGCCGTCCCCGCGCAGTCGCAGGCACACACCCTGCCCGCGCGGGATGAGGTCGCCGCCGCCGGAATCGCCGGATGCCTCGGTGACTTCGCCTCGGTGACGTTCGACCCGCTCAAGGCCATCGAGCGGGCAACGGACACCACGCCGGAGGAGTTGCGCTCCGCGCACGCCGCGCAGCTGCTCGCCGTCCTCGTTCGCCCCATGCTCCGCGACGTCGCCCTCATCCAGTGGGCGCGTGACACCGAGCACGGCGCCGCCGCCCTCGCCACTCAGGTGCAGTACCACTTGACGTCACAGGTCGATGCGGACGTCGCAGAAACGCTCCTCGGACGCGGCGAGCGCCCCAACGTCGCCCGCCTGGAAAGCGCGCTGGCGATCTGCCGCCACCTCGCCGCGAACACGGCCGACGTGCACGCCGCCGCCGCGCTGATCAGTGCCGGGTGGATCGCCTGGGCGCTGGGCCGATCGTCGGAGGCTCACGTCTACGTCGAGCGCGCAACGGCTATCGACCCGGATCTGTCCTTCGCGGGCCTCATGACGAAGGTGCTGGATGCGGCGATGCTCCCCGAGTGGGCGTTCAACCGCCGCTAACCATCTGGGAGCGGCGGGGAAACCCGCCG
>NZ_BJOG01000012.1 GCF_006540085.1 Microbacterium oxydans | reverse complement strand
AAAAGGAGTCCGGCGGTGTCCTACTCTCCCACAGGGTCCCCCCTGCAGTACCATCGGCGCTGTGAGGCTTAGCTTCCGGGTTCGGAATGTAACCGGGCGTTTCCCTCACGCTATGGCCGCCGAAACACTATTGATGTTTCAATCAAACACATAACAAAGTCATTGTTGTTATGCGGTTCTCGACCGTACATCGAGAACCACTCAGTGGACGCGTAGCACCAACAAACGGTGTGTTATCAAGTCATCGGCTTATTAGTACCAGTCAGCTGCATGCATTACTGCACTTCCACATCTGGCCTATCAACCCAGTAGTCTGGCTGGGAGCCTCTCACCCGAAGGTATGGAAATCTCATCTTGAGGCCGGCTTCCCGCTTAGATGCTTTCAGCGGTTATCCATCCCGAACGTAGCTAATCAGCGGTGCTCCTGGCGGAACAACTGACACACCAGAGGTTCGTCCAACCCGGTCCTCTCGTACTAGGGTCAGATCCTCTCAAATTTCCTACGCGCGCAGCGGATAGGGACCGAACTGTCTCACGACGTTCTAAACCCAGCTCGCGTACCGCTTTAATGGGCGAACAGCCCAACCCTTGGGACCTACTCCAGCCCCAGGATGCGACGAGCCGACATCGAGGTGCCAAACCATGCCGTCGATATGGACTCTTGGGCAAGATCAGCCTGTTATCCCCGAGGTACCTTTTATCCGTTGAGCGACAGCGCTTCCACAAGCCACTGCCGGATCACTAGTCCCGACTTTCGTCCCTGCTCGACCTGTCAGTCTCACAGTCAAGCTCCCTTGTGCACTTACACTCGACACCTGATTGCCAACCAGGTTGAGGGAACCTTTGGGCGCCTCCGTTACTTTTTGGGAGGCAACCGCCCCAGTTAAACTACCCACCAGGCACTGTCCCTGAACCGGATTACGGTTCGAAGTTAGATATCCAGAGTGACCAGAGTGGTATTTCAACAATGACTCCACACGAACTAGCGTCCATGCTTCAAAGTCTCCCACCTATCCTACACAAGCCACACCGAACACCAATACCAAGCTGTAGTAAAGGTCACGGGGTCTTTCCGTCCTGCTGCGCGTAACGAGCATCTTTACTCGTAATGCAATTTCGCCGAGTTCGCGGTTGAGACAGTTGGGAAGTCGTTACGCCATTCGTGCAGGTCGGAACTTACCCGACAAGGAATTTCGCTACCTTAGGATGGTTATAGTTACCACCGCCGTTTACTGGGGCTTAAATTCTCAGCTTCGCCTTGCGGCTAACCGGTCCTCTTAACCTTCCAGCACCGGGCAGGCGTCAGTC
The DNA here is from genome assembly GCF_006540085.1 of Microbacterium oxydans. Classification (GTDB taxonomy): domain Bacteria; phylum Actinomycetota; class Actinomycetes; order Actinomycetales; family Microbacteriaceae; genus Microbacterium; species Microbacterium oxydans. Next base: position 4,224 of record NZ_BJOG01000012.1, on the reverse strand, counting down.
CGTATACATCGTCTTGCGACTTGGCACGGACCTGTGTTTTTAGTAAACAGTCGCTACCCACTAGTCTCTGCGGCCACCACACCCTTTTCGGAGTAAATCCGTATAAGTGGATGGCCCCCCTTCTCCCGAAGTTACGGGGGCATTTTGCCGAGTTCCTTAACCACGATTCTCTCGATCTCCTTGGTATTCTCTACCTGACCACCTGAGTCGGTTTGGGGTACGGGCGGCTAGAACCTCGCGTCGATGCTTTTCTTGGCAGCATAGGATCACCCACTTTTTATCCGCATCGTGTCTCAGCCTATGTGAATCGCGGATTTGCCTACGACTCGGCCTACGCACTTGCACCAGGACAACCATCGCCTGGCTTGGGCTACCTTCCTGCGTCACACCTGTTAATACGCTAACCGCACCAGAATGGGGTCGTGCGCTAGGCCCAGAGCGTCACCCCGAAGGGATCAGTCACTGGGATTCAGACACTTAGCACTACTGGATTAGCTTGGGCGGTTCTTCGCCGGTACGGGAATATCAACCCGTTGTCCATCGACTACGCCTGTCGGCCTCGCCTTAGGTCCCGACTTACCCAGGGAAGATTAGCTTGACCCTGGAACCCTTGGTCTTTCGGAGGACGTGTTTCTCACACGTCATTCGCTACTCATGCCTGCATTCTCACTCGTGTAGCCTCCACGGCTGGTTTACACCGCCGCTTCGCTGGCCACACGACGCTCTCCTACCCATCAACACGGCTGGACCACGAAGGCCTACCAATAATGTCAATGCCACAACTTCGGTGGCGTGCTTGAGCCCCGTTACATTGTCGGCGCGGAATCACTTGACCAGTGAGCTATTACGCACTCTTTCAAGGGTGGCTGCTTCTAAGCCAACCTCCTGGTTGTCACAGCAACTCCACATCCTTTCCCACTTAGCACGCGCTTTGGGACCTTAGTTGGTGGTCTGGGTTGTTTCCCTCTCGACTATGAAGCTTATCCCCCACAGTCTCACTGCTGCGCTCTCACTTACCGGCATTCGGAGTTTGGCTGACGTCAGTAACCTTGTAGGGCCCATCGGCCATCCAGTAGCTCTACCTCCGGCAAGAAACACGCAACGCTGCACCTAAATGCATTTCGGAGAGAACCAGCTATCACGAAGTTTGATTGGCCTTTCACCCCTATCCACAGCTCATCCCCTCAGTTTTCAACCTAAGTGGGTTCGGTCCTCCACACGCTCTTACACGTGCTTCAACCTGGCCATGGATAGATCACTTCGCTTCGGGTCTAGGACATGCGACTGAATCGCCCTATTCAGACTCGCTTTCGCTACGGCTACCCCACACGGGTTAACCTCGCCACATATCGCTAACTCGCAGGCTCATTCTTCAAAAGGCACGCTGTCACCCCTACTAAGGAGGCTCCAACGGTTTGTAAGCAAACGGTTTCAGGTACTATTTCACTCCCCTCCCGGGGTACTTTTCACCTTTCCCTCACGGTACTTGTCCGCTATCGGTCATCTGGGAGTATTTAGGCTTATCAGGTGGTCCTGACAGATTCACACGGGATTTCACGGGCCCCGTGCTACTTGGGATACTCTTCGCGCCAAGAGAGGCATTTCGACTACGGGGTTGGCACCCTCTATGACCGGCCTTTCAAGACCGTTCGTCTATACCTTCTTGTAACGCCGCCACCTCGGCAGAGATGACTGAAAAGTCCCACAACCCCCAACGTGCAACGCCTGCCGGCTATCACACACGCTAGGTTTAGCCTGATCCGGTTTCGCTCGCCACTACTAACGGAATCGCGGTTGCTTTCTCTTCCTGTGGGTACTGAGATGTTTCACTTCCCCACGTTCCCTCTACCCGCCCTATATATTCAGGCGGGAGTCACTAGGTCGGCACGCCGCCCAGCGGGGTTTCCCCATTCGGACACCCTCGGATCAAAACTTGCTTATCAGTTCCCCGAGGCTTATCGCAGATTGCTACGTCCTTCTTCGGCTCCAGATGCCAAGGCATCCACCGTTTGCTCTTAAAGACTTGAAATCACATGAGTTTGAATCAAAAACTCGACCCCACCCGAAGGCGGGATCTGAAATTGACTAATGATCTTTAAGATCATCTTGTGCAACAACCCGAAGGCTGTTGCAAGATGCTCGCGTCCACTGTGTAGTTCTCAAAGTACGGGCGGTGCCCCTTACCACTTCCCCACACGGGGGAAACAGAAAGAGGCCCAGAGGTTCAGACCAGATCCCAAAGGATCCGCATCCGGTCCCTCAGGACCCAACAGCGTGCAGGTGCGACATCCGTCACCCTCCCCGTTCCAACCACCGAAGCGGCGTACTGGAGAAGAACAACATCCTTCGCACCATGTCAAATGTTCCACCCATGAGCTCCCAGCGAAGAACGTATGCCTTCGATCTGGGTTCTGGACTCCGAAGAGTCAGATGCTCCTTAGAAAGGAGGTGATCCAGCCGCACCTTCCGGTACGGCTACCTTGTTACGACTTAGTCCTAATTACCGATCCCACCTTCGACGGCTCCCTCCACAAGGGTTAGGCCACCGGCTTCAGGTGTTACCGACTTTCATGACTTGACGGGCGGTGTGTACAAGACCCGGGAACGTATTCACCGCAGCGTTGCTGATCTGCGATTACTAGCGACTCCGACTTCATGAGGTCGAGTTGCAGACCTCAATCCGAACTGGGACCGGCTTTTTGGGATTCGCTCCACCTCGCGGTATTGCAGCCCTTTGTACCGGCCATTGTAGCATGCGTGAAGCCCAAGACATAAGGGGCATGATGATTTGACGTCATCCCCACCTTCCTCCGAGTTGACCCCGGCAGTATCCCATGAGTTCCCACCATTACGTGCTGGCAACATAGAACGAGGGTTGCGCTCGTTGCGGGACTTAACCCAACATCTCACGACACGAGCTGACGACAACCATGCACCACCTGTTTACGAGTGTCCAAAGAGTTGACCATTTCTGGCCCGTTCTCGTATATGTCAAGCCTTGGTAAGGTTCTTCGCGTTGCATCGAATTAATCCGCATGCTCCGCCGCTTGTGCGGGTCCCCGTCAATTCCTTTGAGTTTTAGCCTTGCGGCCGTACTCCCCAGGCGGGGAACTTAATGCGTTAGCTGCGTCACGGAATCCGTGGAATGGACCCCACAACTAGTTCCCAACGTTTACGGGGTGGACTACCAGGGTATCTAAGCCTGTTTGCTCCCCACCCTTTCGCTCCTCAGCGTCAGTTACGGCCCAGAGATCTGCCTTCGCCATCGGTGTTCCTCCTGATATCTGCGCATTCCACCGCTACACCAGGAATTCCAATCTCCCCTACCGCACTCTAGTCTGCCCGTACCCACTGCAGGCCGGAGGTTGAGCCTCCGGATTTCACAGCAGACGCGACAAACCGCCTACGAGCTCTTTACGCCCAATAATTCCGGATAACGCTTGCGCCCTACGTATTACCGCGGCTGCTGGCACGTAGTTAGCCGGCGCTTTTTCTGCAGGTACCGTCACTTTCGCTTCTTCCCTGCTAAAAGAGGTTTACAACCCGAAGGCCGTCGTCCCTCACGCGGCGTTGCTGCATCAGGCTTGCGCCCATTGTGCAATATTCCCCACTGCTGCCTCCCGTAGGAGTCTGGGCCGTGTCTCAGTCCCAGTGTGGCCGGTCACCCTCTCAGGCCGGCTACCCGTCGACGCCTTGGTGAGCCATTACCTCACCAACAAGCTGATAGGCCGCGAGCCCATCCCCAACCGAAATTCTTTCCAGACGCAGACCATGCGGTCACGTCACATATCCAGTATTAGACGCCGTTTCCAGCGCTTATCCCAGAGTCAGGGGCAGGTTGCTCACGTGTTACTCACCCGTTCGCCACTGATCCCACAGAGCAAGCTCCGTGTTCACCGTTCGACTTGCATGTGTTAAGCACGCCGCCAGCGTTCATCCTGAGCCAGGATCAAACTCTCCGTAAAAAAGAAATGCATACCCCACCGGGAAAACGGTGACGCAGCGAGTTTGATGCTGACCAAAGAGACAAATTCATTGCTGACTTCATCCATTGCCAACCCCCCGAAAGGAGTTGGTCTTTGATCCAAAGGAATTCTCAACTAGCCGAAGCTAGACGAGGATAATTTGGCATTTGACAAGTGCACGCTGTTGAGTTCTCAAGGATCGGATGCTCCCACGACCCAGCCATCACAGCCAGGCCCGAAGGGCAACTTCTCTATCTTA
>NZ_BJOG01000011.1 GCF_006540085.1 Microbacterium oxydans | reverse complement strand
CCGCCGCTAACCATCTGGGAGCGGCGGGGAAACCCGCCGCTCCCCCACCCCGGAAGGAACGCCATGAGCGCCACCACCACGCGGGTGATCATCGCCCGCCACCGCCACATCGACATCTCCGCCACCCCGCCCGCACCGATCCCCGATGGCTGGCCCGCCGACCTCTGGGAAGCCGTCACCACGGGGCAGATGACTCCCCGCGCCGCCCGCGCCCTCCGCGCCGAGCGGGCCGCCCGCGCCGCCGAGGATGCGGGGCCGCTGGTGTGCGCCGAGTGCGGCACGACGACCGCCGCGATCTACATCGCGACTACCCTCGACACCTCCGATCCGAAGCACACCCGTACGGAACTCTGTGCGGCCTGCGACGACGCGCTCCGCACCGCTGAGCCCTCCACGCCGGGGGAGCCATGAGCGCCGCCAGGCGGTCGTCTACGCCGGTTCAGACGGGGTTGCGCGTCCAGCCGTGCTCATCGACAACAGGCCGCGCGGGGGGAGCTTGTTCGTCGAGTACTCCGAGGGCGGCACCACCCGGATCGCCTATCTCGACACGATCCCCTCCCGGCTCATCGACGAGCTGCACTCCACGTCGGCGCGGCTCACCTGACACCCGCCCCGCCGACACCCGGGCGACCTACGAACAGCGCTCCACGCGCTCGCCGTAGGTCGCCCGTTCTCATGCCCGGAGAAATCGTTAGCCCAACCTAGTTGACAATGTCAGAGGCAGTGCGTATATTTAGTGATGTCAGGTTACACATTCCACTGGAGGACATCATGAGCACCACCACCGCCACAACGGTCACCGACACTCTCGCAGCTCGCGCCGCGTTCACCACGTTCATCGAGCCGGGTGACGGCGTCGCCGGAGCGCTCATCGAAGCCCTCGGCCCCATCGCCGCCTTCGACACGATCACCTCGAGCGGAGACCGGCACGCGACCCTCGTGGACGCAGGACTCAGTGCAGCTGAGGCCCAGGAAGCACTCGCCCGCTGGACGCCCCGGATCAACTCCCGAACGATCAGCGAAAACCTCGCCGCCGCCGAGCGCGAGGGCATCACCCTCGTCGACCCCGACACCATCCCCGCGCTCGCCAGCCTCGGCACCCAGCGCCCCGTCGCCCTCTACGTCCGCGGAAACGCTGCCGGGCTCGCCGCATCCACCCCCATCACCATCACCGGCGCACGCGCCAGCACCGGATACGGCGAGTACGCCGCCCGCGAGCTGGTCGACGATCTCCGCACCCACGACGTCACGATCGTTTCTGGCGGGGCATACGGCATCGACGGAAGCGCCCACAGGGCCGCACTCGGGGCAGATCTCCCCACCATCGCCGCGCTCGCCGGAGGCGTCGATCGGGCCTACCCCGCCGGACACAACGAGCTGTTCACCCGGATCGCCGTCAAGGGCGCGGTCATCAGCGAGATGCCGGTCGGAGCCGCCCCCACCAAATGGCGCTTCCTCGCCCGCAACCGGATCCTGGCCGCCCTCTCCCGCGCCACCATCGTCGTCGAAGCCGGGTGGCGCTCAGGCTCCCTGAACACCGCCGGACACGCCGCCGCCCTTGGCCGCCCCCTCGGAGCCGTCCCCGGCCCCATCACCGCAGGCCCGGCGCTGGCGCACGCCGAGGCGGAAGGATGCACGGCCGTGGTTCTTCGCGACGACACCCGACCCTTGGCCGTCGTGGCGGTGGCCGACCAGCTGCGCCCCGACGCCGAAAGCACCCTTACCGAGCTGCGCGACCTCGGAGTCGAGCGGGTCCTGATGCTCACCGGCGACAACGCCACCGTCGCCAGATCCACCGCGCAGGCCCTGGGGCTAGACGACTACCGCGCCGAGTTGCTCCCCGAGGACAAATCCGCCGCAATCCGTGAGCTGCGCGAGAAACACGGCGTGATCGCGTTGGCCAGGGCGACGGCGTCAACGACGCCCCCGCCCTGGCCAACGCCGACCTCGCCATCGCCATGGGTGCCGCCAGCACCGACGTCGCCCTAGAGACCGCCGATGTCGCCCTCATGGCCGACGAGCTCGACCGGCTCCCGGCCGCCATCCGACTCTCGCGCCGCGCTCGGAACAACATCAAGATCAACATCGTCCTGAGCCTGACCGTCGTGGCCGTCCTGATCGTCGCCGCCCTCGCCGGCTGGATGTCCCTGACCACCGGCCTGCTCCTCAACGAGGGCAGCGCGGCGCTGATCATCCTCAACGGCCTGCGCATGCTCCGCCCCGGCCGCGGCGAGACCCGACGCGCCCGAACCTCGGTATCTGTCTAATCTCCGGGCCGAAACCAGTCTTGTAGACCAGTTTCGCACCATCACCAACAACGTCATAGCGCACCGTCATCATCGTCATCACCACCCGACGCGGCCGCCACAGAGTGCCACCAGAACACCGCCATATAGAGGCGAAAGCCACACTCCGGTGCTCAAAACCCTTGTCAAAACCCCATTCTGTGCAAAACCCCTACTATAGGTTTTTGAGCAAGTCGGTTAGACTAGAAGCAATGAGGGAGGCCACCATGAGCGTCAAGACCGTCAGCACCATTTCCGCGGCCGAGCGTGAGCTGCGCGAGCGCGTCGTGGCCGACGCCGCCCACAGCTCCGCGATGGAAGGCCTCACCGCCGGCGCTGAGTACCGCGCCGACGCGGCCGCCTACGCAGCGGGGGAGTTCGACGTCGACGAGCTGGGACGCCGTACACGGGCCCGCTGGGGCCTTGCCTGATTTCGTCGACCCGTACCTCGAGCCCGAATCGGGCATCCTCCGCAACCGGCTCGGCCTGACCGACCGCGCCACGCTGGATCGCGCCGAAGCGGAACTGACCGAGTGGCGACGGGCCGAGCTGATCACCCGCCCGGTGAAAGTCACCGGAGATCTCCGACAGCTCCAGGCAATCCACCGGCAGCTCTTCCAGGACGTCTACGACTGGGCCGGCCAGCTGCGCACCGTCGACATCCGCAAGGGCACCGACCCGGGCGCGGAGTTCTTCATGCCGGTGTCCCGACTGGAGTCCGGCGCCGGGTTCGCGTTCGCGGAGCTCGCGGACGAGCACCAGCTGCACGGCCTGGACCGTGACCGGTTCGTAGATCGCCTGGCGCACCACTACGACCAGGTGAACTACCTGCACCCGTTCCGGGAGGGCAACGGCCGCACGCAACGGATCTTTTGGACGCAGATCGCCGCCGGCGCCGGATTCGACCTCGACTGGAACCGAGTCACCGGGGCGGAGAACGACCAGGCGTCACGTGCCGCGATGGAACGGCAGGACTTCACCGAACTGCGCGGGATCTTCGACCGCATCGTGCAGCCCGCCGCGGGAGGCCGGCTCACTCCGGAACGGATGGAGCAGCTGCGCGCGTTCGCCAATCTGAGCAGCAGCGTCGCGCCGGGACGCTCTGCACCGTCGACGTCGACGGGCCGCTCGCGCCGGCCAACGACACCCGGCCGAGAAGCGGAACAGGGGAGGGACCTATGACCGTCGTCGGATATGCCCGAGTCTCCAAGCGTGAGCAGAACCCGAAGGCACAGGAGGCCGAGCTGCATGCCGCAGGAGCGGAGCGTGTGTTCGTCGACCACGGCGACTCCAGCCGGGTCAAGGATCGCCCGCAGTGGGTGGCGTGCATGGACTACCTCCGTGCCGGCGATGTGCTGTTGGTGCGTCGCCTCGATCGGCTCGGCGGGACCGAGCGCATCCTGATCGAGACGCTGCACGAGCTGGAGGACAAGGGCGTCGATATCAAGAGCCTCACCGAACCGGTGATCGACACCACGACCCCGATGGGCCGTGCCCTGTTCGGCATCGTCGCCGTGTTCGCACAACTGCGCGTGGACACGATTCGGGAGAACACCCGGCTGGGTTTAGAGTACGCACGCGCCCAGGGTCGCGTCGGTGGGAGGCCGACGGTGATGAGCGCTGAGCGGGTCGAGGTCGCTCGGCAGATGCGCGCTCAGAACCCGCCGGCGACGTGGGAAACGATCGCTAAGACCCTCCAGGTCAGCTCCGCGTCCGTGCGCCGCGCTATGGCTCAGCCAGAAATGTCAGCTAGTGAGCGCCAGCACGGCGCGACTACGCTCCAGGCATCTGCTCCCTACGACCAGCAATAGACCTACTCAGGCGTCCAGCCGCGCCAGCGCGCGTTAGCGAACGCTGTCGTTGCGCAGCCGCACGGCGATCCACAGGCCACATCGGCGACACAGGTAGGCCGCTCCGTCGCGCAACTCATGCAGCTTGACCCGCGGCATCGTTCTGCCACAGCATGAGCATTGGGTGGCCGCGTCAACGTTCATTCGAGCTCATCGCGTCAATATCTCCTCGGTAATCGGTAGCCGGCAGTCCAAGCCCAGCCAGCCGATGCCGCGTATAGGCCAGGCCCGATTCAACCTCGTTTCCCTGTGGAAAACGTAATCCTGGCCAGTCAAAAGGACCGGGCGTGCCTTGAAACGGAGCTGGATTGCGTCTTCAGCAGAGACCAACCATGGAAGGTTATCTCGCCCGCAACAGCGATCGATTTCGCGGTGTTCTACAGCAGGGATCCGAGGTCCGAGCCAAGGGAGGGATAAGTGGTGGTAACGGATTTGAGTTGGCGGGTGGTGAGGCCGAGTTTGATGGCGAGGCCAAAGGTGTTGATGAGTTCGGAGTAGCCGGGGCCTAGGAGGTGTGCGCCGAGGATCTGGTCCGATGCGGGGTCAATGATGATCTTTGCTGCGGCGGTGGTTTCGGCTACCCGGTAGGTGGAGTACCAGTCGCTGGTGTCGGAGGACCGGACGGCGATTTCGTGTCCCACGTAAGCGGCTTCGTGCTCGAGAAGACCTACGCGGTCGAGCTCAGGGATGGCGAACACGGTGGTGGCACGCCCGTTTGGTCGGGCGCGGTAGTGGTGCCCTTGATCATGTTGGGCGCAGCGACTTTGCCTTCGAACACGGCAACGGGGCGTGAGCGGACGGCCAATCGTGTTCGCGGCGTCGCCGGCGGCGAACACGGCGGGGTTGGTGGTGCTTTGCAAATAGGCGGCGACAGTCACACCGCGTGGACCGCTGGCGACACCCGCAGCGTCCAGATGCAGCTGTCGAGGTTGGGAACCCTACCCGCCGTGGATTACGAGGCCGGTGTCGATGCTGGCCGCTGTTCCGGTGGTGTCGCCCGCGTCCGCCCGGCGTCGAAAACTGCCACAGCCGAGCGCCCAGCTAGCTGGGAACTCCCCCCTAAAGAAGCCGGGGAGAGGCTTAGCGGCTTGACCTTGACCTATAGGGAAAGGTCGACACTGCTAAGGGCCGGGCGTCCCGGTCCCGTTCGGCTCACAGCCCCTGCCACTGCACCTTCTGGAGCGTATTTGATGAATGCGTCACACAATCCTCAAAACGCTGAGCCCAGCCGGGCTCCGGCCATTGTCTTTCTGCTGCACCTGGCTTGTTGTGGTCTGCCGCTGCTGATCGCTTTCGGAGCCTTTGGGGCGACCGGTGCGCTGCTGGCCAACCCATGGGTCGCTGGTGCGGTTGTGCTGGCAGTGCTGGTCGGCGTGCTTGTGGCTGCACGAGTTGTTAGCCGAGGCAGGAGCACAGCGGAGCCGCAGGACGATTGCTGTCTTCCGGTGGGCCGGGCTGAAAGACCGCACGACGTCGGACGGGCTGATCCTTCCGACACCCGGGACATCGCCGCATAACCCTAATGACCACTACCACGTGTCCCGGTCTTGTCCGGGGCTTCCCCTTTTAGGAGATCTTCATGTCTGAACGTCCTTCGAGCCCTAGGCCGGGTGCCGGCGGGGTCCTGGTTGCTATCGGCGTGATGGCTCTCGCTGTTGGTTGTTGTGCAGGGCCAGCGCTGATCGCTGGCGGCGGCCTCGCTTTGGCTGGGGGAGTGCTCAGTAATCCTGTCGTTCTGGCCATCGGTGCCCTGGTGGTGGTGGGTGCCGTCGTCTACACCGTCTACCGGCGCACCCGCGCACGGGCATCTACCGATATCCCCAAAAATGATGCTCAGTCGGCTCCGCTCGAAACCGGCACGTCGACAGCAGGCGACTGCTGCGCCCCGCGTGCAACGACCACTACGCCGGCTTCCCGCGAATCAGGATCGGACGCATGACTGGGGCGCTAGGGCTGGCCTTCTTGACCGGGATGCTCGCGACCGTGAACCCGTGCGGGTTCGCGATGCTGCCGACATATCTTGCGTACTTTATCGGCTCCGGGCCGGAGAGCGGACGGAAGCGCCCATTGCTGGCGGGCCTTCGAGCGGGAGTTGCGCTTAGCGCCGGTTTCGCAGCCGTTTTTGTTACGGCTGGACTGCTGGCTGCCGTAGGACTGCGGTTCGTGGCTTCCGCATTACCATGGGCCGCAGTAGTGATCGGTGCCGTCATCGCGGTGGCGGGTCTCGGAATGCTGGTTGGCCGTCAGATGCCGCGGACACGGCTGAATTTGAACCGGTTCCTCAAAACGACGGGCGAAACCGGCTCAGGTTTGAAAGCTGTGTTCGCATACGGTGTCGCCTACGCGGTTGCTGCGCTTTCGTGCAGTCTGGCGCTTCTGCTGGCCGTAGTCGCCCAGGCGGTATCCGCAGGAAGCCTGGTCGGGCTGCTGGCGGTGTTCGCTGCCTACGCGCTGGGCTCTTCGGTGGTGCTGGTCCTCCTGTCCCTGGGAGCTGCGGTAGCCCGTGATGCTTTAGCAAACCATGTCCGCCGATTGCTGCCATTCATCAATCGTCTCGGTGGGGCGGCTCTTGTCCTGGCCGGGATCTATCTGCTGCTCTACTGGATTCCCGCGCTGAGCGGAGGGCAGGCTGGCGGGATCCTGAGCTCGGCGATAACCGCAGCGAGCGTGAGCCTGTCTGGCTTCATCACGGACTATTGGTTGTTAATCACAGTGGCAGTTGTGCTGGCCGTTCTTGCCGCTGCCACTCTGTCCTGGTTGCGCCCCGATAAAGCCAAGACCCGGGGCACCGACGAGAGGAAACAGGGCGACGGGATCGCACAGGCGGATAACAACCCAGCCTATGAGAACAACGGCGCGGAATCGTGCTGTAGCCCCGACCCTGCAACTCCGGATTCCGTAAAGCACTTCGAGCAAGGAACCTCATGACAACAACGTTGACCCGACGGCGCATATCCATCATCACTGTCCTCATCGTCGCCGTGGCCCTCATACTGATTCTGGCCATGACCGCACTGAACCGCGGTGCTGCTGATGGGTCTTCCGGCGGGAACAGTGTGGACAGGATCGAAGTCGTCTCCGTGGACGATGAGGCGGTGACGGTGCCGGCTGAGCGTCCGACGGTTCTCTACTTCATGGCGAGTTGGTGCTACACCTGTATCCCGCAGGCCGCCGCGATGAATGAGTTGGAAGACGAATACGCCGACCGGGCGCAATTCATTGCCGTCGATGTTACGCCGGAAAACACCAAAGCCGAGGTCGACGGCTTCCGCGAGCCGGCAGGCTTCCCCGACCACCCGTACGTCGTGGACAAGACGGGCGAGCTGACGCAACGATACAACATCGTTTCCCTCGATTCGACGGTCGTTGTTGCCCCTGACGGCGAAGTTCTCGGCCGGGCTGATGGTAAGCCGATGGAGATCGAAGCCCTCAGAACGTTCCTGGATGAAACGCTTCCCTAACCGGCAGGCATCTTCTCGCCAGGTCGGTAGTTTCGCTCGACATCTTGCCAACCGACGTCACTTTCGTGGCCTGAACCGGAACGACAACATGGGCTCCAGAAGCAGCAATTACAGGAGATGATCGCCGAAAGCGCTCAGGGCGAGCAGTCTGAGGTTGAGAGAAACTGCGATCAGAGTGCACGGGGACTAATGCCTCCGGCTGCCGGGGTTCGTGATGCGCGACATCTGCACCGCAGCATCCTGCTTCTTCCGGGTTTGATGCTCGCCGCGGCAATCGCCGCGCTACTTCTTGCGCTCGCCACCGGTGGCGGAGCAACCCCGCAAGCACTGGACGACCCCGGCCCAGTCATACGACGCCTCGAGCAGCCGCCGCAGGTCATCCGGATCGGAAGCATCCGCGCTGAGGTAGCGGGTGGTAGCCACAGTGTGCTGCACAGCCGGGCCGTCGGCGTCGGCGAAGGCTTCCTTCAGGGTCTGTTCTTGTTCCTGCGGTAGCCATTTCAAGGCCATGTGCATCCGCGCGCTGCCCGACGCTCCGAACCATTCCAGGGTCAGGACCGAGCTGGCCTGTCGGTAGTGACGGCGGCACGACAGCCGGGTTCCGGGGGACTCGACCGGGCCTACCCTCAGCCGGCCTCCCCGGAGGCGGTCAAGGATCGGAAATACCAACGCGGGAGCGTCAAAGCGCATCGGGCAGAAGAATTCGACGGCCCCGTCCGGCCCCACCAGAGCTGCCGAGCGCCCGTCACCAATCGGCACCAGTTCGCCAATTCAGGGAAGAACGACGCAGTGGCACGATCTTTGCTTGCTTCTTCTGCGGCGTTCATCTTGAACCCTCAAGCACGCGTTGTGACGGATCGGGTCAGACGTCGAGATCGTCGAGGGCCGCTTGGTACGCCTCGTTGTACGTCGGGAACTGGGCGACCTGGTCGCGCAGTGTGTGGATTGGGATCTTTGTGCGGATGGCAAGGGAAGCGTGGTGTATCCATTCGCCTGCCATCGGACCGACTGCCCACGCACCAACTAGCGTCTTACTGTCCGCGTCGGCCAGGAGGCCGAGGAAGCCGCGAGGGTCTTGTTCGTAGGTCCAGGGGCGGGCGATGGCGTTAGCGAGGTCAAGTTCTGTTCCGACCGTCGAGAGTCCTTGCTGGTCCGCCTGCTGTTTCGTAAGCCCCGCAGCGGCGATTTCCGGGTCACCGAATACGACGCGCGGGATGCCGTCGTAGGTCGCGGGTCGGGGGTTTCCGAGGATGGCGTCGGCGGCGATGCGGCCTTGGTATTTGGCGACGTGGGTGAAGGGCATGATGCCGGTGACGTCGCCGATCGCCCACACGTTCTCTGCGGCTTGGCAGTGTTCGTCCACCTGCACCTGGCCGTGCTCGCCCAGGCTGACGCCGACCGTTTCGAAACCGAGGTCTTTGCTGCGGGGCGTGCGGCCGGTGGCGAAGATGACAACGTCGACCGTGACGCGGCTGCCGTCATCCAGCTCAAGGACGCTTGCGTCGTTGTCGCGGTGGCCGCTGCGGGCGGTGGTACCGAGGCGGATGTCCACGCCCGCGTCCTTCAGGTGCTTCAGGGCGAGCTCTCCCACCCGGGGCTCCTCACGCTCCAGCAACCGATTTCCTCGCTGGATGAGGGTGACGGCGACCCCGAAACGGGACAGGAAGGTGGCAGTCTCCACGCCCACCGCGCTGCCGCCGATGATGGCAGCACGTTTCGGCAGAGTCTTGGCGGTGTACGTCTCTCGATTCGTCCAGGCGGTGATATCCGCGAGCCCGTCCAGCGGAGGGATGACTGCGTCAGAGCCGGTGGCGATGATGATGTGCTCTGCCGTCAGTTCGCGGTCCCCGGCTTGGATGCGCCCAGGTCCGGTGATCCTCGCTTCGGCTTTGATGACCAGGGCACCCTGGCCGGCATACCCGTCCACCTGCCCCTGATCGTCAAGATGGCGGATCATGTAGTCGCGGTAATCGCTGGTCGCCGACCAGTCCAGTTCAGCACCAGCCACACCGGCTGCCCGCTGAACCTCAGTGCGGGCTTCCGGCGGGCGCAGCACCGTCTTGGATGGGATACAGGCCCAATAGGCACACTCGCCGCCGATCAGTTCCCGCTCAATCACCGCAACTTTCCGGCCTGCCTTCAGTAGTCGGCTTGCAGCGACTTCTCCGCCGGGACCCATACCCAAAATGGCCACATCAACGTGTTCACTCATCACTGTCCGTCACTTTCCGCAGTCAGGTTTCGTTGTTCATAAAACGCTGCGCCCCGAAGGGCTACAGACCGACCGTCCTCGAGGGACGGTGCCGGGTGGTTGGTTCAGCAGCAGCTGTCATCCGCTAGCGGCAGCGGGGAAGAGCTACCTCGTCTCGCATCTTTTTCGAGCATCGTCTTTGCCATGGAAACGCCGAGCTGGTAGGCCTCGGCGACGGGCAGGATCTCGCCGCCCGGGTGGGCGTCAAGCCACGGTTTGGCGGCCTCGGCGGAGTCGAAGTAGTGGACCTGGTTGCAGAATGCGGAACGCACCGAGGTCATGTCCTCGGGGTTGACCAGGGACACGACGGCTGTCGAGGGGTTGACGGTGCTCACACCGTCTGGACCGACGCTCACCTGCACGGGGGTTCCGGTTCCCGGCGTCACCGATTCAACTCGTGCGGATGTTCCGAGCAGCGCGGGAAAGATCAGGGTGTCCAGTGCGCACCAGGTGTAGAGCTGCTCACCGTTGACTTCGAAGCGGTGCGGGGTGGGACGCAGTGTCAGTCCCTGCCCGATGATCCGTCCGTCTTCGTACTCGATGTCGGGGACGGCGGCGAGGGCTGAACGCACGGCTTCATCGCTTTTACCGATTGCGGCGGCGAGGGTGGGGATGTCGACGGGGTCGCCTTGGGCGAGCAGCCTCAGCAGCGGAAGCCACAGGGAGGCGTCTTGACCGGTCTCGGGCGAAGTCAGCCGTTCCGCAAGCGTGTTGTTGTCGTTCATTATGATGCTCCTTCTGGTGGTTGTGTAATCGGATGTCACGCGGCGCAGCAGGAGAGCTTGCTCACGTCGGTTCTGAAGGATTGGGCGGCGATTTTGATGCCCTCGGCCATTGTCAGGTAAGGGCTCCACAGGTTGGCCACCTGGTCTACCGTCATTCCCGCTTCGAGAATGTAGACACCAGCGGCGGCCAGGTCGCCGGCTTCCTTACCGACGGCGGTGATGCCGACGATCCGGCCGGTTGCGGCCTCGGCGACGATTTTGATGAATCCGCGGGTGTCTCGGTTTACGAGC
The DNA here is from genome assembly GCF_006540085.1 of Microbacterium oxydans. Lineage (GTDB taxonomy): Bacteria > Actinomycetota > Actinomycetes > Actinomycetales > Microbacteriaceae > Microbacterium > Microbacterium oxydans. The sequence goes on along the minus strand of NZ_BJOG01000011.1, from coordinate 59,828 downwards.
GCCCTCGGGACGTATTCGAGGGGCAGGACTCGGCACTCGCAGCGGATGCCGGCTTCGTTGGCTTGTTTGTCGGTCATCCCCACAGCCGCCAGAGTTGGACTGGTGAACGTGACGCGAGGCAGGTGCCGGTAGTCAACCTCCCGTCCGGCGCTGTTGAACGCGTTTTCGACCATCAGGGACCCGTGCGACGCGGCCACATACACGAACTCCGGGTGTCCGGTCACGTCTCCGGCCGCCCAAATGCGGGGGTTGGAGCTGGTGAGCCGGTTATCGACCACCACCTCGCCGCGGTCTCCGAGCTGAACTCCCACCGCTGCCAGGTTCAGTCCCTCGGTGACGGGGCGCCGCCCGGTGGCAACCAACAGTTTGGCAGCCCGGAACTCTTCGTTGCCACCGGACACCGTGGCGGTGGCGACGACGTCGCCGCTGCTGCTGTCGGTTCGGACTGAGGCCACGGTTGCCCGGCGGACAACCCGGATACCCTCATCGGCGAACACTCCGGAGAGGGCTCGGGATGCTTCCGGCTCCTCCTGTGAGGCGAGCCGTGATCGGACCAGGAGAGTTACTTTGGATCCGAGGCGGGCGAAAAGCTGAGCCTGCTCCAAAGCCACATAGCCGCCGCCGAAGACGAGCAACGATTCGGGAACTTCATCCAGTTCCATCGCTGTGGTGGAGGTCAGGTAGTCCACACCGTCGAGGCCGTCGATGGCAGGCGCCCAGGGGGTGGATCCGGTGGCGATGAGGTAGTGAGCGGCTCGCACTGACGAGCGGCTTCCATCCTGGGCCGAGATCTCTAGAACCGGGTCGACGGCGGTGCCGTCGAAACGAGCTGTGCCCTGGCGAAGATCCCAGCCGTACTCACCGATCAGGTCGACGTACTTGTCAGAGCGCATCGTTTCCACCAGCGACCGCTTTCCACCGATTAACGCACCCATGTCCACCGGTTCCGCGACGGTCGAAATGCCGGGGAACCGCCCCGAGTCCACAGCAACGTGTCGGGCTTCCGCCGCGGCGAGGAGCGCCTTAGAGGGGACGCATCCGGTGTTCACGCAAGTCCCGCCGATGGTCGAGCGTTCGACCATCAGCACCCGTTTGCCTAAGTTCGTGGCCCGGATTGCGGCAGCGAAAGCCCCACCCCCGGAGCCGATCACGGCAAGGTCGTAGTCGGGTGTCGTTGTTTCAGGCATGGGACCTTCTGATAATCGTGTCGGAGACGCGGGCCAGTCAGTCCGCATCGGTTTCTTTCCTCTAGTCTTAACCTTTCCCTGCGGGGGAAGGTCAAGGGATTGCGTGCAACTGGTCGTTCCTACTATCTGAGTGAATGGCGGCGCTCTGGCTACTCTCAGGGCAGGGTCAGACCGGCCGAATGATTTCCACCGTCGTGAAACCGAGGTCTCGAATCGCGTCGGCGGCGTACTCGAGCTGGTTGGGTATTGCGGGGTTGAGAGTGACGGTTGCCGTTTCGCTGGACGGATCAACGCTGGCGGAAGCTATGCCCGGCCAGCTGATCAGCTCGTCATAGACAGCGTCGTCGGCTGCCAGAGCACAGCAGCCGCTGCCGAGCGGGAGCGCGCCGCTGAGGCCAGGCAAGAAGAAGACCGCCTGGCCCGGGAGAGGCCGAGGCAACCGTGCCGAGTCGATGGACATTCGGTGAACCTCCAGTTCAGTCGTGGCGAGCGACGCTCGGTGCGCCTCTTCCATAATCATGAACCTTCCACTAAGATGGAAGGTCAAGGGGATGTCTCAAGGGATGTGAATTTCGGATGCGAATCGGTGAAGCCGCCGCAGCGGCCGGTATGACGGCCAAGACGTTGAGGTTCTACGAAGACCGTGGGTTACTGCCTACTGCGGAGAGAGCGCCAAACGGTTACCGGGACTACTCGGAAGAGATGGTCACTCGGTTGGAGTTCATCCGCCGCGGTCGAACCGCCGGACTTGCCCTGGCTCAGATCCGTGAGATTCTGCAATTGAGAGACGCCGGCCGAGTGCCGTGCCAACACGTTCGGGAGTTGCTGGCCAAGGAACTCGCCGACTTGGACACTCAAATCGCTGAACTGACCGCCCTCCGGACAGCCGTAGCCGGCTTCCATAATGCCGCCGCCGTTGGCGACCCCGCCCAGTGCGACCCGGAACTCATCTGCAGCTACCTATAGCTCGATGCCGGAATGATGTCGGCGACCTTTACGATCGACAGCGCGTCCAGCCGCCGAAGGATATGGGTGATGGGTGCTCCGCGTGCCGAGGAAGGGCAGCTGAGCGACGAGAAGTGGGCGCGATCGCTCAAGACTTTGCCGATCGAATGGGCTTCAGCGAAGCGAGTGGCAAAGCTGCGCGCCGATGGGTTGCGGTTTGTCATTGTGTCTCCACCAATGGCAACGACCACCTGCACAGCGCGGTGTCCCTGGTGCGCGAGGACGGCACGAAACAGCGACTCATAACGACCTCAAGAGGTCGCAGCGGCTGTGCCTTGACCTTGAACGTGAGTACGGTTTGGAGCAGCTGGAGGGCCGCGAAACCGGACTGGGGAGCGCGCGTTAAATCCGCTGAGCGCGCCCGCCAGGAACGCACGGGAGCCGCGCCACTCGCACAGACCTTGGATCGTCAAAAGTTCTACTCCATCAATTGGCGGGTGGTCCCAACGGACAATCGAAGCATTCGGCAGCCGCGGACCGGGTGTAACGGATGAGCCGGCTCCCGAGCCGATGGAAGGTCGGTCCCATCGTTCTGGTAACCGGATCGACCTCGTTGGTCCTCATGATCTCCGGAGTGTCGGCTTGCAGCCGATGGCCCGCCATCGGCTGACACTCGCCAGTTGCGCGCAGCGGAGAGGATGTCAAGGACGGCCGCAGGTCGGATTCCGGAGGAATCTGCGGAGCACCCTTTACTTCCTCGTGAGCGCAGTGCAACCAGTTCCACCACAGAGCAGATCAAGGGCTCTGCGCACATAGAACTGGCCCTGAAGAGCCGGGTGGGGGGTCTGTCCGTTCCTTTGTGTACGGGGCTTCGGCTTAGTTGATTCCTAGGCGGTCGCCGTAGGTGATGGACAGGGTATTCAGGATAGCTTTCCAGCCGGCGATCTGCCCGGTCGGGTTCGTGCGATTCGGGCGCCGCTCGAGCACCGTCAGGTAGAGCACCTTCATCGCCGCCTGCTCGTTGGGGAAGTGCCCGCGGCGTCTCGTGGCCTGCCGGAACCTGGCATTGAGCGACTCAATCCCATTGGTCGTATAGATGAGGCGTCTGATCTCCGGCGGGAACTTCAGGAACGGCACGAACTCGCCCCACGCGTTCTCCCACATCTGGATCATCGCCGGATACAGGCTCCGCCATTGCTCGGCGAACTCCGCGAACCTCGCCTCGGCCGCTGCGACGGTCGGAGCGGTATAGACCTCGCGGAGCTGCCTGGTGATCTTGGACCAGTACTTCTTCGACGCGTATCGAAGTGAGTTCCGCACGAGATGCACGACACACTGCTGCACCGTTGCGAGGGGCCAGATCGCGGTGATCGCATCGGGGAGGCCTTTGAGTCCGTCGCAGCAGACGATGCAGACATCGGCGACACCACGGTTGCGCAGCTCCGTGAGCATGTTCATCCACTGCTTCGCACCCTCCCCGCCGGTCGGTCCCATCCACAACCCGAGAACGTCACGGTGACCCTCGAGATCGATGCCGACAGCGACGTAGACAGGCCGGTTGGCGACCTGCCCGTCGCGGACCTTGATCACGAGCGCGTCGATCAGAACCACGGGATAGACGACGTCCAGCGGACGGGCTTGCCATTCCTGCATGTCGCCGAGCACCTTGTCCGTCACGGTCGACACCAGATCACGAGAGACGTCTGATCCGTAGAGGTCAGAGAGGTGCTTAGCGATATCGCCGGTGGTCATGCCCTTCGCATACAGCGAGATCACCGCCTCGTCGAACCCCGCGATCCGGCGCTGATGCTTGGGCACCACCACCGGCGCGAACGTGCCCGCCCGGTCCCTCGGGACCTGGATCGTGAGATCGCCGATCTCGGTCCGCACCGTCTTCGGCGTGGATCCGTTCCGACTGTTCGGCGTCTGCTTCCCGACCCGGTCGCCCGGGTCGTAGCCGAGGTGCTCGGTCAGCTCCGCCTCCAACGCGGACTGCAGTACCTGCCGGGTCAGCCCCGTCAGCAGCCCGTCCGGGCCAGTCAGCTCGATCCCTTGACCACGAGCGGCGGCCACGAGTTGCTCCGCGACCGCGGTGATATTCGGCGGCGCAGGAAGGATCTCCCCGGTTCGCAGATCGACGGTCTCGGATTGCTCAGTTGGTGTCTTCAATTCAGTGCTCATGACGTGATTCATCTTCCCGTCCGACCGAAGCCGAACCGATCACGCCGAACCCCTCACACACAAACTTCCCGACAGACCCCCATGAGCACGGCGATCGCTGCTGCGGGGACGAGGAACACCCATCCCACGATGAAAAACGGTCCGCGGCACAGCGCCTGCCAGGCGCGCGCTGCAAGCAGGCCCCGGGAGGGGAAACGGACAGTCCTCATGACAGCTCCTCAGTGATGGGCGCCTCAGCGGCGTGGAAGGAATCAGCGATCTGGGTGGCGAGTTCCGATCGCCGATCCTGCATCCGGTCAAGGGCGATCTGCTGCTCGTCCAGCAGCTGCTGTTCCTCGGTGCTGAGGTGGTGGGCGCGATCCTTGGCGAGGGTCCCCCTAAGCTTCTCGGCTCGCGAGGCAACGCTGTCGTAGGTCACGAGCAGTCCGGCCGTCTCCCAGGCGAGTTCATCGGATACGCCGTCGAGAACAACCTTGAACTCGTCGATCCGTGGGGTGGGGCGAAGGGTGCTCAGCTCCGGATCGGTCAGCTTTGCGATCAGTGACTTCCTCTCACGCTCGATCGGGCTGACGATCAGCCACTGAAGACCATGAAGACAGAGGCCGAGCAGGGCGACAGAGATGACCTGCAAAAAGAGAGGATTCTCCCCGAGCTCCTGCAGGCTGTTGAACTCGTCGAGTTCTCCAGCGAACAGTGACGCAACGAACCGGATGAGTGCGATGAAGAGCCCTATGAAAATGGCACTCACAGCAAACAAAGCCGCGAGCCACTCCACGATCGTGAGCGGGATCGTAATCCACCTCAGCCGGCGACGGGTGCGGTTGAGGACGAGCAGCCGGTCGAGCGTCATGCGAGCTGCCACAGGAGCATCCGGATTGACCGCCCAGCCAACCCAGCGAGCATCCGCCCACCAGGCAAGGGTCTTGAACTCGAGGTCGAGATACATGTCGCCAGCCCTTTCAGAATCCGACCGGCTGCGGCCGGTGGTCGCCGGTCCGGAAATACCATCCGGACCCGATAGGACGGATCGGCAGCTCCGCCACCTGGTACAGCCCTGCCGAGAGTTGCGCCACGGGTACTGAACTCATTGGCCCAAGAACCACCTGACCGATGCCGTCCCGTTGTCCGATATGCGCGAAGCTCGGCGCCGCACCGGTCACGATGACGTGGATGCCGACGTTGCGGCCCAGCGCGAGGATGTCACCCAAGTACTCGCGGATCCGCGTACGCACCGTCGGATTCGGGCTCGGACGCTGAATCAGTGTGGAGTACTCGTCGACGACGAGAACGATCGGGTGCACCGCCGGCGGCTGCTCCCCGGTGTGCTGCTCCTCCTCGAGCTGCGCCAGACGTCGATTCAAGTCCCGCAGCATGCTCTCAATCAGCTCGAGTGCATCCTCCGGATGCCACGCGACCACGGGTGACTCAAAAAGGGCGGCAGTGCCGGGATGCCCGACGATGAGCCTCACCTCTGCTCCCCAGGTCGTGATGGCATGGGTGGCGATCTTTTGTGCAGCGGCCCGCGTCCCGCTACCCGACGGCCCCGAGATCTCGATGTGTGGCACGTCAGCGGGATTCCAGATGTCGACGAACGTCTCCGCAACTGTCACCGCCCGCATCTGGGTCTCCTCGCTCATGAACGACCAGCAATCTCTTCGCCCTCATCGATATAGAGGACGATGGGCGACAGGTCCTCGCGGAGATCAGGTGCGTGCTTCTCCAAAGAGGCGTAGCGCTCCGCCATCCGCTCGCGAACGGTGCCGATCATCTCGGCAAGCCTTCCGTCGCGGGTTACGTTGCAGCTGTCCAGCTGGATCACTTCACCACCAAGCTCGTCGACGAGCTGGAGCCACTCACCGTCAAGCCACTCACTGGCGTCGAGCGAGTGGGAGATCGTCTTCCCGCCGGGAGACGGAGAGATTGACATCCGCAGTCTCATCCCTGCGGCACCTCGAGGCACCCCGGGGATCACCTTTGAGTCGTTCTCCATTGCTGTTCCTTTCGTCGGTCGGTGTTACATGTCGTAGGTGCCCGGGAGCACGGAAATCGGACAGAAACTCAGATGTAAAAACTGCGAACATTTCAAGCATCGAAATGTTAGGGTGGCGCATGGCCTCTCTTCGGATCCCTCGCACCGCCCCAGACGACTACCTGCACAGCTTCCAGGTGAACGCCGCGGAAGCCGCCGCGATCCTCGGCCTCTCCGGGCCGCGGTTCCGACAGGTCGCCGGCACACGGGAAACTCCCGATCCGGTGCTTGGGGCGCCGCAGCTCAAGAAGGGCGTACGTGGCGGCCGCTGGCCTCTGCGCAAGGTGCTCGAGTACGGCATGCATCACGGGCGATCGATGAAGGTGCCACTCCCGCCGCTTCTCCCTCAGCCCGACGGTTCACCGCGATACCGCCCGTACGGCCAGCCTGAACAGGTGGTCAGCGTCATCGAGAGCGGGTCTCGCATCGAAGCATGGGCGCAGTTGTTCGAGTCGACATCCCATGCCCTCGGCGAAGACCTCCTCGTCCTCACACCGTTGTGGCCCACGAACACCTGGCACATCCGCACGGCGCTACCAGCGCTGTTCGAAGCCTTCGTGCAGGGCGCGGGCCTCCCGCGAGATACGACCTGCCCGCCTGCGATCGTGATCCCGGTCGTCGAGGAGCACAGCCAGCTCTGGCGCGTTCCCGTGATCCCGCCGACGTTCGCCGAGCCGGCGTATCACGCGCCCTACGAGGACGTTGCTCGCTGTTTGGGCTGGTCGGCAATGCCGGTATGGCCGAAGGGCACGAACTCCGCCAGTGCGGTCGCGGCATGGGCTCCGGGGCGCCCTGTATCGGTGAGCATCCCCGTGGCCTGGCAGGCACGGTGGAGCGCGGCCCAATATGCCCTCCGCATGACGAACCTCGCCGAGGATCCAGAGACCGCGGAGAGCTACCTCGGGGCATGGTGGAGCATCCTGAGCTCGATGCGCAGCGAGCGTCTCTTCACCCCGGAGCTGCCACCGTCCGCTGAATGGGCGGCTGAACTCGCACTGCCCGAGCTTCCCGATGGCCCCTCGCCGGCGGTTTCATTCATCCCTGCCGTCGACGACGTCGTCAGCACGCTTCACGCCCCCGGATATGTCGCCGACACCCTGCTGTCCTACTTCGGCGATTGGCGGTACTCCGGCCCGCACACGATTGACCTCGCGCACCTCCCCTCGCCGTGGGGCGAGCGGTTTGACGCCGCCCGCATTGCGGGCTCAGCCGCGACCGAGGAGCAGTTGCGCACCGCCCGGTTGCAGCGACTGCAGCGTGAGGCGATCGCGAACGCCGACGGGGCGTTTCCCGACGTGCGCCTGGTGGATCAGCACGTCTTCGCGTGGGCGCCGCAGCATCTCACTTGGCTGGGATGGAACGGGTACACGAGTGAGCACGTCGACGAGCTCCAGGAGGCGTGGCCGGCTGATCCGATCGAGGTTCTGCTCACCCGAGACAGCAAGACCAATCAGCCCGTCTGCTGGACGTCGACGGCAACCGGTCAGCTGAGTCCGCTGCCGAGTGAGCAGGCGCTCATGGGCCTGGTGCCGCTCACTCGGAAGGCTCTCGGTCTGGATCCAGTCTCGACTCCCCCGGCGCTCGAGCAGCTGCTCCGATCAACGTCGAGCACGCAGCCGCGCGTCCTCGCATGGCCTGACTTTCTCACGCTTCTGCGCGGCTGACCGTTCATCATGTTATGTAGCACAGAACTATAGGTTTTGTGCTACACTACTGATATGCCCATTGAGTTCACCGATTCCGCCGGAAAGCACGGCATTCCGGACGAGGATGCGCTCTATGTGATGCAGAACTCGATCTACACCAGCACCAACGTCAAGGCGGCGCCCAACGCCGCACCGAACCCTCGTCGGGTCTTCGTCGGCCCCCAGCACGCGGGCACGGAACGCCTCGTTGAAGTGCTCATCGAGGTCAAGAGCCCCGGTGTTTTCACGATTTACCACGCTATGCCGCTCGGGTCGTACTACCGCAAGCAGATGGAGGAGGAACAGCAGTGACTCTCACGAAGAAGGAACAGGAGCGATACGCGGCCCTGGCTGCGATCGAAGAGCAGCCAGACGGTGACCCCACCGGCGGGGAGAGCGCTCACGGAGCGGATGCCGCAGCGATCGGGCAGCAGATGCTCCTGGAGGCGCTGGGCAGCACGGAGGCGGTCCAGAAGGCCGTGGGCGGCCGTCCGCGCGTCGACGGACAGAAGGCCGGAGCTGGGCCCTCCCCAACACTCCGCGCACGCATCGGCGCCCTGCAACGCACGCGGTTCCTGAACGCCGCCCAGACTCTCGGAATCACGAACGACTCCGACGCACTACGCACCGCCGTGGAGGAGTTCACCTCCCGCCACGACCCCGCCACAGGGCGCTACGTGCTCGAGGTGGACTTCAGCAATAAGCCCGCCATCATGGAGCAGCTCCTCCAGCTCGCCAGGGCGAGAGGAACCGACCCGTCCGAGACCCTGAAGGATCTCCTCGCGAAGGATCTCCTCGAGAACGCCTGACGCCCTCCACCAAAGAGGCCGCCCTCCAATCGGGGCGGCCTCTTTCGCGTCAACGGCTCGATCAGCGGGCGTGCGCGATGATGAGCTCGTCCCAGTGGGTGGTGGCTCTCTTCGACAGCATCCCGCGCTGCATCTGCCAGCTAGGGCCTGGACGCATACCTCCCCAGCCCAATCCGAGGAGATCCTGACCGCCGGCTTTCTTCTGAACCTTGTCGATCAGGGTGGCGATCCCGGCCTCCTCGTGCGGGTGCCGGAACAGCTCGAGCGGTTGCACCACGTCCGCGGGCCGGAGATCCGTGAGCATGATGCCCGCTCGCGCCCACCTGACGCCCTCCTCGATCTGCGGCAGAAGGCGATGCGCTGCGCGCGTGAGCTCGACGGGATCAGCCGTTGGGAACGGCAGGCGGACCACCTGCGAGGGGAACCGAGTTTGCTCGGCCGAGTACGCCGTGCCCGCGAACGCCGTGAGGCTCTTCGCCACCTGGTTGTGCCGAACCAGCCTGCTCGAGGCCTGCTGCGCATAGATCGCCAAAGCCTGACGCATGCCCTCCTTCGTGGTGATCTTCTCCGCGAAGCTGCGGGAGACGATCAGCTGATCCTTCTTCCCCGTCCGATCTTCCTCCGCGACGATCGCCGGCACCCCTCGCAGCTCGAGCGCGGTTCGCATGAGCGTGACGTTGAAGGTCTTCCGGATGAGCACGGGATCCGCGGCCGCGAGCTCGGCGATCGTGGTGACCCCGATGCCAGCGAGCCGGCGCTCGAGCCTGGACGCAATCCCCCAGACTTCCGAGACCGGAAGGCGGGACATCAGCGCCTCTCTCCACTCCGGACGAGTCGCCGGCCACACGCACACGCCATCGAATGCCTCAACCTTCTTGGCACAGCGATTGCTCAGCTTGGCCAACGTGCGCGTGGGTGCGATTCCAACGCACACGGGCACCCCGACAAGCCGGCGCAGCGTGTCTTTGATCTCTCGCCCCAGAGCGGTCATCGCGTCCGGATCCTTCGCGATGCGCGGACTCACCTCGAAGAATGCCTCGTCGATCGAGTAGATCTGCAGATCGGGAGTGAACCGAGCGAGGATCTCCATGACCCGCCGACTCATATCGGCGTACAGGGTGTAGTTGCTGGACAACGCCCTCAGTTTCAGGCGGGCAGCATGCGGCCGCAGCTCGAACCACGGGCGCCCGAGATCCAGGCCCAGCGCTTTGGCCTCCTTGCTCGAGGCGACCACCATTCCGTCGTTGTTCGACAGCACTACCGCCGGCACCCCCTCGAGGGTCGGATCAAAGACGCGCTCCCAGCTCACGTACGCCGAGTTCACATCGCAATGTCCGATCACCGTCGTGGCCGATGGAATCGGAAGGACACCGTGACGACGCCCCAGATGACCAGTTCGGAAAGCTCGTCGACGACGACATCCGGCCACTCCGTGCTCTCCGCTCGCAACGCCCAGGTGCCTCGCTCGCGCACCAGGCGCTTGATCGTGAATTCGCCATCGAGGACCGCCACGACGACGTCGCCGGCGTGCGGCACTTTGGAGCGGTCGACGAGGACGACATCGCCATCGTCGATGCCCGCGAGGATCATCGACGTGCCCGCAACGCGGACCAGGAACGTCGCAGCCGGGTCCTCGACCAGCATCTCCGTGAGATCGATGGGATTTTGCTCGTAGTCCTGCGCCGGGCTGGGGAAACCGCACGCAACAGCATCAAGCATCTGCGCCAGCGGGACGGGGGTGAGCGGAGTTGCGACCGGGGACAGATATACGATAGTCATTGCTTCCGCCTCCTCCCTTTATAGAACGGGAATCCGATAAGTGTATGCCGGTGGCGCGACGTTCCCAACTCCTTCGTTGAGCCTGCGGGAGCGCTCGGTATCATTGTTCGAGGCGCCCAGCCCTTTGGACTTCCAGATGAACTCCGATGATTAGTGTGACCTGACGATCCACTACCGGCTGGGCGCCTTTTCTCTTGCATCGGCCTACTCCGATACCGTATATTTAGTGATGTCAGGTCACATAAAAGGAGATTTCGAGAACGGCCCCTCATCGCTCAGGATCGAGGTCGGCGTCCGATCTTTCCGCGCCCGCTCACCCATGGTGGGTGACGAACGGAGATCATCATGTCCCGCAGGAGAACCCGCAGCCTCGTTGCCCTCATCCCCATCGCAGTTATCGCCACCGTCGTGGCGTTCCTGCCGAACTGGGATAACTCGCCGGCGCCGCTGCCCGTCGTCCCCCAGTCGGCGCCGGCAATCGCCACCCCGACGCCGACATCGGCCGAGAGTGCAGCGCCCACCCCGACGGCGCCCACTACGCCCGCGAATGAGTTCACGGCTGCAGCTGCTGTCGCTGCAGCGCTACCTCTGGTGGACGTCGGCCAGGAGATCCCCCCGTACCGCCGGTCCTCGTTCGGGACGGCATGGACCGACATCGACGGGAACGGCTGCCGGCAACGCGACGACGTCCTCGCCCGCGACCTGGTCGACGTCGTTCTCGCTGAGAACAGCTGCACGGTGCTCTCCGGAGTGCTCGAGCACGACCCGTACACCGGGCAGCGCATCATCTTCCAGCATGACCGGATCGCCGAGCCCGGCAACCGAGGATCGCAGGGGGTGCAGACCGAGCACATCTTCAGCCTCTATGCAGCGTTCGTCGGCGGAGCGTGGGCCTGGACTCCAGAGCGGCGCCTCGAGTTCGCCAACACGCTGGAGAACCTCATCGCGGTCCAGGGCAGCGCCAATGAATCGAAGGGTGAGGACGGCCCGGCGAAGTGGCTGCCGCCGGTCGAGACCGGGTATCTGTGCACCTACGTGCTCAAGTACACGCAGATCGCCCAGACCTGGGGCCTGGCGGTCGACGTCGCTGATCGTGATGCTCTGGTGCACACCCTCACGGTCTGCGGCGACCCGTCATGAGCAGCGCAGATCTGCTTGAGGATTCCTTCCCGCACGGATCCGTCGACGGATATCGCGACGGATGCCGCGGGGCGCTGTGTCCCGCCGTGATCTCTTGCCGCGACGTGCACCGACGGTACTGCGGAGACTTTTCGTTCAAGAAGGCGATCGACGCCGGCGCCACGCTCGAGGAGATCCTGCAGCGCGATCGCGAGGCGCGCTCCCAAGCCCGCTCCCGCTCGCTCGCCCCCTCAGGGGCGCCCCAAGAAAAGCCGGCACCCGCGCCGCGCACCGCTTCCCCCACTCGGCAGCGGACACCGGGAACCCAGCCATCATCCGGGCCTGCCCGGACCTCTCAGAAGCGTGTCGCACGCCCCACCCCCACACCGCCGCGGAAGAGGCTGACCCCGCCGACCCGCCGAGCGGTACGGACACCCTCAGCTCCCGTTGTGCGCACGGAGCCTGCGTGGGTGGCGCAGCTGAAGGAGCTGCACGCGGCGTCGCGCACCGATCGGGAGATCGCCGAGGCGATGGGCATCGATCGGCCCGCTGCAGCTCGTCGACGTCGCAGCCTTGGCCTCCCTCTCAACCCGGCGCCCCGCAAGACGTCGGCGATGAAGTCGAACCGGCCGAAGAGATCAAAATGGGACGGCGTCGAGCTGCAGCCCTGCGGCACCTACGCCTCCTACGTGCGCGGGTGCCGATGCGAGCTGTGCGGTGAGGCACGGCGGACCTATCACCAGGAGTACGTCGCTCGGCGCAGAGCAGAAGGCATCCCCGCCGAGCATCACGGCACGGCGTACGGCTACCAGCTGGGGTGCCACGACCGGGACAGCTGCCCGTCCACGCCCGCCTGCTCCGATGCGTCGATCGCTGAGGAGCGGCGCCGCCGGCGGGAGGCGGGGATCCCCGCACAGCCGCCTCGCGTCGATGCCGCCCCCGTTCGCGAACACGTCCGCAACCTGATGAACAACGGACGAAGCGTCAAGGCAATCGCCGCTGACGCGGATGTCTCGCTGTCCGGGCTGAAGATGCTGCTCTACGGCCGCTCCGGTGCACGCAAGGGCGAGATGCCCACGAAGATCGATGTCACGAAGGCGACGAAGCTTCTCGCCCTCACCTGATCACTGACTACCGGCGGGGTTGCTCATGACGCCGCGGCGGGATCTTCATTGAGCCAATGCGCAGGGGCCTCTTCCGCCCAACTCTCGAGCGCGCTCGCATCGAGACCGTAGTAGCTGGCGATCGTGTGGGCGGTCTTGTAGAGGATCAGGCAGCCGAGGCGGACCTGGAAGTCGAGGACGTCGGGGTTTACCGGATACGACCAGGACGTCACCCCTTCGGACTCCTCGGCCACCGACTGTGATGCCAGCGACGTCACCGAGGGGTGCGATCGGTCGGACAGGACGTCGTAGACCCCGCTACCCTTGGTGAAGTTGAGCGAGACGAAGAGATCGATCGCTCGGCCAAGACCCAGCATGGTCTCCCCGCCGATCCGCCACTCAGCGATCTTCTCCGGGCCGTCGAGGGGTGTGTCCACGTCTGAGAACAGGCTTCCGATCCGTCGCAGCAGATTGTCTCGGTCCCGCTTGAGGGCCTTCGCCAACGGGGTGGAATGTTTGCTCGCGGTGTACTTGTCTCGCTGCAGCGCTGAGGCGTGCTCGAGCATCGCGCGTGCCACCCGGCGAGATGCAGCACCGCTTCCCTTGAGGGGCTGGAGCAGCCATGCCACTCTGCCCGCATGCTCGAGCTCCGCGCGCACCAGCGGCCAGACAGCCAACGGCACCAACGGCTCCGCGCGCAGCTGCGTCCCGACTGACTGCAGCAGCAGCGCGATCGCGTCCACCATGCGCCCTGACATGTACCCCGCGGCGTGCTCCTCGTTCGCCCCAGCTGCAGGAAGTTCTCGCTGAGCCTCTGTCGCGTCGAGGGCAGCTTGCGAGCCCGGGCGGGCGCCCGCCCCACCCTGCCGGGCGACAACGCGCCAGGCGTCGACGAGAGAGTCGCTCAGGTCAGCGAGCGCAATGGGATCGCGCTTCTCTTCTGCAGTAGCCATGTGCACCAGCCGTTCTGTTCGAGGACACCAGCCCCTCATTGTGGCCGAGAAGGGGCTCAGCGTTTCCGGTTCGCGAACGGCCACCGCCCATAGACGTCCGCGAACGCCGCCCGGTAGCGGATCTCGACGTCTTCCGCGGACTCGCCGGGCGTGAGCGCCCAGGCTGCGAGGAGTTCGTCCTGATCGGCCAGCTGCCAGATCGAGCGGCCTCCCTGATGGCTCGATCCCTTCCGGGCGTACTGGCCCAGACGCTTCCGCAGTCCGCCCACCTTTGCCTCCGCCTTGCCGATGTACACCACGGGAGTTCCCGGCACCCACCGCGCAGCAAGGTCATCCAGTGGGTAGGCCGAGCCCGCTCGAGCGCGCGTCAGCTCGAGCATGTCCGGCGGCGTGATTGCCGTGCGCAGCGCGACGTAGATCCCCGCCTCGCGAGGCACGCTCGCGCCGGCGAGATCTCCGAAGCGGACGAAGCCCTCGAAGCCGACCGCCGCGAGCGATACCCGGTCCCACGCTTCGGGCAACGCCAGCCCACCGTCGACCATCAGCAGCTCTCCGCGAGCGACATCTACGCCTTGCGCTTGTTCGCGAACGCGATCTTCACCTCGCGTGAGATCCGGCCCTTGTCCGCGACCTCGTAGCCGTTCTCTCGCGCCCACTTCCGGATCTCCTCGAGCTGGCCGGCCATGAACTTCGTCGGCTCAGAGTTGCGCTGCCCCCTCGGCGCACGTCGCCCGGCTTCAACGAAGGGAGCGAGCGCGGCCGTGAGCTCGTCGGCATGCGCAGCGCTCAGATCGATCTCGTAGTCACGGCCATCGAGCCCGAAGCGGATGGTCTCCCCCTCGTCTCCAAGTTCTGTGCCGTCGAGGTCGTCAATGAGCTGGTGAATGATCTGGCGCGCCATGCGGTCACGATATCCCAGCACGCATCACAAGCCCGGGATCCGCGCGGCCGGCAGATCTCCCCCCAACCATTACCCCAACTTGGTTGACAGTGTTGAATCTGACCCGTATATTTAGCGATGTCAGGTTACACATTTCATTGGAGGTTGAGATGGAAGTCATCATCGTCCCTACAGACACGATCGATCTGCTGATCACGGCAGCCATGCTCGGATTTCGCCCAGACGATTCCCGCGCATCGGCGCAGCCACGACAGATCCTCGAGCTGGCCGATCGCTACGGACAGAGCCTGGTCGACGAGAACCATGCCTCGGTCTCCGCGGCACGAGGAACCTCGTTCCCGGCGCCGCGATACGAGTGGACACCGGTCTTCGATCTGCTCTGGCGCGATGCCGGCGCAGATCTCGTCACTGACGAGCAAGCGCTCCAGCTCGAGCGCAGCCAGCTGCTCGTCGTCGAGAACTCCCGTGAACACGCCGGCTGGGAGGGGAGCCTCGCGGAACGGTTCATGGACCGCCTCGCCGCCGCGCTTTCGGGTCGACTCCGGGACTGGCCCCTCGAAGCCGATCCCGCCAACGTCGGGGTCATCGAGCATCGCGGTCTGAGCAGCATCGACGGCCGCTGGACCCGAGAGTCCTCGAACTCCCGTATCGCCGGCGCAACGAACGCCGGAGCCCGTGATGACCACTGAGATTCTTCGCAACGATCCGGATCTCGATGAGCTCGTCCGTCGATCGCAACGAGTCATGCGCACGCTGATCTTCCTGCTCGTCAGCGCGGGAGCGGTCACGTTCGCGTGGTTCGCCCGAGAGTGGCTGTGGCACTTCACCGTGCTGGCGCTCTTGACCTTGTCCACTCTGGTGCTGATGGCGATCGCGACCATGTCGGTCGTGGATGCCCTCCGGGACCACTGAACATGAAGAAGGCCCCGGAGGATGCAGCACCTCCGGGGCCAGGCGACATCGGGTGTCACGCCACGCTCATTGTCTCATATATGAAAGCTGCAGACCGGATTCAGCGATAGGAACCCCGCGATGAACACACCCTCCCTCTCCCTCGAGGAGATCGATGCGCTGCGCGCTCGGCTACGCGATATCGCTGCGCTTATCGCCCGACAGGAGGCCCGTCACGGGGAGCTTCGACAGCTGCAGCTGGACCAGATCGGGATCGCCCTTCACCATGGGGCCAACGTCAGCCAGGCGGCGCGCGAAAGCGGGCTGAGCCGCTATTGGCTCCTGCAGGCCGTTCCCCGGCTACCACAGTCACCGAATGTCGCACCCGATCCCGCAATACGGGATGGTGCGATTGCACGGATCCGCGAGATCCGCGCGGAGTTGGAGACGGTCATCGCGCCGGCACTCCTCGAGGGACGAGCCGATCGCGACAAGATCATCCGTGCGCTGGCGCCAGCGATGGGCCGGTCACGCCTCCCACAGCAGGACGTCGCTACGGACGCGGGCATCTCGTCGGAGTGGATCCGCCGACTCCTGAAAGAGCAGCCCAAAAGCTGAGGGGTCGCACCCCGCTCAGCCAAGTGCGAGTTCGAAGGCCGCGGCATCGACGTCGAGCGTGACCTGCCGTGCATTTTTGCGATAGATCCTGGCGGGGAGGACGGTCAGACGGTCGCCTTTGTGGATCAGCGTGCGGGCGAGTTCGGCGCGCGGGCCGTTCGCGTGCACGCTGTACCCCGGCCCGGCGGATGGCTCGAGGTGGAATGAGACGTGCGCGGTGTGGTCGGGCAGCGCCCAGGTGAACGTCGGGGGCGTTGTCACGACGCCGGCGATCGGGGCAAATGCCCCCTGCCCTTCGATCATCTCGACAGCGGTGGTAGTCATGATCAATCTCCTTCATCTTGTTGGCCGCCGGCACCTTCTGCGCCGTCGGAACGTTCTGAGCCTTCGCGATGCGCGAAGCGTGCGCGGGCATCGACGACTGCGCCAGCGGACGGTGCACAGCTCGAGCAGATGTCATCCTGATCGTCGAGCCACCAGCAGCCGCCCAGGCAGGCCAGCTCGTCGGTGCACCCGCAGACACGGCACGTCCTGATCAGCTCGAGGGTGACGTCGATGCCGAGCCGGTCGAGGTCCTCGGCCATTGCCGTCACTCGATCGAGGAGTTCCTGCGGGGCGTTGGAGGAGACGCCGATGTCGACGCTCACGGGCACTGCATCGGCGGCGCTCTGCTCGTCCGTCGGCGTCGCTTCGGGGCTGTTGTCAGTCATGGCTATCAGCCCTCTCGTTTTCGATGACTGCTATCCACTCGGCCTTGGGGTCGACCTCGACCTCTCGCACTGTCTCTCCGCGGAACGCGCGGCCGAGCAGCTCGAGCCGCCTGTTGAGTGCGAGTGCTCCCCGCCCTGGTCGACCAATCACGAACGGGCTGGGGTTTTGCTGGAGTCGATCGATTCGGAGCATCTGCTGCACCACGAGCCGCTGGGCGCCGTCGAGGATCTCCTGGCCGTGATCGACGGTGCTCTCGCCGCTCTCGAGGTTGGCTGCCTCGGTGCGCAGAAGTGCGGCGAGGCCGAACAGTTCGGAGCTCGCGTCGACGTCGTCCGCAGCTGCCGCCCGGGCACCTTGCGTATCCGCCGAGCGGGCGAGATCGTTCATGACCTCGCAGAGGGAGGCGATGCGGCCGGTGGGGTCGGTGGGGGTTTCCATCAGTGAGTTCTCGATCGTCATCATCGTGGGTCGTTCAGATAGTCGGTGATCATGCGCTCGACGTCGTCCGCAGCGGGTCCGAGTACCTCGAGCCGGCTGCTGAAGTCGACGGCTCCCACGGCGCCCCGATCGTTCGAGCGATCGAGGACGAGTCCTACGATGCGCCCGGCGAGGTCGGACATGCGGCTGTGCAGTGGAAGGACCGTGGGGATCTCGTCGCCGGCAGTCCAGGGTTCGCTCTCGACACCAAAGGAGCGGGCGATCGCGCGCACTGTCGGGCAGTCGGTCGCAGAGCTCCAGTCGCAGCTGCGGCATCCAACGCCGTGGTATCGATCGCCGATGTAGGTGGGGGCGAATGTCTGCCGCCAGATCTGCCAGGGGCGGTGCCAGTCCAGCACCTCGAGCAGCGCATCGAAGGAGCGCTCCTGGTCGCTGTCCCAGGCGGCGGTGCGAGCGTCAGTGATCTTCGCGATGAGGCGTTCCCGTGCGGGGCTCGCTGGCGCGGGGGTGTATCGGCCGGGAGCGGTGTCCTGGTAGATGCTGCCGACGATGAGGTTGCCCGCCAGCTGTCGAGTCATGAGGCGGTCTCCGCTGTTCCGCTCCGCGCGCTGTCGTTGACGCTGTCCGGGTCGAGCGTGTGGACGATCTCGTCGACGAGCGCGGCCGCGGATCGCTTGAGGCGATCGAGTTCCTGCCGGCGCGGTTCCGACAACGTCTCGTACCTCTCGAGGCCCTCGATCCGGTCGAGCATCCCGACACGGCGGTCCTCTTTCGCGGCGGCTTCCCAGAGCGCGACGGGGTCGTGGGTCGCGACGTAGTACCGATTCAGCACATCTGCGCTGCGGAAGATCGTCGAGTAGCGATGGCGCCCTCGAGTGACCTCACGGATGTACTGCGGCGCGGAGCCGTCACGGGTATCCGGAACAATCAGCCCGTTCCACATCGGGATGGTCTTCGGCTGGCTGAGGAACAGAAGAACCGCTGCGCCGAAGCTCCCGAGGAACCACACGGACGGCGTCTTGAGCATGAGGAGCAGGATGCCGAGACAGAGGAAGGCGACCGCGGCGAAGGGGATGATCAGCTGGAGGCGGCGACGCCAGCGCACCGAGCGAATGTAGGCGCGCAGGAGCGCAGTGGCGTCGTCGATCCTCTCTGGGTCGACAAGCTGACCTTCCGTGGGGTCGTCGATGGCCGCGACCCATGCCTCCATCCGCGCGCCCTCGAGCGGATTCCTCGGGGTGGGGAGCAGATTGGTTGAGCGATGCATGGTGATCACTTCTCCTGCACGGCGATGATCTCGGCGACGGCGGCGCGGACCTTGGCGATGTTCGCGTCGGTCGGCTCGAGGCCGTCGTCGACGAGGCCGTCGCGGATCTCGTCATCGCTCGGGATCTTGCCGTTGATCTGCTGGACGGCGACGATCGCGACCGCGATGTCGGTGATCGGGTCGTCGGTGTTGCCGAGGCCCAGGTGCTTCAGTTCGTTCGTCATGATCAGTTCCCTTCGATCTGTGCGGCGATGCGTTCGCGGCCGCCGCTGTTGGTCACGTTCACCGAGCCGCCCATCTGGGGGTCGTAGAACGCGGCCTGCTGGTGTTCTTGGCAGAGTCGTCGAGCTTCCTCGGCCGACTCGACGCGGATGGAGACGTCCAGGGATACAACCCCAGTGTCGGGGTCATGCCAGGCGCCTTCGTAGTGGCCATCCCGGGTGAGGAGATCCGCGTTGTCGCGAGCGAACCCACGCACGTCGCGGAAGCTGAGGTCGTCGGCGGGGATCGGGCGCTCCCGGTCCGGGTAGGGAGATACGAAGAAACCCATGCCGACCTCACGCCCGGTGCGTGGGTCGCGCGTGTATCCGCCGTCGGGGTGCCGCAGTCGGCGGAGCGCCTTCGCCACGTCCAGATTCTCCTCCTCCGTCGATAGACCCTTGGCTCGTGCGAGCGCGCGTTTCTGAGCGATGCGCGTCGCGCGGCCGACATAGAGCCGGGTACGCAGCTCGTCGACGGCGGCAGAATCGGGGTCTGAGCTTGTGCGGATCTCGTTCTGCAGATCCCGTTGCCCGCGCGGGGAGGAGTCGTAGGCAGCGAGCTTGGCGGCATAGTTCCGCTGCGCCTGGTCTGCCCGCCGGCGTGAGTTGTGGTCGTCGGGGAACCGCTCGAGCTCGGCCTCGGCTGCGCCAAGGCGGTGGGCGGCCGACTTCAGCTCTTGCGCGGTGTGAGCGCTGCAGCGAGGTCCGGGCTTCGGGTCACACACGACGGGTTTCCTTCTGCTTCTTCCGGATACCGGTAACGATCAACGCGAGGGCCGTGATCACCACGGCGGCCGCGATCACCAAGCGCCAGATGTCGAGGCCGGCCCCGTCCCACAGCTGCAGGACGACGCTCTCCCCCGTCACGAAGACACCGTTACTGATTGCCCATGCGCGTACGGGCTCCAGGATGAGGGCCGTCGGAGCGAGGAACAGCATCCCCATACCGATCATCATCAGGAGGAGCGGGTCCTCTTCGGTGCTGTTGTTCGCCATCGTTTTCTCCTTCACGTCGAGTTCTGCCTGCCATGGGTGCCGGGAGCGATCGAACTCGGACAACATTCATCTGTCTTTTTTCTCATGTAGGAGACTAGCTCCTATATGTAAATTAGACAAGATCGTCTATCCCGTGTCGGACGCCGGGGCTATCCTGCGAGACATGTGCGGCCGCTATGCGCTCTCAGATTCCGTGAATGAACAGATCACCGAGTTCGTCACCGAGACGGGGCGGCGCCCCGAGGAGTGGTCCCCCGACTGGGAATCCAGCTACAACATCGCCCGACCCAGGACATCCCGATCCTGCTCGACTCCGCCAAGACTGGGGAGCTCCGATTCGAGCGTGCTCGATGGTCGCTGGTGCCGTCCTGGTCGAAGGAGCTCAAACTGAAGTTCGCGACCCACAACGCGAAAGCCGAAGGCATCCTCGAGAAGACCACCTGGCGGAAACCCGTCCAATCACACCGGGCGATCATCCCCGCTCACGGATTCTTCGAATGGACGGGCGAGCGCGGGTCCAAACAGCCATGGTTCATCCATCACCCGGAGGGGCAGCTGCTCGGTTTCGCCGGCCTCTACAGCTGGTGGGTCGATCGAACGGCGGCCGAGGATGATCCGAACCGATGGAAGCTCACCGCGACGATCCTCACATCGGATGCGGTCGAAACGCTCGAGGGGATCCACGACCGGAACCCCGTGATCCTCCCGCAGCACATGTGGCTGCACTGGATGGATCCGAGCATCGTCGGCACACAGGAGCTCGTCGACGAGGCGGTACGTGCGGGCGTTGCCGAGGCGTCCACCCTCACCTTCGACGAGGTCGCGCCGTTCAGGGTCAGCGACAACGGGCCGCAGCTGCTCGAACCTCTATCCCACTAAGGCGCCGGACGCCTCATCAGCCCGCCGCGCGGCGTGGCAATCGGCACAGGTGGCGCGACTCCAATCGGTGCTGATGCTGACGTCGCGACGACCGCAGGCAGCTCGCGCGCCGGCCATTGGTCCGTGCACGCGAGCTGCCTTGTCTGCCATGGCCGGCTATCGCCCCGGGCTGAGGAGGATGGTGACCTCGTCATCGTCTGGGCGTGACGACAGCCGTTCTTCGCCGGACTCTGTGGTGAACGAGATCCGCGTGTACCCGTCGTCATCTTCGTCAGCGTCGACCGCGTCGATGGTTGCGGTCAGGGTGTCCCCGTTGACGTCGACGAGGATCGTCATGCCTGGCTCGAGGTCGCTGACGGCGAGCTCGAAGCTCTGCAGCCCATCCCCGCTTTCGCTCTCCTGTTGTTCTTCGGAGAGTTCTGGGTCCGGCACGGCAGCAGTGGCCATCTCGGGAGTTGTCGGATCGAGCTTCTCGGGTTCGACGATGTACTCGTCGACGTCGACGGGCGGCTGGTAGTCCGCATCGTCCTTGAGCTTGATGCCGAGACCGTGGAGGATCTTGCGGTCGTGGTCCTGCAGGTTCTTCTCCAGTTTGGGAGTCCAGAAGATCTGCGCGTGCTCGGGCGTTACTCCCATGCCGATGGAGACCCAGGCGCGGCCGGCAACAGATTCGAGCCCTTCGGTGGCAGCCAAGGAGCCGAAGGTCATCATCGAGGTGGAGGCCTCGAGGTTGCGGAGGGCGATGCGGACCGCGAACTGTGAGCGGGAGCTGGTGCTCAGCCACGATGATGCTGCCTGCTGGCTCGCGAGGATGACGTGCACCCGGGCCTCGCGACCGAGGCGGAGAACCGAGCCGAGCATCCGCATGACGGGGTGCTTGGTACCGGACGGTGGCTTCTCGAGTCCGAACCGAGCGCACCAGTGCTCTTTCCCCTCCCCCGACTGCCACCAGTCGTTGAGGATCTCGTTGACCTCTTCACCCTCGTCGATCACGAGGATCAGGGGCGGGAGGACCTTGCGCAGATGCGGGCCGTACTTCTCGAGGAAGGCGTACCTCTCGTCCATCCGCTCCTTCACCGTGAGCAGCATCTCGGTGATGCCGACTTCACGGGTAGCCGCCTTGTGGGCGCCGGGGATGAGATCCAGGTCGAACAGACCCAGTCGCTTCGGGTCGATCGGGTAGATCTCGACCCCGCCGTAGTACTCCTCGAGTTTGTGGTGTTCCACATCGAGATCCGCGAGTGCGGCACGAAGCTCCGAGCGGAACAGTTGCCGCATCTTCTTCGAAATCGGCAGCTTCATCAGCAACGTCAGCAGCAGCACCGTCTTTCCACCACCGGTGCCGCCGACGATGAGCAGGTGCGGGATGGGGGCGTCGAGATCCCAGATGCACTCCCGGCCGCTACGGAACCGACCGAAGACGACCTTCATCGGATCCGCCTCGTTGCGCGGCGGGTTGGGGATCCGGTCCGCAAGCGGGGTGAGAGGCATCAACGTGCCCTTGCGATCGGCGATGTCGTAGACGCCGACGAGTGAGGAGTCATTCACGACCTCGCGGATCACCGAGGTGACGTTCTTCTGGATGTAGGCCTTCGACGCTCGCGCGGACTGCTTCGGTTGCCAGCCGAACTCGAGCTTGGTGATCGCCCCCTCGGCGTCGCGCTCGATCGTCGTCACCGTCGCGTCCGGTATCTCGGCACTGATGATCGTGCTGAGCTCGTCCTTCTCGGAGTCGGTCTCCTCCGGCTCGGTGTCGTCGACGACGAGGTCGACGATGCAGTTCCTCGAGTCATTCTTCGCCACTCGGTAGGGCACGCCCATCCGGTTGGAGACCTGCACGACGAGGGTGTCGAGGAAGTGCGGATCGGAGTCGATGACATCAGCGGGGTACGCGATCCGGAACAAGTAGGGGATGCCGATCCACACGGGGTGATCGCTGCGTTCGTCCTTCCGCCACCGTTTCGCCGTGACCAGGTCGCGTGTCGGTGCTGCCGTTCGGATGGCTGCGTTGATCGCCTCGATCGTCTTGTCGATCGATCGGCCCCGCTGCCACTTCCGGTGCCCGAGCGTGATGATCGCCGCGATCAGAAGTACTGCAACCGTGATGGCGAGTGCGACCTGGTCGGTGCGGCCGGTGAGACCGAGGAAGCCGACCAGGAGCAGGGTGAGCACCAGGACAACGGTGACGCGCTTCGGCCAGAGCATGGGGCGACGCGGCAGGGATCGGACTGCGACTTCCCCGACCACCTCCGGTTTCACGTCGATGCCAGATCGCATGCCTAATCCCTTCGCTACGGGCATGCATTTTTCATGCCTCTACGGGTCATAGGTGCTGTTCTGCGGCTGGATCGGACATGCCACCTTGTTTTTCAACTGGCAGCCCAACTTGCGCACACCTCGCACCCTCTTGACAAGGGTGATAGGCTTCCTGAGCACCGGAAGGATGAGGAGCGGAAGGAAGCCTAAACCCCCTTCTCACAGGGAATACCTACCCCGTATTCAAGGAATGCCTACCGGGTGCCTAGCTCCGTTCTCACGGCAGTTGTCAGTGATTCTCACCGACCTGTCGGGCCTCGTCCCGCATGATTCCGCGGAAGATCCACGACAACTCTCGTGAGACTTCTGACAACTCCGATGAGATCGGAGGCTACTCGGAGGATGCGGCGTCGGCGTCCCGAACTTCACGAGCTCGCTGCCACTGCGCCGAGAGCTTTTCTGACTGCCGGCGTGCAGCTGCAGGGTCTACCCCGCGGGCCGATTTAGGCGCCGGCGGGAACGGGTTGCCGGCGTTGAACTCGCGCTCGAGCTCCTCTGCTCGAGCGGGGATCCGCTCGGCCATGAGCGCCGAGACGGAGGCGTAGCCACCGCTCTCCTGGCGCGTCCACCACCAGGCGGCGAGTAGCCGCCGGTGCGGTGTCGTCGGGATGTAGTAGCTGTGCATGCGGTAGTCGGCATTATCGCCGGCCTTGCGTCCGCGGGCTCCGCGGGGTGCCGGCGGGAACGGCTGTCCATCGTTGAAGTCCTGCTCGAGGCGATTAGCTTCGGCGCATTCGATCTCGGAGATCAGGGCGCCCAGGGTGGGCACGGTCTGTGTCGCCCACCACGCGGCTTTGAGCCGCTCATGGTCGGACGTGCGGATCCAGAAGCCCTGTAGGCGGCTTTCGGGTGCGGCGTCGGGCGAGGCGGAGTCGGGGGCTCCAATGGCAGCCACGTCGAGATCTCTCCTCGGGGAAGTCTTGAAAATGCAAGACGACGAGACCGGAAATCCGCCGTTTTGTCTTTTTCTGTCGGGTGCGTTGAGTTTACCCGGCACCCCCTCCGAGCGCTTCCTATTATCCTTGCCCAGCCTCGAGGAGTTCGATTCCGAAGATCCGCATGAAGTCGACAGGGTGGACGAAGTTGGCCCAGTTGGGATCGCCGCCGACGTCCGCGACAGTCGGTAGCTGCGCAACCTGCGGGTTGGTGTTGCCGGTGACGTCAATACGGAGATCCAGGTGGCAACCGAAGCTGAGCCCCTGCTCAGAGCCACCGTTGCCGACGACGCCGATCTGCTGCCCCGCTTTGACCTGGTCGCCGACGTTCACGAGGTGGTCTTTCTCGTACATGTGCAGGTAGGACACCGTGAAGCCGTCCGGGTGTTTGATCGACAGCCAGAGGAAGTCGGACCGGGTCACGACTCCGTCCAGGACGGCGTAGACGGGCTTCTCGCAGGCTCCACCAGGGTTGACCAGGTCGACGGCCGCATGCCAGCGGCTCGCGTTGCCCTGACCGGCTCGAGGGCCGAAGCCGCTGGTCATCATGTAGGGAGGGTTCAGGGGGAGAGCGGCCTGACCGTTACCGCCACTGGGCTCGCACTCTCCACCGCCGCCGAGGGTGGTGGAGATGATCTCGGCCGCCCCGACCCAGGCCTCGTAACGGTCGGGGAATGCACTGACCTGGACGCGCTGGGCGGCGTCGCCAAGAGGCATGCTCTCCCAGTCTTTGATGTCGAGAAGTCCGCGCGGGCTGCCGCCATTCGGTCCCTCGGGGCCGCCGAAGAACGCGCGCGCCGAGTAGCGGACGTCCATGAGCTCCGCGACGGTGCCCCACCCGGAGGAGGGGCGCTGCTGGAAGATGTTGACGGAGTCGTGGTCACTGCCCACGGCCTGGTGCGGGTACTCGAGGCTCTCGGGAACGCTGCTGTTGGCGTACATCTTCAGCTTCGACTCGACGAGCGTCGTGATGAGGGCGATCTTGACGCCCGTGGCGGGGATCTTCTGCTCGGCGGCGACCTCGATGATGACGCGGGCGTTGGCCAGCTGCTCGGGTCCGAGCGTAACGCTCTGGCCTGTCGAGCTCGTCACCTCGAGCGTCTGCACGCTGGAATCGACGGCGGCGCAGCTCTGACCGTTCCCTCCCCCTGTCGCCACCGCGATGAACAGCGTCGCGACGATAGCTATCACCGCAAGTGCAGGCGCGATGACGAACAGGGCGGGGACGACGAGCAGCGATTTCCAGTTCATCTCAGCGGACACTGCTCCGGTTGGCCGCGAGCCGGGCGCGGAGATCCTGCGATGCGGAGAGCCTCATCGCGGGACGACTGGCGGGCAGCCGGTACGTCGGCGACGTCGACGGGCGATCGACCGACGGGCGCACGACGATCCCTGCGCCAGATTCGCTCAGACGGATGCGCCGCGGTGCGGAGGGCGCAGAGGGCTCGGTGGGTGCGGGAACAGCTTTGGGAGCCGTAGAGGCCCCCTGCAGGGCCTGTGAGCCCGCATTCGCTGCCTTCGTGACCGACTTCTTGACGGCGGCCGAGCCGACCTCCTTCGCAGCCGCGACAGCGACGCCAAGCACACCTCCGGGAAGCCCGCGGGCAATCCTGACGAGAGCGCCGAGGGAGGGACCCTTGCTCGGCTTCCTCGGTGCGCGCGTGCCCGTGGGGCCGTCGCCGTCGCCGGGAGGCGTGGCTGCAGGTTCCGGTGCGGGGGGCTCCGACTGTCCGCTAGTGAGAATGTCGGTCGACGGCAGCGCCCTCGGCGTCGCGAAGTTGTTGGTGACGGCTGTGGCGGGGAGGGTGTTCTTGGCTGCCTGGACTCGGGCGACGCCGTTGATCGCGGCGGTGGCGAGCGAGCCTCCGACAACGGCGGCCGCCATGCGCTGCTTCGGGGAGGCTTTCCCGCCTCGAACGCCCATGCGCGACAGTTGCTCAGCCAGGGTCCGGCCCGCGCGTTTGGCGCTGACCTTCGCGCGGATCAGCATGAACACGATGACGATCACCATCATGTTGAGGAACCCCATCTGGACCATGAGAGGGATGCCGGCGTTCGCGATCGCCTTCACGACTTCGCTGGTGAACTTGAGCGCACCGGCGAGGCCGACGGTGAGGAACACCAGGCTCGAGATCCCGATGACAGTGTCAGCGAGGGAGCGCCACAGGGCGCTGCGGTTGATCGGGAGGATGCCGATGAGGACATGCCACATCGTCTTGAGAGCGGACCAGAGACCGCCGATCACCGAGAGCATGAACAGCAGCAGGATTGTGACGGGGAGGAAGAACATGCTCGTCGAGCCGTTCATCACCACGACCATGCCGATCACGGAGAGGAAGTTCGGGTTCTCGTTGAAGCTCTTCGCCTCGGGGTCGCAGGCGCGGACGTCGTCGCGGACGTCGTCGATGGTGATCGCGCCCTCGTAGGGGACCCAGAGGAACCCGGCCTTCTCCTCAGTGCCGCCCTTCATCTTCTCGTTGTAGATCGCTTCGCAGTCGCCAGTGAGGGTGTGACCGAAGCTCAACACCTGGGCGGGGTTTCGTACGTACAGGTCGGCGAGCTGGCCGGTGATCACCGTCTGCAGGGTCTCGCTCGGGTCGGCGTCGATCTGGGTGGTGTCGTCGGTGACGACGATCACGGCCATCTGTCCGCCGTACTTCATCGCGGTGTCGAGGAATCCGCCGTCCTTGGTGATGTTCGTGACGGGGTTCGCAAGGAATCCGACCGCAAGACAGGCGCAGACGACACTGATCAGGATCTCGCCGGCGCCCTTCCCGATGCGGCCGAGCATGATGTACAGCATCCCGATACCGCCGGCGATCGGGAGAGCGAACGAGACCCAGTTGATCTGACCGAAGACCCGCTCCATGGTCTCGGAGATCAGCACGAACGGCGTTGCGATCCACTCGACCCATTGAAACGAGATGACCCAGTCGAAGAGCCAGAGCATCCACGAGACGATGAAGATGTGGGTTGCCCAGAGGAAGTCGAGCGGGCCTGTGACGAGGAGCTTGCCGTCGAACCCATTGCCGCGGTCGAGGGGCAGCTGCACGTACTGGGCGATCGGGATGCCGGCGCTGTCCTTGACCGCGATCCCCGGGAGGAGCTGGATGGGCGAGTCCTCGGCGGCGAAGGCGATCGTCGGCCATCCGATCATGAACGACGTCAGGATGATGGTCGCGAGGATCCGGAACGGCACCGGGTGGCGGTGCGCCCAGATCCGGACCGCCCAGAACGGACGAACGATCGCCTCGTCGATGGTGCGTGCATAGAACCCAAACATCATGCGACCTTCCTCGCCGGCGGAGTGGAGAGCACCGCGGCGCGACGGTGAGGACGCTCCGGCAGCGACTTCTGCCACTTG
Organism: Microbacterium oxydans; assembly: GCF_006540085.1. Lineage (GTDB taxonomy): Bacteria > Actinomycetota > Actinomycetes > Actinomycetales > Microbacteriaceae > Microbacterium > Microbacterium oxydans. The sequence goes on along the minus strand of NZ_BJOG01000011.1, from coordinate 32,462 downwards.
CCGATCCGGCCCTGCTGGTCGCGCATGAACGATTCGCCCTCGCGGCCCGGGAGCACCATGGAATCGGCGCCGACGGGAGACAGCTCGGTGACCTCGCGGACCAGGCCGAGGTTGACGTCCTCGTCCTCCTTCATGCCGGTCATCCACTTCACGTTCTGGAACGCCACGGACTCGTCGGTCTGGCGCATGTTGTAGCGGATGCGGAGCAGGCCGCGGGCGCTGCCGAAGTCGGTATCCTCCTGCGATCCCAACCCGACGCGGGCACGGTGCTTGCGGCCGTCCTTGACCCAAATCTTCACGTCTCGGGCGCCCTCGGGGGAGCTGGTGACGGCGTAGCACTCGTCGATGTAGGCGGTGGCGAGGTCGTCGTCGTCTTGGAAGCAGATCGAGCGGGAGACGCCGATGAGCATCGCGTTGAGGGCACGGCCGACGATCTTCTCGAGGTCCATCTCCTCGAAGAGGTGCTTGTTGAACAGTTCGCTCTGATCGGGGACCGTCAGGCCTGCCGTGAGGAAGACGATCGCTCGAGCGTCGACATCCATTGCCGGCAGCCCGCCGTTGAACAGGACCTCGCCGAGGTCCTTCGTCGAGACCAGGCGGATCGAGTTGGACAGCTCCTTGGTTTCGGGGCTGTTGAACTGCTCGATGTGTGCTGCGAGAGCGGGCAGGCTGGTGATGTTCTGCGCCGCGAGGTACTCCTTCTCGAGGATCCTCGAGAGCATGAGACCCCGCTCGTCGCGAGGGGCGATGCCGAGCATCGTGGTGAACAGGGACTGGACCATCCGCGCACCGCGACGAGGCCCGAACATCCGCAGCGGGTCGACGGACCACTCAGGACGCATGAGGTCGACGACCGCGGTGCGGTCTGGCTCCAGACTGCGGGCGAAGTGCGCATACTCGCGCTTTTCGGTGCGGTCGAACGCGATCACGCGGCCGAGCATGTCCAGGGTGTCCCCCATGTCGCACTTCATCAGCACGCTCTTGCCGCTGCCGAGCTCGCCGGTCACACCGAAGCTCGAGGACATGTTGTGGACGATGGCGCCGTCCGGGTCGCTGAGCACGGGTGTGGGGCGGCCGCCAGAGATGTTGACGCCGATGCGGGCGCCCTTCGGGTCGCCGAGCTCGAAACCGACGAGAGGCACTCCCGAGGCGAACATCCGCCCGGAGGTGATGTGAGAGACCTCGCGGATGATGCGTGTCGTCGGGGCGCCGGGGATCCCTGCCCACCAGAACTCTTCCTGCTCGCCGAGGTCGTGGGTGATGGTGAAGTCGGTACCGGCATACGCATCCGCGACGATCTGCGCCTTGGCAAGAGCGACCTCCGGGCTGGGGCCTCCGCTGACGAAGAAGATCGCGGCTTCGACCTCGACCTCGCGCTCGCTGTTGTTGAGCTCGGCGATGTACGCGCCCAGGTTTTCCAGGCTCTCGTCGAGGTCGGCGCGCCCGCCCGTGAGACTGTTGGCGGTCTGCTGCTGGTCGTACTGGTCGCCGAGGGTCTGCTCGGCCTTCTTGTTGCGGTGGCGTACATCTCGGGCGGATTTGATGGTGAGGCGCTGGATCCAGTCGACGTCGATCGGCAGCTGGTCGACGAAACTCATCCACTCGACACCAGGCGACTCCCACCCGCCCTTGGGGGCGCCGGCCAGGCGCTGCAGCACCTGGTACGAGGGCTCGAAACCGGCATCCGACTGCACCTTGAGGTAGCGGCGCTTGAACGGGACGCGACGCTTCCAGCGCGCAACGTCGGACTGTCCACCTTCGTCGAACGTGCACCCGGGGATCGCTGCGGGAAGAGTGAACTCCGAGCGCTCCCGCTCCCCCAGCAGATCGCGCTTGCTTCCGGCGGGCGTGGGGGGCGTCGGCACCGTGTCCGCGGCGAGACCGCGCTGCTGGCTGTGCAGGTTGACCCACACCATCTCGGCCGGGCTGGAAGGGGTCGGGTTGAACGCCGCCGGGATCCGCTTCTCGATCTGCCGGGCCGCCTCGAGTGCACGGTCGACCATCGGGGACGGGGGCAGCCGGCGAGGCAGGGCGAACGTGTTGCGTCCCTTCGCCTCCGCGGCGAACAGAGAGAGCTGGGCGAGATCCCAGATGCCCTCGGCCGCGAGAGGGACCGCGAGCCAGAACGCGCGGGTACCGAGAGGGATCTGCTCGAGCGCATCGAGGGTGAGTTCCGCCTCCTCCTTCCACTCTGTGGCCCGCTCGAGGTCGATGCCGTCGATCATCCGCTGGACGATCTCGACCGGGTCGATCTCTGCCGTCAGCCCCAGGAGCAGGGCCTCCCCGCGCAGTTGCTGGTAGAAGGCCTGGTGGAAGCCCTTGACGGCCAGCTGCTCTTTGAACGAGGCGTAGGGGTAGATGACCTGACGTCCGCCGATCTTCGCCGGCTGCAGGCGCCACATCGCCCAGACAACGCCGGAGCGGGTCCACATCAGGTTCTTCGTCAGGGCGATCGCCGGGTGGTGCATGAGTCAGTCCTTCTCTCGGTCTACTTCGCTCGGGTCTGCTGGAGCAGACGCTCCACGCCGGTGACGGCGCGCGGAGTTGCTGTAGCAGGGGTCGGTGTCGGTTCAGCTGCAGGAGCAGCCACAGGTGCGGGCACCGGCGTAGCTGCCGGTGTGGCGGCCGGTTCCACCGGCACGTCGACGAGCTGCTCGAGCTCGTCGGTCGACCAGTCGATGGCGGCGTCGCTGCGAACCCGGTGAGGGACGCGAATGGTGACCTTGCGGCCGTTTCGGCGGCCCTGAACGGGACTGCCGATCGCGTGCATCGCCGACATTCCGACAGTGAGGACGTTCCGGTTCTGTGTGGGGATCCGTCCCGACAGCAGGCCCAGGCCGATGGCAACGGCCGCGGCGACGGGGATGTCGATGATGAAGCTGCCGAATGACCACATCGGCTTCGTCAGCAGCGCCACCGCGGCGGCGAGGATCAACACGATCCCCTGCAGCAGCGTGTACGGGCCACCCCAGATCCTCGTACCGTCCGGCAGCTTCCCCAGCATCTTGGGGAACTTGCGCGCGGCCGTGAAGAACCGGGCGGTCTCCGGTGCGAGATTCTTGTCCATCACTCCCCCGTTGTCGGTTGCGTGCGATCAGCCGTTGTTGGGCAGGAGAGGTGCGACGGCGTCCTTGATGCCCTCGATGCCGCCCCAGATGATGACCAGGAGGATCGCGGCGAGGAACGCTGCGGCGATGACCTTCGTGAGCGTGTATCCGCCACGGCTGGGGAGCCACACGGCGAGAACGGTGACCACGAGGGACATGACGGTGCGGAACGCCGTGAGAGCTTCCGCAGACGTGGTGTTGATCCAATCGAAGAGGTTCATTTCGGTGTCCTTACTGCTCGGTGTCGCCGGTCGGCGACGGGGTTGGAGTGATTTCGGTGGTGGTGGTGCTGCTGGCGGTCGAGAACAGCGGCGCCGGGTCGACGGACTGCACTTCCCAGCGGCCCGCACGGACGGTGAGGGTGAGTGCGTATGTCGACGACAGGGCGCGGGAATCGACGTTGGCCGCGCGGATCGTTGCGAGGACGTGGATCTCGGTGCCATCCGCGGGCTCGCCCTCGGTCTTCGTGTCCGTGCGCAGCTCCACCGGCTCGAGCTGCACGAACAGCGCTGGCGAGACGGCGCTGATGTCGGAATCCGGGGAGATGAATCGGGTGATGTCGCCGGCGCCCGTCAGGTACGCGGTGAGGAACTCCATGACCGTGGCGCCGGCGGCGTCTGCGGTGGTCAGTTGCTGCCCGTATCCCAGTCCGGGAAGTGACGGACTCGACGGCTGCGCGATCGGCGTCGGCAGCGTCGCGGCCTTGAAGCCCTGGTCGGCCACCAGCACGGGAACCTGGAAGTAGCGACGTGCCCAGATCTCGCTGGCGTCGCCGTCCTTGTCGTAGGAGGTCTCTTTCACGCTGACCGAGACGACGACGGTGGCGATGTCGTCGACGGCAGTGATGGAAGCCACGGCGGGATCCCGGTAGGTCCAGGGTTCTTCGGACAGGCCAGCCTCGAACGTCGACCGGTCGATGTAGCTCTCCAAGTCCCCGGGAGCGTTGCGGGTGGCGGACAACCAGGACGTCGTGAAGGCGAGGGCGTACTCGCCGGCGGCCTGGTGCTCCACGCTCAGTCCTTCAGTCCCGGTGCTCTGCGCGGGTGCGGCGACGGGGCGCCCTTGCGCTGCGCACGAGTTCAGAAGCGCGAGAGGTCCGCTGACCACACAGAACGCGAGAGCGACGGTGCCGATGGTGGTAGCCATCGACCGTCCTTTGGTGTGGCCGCTCCCCCGCGCCTCGCGTTGCTTCTTCACGCGCTCCGGCTTCGGCTCTGGAGCCGGCTTCTCAGCGTTCTTCTTGAAGATCGACATCAGTCCTTCTCCCCCGGCAGACGGAGCTGGATGACGCGGCTGGCGGACTCGTTCGCCGCTCCCAGCCGCGCGGGCTCCAGCGCCCTCCGCATTCGTTCCTGCGCCATCGGATCCAGAGGACGGTCGTGGAGATCAGGGATCGCCGAAGTGATCTCGTCCATCGCTCGCAGAGCGCGTGCGGCATCACGCACGAAATCCTCGGGAAACTCCTCCGCCACCGCTCCGCTCACTGCCCTGTCCCTTCCTCAAGCGCATCAGCGCCCGGTTGGGTCGCTGTCGCACACCATGGGTCGGCTTCTGAGGCGAGATCGGACAAGCGGAGTTTTGTCTTTTTCAGATAGCAGACATAACTAGCCGCTCATCTGGGAAATTCAAGACTCATTCGAGTGGCTTGACGGCTGCTGCAGCGAGGTGAGCTCGCGTCTGGGTAAGGGTTCGGGCAAGACCTCGTGAGGAACGTCGCTCGTGTCCATGTACCCCGACACGAGAGGCCGAACTCATGTCTTCCACCGCACTCCAGACCCCAGGGCTGCTCACCCAGCTGCGCTCCGAATGGCTGCGCACCGGCACCGAGACGATCGTTCTCGGCGACGCCGAGTACACCGCCGACGAGCTGCTCACCCTCCTTCACGCACTGACCGGTCCTGCACAGGACGAGCTGCTCCACCAGCTGCTGGTCGCGGGCCACGAAGGCAACCTGCTCGCCGAGCGAATCGTCCTGCAACGTCTCCTCCCCAAGGCCGTCCACCTCGCCCGGAGCTGCGCTTCGCTTCGTGACATCAAGGGACGGGACAACACGTCGCAGGATGCGGTCGCGATCGCCATCGGAGCGGTCTGGGAAGAGATCCGGGTCTACCCGCTGCACCTCACCAGCAGCATCCACGCCAACATCGGCCTGAACGCCCTGAACAAGATCACCAAGATCACCGCCGGCGAGTCCGTCATCCTCGAACCGGAGATCATCCAGGAGTCGGTCGAGAGCACCCAGGCGATCAAGCACACCGATGAGTGGGACCCGGAGTCTTGGGCGACCGACAACGCCCGAGCCGTCGAAGATCTCGCCTTCGTGCTGCGGTGGGCCATCGACACTCAGACCCTCTCCCCCGCCGAGGTTCGCCTCCTGGCTCGTTATGACCTCGGCAGCCTCGAGGACCGTGAAGACCTCGCCGACGAACTCGACATCAAGCGCGACAGCCTCAACCGTCGCGCCCACCGCATCCGTTGCACCCTCGTCGAAGCGATCCAGACGCACATCCGAGAGAACGGCGGCTGGTAGGTCGCACGATCTCCAGCTCTCACCAGCCAACGCCCCCTGGACGGCCCCAGGGGGCGTTTTCTCGCCCACTCGCGCCACCGGCACCCGGCCGACGGTCCTCGTGCAGGAGAATGGCCACCGAAGGCCTCCCCTGTCCAGGTAGCAAGTTGCGCTCCCGGGGTCTCCCCCACCCCATGCCGACTCTCGATAATCAGTAGGCATGGCATAGGCACCCCGTAGGCATTCATCTACTTGCCGACAGGCTGCATAGTCAATGCCTAACGACTGCCTACATGCATGCTGGTCGGTATCTGCTTGTTGCTAACTTGCGTACGGCTGGCAGGATGCTTGTTGATTCTGTGCATCACATAGGCAACCAGATTGCTAGTAGATTCATCGCGATTTGTTGCAAAGTTGCTTCCATATAGCAGTCATCAGGAGTACACTTGGCGGCATGCAGCAAACACATGTGTCATCTATGCCCTGCCGGTGGTCGTCATGCTGACAGCCACTGAGAGGGCCACGTTGAAGCGAGTTCTCGCCATCAGCAACAGGAAGGGCGGCGTCGGAAAGACGAGCTGCACTTCGAACGTTGGTGGAGTTCTCGCGCAGGCCGGGTATCGGGTACTCGGCATGGACCTCGACCCCCAAGGGCACCTCGGTGTTGAGCTGGGCTACAAGGGCACCGACGTCGACGACGGGGGAGCGGGTCTCTTCCAGGCGCTCATCCTCGACCAGGAGCTGAAGCCGGTGAAGAACGTGCGGCCCGGGTTCGACGTCATCCCCGGCGGCCCTCAGACTTCACTCCTGGTGGACTCTCTCCTCGGTAAGGCCATGCGCGGGGAAGACCCGTCCTACCTGCTCGCGAAGAAGCTGGCGGAGATCGCGGGCAACTACGACGTGATCCTGATCGACTGCCCCCCAGGGGAGAACCACCTGCTGACACAGGCCTTCGTCGCCGCGCGCTGGGTACTCATCCCGACCGCCCCAGACAACGGCAGCATCAACGGCCTCGTTGAACTCGCCCAGAAGGTGATCGCCACCCGGCCACTGAACCCGACGATCATGCCGCTCGGTGCGGTCTTGTTCGCGATCGACTCCCGCGCCGTCGCGATGAAGGCACGCAAGGCCGAACAGATCCGTACCGTCATGGGCGACGTCGCCCCAGTGTTCACCTCGGTCATCCGCTACAGCCAGACCGCCGGCGTCGATGCTCGGGACCGCGGCCAGCTCATCATCGAGCTCGCGGCAGACGCCGAGCAGCAGAAGGCCCAGCGCATCAACTGGGCGCGAATGCTCAAGGCAAGAAAGGCGGGGGAGGACGTCGACGAGACCATCCTCGAGGAGACCGCCAAGAAGAAGGGGCCCCGGTTGAGCGAGTCCGCTGCCGGTCTGGCCAACGACTACCTCAGCCTGACGGGCGAGATCATCCACGCTCTCGCCGAGAACGAGAAGGAGCAGGTGAAATGAGCCCGGAAACCAAGCTGACTCCGAACGCCTTCGCCGGTCTACTTGCCCCGGTGGAGTCTCCTGCCCCTGTGGCGCCTGCTCTCGACGACACGCCCGCAGCAGTGGATAAGCAGGTTGTCGCAGAGGAGCCTCAGCCTGCGCAGGAGACGGCACCCAAGAAGCCGCGCAGCAAGAAGAAGACCGACCCGGAGGCTGCGGCGTCACAGCCCGTGGTTGAGGTCGAGGCACCGGCGAGGACCCCGAAGTCTGAACCGGCGACCAGCGGGGGAGAGGCGTCGACTGGCGCCAACCCGTACCACCCGATCAACATCTCACTGCCGCTGAGCATCAACGAGCGCTACGAGGCGTACAAGCAGACCTCGGGATCTTCGCACCCTGAAATCCTCTTCGACGCGATCGACGCCACCGCCGAGCAGCTGCCCGACCTGATCCGCGCGAAGTACGGCGAGGTGAAGGCCACCAGCCTGTTCAACCGCCCGAACCGGACGATGAAGACGTTTGCGCCGGAAGAGAAGTCGAAGACGTTCATCGTGCGTGTCCGTGAGGACAACGCGAACATCCTCGAGGATCTGTGGCGTCAGCTCGGCGCCCCGAACAGGAACGCGATGATCGTCGTCGCCTATGACGAGTTCCTACCGAAGACCGAAGCCAACTAACTACCAACCAGGGGGGGACCCGGGATCATGACAACGACAGCACCGGAGACCGAAAACAAGAAGCGTCGCGGCAGCAAGAAGGCCGACACGAGCGCCGAAGCTACGCCGGGACTCCCGCCGACCAGGTCGCGGCGGCGTCCCGGCGTGATAGCCGCGGGTGCGGCACTCGTCATCGTCGGTGCGCTGGGCAGCTGGTTCTACATCAGCAACGCCCGGCACACCGAGACGGTCTTCGTCACCTCGACCGACATCACCAGGGGCGAGAAGATCGAGCAGGGCGACCTGACGACGATCGAGCTCGCCGCCGGCCAGAAAACGGATGCCATCCCGGTCGACCAGTCCGGGGACATCCTCGGCCAGACCGCGACGGTGGATCTTCCTGCCGGTTCGCTCATCACGCCCGGAGCCTTCAACGCGCGGATCGAGGTGGGTGAGGATCAGTCGGTCGTCGGGTTCACGCTCAGCGGTCCTCAGATGCCGTCGACGCCGCTGACAGCCGGCGACAAGATCCGCATCGTCGAAACTCCCGTCGCACAGGGAGACCCGCCCGCCGAGACTCCGAAGACGTTCCCGGCGACTGTGTTCACGGTCACCCAGGACCTCGACAAGGGCGTCTGGGTCGTCAACGTGATCGTCCCCAAAGACGAAGCCGCAGCCCTCGCTGCTCGCGCGACGACCGGGCGTGTGGCACTGATCCTCGATGGCGGAGGGGAGTAACCCATGGCGGTCATCGCTCTGGCGAGCTTCTCCGGCGCCCCCGGAGTCACCACCACGGCGCTCGCTCTGACCTTCGCCTGGCACCGTCCGGCGATCCTCGTCGAGGCGGATACCGCGAAGACCTCGAGCGTGCTGCTCGGCTATCTTCGCGGTCAGCAGCCTCACGCGAAGGGCATGACGCAGCTGGCGATCGCGCAGCAGAACGGCACACTCACCGCAGACGAGATCTCGGAACAGCGCATCCCGTTGACGGAGGAGCGCGACGTGATCCTCGGTTTCACGAACGTGTCGGCCGGGCAGGGGATGAACTCACTCTGGGGGAGCCTCGGTACGGTCCTCAGCACCCTCGACAGCGCCGGCACCGACGTCATCGTCGATCTCGGCCGACTCGCGGCGCGTGACCCTCGGATCCCGCTCCTGCAGATCGCGGACAGCGTCCTCCTCGTCATGCACCCCTCACTGCCCGACATCTTCGCAACCGCAGCAGCCGCCTCTGAGCTGCGCGAGCAGCTCGCCGCCGCCGGCCATGGCGAGTACCTGGACCTCCTCCTCGTGGACACCCCGTTCGAGACGTGGAACCGCGCTGAGGTCTCCAAGCACCTGCGGGCCGAGGTCGCGGCGGAGATCAAGCACGACCCCCGCGCAGCTGCAACCTTCAGCATCGGACTCGAGCCGCCCAAGAAGTTCCTCAGCAGCGGATACATCCGTTCCATTCGCGCTGCACAGGCCACCATCACGCAGCGCATCGCACGGCGGCGAGAGCACCTCGGTGCCCGCCCGAGCCAGCAGGAGAGCGAAGCATGAGCACCCCGAACAACGACAACACCGGCGCCGAGTCGTTCCTCGATCTCCCCGCCTTCACCTCCCCAGACCCGGCAGCGATCCCCGGACTCCCGTCGACGCCACGATCCGGCCCGGCAGCACACCTCATCGCCGCGGCCGGGGCACCCGTCCAGCCCACCCGCCGGTCTCAGCCGAACACGGCCACACCGGCGTCGACTCCGGATGCTCCGGTCGTCGATGAGTACGTGATCGGCGAGCAGGTCGACTGGACGCTGCTGCGGACGCTTCGACGTGAGGTCGCCGAGCAGCTGCAGCGATCAATCACTGAACGGCCCGGCATGAACGAGGCAGACCAGCGCGCGATCGCGCAGGCTCACGCCCTCGATGTGATCAGAGACCGTATGGCCATGATCACGGCGGAGAACGGCGACAGCGGCGTGTGGACGCAAGAGCTGCAGCAGCGGATGGCAAAGGCCATTATCGATGGGCTCTACGGCCTCGGCCGTTTCCAGGTGCTCGTCGACGACGATCGCGTCGAGAACATCGACATCTACGGCTGCGACAACGTCTGGGTAAAGTACGCCGGCGGCAAGAAGGTCAAGGTCGCACAGATCACGCCGACCGATGAGGACCTGGTCGAAGAGATCCGGATGATCGCCACCCAACAGGGGGAGAGCGCCCGCCCCTGGTCCAGCGCACACCCGATTCTCTCGATGGATCTCCCCGGCGGCATCGGTCGCCTCGAGGCGACCCACCCTCCGATCGCGAAGCGCCCCAAGATCGTGATGCGCATCCACCGCTTCATCGACATCACCCTCGACGATCTGGTGCGTCAGGGATCCCTGACCATCGAAATGGCCAACCTCCTGAGAGCGATGATCCGTGCAGCCCGGTCCGTCGTCGTCTCCGGGCACCCCGCTGCGGGAAAGACCACCATGGTCCGTGCGCTCTCCAACGAGATCGACCCGCTCGAGGAGATCATCACGATCGAGAAGGAGCGCGAGCTCCACCTCGATCTCATGGGCGACCGACACCTCATCGTCACGCCGCTGCAGTACCGCCCGGGACTGGGAGAGCGCGCCGCAGACGGAAGCCAGCCTGGCGAGATCACCCTCGTCAACCTCCTCGAATCCGCGCTCCGACTCGACGCCCAGCGCATCATCGTCGGTGAGGTCCGCGGTGGCGAGGTCGACGCGATGTTCCAAGCCATGCAGGCCGGTATGGGCTCGCTCAGCACCCTTCACGCCGCATCCGCGAGCGACGCCATCGAACGCCTCGCCGACCTCGCCCTGAAGAGCCAAGGCAACGCCTCCACCGAATACGCCTACCGCCAGATCGCGCGACACATCGACTTCATCATCCAGGTCGCCAAGGTCCGACTTTCCGACGGCACGATCAAGCGAATGATCACCGAGATCTCCCAGGTCGCGCCCGTCGAGGGCTACCCCGTCGCGCACCCGATCTACGCCCTCGACAAGGCTCGCCGACAGATTCTCGTCGGCCGCGCCACCCAGGGCATGGACGAGGTGCTCTTCGAAGCCGGCCTCGATCGCGGGTTCTTCCACAACATCGAAGGAGCGGCAGCATGAGCCCCGCAGCGTTCCCGCTGATGGTCGGCCTGGCACTCCTCGGGCTACTCATCGTCCTCGTCGGCATCTTCCCCTCACCCGAGGACCGCAGCCGCGAGTTCCCGAAGAGGGTCAAGCGGGCCGTCTCACGAGGACGAAAGTTCTTCACCCGCCGGAACGTCATCGCCGGCGGCGCGGGCCTGGCCCTGGGCATCTTGCTGTGGATGGTCTCCGGGTGGACCGTGATGATCTTCGCCGGCCCGGTCTTCGCGATCCTTCTGCCCATCCTCATCGGCGGGAAGGTCGACAACGACGACATCGATAAGCTGCAGGCGCTCGAGACGTGGACGCGCAGCCTGTCCGGGATGATCTCCGGAGGCTCCATCGGTCTCGAATCCGCGCTGCAGACGTCGGTGAATTCGACCCCTCCGCCGATCCGCAAGGAAGTCGAACGCCTCGCCGCTCGACTCACCAGCCGGTGGCCGATCGAGGATGCTCTCAGCGCGTTCGGTGAGGACCTGCACGACGCCACGGGCGACCTGATCGTCGCGCAGCTGCTCCTCGCGGCGAAGCAGCGAGGAGCGGGCCTCGCCAGCGCCCTTGACGACCTGGCGGAGGATGTCTTCGACGAGGTCAAGAGCCGCCGTCAGATCGCAGCGGACCGCGTCAAGCCACAGCGCACCATCCAGGTCATCACCATGATCACGTTGGTGCTTCTCTGCGCGTTCCCGTTCCTGGGTCAGTCGACGTTCTTCGCCCCGTACAAGACCCCCCTCGGGCAGCTGCTGCTCGCCATGTGGATGGCTCTCTACGTCGCCGCACTGTTCTTCTTGCGACGTCTCACTCGGACCCGGCCCCTGCCGCGGATCCTCGCCAACCCCAACGCCGCGAGGAGCTGAACCATGTGGCAGATCATCCTCATCCCCGGCGCGCTGATCGGCGCCGGTCTCGCACTCGTGGTCGCAGCTCTCCTGCCGCGTCAGCCTCGCCTCTCCGCCGTCGCCGAAAGAATCGGATCGATCCCCACCCTCGAGGGGGACACTCGGGGCGACCTGGAAACGCGCGTGGGCTCATGGGTTCACCGGCGACTGCCCGACCTCCCGGGCTTCACGGTCCCCGTCCGAGATCTCGAGCTCGTCGGAACCCCGGTAAACCGGTACCTCTATCAGAAGACCCGGGACGCCCTGCTGCTGCTGATCGCGCCGAGCCTGCTGGCATTCGTGCTCAACATGGTCGGCGTCGGCGGTATCGCCCTCCCCATCTCGGTCCTGGGCCTGCCGCTCGCCGTCATCGGCTGGACGGGTGCAGACCGTGATCTGAGGAAGGCCTCCAAGGCAGCACGCGAAGAGTTCTCCCGCGGAATCGCGATCTACCTCGAGCTCGTCGCAGCCGAGCGCAAGCGCAACGCACCCCCCACCGTCGCGCTCACCAATGCGGCCGAGATCGGCAAGAGCTGGGTCTTCGTCCGGATCCGTGAGGAGCTCAACCGTGCGCGGTTCTCCGGCATCCCCGCCTGGGAAGCACTCAACCAGTTCTCCGAGAGCATCGGGGTCCCCGAGCTCGCTGAAGTCGCCCGGATCACCCGAACCGCGGACGAGAACGGATCTTCCATATATGAGACACTGAGGGCGACCGGAAAGGGGATGCGCGTGAAGGTACTCCAGGCCGAGATGTCCAAGGCAAACAAGATCAGCGACGACTTCACTTCGATCGGCGGCTGGACCGTCGCCATGGTGGTGCTCGGCATGCTCATGACCCCGTTCCTGATGAATCTCACGGGGTGATGTCCGATCAACCACGAAATCGCCACCTATGACTATCAACAGCACCGCAACGAAAGGCCGCACTATGAACCCAATCACCCGCGCAGCGATCTTCCTGCGCGTCTACTTCGACGGTCTCGTCGACGACATGAAAGGCCGGCGTGAGCAGGGCGACAGCCTCGTCACCTGGGTCCTCGTCATCATCGGCGTCATCGTCCTCGCCGGCATTGTCTACGGCATCGTGAGCGGCTGGTTCGAAGCCCGGCTCGCCGAAATCGTCGACCCGTTCTGAGCATGAACCTCTCCCGTCGCGTCACCGCGCTTCTCCACACTCTCCGCAAGAGGGTGTCGGGGGAGCGCGGTGACGGCAACGTGGAGTTCGTGCTCCTCTTCCCGCTGTTCGCCGGCATGGTCTTCGTGGCCATCCAAGGAGCGATCTGGTACGACGCCGGCAACGCAGCACAGTCGGCCGCGAATGTGGCACTCAACGAAGCCCGCCTCTACGAGGGCAACGTCTCCAACGCAACCTCCGTCGGCAACGACTACATCGACTCCCACGCCTCGAACCTCCTCGACGCGAGCGTGACGATCACCCGCAACGACACCGCCGTCACCGTCACCGTCACGGGCCGAACTAACTCGTTCTTCGACCTGTGGGGCGCCATCGAGCGCACAGCGACAGCCCCTGTCGAGAGGTGGATCGAATGAAGATCTGGATCCGCCGCATGATGCAGCGAGAGCAAGGCTCGACCGCAACCGAGATCGTGCTCGTCGCGCCGCTCTTCCTCATCCTCGTCCTGGCCCTAGTCGCCTTCGGTCGCATCGGCATGACCGAACTGTCGGTGAAGTCCTCCGCTGGCGCCGCAGCGCGTGAAGCATCCCTGTCCAGCACCTCCGAAGCCGCGCAGCTCAACGCCCGCAACATGGCCGAAGCCTCTCTCGCCAACGCCGGGGTGAACTGCACCAGCCTCTCGGTCACGATCGATAGCTCCGGCATCAACGCCCCGCTCGGGGTTGTCGGCACCGTGAGCGCCACCGTAACCTGCACACTCGACCTGTCCGACATCGCGCTCCCCGGGATCCCCGGAACGCGCGTGGTGACCGTCACCGAGCAATCGCCGGTTGACCCGTACAAGGAGCGCGAATAATGCGACAGCTGATCACCAAGCTCCGCCAGCGCGACCCCGAAGAAGGCGGGGTCATGGCGTTCTTCGTCCTCACCATCGCCCTCCTCATGGGCCTCGTCGGGGTCGTTATCGACAGCGCGATCTCGTACCACGGCAACGAGGATGCGCAATTCGTCGCCAGCTCTGCAGCTCGAGCAGGCACCAGCGCGATCGGCGCCGACGCCGTATCCCTCGGAACCTCCACCATGGATTCTGCTCGAGCAGAGCAAGTCGCTCTCGACTACCTTCGCGCCGCCGGCTACGAAGGCACCGCCACCGCACAGGGCGGCGAGATCACCGTCCGCGTCTGGTCCAACGTCCAGACCCGATTCATCAGCCTCTTCGGCGTCGAAACCCTCCCCGTCGAGGGCGAAGCCAACGCCACGTTGCTCACCCAATGAAGGAGATCCCCATGAAGGCCATCCGAACGATCGCCGGCATCACCGCCGCCGGCGTCCTCGCGCTCGGGCTCCTCACCGCGTGCACCCCCACCGCTGAGCCCACACCCAAGCCGACCGAATCGTCGACGAGCTCGCCGACTCCAACGCCGACGCAGACCGCGGCGACGGAACCTGCCAGCGACACCGACGCGATCGCCGCCGGGTACGCCACCGCTCAGGAGTACTTCCGCATCTGGGACGAGATCCGTAACGAACACCCTGAAGACGCTGCTCTCATCGACACCATCGCAGTTGACTCGGCAGCGGAAGCCGCCCGTCGCTCGATCGCCAGCGCCGCCGAGAAGTCCATCAAGTCCAAGGGGAACGTGAAGTTCACATTGCTCGAGGGACAGTCATACGCCGCACCCGCTCGCGCGAATGGCGTCACCGAGTCAGAGTTCGGACAGCCCATCCTCTACGGATGCCTCGACTACAGCGGCCTCACTGGAACCGACGCCAATGGGCAGGCGATCACGCCAGGTGCCCCGGTCAAGGTCGAGGTTGTCGCCCGTTTCGTGAAAGCCGAGAGCCGGTGGATCGTCATCAGCTACACGCAGGATCCGGGGAGCACAGAATGCGCAAAGTAATCAGGTCAGGCCTATTGGGCGCACTCGCCCTGATTCTGGTTGCCATCGGGTTTGCTCCGGCTGCCAACGCAGCGGGGTGCGCTCAGTACGACGAGTGGGGCCAGTGCATCATCGAGGTAGAGGTCCCTGGAGGTCCGGGTGGCGAAGATCCCGGCGATGGCGGCGGGGATGGCGGCGGGGAAGAGGGTCCCTGCTGGAAGCTCGTCGACCCGCAATCCCCGCCCCCTGCAGGCAAGGCAGAGGGCGAAGGCGCCTGGTATGAGCCATGCGATCCCGGGAGTGGTTTCTACGTGTCCCGATGGTTTGCCACTCCTCCGGACGGCGGAGGGATCACTCCCGCCCAGGCCGCTCGATTGATCTCAGCTCGGCTGAACGTCCAGGCGTTTGAAGTCGGGATGGCGCCGCAGGTGAATCCCGAGTGGGGGTACCGCCGCACGCATGTCGGTGTCCCGGTGTGGTTGTGGGTCGCGAACCCTAGCCCGACCACGTACAACGGCTACACGGTGAGCGAGACCGAGGGCGGGATCACGGTCACCGGTTCGGTTCGGGTGACGTCGATCCGGTGGGACATGGGCGACGGTGGCTCCGTCACTTGTGGCAACCCTGGAACTGCGTACACGCCCAGCGCCGGCGTCACCAACAGCCCGACGTGCGGCTATGAGTACACGCAGACAAGCGAGTCTCGTCCTGGCGATCGCTATCACGTCACGGCCACGAGCCAGTGGGTGTTCGAGTGGCAGGCAGGCGGACAGAGCGGGACCATCCCGCTGACGACCCAGAGCAACGCTGAGCTCGAGGTCAACGAGATGCAGTCAGTCAACAACTGAGAAGGAGCAGGATCATGAGGTTCTTCAGAGGTCTCGGTGCGCTGGTCGCGCTGGTCGTCCTGCTCGTCGGCATCCCCGTCGGGCTGATCGTCTTCGCAGGCAACCCGATCCCCTCGTGGGACGGGCTGCTGCGGATGCTCACCACGCCCGACTACGGTGGCCACTTCCTGATCGGCACCATCCTGCCGATCGTCGGGTGGCTTCTCTGGGCGTTCTTCGCTGTCGGATTCGTCATCGAGGCCGGCGCCCGCGTCCGCCACATCAAGGCACCGAAGATCCCCGCCTTCTCATTTCCTCAGCAGCTCTCCGGCGCCATGCTCGGCGCGATCATCGTGATGTTCTCCACCGTCGCCGCACCGCTCGCTGCAGTCGCTGCAGATGCACCGGCCGACACCTCCACGCCCGTTGCGGCGACCGCGTCAGCTGACTCCACCGTTGTCGCTGCGGACGCTGCACCGGCACCGGAACCGGCGGCAGCGGAGACGCCGGCAGCGGATGCCCCGACGTTCACCGTGAAAGATGGAGACTCGCTGTGGCGGATCTCCGAACAGACGCTCGGCAACGGCGAACGGTGGAAGGAGATCGCGCAGCTGAACTACGGCGTCACACAGGCCGACGGCCACGCGCTCACCACCGATCACTGGCTCAATGCCGGATGGGTGCTCACCCTCCCCGCGGACGCCGCAACAACGGCCGCCAACTCGGCGCCGGCATCGACGGAAGCCGAGTCGGTGGTCGTGGAGACTGGCGACACTCTCTGGGACATCGCAGAGGACGAGCTCGGCGCCGGAGAGCGCTTCGGGGAGATTGCAGACGCCTCTCGCGGCACCATCCAGCCAGACGGCCAGAAACTCACCGATCCGAACATGATCATGCCCGGCTGGGTCGTGACCGTCCCCGGAGCTGCTCCTGCCTCTGCAGCTGAGGCTCCCGCTGCGGTCACTCCTCCCGCTGAGGCCACCATAGTCGACCAGGCGCCCGTCGTCGATGATGCACCGATCGTGGACGACGTCGATGAGACCGCAGACCAGGACGCAGCAGAGAACCCGGCTACCTCCGGCACCTCGGCCGAGGACACCGCTACGTCGGGCGCTGCAGCCACGGACGTCGAGAAGCCGATCGGAGAGGCGCAGCACCGGCCGGAGGTCCCCGTCGTCGACGCGCCTGTCGACGTCGTCGACGATGATGCCGATGGCACCTCTTGGATCGACGAGATCTTCAACATCCGCACTGCCGGCGGAATCGGTGCCGTCGCAGCTGCCGGGCTGCTCAGCGTTCTCGCTGTACGGCGCCGTAAGCAGCAGCGCGAACGGAAAGCCGGCCAGCGGATCGCCATGCCTTCCGGTGATGCGGAGACGATGGAGCTGGAGCTGCGTGCGGTCGAGGAGCGTCTCGGCATCGACGACGTCGACCACGCACTGCGCCACCTCGCCGTCTGGGCTCAGGACTCCGACAACGCACTCCCGCCGCTGTACGCGCTGCGCCTGGCCGAGGACGGCATCAGCCTGTTCCTCGACGCGCCTACGGATCTCCCCGCGCCGTTCGCTGCGGATTCGGAGGACCGCACTGCGTGGAGCGTCGATCCTCGACAGCTCCCGCCTCTCACCCGCACGCCGAGCGCGCCATACCCTGCCCTGGTCACCATCGGCCAGGACCCGCTCAACGCGCACCTCCTGGTCGACCTCGAGTTCATCGGCGCCCTCAACCTCGCCGGCAACGAGGAGCTCGTCGGGGGAGCGATGAACGCCCTCGCGATCGAGTTGGCCACAAGCCAGTGGGGTGAGGATCTCCGCGTGACCCTAGTGGGCGTCGCACCCGGCCTGCCGGTCGCTCTCGACACCGGGCGCGTTCGCCACGTCGACGACGTCGACCGGCTGCTCGAGGAGCTGCGCGCACAGGCCGCGGACACCGACCGCACTCTCGCCGAGCTCGGCGTGGAGTCGATCGAGGAGGCCCGCTCCACCGGCGTCGACGCCGAGGGCTGGTTCCCCGAGATCGTTCTCCTCGGCGACCTTCCGGCACCGGAGCAGGCTGCGGAGCTTGCTGAGCTCGTCACGCGCGTCCCCCGCGTCGGTATCGCGGCGGTCTCGTCCGGCCATCTGGCAGGGGAGTGGGCGCTGAACGTCGTCGCCTCCACCACCACGGACACCGGCGCTGAGGCCACGCTGCAGATCCCCAGCGCAGATACGGGCATCCCGCTTACGCCGCAGATCATCGACGGCGAGGAACTGCGCCGGATCCTCGATCTCTTCGCGACCACCGATGCGCCCGCGGAGGGCGAGGAGGCGAAGAGCCTGGAGCTCGAACTCGACGAGCTCCCGTCCGAGGCCGAGGTGTCGATCACGACCACGGCGTACGAGCCGGCTCTCGTCGACGCCACGGCCGCGGACGAGGAGAGCGACGGCGACGTCGACGAGGAGCACGAGGACGACGGCGAGTGGAAGAACGTGTTGCAGAGCATGCTCCCGTCCATCACCACCGGCCCTGCCGAGGTGGCCGCCGCCGAGGAGGCCGAGCCGGAGGCCGCAGTCGCCGCCGCCGAGGATGCCGCCGCGGACACCGAGAAGGCGGCCGAGCCTGCCGTCGAGCAGACGCCGGCGACGGCGGCTGCCTCGGTGGTCCCGGCTCCGATGCGACCGATCGTGCAACTGTTCGGCATCCCATACGTGCAGCTGCTCGGGAATGTGGAGATCCACGGCGCCCGCGGCCCCGAGCCCCGCACCGCGACCATGTCTCACACCGCCCGGGCTACCGAGCTGATTGCCTTCCTCGCCCTGCACGGGCCAGCGACCGCGGTCGACGTTCACGCCGCCCTCTGGCCGGGCAAGGACCCGCGCGGGGACAGCGCTCAGAAGAGCCGCAACGGTCTCACCTCTCGCGCACGGCGCTGGCTCGGCAAGACGAATGAGGGCGAGGAGTTCGTGCCCAAGGTCGGAACGCAGGGCTACCGCCTGCACTCTGAGGTGCGATCGGACTGGGACGTGTGGCGCGAGCTCGTCACGCCGGATCCGGCCTCGGCCGACACGACCGACCTCGTCCAGGCGATGCACCTGGTGAAGGGTCAGCCGTTCAGCGGGGTGGCCGAGCGCCGCTACGTCTGGGCCGAGCGGATCCGCACCGAGATGATCGCCGAGATCGCCGATGCCGCACACGAGCTCGCCACGCGCTCCCTGCGCGCCGGCGACATCCCCAACGCCCGGTTCGCGGCATCCGTCGGCCGACAGATCGACCCGAGCAACGAGCTCGCCTGGCGCAACGCGATGCGCGCCGAGCACCTCGCCGGCGACATGGTCGCCTTCGAGCGCATCGTCTCCCAGCTGCACTTGCAGCTCGACGCGATCGAAGACGGACTGGAGCCCGACGAAGAGACGCAGGAACTCATCAACTCCATCCGCGGCCGCCACGCCATGGCCAGCTGACAACCATGACCGTCCTCGAGCAGAGCGCCGCCCCGCGCACCCTGACCTGGCAGCCCCTCGCGGCCGCCGCGGTCGGCGGCGTTCTGCTCGGACTGACCGCGCTCGTCGACGAGAACCTCGCCAGCTGGTTGACGCTCGCGCTGTTCGTCAGCTTCGGGATCCCGATCAGCATCATCGACGCTCGCGAGCACCGGATCCCCAACAGGCTCCTGTTTCCCCTCGCCGCAGCCGTCTGCGCCTCTCTGACGGCTCAGACGGCCATCTCCGGGGACTGGTGGCGTCTCCTGGGCGCTGTTGGCCTCGGAGCGGCGCTGTGGGGCGCCTACGCGGCCATGAGCCTGTTCGGGGCCATCGGATACGGAGACGTCAAGCTCGGGGCTGTCATCGGCCTCCTCCTCGGCTGGCACAGCATCACCGCGGTGATCGCCGCCACGGTCCTCGCCTACCTCCTCAGCGCCCCGCACGCGATCGCGCTCATCGCGCGCCGTGGGTCCGGTCAGCGGCTCCCGTTCGGCCCGTACCTCATCGCCGGCGCAGTCGTCGCCGCAGCGGCCGCCTCCATCGCCGCATTCTGATCGGACCTCGCCCATGCGACCCTTCATCCCGCTCTCAACGATCATCCTGACCACAGCTCTAGTGCTGGTCGCCGCCGTTGCCGGCGCGATCGCCTTGGATCTGATCTCCACGAAACTCGGCTCGCCCCTGCCCCTGCGCTGGTGGGAGAGCCTCGGCTACGCCGGCGCGGCCGTTCTCCTCCTGCTCCTGGCGATTGGGGCCGGCTCCCTGCTGCTGCGCCTGACTCGTCCGAAGGTGACTCTCGTCGTCGACGACTCCGGGCAGATCTCGATTCACCGCAGCAAGCGTCGCGGAGATCCCGAGGTGGAAGAGCTCGTGAACCTCGACCAGGTCGCCATGGTGACGTGGTACATCGACCTCTTCGACCCGAGCGGAACCGAGTTCATCCAGTTCTGGGACCGCGACCCACAGCTCAGGATGGACATTCTCGGCCTGACTCCCACCGCGCCGGGCGTCACCCCTCTCACCGAGATCTCGCGCTCTCTCATCACGGCCTCGCCCACAGCTGAGGCACGTCTTCGCCTCGAGCTCAACCGAAGGATCGAGTCCGGGACCCTGGAAAGCAACATCGACGTCGCGACCTGGGAGCCCATCGGCGAGAAACTTCCTCCGATGGCACCCGGAGTCAGCTTCGAGGGCCGAAACGTCGTGCGACGCCCCGTTTCCGATGAAGAGAACACAGAACGATGAAACCGGAGATGGTCGTAACTCTGCTCATGACGGCTCTCGGGATCGTCGGCGGCGGCTACATGCTCATCACGCTCGTCCTATGGCTGGTCACCGGCGAGATCCCCTTCTGGCTCGCCCCTGGTCCCGGGCGGTTGCCCCAGTAGCTTGTAGCTAGGCGCAGCGGTCTCGCCGCGCTCCCGCACACGGAGGGTGCACCTATGGAGATCTCCTGGAACGACGTCCAGTATCGCGACCTGGTCCGCTTCACCTGGACGCTGCCCAACGGCGAACAGATCCCCGTCGAATCGTTCATCATGCCGGAATCCAAGGACGATCCCGACTTCACCCACATTCTCGAGAACTCCCCGCAGTGGATGGGAGATTTCGCGCGGCCGACCGATGGCACAGTGGAGCTGCTCGATCGGCCGCAGCCGAACGGCGTCCGCACTCCGAGCGGGTGGCAGGGAAACGTGGAGGACGCCTTCTGGGGAGTCATCGTGAGCCCAGGCCGGCAGCACTTCTACGAGGGCGGGCGATCGGTGTGCGGAACGGTGCCGTTCTTCAACGGTCCTGGCTTCGCGCGCCAGCTGCCAGCGTTCCGCCCCTGCGAGGACTGCGAGGCGATCGTCAACTCGCGCGACCAGAGCTTTTTGGAGACGGTACGGATCGTCGCGAGGGCCACTCAGTGGGTTGGAGGCTGGGAGCTGTGGATCGCGGGCATGGTCCAGACTCAAGTGGGATCCCTCGAGCGAGCAGAGCAGCAGGTACGCGACTGGCTCGACACCGATGATCCCGACACCGACCACAGCGACTGGGTCGTGACCGTCATCGCGGACGGCGCCGCCTGATGCCCAAGATGGCGATCAACTACCAGGCGTACGTCGCGCGGCTGCAGCACGCCGGCAGCATCGCTCTCCTACAGTCCGAAATCCCCGCACCCGTCGACGAGTTCCGCCGTGAGCTGCGACGTGCGGCCCGGGCCGTCGGAATCCGGATGCGCAGCTCGAGCAGAGAACAGTCGTTCATCGCGTGGGATCCCGCCTACGTCGTGCCCCCGGAGGCACTGCGCGCGGCGATGGACGCTCTCACGATCCTCCCGTCCACGCAGCCGGCATGCCCGGTCGACGGGACGCTGATGAGGGACGAGCCCGGCAGCTGGCGCTGCGGCGACTGCGGACACCAGGTGCCGGCACCGCCACTGACCCGCAAGATCCCTGACTTCGACGGGCCGGCGATCAACGGCGGATAGCGCAGGCTCTGTTCATCAGGTCGATAGCTTGCGATAATTGGTCTTGAACTATCGGAACCTATCGGAAGGCGGGATGATGCAGCGCAGCCCCTACACACCCGGCGTCGTCGCGCGATCCGTCCCCGGCCGCGGCGAGCTCCTCGAGGAGTTCGATGAACGGCTCTCGATCCTCGTCGACCTGCAGCAGCTCGTCGGACGCATCAACGTCGACCATGGCGAGCGGGGAATCGGAAAGACATCCCTCCTTCGCGCCTACCAGCGACGCGCCCAAGAACGCGGCGTGCTCTGCATCTGGGTCACCGGCGGCGAGAAAAGCGGCCTGATCGCGCAACTCCTCAAGGGCATCCGCAAAGAGACCCAGAAATGGCCACGCGCCGCGGCGATCGCGAAACACCTCGACTCCGCCAACCTCACCCTCGGCATTCCCGGCATCGCCTCCATCACGACCGGCGGCGACCCGACGCCGGCAGCCGGCGAACTCGAGGCCCGCGACTTCGAAGAGATCCTCAACACAGTCACGAAGAACCGTGACCGCACGCCAGCACTCATCCTGTTCGTCGACGAGATCCAGTCCGCTGACCCTGCAGGCATCCGAACTCTCGCCACCGCCTGGCAACACTTCCAGGCAGAAGCCCCCGATCTCCCCGTGGCCGTCTTCGCCGCTGGACTCTCCAATGCCCCCGAGCACATCGCCAGCGCCGTCACCTTCAGTGAGCGCTTTGCCTACCGCCCCCTCGAGATGCTCAGCATCGGCGCCATGGTCGCAGCACTCAGAGACCCCGCAGCAGATGTCGGCGTCTCCTGGACACCACCAGCCCTCGAGCGAGCAACGTCACTCGCAGCCGGCTATCCCTACTCAGTGCAGCTGTACGGCGACGCAGCCTGGACAGCGGCAGGGCGCCCCGACCCAGGCGGCACCATCACCCTCGAGCACGTTGAGCAAGCCCGCGGCATCGTCGACCGCGACATGAACGCGCTCTTCGCCGCCCGCTGGTCCGCCACCACCCCCGCGGAGAAGAAGTTCCTCGTCGCACTCTCATGGCTCCAGGAGGGCGTTGACGGCGTCGAGCGTGCCGCGATCGCCGCAGCTCGAGGCGTCACTACGACCAGCCTCTCCGACGTCCGATCGCAGTTGCTCGAGAAAGGGTTGATCCAGACCGAAGGACACGGCCGACTGCGCATCACCATTCCCGGGTTCGTGCAGTACATCCGTGAACAGGAAGACGACCCACGTAACCGCGGGTCGCATCCGGGGAGCGAGGAACGATGACCGGGGCCGAATCACAGGGCTTCACCACGCCCCGCAACCTCGAGGAAGCGCAGCAGCTCGTCGAGGAGGCTCGTCGGCTACGCGCTCGAGGGGAGGACCTCCACGATCAAGCGCTCGGCTCTGCCATCCGCGTTGCCCTTCGGGACGTCCAGCGCCTCACAGCCGTCCCCGACGTCCTCAAGATCACCTACGCACAGGCGCGACGCTATGTGGGGCGCGATGACGTGTCGCTGCTGCCCATCAATTTCAGCGCGGCCGCGGACTACTTCCTTCGATATCTGCCGGAGATCGAGCTGGACGACATCAGCTGGACCCGCGGCGATCACCTGCTCGTCCAACCAACCCCAGCGACTCAACGAGTGAAAGACCGGGCCACTCGAGACGGACGACAGTTCCCCTGGAACGTCCGCGACATCGGCGAGGGACTCCTCAACCTGGGCGTGGTAACCGGCGAAGGCACCCACAGCTCCGTAACCCGCACGCACAACGGGATCAAACGCAAGGCGTGGGTGATCGAGCGCGCCGCTCTGGACGACCTCGAGAGTGTGTGGAGTCCCGACTTCGCCGACCCATTTGCTCGAGCGCTCCGCGCGATCGACCAGGACCACGAAGAGCCCGATCGGGATCGAGGACTCGGGGACAGTCGCACTGCTGCTCAGGAGCTCCTACTGATCATCCGCGCGGCGGGCGCATCCGAATTCGGCATAGTCCGGGGAGATCGGGTGCTCCTGCATCCAGCCCAGACCATCAGCCGCGCCACATCCATCGCAACTCGCGAAGGACGCTCTTTCCCGTACTCCACCCGGCAGATCTCCGAGGGACTCTCACTCCTCAGGGCGTTGCCGTCGTCCTCCGGGAAGGCCCGAACAGTAGGGCGACGCATCGACGGAAAGCTCGTACGAGTGTGGGATGTAGCTCTGTCAGCGGTCACCTAGAGGCCCTGTTACCAAGAACCCCGCCTGAGGCGAGGAGCGCTTCCACTCACTCCGAGTGGAAGCTCTTTTCTGTTTTGACCGGCGGTTTTCCTAAACTCCTCGCGATCCTGTTACCACGTTCGTTACCACCCCAGAATCAGCGGGTAACAGGATTTAATACTGTTTGACCTGGCTTTTATCCACCAATGTCACCGCTGTTACCCGTTACCACCAGAAGACAACCGTCTATACACATCGCGAGCCTACGAAAAAATATGTTCAGAGCGGATGTCCGATCCCGCTGGCAATCTGCACCTATGGCTAGCGTGAAGACAACACGCGGACACGCCACGCAATCCTTGATGCTGAATCAGGTAGCCGCTATGGTGGCGGCATGCCTCCCAAGAGCCGCGGTGACCGAGACGCCTTCACAGTGCGTCCTCCCGCTGACCAGGGAGCCGTCTACCGAGAGCACGCCGAGAAGCTCGGCATCCCGGTCGGTTCGTACGCGACCATGCGCCTCGCTGAGGCAGACGGGTTGCCGATCCCGGGCTATGTGCTCGAGGAGATCGAGAAAGCAAAGCTTGAGCGAGCTGCAGCTGCGGAAGAACGCAAGCAGCAGCAGCTCTCGGGGCTCGAGGAGGAACAGCGATCAGCTGCGACTGCTCGCGCTCGTGCAGCCATCGCACGGAAGGAGCGGCCTCTGGCGCGATCGGCCTAGAAATGAAGAAGATCCCCGCGAGTTGGCGCTCGGGGGATCTTCGAAGAAGGTGAGGTTCGACATCTACTTGGCGGTAGATCCGATCCTGTGAAGTTGTAAGTCCTGTCGAGGGACAAGAACCGGAAAACCGGCCCTTTGTTGAACATGTAAGGAGGTGTTCGAGCACCATGGTAGCGCAGTTCTGTCTTTTTCTGAACCAGATACTTAGTCGTGTTGTTCGTCTCCTCCGTGCTCTGCGCGGGGGAGGACAGCTGACGTGACGCTGATCTCGCCCCCTACCGCTACGCAGCGCTCCTCGGTCGACCGCGTCTGGAACGCTCTCGACGCCGGCGGCTTCAAGCCCGAGTCGATCCGCGGCGACAAGTTCATGGCGCTCTGCCCCGTCCACGGTGACTCCAACCGTTCCCTCAGCGTCAAGTGGGACAGCCGCCGCGGCGCCGTCCTGTTCAACTGCTTCACCTGCCACGCCGAATACCGCGACATCGCCGCCGCGATCCATCTGACCCCGCAGGACCTCTTCGACGAGCCGCTGCCTGAGACCGAGCGTGGCGAGCGGAAGAAGCGCGCCACCCGCACGAAGTTCGTTCCCACACACAAGGTGCCGCGCCGGATCACCGAGGACGATGACGCAGGCCTCGAGGAGCGTCTAAAGAAGGCCACCTGGAAGCGTGTTCTCACCTACCCGTATGCCGACACCGCCGGCAACGTGGTCGAGGAGGTCATCCGCGAACAGACAGAGCTCGACGGCACCACCCACAAGAGGTTCCGGCAGCGGTTCATGGGTGAGAAGGGGCGCTGGCTCACGAAGAAGCCCGCCGAGTTCGCCCCCGTGCTGTACCGCCACGCCGAGCTGCTCGACGCGATCGCCAACGGCACCCCGGTGTGGATCGTCGAGGGCGAGAAGGACGCAGACAACGCGATCGAAGCCGGGCTGACCGCGACCACGAACGCCCAAGGTGCAGGCAGCTTCCCCGAGGAGCTCGTCACGATCTTTTCCGGCGCGACCGTGAATGTCGTCGTCGACTGCGATGCTGCCGGGTACAAGCGCGGCGTCACCATGCACCGGCTCCTCAAGGACGTCGCCGCATCCGTCACGCTGCTGCGCCCCGCCATCGACATGGACAAGGCCGATCTCAGCGACCACCTCGCCGTAGGGCTCGGAGCCGACGAGCTTCAGGAGATATCCGCCCGCCAGTCCGCCCTGCTCGCCGCGGTCGGCGAAGCGCAGCGGGCTATCAAGTCGGTCGACGTGTGCAGACGCGAGATCCAGGCCCACCTCAAACTGATCCCCTCCGCCGGCCCCGCAGCCCCCCAGCACCGAGAGGCAGCCGAAACCTGGGCGACCGAGTCCGACATCCGCTTCCGCCGCATGGTCGACACCCTCACCCGGGCACGGATCGACTACTCCGGCGACGACCCGATCACTCACGACGCGCTCAATAACGCCGACGCGATCATCGACCAGGCCGCACAGATCGCCCGCGAAGCTCACGAGCTCGCCGACATTCGCCCTCCCGTGAGCATCACAGCATGGCGTGACCAGGACCAGAGCGTCACCCCGATCGAGACCGACGGCGTCGACGGAGCCGAGGAGCCGCCTCGATTCGGTGGCCACGAGTTCATCCCCGGCGACGATGGCGCCCCGAACATCGGCACGGAGTACCGGGTCCGCAACGGGCAGACCGTGCAGGTCAAGTACGTCCCGGACGAGGACGGCGGCTATAAGCCCCGCTTCCACCTGATCATGGACGGCTGGGCGGAGATTGCCTCCGCCTCGCTCGAGGACGACGGTGACGAGAACACGGCATCCCCGCTGAGCGAGATGGTCGTCGAGTTCTCCCGCTGGTCCCGCGACCCCGAGACCGGACGGCCGCTATACGACGACGAGCAGAACGTGATCGTCGAGCGCTCGACCGTCGTCTGGGATCTGGACACCCTGCAGAAGGGCGAGTGGCACCAGCGCATGGGCTGGCCGGGCATGCTCGAGGATTCCTCCCGCCGCGGCCGCGACATGGCTTGGAATGCGATCCACCGCGCCCGCCGTGCACCGTCCTCGTACAACCGGATCTACACCGCAACCGGGTGGCGCAAGACTGACCTCGGTGACTTCTTCGTCCACGGCGGCGGCGCGATCACCAGTAGCGGCCAGCTCGACGTCGACGTCCGGATGCCCGGCAGCATCCAGAAGCTCACCGTCCCCGAGCCCACCCAGGACCCGAAGGTGCTGCGCGAGGCTTGGCTGCAGGGCACCGAATCGCTACGGGAGAAGCTCCCCGCTCGCGTGATCGCCCCGCTCCTCGGCCTGGTCTGGGAAGCACCGTTCGCACCGGTCCCGCTGATCACCTACCTCGAGGGTGCCCCCGGTTCCGGTAAATCCTCGTGCGGCCGCCAGGCCATGCACTACTTCGCCCCCGATCTCAACGACCGCGTCGGGGCGAGCAAGACCATCCTGTCCGCGACCCAGGCCGGCGGCTCTTTCATCGGCATGATCCGCCTCCTCGCCCAGCACGTCAGCCACATGCCCGTGCTCGCCGATGACTTCGTCGACGCATCGGACGCCCGCAAAGCCGAAGCGAAGATCGACAACTTCGCCCGCGCCATCTTCGACCGCGCACCCCGCGTGATCGGCAAGGCCCGCGGCGGCACCACCGAGAGCAAGCCGATCGACGCATCGGTGATCGCCACCGGTCAGGTCGGGCTGCACGGCTCCGGCCTGCAGCGTGTGTTCACGATCGGCATCAGCCCCGGAGACATCCCCAACACCCCCGAGACGTTCGCCGAC
This sequence comes from Microbacterium oxydans, assembly GCF_006540085.1. Classification (GTDB taxonomy): domain Bacteria; phylum Actinomycetota; class Actinomycetes; order Actinomycetales; family Microbacteriaceae; genus Microbacterium; species Microbacterium oxydans. The sequence goes on along the minus strand of NZ_BJOG01000011.1, from coordinate 5,269 downwards.
CTCGAGAAGAAGGACCGCCGCCAGGCCCGTGCCGTTCTCGGCGCCGCACTGATCCAGTGGCTGTGCAAGCACCGCCGGTCGCTCGAGAAGGAATTCTTCGACGAGGACACCCCGGGACCCTCGAGCAACGAGACTCTCTCCACGATGTGGCTGAAGCGGATCGCACCGCTGCCGCACGCCGATGGTGCGAAGGGCCGCATGACCAAGGCCGCCGTCGCGGCGACCCACGGCGTCCACATCATGCTGCGGATGCTCGTCGACGTCGGCGCGCTCAGCCGCGAAGAAGCCGACGAGTTCCTCACCTGGGCGATCGAAGGTATCCACGTCGCGATCCGCCGCCAGGACCACGGCGCCGGCGACCCCGGTATGACCACGATCGAGCTGATCCGCGAGGGTCTGGCCACGAACATGGCGCACCTGAGCACCACCGACGGCGCCGCACCCGATTACGCCCAGCAGTTCGGATGGACCGTGCGCGGCAACCCGCCGCACGACATGCTGCTGCCCAACGGGCCGCGGATCGGTGCGATCAAGGGCGAAGGTGCGGACGCGAAGCTGCTGCTGCACCCGCGAGTCACCTACGAGCTCATCTCCCGTGTTGCCCGTGGCGCCGGCGAGAGCCTCAGTGATACCCCGATGTCGATCGGATCCTCGTTCATCGCACACGGATGGGTCACTCCCGACAACGGCGGCCGCGCAGCTCTCGGCCGCCGCATCGAAGGCGTGCTGCAGCGCGTCTGGGAGATCCCGCTCTCGGCCCTCATCGGCGCTGGCGGCGACGGAGACACCCCGACAACCGCAGACGGCTCGGAAGGCCCCACAGGGCCGTCTGACGGCCCGCACACCGCACCCTCGCTGTTCGACGTCGACCAGGTCGACGCGGGCGAGCGTCCTGCCGCCCTCCCGGCTGCTGAGGCCCCAACAGCAGAGCCCGTGACGGCTCCTGCTGTTCCGGTGCAGCCCGCGGCCGCCACACGCCCTGTCGCGGCACCCAAGGCCCCTGCGCCGTCCTCAAGCGCGTTCACGGGTGCAGCGGCCGTGCTACACGTCGACGGGCTCTGGATGCCGTCCGGAGAGCGTGTGGAGCTGCCTCACCCGATCCGCCACCTCGGCGACGTCGCCCAGCTCATCGCTCACTTCCGCCTCGGTGCGAAGAACGGCTGGAAGACCGAGGACGGACAGCTGTTCGTGACCCTCGGGGCCGCCCTGCAGCTCGGACTCCCGCTGCAGGATCTCCCCGAGCCGGGAACGTTCGACTTCACCGAGGAGCTGAAGAAGCGCACGAAGGACATCCCGTTCATCACCGACGCGATCGACGCCGGCTGGGAGGTCGGCGGTACCGAACGGTCGCTGAACGCGACGACGCGGATCTGGCACCCGGAGAACCCGGAGCTGCGCGGCCGGTTCGTGATCATCCCCGCCCTCAAGGACGATTTCCAGCCAATGCTCGAGGGAGCAGCTGGTCCGGCCGACGTCGCCCGTCGACTGCAGCGCTTCGCTGACGCGCTCGGCGCCCCCTATTCGATCTCTGCAGCCACAACCTGCCACGACCTCATGAAGACCACCGCGCCGAACAAGGAGCAGCGCCTGCTGCGGTTCGCGCCCTCCGACCCGGTTCCGCCGGCAGAGATCGCCTCCCTCGAGCAGGACATCAACTGGCACCGCAAGCCCACCGAGGAAGAACTCAGCCACACGTACGTGCACGGCTTCGACCGTGGCGGCTCCTACCTCGCCGGAGTCGCCGGCCTCCAGCTCGGGGTCGGCGCCCCGACCTACATGCAGCCCGGTTCCGCGATCCAGTTCAACAAGAACACCCCCGGATACTGGCGGATCGAAATGCCCGCCAAGAGCGAGTGGCTCTACCCGAACCCGCTGGATCCGCGGAACCGCGACGAGGACTTCACCGGTCAGCTGACCTGGGTGACCACCCCCACCCTGGAGATCGCGATCGACCTCGGCTACGAGTTCGAAATCCAGGAGGCGTACGTCTGGGAGAACCACACCAGGCTGCTTGACACCTGGTACAGCAAGGTCCGCGATGCACTCATCACCCTCGACACCGTCGACCCGGACGACATCGCAGCTCGAGCCGTAGTGAAGACGCTCTACAAGCGCGGACTCGGTCTCATGGCCAGCTTCGAGCACCAGCGCGGCCGCGACCTCTTCGCCCCCGAGCGGTACCACGCCATCCAGGCCAAGGCCCGGGGCGCGATCATCCGCCGCGTGCATCAGATCGGCACCGACACCGGCCGGTGGCCTGTCGCGATCACCGCTGACACCGTGCTCTACACGAGCAACGAGTCCGACCCCGCGAAGGCATGGCCTGGCCACGAGCGCAACTTCGGCCGCGGCCTCGGACAGTTCAAGCCCGAAGGGGTCACCGACCTCGCCAGCCACCTGCAGTTCCTCACCGGGCGCGGTCGGTACGAGGGCAAAGCCTTCCTCACGGAACCCTTCTAAGCGGAGATGACGATGAGCGAGAAACCATCCCAGGACCCCGCCGCGCGGCGGAACAAGATCTTCTCCGGCCTCTCCGGGCGCACACCCACGCCGGCGAAAGACGTGAGCATCAAGGAGATGCTGCAGAACGTCTATGGCACCGTCCGCGGCGGCGCCGAGAGCGTCGACACCAAAGAGGCGGCCCGTCGTCTCGGCGTCAGCCAGCGCACCGTTCAGCGGTGGATCCGCGGCGAGAACAAGCCCAAGGCTGACAACCTGAAGAAGATCACCACAAAGAACCGACAGTCGGTCACCACGAAGGCCGGCCGAGCCCGCACCCTCCGCCGCGCAGCGCAGCACCACAAGGCCCTCACCGGCAGCAAGCCGGTCCGCGTCCGCGTCCACGGCTACCAGGGCATCGCCGACAGCGACCACGGCATGCGCCAGCGCAACAGCCAGGTGAAGATCACCGCCGAGGAGTACTCGACCCTCATGCAGATCGCCGCAACCGACGGCGAAGATGCCGCGCTCGGCTACCTGCAGGCCCTCTACAGCGATGGTCGCTACCCCGACAACTGGGAGTTCCGCAGCATCGACGAGTTCCGCGTCGACGAGCACCCATACGGCGACGACCCCCGAGCCAACTAACCGAAGGAGATGAGCATGTCAGAGCCCACAACAGCCAAGTACGGAGTCCAGGCTGCCGCATTCCACGAGGCGATCCACATCGGTCGCATCGACAAGGCCGGCACGCAGTTTCTCGACAAAGAAGACGCGACCGAAATGGTCCTCGCGGCCGTCGCCCAGTACGTCCGCCAGAACTTCGGAGGCGGCCTCACGATGGACTTCACCTCGAAGACCGACGCACCCAGCATGACCCTCACCATCACCGTCACCGAGCACGCGGCATCTGCCGCAGCTCCCTAACTCGCAGAGAGGAGGTGAACATGTCGATCACGGTCTACACCAAGCCATCTTGCGTGCAGTGCAACGCGACCTATCGCGCGCTGGATGCCAAGGGCATCGAGTACGAGCTCCACGACCTCTCCGAGGATCCCGCGGCGCTCGAGCACGTCAAGTCGCTCGGCTACATGCAGGCGCCGGTCATCGTCACCGACGAAGGCCACTGGTCGGGCTTCCGCCCCGACAAGATCGACGAGCTCGCCGCACGCCTGGCGTGAACGTCACACAGAGAGGGCCGCTCCCAGCTGGGAGCGGCCCTCTCTCATGTCCCGGGGAATCAAGCGGTCAGGCGCTCGTCTTTTTCCGAGGTTTGGTGTGCGGGATCTTGACGGCCGGGTGCGTCCGCAGCTCCTCGAGCGTCGGCCGCGGCGCCGACGCCAGCCAGGCCTCCGTGTGGCCGCGACTCACCGCACCATGGGGAAGAGAGACCCTCCACTCCGACACATACTGCAGGAGCTCGATCTTGGCGATCTGAGCCGCGAAACGGTTCCTGAAGGTCTCCACGAGCTCGATCACCTCGCCGCCGTCGGCACGCATCCGCGCGAACGTGCGATCACCATCAGAGCGGCCGAGACGGGCCGTGCACAGCTGACGGTCGCCGAAAAGGACCACCGCGAGTGAATGGGGCTTGAGCCACCCGTTCTCAATCCAGAGATCGCTCACGGGCGCTCCGCGGCCGCCTATATCCCACAGCGCCTCACGGGCGTAGGCGAGGTCAATGTCCTCCTGACGCAGCACCGCCGCCGGCGGCAGCACGAGCTCGCGCAGCGCCTCCACCCTCGAGCGAGGCACGCCCTCCCGAATCCACCGGCGCACCGTCCCGGGAGACACCTCGAAGTGCCTCGCGATCAGACGAGTGTCAACGTGGCCTCGTCGACCGAAAGCGCTGAGACGGTTCATCAGAGCGATGCCGAGTCGGCGATCGCTCCAGACCTCGTTCAGCTCCATCGTCCCTCTCACTCTCCGCGAAGCTCAGACTCTGAGACTCCGAGGTGCGCTGCCAGCTTCGGGAACTCCGCATCGACCCACGAAGATCGACCATTCAAACGGGTACGCATCGTCACTTCCGAGATCCCCAGCACACGGGACGCAGCGGCGATCGACCCATGCTCACGCACCAGGTGACGGATCTTCTCGTTCTGCTCCGCAGAGAGCTTCACACGGCGCCCCTCAGCCGTTGCCGGCGGCCGGCCCACTCGCCCGAACGATCGCTCCGTCCGCTTCTCGAGGTATGCGTCGATCACCTTCTCGTCCCAGCCCGGCGAGCGAAAGCCCGGCGGGGTGAGCGGCTCGGGGAAGTCCGGATCACTAGACACCGCGATTCGGGCATGCCGCAGCACAACGCCCATCTTCTCCGCGATCTCCGCGAAGCCGATCATCTGGCCAGCCATGACAACCTCCGATACAAGTACAAATAGAGCCTTGATGACACCTAATATATAGAGAGTACACCTCGACCAAATTGGCAGGACAGCATGACCGCGGCCTCGAGCGCACCACCTCGCCCCTGGCTCATCACCGTCCGCTCGGAGATCGCAGGCCGAAGCCTCCCTACACCGGACCCCGGGTGGCTGCTCCGCTGCCGCAACGCAGGCCTCACCGTCCTGCAGGCCGTAGAAGCCCACGAAGATCGCGCCCAGGGGAGAGCCGGAAAACACGCTCGCCACCACCTGACGATCCCCAAGCGATACGAGGGACACGGAACCCACCGCACCGCGATCGTCGAATGCAGCTGCGGAGCCCAGGCCGAAGCGAGCAATTTCTCCCGAAGCGAGGAGAGCGCGTGGCGAGCCGCGCACCTCGAGCAGGCAGGGCAGGGCACCCCGCCCACCTGATCGCCGCGAGCCGATTTTCGAGCCGGCCCGTC
>NZ_BJOG01000010.1 GCF_006540085.1 Microbacterium oxydans | reverse complement strand
CCTCCGCGACGAGGTCCGAACCGAACTCGGCATCAGCGGATAGCCGCACCGCACCCCGCTTTCGAATCGCGCTTTCGAATCGCGCGAATGGTCCCTTCCGAGTCCAGGATGGGACCATTCGCGCGATTCGAACGCGCGTCGAGCGAATCCGGCACCGACGGGCCGACCGGCTAGACTGAACCCACAACTGAAGACAGGCCGAATGACCCACGCGGGAGAGCCCCGGCGAACGCAGCCGGGCACCGAAGGAGCAAGCCTCCCCGCCAATCTCTCAGGTACGCGTACCGCGCGGTTCCGGCCACTCTGAAAAGCGATCCGTCTCATGTGCGGATCCGCCGACGGTGAAAACCCCGCCTCCGTGCACGGGTGAAGCTCTCAGGCCCATGACAGAGGGGGAGTTCCGAGGAACGGCGATGCCGCCGTTCCGCCCGACACAGCCCGGGAGAACTCCATGTCCGACCCCCGCTACACCCCGCTGCGCGAACGCCATGAGGCACTCGGCGCGTCGTTCACCGACTTCGGTGGCTGGCAGATGCCGGTGCGTTACACCTCCGACCTCGCCGAGCACCACGCCGTGCGCCAGAACGCGGGGATCTTCGACATCTCGCACATGGCCGAGTTCCTCGTCACGGGCGAGAAGGCGGCCGAGTTCCTCGACTTCGCGCTCGCAGGTCGCATCTCCGCCATGACGGTCGGCAAGGCGAAGTACTCGCTGATGCTGAATGAGAACGGCGGAATCGTCGACGATGTCATCGCGTATCGGCTCGCGGAGGACCGCTACCTCGTCATCGCCAACGCCGGCAACCGTGGCTTCGTGGACTCGGGATTCGCCAAGCGCGTGCGGGACTTTCCGTCGCTCGTCGAGCGGGCGCTTCCGCCGCTGGCTCCGGGGGAGGACCGCACCTTCGCCGGATTCCTGGGCGACCGCGGTGTCGATGTGGAGGATGTGTCCGACCTGTTCGCGCTGCTCGCCGTGCAGGGACCGGCCGCCGAGGCGATTCTCGCTGCGACGCCGGGCATCGACGAGCTGAGCACGCCCTGGGCGGAGCAGAAGTACTACGCCTGGGCGGACGCGCGCTTCCGCGGGGAGCCTCTGCTCATCGCACGCACGGGCTACACCGGGGAGGACGGCTTCGAGCTGCTGGTTCCTGCCGGCGACGCCGCAGCCCTGTGGGACGCTCTGCTGGCTGCCGGCGAACCGCATGGTCTCGTTCCTGCGGGCCTCGCCGCCCGGGACACGTTGCGTCTGGAGGCCGGGATGCCTCTCTACGGCCACGAGCTCAGCACCGACACCCGCCCCTCGCAGGCCGGACTCGGCCGTGTCGTCGTGACGGCGAAGGAGCACTTCGTCGGCAAGGAGGCGCTCTCGTCCTTCGAGGACTCGACAGAGGCATCGGAAGCGCCGGTCCTGGTCGGCCTCGTCGCCGAGGGCAAGCGGGCAGGACGCGCCGGATACGCCGTCGTCGACGAAGACGGATCCGTGCTCGGAGAGATCACGAGCGGCGCTCTCAGCCCGACTCTCGGCCACCCGATCGCGATGGCCTACGTGACCCCATCTTCCGCGGAAGAGGGAACCGCAGTATTCCTTGACGTGCGGGGAACCAAGATCCCCGCGACCGTGACCGCCCTGCCTTTCTATCGGAGGACCAAATGACCGACCTCGCCGCACTCCACTACACCGAAGAGCACGAGTGGATCGCCGCCGACGGCGACACCGTGACCATCGGCATCACCGACTACGCCGCCGAGAAGCTGGGCGACGTCGTGTTCGTCGAGCTCCCCGCCGTCGGCACCGAGGTGACCGCAGGTGCGGTCGTCGGCGAGATCGAGTCGACGAAGTCGGTCGGCGAACTCTACGCGCCGGTATCGGGAACCGTCGTCGAGATCAACGACGCGGCCGTCGACGATCCGTCGCTGGTGAACGCCGCGCCCTTCGAGGGCGGCTGGTTGCTCAAGGTCTCCGTCGCAGCCGGTGCGCTGGACGGACTGCTCGACCGCGACGCGTACGTCGCACTCACGGAGGGCTGATTCACCAGTGGTCACTTTCGCCGATCGTCACATCGGACCCACGGATGCCGCGCAGCGCACGATGCTCGCGGCCCTGGGTCTCGACACCCCAGGGGCCGATGGCGCGCTGAGCCCGGTCGAGGCGCTCATGCGCCAGGCCGTGCCCGCGTCGATCTACACCGGGCCGTCGTCCGACTCCCCGGACGCGCCTTCACGCATCCCCTCTGCCGCGAGCGAGACCGAGGCTCTCGCCGAGCTGCGGGTGCTCGCCTCGCGCAACACCGTGAACCGACCCATGATCGGCCTGGGGTACTACGGCACCATCACGCCGCAGGTGATCCAGCGGAACGTGCTGGAGAACCCGTCGTGGTACACGGCCTACACGCCGTACCAGCCGGAGATCTCCCAGGGGCGTCTGGAAGCGCTCATCAACTTCCAGACCATGGTCGCCGAACTCACCGGGCTCACGACGGCCAATGCGTCCATGCTCGACGAGTCGACCGCGGTGGTCGAGGCGATGCTGCTCTCGCGGCGCGCATCGAAGTCGGCGTCGACCGTGTTCGCGGTCGACGCGGATGCGCTCCCGCAGACCAAGGCGATGCTCGCCACGCGCGCGGAAGCTCTCGGTATCGACATCGTCACGGTCGATTTCGCCGCGGGCGAGGAGCTGCCCGCCGACCTGTTCGGTGTCTTCGTGCAGTACCCCGGCGCATCCGGTCGCGTCTGGGACCCGTCGGCCGTGTTCGACGCCGCGCACCTCTCCGGCGCTCTCGCGGTCGCGGCCGCCGATCTGCTCGCTCTCACCCTCATCGCCTCTCCCGGCTCACTAGGCGCCGACGTGGCAGTCGGCACGACCCAGCGCTTCGGCGTGCCAATGGGCTTCGGCGGTCCGCACGCCGGCTACATGGCCGTCCGCTCCGGCCTCGAGCGTCAGCTCCCCGGTCGCCTCGTCGGAGTGTCGGTCGATGCCGACGGCAAGCCCGCGTATCGTCTCTCGCTGCAGACGCGCGAGCAGCACATCCGCCGCGAGAAGGCCACGTCGAACATCTGCACCGCCCAGGTGCTGCTCGCCGTCATGGCGTCGATGTACGCCGTGTACCACGGTCCGGACGGGCTGCGGGAGATCGCGACCCAGACCACGGCGAAGGCGGCGCTGCTGCGTGACTGGCTGACCGAGGCAGGGGTGGAGGTCGTGCACGCGGACTTCTTCGACACCCTGCAGGTGCGCGTGCCCGGTCGTGCGGCGGAGTTCGCCGCTCGGGCCCATGACGATCACGGGATCCTGCTGCACGTCGCCGACGCCGACACGGTCGGCATCGCCGTCGACGAGACCACGACCCTCGGCGAGCTGCACCACGTCACGGCTGTCTTCGGCGGCAAGAACGACCGCGCGTTCGGCATGTTCGGCGGGGACAAGCTGCGGGGGCTCCCGGAAGACCTGCTCCGTCAGGACGAGTACCTCACGCACCCGGTGTTCCACTCGCACCGCTCGGAGACCGCCATGATGCGGTACATGAAGAGTCTCTCCGACCGAGACTACGCACTCGATCGCGGCATGATCCCGCTGGGCTCGTGCACCATGAAGCTCAACGCCGCCACCGAGATGGCTGCCATCACCTGGCCCGAGTTCGCCGGCATCCACCCGTTCGCCCCGGCGTCCGATGTGCAGGGCTACCTCGAGCTCATCGACCAGCTCGAGGGCTGGCTCGCCGAGGTCACCGGTTACGACGCGGTCTCGCTGCAGCCGAACGCCGGTTCGCAGGGTGAGCTCGCGGGTCTCCTCGCCATCCGCGGGTACCACCACGCGAACGGCGACACCCACCGCACCGTGTGCCTCATCCCCTCGTCGGCCCATGGCACGAATGCGGCATCGGCCGTGCTCGCGGGCATGAAGGTCGTCGTGGTCGCGACGGACGAGCTCGGCAACGTCGACCTCGACGACCTGCGCGCGAAGATCGCCCAGCACGCCGACGACCTCTCGGCTCTGATGATCACCTACCCCTCGACGCACGGTGTGTACGAGGAGCAGGTCGTCGAGATCACGGCCGCCGTGCACGACGCGGGCGGACAGGTGTACGTCGACGGGGCCAACCTCAACGCGCTGCTCGGTTACGCGCGCTTCGGTGACCTCGGCGGCGACGTCTCGCACCTCAACCTGCACAAGACCTTCGCCATCCCGCATGGTGGGGGAGGTCCCGGCATCGGTCCGGTGGCGGCGAAGTCGCACCTCGCCCCCTACCTTCCCTCGCACCCGCTCGCACAGCGCGCCGAGCACTTCGGCGGATACACGTTCGATGGCGGTGTGATCTCGGCGGCTCCTTACGGTTCCGCGGGGATCCTGCCGATCTCGTGGGCGTACGTCCGCATGATGGGTGCCGACGGTCTTCGTCGTGCCACGGCGGCAGCCGTGCTCTCCGCCAACTACATGGCCGAGCGTCTGGGCGGCCACTTCCCGGTGCTCTACACGGGGGAGAACGGTCGCGTCGCGCACGAGTGCATCCTCGATCTGCGTCCGCTCAAGGAGGCGACCGGAATCACCGTCGACGACGTGGCCAAGCGCCTCATCGACTACGGCTTCCACGCTCCGACCATGTCGTTCCCCGTCGCGGGCACGCTCATGGTCGAGCCGACGGAGTCGGAGGACCTCGATGAGATCGAGCGCTTCATCGAGGCCATGATCATGATCAAGGCCGAGGCGGAAGCCGTGGCGGCGGGGCGCTGGCCCGCGGACGACAATCCGCTGGTGCATGCACCGCACACCGCGGTATCCCTCATCGCGGGGGAGTGGGAGCACCCCTACACGCGGGAGGAAGCCGCCTACCCCGTCCATGCGCTCGTCGCCGGCAAGTACTGGCCGCCCGTGCGTCGCATCGACCAGGCGTACGGCGACCGGAACCTCGTGTGCGCCTGCCCGCCGGTGGAGGCCTTCGCCTGAGCCGGTGCGCATCTGAGCAGACGGTGTCGCGCTTCCGTGCGGAAGCGCGACACCGTCCTGTGTTTCCCGGTGTTTCCAGGTGTTTCGCGGGTGTTACGGATGGTCACCACTCAGTAACAGTTCGTTAGCTGAAGGCGGCGGGGGGCCAAGCGGCGGGTTACGCTCAGGTATCCCTGCGTGCTCGATGGTGAGCGCGCAGACTCAGCACTGTCCACAGGAGGACGAAAAGTGAAACGAAACAGGATTGCCCTCGCGGGCAGCGCTCTGCTCGTGGTCGGCGCCCTGGCGCTGGCCGGTTGCGCAGGCGGGAACGACTCCGGCGATGAGGGCTCCAAGGGCTCGGCGTCGGCGATCATCTCGGCGAACGGAGGCGAGCCGGAGAACGCGCTGATCCCGACCAACACCAACGAGGTCAACGGCGGCAAGATTCTCGACTCCGTCTTCGCAGGTCTCGCCTTCTACGACGGCGACGGTGCTCTCGTCAACGACATGGCCGAGTCGATCACGGTCGACGCGCCGAACAAGGTCACGGTCAAGCTGAAGGAGGGCAACAAGTTCACCAACGGTGAAGACGTCGTCGCCCACAACTTCATCGACGCGTGGAACTACGGTGCGCAGCTCTCCAACGCGCAACTGAACCAGTCCTGGTTCGCCGACATCGTCGGCTTCAACCCCGACGCAGACTCCGAGCTCACCGGTCTCACCGAGGTCGATGACCAGACCTTCACGATCGACCTGAGCAGTGACGTCGCCTCCGACTTCGTGACCCGCCTCGGCTACTCGGCGTTCTACCCGCTGCCCGATGTCGCCTTCGAGGACATGGACGCCTTCGGCGAGAACCCGATCGGCAACGGCCCGTACATGCTCGCCAAGGAGGGAGCATGGCAGCACGACGTCCAGATCGACCTCGTCAAGAACGATGACTACAAGGGTGAGCGCGTCGCTCAGAACGGCGGCCTGACGCTGAAGTTCTACACGGCTCCCGAGGGCGCGTACGCCGACCTGCTCGGCGGCAACATCGACGTCATCGACCAGATCCCCGAGGCTTCCCTCGCGGTCTTCGAGGACGAGCTCGGCGAGCGGGCGACCAACCAGCCCGCGGCCATCTTCCAGTCGTTCACCATCGGTGGGCAGCTCCCGCACTTCTCGGGCGAAGAGGGCACCCTGCGCCGCCAGGCCATCTCGCTGGCGATCAACCGCGACGAGATCACGAGCAAGATCTTCGCCGACACCCGCACCCCGGCGAGCGACTTCACGACGCCCGTCATCGACGGCTGGAGCGACAGCGTTCCCGGTTCCGACGTCCTGAAGTACGACCCGGAGAAGGCCAAGGAGCTGTGGGCGAAGGCTGACGCCATCTCCCCGTGGTCCGGCACCTTCCAGATCGCGTACAACTCCGATGGTGGACACCAGGTGTGGGTCGACGCGGTCTCGAACTCGCTGAAGAACACGCTCGGCATCGAGGCGTCGGGCGCACCGTACGTCGACCTCGCCACGCTCCGCGCAGCGGTCAACGCGCGTGACGACGCGGGCAAGCGCACGATCCAGACGGCGAACCGTTCCGGATGGCAGGGCGACTACCCCGCCGTCTACAACTTCCTGCAGCCGCTCTACGGCACGGGTGCATCGTCGAACGACGGTGACTACTCGAACCCCGAGGTGGACTCTCTGCTCGCAGAGGGTGCAGCGGCCACGAGCGCGGACGACGCGAACGCGGCTTACGAGAAGGTCCAGGAGATCCTCTTCAACGACCTCCCGGTCATCCCGCTCTGGTACCAGAACTCGATCGGTGGCTTCGGCGACTCGGTCGACAACGTCACCGTCGGCTGGAACTCGGTTCCGCTCTACTACGAGATCACCAAGGCCGAGTAGGCCCTTGGAGTGAACGGCAGCGAGGCGGTGGCGGCGACGTCACCGCCTCGCGTCGTGCACTCCGGCTGACTCCGACTCCACGAAAGGAGCAAGGATGCTCGCCTACACCCTGCGGCGACTTCTTCAGCTGATCCCGGTCTTCTTCGGTGCGACGCTTCTCATCTACGCGCTCGTCTTCCTGATGCCGGGTGACCCGATCGCGGCGCTCTTCGGTGACAAACCGCCGAGCCCGCAGCTGCTCGCCACGATCCGAGCGCAGTACCACCTGGACGACCCGTTCCTCGTCCAGTACTTCTACTACATCACCGGCGTCTTCAAGGGCGACATGGGAACGACGTTCTCCGGTGAGTCCGTGAGCACCGTGCTGGCACGCACGCTCCCCATCACGGGACGTCTGGCCATCATGGCGATCGCGATCGAGTTCACGCTCGCGATCATCATCGGAACGCTCTCCGCGCTCCGCAAGGGCAAGCTGTTCGACCACGCCTCGCTGATCGTCTCGCTCGTCTTCCTGTCGATGCCGATCTTCGTCGTCGCCTTCCTCGCGCAGTACTTCCTCGCGATCAAACTGGGCTGGTTCCGTCCGACCGTCGGTGGCCAGAACGACTGGGGCGATCTGTGGCTTCCCGCCATCGTGCTGGGGCTGAGCCTGTACGCGACCAGCATGCGGCTCATGCGCGGGTCTGTGCTCGACACCCTCAACCAGGACTGGGTGCGCACGGCATACGGCAAGGGGCTGTCACGCAATCGCGTGATCCCCGTGCACGTGCTGCGCAACTCCCTGATCCCGGTGATCACCAACTCGGCGACGAACTTCGGTGTGCTCCTCGTCGGAGCGACCGTGACGGAGTACATCTTCAACATTCCCGGCGTGGGGCAGACCCTGTTCCAGGCGACGTTGAGGCACGAAGGACCGACGATCGTCTCCTTCGTGACGGTGTTCGTCATCATCTACGTTCTCGTCAACCTGCTCGTGGACCTGCTCTACGGGCTGCTCGACCCGAGGATCCGCTATGTCAAGTGACCGTCCCTCCCATTACGTCGCACCGGTGGTGGCCGAACAGCCGCCGACGGATGCCATCAACGTCAAAGGCAAGCCTGCGAGTCTCTGGCGGGACGCGTGGACCGATCTGCGCCGTCGCCCGTCGTTCTGGATCTCGCTCGGCATCGTCGCGCTCATCCTGCTGATGGCCCTGTGGCCGACGCTCTTCACGCAGACGCCTCCGAACAACCAGTGTGAGCTCGGGAACTCCAATGCGGGACCGGCCGCCGGCCATCCCCTCGGCTACACGTTCCAGGGGTGCGACATCTGGTCGCGCATCGTCTGGGGCTCGCGCACATCGATCAGCGTCGGCCTGCTGGCGACGATCATCAGCTCGACTCTCGGTCTGATCATGGGTGCGTTCGCCGGCTACTACGGAGGATGGCTCGATGCCGTGCTCTCCCGCGTCGGCGACATCTTCTTCTCGATCCCCTACATCCTCGCGGCGGTCGTCGTGATGACGGTGTTCGCGCAGTACCGCAACGTCTTCACCCTCGCCCTCGCGATCGGTGGGTTCGCCTGGGCCGCGACGGCGCGTGTCGTCAGGGCGGAAGTGCTCAGAGTGAAACAAGCGGACTTCGTGATGGCGTCGGCCGCGCTGGGGAAGGGGCGTTTCGGCACCCTGCTGTCCCACGTGATCCCGAACGCGTTCGCTCCGCTGCTCGTGCTGGCGACCCTGGCACTGGCCGGCGGTATCGTCGCGGAGGCGACCCTGAGCTTCCTCGGTGTCGGTCTCGGAAGCGACGTCATGTCCTGGGGCAACGACATCAGCCAGGCACAGCGCTCGCTGCGTGTCGCGCCGATGGCACTGATCTATCCGTCGATCGCGCTCACCATCACGGTGCTCGCGTTCATCCTTCTGGGTGAGCTCATCCGAGACGCCCTCGACCCGAGGGCGAGGGCACGCCGATGAGTGAAGCAACGACCCCGCTGCTGAGCGTCCGCGATCTCACGGTCGCGTTCGACACGCAGAACGGCACACGACAGGTCCTGCATGGCATCAGCTTCGATGTCATGGCAGGGGAGACGGTCGCGATCGTCGGCGAGTCCGGTTCGGGCAAGTCGACGGCGGCGACGTCCATCATCAAACTGCTGGCCGGCACCGGAAAGGTCACCGGCGGGAGCATCACCCTGGACGGCGAGGAGCTCACGCACCTCTCCGAGCGGGAGATGGAGCGCATCCGCGGCAAGGCGATCGGCTACGTGCCGCAGGACCCGATGTCGAACCTCAACCCCGTCTGGAGCATCGGCTTCCAGGTCGAGGAGGCGGTCCGTGCCAACGGCCTCGCCCAGGGACGCGCGGCGGTCCGGGCTCGGGCGATCGAGGTGCTCCAGCAGGCGGGGCTCGCTGACGCGGCCAAGCGCCTGCGCCAGTTCCCTCACCAGTTCTCGGGCGGTATGCGCCAGCGAGCGCTCATCGGGATCGGATTGGCCGCGGACCCCCGGCTTCTGATCGCGGACGAGCCCACCTCGGCCCTCGACGTCACGGTGCAGCGCGTCATCCTCGACCACATGGCGAGCCTGACCCGCGACCGCGGAACCTCGATGCTGCTGATCACGCACGATCTCGGTCTCGCTGCCGAGCGCGCGGAGCGCCTGATCGTGATGCAGAACGGGACGATCGTGGAGTCGGGACCGAGCCGGGAGATCCTGCAGAACCCGCAGCATCCGTACACCAAGCGCCTTGTCGCCGCCGCGCCCAGCGTGGCATCCCAGCGCATCCAGGCTGTGGTCGAGGACCGCGGTGTGGAGACGCTCGAGGATCTCGCCGCCATCCCTCCCACGGTGCGAGTGGCCGGCCTCACCAAGGACTACCGCATCCGACAGGGCGGTTTCCGCAGCGAGATGTTCCGCGCCGTAGACGACGTGTCGTTCGAGATCCCGCGCGGGAAGACGCTGGCTCTCGTCGGCGAGTCGGGCTCGGGCAAGTCGACCGTCGCCAAGATGGTCCTCAAGCTGGAGGACCCGACGTCGGGGACGATCGAGATCGACGGCATGGACGTGTCCGGGTTCTCCCGCGCACAGTCCTTCGGTCTGCGCCGGCGCATGCAGCCGGTGTTCCAGGACCCGTACGGTTCTCTGGATCCGTTGCGCAATCTCGAGAACACCATCGCCGAACCGCTCGAGATCCACGGTGTGGGTGATCGCACTTCGCGTCGAGAGCGCGTGCGTGAGCTTCTGGATCAGGTGTCATTGCCGCAGGATCTGGCAACCCGCTACCCGAGCGAGCTGTCGGGTGGACAGCGCCAGCGGGTCGCGATCGCGCGTGCTCTGGCGCTCAAGCCGGACATCGTGGTGCTCGACGAGGCGGTCTCCGCTCTGGACGTGCTCGTCCAGGCGCAGATCCTCAGGCTGCTGGCCGACCTGCAGACGGAGCTGGGCCTCACCTACCTGTTCATCACGCACGACCTCGCGGTGGTGCGTGTCTCGAGCGATCTGGTCTGCGTCATGGAGCGCGGCCGGATCGTCGAGCAGGGCACGGTCGATGAGACCTTCGCGAACCCGAAGCAGGAGTACACGAGCCGTCTGCTCGAAGCGATCCCCGGTGCGTCCATCCCTCTGGGTGGCCTCTGATCGTGGCGATGCCGAACTCTCCCGAGGACGGGCGGACCTTCCGCTCGTCCTCGGGCACGGTCGTCATGGTCGTGAGCCTCGCTCTGGCGGTGTTCCTGCTCGGCGACGCCGTCGTGCGCGGAGGCTGGGGGCAGACGCTGCTCCTCGCACCGTGGGTGCTCCTCGGCCTGTGGATCATCTACGAGATCAGCTTCGTGTCGATGGTCCGCATCAGCGACGACGGGGCACTCGTCCAGAACATGCTGCGGCGCACCGAGTTCGGTTGGCACCGGGTCCGTGACATCGACCTGCAGTGGCAGCTGCGGTTCTCGCTCGACGATGACACGGAGCTCACCTGCTGGGGTGGACCGGCGCACGCGCGTCCGAGACGAAGCAAGATGCGCGACGAGGAAGTGCAAGTCTCCGCGTCGTTGCGCGGCCTGACGGACATCCGCGACCGCTGGCAGGCTGCTGCGGGTCACGCGGCGAGTGCGCCGATCCGTCGCTCCTGGGACGCCAGGGCGCTGTCAGCGCTCGGGATCATCGTCGTGTGGGCGGTCGTCGCCGTGATGATCGCCTCCGCAGGCTGAGATACTTCCCACTTCCCCGCACACGTGCCCCCTGCCGTCTCACGAGGACAGGGGGCACGTCGCAATACGGTTCGGGGCCGGTTCAGGAGTAGGAGAACCAGTACCCCGGCTGGCCGCTGCGGTGCACGCAGGAGCCGACGCTGTAGCCCTCCTGCATGAAGATCCGTCGTTCGGCCTGGCAATAGGACAGATCGGTGAACGGGCCGAACCAGCTGGCGGCCTGCGCTGCAGCGGCCCCGCCGAACACCATTCCCGTGACGAGGACGATGCCTGCGGCCGTTGCGGACAGTTTCTTCTTCATTCGAATCCCCCCGGATTGTCGTACCCACGTCGTCGTGGGTGCCCCGAGCCTAGGGGCGAGGTCCGACGGGTGTCAACGGATCGAGGCGACGGGCTGATGCCCGCCGCCTCGATCCTCGATGATGCTCAGTACGTCTGGAAGTACCAGCCTCCGGTGCCGGGGATGCAGGGGGCGGCCTTCCCCCCGCCCCTGACATAATCGGTGCGATCGGCGTTACACTGCGCCGCCGACGAGTAGGGCCCGAAAACACTTGCCGATGCGGGCGCGACGCTGAGCAGCGTGATCCCTGCTGCGATGGCGATCGCGGCCCCCGCCTTGGTCATCCTGTTCATCTTCATGAGACTTCCCTCCGTTTTCCGTCGTTGGAAGCCTTCAGGCTAGAGCACTCCGTCAGCGAAGGGGGAGAGCCATCCCACCCGTCGTCACTCAGCCGGGGAGACCGAACAGCTCAGGCCACATCGCCGCGGCCCATGGATACCCGACGAACGCGGCCGCGTCGATCAGGAAGTGCGCGACGAGGAAGGGCATCAGCCGCCCGCTGCGGTGATACAGCCAGCCGAAGAGCAGCCCCATCGCGAGGTTGCCGACGAACGCCGGGTACCCCTGGTACAGGTGGTAGCTCGCCCGCAGGACCGAAGTGGAGATGATGATCGTCCACGGACTCCACCCGAGTTGTCGCAGCCGTGTGAAGAGGTATCCGAGCACCACGAACTCCTCCTGCAGGGAAGCGCGGGCCGCCGCGAGCAGGAGAACCGGAACGGTCCACCAATACGCGTCTATCCCGGCAGGATCGATGGCCACGGTCAGTCCGAGCGCCCGGCCGGCGAGATAGAGACCGAGGCCGGGGATGCCGATCGCGAGCACGAGCAGGATGCCGCGGCCTGCATCCTTCGCGACACCGGTGCCGTCCAGCCCCAGTCGCGCCAGATGCGGACGTCGCGACTGCCACAGCAGGAAACACACCAGCACGACGGGGACGAGCGAGAACCCGATCGCGAGCACCTGGTAGACGAGGTCGAAGATCTCCCTGTCGCTCCGAGACGGGTTGAGCTTCGCCACCTGATCGGCGATCGGCACGTCGTCCGTGAGGCGGTAGGCCAGCTGGACGATCGCGTAGACCGCCGACTGGCCGAGACCCAGCGCCAGGACGATCGCGATCTCCCACCACAGTCGAGCACGGGAGGGGGCGGGGGAGAGGTCGGGGAGGTCCCACGGAGCCTGTGGTCGGGTCACGATCTCGATGCTACGACCTGCTTTTCAGGAACCGGCCCCGAGCTTGCGTTATCCTGGAACGTCGGCTTCCCGGCGAAACCCCACATCTTTTAGGACACCTGCATGGCGCACGCCCTCCGTTCTGACCTCCGCAACGTCGCAATCGTGGCGCACGTCGACCACGGCAAGACCACTCTCGTCGACGCCATGCTGCGTCAGACGGGTTCCTTCGGCGAACACGCTCACGTCGATGAGCGCGCCATGGACTCGAACGACCTGGAACGTGAGAAGGGCATCACGATCCTCGCCAAGAACACGGCGATCACCTACAAGGGCAAGCACGCCGGCGGCAAGGAGATCACGATCAACGTGATCGACACCCCCGGCCACGCCGACTTCGGTGGCGAGGTCGAGCGCGGCCTGTCGATGGTCGACGGCGTCGTGCTGCTCGTCGACGCCAGCGAGGGTCCGCTGCCGCAGACCCGCTTCGTGCTGCGCAAGGCTCTCGAGGCCAAGCTGCCCGTCATCCTCCTGGTCAACAAGACCGACCGTCCTGACGCGCGCATCGCCGAGGTCGAGGAAGAGGCGCACGACCTGCTGCTGGGTCTCGCCTCCGACCTGGTCGACGACGTGCCCGACCTCGACGTCGACGCTCTTCTCGACGTGCCGGTGGTCTACGCCTCCGGTCGTGCCGGCGCCGCCTCGCAGAACCGTCCCGCCGACGGCACGCTTCCGGACAACGACGACCTCGAGCCGCTCTTCGAAGCCATCCTCGAGCACGTGCCGGCGCCGGAGTACGACGACGAGCACCCGCTGCAGGCCTGGGTCACGAACCTCGACTCCAGCCCGTTCCTCGGCCGTCTCGCCCTGCTCCGCATCTTCAACGGCACCCTCAAGAAGGGGCAGACCGTCGCCTGGGTGCGCGCTGACGGCACGCACCAGAATGCGCGTGTCACCGAGCTCCTGAAGACGCGTGCACTCGAGCGCTACCCTGCCGAGTCCGCGGGCCCCGGTGACATCGTCGCCATCGCCGGCTTCGAGAACATCACGATCGGCGAGACCATCGCCGACCCCGAGGACGTCCGTCCGCTTCCGGCCATCACGGTCGACGACCCCGCCATCTCCATGACGATCGGCACCAACACCTCGCCGCTCATGGGCAAGGTCAAGGGGCACAAGCTCACGGCTCGCATGGTCAAGGACCGTCTCGACAAGGAGCTCATCGGCAACGTCTCGCTCAAGGTCGTCGACATCGGACGCCCGGATGCCTGGGAGGTGCAGGGTCGTGGAGAACTGGCCCTCGCCATCCTCGTCGAGAACATGCGTCGCGAGGGCTTCGAACTCACCGTCGGCAAGCCGCAGGTGGTCACGAAGAAGATCGACGGCAAGACCTACGAGCCGTTCGAGCACCTCACGATCGACACTCCGGAGGAGCACCTCGGCGCGATCACGCAGCTGCTCGCGAACCGCAAGGGTCGCATGGAGAACATGACCAACCACGGCACCGGCTGGGTGCGCATGGAGTTCATCGTCCCGTCGCGCGGCCTCATCGGCTTCCGCAGCGAGTTCCTGACCACGACCCGCGGCACCGGTATCGCGAATGCGATCTCGCACGGCTACGAGCCGTGGGCCGGCTCCATCACGACGCGTCAGAACGGCTCGATCGTCGCTGACCGTCAGGGTGTCGTCACCCCGTTCGCGATGATCGCTCTGCAGGAGCGCATGTCGTTCTTCGTGCAGCCCACGCAGGAGGTCTACGAGGGCATGGTCATCGGCGAGAACTCGCGCGCCGACGACATGGACGTGAACATCACCAAGGAGAAGAAGCTCACCAACATGCGTGCAGCGAGCTCCGACACCTTCGAGTCGATGACGCCTCCGCGCCAGCTGACGCTGGAGGAGAGCCTCGAGTTCGCCCGCGACGACGAGTGCGTCGAGGTGACCCCCGAGGTCGTGCGCATCCGCAAGGTGAACCTCGACGCGAACACGCGTGCACGCGAGACCGCGCGCCTGAAGCGCCAGGACGCGAGCGTCTGAGAACAGCCTCGGACACGCTCCGAGTGAGAGGGCCCCGTGCCGCCGAAAGGCGTGCGCGGGGCCCTCTTCTCATGTAAATCCCAGGTGAGGGATTGTTTTCGTTCAGGTTCATCGTTCAGAGTGGTTCACTTGCGCCTGGGACGAGCTCCCGATGAGTCTCCTTAAAGGGCGTACGACAACCCGAAAGTCGAACCCAATGCTTCAGAAGACCCGTGCGCTTCGGCGCGCCTCCGCGGCGGCATCAGCCCGTAACGCGGCCCACCGTCCCATGACCATCCTCGGCGTCGCATCGGCGACGCTGGTCGGCATCACGCTGAGCGTCGGTCTGGCCTCCACCCCCGCGGTGGGAGCCATGAGCCCTGCTGCGGCCGTCACCGCACCCGCACTGGCGGGCGCTCAGCCGCTGGCAGAGATCGCGGAGGATGCCTCCGCCACTCTGGCACAGGCGAAGGACGCGGTCACCGCAGCCGAGACCCTGAGCGCTGAGGTCGCCGCCGCCGGCCTCGATGTGGGAGCAGTGACTTCCGTCGACACCTCCGATCTCGAAAGCGACATCGAGAAGCTCGATGACACCGAGGTGACGCCGGTGCTGCTCGTCGGCGTCCTCGCCGACAAGGCGCAGGATGAGACCGCGAGCGTGGTCGCCGACACCGCGGAGCTGCGCGGGGCGCTGACCGCCGCCCAGCAGAAGCAGGCCGAGGAGGAGGCAGCGCGGGTCGCAGCGGAGCAGGCGGCGGCCCAGGCCGCCGCGGAACAGCAGGCCGCAGCCGCGCTGGCTGCAGCGAACACTCCCGAGGGGGCGAAGGCGGCCGCACAGCAGATCATGTCGAGCACGTACGGATGGGGCGGTGACCAGTTCTCCTGCCTGAACTCCCTGTGGAACAAGGAGTCCGGCTGGAACTACAAGGCGTACAACCCCAGCGGTGCCACCGGCATCCCGCAGGCGCTCCCCGGAAGCAAGATGGCCTCCGCCGGCTCCGACTGGCAGACGAACGCGGCCACGCAGGTCGCGTGGGGTCTCGGGTACATCTCGTCGGTGTACGGCACTCCCTGCAGCGCGTGGTCGCACTCCCAGGCGATGAACTGGTACTGATGCCCTCCGCAACGCTGCACATGCTCTAGGTGAAGGCGGTCGTCGAGCGCTACGGTGACTCTGACGGCTGGGGGACGTCACGGATCCGAGGAGGAGATGTGCTCGACCCCGCAGCATGGCACGGTGTCCCGCAGGAGGCGTCCACCGGCGCGCTGCCGGGGTGGGACCGCGTCGAGGAGGTGGTGCGCGATGCTCACGCCCGCTACGCCGACGAGCGCCGCGGGAGCGTCGCGGACTACATCCCGGTGCTCGCGGAGGTCGATCCGGAGCTGTTCGGTCTGGCGGTGATCGAGGTCGGCGGCGGGCTGCACGACGCCGGTGATGCGTTGCATCCGTTCTCGATCCAGTCGATCTCGAAGATGTTCGTGTACGCCCTGGCCATCCAGGAGCACGGCCATGAGCGCGTGCGCGAAATCGTCGGGGTGAACAACACCGGCCTGGCCTTCAACTCCGTGATGGCGCTGGAGCTCAACGACGGCCACCCGATGAACCCCATGGTCAACGCGGGGGCGATCGCCACGACAGCGCTCATGCCCGGTGCGACATCCGTGGAGCAGTGGGAGCGGATGCGGGAGGGGCTCTCGGCGTTCGCCGGCCGCCCGCTGAGCCTCGACGGCGTCGTGTACGCCTCGGAGGCTGCGACCAACGACCGCAACCGTGCTCTCGGACGCCTGCTGCGCAGCTACGGGCGGCTCGCGGGTGACCCGGACGAGGTGGTCGATGTGTACACGCGCCAGTGCGCGCTCGGGGTCACGGCTCACGACCTCGCGGTCATGGGCGCCACGCTCGCCGACGGGGGAGTGAATCCCGTCACGGGCGAGCGGGTCGTCTCGGCGGACGTGTGCCGCGACACGCTCGCGGTCGTCGCATCGACGGGCCTCTACGAACGCTCCGGCGACTGGCTGTTCGAGATCGGACTCCCCGCGAAGTCCGGTGTCTCCGGAGGCATCGTCGCGATCGCGCCGGGAAAGGGCGCCGTCGCGGGGTTCTCTCCTCGACTCGACGAGGCGGGCAACTCCGTCCGCTCGCAGATGGCCGTCGGCTACCTGTCGCGGGCGCTCGGGCTGAACCTGTTCGCCTCGTCGGCCGTCCCCCATCCTGCGTCTTCTCCCGCCTCGCCCTCCGCACCCCTGGAGCTGTCATGACCCAGATCCCCGCACCGCAGACCCCGATCAAGACCTCGTGGCTGCCGATGGTCAGCCTCTTCCTCGCGCAGGTGCTGATGTCGTTCAACGTCGCCGCGCTGCCGATCTCGCTCGGGGGCATGGTGAGCGAGTTCGGAGTGCCGCCGACGGTCGCGAGCACGACCATCGTCATGTACGGCCTCGCCGTCGCGGCGCTCGTGATGACCGGCGCGAAGCTCGGGCAGCGGATCGGCTGGGTCGTGATCTTCCGGATCGTGATCGCGTTGTTCGCCGGTTCGTCGATCATGATGATCCTCGCTCCCACCGTGTGGTGGGCCATCGCGGGGCAGGCCGTGGCCGGGGCGGCTGCCGCGATCATCGTACCGTCGATCGTCGCTCTCATCGCCGAGAACTACCGGGGGCCTCAGCAGGCGACCGCCATCGGCGCCATCGGTTCGGCGCGCGCGATCTCGGGCGTCAGCGCCTTCCTGATCGGAGGGACGCTGGGCACGTTGGTGGGCTGGCGACCGATGTTCTTCATCGTGCTCGGCATCGCCGTGGTGGTGTTCGCCCTGAGCTTCACCCTGCGGGGGGATCGCGGCGACGCGTCGATCCGCATCGACCTCGTCGCCTCGCTGCTCATCGGCGCGGCGATCGTGCTGCTGACCCTCGGGTTCAACAACCTGAACTCGTGGGGTGCCGTGGCGGCGACGGCCGATGCCCCCTTCTCGGTGCTCGGCCTCTCGCCGGCCCCCGTGTTCATCGTGGTCGGCCTCGTGCTCGGCCAGGCGTTCTTCCTGTGGACGAGGAAGCGGATGGCGGACGGGAAGGTGCCCCTGATCGACCTGAGCGTCCTCGGATCCTCTCGCGAGCGCGCCGCCGTGTACGCGATGTTCATCGTGGTGGCGCTGGAAGCGTGCGTGAACTTCACGATCCCGCTCTACATCCAGATCGTGCAGGGCAGGACGCCGTTCGACACCTCGATGGCCATGATGCCGTTCAACCTGACGGTCTTCGTCACCGCCACCCTCGTGGTGCGGCTGTACAAGCGGTTCCCACCGCGCACGATCGGCGTCGTCGGGTTCATCCTCACCACGGCGGCCCTGGTGTGGCTGTCGTTCGTGGTCAACAACAACTGGGAGACGATCCCGACGATCCTGGGCCTGATCGTCTTCGGCATCGGGCAGGGGGCGCTGGTGACCCTGGTGTTCAACGTGTTGGTGACGGCGGCTCCGGCCGAGCTCGCGGGGGATGTGGGGTCGCTGCGAGGCACCACGCAGAACCTCGCCTCGGCGGTGGGCACCGCGCTGGCCGGAGCGCTGCTGGTGTCCCTCCTCGGCCTCAGCGTCGGTCGTGCGGTCGTCGAGCATCCCGAGCTGCCGCCGTCCCTCGTCGCCCAGGTCGACATGGACAACATCAACTTCATCAGCAACGACGATCTGCGCGCCGCGCTCGAGGCGACGGACGCGACGCCCGAGCAGATCGACGCCGCGGTGGTGGTGAACGAGGAGTCGCGCCTGGGCACTCTCAAGCTCGGGCTCCTTCTGCTGGCGGGGATCAGCGCGCTCGCGATCCTTCCCGCTTCCCGGCTGCCGCAGTATCGGCCGCACGAGATCCCCGATCCGTCGCCGGTCTCGGGAGGGGAGTGAGGCTCAGCGCAGCTCCGAGATGAGGACGGCTCTGGTGCCCGCCGCGGTCGCCTCGAAGACGTGGGGCGCATCCCCGGCGTAGGTCAGGTAGTCGCCCGGGTCGAGGAGGACGGGATTCTCCGCCGGGCCGATCCGCGCCTGGCCGGCCATCAGGACCACGTGCTCGATCGTCCCGGGGTGATGGGGGTCCGATCGACGAGCGTCCCCCGGCTCCGCCTGGATCAGGTAGACGTCGCGGCGTGCGCCGGGCGGGCTCGCAGACAGCAGGGTCGCGCTGTAGGCGGCAGCGGAGGACGGCACCCCGGACAAATCGTCTGCGCGGATCAGCGTCGGTGCGTTGGACTGCTGGTCGACGAGCACGGCGAAGGGCACACCCAGTGCGACACCGAGGGCCCACAGCGTCTCGACGCTGGGGTTGCCCGAGCCGCTCTCGAGCTGGGACACCGTCGCCTTGGAGACCCCGGCCCGTCGAGCGAGTTCGGACACCGACAGGCTCGCCGCCTCACGTTCCCGACGCAGGGTGCGGGCGATGCGCGTACGAAGTTCCTCCATACGTTCATCATGTCAAACGATCGTTCGCTTGACTATGCCGAAAAACGTGTTCAGAATTATGACCATGTGTTCACCGAAGCGAACGGCAGCTCTTGGGCGGCGCGATGACCGCGGAGCGTGAGGTCTGGCGTGAGGCACTCGGCGTGGTGCTGGCGACCAGTGCGTACGGGGTCTCTTTCGGCGCGCTCGCCGTGGCGTCGGGGCTCGACGTCTGGCAGACCTGTGTGCTGAGTCTGCTGATGTTCACCGGGGGGTCCCAGTTCGCCTTCGTCGGCGTCTTCACCGCCGGGGGATTGTCGGCACTGCCTTCCGCGATCGCCTCGGCTGCGCTCCTCGGCGTCCGCAACGTCGCCTACGCCATGCGGATGTCACCCATCATCGGGGGCGGACCGGCTCGCAAGGCCGCAGCTGCGCACTTCACGATCGACGAGTCGACGGCCGTGGCGATCTCGCAGGGTGATCCTCGGCTGCGGCAGGTCGGCTTCTGGGTGACCGGGATCGGCATCTTCGTCGGGTGGAACATGACCACCCTCGTCGGGGCGCTCGTGGGCGACGTGCTCGGCGACCCCAGGACGTGGGGACTGGATGCGGCCGCAGCCGCGGCGTTCCTCGCTCTCCTCTGGCCTCGGCTCCGGCAGCGGCAGGCCGTCGCGGTCGGCGTCGCCGCGGCTGTCGTCGCCGCGGCCTTCACGCCGTTCCTGATGCCGGGCCTTCCGGTTCTGGTGGCTGCGGTCGTCGCGATCGCCGTCGGCTGGTTCGGCTGGTGGGGTCGTCCCGCGGCCTCGACCGACGGTGGAGCGGACCGGGGTGCGGGGGCGGCCTCGTGACCGTGTGGAGTGCGATCCTCCTCGCCGCCCTGATCTGCCTCGCCCTCAAGGCGGCCGGATACCTGGTGCCCCCTCGGGTGCTGGAGGCGCCACGCACCGCCCGCATCTCCGATCTGCTGACAGTGGGTCTGCTCGCGGCTCTCGTGGCCGTGCAGACCCTCGGCGACGGTCAGGCGATCACGGTCGATGCTCGCGTGCCCGCGCTGCTGGTCGCCGGCGGCCTCCTGTGGCTGCGGCAGTCCTTCCTCGTGGTCGTCGTCGCGGCGGCGGCGGTCGCAGCCCTGTTGCGTCTGTTCGGGATCGCCGCATGACCCACCTCCCCGATCCCGTCCGGCGGGGGCTCATCGGTAAGATCGACAGGTGCGCGTGAGCTGGGTGTCGAGAGTGTTGTCGTGGATCGCTGCCGCCCTCGTCGGCGGTGTCTACGGCGTCGCCGGCACTATCAGTCACAGTGTGATGTGGGGCCCCATCCCCATCGGCATGATCATCGCGGCCATCGCGTGCGCTGCCATCCTCATCGCCGTCCGAACCCTCACGCATGACAGGGGCGCCGCTGTCGCGGCCGGACTCGGGATGATCGGAATGCTGGTGCTGATCTCCGGGGAGGGGCCGGGCGGATCCGTCGTCGTGCCCGCCTCGTTCCTCGGGCAGATCTGGACCTATCTGGTCGCCGGAATCGTCCTGCTCGTCGTCGCCTGGCCCTCCGTCCGACGCCTCCCGGCGCGCACGGAGGCGCCTGCCGCGCAGGAACCCGAGCCGCGCGAGTCGTAGACTGAGGGGGTGACGTATGTGATCGCCCTCCCGTGCGTCGATGTCAAGGATCGCGCCTGCATCGACGAGTGCCCCGTTGACTGCATCTACGAGGGCGAACGCTCGCTCTACATCCACCCGGACGAATGCGTGGACTGCGGCGCCTGCGAGCCCGTGTGTCCCGTCGAGGCGATCTACTACGAAGACGACCTGCCCGATGAGTGGCAGGACTACTACAAGGCCAACGTCGAGTTCTTCGACGAGATCGGGTCGCCCGGTGGCGCCGCCAAGGTGGGTGTCTACTCGTTCGATCACCCGATCGTCGCGGCTCTGCCGCCTCAGGGCGAGTAGGCGCTGGCTCCGTGAGCGTCCGCGATCTCGCCGACTATCCGTGGGATGCCGTCGTCCCGTTCCGTGAGCGCGCGCAGCAGCACCCGGACGGACTGATCGACCTCTCGGTCGGTTCTCCGGTCGACCCCACCCCCGACATCATCCGCCGCGCCCTGGCCGAGGCCACGGATGCGCATGCCTATCCGCAGACGGTGGGCACACCCACCCTGCGGGAGGCGATCGTCGAGTGGTACGCCCGGCGCAGGGGAGTGCCCGACCTCCGGGTCGACAACGTGCTCCCGACGATCGGATCCAAGGAACTCGTCGCGCTGCTGCCCACACTGCTCGGCCTGGGGGCCGGAGACATCGTCGTCCACCCGCGCGTGGCCTACCCGACCTATGAGGTCGGCGCCCGCGTCGCTGGAGCGACGCCCCTTCCCGCGGACGATCCCGCCGACTGGCCGGAGGGCACCAAGCTCATCTGGATCAACACCCCGGGCAACCCGGACGGACGCACCTGGACCGTCGATGAGCTCGCCGCTGCCGTGCGTCGTGCTCGTGAGCTCGGTGCCGTGCTCGCGAGCGACGAGTGCTATGCCGAGCTGGGCTGGGACGGCGTCTGGGCGACCGAGTCGATCCCGTCGGTCCTCGACCCGCGGGTGACGGGCGGAAGTCGTGCGAACCTGCTCAGTGTCTACTCGCTGAGCAAGCAGTCGAACCTCGCCGGCTACCGTGCGGCGTTCGTGGCCGGGTGCGCTCGTGTCGTCGGCGAGCTTCTCACTGCCCGCAAGCATCTCGGGCTGATGCCCCCGGCACCGGTGCAGCACGCGATGGCGGTGGCGCTCGCGGACGACGAGCACGTCGCCGTCCAGAAGGCTCTCTACCGCACCCGCCGCGATGCCCTGCGTCCCGCGTTGGAGGCCGCAGGCTTCCGCATCGACGGTTCGGAGGCCGGGCTCTACCTCTGGGCGACCGAGGGGCGCGACTCCTGGGAATCGATGGGACGACTGGCCGATCTGGGCATCCTGGCCGGTCCAGGTCCGTTCTACGGCGGTGACTCCGGGCAGCATGTCCGCCTGGCCCTCACCGCATCGACGGCTCATGTGGCCGAGGCCGCGCGCCGTCTCACTGTGGCCGATATGTAGATTCCCTCCTCGGAGGGGGCGTCCCTTTGGCGGATGTCACAGTAGGCCTGTGCGACTACTAGGCTGTAAAGGCGATTCGGTCGTGACCCGACCTGGCGCCTGAGCGCCGTGAGATCGCCAGTTCAGGCTTGATCAAGATCTTGTTCGAACCCACCGCGACGAGCGGGGGCGGACACTACGAGGAGGTCCGCGTGAGTGCAGCGGCAGACCAGACGGCGAAGCTGACGATCGGCGACACGACCGCTGAATTCCCGGTGCTGCGCGGCACGGCGGGGCACGACAGCATCGATTTCTCGACGTTGACGCGACAGACGGGCTACACCGGCCTGGACTACGGTTTCGTCAACACGGCGTCGACGAAGTCGGAGATCACGTTCATCGACGGCGACAAGGGCATCCTGCGGTATCGCGGATATCCGATCGAGCAGCTCGCGGGTTCGACGAGCTACCTCGAGGTCGCGTGGCTCCTCATCTACGGCGACCTGCCCTCCGCCTCCGAGCTGGCGGAGTTCGACGAGAAGATCCGCCGGCACACCCTCCTGCACGAAGACCTCAAGCGCTTCTTCTCGGCGCTTCCGCACACGGCGCACCCGATGTCGGTGCTGTCCTCGGCGGTCGCGGCGCTCTCGACCTACTACGAGGGTCAGACCGACCCGCACAACCCGGAGCACGTCGAGCTGAACATGGTGCGCATGCTCGCGAAGCTCCCCGTGATCGCGGCCTACGCGCACAAGAAGAGCGTCGGCCAGGCCTTCCTGTACCCCGACAACTCCCTGAGCTTCGTGGACAACTTCCTGAAGCTCAACTTCGGCGTTCACAGCGAGGAGTACGAGGTCAACCCGGTGATGTCGAAGGCTCTCGAGCTGCTCCTCATCCTGCACGAAGACCACGAGCAGAACGCGTCGACGTCCACGGTCCGCCTGGTCGGTTCGACCGGAGCCAACCAGTTCGCATCCGTGTCCGCCGGTATCCAGGCTCTCTCCGGTCCGCTCCACGGCGGGGCGAACGAGGCCGTGCTGACCATGCTCGGTCAGATCCGCGACTCCGGGCAGAGCGTCTCGCGCTTCGTCGAGCGGGTGAAGAACAAGGAAGAGGGCGTGAAGCTGATGGGCTTCGGGCACCGGGTCTACAAGAACTACGACCCCCGTGCCAAGCTCGTCAAGGACGCGGCCGACGAGGTGCTCTCGTCGCTGGGCGTCACCGATCCGCTCCTCGACCTCGCCAAGGAGCTCGAAGAGCTGGCGCTGGCCGACGACTACTTCCGGGAGCGTCGCCTGTACCCGAACGTCGACTTCTACACCGGCGTCATCTACAAGGCGATGGGCTTCCCCACGCGCATGTTCACCGTTCTGTTCGCGATCGGTCGTCTGCCCGGTTGGCTGGCCCAGTGGCGCGAGCTGCAGCTCGACCCCCAGACGAAGATCGGTCGTCCGCAGCAGCTGTACACAGGATCGCCGGAACGTCAGTTCCCCACGCGCTGAGCGCGTGACGAGAAAGCGCCCCTCCCGCCGTAGCGGAAGGGGCGCTTTCTTCTTCGCCGTGCAGCGGGGTCAGCGACCCTGCGAGCCGCGACCGCCCTGGCGGGACTGACCGCTCTGCGTGGAGTACCCGCCACCCTGGCCTGCGCCGGGACGGGGGCGACGACGGCGACGCGACGGCGGGTTGGCCGCGCTGTTCCTCTCGCCGCCGGCCGGACGCTGCTTCGAGGACTGACGCTGCTGCTGCTGCGGTGCCTGCACCGGTGCCGGGCGCACGTGCGGCGCGCGCTCGGGGACGAGCTCGGCGACCGCAGCGGCGGTGACGTCCTCGAGCGGCGCCGTGATGGCGGCCTTGCGCAGAAGATCCTTGACGTCGCGGCGCTGCTCAGGGAGCACGACCGTGACGACGGTTCCGGCAGCACCGGCGCGGGCTGTGCGGCCGGAACGGTGCAGGTATGCCTTGTGCTCGACCGGCGGGTCGACGTGGACGACGAGGTCGACGTTGTCGACGTGGACGCCGCGCGCGGCGACGTCGGTCGCGACGAGCACCCGCACGCCGCCGTCCTCAGGGGCGGTCGAGAACGCACCGAGGTTGCGCTCGCGCGCGTTCTGCGAGAGGTTGCCGTGCAGGTCGACGGCGGGGATCCCCGCGGCGGTGAGCTGCTTCGCCAGCTTCTTCGCCTGGTGCTTGGTGCGCGTGAAGAGGATGCGCCGACCGGTGCCGGAGGCGAGCTCGCGCACGAGAACGGTCTTGTTGTCGGTGGAGTCGACGACCAGCACGCGGTGCGTCATCTCGCCGACGGGAACGCTCTCCTCATCGACCTCGTGGCTGACCGCGTTCGAGAGGAAGCGGCGCGCCAGGGTGTCGATACCGCGGTCCAGCGTCGCGCTGAACAGCAGGCGCTGTCCGCCGGCAGGCGTGGCCGTGAGGATGCGGGTGACGCCGGGGAGGAAGCCGAGGTCGGCCATGTGGTCGGCTTCGTCGAGCACGGTGACCTCGATCGCGCTGAGACGGAGGACCTGCTGCTTCATGAGGTCTTCCAGGCGGCCGGGGCAGGCCACGACGATGTCGACACCGCCGCGCAGTGCCTGCTCCTGCGGGCGCTGGCTGACGCCGCCGAAGACGGTCGTGACGCGAAGGCCGGCGGCCTCGGCGAGAGGAGTGATCGTCGCGGCGATCTGAGTCGCGAGCTCACGGGTGGGGGCGAGGGCGAGACCACGCGGCAGGCCGGCGCGGCGCTGACCGCCGGAGGCGGCGAGGCGGGCGACGAGGGGGAGCGCGAAGGCGATGGTCTTGCCGCTGCCGGTGCGTCCGCGACCCAGGAGGTCGCGTCCGGCGAGAGAGTCGGGCAGCGTGTCGCGCTGGATGGCGAACGCCTCGGTCTTACCCGAGTCGGCGAGAACGGCGGCGAGCTCGGCGGGAACGCCGAGTTCAAGGAAAGTAGACATGCAGAAACTCCGTCAGCGCACGAATGAACGGCGCGAGATAGGGGGTGAGGTGGGCGACGGCGCGGAATCGCGCATCGGTTCGCCGTTCGAAAGGCCAGCTCGTGCTGGTGGTGGGAGCGGTTCCGCTCGCTTCGGTCCTCGGAGACCCCGTGACGACGACGATGTTGGGTACCGGCGGTACACGCAACGGATTCAGTCTACCAGTGCATGCATGAGCTCGGCTGCATGTCGGCTCCTGCGCGGGTCGCCGAGGCCACCTGCGCGCACTGACACCCGCCGCCCGGGGGTCTCAGGCGTGCAGGGCCTCGTTCAGCGTCACCCCGACGCCGGCGCGGCGGACGGCCTCGACGGCACCGCTGAGCGAGTTGCGGCGGAACAGCAGTCCGTCCTGACCGGAGAGCTCTCCGCCCTTCACCGTCCTCCGCCCGCCATCGGCGGTCACGGGGCCGTCGACCAGGACGATCTTCGTGCCGGCCGTCACATAGAGGCCTGCTTCGACGACGCAGTCGTCACCGAGGGAGATGCCGATGCCGGCGTTGGCGCCCAGCAGCGTGCGCGCGCCGATCGCGACGCGGTGCGTCCCTCCGCCCGAGAGCGTGCCCATGATGGAGGCGCCCCCGCCGATGTCGCTGCCGTCGCCGACGACGACCCCCTGGGAGATGCGGCCCTCCACCATCGACGCGCCGAGCGTTCCGGCGTTGAAGTTGACGAAACCCTCGTGCATGACAGTGGTGCCGGGGGAGAGGTATGCGCCGAGGCGCACGCGGGAAGCATCCGCGATGCGGACACCGGTCGGCTGCACGTAGTCCGTGAGACGGGGGAACTTGTCCAGACCCTGGACCTGGATGCCCGACCGCTGGAGGAGCGGACGCAGGCGGGCGGCGTCCGAGGGCAGGACGGGTCCCGCGTTGGTCCAGGCGACGTTCGGGAGATGAGCGAAGACGCCGTCGAGGTTCACATCGTTGGGGCGCACCACCAGGTGGGAGAGCGCGTGCAGACGAAGATAGGCGTCCGCGGTCGAAGCCGGTGCGGCGTCGAGGTCGATCTGCAGCTGCACGACCTCCACCGTGACGTTGCGTCGCTGGTCGGCTCCGGTGAGATCCGCGAGCGCGGTGACGGCGGCCTCATCCGCCTCCGCGGTTCCGGTCCGCACCTCGGGGTACCACGCATCCAGGACGGTGCCGTCTCCGGCGATCGTGGTCAGTCCGATACCCCATACCGTGCGCGCGTCGCTCATCCCTCCACGCTATCGCGCCCGCAGCGCGGTGACTGCACGCATGACGGGTAAGTAGTCTTGACCCATGGTGCTCGATCTGACCGCGTCCTCCGTCGACCTCACCCGTGCGATCTGCGATATCCCCAGCGTCTCCGGAGACGAGAAGACGCTCGCCGACGCCATCGAGGCGGCCGTCACGCCGCTGGGGCACCTGCAGGTCTTCCGCCACGGCAACACCGTCATCGCGCGCACGGATCTCGGTCGCGCGCAGCGCGTCGCGATCGCCGGGCACATCGACACGGTGCCCATCAATGCCAACCTCCCCACCCGCGACATCGAGATCGACGGTGTGCCGTACCTCTGGGGTCGTGGGACCGTCGACATGAAGGCAGGGACCGCGGTGCAGCTGAAGCTCGCTGCGGAGCTGGTCGAACCCGCGATCGACATCACCTGGATGTGGTACGACAACGAGGAGGTCGAGGCGTCGAAGAACGGCCTCGGGCTGCTCGCCGCCGTCCGCCCCGACCTGTTCGAGGCCGACTTCGCGATCCTCGGTGAGCCCTCCAACGGCGAGGTCGAGGGCGGATGCAACGGCACGATGCGGGCGACCGTGCGCACGTCGGGCGTCCGGGCGCACAGCGCGAGGGCATGGATCGGGGAGAACGCGATCCATCGTGCCGCGCCGATCCTCACCCGGCTCGCCGAGTACCGGGCCAGGGAGGTGCCGGTCGAGGGGCTGCTGTACCGCGAGAGTCTGAGCGCCGTGCGCATCGCAGGTGGCGTCGCGGGGAACGTCATCCCCGATGCCTGCGAGGTCGAGGTCAACTACCGCTTCGCGCCGAGCAAGTCCGCGGCTGAGGCCGAGACACATCTGCGCGGAGTCCTCGCGGGGTTCGACGTCGAGATCACCGACGCCGCCGAGGGTGCGCGTCCCGGCCTCGACGCGGAGATCGCGAAGCAGTTCGTCGCCGCCGTCGGTGCGGAGCCGCGGCCGAAGTACGGCTGGACGGATGTCGCCCGCTTCTCCGCTCTGGGGATCCCCGCCGTCAACTACGGTCCCGGCGACCCGCACCTGGCCCACCACGATGAGGAGCGCGTGCCGCTCGCGCAGATCGACGCCGTGGAGCGGGGCCTGCGCGCATGGCTCACCTCGCACTGAGCGCAGCGCGCCGTTGGGCGAAGGCGCCGATCGCGCTGCGCGTCGTGATGATCTACCTCGGGGCGCGGGTCGTGACGACGGTGCTCCTCATCATCGCCGCATCGCTGTCGACCTCCTCCTCGCGCTTCGGCGCCGGGGCGGGCCTGATCGATTTCGTGCTCGGCTGGGACGCGCAGTGGTACTGGCTCGTCGCCGAGGACGGGTACCCGACAGAGCTGCCGCTCACGGATGCGGGCGACGTCGCCGAGAATGCCTGGGCCTTCATGCCGGTGTTCGCATATGCGGCCAAGGGGATCGGTCTCGTGCTCGGTTCCTGGGGAGCAGGCGCCCTCCTCCTCTCTCTCGGGGCCGGATACCTGGCGTGCCTCGTGCTGCACCGGCTGCTGCGCGAGCGCATCGGTGATTCCGCTGCGCTGTGGGCAGTGGTCTTCTTCGCGGCCGGCCCGATCGCGGCGATGTTCCAGGTGGGATACGCCGAGACGCTGTTCCTCCTGCTGCTCTTCCTCGCCCTCGACATGACGGCGCGGCGGAAGTACGCCTGGCTGTATCTGCTCATCCCGGCGATGGCCTTCACCCGCCCCGGCGTCCTCGCCTTCGCGCTCTATCTGGGATTGCACGGCGTGGTGCGCTGGATCCGTCGCCGCGACGATCCGTTGGTGGGGAGGGAGATCGCACACATCCTCGCGCTCGGGGCGCTCGCGACCGTCTGCGGATTCGCCTGGCAGGTGATCGCCGGCATCGCGACAGGGGATGCGGGAGCGTATCTCGCGACCGAGCTCGCCTGGCGTCAGCACTGGATCACCGGCGGCGTCGAAGGGTTCATCCCTTTCGAGGGGTGGATCCAGGCGTCGCAGTTCTGGTTCGGTCTCTGGGGCTTGCCGCAGTGGTGGGGGCCCATCGCCCTGGTGCTCATCGTGGCAGGTGCCGCCGCAGTGCTCCTGCTCTCACCGCAGGTACGGGCGCTCGGCGTCGATCTTCGCCTCTGGAGCGCGAGCTATCTGCTCTACCTGCTCGCTGTCTTCTTCCCCCAGTCGAGCACCTTCCGCCTGCTGCTCCCGCTCAGTCCGTTGTGGGGCGCGGTCGCCGTGTCGCGGTCTCGGCTCTGGCGTCTCGGCGTCCTGGCGGCATGTCTGGTCGGTCAATGGGTCTGGATATATCACGTGTATGGGCTCGGGAACACGTTCTGGCAGGTCCCGTGACCGTGGAGCTCGACCCAATTGTTGCTCCGTGACCTCCAGGTTCCGGTGACACCCGATAAACTCATCCCATACCACCGGAGGAAAGGGAGCCACGATGGCAGCGATGAAGCCGAGGACCGGAGACGGGCCTATGGAAGCCGTGAAGGAAGGACGACTCATCATCGTGCGCGTTCCACTCGAAGGCGGCGGCCGCCTGGTCGTCTCCGTGAACGACGCCGAGGCCAAGGAGCTTCACGACGTGCTTGGCGCCGTCGTGGCACCGGCCTGATCGACCAGGGATCCGCGTCAGCGGATCCGAAAGGGCGGTGGTTCCTCGGAACCACCGCCCTTCTTCCTGGGTCGGCACCTGCGTGGTCGGCGCCGCCTCCATCGGGAATCCGTGCGATCAGCCGCGCTCTGCGAGGCTGATCAGCTGCAGCAGGCCTTCGCCCGCGGGGGAGAGCGTCGCGAGCACGGCCGAAGACTCCTGCGTCTCCTGCACGAGGGATCGGTAGGCGGCCGTGATCTCGTCGCGCTGCACCGGGTCGGCGACGCGGCCGCCCGCCAGGACACGCGGCACGAGCACGAGGCCACCGGTGCGTGCGAGACGCAGACCGTGCTCGACGTACTCGATGACGTGCTCGGGGTCGGCGTCGACCAGCACGATGTCGTAGGAGTTCTCGTTCATGCGCGGGAGCACGTCGATCGCACGCCCCGTGATGAAACGTGCTCTCGTGGAGGGGATCTTCGCGTCGGAGAAGGCCTGCCGCGCGGCGGCGAGGTGCTCCGGTTCGTTGTCGATCGAGGTGAGCACGGCCTGGGGCGCGCCGCGGAGCAGCCAGAGTCCGGAGACACCGGCACCCGTGCCGATCTCGACGATCGACCTGGCGCCGGTCGCGGCGGCGAGCACAGCGATCTGAGAGCCGACGGACGCGCTGACGGGCATGGCCCCGAGCTCGAGCGCGTGCGCACGGGCGCGAGCGATGGCGTCGGGTTCCACGATGGACTCGCGCAGAAAACGCGCGTTCGCGTCATGCTCGCTCATGGCCTGTATCTCCCTGCCTGCCTGTGATCTTCTCCAGCGTATTCGGTCCGCGAGTGCGGGGACCGCAGGCGCGGCGGTAGCCTGTAGAGATGACGTTCGGGCTCACCTTCGAGAAGCTGTTGCTGATCGGCCTCATCGCGGTTCTGATCATCGGCCCCGAGCGTCTCCCGCGCGCAGCGGAGAGCTTCTCCCGCATGGTCCGCAAGGCCGGCGAGTACCTTCGTGCGACCAAGTCGAGGGTGCGCGAGGAGATGGGCCCCGAGATCGACGACGTCGACTGGCGCAAGCTCGATCCCCGCCAGTACGACCCGCGTCGGATCATCCGCGATGCCCTCATGGAAGAGCCGCAGCCGGCGACCCCGATGCAGGCCACAGCGACGATCGCGGAGCCGGTCGCAGGCTCCATCGCCCCCACGCGCGCGGTCCCGCAGGAGTTCAGCGCGACCAACCGCCCGCCGTTCGATCCCGAGGCGACCTGATCAGGTTGCGACGTCAGGGGTCCGCGGGAGAGGGCTAGGAGATCCGGGAGCGGAGAGCGGCGATGTCGTCGTCCGTCAGCAGCTCGCGGGGTATCGCGGTCGCGGCCGAGGTGTCGCGCAGCTTCAACAGCACCGCGTCCCTTCCCACGTGCATCCTCTGGAACGTGCGGTACGCGATGTCGGAGCGACGTCGCCCGCTTCCCATCTGCAGACCCTCGTCTTCCAGTGACACCCACACGCGTGTCCCGACGGGCATCGCGATCCGCACGGCGGTGCGCGCCCCCGACACCGACATGAACACGGCGAAACCTGCGAGCGCGACGATGAGCACGGGCATCCAGCCTGCCCCGTAAGGTCCCTCTTCCCCCGGAGCCACCGGCGCGGTGAGGTTGACGACGCTGAAGACGAGCGCCGCCGCGAGTGCGACCCACATGACGATGGCCGCAGGACGGGTCAGCGAGTACATCGCGGCGTCGCGTGCCATCCGTCGCAGCAGGCTCTCGTCGACGGTCAGGGAACGTGCAGGCATCCGAGCATCCTCCCAATCCCTAGCGGATCGACATGGGCAGGGATCGGCCGGAGAGACCCCTGCCCCGGTGCGCGAGCGCGCTCGCGAGGCCGCGGATGGTCACGGCTGCGGCATCGTCCGTGTCGTCGGAGACGATCGGCCGTCCGGTGTCTCCGCCCTCGCGCAGGGCGGGGCTCAGCGGGATGGATGCCAGCAGCGGGACCGCGGCTTCCGGTTCGGAGAGTGCTTCGGCGACGGCCGCGCCGCCTCCGGAGCCGAACAGGTCGACGACAGTGCCGTCGGGGAGGGTGTACGCCGCCATGTTCTCGATGACGCCGATGACGTGCTGGCCCGTCTGCCGGGCGACGAGTCCGCTGCGGATGGCGACGTCGGCGGCGGCGGTCTGCGGCGTCGTGACCACGAGCACCTCCGCATGGGGGAGGAGCTGGCCGATCGAGATGGCGATGTCGCCCGTTCCCGGTGGCATGTCGATCAGCAGCACATCGAGGTCGCCGAAGAACACGTCGGTGAGGAACTGCGACACCGTGCGGTGCAGCATCGGACCGCGCCACGCGACGACGGATTCGCCGTCGCGGAGGAACATCCCGATGGAGATCGTCTTCACGCCGTGTGCGACAGGGGGGAGCATGAGGTCGTCGATGCGCGTCGGCTGCGTGCCTGCCGGGATGCCGAGCAGGCCAGGGATCGAGAAGCCGTGCACATCGGCGTCGACGAGCCCGACGGAGAGACCCTGCGCGGCGAGGGCGACCGCGAGGTTGGCCGTGACCGTCGACTTGCCCACGCCGCCCTTGCCGCTGGAGACGAGGATCACGCGGGTGAGGGAGTCGGGGCCGAACGGCATGTGCCGTGCCGGCCTGCCCGCGCGGAGCTTCTCCGTGAGCGCCTTCCGCTCGGTCGGAGTCATCACGCCGACCTCGACCTCGACCTCGGCGATACCGGGAACGGAGGCTGCAGCCTCGCGCACATCCGTCTCGATCCTGGCAGCGGCGGGGCAGCCCACGATCGTCAGGACGATGCCGACGTGTGCGCGATCACCCTCCACCGAGATGTCGCGGACCATGTCGAGATCGCCGATGGGACGACGCAGCTCGGGATCCGTCACAGCGGCGACGGCGGATCGGACGCGCTCCACCGCCGTCACGATGCGGAGCCGGATCGGGTCTTCTCAGGAGACTCTTCGAGCTCGGCGAGAAGAGCCTTGAGCTCCTGACGGAGCACGTCGCGCGTCACGACCTGCGAATTGCGCTCCTCGAGCGACATCCGCAGCGCCACGATCTCGCGGGCGAGGTACTCGGTGTCGGCGAGGTTGCGCTCTGCACGCTGGCGGTCCTGTTCGATCTGCACCCTGTCGCGGTCGTCCTGACGGTTCTGCGCGAGCAGGATGAGGGGTGCCGCATAGGAGGCCTGCAGCGAGAGCATGAGCGTCAGAGCCGTGAACCCGAGCGCGGCGTCGTCGAAGCGCAACTCGTCCGGCATCAGGGTGTTCCACACGATCCACAGCACGCAGAACAGGGTGAGGATCAGGAGGAACGCCGGCGTCCCCATCGCCCGCGCGACCCACTCCGTGAAACGGCCGAAGCGGTCGCGTGAGGTCGCCCTGGGGCGAGTGGTCGTGCGCCCTGGCGCGTCGAGGCGGGGGGAGCGGGGCATCAGCGCACCTCCTTCGCCGGAGCGGCGGCGTCGTCATTGTCGTGCGAGCGCCAGTCGTCGGGCAGCAGGTAGTCGAGCACGTCGTCGATGCTGATCGCTCCGACCAGGCGGTGCGCCGCGTCGATCACCGGGAGCGACACCAGGTCGTAGCTGGCCAGGAGGCGTGCCACCTCGGCGGCGGAGGCGGTGACGGGCACGGGTTCGAGACTGTCGTCGAGGATCGCGCCGAGCCGTTCATGCGGCGGGTAGCGCAGCATCCGCTGGAAGTGCACGAGCCCCAGCAGGCGCCCCGTCGGCGTCTCGAACGGGGGGAGCGTCACGAACACCGCGGCGGCCAGGGCCGGATGCAGCTCGTGGCGGCGGATCAGCGCGAGCGCTTCGGCCACGGTGGCATCGGCGGACAGGATGATCGGTTCCGGGGTCATCAGACCGCCGGCAGTGTCCGGGCCGTAGCGCAGCAGCATCCTGACGTCTTCGGCCTCCTCCGGCTCCATGAGCTCGAGGAGCTGCTCCAGACGGTCCGGTGCCAGCTGCGCGAGGAGGTCGGCTGCGTCGTCCGGCTCCATCTGGTCGAGGATGTCGGCCGCGCGCTCGTCTCCCAGGCGATCGAGGATGTGCACCTGCTCGTCTTCGGGCATCTCCTCGAGGGCATCCGCGAGGCGGTCGTCGGAGAGCTCCTCCGCGACCTCGATCATGCGCTGCTGCGGGAGATCGAGGAGGGTGTTGGCGAGGTCGGCCGCATGCAGCTCGGAGTACGAGGCGACGAGCTGCTCCGCCGACTGCGACTCGCCGGGAGCGCGCTGCTCCGTCACCTCGCTCCAGGCGGCGAAGGTCGTCGGGCCCTTCGCGAAGGGAGAGGCGCTGGTCTTGGGTCGGCGGAGGAACAGCTGGCTGATCGCCCACTCGCCGAGCCGGTTGGGCTCGATCGCGATGTCCTCGATCACGGCGGTGCCGCTGCCGTCGACGAAGCTCACCCGTCGCCCGAGCATCTCCGCCAGCACGCGGACCTCACCGGCGCGGGGTGAGAAGCGGCGCACGTTGATCAGGCCCGTGGTGATCACCTGGCCGGAGCGGATCGAGGTGACGCGTCCGATCGAGAGGAACACGTGTCGTCGCCCCGGGATCTCCACGACCAGGCCGATGACGCGGGGTGCCGCGGTACTTCGATACACGACGACGACATCCCGGACCTTGCCGAGCCGGTCGCCGACGGGATCGAAGACGGCGCACCCGGCGAGGCGCGCGGCGAATACCCGTTGTGTGCTCACCTCTCCAGAGTAGTCGGCGGCTCAGGTCTCCGGCGGGATGGCCGCGCCTCGGGCCGTCCATCGGCGCGCGTGGAAGAATAGCCGGATGAGCATGCTGAACCGGCCCGCGAGCGGCACAGACACCGGCGAGATCGTCGCGTCGATGCGCGACTACGAGAGCGCGCAGAAGACGGTCTCGAAGCTGATCGCGGGGGAGGTGCCCGCGCGCGACATCGCCATCGTCGGACAGAGCGTGCGCACGGTCGAGCGGGTGACCGGCAAGCTCGGCTATGCCGCCGCAGCGCGCTCCGGCGCGATCAACGGCGTGCTGATCGGTCTCTTCCTCGCCGCGATCCTCGTGCTGGGCAACCCCGAGGTGCCGATCCAGCTCTTCCTGGGCTTCGTGCTCATCGGCGTCGCGGTCGGAATGCTCCTGAGCCTCATCACCTATGCGATCGTGCGTCGTCGCCGAGACTTCGCCAGTGTCACGCAGTTCGCCGCCGATCACTACGAGGTCACGGTGCTCTCCTCCTCGCTGGGCAAGGCCCGTCAGGTGCTCGGGGCCAACAAGGTCGCACCGGTGCGTCCCCCCGTCAACCTCGATGAACCGCCCCGCTACGGCGAGCGGATCACTCCTGGGGCAACGGTGCCGGAAGCCACGCCGGCGCCCGAGCCCGTCCCTGCGCCCGAGGAACCCGTCATCCCGCCGCGCCCGGCAGATCCGGTGGCGGAGCCGGTGGAGCCGGTGGAGCCGGAGCACACTCCCGATCCCCGCCCGGACTCCGACGGAGTCCAGGGCGAGCGGGCATGACGTCGGTGCCGGTTTCCGCCGCCTGATGGTCGAGATCCAGGTCGAGCTGCCGACCGGACCCGCGGCGGTGTCCGCCGACTGGGCCCCCGGCGACAACGGCGCGACGGTGATCGTCGCGCACGGCGCCGGGACGGGCAAGGACCATCCGTTCTTGACGGGCTACGTCGATGCGCTGAGCGAGAGCGGCTTCTCGACTCTGCGGTTCAACTTCCCCTACGTCGAGCAGGGACGACGCATGCCCGGTCCCGCCCCGCATGCGATCGCCACCTGGAACGCCGTCGTGGCCTTCGCCCGCTCGGCCGACCCCGCGGCGACCGTCTGGGCGACGGGGAAGTCGTACGGCGGGCGGATGGCGTCGATGGCGGTCGCCGAAGGGCTGCGTGTCGACGGGCTCGCCTACCTCGGCTACCCGCTTCATCCGCCGGGGCGGCCCGAGAAGCCGCGCATCGAGCATCTGCCGGACATCACGGTGCCGCAGCTCTTCGTCGAGGGGACCAACGATCCGTTCATCCAGCCCCTCTCGCAGTTCGAGGAAGCGGTCGCGAGCTGTCGGGATGCGCGCGTCGTCTGGGTCGATGGCGGCGGGCACACCTTCGAGGTCAAGGGGCGGAAGCGCCCGGCGGAGCAGATCGGAGCGTCACTCGCGCCGATCGTCGCGGAGTTCGTCCGCGCTCGCCGATCCGGCTGAGAGCGGTCAGTCGATGAGCGCGGAGAGACCTGCATCGGCCAGCAGACGTCGCACCGTCGAGATGCCCAGTGCGCTCATGATCGGGTTCGAGGCCTCGTAGTACCAGCCGAGCCCGAGCGCCTGCTGGAGCGCCCATGCCGCGCCCCGGTGCCATTCGACGTCGTCCGCGCCGACGTCGTCACGGAGGATGCGCCGTGTCGGTGCGTCGAAGAGATGCCAGGCCACGACGAGGTCGAGGGCAGGATCGGCGGGTCCGAAGCTTCCGCCGTCGAGCACGCCGGCCAGTCGCGTCTCATCCGCACGCTCGGCGACCAGGAGATTGAACGGGGTGAGGTCTCTGTGGCTCATCACCTCCGCGACGGGACACGGGAGCTCCCGCAGCGCGCCCCAGAGCCTCTCGGCGCGTGGCGCATCGAACAGGTGCGCGCTCCTGGCGAGGCAGTGCGCGACCCACTCGTCGTGATCGCCGAGGCGTCCGCCGCGACCGTTGCCGTCGAAGGTGCGTCCGCGGAGGTCGACGGCGCGCAGTGCCAGGATCAGCGAGGCCAGGTCGCGCGCCAACGCCGGGGCGGCGGCGGAGCGCGCAGGGTCCGCCGTCTCGCCCTCGACCCAGGTCTGCATCGCCCAGGCCGAGGGGAACTCCGGCGACGGCGCGGCGATCCCGTACGGTCGCGGCGCGGGGTAGGGACTGGCGGCGGCGAACTCGTCGAGAGCGGCGGCCTCGCCCGCGAGCTCGGTCTCCGTCGCCCCGAGTAGCGGGAACCGGGCGACGTGTTCCCCGCCCACGCGGATGATCCTGTTCACGGTCCCCGTGAGAGGCACGGCTCGCACCGGCTCTCCGCGCAGTTCGGGGAACCGCCGGGCGATCAGGCGTGCCGCCGCCGCCGTGTCGAGCGCTAGTTCCCCTTCATGCATCCGACGAGGTCAGCTCTGCAGGCGTGCGATCCACGCCTCGACCTCGTCGGCCGTGCGCGGGATGCCGGCCGAGAGGTTCACCGGACCGTCCTCGGACATCACGATGTCGTCCTCGATGCGCACGCCGATGCCGCGGAGCTCGGCGGGCACGGTGAGATCGTCGATCTGGAAGTACAGCCCCGGCTCGATCGTGAACACCATGCCCGGTGCGAGGATGCCGTCGTAGTACATCTCGCGGCGGGCCTGCGCGCAATCGTGCACGTCGATTCCGAGGTGGTGCGAGGTGCCGTGCACCATGTAGCGCCGGTGCTGACCGCCCTTGTCGGCGTCCAGAGCCTCTTCCGCTGTGACGGGGAGCAGACCCCACTCGGCCGTGCGCTCGGCGATGACCTTCATCGCGGCACCGTGCACATCGCGGAAGCGCACCCCGACCTTGGCAGCGGCGAACGCGGCATCCGCTGCTTCGCGGACCGTCTCGTAGACGCGGCGCTGCACCTCGGTGAACGTGCCGGAGACCGGCAGGGTGCGGGTGATGTCGGCGGTGTACAGGCTGTCCGCCTCGACGCCGGCGTCCACCAGGATCAGATCACCGGGAACCACGGTCCCGTCGTTGCGGGTCCAGTGGAGGTAGCAGGCGTGCGGCCCCGATGCGGCGATCGTGTCGTACCCCTCGCCGTTCCCGTCCTCGCGTGCGCGGCGGTGGAAGACACCCTCCACGACGCGTTCGCCGCGGGCGTGCGCCGTCGCAGCGGGGAGCTCACGGATGATGTCGTCGAAGCCGTTCGCCGTGATCTCGACCGCGCGGCGCATCTCTGCGATCTCGAACTCGTCCTTGATGAGACGCAGCTCGGAGACGAAACGGGTCAGCGCCTCGTCCTCGTCGAGCACGAGCTCGCCCTCGACCGCCTCGAGCTCGTCGAGGTGCGCCGTCGTGATCTGGAGGTCGGCGGCGACGCCGGCGAGGGAGGGGCGCGGTCCGATCCAGAACTCGCCGACCGTCGCGTCGGCGTAGAACTCCGTGGTGGTGCGGTCGGCACGCTCGCGGAAGAAGAGCGTGATGTCGTGACCGTTCTCGGTCGGCGCGAAGACGAGGACGGAGTCGGGCTCGGCATCGGAAGCCCACCCCGTCAGGTGCGCGAAGGCGGAATGCGCCCGGAAGACGTAGTCGGTGTCGTTGCTGCGCTGCTTGAGCGAGCCTGCCGGGATCACCAGACGCTTGCCGGGGAACGCGGCGGAGACGGCGGCGCGGCGGATGGCTGCGTATGAGGCCTGCGCGCGCGGGGCAGGGAGCGTCTCCGGACGCTCGGCCCAGCCGGTGGAGATGGTGTCGAGGAAGCCCTGCGGGAACGGCTGCTTGCGGTTCGTCGTGCCGTTCTCGGCAGACGCTTCGACGGTGGGCTCTGCGATCGTGTCGCGCTCTCCTGTGCTCATCCCTCCAGTCTGTCACCTGGCGGGCAGGCGTGGGACTCAGCCGGCGGGCTCGAGCTGCACGACGAGGGCGCGGTGGTCGCTTCCGCCGGCATCGTCGAGCACGACGGAACCGCTCGGCGACCAGTTCTGCGACGCCATCACATGATCGATGGGTGCACCGGCGAGGGCGGGCAGCGAGCTCGGCCACGTGCCCGTGAGTCCGTTCCCGGTGCGGGCGGCCACATCGCGGCAGTATCCGATGTCGCCGCCCTCAACTCCGAGCGGAGCCATGTGATCGACGGTGGCGTTGAAGTCGCCGGCGAGGATGAAGTCACCCTGCGGGCACTGATCGGCGATCCACTGCAGATCGCTCCGCCA
Source organism: Microbacterium oxydans (assembly GCF_006540085.1). Taxonomy (GTDB): domain Bacteria; phylum Actinomycetota; class Actinomycetes; order Actinomycetales; family Microbacteriaceae; genus Microbacterium; species Microbacterium oxydans. The sequence goes on along the minus strand of NZ_BJOG01000010.1, from coordinate 127,944 downwards.
CTGCTGCATCTCCTCCATACGCGGGGCCACCGCGTGCACCGCGACGATCGTGGGGCCGGTCCCATCGGTCGGCATGAGCACGACGCTGGGAACGGAGCCGGTGTTGCTCGTGCCGTCCTTGGCCGATTCGATCACGGAATACTCGCCGAGGTCCGGAGCGACGAGCACGGTGGTGTGCCAGGACTGCGGGCCGTCCTGCACATCCGGTCGGAACTGCACGTGATGCACCCACATCGGATGTCCCTGCTCGCGCAGCATGATGGCGATGCGCTCGCCGACGGCCTCGGTCGTCTCCGGGAGCGCGACGATGTCGGCTCCCTGATCGAGGATCCGCTGCGCGATCACCTCCGCGGAGACGGCCTCGCCCGCGGTGTTCCAGGTGAGCACGCGCACACTGCCGTCGGTCTTCTCCGGGAGCGCGGATGATCCGAAGCCGCGCACGGCTCCGATGGCCGCGGTCGCGCCCGCGCCGAGCAGCGCCACGATGAGGATCGATGCGGCGAACCCCCTCAGCGGGCGGGCGAACAGGAGGAGGAGCGCCAGGGTCGCGACGACGAGGAATCCGCCGAGTACGAGACCGCGCGCCGATACCAGCTGCGCGAACGGGTACGTCTGTTCCAGACGGAAGAACTGCGGCCACACCACGATCGCCGTCGCGATCGCGAGAAGCACGGTGAAGAGGATCCCCAGGAGACGAAACATCCCCTCCAGCCTAGGAGCGCCGCCTGGGAAGTCCCTGCCTCGACATCCGTGCCGAGCCTGAGCGGGATGGGGCGTGCCTGAGCGGGCCTGGGGCCGCGGATGCTCGGTACGCTCGGAGGATGGCCACTTCGTCCCCCGGGTTCGCCGGTCCCGCCGACCTGCACCTGCACTCCAACCATTCCGATGGCACGGAGTCGCCGGCCCAGGTGGTGGCCCAGGCGCATGCGCACGGGGTGCGTACTCTGGCGCTGACCGATCACGACCGCACCACGGGGTGGAGCGAGGCCGGAGATGCGGCTGTCGAGCTCGGTATGACGTTCATCCCGGGGATGGAGCTCTCCGCGAAGCACGAGTGGCGGAGCGTCCACGTGCTCGGGTACCTCTTCGACCCGGAGGACGAGGCGCTGCGTGCGGAGACCGATCGCATCCGCGGCGATCGGATCGGCCGGGCCGAGCGCATCGTGCGCAACATCGGGCGGGACTACGACCTGCAGTGGGACGACGTGGTCGCGCAGACAACGCGGGATGCCACCGTGGGGCGCCCGCACATCGCCGACGCCCTCATCGCGCGCGGCATCGTGCGGGACCGGACGGAGGCCTTCGACGGCATCCTGCACCCTCGCGAGGGCTACTACGAGCCGCACTACGCGCCCGATCCGCTGACGGCGGTGCGTCTGATCACGGACGCGGGGGGAGTGGCGATCATCGCCCACCCCGTGACGGCGGGTCGCGACCGCATGATGCCCGTGCCGTTCATCGAGCGACTCGTCGCCGCGGGGCTCGGCGGATTCGAGGTCGAGCATCGGGAGAACACGGAGTCGGGCAAGCGGGTGCTGCGTGAGATCGCCGCGAAGCACGACCTCATCGTCACCGGATCGAGCGACTATCACGGCACCGGCAAACCGAACCGCCCTGGCGAGAACACGACCTCCGAGGAGATGGTGTCCAGGCTCATAGCACGAGGCACCGGCATCGCCCCGCGTTTTCCCTGACCCTCGGCGTTCTGTCGGCGACTTCCCTGCGGGCTGTCGAACCGGACCGATACCGTCCGAGGCATGCAGCGAGCGACTTCCCTGGAGCGGCGCGTCGACGCGTGGGCTCACCGGCTCCTCCGTGACGCCCCGTCGAACGGTGTCCGCGCCGGACTCATCGAGTTCGCGGTGTTCGTGGTCAAGCAGGCGTGGGCGTGCATCTTCGGTGGAGCGCTCCTGGTCCTCATCGTCGCCGCGCGCCTGTGGTATCCCGACGACGCGGCGCTGGCCCGCAACGACGCGCTGACGATCGCTGCGGTGCTGATCCAGATCGCGATGCTCGTCTTCCGCTTGGAGAGCGGCCGTGAGCTGTGGGTCATCGTCCTGTTCCACATCACCGGCACCGTGATGGAGCTGTTCAAGACCGATGTGGGTTCGTGGGCGTATGCCGCAGACGGGATCCTCCGAATAGGCGGGGTCCCGCTGTTCAGCGGCTTCATGTACGCGGCGGTCGGGTCGTACATGGTCCGCGTCTACCGGCTGTTCGATCTCGGGTTCACGCGGTATCCGCGACGCTGGATGACGGCGATCCTCGCCGGGGCGATCTACGTCAACTTCTTCACGCACCACTGGTGGTGGGATGCGCGGTGGGTGCTGCTCGTCGGAGTGGTGCTGCTGTGGCTGCCGACCGTGATGCACGCGCGCGTCTGGCGGCGTACGATCCGCCTTCCCCTGCTGGCCGTCTTCGCGGGTGTGGCGGTGTTCATCTATCTCGCCGAGAACATCGGCACCTGGGCGGGCGCGTGGGCCTATCCGGATCAGGCCGGAGGGTGGCAACCGGTCTCGCTGAGCAAGCTGAGCTCGTGGTTCCTGCTGATGATCATCTCGGTCGTCCTGGTGGCCTGGGTGTATCCGCCGCAGGTTCCCGGAGCGCTGTTGCGTACGACGGGGAGCGGAACCGCCAGGAGAGTGCAAGGGGGCGGCGAGGGTCGCGCCTGACGTCGTCGCCCGTGCATGCGAGAGGGCGCATGGTTCGGGGGATTTCCCGACCCATGCGCCCTCTCGGTGTGACGACTCAGGCTCCCGCGACGGGAGCGGCCCCTGCCCCGGAACCCCCGCGGCGACGGCGGCGACGGCGTGCGGGAGCCGGCTTGCCGTCGTGGTGCTCCTTACCAGCGCCATCGTGGGTCCCTGCGCCCTCGGCTCCGCGATCGGACGATGGCGCGGTCTCTCCCTCGCCGCTGGACGACGACGCGGCGCCCTCGGCGAACGTCGAGCCCACGGGCGTCGAGCTGTTGCGGCGACGCCGGCGACGACGGGTACCGCTCTCGTCGGTGCCCTCCGCCGCGGCGTCGGTCGCCCGCTCGGGGCGACGGCTGCGCTCGGTCTTGACGGACTCCGTCTTGGGCGCCGACACCAGGCGGCCCTTCGTGCCCTGGGGGATGTCGAGGTCCTCGTACAGGTGCGGGCTCGACGAGTAGGTCTCGATGGGCTCGGGCTGACCGAACTCGAGGGCCCGGTTGATGAGGGCCCACTTGTGCAGGTCTTCCCAGTCGACGAAGGTGACCGCGATCCCGGTCTTGCCCGCGCGGCCGGTACGGCCGGCGCGGTGCAGGTACGTCTTGTCCTCGTCCGGAATGGTGTGGTTGATCACATGGGTGACGTCGTCGACGTCGATGCCTCGAGCGGCGACATCGGTCGCGACGAGCACGTCCTTCTTCCCCGCCTTGAAGGCGGCCATCGAACGCTCACGCTGGTCCTGGCCCATGTCTCCGTGCACGCCGCCGACGTTGAAACCGCGGTCGCTCAGCTCGTCGACGAGCCGCTGCGCCGCACGCTTGGTGCGGGTGAAGATCACGGTCTTGCCGCGCCCCTCCGCCTGCAGGATGCGGGCGATGACCTCGTCCTTGTCCATGGAGTGAGCGCGGTACACGAGGTGCTTGATGTTGGCCTGCGTGAGGCCCTCATCGGGGTCGTTGGCGCGGATGTGGATCGGGTTCGACATGAAGCGACGCGCGAGGGCGACGATCGGACCGGGCATGGTCGCGGAGAACAGCTGCGTGTGGCGGACGGCCGGCACCTTCTGGAAGATCTTCTCGATGTCGGCGAGGAAGCCGAGGTCGAGCATCTTGTCGGCCTCATCGAGCACGACCTCGGTCGCGTTCGAGAGGTCGAGCAGGCGCTGGCCGGCGAGGTCGATCAGTCGGCCGGGGGTGCCGACCACGATCTGCGCGCCCGCCTTCAGCTGGTCGATCTGGCCCTCATAGGCCTTTCCGCCGTAGATGGCGACGACGCTGGTGGAGCGGTTGCTGGTGAGCAGGTCGATGTCCTCGTACACCTGCACCGCGAGCTCACGGGTCGGCACCACGATGAGCGCCTTGACGCCGTGCTCCGGGTCCTTGCCGAGACGCTGGACGACCGGGATGCCGAAGCCGAAGGTCTTGCCGGTTCCCGTCTTGGCCTGACCGATGATGTCCTGGCCGGGAAGGCCGAGGGGGATGGTCTGCTCCTGGATGGGGAACGCGTCCACGATGCCCTTGGCGGCGAGTGCGTCGACGATGTCCTGATCGATGCCGAGATCGGCGAAAGTTGTCACTTTGTTCAGATTGCCTGTCCGGCGACCCTGCGGGATCGCCACGTTCACGGATCCACGCCGTCTCTTGTGCCACAGGCGCGGGGCCCCGCTCCGACGGCGGGGACACGCCCAGCCTACCCGAGGGGTGCCGCAGGCCGGGAAGAGGGCTTCCGCACGAGTATTGTGAACGTCGTGGTGGACTCGGGAGGACGACCTCGTGGTTAAGTGGTTCTGGCAGCGCGATGCGGCGCCGCGACGCACCCTCGCCTTGCGCGGCAGGGGAGAGCAGGGAGATGCGACGCGCATCGACTTCGCCGAGCTCGCCCCCGAGCTGAACCGCTTCCTCGGACAGGCCGCCTATCTGCAGCTGGGCTACTTCGAGACGCTGACGCGTCTCATCCGCGCCACACCCGAGCTCTCCGAGAAGGAGTCGCTCTCGCGCGCAGCCGGAGCCGCGCTCACCAAGCACCGCGGGATCGTGGAGCTCATCGCGGAGCGGGGGGACGACCCGACGCAGCTGATGCTGCCGTTCCGGGAGAACCTCGATGCGTTCCGTCGGAAGACCATCGGCGCCCGCCCTCGCGAGACGCTGCTCGCCGTCTACATCACCGCAGGGATGTTGGACGACTTCTACCTCGCGCTCGCCTCCAGCTACGGGGAGACCGGGCACCGCGTGGCGCAGATCCTGCGCGAGGACGATGCCAGGCACGAGATCGTCGCCATCGTGCAGGAGACCATCGAGAGCGATGAGGAGTGGCGGTCGCTGCTGTCGATGTGGGCCCGCCGTCTCGTCGGCGACACCATCCTCGTCTGTCGCTCGGCGCTGCGGCCGGAGCGTCTCGACGTCGACGAGGAGCGGATCGAGCCGGTGTACACCGAGCTCATGGGCGCTCACGCACGGCGCATGGACGCCATGGGACTCGCGTCCTGACCCGACATCGCCACACGCGCGGTCGGTTCACGGCGGTCAGATTCCCAGCGCGACTCGCTTCTGGGCGTCGGCGCGCTTGCGCATCCCGGTGATCGCCACGGTCGCCAGTGCGGCGACGATGGGGGCTCCGAGGACGCTCGCGAGCCACAGCCAGATGCTGTCCTCGCCCACGCCCGCCCACTGCAGCGCGGTGTACAGGACCGCAGCCACCGCGGTCGCGATGGCGGGGGTCAGAGCGACACCGCGCAGCTCACGACCGCCGATCAGGAAATGTGCGGCGATCCCGAGAGCGCACGCGCCGATGAGTGCGAGGAGGATGTACATCGTCGGGTCAGGCGACGAAGCCGACGCGGCGGGATTCCTCGGTTCCCAGCTCGATGTACGCGAGGTTCGCGGTCGGGACGATGTAGGAGTTGCCCTTCACGTCGGCGAAGCTCACGTGCGACGCGCTCTGCTCGAGGGCGGTGGCGACCTGGGTGCGCACCTCTTCGGCGCTTGCGCCGGTGTCGAAGCTCAGTTCACGGCCGGTGTTGATGATGCCGATGCGGATTTCCACGCGTGCTCCTTGAAGTTCGGGGACTGCGCCAACTCTACCCCGGGAGTACAGGCCGGGATCGGCGGTCGCGGCCTGTTTCGCCGTGAGCGCACAGGGGGAAGGCACCATGGCTGCGGGCGGCCTCAGGCGGGTGAGGACGGTGATGTCCGCGCGTCCGGATAGCGTTGGTGTCATGACACCGGATTCCGCTCAGCGTGCTGTGATCGCCGCGGAGTCGCACGCGTCCGGTGTCATCATCGGCGCACCGGGAACGGGGAAGACCCGCACCCTCATCGACCGCGTCGTCCACCTTCTCGATGCAGACGCCCTGCGCCCAGAAGAGGTGCTCGCCCTCACCCCGAACCGTCAGGCGGCGACGGCGCTGCGCGACCGGATCGGAGTCAGGATCGGGCAGGCCACGCCGGGTCCGCTCGCGAGATCGCTCGGCTCGTTCGCCTTCCAGCTCGTGCGGGGGGCGATGGTGAAGGAGGGGTCCGAACCGCCGGCGCTGTTGACGGGCGCGGATCAGGACCGCATCATCGCCGAGCTGCTCGCCGGTGACGCGGAGGACATGCGCATCCCGTGGCCGGAGAGCCTGAGCGCGTCGGTGCGGGCGTCGAAGGGATTCCGCTCCGAGCTGCGCGCTTTCCTCGCCGAGTGCACCGAGCTCGGGGTGGACGCTGCGGAGCTTCGTGCATCGGGCAACGCCGTGTGGGCGGCGACGGCGGAGTTCCTCGAGGAGTACCGAGCCGTGCTCGACGCCCTCAGATCCGCACATCGCGATGCCGCCGACCTGCTCAGCGAGGCGAGCGCCATCCTGCACGCGGCCGATCCGGCGACTCTCGGCCCGTTGGCACCGCTGCGCGTGGTGCTCATCGACGACGCTCAAGAGCTCACCCGCGGCGGTATATCGGTCGTGAAGGCCCTGCGGAGTCGGGGGATCGCCGTGCTGGCGTTCGGCGATCCGGATATCTCTTCCGGCTCCTTCCGCGGAGCCAGCCCCGAGCTGTTCGCGCAGCTCGCCGGGGTGCTGGGGGATGTGCACGTGCTCGATGGCCCCCATCGTCAACGTCCGGCGCTCACGGCGCTCACCCGCACGGTGACGCAGGCGATCGGAGTGTCGGGGCGGGTCGAGCATCGGCGGGCGCCTGTGCCGGCGACGGCCGATGACGTCGACGCCGGAGTCTCCACGTTCATCGCACCGTCTCCCTACGAAGAGCTCGATCGCATCGCCGGTGTCATGCGCGAATGGCACCTCTCCGAAGGGATCCGGTGGGATCGGATGGCGGTCATCGCCCACGACACCCGGCAGGTGACCACGCTCGAGACCGAGCTCGCCGCCAGGGAGATCCCGACGCGCGCAGCCGGTGTGCAGCGCCCGCTCGGCAGCGAGGGGATCGTGCGCGACATCGTCGGCATCGTTCGTCTGGCTCTCACGCCCGTCGAAGAGCGCACCTCGACCGCGCTCGAGGAGGCGCTGCGCACCCCGTTCGGGGGGATGGACGCCATCGGGCTGCGGCGCCTGCGCGCCCGGCTCCGACACGTCGAGCTCGAGCAGGGCGGCTCCACCCCCGCGCGGGAGCTGCTGCGGCAGGCGATGGCGAATCCTGCCCACCTCACTCTCATCGACGCTCCGGAGTCGCGCACTGCGGAGAGGTTCGCCGAGACCATCCAGGCTCTCGCCAGCGGTGCGGATGCCGGCGAGACGATCCACGACCTGCTCTGGCGGGTGTGGGACCAGGCCCGAGCCGTCGACGGGCGTCGACTGCAGGTCGCCTGGCGCGAGATCTCGCTGCTGCCGACGGGGGCGGAGACCGCGCGTTCGCTCGACGCGCTCGTGTCGCTGTTCGACGCGGCCAAGCGCTTCGTCGAACGCACCCCCAACGAGAGGCCGGAGGTGTTCGTGCGGGACATCCTCGACAGCGAAGTTCCCGAGGACTCGCTGTCGACTCCCGATCGGCCGGGAAAGGTCACGCTGCTGACCCCTGCGACGGCGCTCGGCACCGAGTTCGATGCGGTCGTCGTCGCCGGCGTGCAGGACGGCATCTGGCCGAATGTGCGCCTTCGCGGTGGACTGCTGCAGACGTGGCGTCTGCCCGACGCGATCCAGGCCGTCCGCACGGGGATGGCGATCGAGCCGCCGGGCGTCCTCGACCGGCGACGGGCTGCGCTCCACGACGAGTTGCGTCTGTTCGTCCGTGCCGTGTCACGTGCGCGCGATCGGCTCCTGATCACTGCGGTGGACGACGACGATCTGACTCCCAGTCCGTTCTTCGGCTTCCTGCCCGCTCCCGAGCCGCCTGAGCGGCATGCCTCGGCGGAGCATCCGCTCACCCTGCGAGGCCTGGTCGCACGGCACCGACGCGCCCTCACCACGACATCCGCCGAACCCGTGCGGCGAGTCGCCGCTGCGCAGCTCGCCGTCCTCGCCCGCGAGGGGGTCCCGGGTGCGGACCCCGCCGAATGGTACGGAGTGACGCCCGTCTCCACCGATGCGCCGCTGCGCGACCTCGCGGTCACGGGTGCGCGGGTCTCGCCCTCGAAGATGGAGTCCTACGAGGAGTGCGGTCTCAACTGGGTCGTCTCGGCACTCGGCGGCGACACCGTGATGCCGCCGACGGCGGGCATAGGCACGATCGTGCACGAGGCGATGGAGCGGGTTCCCGACGGAGACCTGGAGCAGATGCGGGCGATCGTGGCCGAGCAGTGGCCGGAGCTCGACTTCGAGACCGAATGGATCGGACGCAAGGAGCGACGCCGTGCCGATCTGCTCGTCGACAGGCTGCACGCCTACCTGGGCGACGTCCGTCGGGAAGGCGGAAGGGTGATCGGCAGCGAGGTCGAGTTCCGCTTCGCCGTCGACGTGGCGGGGGCGAGCGGCGAGGACGAGGATGTCGTGCCGACCGTGCATGCGGTGGGGGAGAGCAGGGCGAATCAGGCGATCATCCACGGCTACATCGACCGGGTGGAGGCCTACCCCGCCGGCGCGGGTGAGCATGCGGCGGCGCGAGGCCGCGGATGGCAGCCCATGTCGGGCGGTCCGGAGGGCCCGACGGTCGTCGTCGATCTGAAGACGGGCAAGAACGATCCGGAATCCGACTCCGGCGTGCTCGAGCATGCGCAGCTGGCCGCCTATCAGATCGCGGTGCAGCAGGGACTCGTCGAGGGGGCGCCGCCGGCTTCACTCGCCGGAGCGCGGCTCGTGATCGTCTCGAAGACCCTCGCGAAGAGCGACTACCGCATCGCCCATCAGCACACGCTCGACGACGAGTCGCGCTCGGCCTTCCTGATGCGCGTATCGGATGCGGCGCGTGGCATGTCGGCTTCGAGCTTCACAGCGCAGGTCGAATCGCACTGTGCCGACACCCAGCGTCGGGTGCATCCCTGCCGTATTCACACGGTGCCGGCGGTGAGCTCGTGACGGGGGAGAACGGCGCATGGTGGAGCGCCGGCGCCTCGATCTCCGCTACCGACATCGCCGCCGCGCTGGGCCAGCCTTCGCCGACCCCCGCCCAACAACGTGTGATCGAGGCGCCCCCGGAACCTGCGCTCGTGGTCGCGGGTGCCGGCAGCGGGAAGACCGAGACGATGTCGGGGCGCGTCGTGTGGCTCGTCGCCAACGGGCACGTGCGCCGCGACGAGATCCTCGGCCTCACCTTCACGCGCAAGGCTGCGGGTGAGCTCGCGGAGCGGATCGGCCATCGGCTCGCGGTCATCGACGAGTACGGTCGTCGTGGACTCCTGCCCCATCTCCCGGCGATCGTGGCGGACGGATCACTGCGCAGGGTGGAGGAGGCGGCGCCCGGCCGCCAGCGCGAGGTGGTCCGTGCACACGTGCTCGACGAGCTCGCCGACCAGCGCGGGACCGGGTGGGACCCGGTGATCCCTCGGGCGGCGGAGGACCTGGTGATCCGGCCTCGGGTCTCGACCTACAACGCCTTCGCGGACGGCATCGTCCGCGAGCACGCTGCACGCATCGGGCGAGACCCCGACGTGGCGATGCTCAGCCAGGCGGCCTCCTGGATGCTCGCGCGCGAGGTCGTGCTGCGCAGCGATCTCCCTGAGCTGGAGAACATCGACTTCGCGCTCGGCACGGTCATCGATGCGGTGCAGCGGCTCGCCGGAGACGCCCTCGACCACCGTGTGGACCTGGATCTCGCCGAGCGCATCGCCCGGGAGCAGGCCCTCGCCTTCGAGCCCTACCGGAGCAACGGCGATGTCGAGAAGGCGGCCGTGAACCTGCTCAGTCTTCCGACGCTGTCGAGCCTGGTGCGCGACTACATCGCGGAGAAGCATCGTCGCGGCGTGCTCGACTTCGCCGATCAGGTCGGCGGCGCGTACGACATCGTCGAGTCGGCGCCCGATGTGCGCGCCGAGCTCCGCGAGCAGCATCGCGTGGTGCTGCTCGACGAGTATCAGGACACGTCGGTCATCCAGACCCGCTTCCTCGCGGAGCTCTTCCGTGACTCGGCGGTGATGGCCGTGGGCGACCCGCACCAGTCGATCTACGGCTGGCGAGGGGCGAGCGCCGACAATCTCTACGCGTTCTCCGGCACGTTCTCGAGCACGGGCGCGGCGCATACCTACAGCCTCATGACCAGCTGGCGCAACGACCGCCGTATCCTCGGGATCGCGAACCGGGTGCTCGAGCCGCTCCAGCGGCCCGGGCTCGACGTGCCCCCGCTCGAACCCCGTCCTGGGGCGGGAGAGGGCACCGTGACCGTGGAGTACCCCTTCACGGTCGACGAGGAGGCAGCAGCCGTGGCGGAGTGGTTCTCCGAGCGTCGAGCGGCACACGATGCTCGCGACACGGCAGCGGCACACGCGACGAAGCCGCACACCGGCGCGATCCTGTTCCGCTCGAAGCGGCACATGCAGACGTTCGCGGCTGCGCTTGCAGCCCGGGGGATCCCGCATCGGATCCTCGGTCTCGGCGGACTGCTGGCGACGCCGGAGGTCGTCGACGTCGTCTCGACGCTCCGCGTGGTGCACGACCCCACGGCGGGATCGGCGCTCATCCGACTGCTCACCGGGCCGCGATTCGGCGTGGGGGTGGCCGACATGGCGGCGCTCTACGACCTCGGGCGCACGCTCTCGGAGCGTGACCCCGCGATGGCTCCGCTGCCTGAGGAGATCCGTTCGCGGCTGCGCGGGTCGCGGGGCGCCGACGAGGCGGTGTCGATCATCGACGCCGTCGACGTGGTCAGGGCCGTGCGCGACGACTACAGACTGCTCGAAGCGATCACCCCGGACGGGCGGGCACGCGTGCGCGCCGCGGGCGAGATGCTGGAGCGTCTGCGACGAGCGTCCTCGCAGCCGATCCCGGAGCTGATCCGCCTGATCGAGCTCGAACTACGGCTGGACATCGAGTTGGCGGCGAACGAGACCAGAGGGCCTGCCCGGATCGCCGCGACGCAGCTGCGCGCGTTCTCCGACGAGGTCAGGGCCTTCCTCGCCGCCGACGACCGGGGGAGCATCGGCAGTCTGCTGGCCTGGCTCGACAAGGCGGAGAGCACGGACGAGCTCATGCCTCGGCCGGAGCCGCCGGAACCCGGCGTCGTGCAGCTGCTGACGATCCACGGCTCGAAGGGCCTGGAGTGGGATGCCGTCGCCGTCGTCCGACTCGTGGTCGACGAGCTTCCGAGCCGTGTCTCCGACACCTCAGGGTGGTTCGGGTTCGGCGTCGTTCCCTTCGCTCTGCGCGGCGACCGAGATGCGCTACCCCGCTTCGAGTGGGACCCCGTCGGGGCGATGGGCGACGAGACCGACCCCGTCAAGCGTCAGAAGCTCGCGCAGGCATCGCTCTCCGGCGGCGCGACCAAGGCGAATCCGCAGGGGGGCGCGATCAAGCGCTTCAAAGACGCGTACCGGGCGTATCAGCAGCAGGAAGAGCGACGTCTGGCGTATGTCGCGGTCACCCGTGCGCGGACCGATCTGCTCTTGAGCGGCTCCCACTGGGCGGGGCAGAAGTCCCCGCGCACGCCGAGTCCCTATCTGCTCGAAGCCATCGAGGCGCAGGGGTTCGAGGAAATCGATCAGGTCGATCCGGACGACAATCCGTACGAGGGCCCCGGTTCCACGCTCCGCTGGCCCCTCGACCCGCTGGGCGCTCGGCGGGGTGTCGTGTCCGCGGCGGCAGCGGCTGTCGAAGAGGCCACGCTCCGGGGAACGACAGAACCCTCGATCGAGCTCGCTCGTCTGCTCGCCGAGCGTGCGGCCAGACAGCGCGGTGCCGATGCGGAAGCGCCGACGCGCGTGCCGGCCTCGAGGTTCAAGGAGTATGTCACCGACTTCTCCGGAACCCTCTCGTCGATCGTCAGGCCGATGCCGGAGCGGCCCTACCGGCAGACCCGCCTCGGCACGCTGTTCCACGCCTGGGTGGAGCAGCGGTCCGAGCTCGTGGGCGTCGGCAGCCGTGTGGATGAGGCGCTCTGGGAGCTCGATGAGGAGGAGGCACCGATCGAGGCCGAGCACCTGACGAGGGCGTCGGGGGAGGGGCGCGGAACGACCGCCGACGCCGCCGACCTCGCCGTGCTGCAGGCGACGTTCGAGCGCAGCGAGTGGGGAGGATTGCAGCCCATCGCCGTCGAGATCGAGATCGACTTCGTGCTCGGTGCAGGCCTCTCCGCGGACGAGGCTGCGGGCGGTCACATCGTCATCTGCAAGCTCGATGCCGTGTACCGGCGCGCCGACCGCGGCGGCCGCGTCGAGATCGTCGACTGGAAGACCGGCAAGGCCCCGCGCACCGCCGCCGAGCGGGAGGAGCGCATGCTGCAGCTCGCGCTCTACCGTCTCGCGTACCACCGCAGATTCGACGTACCGCTGGAGGAGATCGATGTCGCGCTGTACTACGTGGCCGACGACCTGATCATCCGCGGCGATCGGATCTACTCGGAGGAAGAGCTCTTCCAACGCTGGAGTGCCGCTCGCGCGGCGCGCTGAGCTTCCTCGGAGTCATCCTCGTCGTACGCGGTCTCCGACTGCGCCCCGGAAATGCCATGCCTGTCCCCGGCATCGGTGCTGCGGCTGCCGGCGAAGATGCTCCGAGCCTCGGAGAGGTCCTCGGTCTCGAGATCGAGCATCCCGGCGCGGTGGGAGCTGTCGTCCCGCTCCTGTCCCTGGCCGTCGGCACCGCTGCGAAGAGGTTCGACGACATCGGTGGAAGTCGCGTCGGTCGCGCCCTCCTCCGATTCGGCCGGAACGTCGATCCACAGCTCCTCGGGGTTGTAGGCGTCGGTCTGCATCGACGTGTCGACCTCGGTCACGGCGTCTCGGGGCACGCGGTCGAGTGCGTCCATGGCAGAGTCGACTCCGGCGCTGCGGGCATCGATCACGCTCAGGTCATCGGTACGCAGACCCTCGGCGAGAGCCTCGAGCAGCGCGGCCGCGTCGTCGACGATATCCGGTCGATGCATGGCGTCGCCGTGCACGAGCCACCGTGCGAACTCGAGCTCGGCGAGCAGACGAGCACGCACTTCGAGGCCGGCGTCCGGTGCGCGGTCGAGTGCGCCGGAGTACGCGGCGTGGACATCGTCGGACGCCTCGGGTGCCGCGGAGAGCCACGACAGATCGACCGCAGGATCACCGATCGACAGTCCATGCCAGCCCAGGAGCCCGATGACTTCGGGGCCGCGTTCGGGGTCGTCCTCGAACAGGAAGGACGTCGACTGCAAGCCGCCGAGCACGACGGTGGACTCGAAGCGCCACAGGTCGTCGTCGGCGACGGCGTCGCGCCATCGCACGGTGAGACGCGCGGGAACCCTCCCCGTCGATGCGGCCGTGTCGATCAGGCGATCCAGCTCGGCGCGGCTTTCCTCGGCCGTGCGTGTGGCCAGTCCCGCCCCGCGGACCACCGAGGTGGGCATGCTGTGCACCGCGGCGATCGCTGACCCCATCGACGAGGCAGCGCCGCGCCCCGCCGGCACGTGGGCCGCGTCGATCTGGAACCCGGGCAGCAGCTCGGTGACGAGCGCGCGTCCCTCGCCGAGTCGGGTCTCCCCGATGTAGGCCGGCACCCGGAACGGCAGCATCGCTCGAGCGCCGTCGGTGAGAGCACGAAGCGCGATCGCCTCGGCGGCGAGTTCGCGCGCCGTCTCGTCGTCGTCTGCGACGCGGATCGCGAGCTCACGGCCATCGGCCAGGGTGGCGATGGCCGAGTCGAACCGGCCCTCGCCGTCCGCGCTCAGACCACGGGCACCCGTGACCTCCGCCCCGGGCAGTGCGGCGGTCACTGCCGCGGCTAGAGTGAAAGGAGAGCGTCCCATGCCCCCAGGTTAGGTCGGCTCAGGGGCGGTCCCGCCTCCGCCACGCCCGTGAAAGAGGGAGTCGATGACCATTCAGCGCCCGTCCCTCGACCGTGCGGCCGAACTCCGCGAAGAACCGGATGTGCTCGCCCGTCTCCGCGACGACCCGGCGACGCGCGTCATCGTGGTCCGTGAAGGTCGTGTCAGAGTCGTCGACTCCGCACTCGTGCGCGTCGCACCCGATGCCGTCGTGGAGGCGAGCTGGGCGCTTCTGGGGCGCGATCTCGACGGCACCCTGCTGCTCCTCGCGGCCGCCCCGCCGGAGAACGATGCTCTCGACACGGCGCCGGACGAGATCTGGCTGGGACTGCGCGATCTGGGTGGTCGCATCGACGGCCAGGAATCCGAGCTGCTCATCAGCGCGATCGCGCTTGCCGGCTGGCTTCAGGACGCGGCGTTCTGCCCCACGTGCGGAGGGGAGACCGAGCTCCGACAGGCGGGCTGGTCCCGGCGCTGTCTCGTCTGCGGACGGCAGCACTTCCCCCGCACCGACCCCGCCGTGATCGTCGCCGTCGAGAGCAGGGACGGCCAGCGCCTGCTGCTGGGCGCCAACGCGAACTGGGGCGGGCGGATGTTCTCCTGTTTCGCGGGGTTCACGGAAGCGGGGGAGTCCCTCGAATCCACCGCCTACCGTGAGATCGAGGAGGAGTCGGGTGTGCGTCTGTCCGCCCTCCGATACGTCTCCTCGCAGCCCTGGCCGTTCCCGCGGTCGCTCATGGTCGGCTTCCGCGCCGTCGTCGACGACGAGACGACCGCGCGCGCCGACGGCGAGGAGATCATCGAGGTCCGCTGGTTCACACGTGCGGAGATCGGATCCGCGCTCGTCGGAGACGGACCGGTCGGGCTTCCAGGACCTGCATCGATCGCTCGGGCGCTGATCGTCGACTGGTACGAGGACAAGGCGTGAGCGCACTCGATGCCCTCGATGAGCGGCAGCGGGCGGCGGCATCCGTGCTGCGAGGTCCCGTCGTCGTGCTCGCGGGAGCCGGAACAGGCAAGACCAGGGTGATCACCCACCGCATCGCCCACGGTGTCGACACGGGGGCCTACTCGCCGTCGCGTGTGATGGCCGTGACCTTCACGGCGAAGGCTGCGGGGGAGCTCCGCGGACGGCTGCGCGCGCTCGGCGTCGAGGGCGTCGCCGCTCGCACCTTCCACGCGACGGCACTCGCGCAGCTGAACTTCTTCTGGCCCACTCTGGCCGGCTCGCCCGCGCCGTCGATCATCGACAACAAGGTGCGGATGCTCGGGCAGGCTGCCGATGCGATCCGCCTCCGGCCCAGCACCGCGACGCTGCGGGACATCGCCTCGGAGATCGAGTGGCGCAAGGTCTCGATGCTCTCGATCGACCAGTACGCCGCGCTGGGTCGGCCGGTCTCCGGGGTCGACGCGACGCAGCTGGTCGAGCTGATGCGCGGGTACGAGGCGCTCAAGGACGACCGCCGTCAGCTCGACTTCGAAGACGTGCTCCTGGCCTGTGCCGGCATGCTCGAGGCCGAGCCGCGCGTGGCCGCGTCCGTCCATGAGCAGTACCGTCACTTCACGGTCGACGAGTTCCAGGACGTGTCTCCGTTGCAGAACCGTCTGCTCGAGCTGTGGCTCGGGGACCGGCACGACATCTGCGTCGTGGGTGACGCCAGCCAGACGATCTACTCGTTCGCCGGGGCCGAGCAGCGGTTCCTCCTCGAGTTCGAGCGCCGTCACCCCGACGCCACGGTGGTGCGACTGGAGACCAACTACCGCTCGCAGCCGCCGATCCTCACCGCGGCGAATGCGCTGATGCGGGGTCGTCCCGGCGCGCTCGAACTCGTACCGGCGCGCGAGCAGTTCACTGCGGACGCGCCCACGATCACCGCGTACGACACCGAGGGCGAGGAGGCTGCGGGGATCGCCGCCGGCATCTCCGCCCGTATCGAAGCCGGCACCTCTCCCGACGAGATCGCAGTGCTCTATCGCGCTCATGCCCAGTCCGCCGTGCTGCAGCAGGCGCTCGCCGCCGAGGGCATCGCGACCACGGTCCTCGGGGGGACGAGGTTCTTCTCGATGCCGGAGGTCCGCCAGGCGATCCTCGCCCTTCGCGCTGCGGCCGTCGCCCCGACCGAGCAGGGTTTCCTCGCCGGAGTGGAGCGCGTGCTCCGCGAGCTCGGACTCACGGAACAGCCGCCCGCTGCCGGAGGAGCGCAACGGGACGGGTGGGAGGCCCGGCGAGCGATTCTGCGGCTCGCGGAAGAAGCCGGGCCCGACTCGGACCTGCGCAGTTTCAGCGACGCCCTGATGGCGCGGGCGAAGGATCAGCACGAGCCGACGATGCGCACGGTCACCCTGTCGACTCTGCACGCGGCCAAGGGCCTGGAGTGGCCGCACGTCTACCTGGCCGGGTGGGCGGAGGGGTCGCTGCCCATCTCCTACGCGACGACGTTCGAGGCGGTCGACGAGGAGCGCCGCCTGGCGTACGTCGGTGTCACGCGCGCCGCGCGGACGCTGGCGCTGTCATGGTCGAGATCGGCGGGTCGGGGAGAGCGCGCACCGTCTCGGTTCCTCGCCGAGATGGGAACCACGGGCCGCGGCACCGGCATTCTTCGTGAAACGTCACCGAACGCCACGCGAGCGAGCCGTCAGCGCTGACCCGCACCGTGCGTCCGATGGCCGTGGCGTCGTCGGCGAGAAGCACAGCCGCGAGTCGCCCGGCCTCGGCGACCTGCGCAGCCCTGATCGGACCGGAGTCTCGGCCGATCATCTGTGCGTGCAGCAGCGGCCAGGCCGGCTCGAGGTCTCGGGCATGGGCGTCGCGACATGCGAGGCACGCCGATGCGCCGGGAACCACGAGCGGCCCGACGGTGACCCTGCCCGGCTCGAACGACACGGGCAGGTGCGCGGTGTCCTCGCGCAGAAAGCGGGCGAACTGCAGCGCGGCGGTCGCTCCGTTCACGAGCACGACACCGACACCGGGTCGCCGACCGATCTCGACCAGGGTGATTCCTTCGTCCGTCAGCGCTTCCCGCATGCGATACTCGCCGCGGCCGTCCGAGAGGCCGATGCTCTCCACCCAGGCCGATCGGGCGGGCGCGGGGTCGTCGACCAGGAGCGCGTCGAGTCGAGCGAGAAGCATCCGTGCCGCCTCCCGCGGTGCGCCGGCCGCATGGGCGATCACGTCGAAGGAGCCGCGGCGGAACCCGGAGCGCAGCCGGCTGAGCAACCGCTCCACCCAGGGCTCCGCGGCGTCGAAGCGGGGACCGTCATCGTCGCCGAGCTGGAGCGTGCGCTCATCTCGCCAGAGCAGCGGAGAGCCCGGGTCCAGGCGGGTGAGGAGCGGAGGAGTCAACGGCATCTCTCCGATTGTGGAGAGGAACCGGGCGGTGCGGGGCCGTCTGCGGGCATCGGTGGAGAACTCCTCCGTATCCGCCAGACGGGGGAGGACGGGTGCGGTCGAGGGAGCTCCCTCGGCCGCACCCGTCGTGCTCAGACCGGTCGGTCGCCCTCCGGCGCTGCGTCGTCGTCTCCGTCCGAATCCGCGGAGTTCTGGTCCGCGGGCCTGTCCTGCGAGAAGTCGTCGCCGTCGAGCAGGCGGGCCAGTGCTTCATCGAACTCGTCGGCGACGGGCTGCTCGCCGCGCTCTGCGGCCTGGAGGCGAGCCACGAGCCCGCTCGGGTCGTCGATGTCTTCGGCGGTCGGCATGAGGTCCGGGTAGTCCCACAGCGAGTCGCGGCCGCTGATGCCGACAGCATCCGTCACCGCCTGCCACATCTCGGATGCCTCGCGCATCCGACGGGGGCGGAGCTTGAGCCCGACCAGCGCGCCGAGCGCGTCCTCGGCCGGTCCGCCCACGGCACGACGGCGTCGAGCGGCCTCCGCGATACGGGCGCCGTCCGGCAGACGGGAGGTCGCCTCGGCGGTCACCACGTCCACCCAGCCGTCGATCGTCGCGATGAGGTTCTCGAGACGGGTCAGGGCTTCGCGCTGCGCCTCGCTCTGCACGGGGAGGAGCGCGCCGCCCTCGATGGCCGCGCGAAGCTCTTCGGGATCGGAGGGGTCGAGGCGACTGGCCACGTCTTCCAGAGCGTCGACGTCCACGGTGACTCCCCGTGCGAAGTCGGTGATCTGCGCCATCACGTGCAGGTGCAGCCACTTCGCGTGCCGGTAGAGCCGCGCGTAGGCGAGTTCGCGGGTGGCGAGGTACAGCGCGATCTGGTCTTCCGGGATCTCGAGCCCCTCCCCGAACGCCGTGAGGTTCTGCGGGATGATGGCCGCGGTCCCCGCAGGGAGCACGGGGATTCCCACGTCGCCACCGGAGACGACCTCGAGCGAGAGGTTTCCCAGAACCTGCCCGAACTGCGCGGCGAACACCGAGCCGCCCAGGCCCCGCATGAGCTTCCCCGCTCCCTGCACGACGCCGCGCATGTCCTCGGGCACCTGCGTGTCCAACGCCGAGGTCAGGGCGTCGGCGATGCTCGTCGACACCGGGTCGGCGATCTCCTTCCACACCGGGAGCGTCTTCTCGACCCACTCGCCCCTGGTCATCGCCGTCGGAGCCTCGGAGAGCTCGGAGATCGTCGTCGCCTCGCCGAGCCACAGGTTCGCGAGCGCGAAGGAATCGGCGAGCGAGGTGCGGGAACCGTCGGTCACTCCCTGCCCGTCGCGATTGGCGATGAACAGGGCCTGGCGCAGGGCGTTCTCCCACGGATCACCGCCGAAGGCGCCCTGGAGCTGCGACATGATGGTCTGCATCATCGCCGGGTCGAGGGTGAATCCGTCCATCCCCTCGAACGCGCCCCTGAGCGCTTCGGGGTCGATGTCCCCGCCGCCCTGGTTCGAGAGCATCTTCCGCAGGAACTCCTGGAAGTCCTCGGGTGTCGGGTCGTTGTCTGCCATGTCACTCGCCCTCTCAGCAGTTCTGTTGCCGTGGCATCTACGCTAGTCACAGGTTTCTGCGCGCGAACCCGATGCGGGCAGATCGGTGTACGCCGCTCGCGAACGACGGAGGAATGCAGTGGATCGAACGCGGTCTGGGAAGCTCGGACTCGGAGTCTGGGCGCTGATCGTCGCGCTCCTCGCGCTGGTCCTGCTCACCTTCCTTCCGTCGCCCTATGTGATCCAGCGGCCGGGGCCGGTGTACGACACGCTCGGCACCGCGAAGGGCGCGGACGGCGAGCAGGTGCCGCTCATCAGCGTCGAAGGCGCGGAGACGTTCGAGACCGCCGGCACCCTCGATCTGACCACGGTGCAGGTCGTCGGCAACCGTGAGCGGACTCCGAGCTGGTTCGAGCTCGCTCTGGCCTGGATGGACTCGTCGAAGGCGGTCGTCCCGCTCGATTCCGTGTTCCCCCAGGGCGTGACCACCGAACAGCGCGATGAGCGCAACGCCACACTGATGGTCGACTCCCAGCACGAGGCGACGGCGGCAGCGCTGAACGAGCTCGGCTATGACACCGGCGCGCAGGTCGTGGTGGTCGATGCCGTCGCGGACTCGCCGGCCGACGGCGTCCTGGAAGCCGACGACGTGATCACCGCGATCGACGGCACGGCCCTCACCTCGGCCACCCAGCTGAGAGAGGCGATCCAGGCGGCGGGAGGAGCCCCGGTGCAGCTCACCGTGGTGCGCGACGGCGCCGAGCAGACCGTCGAGGTCACCCCGGAGGAGCACACCGAGGGGGACAAGACCGCCTGGCTCATCGGCATCACCCTCCGCACCGACTACGACTTCGAGATCGACGTGACGATCCAGCTCGACAACGTCGGCGGGCCGAGCGCCGGGATGATGTTCGCACTCGGCATCATCGACACGCTCACCGAGGGCGAGCTCAACGGCGGCAAGGACATCGCCGGTACCGGAACGATCGACGCGGCCGGCACCGTCGGCCCGATCGGCGGCATCCGGCAGAAGCTCTACGGCGCCAGAGATGCCGGAGCGGAGTACTTCCTCGCGCCGGCCGACAACTGCGACGAGGTCGTGGGTCATGTGCCCGACGGGCTTCAGGTGATCCGCACGGCGACCCTCGACGAGTCGCTGGCCGCCCTGCAGGTGATCGCCGACGACGGAGACGTCGCTGCGCTCCCGACGTGCGACGTCGCCGGCCGGTGAGCGCGGAAGCTGCTGCGACCACGCCGTGACCGCCCCGTGACCGGGATGACAGCCTGCGCACAGTGAGCGATGCCTAGGATGGAGGGGTGACCTCCTCGCCCTCAGCTCCGAATCCGGCCACGCCTCGAACGTCCCGACGTATCCTCGGCATCTCACTGGTGATCATCGCCGCACTGATCGCGGTGTTCTTCGTGTTCGCCTCCCTCTACACGGAATTCCTCTGGTTCGACCAGGTGGGCTTCACCGGCGTCCTCACGACGCAGTGGATCGCCACGGCGGTGATGTTCGTGGTCGGCTTCCTCGGGATGGCCGTGCCGCTGTTCGTCGTCATCCAGCTCGCCTACCGGCTCCGTCCCGTGTACGTCCGGCTCAGTTCGCAGCTGGACCGCTACCAGGAGGTCATCGAACCGCTCCGTCGCCTGGCGATGTGGGGCATGCCGATCTTCTTCGGTCTCTTCGCCGGTTTCGCTGCCGCCGGGCAGTGGAAGACGGTCTGGCTCTGGGCCAACGGTGTGGCGACGTCCGACGTCGACCCCCAGTTCGGCATCGACACCGGCTTCTACATGTTCGCGATGCCGTTCTACTCGATCCTGCTCGCGTTCGTCTCCGCGGTGCTCCTGCTCTCGCTGCTGGTGACCGCGCTGGTGTCGTACCTGTACGGCTCTGTGCGCATCGGCCAGGGCGAGCTGCGCATCTCGAAGCCCGCCCGCATCCAGCTCGCGGTGATCGCCGGCCTCTACCTGCTCGTGCAGGCCGCCAGCCTCTGGCTCGACCAGTACAAGACCCTCGTCGAGCCCGACGACCGCATCACCGGTGCGGCCTACACGGGCGTCAACGCGACGATCCCCGGTCTCGCGATCCTCGCCATCATCGCCGCCGTCGTGGCGATACTCTTCTTCGTCACCGCCGTCATCGGGCGCTGGCGCTTCCCGCTGGCGGCGACCGCCCTGCTGATCGTGGCATCGCTCGTCGTGGGCATCGGTTACCCCTGGGTCGTCACCACGTTCCAGGTGAAGCCGAACCAGAACGCCTACCAGGCCGAGTACTACCAGCGGAACATCGACGGCACCAAGGAGGCGTACGGGGTGGCAGACCTCGAGACCACGCCGTTCGCCGCCAAGACGGACGCCGAGGCCGGCCAGCTGCGCGCAGACGCCGAGACCACCGCTTCGACGCGCATCATGGACCCGAAGGTGATCCCGCCGACGGTGCGTCAGCTCGAGCAGTACCGCGGCTATTACCAGTTCCAGACCACGATGGACGTGGACCGCTACGAGATCGACGGCAAGATGCAGGACACCGTGGTGTCTGTGCGCGACCTCGACATGTCGGGCCTCGGCGACGGCGACAACTGGAACAACCGTGTCGCGGTGTACACGCACGGCTACGGTCTCGTGGCCGCCGCGGGCAACCAGCGCACCACCGACGGCGAGCCCGTGTTCCTCGAGCGCGGCATCCCGACCTCGGGCTTCCTGTCCGACCGCGAGAACTTCGAACCGCGTGTGTACTTCGGCGAGAACTCGCCCGAGTACTCGATCGTCGGCGCCCCCAAGGACTCCGAGCCCGCGGAGATCGACTACCCGCGCGGCAAGGACGGCTCGAGTGAGACGAAGACCACGTTCGAGGGCGACGGCGGTCCGAAGATCGGCGACACGTTCACGAAGCTGCTCTACGCGCTGAAGTTCCAGTCAGAGCAGATCCTGTTCTCGAACCTCGTCAACGAGGACTCGCAGATCCTCTACGACCGCGACCCCAAGACGCGCGTCCAGAAGGTCGCGCCGTACCTCGAGCTCGACAGCGACCCGTACCCGAGCGTGGTGGACGGCCGTATCGTCTGGATCGTCGACGGCTACACGACCAGCCAGACCTACCCGTACTCGACGAGCGTGAGCCTGTCGGACGCGATCGCCGACTCCAACATCCCGTCGCCGACGCTCGCCATCGACGACATCAACTACATCCGCAACTCGGTCAAGGCGACCGTGGACGCGTATGACGGTTCGGTGACGCTGTACGCGTGGGACGACGAGGACCCGGTGCTGAAGACCTGGCAGAAGGTCTACCCGTCGACGCTGAAGCCGATCAGCGAGATGTCCGGTGAGCTCATGAGTCACGTGCGCTACCCGACCGACCTGTTCAAGGTGCAGCGCGACATCCTCGGCGTCTACCACGTCGACAAGGCCGGATCGTTCGCTCAGCAGGACAACCGCTGGCAGACGCCGAACGATCCGCGCAGCGAGTCGATGTTGCAGCCGCCGTACTACCTGACCATGCAGATGCCGGGTCAGGACGCCCCGAGATTCTCGATGTTCTCCACGTTCATCCCGAACTCGCAGGGCGCGGGAGGAAGCCGTGACGTGCTCATGGGCTACCTCGCGGTGGATTCCGATGCGGGGTCGGAGAAGGGCGTGAAGGCGGACGGCTACGGCCAGCTGCGCATGCTCGAGATCGACACCGACACCACGGTCCCCGGTCCCGGCCAGGTGCAGAACACGTACAACTCCGACACGTCGGTGGTCCCCCAGCTCAACCTGCTCCAGCAGGGGGAGTCCGAGGTCATCTACGGAAACCTGTTGACGCTGCCCGTCGGTGGCGGTCTGCTCTACGTGCAGCCCGTCTACGTACAGTCGTCCGAGGGAACCCAGCTGCCGCGACTGCAGAAGGTGCTCGTGGCGTTCGGTGATCGCGTCGCGTTCGAGAACACGCTCACGGAAGCGCTCGACACGCTGTTCGGCGGTGATTCCGGTGCGACCGGCGGTGACGACACGGTGGAGCCGGATCCGAACGCCGAGGTCCCGGACACCGGAGAGGTCCCCACGGAGCCCTCGCAGCCCACGGACGCCCAAGCGGACGCACTGGCGGCCGCTCAGGCGGCCCTGGTCGACCGCGAGACCGCGCTCAAGGCGGGTGACCTCGCGAAGTTCGCCGAGGCCGACGAGCGCCTCACTGCCGCGGTCCAGAAGCTGATCGAGCTGGACTCCGCGGGCAACTGACCTGCGGCAACGATTCGAATGGGCGTCCCTCGGGGCGCCCATTCGTGTCTCGACCCCCGCCGGGTCCATACCGGCCGATCAGATCAATCCGATCGCGGTGGACGCCATGGCCGAGCTCGGTATCGACATCGCGGCGGAGGCGCCGAAGGTGCTCACCACCGAAGCCGTCCAGGCGTCGGACGTCGTGATCACGATGGGATGCGGAGATGCCTGCCCCCTCTTCCCAGGGAAGCGCTACGAGGACTGGAAGCTCGATGACCCCGCAGGGCAGGGCATCGAAGCGGTCCGTCCCATCCGCGACGACATCCGCACCCGGATCGAGCGCCTGGTGGCCGAACTCCTCTGACTCGCTGCCCGCTGCCCGCTGCCCGCTGCGGCTGATGCGGTTCAGGATGAACAGAGAAAGCGAAAGGCTCTCTGAACTGGATTTCTCCGAGTCGGAGGGGCTGTCGTTTGTTGCGGGGCCAGGATTTGAACCTGCGACCTCCGGGAGCCAGGCGCCCCTACTACAAAGCTTGTGCTGGTTTGCGCGATCTTTGGCTGACCGGGTCTTTCCGTGGGGTCATCCAATCAGCGCAAATCACCGCGAATCAGGCATTGCGTCCGATTTCTGTCGAGCGAATGTGTCGAGCTTTCGCCCTCGCGCGTCAGCGGCGTCCCCTGGGCCCTCTGCCGGCACTCGCGCCTCGATCACGGAGAACTGCGGGCTATCGAGCAGCCGCCACCCATCAGACACCTCGCCCCAGACATGGCGCTCAGCGTTGGTGATGTCGACAGGTTCCGCATCCGTCGATCTTCTCAGACGCGCGGAACGCGCTTGGCTAGGACCTAACTCATACTGGCGCACGATTCGACTGGAGCTGAACATATCTTCAGTTGTCCGGTGTTCCGGGGATGGCTGGAGCGCACGCACGGCCTGATATCGATACTTCGCCATTCAAAACCTCCCCGGGAGCGCGAGGCCGCTGTTGTCGATGGCGTCGATGATGTGGTCTACGCGCCGATGGCAGTCCGCGTCTGGATGAGCGGGCAGGTGAAGACGTCGCGTTCTCCTAGTCCGACACGGTTGATGTAGCGGACCACGATTCTGTAGGACGTGAGCAGTCCGACCTGAGCGTACGGCACCCCGTTGTCGTGACAGTACGCGGCGACGAGGGGGGCCGCGCGACGCAGATGCGGGCGCGGCATCGAGGGAAAGAGGTGGTGTTCGATCTGATAGTTCAGGCCCCCCATGAGCACGTCTAGGGCACGGCTTCCGTGAACGTTGCGGCTCATCATCACTTGGCGGCGGAGGAAGTCCAGTTTCATGTCGCGCGGCACGATGGGCATCCCCTTGTGGTTCGGCGCGAACGAGATGCCCATGTAGAACCCGAACAACCCCAGCTGGACAGCAAGGAACACGAACGCTATCCCTGGGGAGAGCACCACGAACACCAGCAGCAAGTACCCTCCGATCCGGACTGTCAGGAAGAGGATCTCCGCCCACCGCCGCGGAAGCTTGCCAGCCGAGAGAACGCGCCGAACGCCCGACGCATGCAACGACAGCCCCTCAAACAGCAGGATCGGAAAGAAGAGCAGGCCTTGATGCCCGCGCAACCATCGCAACAGGGGACTGCGGTGCCTCGCCGTAGTCTCCGGCGTGACGGCGATCACGGGCAGTTCGATATCCGGATCAGCATCGAGCTTGTTCGGGTTGGCGTGGTGGCGAGTGTGTTTGTGCTGCCACCACCCGTAGCTCATGCCCACGAGCAGGTCCCCGAGGACGATGCTCACCCAATCGTTCCACTTCCCTGAAGAGAAGATCTGCCGGTGCGCGGCATCATGCCCCAAGAACGCGATCTGAGTGAACACGACCGCCAGTGCCGCCGCGGTGACCAGCTGCCACCACGACTCACCGATCCACACAAACGCTGCGAGGCACGCCGCGACGACCACCGGAGCTGCGATCAGCTTCGTCCAGTAGTACCCATAGCGGCGTCGTAGGAGACCTCGGTCCCGGACTTGCTGTGCGAGATCTGTAAACGGGCTCGCGACCCGTTGTCCCGCGTCCGAACGGTCGCGGGGATATGTGCTGCGGACGGTAGTCATGATGACCTCCAGGCGGATGTGTCCGCTAGCTGCGGGCGGCGCCGCCCTCGCTGATCCAATCATCTGCACGCGCTGAGGTATCGACATCCGCGTTCGGGGTGCTGGAGGAGAAAGTGACCGACTCCGCCAACGCCGCAACGGCGGCAGCGCGTGCCTGCTCCCGCTCGGATGCATCGTTGAGCCTCGCGGACGCGACCTCGCGCTCGGCGCGAATCGTTGCAGTCATCTCCGACAGGTGTTCGGCGATGACCTGTGCGAGGCCGTCACGGAGCTCTTCCAGGTTCGTGTTGTAAATCTCGAGGCGTCGATCCGAGACGTGCAACTCGACGGTGGGATACCCCTTCGTCGACAAGTAATCGCGGGTGGTGCCGTCATGGATCGCGGTGACTTCGTCGCGATCTGCCTGGCGGGTGAACACCGCTTCCACGGTGTAACGGTCGGGCGCTTCGTCGGTCATCAGCTTCGCCGGCAGAGATCCGACGAGCACCGTCCCCAGCCCGAGTGGGGAATCGTTCTTCAGTTGTGTACTCATTTGCCGACGGTACGCTCTCAAGCTGTACGCGCTCACAGGTACGTTTCTCCGGCCACCCCGAGGTGCCACCTCGAAGGGTCTCGCACCGCAGGCACACGCTACGGTGCCACCCAAGTCCCCTGCAGTAGTTGGAAGGCGTTGATCACGGGGGGTGTAGCGGGGGTATCGCGGGTGTACGGTTCGGACTAGAGCGCGGCCCGAACTTCTGGGGAGTTTGGAGGCGTCGTTCTGGTCGGCGGGGCTCTTACTAGCAGTGCGATGGAGCTCTCCTCGTGAGGGCCCTTCCGCTGTTCGCAAACCCTGTTCTCGCAAGGTGCGTCCGCCGCTCAGGGGACCCCAGACCCGCGACGGGCGCACCGCCTGAGGTCGGCCAGCAGCTATACAACGTTCCGTCGAGTCGCCGTGTCGCGCGTTCACGGAAGCATGTGACTATCCCAGCCAGAATCGTTTGAAGATGACTCTCGCCCTGCACGATGCGTTGGATCGGGAACATCACGGAGTGGAGGAGCCTGCTGATCTCGCTGTGCTGCACTTCGCTGCTGTCCACCCGGACCGTGAGCCGATGGCTGCATATTCTCGACCGAATCTGTCGAGTCGTGCGCGATTAAAAAGGTGAAGGCCCCGAGATCGTAGTGATCTCGGGGCCTATCTTGTTGCGGGGACAGGATTTGAACCTGCGACCTCCGGGTTATGAGCCCGGCGAGCTACCGAACTGCTCCACCCCGCGGCACAAGAAGAAACTTATCACGGATTCCGAGGTCGGTCTAATCGAGGGGCCCTCCGGACGGGGCCCCGGGCGTGTCGATGCGCGAGGATGGAGACATGTCCGAGACCGCAGCCGTCCCCGTCGCCGTGTGCCAGTTCGCGCCGACCGCATCCCGAGCCGACAATCGTGAACGGATAGCCGAGCTGACATCAGCTGCGGCTGCGCGCGGCGCGAAGCTGATCGTGTTCCCGGAGTACTCCAGCTACTTCGTGGACCCGATGGACGAGAGCCTGGTGGCGAACGCGGAAGAACTCGACGGGGAGTTCGTCTCGACGCTGACGGCGCTGGCGGGGGAGTACGCGGTCGTGATCGTCGCCGGCCTCGCCGAACGGGCATCCGACGAGCGGCGGGTCCGGAACACGGTCGTGGCGGTGCGAGGCGACGGCGTGCTCGCGGTGTACCGCAAGCAGCACCTCTACGACGCGTTCGGGCAGACCGAGTCCGATTGGGTCGAGCCCGGCGAGGTGGGAGTCGCGGCCACCTTCGACCTGGGCGGTCTGCGGTTCGGGCTCATGACCTGCTACGACCTCCGATTCCCGGAGGTCGCCCGCTCTCTCGTCGACGCGGAGGCCGACGTCCTGGTCGTGCCGGCGGAGTGGGTGAGAGGTCCGCTCAAGGAGCACCACTGGACGACACTGCTCGCCGCGCGCGCGATCGAGAACACCGTGTACGTGCTCGCGGCCGACCATCCGACGCCTATCGGTGTCGGGCACTCGCAGATCGTCGACCCCCAGGGCGTCGTGCTCGCCGGAGTGGGCACCGGCCCGGGGATCGCGGTCGCCGCCGTGGAGCGGGACATGATCGAGCGCGTCCGCGTGACCAACCCCTCGCTGCGGGCACGACGGTATGTCGTCGAGCCCGTGCGGGCCTAGCGGCCGGACAGAGCGGCGAGGCGGGTCGCCGCCTCCTCGAGCACCTCGACGCGCTTGCAGGCGGCGAATCGCACCAGACCCGAGTACTCGCTCCTGTGTGCAGCGGAGACGAACGCCGTGAGCGGGATCGCCACGACACCGGCGCGCTCCGGCAGGGCCCGGCAGAATGCAGCGGCGTCTCCTCCACCCAGGCCGGTCGCGTCGGCGACGGTGAAGTAGCCGCCCTGCGGGGCGTGCACGGTGAAGCCCGCCGCGCGCAGACCATCGCCGAGGATCCCGTGTTTGCGTGCAAGCAACGCTGCGGAGTCGGCGAAGTACGCGTCGTCCATCCGCAACCCCACCGCGACGGCGGGCTGGAAGGGCGAGCCGTTCACATACGTCAGATACTGCTTCACGGTCAGGACTGCGGTGATCAGGGCGGAAGGCCCATGCACCCACCCGATCTTCCATCCCGTCGCGGAGAAGGTCTTCCCGGCGGACGAGATCGTGAGCGTGCGGTCGGCGGCTCCGGGAAGGGTGGCGATCGGCGTGTGCGGGGCATGGAACGCCAGATGCTCGTACACCTCGTCTGTGACGATGATCGCATCGTGCTTCTCCGCCAGGCGCACCACCTCCTCGAGCACATCGCGCCCGAAGACCGCGCCCGTCGGGTTGTGCGGGTCGTTGACGAGGATGATCCTGGTGCGGTCGTTCACGGTCGCGGCGAGGCGCTCGAGGTCGGGCTGGAAGTCCGGAGCCCGCAACGGCACCGTGCGAAGGGCTGCCCCTGCGAGGGCCACGGCGGCCGCGTACGAGTCGTAGTAGGGCTCGAACACGACCACCTCGTCCTCGGGGCCGTCGATGAGCGCCAGGAGGGTCGCGGTGAGAGCCTCGGTCGCCCCTGCGGTCACGATCACCTCGGTGGCCGGATCGACCGAGAGCCCGTAGAAGCGCTGCTGATGCGCGCTGATGGCTTCGAGGAGATCGGGGATGCCGCGACCGGGCGGATACTGATTCGCTCCGCTCGCGATGGCCGCTCGTGCGGCCTCCAGAACCTCGGCGGGACCGTCCTCGTCGGGGAAGCCCTGCCCGAGGTTGATGGCACCGGTTCTGGCCGCTGCCGCCGACATCTCTGCGAAGATGGTGGGCGCGACGGTTCCGTCCGCAGCGAGCAGACCTGCACCCGCTGCCGTGCGCCGCCATGCGCCGGGAATGACACTCATGAAGAACAGGCTAAGGCCATAGCTGAAACTCATCCTCGACATAAGGAACGCACAGATACAGGCGTCATTCTGAAATGGTCGTCGAAGGAGCACACACCATGAACGAAGACAACCCCCAGGACCAGTCGGTACCCGCGTCGAACGACGCCGTGCCGTCCACCGAGGCCGCAGAGGTCGCCGCACAGCCGGCGACGAACGCCGCCGCTGACTCGACCGCGCCCTCCGTCGCGACGTCATCCGTGCCGTCGGCGCCTGTCGCTCCGGCCGCTGCCGCGCCGACACAGGGCCACGAGATGCCGTCGTCCTTCACTTCGCAGGCCCCGGCCGCGCCCGTGATCGCCCCGGTTCCGCACGGCTACGCGGCACCGGCCGCCGGCGCACCGGGAACGGCCACTGCGCAGGGAGCCGCGTTCGGCATCCCCACCGCGACCGCGCACACGCAGCCCACCCAGCCTCTCGGCGACGGCGCTCCGTACGGCGCCCACGGCGACGGGACGAAGACCAAGGAGCAGAAGCCTCGTGGCGGCGCGAAGTTCGCCGCCTTCATCGTGGCCGCAGCCCTGGTCGGCGGAGTCGCCGGATTCGGCGGAGGGGCGCTGCTCAACGGCATCCAGGACCGCCCGTCGTCGGGCACAGCCACAGGGCCGCAGACCGTGACGGTGAACAACCCCGGATCCGTCAACGAGACGACCGCCGTCGCCACGGCAGCCCTTCCCTCCGTCGTGACCATCGAGGTCGCCGGCTCCGACCAGGCGGGCAGCGGGTCCGGCGTCATCATCAGCGACGACGGATACGTGCTCACCAACACGCACGTCGTGACGCTGGGCGGCGCGGTCGCCGATCCGACGATCCGCGTGACGACGTCGGACGGGCGCATCTTCGAGGCGACCGTGGTCGGCACCGACCCGATCTACGACCTCGCCGTGATCAAGCTGAAGGATGCCAAGGGGCTCACCCCGATGGAGTTCGCCGACTCCTCGAAGCTCAACGTCGGAGACACGGCCGTCGCGCTGGGCGCGCCGCTGGGACTGGCGAACTCCGTCACGACCGGCATCGTGAGCGCCCTGAACCGGAGCATCCAGATCGCCTCCTCCGCGCTGCCCGACTCCTCGTCGCAGGATGCGCCGGATCAGCAGCAGACGCCCGATCAGGGGCAGGGACAGGGACCGTTCCAGTTCGACATCCCGGGCAGCGGCACGCCGCAGACCTCCGACTCCATCTCGATCGCGGTGATCCAGACGGACGCGGCGATCAACCACGGCAACTCCGGTGGTGCTCTGGTGAACAGCAAGGGCGAGCTGATCGGCATCAACGTGGCGATCGCGAGTTCGGGAAGCTCCGAGGAGTCGGGCTCGATCGGCATCGGCTTCGCCATCCCGTCGAACATCGCCAAGCGCGTCTCGGACGAGATCATCGCCGACGGGGTCGCGACGCACGGTCTGCTGGGCGCCTCCGTGCAGGACGCCTCGAGCGTGCAGGGAGCGACCGTCTCCGGGGCCTACATCGCCAAGGCGAACGAGGGCGGCGCAGCGGCGGCCGCCGGCATCAAGGAGGGTGACGTGGTCACCGAGTTCAACGGTGTCCCCATCACCAGTGCGAGCGATCTCACCGCCCAGGTCCGTGCGGCTGCGGCCGGCAGCGATGCCAAGGTCACGTACGTGCGCGGAGGCAAGGACTACGACGTCGACGTGACGCTCGGCGAACTCGCCGGCTGAGTACGCCTCACACACAGAGAAGGACGCCACCCCGCGATAGGCTCGCGGAGTGGCGTCCTTCTCTTTCGGCACCGGCAATGCGGCCAAGCTGCTCCGGATCCCGCTGTATGCCGTCGGACGCATCGGCACGCTCGTGCTGCCGCGTGGACGGCGCTGGGTCTTCGGCTGTGGAGCCGGGGTCGGTGACGGCGCTCTCGCGCTGCAGCGCCACGCAGCGCGGCTCGGCCACGACACGGTATGGCTCACGTCGTCGGAGCGCGAGGACCACGACGCTGCCGCACTCGGCATCCGCTTCGTCCGCAAGAGCGGGTTGCGAGGCTGGTGGGCGACAGCGCGGGCGGGCGTGCTCGTCGTGACCCACGGACTGGGCGACGTGAACCGCTACGCGAACGGGGGCGGGTTCGTCGTCCAGCTCTGGCACGGGATCCCGTTGAAGCGGATCGGGCTGGACTCCCGGGCGACGACGGAGGTCCCCGCCGTCCCCGGAGCGGCGCTGCTGAGTCGCGCGGTCGGTGTCCTGTACCGTGCGGCCGCCCAGCGCATCCGCGTGCTCCCTGCGGCCTCGCATCGCGCGAGAGGGCGCCTGGAGTCGGCGTTCGGCCTCGGCGACGAGCGCGTCGTCGTCACGGGGGAGCCTCGCGTCGACGTGCTCTCCTCCGGACCGGCGGATGAGGTGAGATCGCGCGCGTCCGCCCTGCTCCGTCGAGTCGCGGGCGACGTCTCCGAGACCTCGCGCACCATCCTGTACGCGCCGACCTGGCGCGACGGCGCCGCCGACCCCGCGGTCCCCACCGGCGAGGAGTGGATCCGCATCCTGCGTGTGCTCGAGCAACACGACGCCGTGTTGTTCGTGCGCTCCCATCCGCTGGGCGAGGGCGGGTATGCGCCGCCGCTTCCGAGCAGGCGGGTGCGCGCGCTCGGCTCCTCTCTGCTGGCGGACGTGACCCCCGTGCTTCCCGCGGTCGACGTGCTCATCACCGACTACTCCTCGCTCGCGTACGACGTCGGTCTGCTGCGGATGCCCGTGCTCTTCCTGGCTCCTGATGCGGAGGAGTACGGCCGCACCCGCGGGTTCTACGGCCGGTTCGAGGACGTCGCGGGGCCCGATGCGGCCTCCGACTGGACGCAGTTGCTGATGCAGCTCGACGCGCTCCTCGGCGATGATGCCGTGCGTGACGCGGCGTCCGAGCGTTCCGCTACGCTCAGCGCGGAGATGCATGCATATCGGGACGGACGGAACACCGAGCGTGTGTACCAGGTCATCCGCGCGCGGGGGATACCCGCGCCGAAGGGAGCAGTATGACAACGGCCCGCATCGATGACGCGGCGGAGGCCCTGATCATCGAAGGGACCGGTCAGCGACCGGAAGCGGCAGAGCTGGTGGGTCCGCGAGCGCAGGTCGATGCCCGCCTCACCGGCGGAGGGAGAACCTGGAAGGCGACCTTCCCTCTGCAGGCGTCGCGGTGGGGTGGCCCGTCCCTCCCGCTGCCGACCGGAGCATACGAGCTGCGCATCCCCGGCGTCGATCTGGATGAGCTGCAGCTGCCGTCCACGGTGCTCACCGGGGTCCGCGTCGCCGTGAACGCAGGCACCGTCCGCATCGCCGCTCCGATCGACCCGGTCTACGAGACCGCGGAAGGCCGCTCGACCCTGGAGGAGCGTTACGTCGCGCAGGCGGGCGGAACCGAGAACGCGGTGTTCTTCGAGAGCTTCTACGGCCGCAGCGTCGGCTGCAACCCGCGGGCCATCGATCGCGAACTCGCGGCGCGTGCTCCCGAGGTGCGGCGATACTGGAGCGTCGTCGACCTCTCCGTCGAGGTCCCGGAAGGAGCGATCGCCGTCGTCGAGGGCAGTCCGCAGTGGTGGCACGCTCGCGGGGCGGCCCGGCTGCTCGTGGTGAACGACTGGCTGCGCCGACGTTTCGCACGCAAGCCGGGACAGAAGGTGCTCCAGACATGGCACGGCACGCCGCTCAAGCGACTGGCCCTGCACCGCCCCGGCTTCGACCCGCGGCGCATGGCCGCCGTCGTGAAGGAGTCACGGCGTTGGGACGTCCTGCTGGCGCAGAACACCTATTCCGAACGCATCCTCCGCAAGGCCTACGCCTTCTTCGGACGCCCGATCTGGGTGGAGGGCTACCCGCGGAACGACGCGCTCACCACGGGGGATCCCGTCGCGGTCCGCGCATCGTTGGGTATCGAGGCGGATGAGCGCGTGCTCCTCTACGCGCCGACGTGGCGGGACGACCGCGCGGAGATGGTGGACTTCATCGACGCTGAGCTGCTGGCACGCGAGGCCGACGCCGTTGTCCTCGTCCGCGGGCACTCGCGCACCCTGGAGCAGGGGCGGGACCGCGCAGGTGCGCGTGTCATCGACGTGACCGGGTACCCGGAGACCGCGCGGCTGCTCCTCGCCGCCGACGCACTGATCACCGACTACTCCTCTGTCATGTTCGACTTCAGCGTGACCGGCAAGCCCATGTACTTCCTGGTTCCCGATATCGATCACTACCGCGGACAGCTGCGGGGCTTCTACTTCGATCTCGCCGAGAGGGCACCAGGGCCGCTCGTGCGCACGCAGGAGGAGCTCACCGCCGCTCTCGCCGATTCAGGGCACGAGGCCGTCTACGCGGCGCGGTACGCCGCCTGGCGGAGGCAGTTCAACTCGCGCGACGACGGTCACGCCGCCGAGCGCGTGGTCGACCGGATCCTCGATCTGGGGTTCGTCACGCGCTGATAGCGCCGGTGGTGTGGGCTGGTGTCTGCCGCCGGCTCAGGGAAGAGGCGTGTTGCGGGTGCCGAGACGCGAGGCATCCACGGTGTCGCGGGCGCCGCGCAGGACCCCGCCGAGGAAGCCCAGTCCCCACGAGACGTGCATGGTCGGGAGCACCAGGATCGTCCAGAGTCGTTGGCGGAAGCCGCCGCCGCCTGGTGCGAGAGCGACCCCGAGGACGAGAAGAAGGTACAGCGCGAGCGGTCCGTAGACGAGGATCGACGCGACGAGGGAGGCTGCTCCGGCGAGCACCCCCGTCACCTGCAGCACAGCGAGGACGACCGCGAGAGCGATGACCACGACCAGCGCCGGGGGAGCGAAGTAGCGGATTCCGTTGCTCCTGCCGAATCGGCGTACGAGCTCACCCCTCCAGGCGCCTGTCGCCCGGAACTGTCGAGCCAGGCGCAGCCAGCTCTCCCGCGGCCAGTAGGTCACAGAGAGGGCGGGGTCGAACCACACGCGGTGTCCGGCCTGACGGATCCTCAGGTTGAGTTCCCAGTCCTCGCCTCGTCGGATCGAGTCGTCGAACAGGCCGACCTCGTCGAGCACCTCGCGTCGCATCACACCGAGGTAGGCCGACTGCGCCTCACCTTCGTGCGCGCTCCCGTGGTAGGCGCCGCCGCCGAGTCCGACCGGGGAGTTGTAGAGCCGCGCGACCGCCTTCTGGAACGGGGTGCGCCCTTCGGCGTGCATCACCCCGCCGACATTCGCCGACCCGGTCCGCTCCAGGGTCTCCATCGCGCGGGCGGCGTAGCCGGGGGAGAGCTCGGAGTGCGCGTCGACGCGCACGATCGTGTCATAGCGACTCGCGCGGATGGCGGCGTTCAGGCCCACCGGGATGTGCGCGGCGGGGTTTTCGACCAACCGGATCCGGTCATCTGCTTCGGCGAGTCGGCGTGCGAGCTCGGTGGTGCCGTCCGTCGACGGTCCCAGCGCGAGCACCAGCTCCGTCGGCGCATCGACGTCCTGCGCGAGCACCGAGGCGATCGCATGCTCGAGGTAGGCGCGCTCGTTGAGCACCGGCATCACGAAGGACACCCCGGAAGGGGGAGCGGGGAATTCGGATGCGGACACATGACGATCATGGCACGGCGCCGACGGACGTTCCCTGAGGGGCGCGGGAACGGCGTTCCTCGGTCAGCCGGACGCGGCGACCTACGCCGGTGGGCACGATCAGGACGAACTATCCTGGAGGGATGGGTGCACTGTCTGACGCGAAGAAGGCATACCGTCTGCTGAAGCGGGCGCTCGCGTCACGCTCGGCGGTGCAGCGCGTGCGGCGGCACCTCGCGGAGCAGGAACCGCTTCCCGCCGGTCACTTCAAGGTCGCGGTCTACTTCGCCGACGGCGCCGTGAACATGTACCAGATGCGCCAGTGGTACCGCCCGCTCATCGAGCTCTCGAAGCGCTGGCCCGTCGTGGTGCTCTCCCGGCAGGCGACCGGGGCCGAGAAGCTGCTCGAGGAGGTCTCGCCACCGGTGGCGTTCGTGCCGACGGTGCGTGATCTGGAGCGCTTCATCGCGACGCAGGACATCCGTGTCGTGCTCTACGTGAACCAGAACACCCGCAACTTCCAGATGTTCCGCTACGGACGGCGCTGGCACGTCTTCATCAATCACGGCGAGTCCGACAAGATGTACATGACGACGAACCAGTACAAGGCGTACGACTATGCCTTCGTCGCCGGTCAGGCTGCGCGGGATCGGCTCTCACGCACACTGTGGGATTACGACGTCGACCGCCGCACGATCGAGATCGGCCGTCCGCAGGCGGATCACTACTCCGGGACCCTTCCCTACACGCCGGACGAGCGCACCGTCGTGCTGTACGCCCCCACGTGGGAGGGCGATCGTCCCAGTGCCCACTACGGCTCCATCGCCTCGCACGGCGAGAGCCTCGTGAACCGACTGCTGGCGACCGGCGCGCACCGCGTGATCTACCGTCCCCACCCGCGCAGCGGGGTGGTCGACGAGGAGTACGGTGCGGCGCATCGGCGCATCGTGGCGGCCATCGAGGCTGCGAACGCCGCCGACGCTACCGCTCATCACGTCTATGACGCCGCCCCCGAACTCGGCTGGCAGCTCACGGCCGCCGATGTCGCGATCGTCGACATCTCCGCCATGGTCTACGACAGGCTCGCGGCGGGGAAGCCCCTCATGATCACCCGGCCGGCCGACGAGCAGGCGTCGATCGACACGCAGGGCTACCTGTCGGACTGCGAGTGGCTCACCGTCGAGGGTGCCGACGATATCGTGGCGGAGGTCGAGAGGGTCCGGGCCGACGAGGCGGCGATCGCCCGACTCCGGATGTGGGTGCAGCACTACTTCGGCGACACCACGCAGGGGGTGGCGACGGCGAAGTTCCATGCCGCTGTCGAACGCCTGATGCAGGAGTGGGAGCACTGGCATTCCCGCGAGGTCGGGAGCGTCCGTGACGACGAGGACGATGACGACGAAGAAGCCGAAGACGAGGACGCCTGAGCATGCGGTTCCCGCAG
Source organism: Microbacterium oxydans (assembly GCF_006540085.1). Lineage (GTDB taxonomy): Bacteria > Actinomycetota > Actinomycetes > Actinomycetales > Microbacteriaceae > Microbacterium > Microbacterium oxydans. The sequence continues at coordinate 92,411 of NZ_BJOG01000010.1, read as the reverse complement.
TCGAGCGCGATCGTGCCCCGCTTCGTGCAGGTGGATCACACCGGTTCCACGAACGCCGACCTGCGGGCGCACGCTGCTGAGGTCGAGGGGTGGCCGCACCTGGCGACTCTGGTGACCCGCGATCAGCGTGCCGGACGTGGCCGTCTCGACCGCACCTGGGTCGCTCCAGCCGGCTCGGCGCTCGCCGTCTCGGTGCTGTTGCGGACACTGCCGGCGGAGCCCACGGCACGCGGGTGGATTCCACTCGCCGCCGGCGCCGCGATGGTGAAGGCGATCGGCGCGCAGCTTCCCGGTCACGACGTCTCCATGAAGTGGCCGAACGATGTGCTCGTCGACGCGCACAAGATCTGCGGCATCCTCGCGGAGGCGACCGCGGACGCGGTGGTGGTGGGTGCCGGGGTCAACACGGAGATGACACGCGAGCAGCTTCCTCTGCCCACCGCGACGTCGTTCGCCGCGCTGGGCGCTGCCGTGGACGAGGACCTGCTGCTGTCGGTATACCTGGAGACGCTCGACCGCCATCTGGCCGCGCTCACCGCTTCGGAGGACGCGGTCGCGAGCGGTCTGCACGGTGTCGTCTCGGCGCTGTGCGCGACCATCGGACAGGCGGTGCGGGTGTCGATGCCTGCCGGAGCGGTACTGGAGGGCGTGGCGTCGTCGATCGACGCGGAAGGCCGTCTTCTCGTCGTGTCGGACGGCCGGGAACATGCTGTCTCGGCCGGTGACGTCGTGCACGTGCGGCCTGCCGGAAGCTGACACGCCGTCGCACAGACGGCTTTGTCGCAGATCACAGGCACAATGGTGGGGTGACCCAGCCTGTGACGCTCGGTGGACGGCCTCTGATGCCGCCGCCCGGAACGCCTTCGGAGGAGTTGCTGATCGCGCGCTTCCGGAGCCACGCGCGGCGTCTGTTCTGGTCTGCCGTCGTGCTCATCGCGGCGTTCGGGGCCACGGGCTACTTCTTCGGCAACCTGCCGGAGGGGTTCGAGGACTGGATGCTCCTCGCCGCCGCCGGGGCGTTGGTGCTCTTCGCCGTCGTGCTGCCGTTCATCATCTGGTACTCCCGGACCACCACGGTCACCACCAGACGGGTCATCGCTCGTCAGGGGCTCGGAGCCCGGAGTCGTCATGAGATGTCCCATGCGCGCGGCTACACCATCGCCGTGCGTCGCGGTCCGCTGCAGCGCCTGTGGGGCTCGGGAACCATCATCCTCTCGAACGGTGTCGATGCTCCCCTCCGACTGCCCAACGTCCCCAACGTGACCCTCGTGCACGAGACGCTCGCAGACCAGATCGAGGTCGGGCAGATCCTCGCCCATCGCGACGCACAGGCCGTCGGCGACTGAACCGCGAGTCGACCGCGGCGGGTGCACGGTACAGGTGCACGGTAGAGCTGCACCATCGCGCCGCCATATCCGCAACCTGTCGTGCGCGCCATGATCGGTGAGCGAGAATGGGAAGGACGAATGGAGGCGGCACATGGCGCTGCGTGTGGGCGTGATCGGCGGAGGACAGCTGGCACGGATGATGATCGCTCCGGCGGTCGAGCTCGGACTCGATCTGCGAGTGCTCGCCGAGGATGAGGGGATGTCCGCCGGGCTCGCGGCCACGGCCGTCGGCGACTATCGCGATCTGGAGACCGTGCGCGCATTCGCGGCCGATGTCGACGTCGTCACCTTCGACCACGAGCACGTTCCGCAGGATGTCCTTCGTCAGCTGGTCGACGGCGGTGTGGTCGTCCACCCCGGACCGGACGCGCTGCAGTACGCCCAGGACAAGATCGTGATGCGCAGGCGCCTCGCGGAACTCGGAGTGCCTCAGCCCGAATGGGCTGTGGTGCGCACGGAGCCCGAACTCCAAGCCTTCCTGGACGAGCACGGAGGCGCCGGTGTGGTGAAGACGCCACGCGGCGGGTACGACGGCAAGGGTGTGCGCGTCGTGCGTGCGGCCGCGGAGGCGCAGGACTGGCTGGTGGCGCTCGCCGAAGGTGACGCGCTCCTCGTCGAGGAACTCGTCCCGTTCGTGCGTGAGCTCGCGCAGCAGGTCGCGCGTCGCGCCGGTGGCGAGATGGTCGCGTATCCGGTGGTCGAGACGGTGCAGCGTGATGGCGTGTGCGCCGAGGTCATCGCTCCCGCTCCCGCTGCGACGGAACGACTCGCGGAGGTCGCCGAGGGGATCGGCCGCGCCATCGCCGAGGGGCTGGGGGTGACCGGGATGCTCGCGGTCGAACTGTTCGAGACCGACGACGAGCGAATCCTCGTGAACGAGCTCGCGATGCGTCCGCACAACAGCGGGCACTGGAGCCAGGACGGTGCCGTCACCGGCCAGTTCGAACAGCACCTGCGCGCAGTCGCCGACCTTCCGCTCGGCAGCACTGCACTGCGGGCGCCCTGGTCCGTCATGGTGAACATCCTCGGGGGACCGGCTGAGGGCACCATCGAGGAGCGGTTCGGTGCGGCGATGGCTGAGCACCCGCAGGCGAAGATCCACACGTACGGGAAGGCTCCGAGGCCCGGCCGCAAGGTCGGTCACGTGAACGTCGCTGATGCGGACCTCGACGATGCGGTCTACGTCGCGCGAGCCGTCGCCGCCCACTTCGACTGATCAGCGACCGGCAGGGCCGACTCCCGGAAACATGCGGGATCAGAGGTGTGCCGTTCGGGGAATCTCACAGCACCAGACCGTACCCTGATCTGGTGACTGAGCCACTGCACTCCTCCGCCGCACCTCTCGTCGGCGTCGTGATGGGATCCGACTCCGACTGGCGCGTGATGAGCGACGCATCTCAGGCCCTCACGGACTTCGGAGTCCCGCACGAGGTAGAGGTGGTGTCGGCGCACCGGACCCCCGACAAGCTCATGTCGTACGCGCGCGACGCACGCTCCCGCGGCATCCGCGTCATCATCGCCGGTGCCGGGGGAGCTGCTCACCTTCCCGGGATGCTCGCTTCGATGACGCCGCTGCCCGTGGTGGGAGTGCCGGTGCCGCTCGCCTTCCTCGACGGCATGGACTCGCTCCTGTCCATCGTGCAGATGCCCGCAGGCATCCCGGTGGCGACGGTCTCCATCGGCGGAGCCCGCAACGCCGGTCTGCTCGCCGCACGCATCCTCGGGACCTCGGATGTCGCGCTCGCGGATCGCGTCGAGCAGTATGCCCGCGACCTCGAGGCGCAGGTCGAGGAGAAGAACGAACGGTTGAAGGGCTCGCTGTGACCCTTGCGCCTCCGCGCGCATCACAGCGCCCGCTCATCGAGACCCGGCCGCTACGGCACCCGGACTCCGCCGACCCCGGCGTGATGACCAAGCGCGGCTGGTGGCTGCTCGTGATGAACCTCCTGGTGCCGGGCTCGGCGCAGGTCGTCGCGGGCAATCGGCGACTCGGTCGATTCGGGCTCGGCGCCACCCTGCTCGCCTGGTTCCTCGCGATCGTCACGGTGGCGCTCGCCGTGTTCGCCCGTCCCGTCCTGCTGTGGCTCACGATCGGTGGGGGATTCTTCTCCACCGTGGTCCTGACACTCGTGCAGGCGCTGCTCGTCGGCTACGTCGTGCTCTGGGCGGTGCTGACGTTCGACACGTTGCGCATGGTGAGGCTCGTCAAGCTGCCCACCCTGTCCCGGCTCGCCATCCCGGTCGTCGCGCTGGTCCTCCTGGGACTCGTGGGCGGCGGGGCAGCTTATGCGGCCACGGCCGTGGGGTCCGTCCGCAACACCATCGGATCGATCTTCGGTCAGAGCGGCCCCAGCGTCGCGCCCAGCGACGGCTATTACAACATCCTCCTCCTCGGAGCGGACAGCGGCGACGGCCGTGACTCGATGCGCTTCGACAGCATCTCTGTGGTCTCGGTGAATGCCGACACCGGTGCCGTGACGATCACCGGCATCCCGCGAGAACTCCCGAACGCACCGTTCAGCGACGGCAGCCCGATGCAGGAGCTGTATCCCGACGGTTTCGAGGGGCATGGCTCCTCGACCTGCGGTTGGAACGGGTGGATGAACCACGTACGCAACGCCGCTGAGGTCTGCCGGGAGGACGGCGGCAAGGGGCTCTACCCCGACGCCGTCGCCAAAGGCTCGGAACCGGGCATCGAGGCCACCAAGGACGCCGCAGAGGGAGTCCTCGGGATCGAGATCCCGTACTACGTGTTCGTCGACATGCACGGGTTCGCTGAGCTCGTCGACGCGCTGGGTGGGGTCGAGATCAACGTCACGGAGCGCCTGCCCAAGGGCGGTCCGCCCGAGGGGTGGACGGGCAGCGATGTGAACGAGTGGGCCATCGGGTGGATCGAGCCCGGCAAGCAGCGCATGGATGGCGACACGGCGCAGTGGTACGCCCGCTCGCGGTACACCACCAGCGACTGGGATCGGATGAAGCGTCAGCGGGAACTGCAGGCGGCCATTCTCGCGCAGTTCACCCCGCAGACGGTGCTCACACGTTTCAACGAAGTGGCAGCGGCGGGTACGGCGTTGATCAGCACCGACCTTCCCTCCGACAAGCTGCCCGAGTTCTTCGACCTGATGCTGAAGGCGAAGGAGCAGCCGGTCACCACGATCGAGCTCACGCCCGATTCGGGCGTCGACGAGCACCAGCCGGACTACGCGTTCATCCGCGACATGATCCAGCAGAAGCTGCACCCCCCGACGGCGACGCCGACGCCCGAGCCCTGATCGAGAGTCCCGGGCGAGGCGTGCTGGACTTCCCACGACGGCCAGGGCGAAGCCGTGTACCCGGGCACCGTCGGCACCGGCGCTCCTGAGCGCACGCGCGACAAAGCCCACGACCGCCTCCCGGAGGAGGACAGCCGTGGGCTTCCGGCGATTTTCCGCCGGATGCACCAGACGACGGTGATCGGAGGGGGAGGGATCACCGTCGTCCAGTCGACCACCGCACGAGGCGGCAGCCGGACCTAGGCGCGCTTGCGGCGCGAGGCTCCCACTGCGACGAGGGCTCCGCCGGCCACCAGAGCTGCTGCTCCGCCGCCGAGGATCCACGGCGACACGTCTCCACCGGTCAGGGCCAGCTCGATGCCGCCCCCGGTGAGGGGAAGCTCGGAGCCCGCAGCCGCGACGCCGGGATCGTGGTCGCAGCTGGCCGCGGCATCGTGTCCGTGCGACACGGTGATGGTCGCGGTGTACGAGCGCGAGCCGTTGAAGGCGACCGCGTAGGAGCCTTCGCCGTCGGACGGCGGGCGGAACGTGAGCGTCATGCTCCCGTCAGCGGCAGCGGTGTTGCCCGAGATCGCCGCCTTCGCGGCGTTGTAGCCGGACACCGCCACGTTGACGTTCTCGGACGGAACGAAGTAGCCGGGACCGAACACGATCGTCGACGCTTCGCAGATGTCGATGATGGGGTCGCCGACCTTGGCGCCGGGAGGCGTCGGATAGGAATCGGACGACGCGACAGGTGCAGTCGGCGCAGCGGTGGCCACGGTTGGCGCGACGAAAACGAGCGCGCCGGCGGCAAGGCTGATGGCAGCCAGTTTCTTCAGCATGATTTCTCCCCAGAATTTCACGCGGAATCGCCTTTGGACACACCCCTGCATCCAACTGCGTGGCGTCTTCCTGCCCCCACGGCAGGATGACAGACGCCAGATATTCCCCAGTGAGTCGACGATACCCTATCGGGTGGCGAAAGTCACGAAGCGCATCGCAGCGGTTCCCGTGTCGTCTCGGGGGTGTCGATGAGGGGGGTGTGCAGCACCTCGGTGAGTCTCTGCCCTGCACCCGTGCCCTGGAACTCGACGGTGATCGTCGTCGACTCGCCAGGCGCGAGCGACACCTCGTGCTGAACCGCCGAGCGGTCGCCGATCATCGCGGTCTGAACGCCCTCTTCCGCCCCGTCGCGATCGATGTGCGAAGGCGTCGCCCCTTCCGGGCCGTACACGGCGATCAGGGTCCGCACGGTGCCGGCGGGCACCCCGTAGAAGCCGTCGGCCGTGACGTAGGTGGGCAGCGAGGTGGCGGCGTCGGCGGGCGCGGTGTTGGTCCACGTCACGCGCACCTGGGTCGTCGGCTGGCCCTGGCAGGTGCCGACCGACGTCGAGAGGGACGCCCTGGTGTAGTAGTCCATCTTCCCGCCGGTGGTGTCGTTCATCAGCACGCCGACGTAGGTCGCATCGCCGGTGTCCGCGGGGATCGTGCCGCCGAGGTCGGAGTCGGCGAGCACGGCCTCCTCATCTTCGTGAGCACTCCAGATGCGGATGCGTCCTTCCGCCGCGGAGTCCGCGAGTGCTCCCAGCAGAGCTCGTGGCTCTGCGCCGGAGAGCGCAGCGCCGAACAACGCCCCTGCGGCCTGCGCGAAGATCTCGTCCTGCACCGCGGGGTCGGGGACTGCGGCGTAGATCTGCGAGAGAAGGATGTCGGTGACGTTGTCGGAGCTCGCCGTGAAAGGTCCGAACGTGAGGTCGCCGGTGGCAGCGAGCAGGTGCTTCGCCACGACCGCGTCGACGGCGACGACACCGTCGACGGTTCCGCCGAATCGGCCCTGCCACCGTGTGGCGATCGCGGCACCTGCTTCGCGGAAGTCCGGGATGCTCGTGATGTTCTGCAGATAGCGACCTGGACGGTCCTCGAACAGGGCGGTCGTCGAGTCGCTGAGCGGCAGGGCCGTGTCGAGCGGGGGGAAGTCGCGAGTCGATGCCTGAGTCTGGAGGGTGATCCTTCCGTTCTCGGCGTGCAGCAGCGCGATCGCCCCGATGATTCCCCCCGAGGAGCGCAGTTCCGCATTGTTCTGCATCGCGAGCACGTAGGTACGGGGGCCTTCGCCGCCGAGCATGGTCGGCAGCAGCACGGCAGCACCGTGCAGCGAGCCGACCAACGTCGCGGCTTCGGTGACGGAGGAACGCATCGTGCGGATGGCATCGGCGAGCGGGGGGAGCGTCGCATCGGCGTCTATGCGACGTGCCTGCTGCTGCGCGGCCGTGAGCGCGGTCTCGGCGGTTCCCAGAGGGCCTGCGATCTCTGCGAACGGTGCGAGGTCGATGGAGCCACCGGTGAAGCCGAGGCTCGCCAGATCGAAGTCCGCCGCCACGTCGAGGAGCGGCGTCAGCGCGTCGGATGACACGTCGTCGGCGATCTCGGCGATGTCGCTGACGGCACTGAAGTTGGGGCCGACCCATGGCAGTGCTCCGAACGCGTGCCAGACCGGGTCGGAGGTGAGGTCGTGCGCGGAGTCCGCATTGTGCGCGATGCTCCTGGCGAGGGGCTTGGCTGCGTCGAGGTCACCGGCCGCGATCGCCGCCTTCAGCTGCGCGCTGCCTTTGGCCACCTGCTGAAGATCGCTCACCGCGCCGAACCCTCGGATGGCGACCCAGCCGATCGCGACGACCAGAAGGGACAGAAGAACGCCGACGGTCCACCCGATCCATCGGCGTCGGACGGGAAGTCGACCATCGCTCACTCGAGCATTCAAGCACGAACCTCTGCTGCCGTGGTGGGCGGAAACTGTGCGAACGCTGACATTCGCGCGTCTCCGGCGGTGTGCTCCGCGGGGGAGAGGTATGGCGAGGATAGCCTGGGGCCATGGGTGCTCGGCTACGCGTTGTTCTGGATCAGCTCGCGAGCGTCGTCGATCCCGACCACGCCGAGGCAGCGGTCGGGCTGGTCGGCGGTCTGGTCGCCACGGCGCCGTCGGGATGCGCGGTCGATGCGATCGTCCCCGCAGGTGCTTCCGTGCCGGTGGCGGGGATCGCCGACGTGCGCACGCTCGCCATGGGCCGGCGTGAGCTCGCCGCGGCCTGGCAGCTCGGCATCGCCCCCGGTGTCGGCGGAGGGCTCATCCACTCGCCGACCCTGATGGCACCGCTCGTCCGACACGACCGGCTTCATGACAACGATCAGACGACCGTCACGGTGTGGGATCTGCGTGCCTGGGACGCTCCGGAGCAGTTGTCCAAGGGGACCGTCGCGTGGCAGCGCGGCATGCTCAGACGTGCCGTGAGACACTCCGACGCCGTGGTGGTGCCCTCTCATGCCGTCGCCGAGAGACTCGCCGAGCTCGCGAAGCTCGGCGACCGCATCCGCGTGATCGCAGGTGCACCGCCGCAGGGTTTCGGCGGTGCCGGCGAGGGAGCCGCTCCCCGCGGTGCACTGTCGCCTACCGGCGGGTACCTGGTGCTCACAGGGTCTGTCGCCGAAGCGGCGGAAGGCTTCCGCGGAGCGGTGGCGGCCGGTCTCGATGCCATCGTCATCGATGCACCGGAGGGATCCGAGCCCCGCTACGTGGAGGCGGCCTCCGCGTCGGGACTCCCGGAGCGCCGCGTGCATGTGCGAGGCGCCCTCTCGGCCGAAGACCGTGCTGGTGTCCTCGAGGGTGCCTCTGCGTATGTGGCCGCCGACGCCACGGCAGGGTGGCCCTGGCGTGCCGTGGAGGCGATGACGCTGGGACTGCCGGTCGTCGCCGTCGACAGCGGTTCGCATCGTGATGTCATCTCTGACGGCGGGCGGATCGTCCCCGTCGATGCGATCGCGGAGGCGGTCGAGGATGCGGCAGGCGGATCCGCCGAACGCCTCAAGGTGCTCGCGTCCGATCGGTCGCGAGCCTTCTCCTGGGCGAGTTCAGCCGAACGCCTCTGGGGACTGCACGCGGACCTCTGAATCAGGCTCGCATCAGTTCGACGGCGTCCTTGCTCGGACCGTCGAAGTGCACCTTCCCGCCCTTGAGCAGGATGCCGCGCTCGCAGAGATTCGACACCATGTTGAGGTCGTGGCTCACGACGACGAGGGTCTTCCCCTGCGCGTGCAGCTCTCGGACGCGGGCGAGGCACTTCTTCTGGAAAGGCTCGTCGCCCACCGAGAGGATCTCGTCGATGAGGAGCACATCCATCTCGGTGTGGATCGCCACGGAGAAGGCCAGGCGCAGGAACATCCCGGAGGAGTAGTGCTTGACCTCGGTGTCGATGAACTTCTCGATCTCGCTGAAGGCGACGATCTCGTCGTAGCGAGCCTCGGTCTCCTTCTTGCTCATGCCGAGAATTGCGGCATTCAGGAAGATGTTCTCCCTGCCGGATAGATCGGGGTGGAAGCCGGCGCCGACCTCGATGAGTCCGGCTACTCGACCACGCGTGAGGGCGGTGCCGGTGTCGGGCTCGAGCACTCCGGAGATCAGCTTGAGCATGGTGGATTTGCCGGAGCCGTTGAATCCGAGGAGCGCGACCGACTCGCCCTCGCCGATCTCGAACGACACTCCGTCGAGGGCGTGAAAGTTCGTCGTGAGCGGCTTACGGCGGATGGCAGCGAGGGCTGTCTCCTTGATCGAATGCGTGTGACGAAGCTTGAAGGTCTTGTGCACGTCGTCGATCACGACGCGGGGCAGTGTCTGCGTCAGGGGCTCAGAGATCTTGGGCAAAACGGCCCTCCAGTCGGCGGAAGACGAGCTGGCCGATGACCAGCGCGGCGAGAGACGTCACGAGGGCGATCAGCCCGTACATCCAGAGGTCGGGGAGAGGGGAGGCGTTGTCGGGGCCGAGGGGGAACCAGATGCCGTAGTGGAACAGCTCGACGGCCGCCGTGATCGGGTTCAGTCGGTAGAGAACGAAGAGCCACTCCGGTGCGACACGGGCCACCTGCGTCCACTCGTACATGACGGGCGACGCCCAGATCGCGACCATGACGATGATCTCGACGAAGCTCTGCGCGTCGCGGAACGTGACGTTGATCGCGCCGAAGAACAGCCCGAGACCACTCGCCAGCACGGCGATGATCACCAGCGAGAGCACGATCGCGGCCACCGACGCCAGGGAAGGCGCCCACCCGAAGAAGAGGGAGATCCCCACGACGACGATGATCTGCGGAACCGTGTTGACGGCGGCGATCATCATGCTCGCGATGGGGAACATCTCACGGGGCAGATAGATCTTCTTGATGAGCGCCGCATTGTCGACGAGGGAGCGCGTGCCGTTCGAGAAGGCCTCGTTGAAGAAGGTGACGACCGTGATCCCCGACAGCAGATAGATCGGGAAGAACTCGACTCGATCGTTCAGACCGAGGAAGACGCCGATGGCGACGAAGAAGACGACGAACTGGACGAGCGGCTTCACGTACGACCAGAGCCAGCCGAAGATGGAGCCCCGGTACCTGATCTGCACTTCCTTCCGCACGATGAGCGAGAGGAGATAGCGCTGTCGGAAGACTTCGAGAAGTCCTCGATTCGCGCCGGGGGTCGTCAACCTCTGCGCCTCGAGCGTGCGAGCCTGTTGCACCGCGGATCCACCTTCCGTATGCGCCGACCGTCTCGCGCGCACCGGAGACAATCATACGAGTGACTCTGGGCGCTACCTGGCAACCAGGAGGGACCGGATGCCCGCCGTGGTGGCACAGCCGAGACCCAGGGTGACGCCTGGTGTCGCTGATAGGCTCGCCGAGGTCTGTGCGTCCGTCGATCCGAAAGCAACAGGTACTCGTGACACTTCTCCAAGCTCTCGATCAACCCGCCCTCTTTCGCTTCTCGGACGAGCGGACGGGAACGGAATTCTCCTTGCGGGAGCGTCGTCTGCTGGTGGGGGCGCTGAACTTCCACGCCCTGATGGCGCCGGAGCGGGAACTCCGCGTGCATCTCTACGACGGCACGCGTGAGACGCCGCCGCGGCTCACGGATGACAGCACCTTCGACGGCATGTCGCGGTTCAACAGGCATCGTCTGACGACTTTCGATGTCGTCAGCACGGTCGCACCGGAGAACCGCACGATTCTCCCTTCCGAGGCCGTGTCCGCCGCACTCACGGCTTCGCACACACGGCACCTGCACGTCTCGGCCGACGTGGTGCTGGAGTCCGATCCCTATCAGATGCCGCGCCAGGACCTTATCGGCCGTGTCGCACGGCAGGTGAAGGCCCGGGCGCCCCTCTTCTACGACGACCTCCGCGATCTGTCGCTTCTCCGGTTCCGTCGCCAGCTGCACACGCCGGTGCAGCGCCGTCAGTACGCATCGGAGTTCCGTCCGGGCGAACTCCATGAGGACGACGTCATCGTCCCTGCCGCGCAGACGCCCGCCGGCGCGCAGAAGGCCGTGATCATCGGTCTGCACTGGTTCCAGCTCGGAGGGGCAGAGCTCTGGGCCTTCGAAACCGTCCGACTCGTGCGCGAGGCCGGCTTCCTGCCCATCGTCCTGACGAACCGTGACTCCCATCAGCCGTGGATCACGAGGCCGGAACTCGACGGCGCGCTGCTCATCCCGTTCTCCGAGCCCACGGTCGAATCGCAGACTCCCGGTATCGAGCCGCTGCTGCGAGCTCTGCTGCGCACGTTCGACGTGCGCGGCGTCGTGATCCACCACAACCAGTGGCTGTATGACCGCATCGCGTGGATCGCCGCCTCCCGGCCGGGCATCCCGATCATCGACAGCACTCACATCGTCGAGTACCGAGGGGGCGGATATCCGCTCAGCAGCGCGATCGCGGCCGAGTCCCTGACGAAGCACCATGTCATATCTCCCAGCCTCGCGCGCTGGATGACCGAGGTGCAGGGCATCCCCTCCGAGAAGGTCGTGATGGCTCCGCTGGGCGGACTCACGGTCAAGCCGAAGGATGCCGTCTTCCGGTCCAGGGATGAGGGGGAGACCTTCACCATCGCTTTCGTCGGCCGGCTGGCAAGACAGAAGGCACCGGAGGTCTTCGTCGCGATGGCCGCTCGCCTCAAGCGCCAGGGCTATTCGGTGCGGTACATCCTTCACGGCGACGGCGAGCTCGCCGGGTGGGTGGACGACATCATCGCCGCAGCGGACATGACCGATGACATCGTCCGTCGCACCTCTCTGACGCCGGTCTCCGAGACGCTCGACGAAGCGCACGTCCTCGTGGTCTCGTCCCACAACGAGGGGCTCACGCTGACGACGCTGGAGGCGATCGCGCACGGTGTGCCCGTCGTCTCGACAGATGTCGGCGCTCAGCGCGACATCATCCCCGCTCCCGCTCTCGTGCCACGTTTCGCACACCGTGCGGCACGGCGACTCGCAGATGCCGTCGCGCCGCTCATCGGCGACGAGAAGGCCAGGGAGTCGCTCTGGCGCAAGGAGCGCAAGGCGGAGAAGAAGCTGCTGTCGCAGCCGTCCGCGAGTTCATGGTTCAAGGAAGAGGTGAGCTCGTGGTGAGCGTCGCAGCGGTGGTCGTCACATTCAATCGGCTGGAGAAGCTCAAGACGGTCCTCGCCTCCATCGCCGCGCAGACGCACCCGGTGGAGACGCTGTTCGTGATCGACAACGCCTCGACCGACGGTACCGCTGAGTACCTGGCGGGCCTCGAGCTCCCGGTGCCCGTCGAGGTCGTCACCATGGCGACCAACTCGGGAGGAGCCGGTGGATTCACCGAGGGTATGCGCCGGGGGTACGCTTCCGGTGCCGATCACGTCTGGATCATGGACGACGACTGCTACCCGAAGCCGGATGCGCTCGCCGCATTGATCGCAGGATTCGATGGTGCCGTGTCGGAGCTCGGCCCCGACGTGCCGTTCGCCTGCTCGGTCGTGGAGTTCACGGACGGCAGCATCTGCGAGATGAACAATCCCGTTCCGACGTGGGACTGGGGACGGCTCCTGGTCAAGGGCCAGCAGAACGTGATGGTCACCGCGTGCTCGTTCGTCTCCGTGCTGATCCCGCGGTGGGCGATCGCCGAATACGGCTTCCCTTACGCGGAGTACTTCATCTGGTTCGACGACCGTGAGTACACGTTGCGTCTGACCGCCCGCTGCCCCGGAGTGCAGGTGCTCGACAGCTCGGTGATCCATGACATGGGCGACAACCGCGGCGTGAACTTCGCGATGGTCGACCGGAAGAGCCTGTGGAAGTTCGCCTACGGCGTGCGCAACGAAGCGTCGTGGCAGCTGCACCACCGCGGACTCCTGCATTTCCTCGAGTTCGGCGCCCGGCTGTTCGTCAGCCTGCACCGCGGAAAGGTCTCCCTCGACCTTCGCGCTCGCCTCCTCGGCAAGTGGCTGCAGGGGATCACCTTCAACCCCAAGGTGCGGTATCCCGAGGCGGAAGACGCGTGAGCTGGCTGGGGGCGGCGCCTGTCATCCTCATCTCGGTAGCCCTTCTCTTCCTCCCCGGATACCTCGTCGCCAGGGCTCTCTCGCTGCGAGGGCTCTGGGCGTGGGGCGTCGCCGCTCCGGCGTCGGTGAGCGTCATCGTGCTCGCGTCGCTGGGGTCAGGCCTGCTCGGTATCCCGTGGTCGGTGCTCCCGGTGCTCGTCACCGCACTCGGCCTGGCGATCGTCGCGTACCTCGTCGCCCGATTCACCCGCGCCCGTGGGTCGGTGGGCAAGGTCTCGCGCCGCACGGCCATGATCGCGGCGTCGTTCGTGGTCGCGGCGATCCTGTTCGGACTTCAGATCGCGCTCGTGGTGGGCGCACCGGAGAACATCTCCCAGACGTTCGACAACGTCTTCCACCTGAATGCCGTCCGGTACATCCTCGACACTGAGAACGCCTCTCCGATGAGCGTGGGCGGCATGACGAGTGCACCAGGAGCGTCGGCGTTCTATCCGGCAGCCTGGCACTCGATCGTCGCGCTCGTCGTCCAGCTCACCGGCACGACCATCATGGTCGCCACGAACGCGGTGACGATCGCGACCGCCGCCGTGGTGTGGCCCGCCACGGTCGCGCTCCTCACGGTGGTGCTCTTCGGGAGGCGACTGACGATCGTCGTCGGCGCAGTCCTGCTGAGCGGGCTCCTCCCGGCGTTCCCGCTGCTGATGCTCGATTACGGTGTGCTCTATCCCTACCTGCTCGGCGTGAGTCTCGTGCCGGCGGCGCTCGCTGCCGTCATCCAGCTCGTGCGGCTCCACGGCGATGATGATCGGATTCCGGACGCCGTACTCGTCCTGCTCGTGCTCGGACTGATCCCCGGTATCGCCGTCGCGCACCCTGGGGCGCTCGTCGCGCTGATCATCCTCTCCATGATCGCGGTCTCCCTCGCGTTCCTCGGATTCCTCCGCACCCGTCCGGAGCGTCGCCGCGTGATCATCACCTCGATCGGGTTCGGCGTGCTCGCTCTCGTGAGCTTCATCGCGTGGCGTGTGCTGCGTCCGCCGCTCGAAGCGCGCGGCTGGCCGACAGAGCAGACCATCAGCCAGGCGCTCGGTCAGGCACTCACCCTCTCCCCGCGCTACCAGCTGATCCCTCTGCTGATGGCGGTGCTGTTCGTCGTCGGCGTGGTCGTCGTCGCGAAGCGTCGGCAACGCGCGGACGTCGTCGCCCTCGCCCTCATGCTCGCCGTCACCGTGCTCTTCGTGGTCGCCAGCGCGATGCCGTTCCAGCCGTTGCGCGACCTCATGACGGCGGCCTGGTACAACAACGCTCCGCGCCTGGCGGCGCTTCTGCCCATCATGGCGGTACCGCTCGCGGCGGTCGGGGCTGCATGGGTGCTGGCCTGGGTGCGTCTGAAAGTGGGAGCCCCGTCTGTGCGGCGGTCCGTCGTCGTCGGGATGTCCGTGGGGGCCGTGGTGCTCCTCGCCGGCCAGGCGCTGGCGATGGCGCAGGCGATGACCGCCGCTGCCGTGGCATACCGATACACCGAGACATCGCCTCTCATCTCGACGGATGAGCGCGCTCTGCTGGAGCGGCTTCCCGATGAGGTGCCCGACGACGCGCTCATCATCGGCTCCCCGTGGACAGGGACCGGGATGGCTTACGCCTATGCCGACCGCGAGGTCGTCATGCCGCACATCCTGATGGGGATGAGCCCCGACGAGCAGGAGATCATGGACGAGCTCTCCCGGCGCGGATCGGAAGCGCAGGTCTGCGACGCGGTCGAGCGGTCAGGGGTCGACTATGTGCTCGACTTCGGCTCGCAGGAGATCCACGGCGACGAGCATCGTTATCGTGGTCTCGAGCGACTCGGGCGATCCGATCTGGTCACCGAGATCGACGCCGAAGGTGACGCCGTCCTCTACCAGATCACCGGCTGCGACTGACGTCCCCCTGCGGCTGAGCGTCCAGAAGCGCGGCGTAGACACCTCTGAGCCTGTCGCGGAACGCGTCGAGACCGTACACGGACACGGCCCAGGCCCTGGCCGCGATCGCCGTGTCCTCGCCGGCTCCCCGCAGCGCACTGATCACGGCGTCTGCGAAGGCGTCGGGATCGTCGACGACCGCGTGGAGGAGGTCTGCCCCCTCGATTCCTTCCGCACCGACGGAAGTCGTCACAGCCGGGATGCCCCACATCATCGCGTCGATCGTCTTGAACTTCACTCCGGCGCCGTTGAGCAGCGGCACGACGCAGACATCGGCATCGGAATACACGTCGTCGAAGGAATCGACGGCTCCGGTCACCTCGACTCCATCGGAGCGGGACGCTGCCGCGCGAAGCGCCGCGCTCGGATTCGCCCCGACGATCCGGAAGCGGGCATCGGGTAGCGTCTCGGATACACGCGGCCAGACGGCGGACAGGAACCAGCGCGCAGCTTCGTCGTTGTCCGGCCTGTTCATCGCGCCGGTGAAGACGACCGTCGTGTTCCGGCGACCCCGCTGACGAGCGGGAGGCACGGGGAAGCCGGGATGGACCACCACCGGCGCGGACGAGGGCGAGAGCTCGCGGACCAGGGCGGCGTCCTTCTCGCTGAACGTGATCACGGCATCCACGTCGTCGAACGAGCGACGCTCACGGCGCCTGCTCGCCCGAGCGGCGGCCGAGAACGCCATCTTCTTCAGCGGGTTCGTCGCCTGCTCGGCTGCGCGGTCCCAGCGCTGCGTGATGACATCGTGAGCGATGATGACGGTCTTCGCTCCGGGAGCCAGACGGCGCACGGTGCGGGTGAGGCTCGACATCTCCGACCACTGGTACTCGACGATGTCTGCTGCGGACAGGACCACACGCGAAGGCGCGTCGTTCGCCAGCGCACGGCGGAACCACGGGTGCGCGCTGCTTCCCGTGACGACGGACTGAAGATCGGCGAGGGGCTTGCCGGCGTCCGTCGACAGGGGGCTCCTGCTCTGCAGCAGCCGGTAGTCCAGGTCGGGCTCGGTCGCGGACGCATCGCGGTTCAGGCGTGTCGATGGGGCGACGACGTGGATCGTGAACATGTCGCGGAGCGCTCGATAGTGCTGCAGTGCGTATTGGCCTCCCGCATGACGGATACCCTCGAAGGGCAGGTACTTCGAGACGCTGACCAGGGATGGGCGAGCGGGCGGATCGGACGGTCTGGACATGTTAGCTAGCCTAGGCGTCGTTGCCTTCAGGCGACTGAAGGAGGAATCACGCCAATGAGCGACTATGCCGCGCTGGTCATCGGATATCGACGCCCTGACCTGGTCAGGGACGTGCTCGCGCGCTTGGACTCTCAGGAGGCGCCGTGCGCTCAGGTCATCATCGTGGACAACGGCGGCGATCTGCCTGATGACGTGCTGACGGATGTGAACGGGAGACCACCTGTGATGATCCGACGGGGTGACAACCCCGGGTACGGGGCAGCCGTCAACCTGGCTCTCGACGTGTGTGAGCAGCGAGGGATCGAGAATCTGCTCGTGCTGACGCATGATGCCTGGTTCGAGGAGGACCTCAGCGCGCGCCTGCTCGATGCCTTCGATCGTCTTCCGGACGTGGGCGCGGTCGCGCCGACCCTGTACTGGGTGTCCAGGCCCGATGTCGTGTTCTCCGCGGGTGGAGTCCTCACCAAGGGCGGGCGTGCCTATCACCATGTGACCGCCCCCGCCTCCGGATCCCGCGATGTCGACTGGGTCGACGGTGCGGTCGTGATGTACCGCACCCGTGCGCTCCGCGAGATCGGCGGCATGGAGGAGATGTACTTCCTGTACTTCGAGGATGTCGATACGGGGTGGGCGCTCAGAAGGCACGGCTGGCGGACCGTGGTGCTCGATGTGCGCGCCGCGCAGGAGCCCGGAGCCCATCCGCTGCGACTCGGGGTCCGGAACATGGCGCTGTTCGCGCGCAAGGCCGGGCTCGGCAGGGTGCGCAGCTCGCTCGCGCTCGGTCGTCGGGCGGCGGAGGAGCTCATCGTCGGATGGCGCAGGACAGGACGGGTGCCGGTGGGGGATGCCTTGGCCGGTTGGCGAGATGCCAGGGCCGGCCGCACCGGGAAGATCGATGACTGAGCCCGGCCGTGTGACGATCGACGTCATGCTGCCCTACTACAGTCACCCGGATTCGGCATGGGAGGCGATCCGCTCGGTCCTCGAGCAGACGAGCGACTCCTGGCGGCTCGTCTGCGTCGACGACGCGTACCCCGGTGATCCGATCCGAGAGCGACTCGAAGCGCTCGGCGACCCGCGCGTGGTGTACGTCCGAAACGAGCAGAACCTCGGGCTGGCGAAGAACTTCAATCGCTGTCTCGATCTGGTCGAAGCACCCTACTTCGTGATGATGGGGGATGACGACCGGATGCATCCGGACTACATCGGCGTCCTGTCACGGCTCATCGCCGACAATCCCGGGGTGGACGTGTTCCAGCCGGGAGTGAGCGTCATCGATGAGTCGGGCCGACACGTTCTGCCCCTTGCGGATCGCGTGAAGCGCTGGGTACGGCCGCGGGTGGGGGAGGGCGGCCGGATCCTCGACGCTCGGCACATGGCGGAGAGCCTGATCCGAGCGGACTGGGCGTACTTCCCGTCGATCGTCTGGAAGAGCGAGGTGGCGCGCGCCCACGGTTTCGATGATCACTGGGCGGTCGCGCTCGATCTCGGGCTTCTCCTGGACATCGCACTGGACGGCGGGTCGATGCTGGTGACCGACGACGTGGTCTTCGACTATCGCAGGCACATGAGCTCCGTGTCGTCGGTCACGGCCGCGTCGGGCAGCCGCTTCGAGCAGGAAGCCGCGTTCTTCGACGAGTACGCCGCGCGGATGAAGGCCAACGGCTGGGCGCGGGCGGCCAGGATCGGTCGGCGACGGTGCATCTCCCGACTCAACGCCGCGAGCGAGATGGTCGCTGCGCTCGCAGATGGAGACCTCGCTCGGGCTCGACGCCTGTTCCTGGCCGCGGTCAGGCCCAGCGGCGCAGTGAGGCGCTGACGGTCAGCTTCGCGGACCGCCGTCGAGCTCCTCCAGTCGAGCTTCGAGCGCGCTCAACCGATGCTGGACCTCGATGATGTGCGTCTCGGCGAGACCCGCCTCCTCGGCGAGGACTCTGATCTCCTCCTCCGATGTCGACAGCTCCCACGAGAGATGGAGAGCGACACCGAGCAGGAGCAGGATGGCGAGCAGGAAGAAGAGGTTCGCAGGCAGCTCGACTCCGAGCACCCCCGTGAGCCAGAAGAGCAACTGCGGGAACACCGATGCGACGAGGGCGGCGACGCCGATCAGGAGCCACAGCACCGCGTACTTCTCGCGGAGGCGCCGTGTCAACAGCATCCAGAGGATGAACGACAGCAGAGCGATGGACAGCACGAGTGCGCCGAGAACAACCATGGGGTGCCTTCCTACGCTGACACGACGGGGGACGGGGCGGAGGAGCGTCGGATCGGACGTCGGACGATGGCCAAGGTCAGGGCGAAGACCGATCGCAGCAGGTAGACGGATGCCGAGAGC
Source organism: Microbacterium oxydans (assembly GCF_006540085.1). Lineage (GTDB taxonomy): Bacteria > Actinomycetota > Actinomycetes > Actinomycetales > Microbacteriaceae > Microbacterium > Microbacterium oxydans. The sequence continues at coordinate 73,944 of NZ_BJOG01000010.1, read as the reverse complement.
GGCCCCTGGCTGGGCTTTCCGTGCAGGCGCGGACGCATCGCGACCGGAACCTGGGTGACCGTCAGCCCTGCGTGCACTGCTGCGACGAGGGAGTCGAGCGTGTCGCCGAGGTACTCCGCGGGGTAGTAGGTGATGTACTGGGCGATCGCCCGGCGGTTGGCCGCGCGGAAGCCGCTCGTCACGTCGGTCAGCGTGGCGCCGGAGACGCGGGACACCGTCCGTGCGAGCACGCGCATCGCCCACCGGCGAGGACCCCGGGCGACGTAGTCGCCGACCTCGGCGAATCGCGCGCCGATGGAGATGTCGGCGTGCTCGAGCCCTGCGAGCACGCGATCGATGTCCTGCGGGTTGTGCTGGCCGTCGGCATCGACCTGGATGACGCGGCTGTAGCCGTGACGCGCGGCGTACAGGAACCCCGCACGCATCGCGCCGCCGACGCCCAGGTTGAACGGCAGCCGCACCACGCGTGCACCCGCGGCATCGGCGACCGCGCCCGTCGCGTCGGTGGACCCGTCATCGATGACCAGCACGTCGTACGTGGGGCATGCAGCGGTGATCTCGCGGACCGTCGTCGGGATGTTCTGCGCTTCGTTCCAGGCGGGGACGATGATCAGCGTGGTTTCTGGCATGATGTCTGAGCCTACCAAGCCGACCCTGACGGCGACCCTAGGCGGTCGGAGCGCCGACAGGCATCACCGGCGCGAGTCTGGCCGGGATGGTCGCGATCGTCGGCGCCTTTCCGCCGCCGATCCTCAGCAGGGCCTCGTAGGTCGTGATGTGCGAGAGCTGCGAGCCGTTCCACCGGAAGACCCTGCCGTCGCCGGCGAACTGCACGACGGTTCCCGAGGGGATCATCGGCTTGGTGACGCCGAGCACGCCCACTGTGGCGTCCTTCCACGCGACCAGGCGGATGGTGCCACCCGAGAGGGTGACCAGGTCCGAGTAGGACGAGATGTACTGCAGTTGGCCGTCGAGCAGACGGTAGACCTCGCCCCGTTCGTCGGTGCGGATGAAGAACGGCTGGGCGGTCGGTGTGTTGTTCGGGGTGAACGCTGCGCAGTCCGCGGCCGTGAGGGCCGTGGTGGTGAACCGTGTCGCCGGGATGTTGCCGGAGATCCGCTGCAGGCCGGCGCTCGAGATCACATACGGCGCCGCGTCGCACGTGACGAACGGAGACAGCGTCGTGGCGGCGGGGGTGTATCCCGTGAGCGCTCCGGACGGGAGCACCGTGACCGCGGTCGACGTGCCGAACGCCGCGCCGAGTTCGAGGCTGGGGGTGTGGATGAGCGTCGTGCCCGCTGTCGCGAGGTACACGGCCGGCTTGTCGACCTCGCGCACCATCGACCGCGGGATGAGGACCACGCGTCCCTGCGGGAACTTCGCCGCCGCGCTCGGATCCATCGAGGCCACATAGCCGAGCTTGCCGCCCGAGAGGTATCGCCAGGTCTCGACGCTGGGGACATATCTCTTCTGTCCGTTGTCGAGCGAGTAGATCTGGGTGTCGACGCCGACGTGGAAGAGGCTCCCGACATCCTCGCCGCGCGGGAACGCGTCGATGAGCGCGGGCGCGAGATTCACGTAGGAATTGAAGGCGTAGCCGAAATCGAGGATCTGCTTCTCGCTGCCGAACCGGTGGCGGGTGCCATCGGGATCGATCAGATAGAGGATCCCCTCACGGGCGTCGTGCACGTAGCGGGAGATCTGCGAACCCAGGGGGATGGTCTTGAGGTAGGAGGCCGGTACCTGGCTCACGGCACCGAGCTTCGCGGAGAACGCTCGCAGGTCCTCAGCCGTCTTGATGTGGAAGCGGTATCCGCCGGACAGCAGATACACCTCGGGGCCGTCGCCGCGCACGATCACGGAGGTGATGCGCTGCGTGCTGCCGAACCAGTCGGTGAAGTACTGGTAGAAGTTCCGGTTGCCGTAGGCAGAGCATATGTCTCCCGTTCCGTAACCGGCATTGAGTGCAGCGCGGTTCGGCTGGTACGGCGTGTAGTAGTACAGCGCTGCCGTCGCGGTGTTCTCGATGTACACCGGTGCGGACCCGCAGTTGTACTTCGGCTCCGGGTTGAACAGGATGTTCCAGGTGCGACCGGGAGCGTAGTACGTGAACCAGCGGCCCTCGGCGTAGATCTTCATCTGCCGAGCCGCGTAATACACCTGGTAGAAGAACCCGCTGTACGCAGGGTCGCACTTCGCGCCGTCGGGGCATCCCTGACCCATCGCGATGTTGTAGCGGCCCGGGGACGGGTTGGGGTAGGTGACCAGGCTCTGCTCCTTCTGGAGCATCACGATGAGCACCTGGGGGTTGATGCCGCACGACTTCGACACCTTGTCGATGATGGTCGCCGACGATTCGTTTCCGGCACCGGCGTAGCCGTTGCAGTAGGCGTCGGCGGAACGATTCGGCGTGTTCTGTCGGTAGTCCTTGAGGCAGACGAAGCCCGCCCGGCAGGTGGGGCCCTTGCTCCGCAGGAACGAGTCGATCTGCCCGGCATTCATCGTCGCGGCGTTGAAGAACACCGCGTCGGCGATGATGTTGCCCGGCCGGAACAGCGACAGGTCCGCGGTCTTGACGATGTCGGTCGCTTCGGGGGCGGATCGCGTGGGTGCCGCGGCGGCACTGGCAGGATCACCCCCTCCGGCAGCGGTCGCAGGGCTCGCGAGAAGCAGGGAGGCAGCAAAGACGACTGCGGCTGTACTCGCGATGAGGGCGCGCAGGCGTGGGGAAACTGAGCTGGTCACTTGCCTAGTGTGACGGAAAGATACAGATGATGCCACTGTGATTGAAGTGGCGCAAGCGAATCCTCCCACCGCGCTCTCCGCCGGGATGTGGCACGATATGGGGGTGAAAGGCATTATTCTCGCTGGCGGCTCCGGAACTCGACTGCACCCGATCACGATCGGAATCTCGAAGCAGCTGATCCCGGTGTACGACAAGCCGATGGTCTACTACCCGCTGTCCACGCTGATGCTCGCGGGTATCAAGGACATCCTGATCATCACGACACCGCACGATGCGGAGCAGTTCGAGCGTCTCCTCGGGGACGGCTCGCAGTTCGGGGTCAACCTGACATTCGCGCAGCAGCCCTCTCCGGACGGGCTGGCGCAGGCTTTCGTGATCGGTGCCGACTTCATCGGCGATGACAAGGTCGCTCTGGTCCTCGGAGACAATCTCCTCTACGGTCCTGGTCTCGGCACGCAGCTCAAGCGGTACACCGATGTCGAGGGCGGCGCGGTGTTCGCGTACTGGGTGGCGGAGCCGAACGCCTATGGCGTCGTGGAGTTCGATGCCGACGGTCGTGCGGTCTCCCTGGAAGAGAAGCCGGCGCAGCCGAAGAGCAACTACGCCGTACCCGGCCTGTACTTCTACGACAACGACGTCGTCGAGATCGCCCGCTCGCTCGAACCCAGCCCACGCGGGGAGTACGAGATCACCGACGTCAACCGTGCCTACCTCGAGCGCGGCGCGCTCCAGGTCGAGGTCCTGCCCCGCGGTACCGCATGGTTGGACACCGGCACGTTCGACCAGATGTCCGACGCCGGCGACTACGTGCGCACCATGGAACGTCGCACCGGGCTCCGCATCGGTGTGCCGGAGGAGGTCGCGTGGCGTCAGGGCTTCCTCGACGACGACGAACTCCGCGAGCGCGCCGAGAAGCTCGTCAAGTCCGGTTACGGCACTTACCTCCTCGAGACCCTGGAAAGAGGTCGTTGATGTCGAACATCCTCGTCACCGGCGGTGCCGGTTTCATCGGCTCCAACTTCGTGCACTACGCCGTCGAGAACACCGACCACACGGTCACGGTGCTCGACGCGCTCACCTACGCGGGCAACCGCGCCTCGCTCGAGGGTCTGCCCGAGGACCGTGTGCGTTTCGTGCACGGCGACATCACCGACGCCGAGCTGGTGGACACGCTCACCGCCGACGCCGATGCCGTGGTGCATTACGCCGCGGAGTCCCACAACGACAACTCGCTGCACAGCCCGCGTCCGTTCCTGGACACCAACATCATCGGCACGTACACGCTCCTGGAAGCCGCGCGCCGGCACGAGACGCGCTTCCACCACATCTCGACCGACGAGGTGTACGGCGACCTCGAGCTCGACGATCCGGAGCGATTCACAGAGCAGACGCCGTACAACCCGTCTTCGCCGTATTCGTCGACGAAGGCCGGGAGCGACCTGCTGGTCCGGGCGTGGGTCCGCTCCTTCGGCGTCCAGGCGACGATCTCGAACTGCTCGAACAACTACGGCCCGTACCAGCACGTCGAGAAGTTCATCCCGCGACAGATCACGAACGTGATCCGCGGCATCCGTCCCAAGCTCTACGGCGCCGGCGAGAACGTGCGCGACTGGATCCACGCGAACGACCATTCGTCTGCGGTGCTCACCATCCTCGAGAAGGGGCGGATCGGCGAGACGTACCTCATCGGGGCCGACGGCGAGCGCAACAACAAGGAGGTCGTCGAGCTCATCCTCGAGGAGATGGGTCAGCCGCGCGACGCCTACGACCACGTCACCGACCGTGCCGGCCACGACCTGCGGTACGCGATCGACTCGACGAAGCTGCGCACCGAGCTGGGCTGGTCTCCGGAGTATGCCGACTTCGAATCCGGTCTCGCGGCGACCATCCAGTGGTACCGCGACAACGAGGCATGGTGGGCGCCGTCGAAGGACTCCACCGAGGCCTTCTACGCGACGAAGGGACAGTAGACGTCGTGAGCGACATCGAGTTCGGCAAGAAGCTCGGTCGGGCGGAGACCGGGATCCCCGGGCTGGTGATCTTCGACCTGCCAGTGCACGGTGATTCGCGCGGGTGGTTCAAGGAGAACTGGCAGCGCGAGAAGATGACAGCGCTCGGCCTGCCCGATTTCGGGCCGGTGCAGAACAACGTGTCCTTCAACGATGCCGTGGGCACCACGCGGGGCATCCACGCCGAGCCGTGGGACAAGTGGGTCTCGGTCGCCACGGGGCGGATCTTCGGCGCGTGGGTCGACCTGCGCGAGGGGCCGACTTTCGGTGCGGTCTTCACGGCCGAGCTCGACCCGTCCAGGGCGATCTTCGTTCCGCGCGGCGTCGGGAACTCGTACCAGACACTCGAGCCCGACACGGCGTACACCTACCTGGTGAACGATCACTGGTCGCCCGACGCGTCATACTCCTTCCTCAATCTCGCCGACGAGACCGCCGCGATCGCGTGGCCGATCCCGCTCTCGGAGGCCGAGGTCTCGGAGAAGGACCTCGCACACCCCCGCCTGGCGGACGTGTCGCCCATCGCTCCGCGTCGCACGCTCGTGATCGGCGCATCCGGTCAGCTCGGCTCGGCGCTGCGCGAGGAGTTCGACGGTGTGGAGAACGTCGAGTGGACGACTCGCGCCGAGATCGACCTCGGCGCGGCCGACCTGGGATCAGCGCGCCGGTGGCGCGACTACGACACCATCATCAACGCCGCCGCGTACACCGCGGTCGACCGTGCCGAGACCACGGAAGGACGCCGGGACGCGTGGGCGGTCAACGCCGCGGGACCCGCGGCGTTGGCTCGCATCGCCGCGGAGTACGGCATCACGCTCGTGCATGTCTCGAGCGACTACGTCTTCGACGGGTGGGGGGAGCGCCCGTACCGTGAAGACGATGCCGTCTGCCCGCTCGGCGTCTACGGACAGTCGAAGGCAGCGGGTGACATCGCCGTGGCCACGGCTCCGCTGCACTACATCATCCGGACATCCTGGGTGATCGGTGCAGGCAACAACTTCGTGAGGACGATGGCCTCGCTCGCCGAGAAGGGCATCGATCCGACCGTCGTCGACGACCAGCACGGTCGGCTGACCTTCGCCTCGCAGATCGCCGAGCTGATCCGCCACCTGCTCGCCGTGCGCCCCGCGCCCGGCGTGTACAACCTGACGTCGGCAGGCGACGCGGTGACCTGGGCGGACGTCGCGCGGCGTGTGTACCAGCTGACGGGCCACGACCCGTCCCGCGTCACGGGTGTCTCCACGGAGCAGTACTTCGCTTCGGCATCCGGTCCGATCGCTCCTCGGCCGCGCAACAGCGAACTCGATCTGACGCGTGTGCGTGCGGCCGGCTTCGACCCTCGCACGGGCGACGATCTGCTGCAGGAGTATCTCGGTTCGTGAGCGCTCCGCTGCCCACGGCGGCACCGCCGTCGGCCGCCCCTCGTGAGCGTGTGTTCCGCACCGACATCCAGGCTCTGCGTGCAGTCGCCATCGGGCTCGTCGTCCTGAACCACCTCTGGCCGACGCGCATCACCGGCGGCTATGTCGGCGTCGATGTCTTCTTCGTGATCTCGGGGTTCCTCATCACCGGGCACCTCGTGGGGGAGATGACACGGACCGGCGGGGTGCGGCTCGGCGCCTTCTACGCTCGCCGCATCCGCCGCCTGCTCCCGGCGGCGTTCGTCGTGCTCGCCGTCTCCCTCGTGCTGCTGATCGCGTTCCTCCCCTATCCTCGGTGGGCGCGCAACGCCTGGGAGATCGCCGCGAGCGCCGGTTACGTCGAGAACTGGTATCTCGCGGCGATGTCGGTGAACTACTCGGCACTCAACGACGCGGCGAGCATGGTGCAGCATTATTGGTCGCTCTCGGTCGAGGAGCAGTTCTACATCGTGTGGCCCCTGCTGCTGCTCGCGGCCCTGGCCGCCTCGGCGCGCCTCGGCCGAAGGTCTTCTCGGCCAGGGGGTGGCGAGCGGAGCGCCTCGAGAGCGCTGCTGCTCGTCGTCGCGACTGTCGGCGTGCTTTCGCTGGGCGCGAGCATCGTTTACACGATCCTCGCCCCGTCCCAGGCATACTTCGCGACCTTCACCCGGGGCTGGGAGTTCGCGGTCGGCGGCGCCGTCGCGCTGCTCGGTGCACGACTGCGGCTCCCGCGTATCGTCGCCCAGATCGTGAGCATCCTCGGCTTCGTGCTGATCGCCTTCTCGGCGTTCGCGTACGACCACACGACGTCCTTCCCCGGGTACGCGGCCCTGGTTCCCGTGCTGGGCACCGCTGCCGTCATCGTCGCGGGCACGTCGTACTCGCGGCTCTGGCACGCGAGAGTGACGGCGTTGCCACCCGTCCAGTGGGTCGGAGGGATCTCGTACTCGCTCTACCTCTGGCACTGGCCGCTGATCGTCGCCGCTCCGTTCGTGATCGGCGCGGAAGCCAGCACGCTCTCCAAAGTGGGCGTCCTCGCGATCTCGATTGTCCTCGCGGCCCTCACGAAGACCTTCGTCGAGGACAGGGGGCAGAAGTGGCGCTACTGGCGCACGTCGACCCGCAGAGCAGTCGGTCTCATGCTGGTCGGCATGGTCGTGATCGGCGCCCTCGTCGCCGGCGTGCTCGCCTGGTACCAGACGCGCGTGGATGCCGACCGACCTCCGGTCGAGGTCGTCGCATCGTCGTGCGAGGGTCCGCTGGCGATGGCCCCTGGGGCGGACTGCGCTGACGCGTTCGGTCCGGCGGAGTACTCGGTGATGACCTCGAAGAACGAGTACTTCTTCACGCCGCCGGAATGTGGGACGTTCCTGCCGATCCTCACATACGGAGAGAAGCAGACGACGTTGGAGTGCGACTTCTCGGGAGGCGCTTCCGACCCGAAGCAGGTCTGGCTGGTCGGCGACTCGCACGCACAGCAGTGGCAGGGGGCCATCTTCGACATCGCCAGGGAGAACAACTGGATCGTCACGACGAGCTATCTCGGCGGGTGTCCGGTGGCCGATGTCGACTTCCTCGGGTTCCGCGGTCCGTGGGGGCAGGCGGAAGCCGATCGATGCAACACCTGGTCGGACGACCTCGCCGCGACGATCCGCACGGCGAAGCCTGATCTGGTGGTCACCGCGATGGCGGCACGACAGGATCTGGTGGACGACGGCAGCGGAGCGTCCGCTTTCGAGCAGATGAGTGCGGGCCTGATCGACTATTGGACGGCGTGGGCCGACGAGGGGATCGACGTCCTGGCGATCGCGGATCCGCCGTACAACGGGGAGGTGCGCGGCGTGGACTGCGTGCTGCTGAACTCCACGGACCCTGTGGCCTGCGCGCGTCCCCGGGCGGACGCGCAGCCGGCAGACCCCGTCCTGATGGCCGGCGCCGCTGAGCGCTCGGACTCGATCACGGTGCTGGATCTGACGGATCGCTTCTGCGATGCGGAGCGATGCTATGCCGTGATCGGCGGTGTCCCCGTCTACTACGACGCCGATCACCTGAACCTGGAATACGTGCGGATGCTCGCTCCCGAGATCTCGGCGACGATCGGGAAGATCCTGTCCGATGGATGAGGACCCGGACTCGACAGGGGGATGAGGCCCCCGCTGGGCGAGCCGTCCAGCCGACCTCGGTAGGATCGTCTGGCCCGTTGCCGGCGGATGTCTCCGCTGGTCCGGTTCACCCGCCACCCCTACAGGAGCACTTGATGCCGCATCGCATAGTCGCCGTGATCCCGGTGTTCCGTGCACCCGAGAGTCTGCCGAGCACGATCGAGTCGATCCTGCGGCAGGTCGATTCCGTCGTGGTCGTCGATGACGGCTCCCGATCCGTCGACACCATCACGTTCCCGGAGCGGACCGAGGTCATCTCCGCCGAGGAGAACCGCGGTATCGCGACCGCTTTGAACACGGCGATCAGCCGGGCGCGCGAGATCGGGGCGACGCACATCCTCACGCTCGACCAGGACTCCGCTCTGGCCGACGGGCATGTCGAGCGTCTGTTGACCCGCATCGACGCAGCAGAGGCGCAGGGCGTGAACGTCGCGGCCGCCGTGCCTGGCGTCGTCGGAGGAGCGCCGGTGCTGAACGACCCGACCGGTGGCCCGTTCGATCCGATCCAATCCGGGCAACTGCTCCCGGTCGGTGCGTTCGAGGCGATCGGCGAGTTCCGCACGGACCTGTTCATCGACGCGGTCGACTCCGAGTTCACCGTGCGCGCACGCGAGGCCGGTTACCGGTTCCTCGTCGATGAGGGACTCGCGATGGAGCACGCTCTGGGGGAGGCTGTGCCGCTCTCGGTGTTCGGACGGCCGCTGGTCATCCTCGGAAAGCAGCGGCACGTGCTGTACCACGCTCCGTGGCGGACCTACTACATGGTGCGCAACAGCGTGTGGCTGTCGCGGCAGTACGGCGCGGACCACCGGGGGTGGATGAGGCGTCGCAATCGCAAGATGGCGGAGATGGTGCTGTGGGGGAGCGTCCTCGCCCCGGACCGGGTCGCGCAGCTGCGCGCCGTCCGTGCCGGCTGGCGTGATGGCAGGCGCGGCACGCTCGGTCGCATCCGGCCCGACGTGCTCGGTCGGCTCGGTCGGCGAGCGTGAGCCGGCTGGGAGCGCTGCTTCGACACGACCTGCTGCGCCGGAGCGCGCTGTTCTCGGTCTCGATCGTCGCGTCCACGGTGGTGGGCATCGTCTCGATCCCGCTGCTGATCAGCACGATCGGCACCGACGAGTGGGCGCGTCTGTTCGTGCTCCAGATCATCGGCCAGTTCGCATCGATCTTCGTCGCGTTCGGGTGGGGTGCGACGGGCCCCAGCACCGTTTCCGCGCTCCCCGCGAGCAGCCGACGGCAGTTCCTCGCCGATTCGGTCGTCGCCCGAGTGCTCCTGTTCCTCATCGTCGGTCCGCTCGCCGTGATCCTGGGCATCGTGCTCGGCGCGGATCCGCTCGCGGCCGTGCTCGCCACGATCGCCTATGCCATCCCCGGAATCGGGGCCGCGTGGTACTTCATCGGGACCAACAGGCCCGTGGCGATGCTCGTGTTCGACGCGCTGCCTGCCGTCCTGGGACAGGTCGCCGCGCTGGTCGCCGTGGTGATCGCGCCGACGTTGACCTCCTACCTCTACTGCGTCGCGTTCGCGACCGTCGCAGGCGTCGTCGGCGGTCTTCTCTTCGCACTGCGCAAGCGCGACGGAGTGCGCCTCCATCGCACGAGGGTGAAGGAGCTCGGATCGACGATGCGCGCACAGATCCCCGGGCTCGCGACGGTGCTCTTCGGCAACCTCTCGACCATGCTCCCGGTGCTCCTCGTCGACGTCTACATGAAACCCGTCCTGCCGATCTTCGCCGCCGTCGACAAGCTGTACCGGTACGGCGTGCTCGTACTCGCCCCCATCCTCCAGGCCGTGCAGGGGTGGGTGCCGGAAGCAGGACCGGAGCAGACCCGTCTGCGCGCAAGGGGCTCGCTGTGGGTGGGTCTGGCCGTGGGGCTGTTCGGCGGCGCCTGCTTCGCGTTCCTGGCAACCCCGATCTCCATCCCCTTGACCGTGGGGAAGGCCGTCATCCCGTTCGAGATCGCGCTCATCGCGGGGATCGGCTTCGCGGGGGAGTGCGTCGCGCAGATCGTGGGTCTCGCCGGGCTCGTCGCCCTCCACCGGGAGAGAGAGCTCGCGAAGTCATCGGTCGTCGCCGCCGTCATCAGCCTCCCGCTCATGATTCCTGCCGTGCTGCTGTGGGGTCTCATCGGGATCGTCGGTGTGATCGCGGCATCCGCCGTGCTCGTCGCGACCTATCGCACGACCGTGCTGCTGCGCGCGAGCAGCGCCCGCCACCTCGCCTCGGAGACACCGCCGACCGATCATTGAGGACGTCGCGACCACTCCCCGTCGTCGCGACGTTAGGCTGGGTGCGGCTACGGTCTCCCCGAACAGACCGCGGCGCCCGTTCGCCGGCATGGCCGCTCCGCTATGAAACAGACGTTGCTCGCGCCGTACCCGGGTGCTCCTCACGCCTCTGGGGGAGTGTCCTCGCACCGCGCCGACATCGACGGCCTCCGCGCCCTGGCGATCCTGCTCGTCGTCGTCTATCACGTGTGGCTCGGACGGGTCTCCGGCGGCGTCGACGTCTTCCTCATGGTCTCCGCGTTCTTCCTCACCGGGTCGTTCGCTCGGAGGATGCAAGAGGGGCGACCGCTGCAGCTCGGGTCGTTCTGGATCCGACGGTTCCTGCGCTTGGTCCCCGCCGCCGCTGTCACGATCGCGGGAGTGCTCGCCGTGGCCTTCCTCGCGTTCCCGCGGACCGAGTGGCCACGGGTATGGAGCGAGGCGTGGTCGAGCCTGTTCTACGTCGAGAACTGGACCCTCGCCTTCTCCGAGGTCGATTACTACGCGCGTGCGTCGCAGACCCCGAGCGTGTTCCAGCACTTCTGGTCGCTGTCGGTGCAGGGGCAGGTCTTCGTCCTGTGGCCGTTGCTCCTCGCCGGAGTATGGCTGACGCTCAGAACGCGTCGCCACCTGATCGTTCCCGCGTTGTTCGCCGTGTTCGGCATCATCTTCGTCGTGTCCCTGGTGTTCTCCGTCCTGGAGACGAACAGTGCGCAGGACTTCGCCTACTTCGACACCCGCACCCGGCTGTGGGAGTTCGCCGCCGGCTCTCTGGTCGCGTTGGCGCTGCCCGCTCTACGCGGTCCGATCCGCGGTGCAGCAACGCTCGGCTGGATCGGTGTGCTCGGGATCGTCGTCTGCGGCATCGTCATCGACGTGCAGGGAGGGTTCCCCGGCTATCTCGCGCTGTGGCCGATCCTCTGCGCAGCGCTCGTGATCATCGCCGGTCGGGACGGGGCTCGCGGCGGACCGACGGCGTTCCTCGCATCGCGTCCTCTCCGGTACGTGTCGCGCGACGCCTACGCGCTCTACCTGGTCCACTGGCCCGTTCTGGTCATCTGGATGGTCTTCTCCGGTCGATCCGAACCGGGGATGCTGGCGGGCCTCGGCATCATCGGACTCTCCTTGGTCCTCGCGAGGCTGCTCTCCCGTTTCGTCGAGCAGCCTGTCCGGGAGGCGAAGGCGCTCAAAGGGTCGAAGAAGCTCGGGATCGGGGTGCTCGTCGCGGCCGTGCTGGTCGTCGCGGTACCGCTCGGCGCGTGGCAGGGCACCATCGTGCAGCGCACCGACGCGATCCAGGCGAGTGCCTCCCAGGGGTACCCGGGCGCGGCCCAGATCGATTCGCCCATCGATCTCGCGGGCATCGACCTGCCGTTGATCCCCGACCCCACGGCCCTTGATGCGGAGTGGGTCTATCTCGGGCAGGAGTGCACCGGCGACCTCGTCGCCCTCGAACCGGCCCTGGAAGACTCGTGCACGCAGACCGTGCGAGCCGCCGACCCAGGGACTCGGCGGGTCCTCGTGATGGGAGACTCGCATGCCCAGCAGCTGATGTCGCCGCTGCGGGTCTCCGCGGAGGGTCAGGACTGGGAGCTGATCGCTCTGCTCAGGGGCGGATGCTCGATCGCGATCGGCGCACCCTCCACCTCCACCGACACGGCTCCTTCCTCGGAGACCGCCTCTGATGCCGCGTCCTGCGAGGAATGGAGATCAGCGGCGATCGACTACGCCCTTCGCGTGCAGCCCGAGGCGGTCTACCTCGTCGTCACACGTGCCAGCCCGGCATCACCGGAGGTCTTGGTGGACGGGATCGAGGACATCGTGTCGCTGTTGCTCGACCGCGGTATCCAGGTGATCGCCGTACGTGACAATCCGCGGTTCGACTTCGACATGTACGGCTGCGTCTACGCGGCCGACGAGATGTGCGATGTTCCGGAGATCGGGTTCGAGGAGGGGGTCTCCCTGGATGCGCTCGCTGAGCGCGAGGGGATCACCGCCGTCGATTTCCGACCGTGGATGTGCCCGGACTCCATCTGCCTCGGCGTGATCGGGAACGTCGCCGTGTACATCGACGACAACCACGTCTCCGACACGTACGGGCGCACACTCGCCCCGATGCTGCAGGCGATGCTGGATGAGGGCGAGGTGCTTCCGCCGACGGGTGGCTGACAGGGTTCCCCTGGTGAGCCCCGGTAGAGTGGAGAACCTGTGTGGCGCGCGTTCTCGTGCGCATCGGAGCCTCATCGGGCAGAAAGCAGCAACATGGATCTCCTCGTCGTCGGATCGGGCTTCTTCGGCCTCACCATCGCAGAGCGCGCCGCAAACGCCGGCCGCAAGGTCACGGTCATCGACCGTCGTCACCACATCGGCGGCAACGCCTACAGCGAGGCCGAGCCGCAGACCGGTATCGAGGTGCACCGCTACGGCGCCCACCTCTTCCACACGTCGAACGCCACGGTGTGGGAGTACGTCAACCGATTCACGAGCTTCACCAACTACGTCCACCGCGTCTACACCGCGCACAAGGGCGTGGTCTTCCCGATGCCGGTGAACCTGGGCACGATCAACCAGTTCTTCCAGGCGGCGTACACGCCGGACCAGGCTCGGGCTCTCGTCAGGGAGCAGGCGGGGGAGTTCGACGTGAAGTCGGCGACGAACTTCGAGGAGAAGGGCATCGCTCTCGTCGGGCGTCCGCTGTTCGAGGCGTTCTTCCGCGACTACACCGCCAAGCAGTGGCAGACGGATCCGCACAAGCTCTCCGGCGACATCATCAGCCGTCTGCCCGTGCGCTACACCTACGACAACCGCTACTTCAACGACACCTGGGAAGGTCTCCCCACCGACGGCTACACCGCCTGGATCGAGCGGATGGCCGACCACCCGAACATCGAGGTCAAGCTGGGCGTCGACTACTTCGACGACTCGCAGCCGCTGAACAAGAAGGCCACGGTCGGTCAGCTGCCGGTCGTGTACACCGGGCCGGTCGACCGCTACTTCGACTACGCGGAGGGTGCGCTCAGCTGGCGCACGCTCGACTTCGAGCAGGAAGTGCTCAGCGTCGGGGACTTCCAGGGCACCAGCGTCATGAACTACCCGGACATGGATGTGCCCTACACGCGCATCCACGAGTTCAAGCACTTCCACCCCGAGCGCAAGGACGTCTACGCGCAGGACAAGACGGTCATCATGCGGGAGTTCTCGCGATTCGCCGAGCGCGACGATGAGCCGTACTACCCGGTGAACACCCCGACCGACCGTGACGGCCTGCTGGCCTACCGCGAGTTGACCAAGGGCGAGACCGACGTGCACTTCGGCGGCCGTCTCGGCACGTACCAGTACCTCGACATGCACATGGCCATCGGCTCTGCGCTGTCGATGTGGAACAACGAGCTCGCCTAGACTCGGCACTGTGAGTCACGCTGCTGTCGGGGCGCCGGGGACGCCGCGGCGATACCTTCACTCGCTGTGGCTGCTCTCGGCCCGAGACCTGAAGGTCCGCTATTCGACGAGCATCCTCGGCTACCTGTGGTCCGTGCTCGATCCGCTCGTCATGAGTGTGATCTACTGGTTCGTCTTCACGCAGGTGTTCAAGCGGGACGTCGGGGAAGAGCCGTACATCATCTTCCTCATCAGCGCGCTGCTGCCCTGGGTGTGGTTCAACAGTTCGGTCTCCGACTTCACGAAGGCCTTCAAGAAGGACTCGCGGTTGGTGCGTTCGACGGCCATCCCTCGATCGATCTGGGTGAACCGGATCGTGCTGAGCAAGGGCATCGAGTTCCTCTTCTCGCTGCCGGTCCTCGTGCTGTTCATCGTCGTGAACCTTCTGGTCGAAGCCGATCCGAACCGGACGGTGCAGATCGGGTGGGGCGTCCTCTGGCTTCCTCTGGCCGTCGTGCTGCAGACCATCCTCCTCATCGGGCTCGGCCTGCTGGTGGCGCCCCTGTGCGTGCTCTTCGTCGACCTGGAGCGCACGACGGCGCTGATCCTGCGGGCGATGTTCTACGCGACGCCGATCATCTACAACGTGACCGATCTGCCGGGGATCTTCCAGACCCTCGGAGCCTTCAACCCGCTGGCCGGCATCTTCATGCTCTACCGGATGCCGTTCTTCCCCGACCAGTGGAACACGTTCACGCTGACGATCAGCATCGCGATGAGCCTGCTGATCCTCGCGCTGGGGATCTGGGCCTTCCGCAAGCTCGAGCGACCCGTGCTGAAGGAGCTGTGATGGCGACCGCGATCGAAGTCAGCAGCCTCGGAGTGCGTTTCCGTCGCAACCGACGCGGGTCCCGCAGTTTCAAGGATCTGTTCGGCGGCGCCTCCCGTCGCTCCCGACCCGGAGAGTTCTGGGCGCTTCGGGACGTGTCCTTCTCGGTCCGATCCGGAGAATCGATCGGTGTGGTGGGCCGGAACGGTCAGGGGAAATCGACGCTCCTCCGGCTCGTGGCGAAGGTGCTCCTTCCGGACGAGGGGATGGTGACCGTCAACGGCGGAGTCGCACCGCTCATCGAGATCACCGGTGGATTCGTCGGGGATCTCACGGTGCGGGAGAACGTCCGACTCACCGCTGGTCTGCACGGGATGTCCCGCGAGGAGGTGTCGCGGCGCTACGACGGCATCATCGAGTTCGCAGAGCTCGCCGGCTTCGAGGACACTCCCTACAAGCACCTGTCGAACGGCATGAAGGTGCGGCTGGCCTTCGCGGTCGTGTCGCAGCTCGACGAGCCGATCCTCCTCGTCGACGAGGTGCTCGCGGTGGGGGACAAGGCGTTCCGCGAGAAGTGCTATCGACGCATCGACGAGCTGCTCGCCGATGGGCGCACGCTCTTCTTCGTCAGCCACAACGAACGCGACCTGCGCCGTTTCTGCACGCGTGGCCTCTACCTCGACAAGGGCGCTCTGGTCCTCGACGCGCCGATCGCCGAGGTCCTCGACCGCTACAACGAGGACTACAACGCGCGCTGACGCACGTCGGCTCGGGAAGTCACTCCCCGAGCTTCTTCTGCTCCACGTCCGCGTTCAGGGCCACCAGCTCGGGGTGGGCTTCGAGGACCTCGATGATCTCGTCGGCGCTGAGGTCAGCCGCGCTGTAGGTCTCGACGAGGGCGCGGATGACCGCGAGGTCCTCCGGGGTGTCGACGGTGACGCGGAAGCGCGACGCGTCGCGCGTGCCGGTGATGGCGTGCAGGCTCGTATCGGCTCCCCGGCCGCTGTACAGGAATGGGGTGACGTGCTCGCGATCGGCGGGAAGGGATGCCCGTGCGTCCGCTTCGAGAAGCGCAACGGCGGAGAACACCTCGAAATCGAAGCCACGGGGATAGGTCCGCTCGAGCACGTTGGACACGTGTGCGGTGGGGTCCGCGAGTTCGGCGAACCGCTCGATGCCCCGCCTGACGAGCGCGGGGTCGATGAGGGGGCAGTCCGACGTGACGCGCACGACCACGTCGAGCCCGGCATCGCGCGCGGCGCCTGCGAACCGTCCCAGCACGTCGGTCTCGCTGCCACGGAAGACGCGCGCTCCTCGGGACACCGCGAGCGCCGCGATCGGATCGTCGCTCGCATTCGTCGTCGTGGCGACGACCAGTGGCAGGTCGAGTTTCTGCAGCCTGTCGATGTGATGGTCGAGCAGGGTGCGTCCGCCCGCGGCGAGCAGGACCTTGCCGGGGAGCCGGGTGCTGGTCATCCGCGCCTGCGTGATGATCCCGACTCGTGTCACCGCAGCGCCTCCGCGAGGGCGTCGACGACCTGGTCGACCTGCGAATCGGTCAGCTCAGGGTGGATCGGAAGCGACAGCTCCTCGCGGTAGAAGGCCTCCGCGTTCGGGCACATCCCTCGCCGGTAGCCCGCGTCGGCGTACACCGGATGCCAGTAGACGGGCATGTAGTTGACCTGGACACCGACGCCGAGTTCCCGCATCCGATCGAAGACCTCACGACGTCGCCCGTCGAGGATGCGCACGGGGTAGAGGTGACGCATCGCGTCGACGTTCTCGCGCTGGACCGGGCGGCGCACGCCGTCGAGATCGGCCAGTGCGTCGTCGTAGCGCCGCGTGATCTCCGCGCGCCGACGTTTGAACGCGTCGAGTCTGGAGAGCTGGGACAGGCCGAGCGCGCAGGCGATGTCGGTGAGTCGGTAGTTCACGCCGAACTCGTGCACCTCCTGATGCCAGGCACCCTCGCCGGGCACCTGGAAGCGCGAGGCATCCCGCACGAGACCGATGTTGTGGAACTCGTGCGCACGCTGTGCCAGCTCGGGATCCTTGGCGACGAGCGCTCCGCCCTCGCCGGTGGTGAGGTTCTTCGTCGGGAAGAACGACAGCGTCGTGACGTCGGCGAGATCGCCCACCGGCCGGCCGTTGTAGGTGCTGCCGATGGAGTGCGCGGCATCGTCGAGGACGAGGGCTCCGTAGCGCGCCGCCGTCGCCGTGAGCCGGTCGTAGTCAGCGGGGTGACCGGCGTAGTCGACGGCGGCGATGATCCGGGTGCGGTCGTCGATGAGGGCATCCACCGCGGCCGGGTCGATGAGGGCGGTGTCCTCCTCCACATCGGCGAAGACGATCCGTGCACCGCGCATGGACGCGGTCGACGTCGTCGCGATGAAGGTCATGGGCGTGGAGATGACGACGTCGCCCTCGGAGATCTCTGCTGCCGCATACGCCATGTGCAGCGCCGCCGTGCCTGAGGTGGCCGTCACCGCGCGATGTCCGCCGGTGAGCTCGCTGATCTTCGACTCGAAGGCGGAGACGAGGGGTCCGGTGGTGAGCCAGTCGCCGCGGAGGACGTCGACGACGGCCTGGATGTCATCTTCGGAGATGGACTGTCTCCCGTACGGCAGCATCCTCAGATACCCGCTTCGATGATGGCCGCGATCTCGGCCTGCGAGTACCACCGGTCGTTGCTGTCGGATCGGTAGGCGAAGCCTTCGGGCACCGGAACGGCATCCTTCGGGACGCGATAGCCCCACGATGCGAGGTCGGGCTGGATGATGAAGTACTTGCCGTCGGCGACCACCACGGCACGACGGCCTTCCTCGGGGCTGATCATCTCCTCGTGCAGCTTCTCGCCGGGGCGCAGGCCCACGTCGACGAGGTCTGCACCGGGCACGACGGCGTGCGCGAGGTCGGTCACCTTCATCGACGGGATTCGGGGGACCAGCAGCTCACCGCCCTGCATGAGCTCGAAGGTGTCGACGACCATCTCGACGGCCTGCGGCAGCGTGATGAAGAATCGCGTGCAGCGCAGGTCGGTGATCGGCAGCGGCTTGCCTTCGGCTCCGAGCCTCTCGAAGAACGGGATGACCGAGCCGCGCGAGCCCATGACGTTCCCATACCGCACGACGGCGAAGCGCGTGTCGTAGGCGGCCGCGTAGTGGTTCCCGGTGATGAAGAGCTTGTCGGCTGTGAGCTTGGTGGCGCCGTACAGGTTGATGGGGCTGGAGGCCTTGTCCGTCGACAGAGCGACGACCCGCTTCACGCCCGCATCGATCGATGCCTCGATCACGTTCTGGCTGCCCAGCACGTTGGTCTTGACGAACTCGAACGGGTTGTACTCCGCGGTGTCCACCTGCTTGAGCGCGGCTGCGTGCACCACGTAGTCGACTCCGTGCAGGGCGCGGACGAGGCGCCGCTCGTCGCGGATGTCGCCGATGAACCAGCGCAGCCGCGGGTCGTCGCCGAACTGCTGCCGCACCTCGTACTGCTTCAGCTCGTCACGGGAGAAGACGACGAGACGTCGCGGATCGAGGTGCGTCAGCGCATGGCGGATGAACGCCTTGCCGAACGATCCTGTGCCGCCTGTGATGAGGATGCTCGAGCCCTCGAGAACCGACACTCTGTCTCCCTCAGCGTCGTGGAATGGTGCGGATTCCCGGGTTGAATCACGCCCGGCCTATCCTATCGGGTGGGTACGGGCGTGCCCGCGGACGGTGATGAAGGGCGAACGATGAGTCGACGAGGGGCCCTCCTCCATTGCAATGCCGGGGTCGAGTACGGCATGGGGCACCTCATGCGCACGCTCGCGATCGCCGCCGTCGCCAGGAAACGCGGATGGTCGGTGTCGCTCATCGGCGACATCGACGAGGCCGGGTCGGCCGCCGCGCACCGCATCGAGCCCGACCTGCCCGTCCGGTCCATCCGCGCGGCAGAGTCTCCCGAAGCGCTGGTCGCAGCGGCAGGAGAGGCGGACGTCCTGCACCTCGACGCGTACACGGACGTGCCCGACGTTCGCGGCTTCGGGGCTCTGGTGAGCAACATGCAGGACGGCCCCTACGGCGTGAGGGCGGCCGATCTCTCGATCGACGCGAACCTCGGAGCAGAGGCGACGTTCGCCCGTCCTGACCTCACCCGCCACCCTTTGGCCGGTCTCGATGTCGCGGTGGTACGCGAGCAGGTGCTCCGTCAGCGCGCCGCATCGCACCGGCCAGGCGCAGTGCCCCGCGTGCTCGTCGTCATGGGCGGCTCCGACCCCCGGGGACTCACGGCCCGCATCGTGCGGGCGCTCGACGGTGTGCCCGCGCCGCTTCGCGTCACGGTGGTCGATCCGCGCGGCCGGGAGGAGGTGCGGGAGGCTGCCACCGCATCTGTCCATGACATGCAGGTGCGCGGATTCGTCGATGATCTGCCTGCCCTGGCGCGCGAGCATGATCTCGCGGTGACGGCGGCCGGGACGTCCGTGTGGGACTTCGCGTGCATGGGCGTTCCGATGGCCGTCCTGTGCGCTGTCGACAATCAGCGTCCGGGCTACGCGAACGTCGTGAGGCGGGGGCTCGCGGTGGGGCTCGGTGTTCCGCCCCATGCCGATCTGGGGGCACGGGTCGTCGAGCTGGGTGCTCTTCTGCATGACGGCGACGCGCTGGCGGCGCAGTCAGCCGCGCTTCGGGACACGGTCGACGGGCTCGGGACATGGCGGATCGTCGCATCCTGGGAGCAACTCGTCGATGCAGGGCCCGACAAGCCCCGTCCCTCGCCTCCGATCAGCGTGCGCCCGGCGACGCGGTACGACGCCAGGGTGCTCTACGACTGGCGCAACGACGAAGCCACTCGAGCGCACTCCCGGTCGAGCGAAGCTCTCGAATGGGATTCGCACGTCTCGTGGCTCGACCGCACCCTCGCCGATCCGGACCGCCGGCTCCTGGTCATCGAGTCGGAAGGACGACCGGTGGCCTCGACGCGGTGGGACCGGCGTTCCCCGACGGACTGGGAGGCGTCGATCACGATGGCCCCGGAACAGCGCGGACGTGGTCTCGCCGGTGCTGTGCTCGCCGCCTCGGAACAAGCCCTGATCGTGGATGCGCCGAGTCGCCTCCTCGCGACCGTCCACACCACGAACACGGCCTCTTCGAAGCTGTTCCAGCGGGCAGGATACCTGCCGCACCTTCCCGCCGACGCCGGCGGCTTCGCCACGTTCGCGAAGTGGCGTCTCTCGCCGGCTGGCTGACTAGAGCAGATCCCAGGACAGCGGGGTGCCGCGGTCCGCATCACGAGTGAAACGGCGACCTTCGACCAGCCCGTAGGCCTCCGGTGCCAGACCGCCGGCGGGGCGGATCGAGCGGACGTTCGCCGCGCTGATGACGTCGCCGGCGCGGACATCCGCTGTCACATACAGGGACCGACGGAGTGCGAGGACGGTCTGCTCCTGCGGGGTGGGACCGAAGGCGGTTCCGCTTCCTGCGGCGATCCGGGCCTGCTCCGACGCGCTGACCAGCGAGGCGAACTCGGCTGGGCTCAGGGAGAAGTCGGCGTCCACGCCTCCGTCCCCCCGGTAGAGGGTGACATGCTTCTCGATCGCCACGGCCCCGAGAGCCGCCGCCGCCACGGCGACCCCGATGCCGAGGGTGTGGTCGGAGAGGCCGATGGGCACGTCGAAGGCGTCGCGCAGCGTCCGGATGTTGCCCAGTCGCGCCTCTTCAGGGATGGCCGGGTAGGCCGCGGTGCAGGCGAGCAGCACCAGCTGAGTGTTGCCGGAGTCGCGGATGGCCGTGACCGCGGCGTCGATCTCGGAGAGGGTGGCCATACCCGTCGATACGATCATGGGCTTGCCTGTGCGAGCGACCTCGCGGAGCAGGGGAAGGTCGACGATCTCTGCGGACGCCGTCTTATAGAGCTCGACGCCGAGACCTTCGAGGAACTCGACGGAAGTCGGATCGAACGGTGTGGAGAAGGGGATGAGGCCGTGCGCCGCTGCGCGCTCGAAGATCGGCGCGTGCCACTCCCACGGCGTGTGCGCCTCCTGGTACAGGGAGTACAGATTGCGTCCACCCCAGAGATCGTGGTCGCCCTTCACGCGGAACTCGGGGCGGTCGGAGTCGATCGTGAGGGTGTCGGCGGTGTAGGTCTGGATCTTGAGGGCGTTCGCCCCGGTCGAGGCCACGGCATCCACGATCGCGAGCGCTCGTTCGAGATCTCCGTTGTGGTTGCCCGACATCTCGGCGATCGTGAACACGGGGGAACCGGTGCCGATCTTCGCCGAGGAGAGATCGATGGTCTGCGCAGAAGTCACGCCGACAACTCTAGACGGGGGAGTTCCTCGAAGACGCGACCAGCCTTGCGCGGGGAGGTGCGCTCCGGCCCGCGGACTGCAGAACCGTAATTCCGGATGAGCCGGAATATTGCCCTAAGCTGTGGGTCTATGGGGCGTGTGACGGAGCTCGTCGGGGACGAGCGTGCGACGACTGGCGAGGAAGCCTTCTACGACCGGCTTCGACCGCTGGTGGAGTCGTTCGGCCGCCCCGAGGGGATCCGCCGAGTCGCGGTGGTGGGAAATCAGCCTCTGGACGAGTCTCCGGAACGTGCGGAGCGGATCGACTCCGCAGACCTCGTCATCCGCGTCAACGGCTTCCGCATGGATGACATCGACGGGCCGGCCACCGTCGGGAGGCGCGTCGACGTCGTGGTCTTCAACCGTGGGGTGCGACCGACCCCGTGGTTCTTCTCGGACTACACCGACCGTCTCTACCTCATGATCGAACCGGGGCGTCTGCTGTGGGAGAACCCGAAGACCCCCGACTTCTGGCCGCCGGACCTGGGCATCGTGACGATGCCGAACCGTGAGGTGATCCTCCCGCTCGGCGAGGCGATGGGAGTGGACCCGCACGAGGGTGGCCAATGGGCGACCACGGGCACGGTGATGCTCTGGATCGCGACCAGGCTGTTCCCTGATGTCCAGATGGACGTCACCGGTTTCTCCTTCGTGGATGCGCCGGATCAGACCGCCTGGAACCACGCTTACGGAGACCCGTC
The DNA here is from genome assembly GCF_006540085.1 of Microbacterium oxydans. Classification (GTDB taxonomy): domain Bacteria; phylum Actinomycetota; class Actinomycetes; order Actinomycetales; family Microbacteriaceae; genus Microbacterium; species Microbacterium oxydans. Next base: position 52,122 of record NZ_BJOG01000010.1, on the reverse strand, counting down.
AGCTGTCGGCGCCGAACACCGCATCGACCTCGAATCCATGCTCTTGCGCGAGTGGATCGACTCCGGGCGTATCTCCTATCACCGCTGATCTCCAGACCCGACCATCACCAATCACCCGAATGATTGAGGACTGAATGCTGAACCGAATCCGTCGACGGATCGACGCTGCCGTCGTGCGCCGCGTTGATGCCAGAGTGGACGCACGCCTCGAAGAGGCCTTCGCGAACCTCGAGGGCGCCCGCGCCGACTACGAGGCTCGCTTGGCCGGCAACCAAGCAGACTTCTCCTACATCCGCTCCGAGTTCGATCGCATCGCCCCGCAGGTCGCTGCGTTGGAGCAGCGCTTCGAGTGGCTGCGTCATCAGCTCGACCTCACGAACGAGGATCCGGAGAGCGACCTCGTGCGGGCGAGAGCCGAACACGAGAGGGCACGTATCCGGCTCGAGCTCGCTTCGCACTATGAGGAGCGTCTCCGCCGTCTCGAGTCGCCCGCTCGATAGCCGCAGGCGACTCGGACGCTAGAGGCCGGCGAGACTGCGCAGCTGGTCGACGCTGACGCGTGCGGCGTCGACGGGCTGACCGACGTTCGATCCGGAGGACACGGCGGAGCGCAGCGCGTTCAGTCGGCTCGAGTACTCGCTCGTCGTCGTGCTCCAGTCCTCGGCGATCGACGACGGCGGCAGCGATTCTGCCAGGCGCTGCGCGTCCTCCTGCATCGCATTCAGGACGGGCTCGAGGTCGCCCTCGCCTTCGGAGACGATGTCCAGCCCGACCGACGCGGCTTCCAGCCACACGCCGACGCGGTCGCGGAACGCGGGAAGCGACGGGTCCTCCACGGGTGGGGGAGTGTCGACCGGAGCCGTGGGAACGGGGGAGGCGGACGGAACCGCGGACGGCGTCGGCGTCGGGGTCGTCGTCGCCGTCGGAGACGCCGAAGCACCCGGCACCGGTGACCCGCCTCTCGGGAGGAGGAAGAACAGCAGCGCGGCGACGACGAGCAGGGCGAGGACGGAGAGTCCGACGATCAACCAGACTCGTCCGCGGTTGCGGGGCTTGGGTTCGATGGGAGCCCAACGGAGCTCGGGCTGCGGTTCGTCGGTCATGCCCTCATCCTTCCAGCGGAGCCATCGGCTGCCAGGACCGATCACGGGCGAGTCTGCCGCCTTCTCTCAGGCCTCGGAACAGGTTGCTGGTGCCGCGGACCGTTCTCTCCACGAACACCAGTCGGATGAGCTCCTTCGCGAAGGTCATCGCCGTCCCCAGACCGAACAGCACCGGGTTGTAGACGCCGTGCACGCGGTAGTAGTTCTTGATGTAGGCGCGATTGCGCATGATGTAGAAGCGGTAGGCGTTGCTCGACGCGTTCATGTGCCGGATGCCCATGTCCCACTGCTTGATCTCGCGGGTGCGGCGCAGCACGAACTCGTCGACGATCACCGCGGTCGTCTTGCGAGACGCGAGCCAGCCGTACATCTGGTCGTCCCAGTAGATGAAGAAGCGAGGGTCGGGCAGGCCGATCTGCGCGACGACGGAACGGTGGATGAACATGCCCTCGAAGCAGCCGCTGTTCATCTCCTTGTAGCCGGAAGTGTCGAAACCCGACGGTGCGAACGGGATCGGGATGCCCATGCGCTCGGCGATGCGGTACTGCCAGTAGAACTCGCTGCCGTCGTAGTCGTACCGGCGCCCCTGGATGCTCTTGAAACGCGGAGTCCAGAAGCCCATCCTGGCCAGGCCGTCCGGAAGGACTTCGACGTCGTCGTCCATCATCCAGATCCATTCGGCGCCGAGGTCGTATGCGGTGCGCATCCCCTCGCTGAAGCCGCCTGATCCGCCCGTGTTGGTGTCGAGACGGCGGTACACGATCTCGGTCCCGATGCCGTCGCGGAACGACTCGACCACGTCCGTGGTGTCGTCCACCGAGGCGTTGTCGATGATCACGATACGACCAGGCTTCGGGTCCATCGCGGTGATGCTCGTGAGCAGTCCGGTGAGAAGGTGCGAGCGGTTGTAGGTGACGATGACGATCGTCGCCGTGGTCGGGTCGAATGCAGCGGGTGCCGCGGTCATGCCTTCTCCTTGAGGATCTGCTGCCAGGACGTGGGGGAGACGAGCTCGGGGAGCGCGTCACGATAGTGCTTCTGCAGTTCGGGCCAACGGCGGCGCAGCTCGGCGTGCAGCCGGAGGGAGTCGCGGAGCATCCGGCGGTGCGTGCGCCTGTCACGGACATAGTGGAGCTTTCCGGCGGAATCCGCGGTCTCGACGAGCGCACTGTCGACGCTTCCCAGCCGCCACCAGACGGCGTCCTTCTTCCGGAACTCCGTCTCGGGCGCCGCGACGTTCTCCGGAGCGGGTCGGTGAAACCAGTTCGAGACCAGCGTGGAGAGGGTCAGCCACCGCAGCTTCATCCCCTCCGGACTCATCGGTTCCTGCAGGTACCGGCGTCGTCCCGTCCGCGGGCGCCCGAGGTTCGACGTGTCGTGGTGCACGACCGTCTCCGGGAAATCGGACGCGATCGCCCGGGCTGCGGGCATCGCTGTCGCGAGGCTCTCCCGCAGATGACGCGGCCCGGCCAGGACGTCCCGAAGTGCCTTCGCGCGAAGGGCCACGGGGTAGTACTGCATCATCATGAGGTGTTTGAGGTCGACGCGACGGCTGTGTACCAGGAGTCGTCCGCTGCGGGGCGCGTTCGAGTGCAGGAGCGCGGCGACGATCCGATTTCGGGCATGGAAGTACGCCTGCCAGTCGATCATGTCGTCCTTGTGCACCCACGACACGTGCCACAGGGCGACGCCGGGAAGGGACACGGTGCGGAAACCGGCTTCGCCCGCGCGCAGACAGAACTCGGCGTCGTCCCACTTGATGAACGCCGGTAGGGCGAGTCCGACTTCGCGGATCACCTCGAGCGGGATGAGACACATCCACCACCCGTTGTAATCGGCCTCCGTGCGCGCGTGCAGGAAGGGGGAATCGCGCAGGCTCGCCGTCGCGAAGTCGTGGGGCATCCGCTCCGGGTTGGTGTCGCCCCAGGCGAAGGCCGGCTCGTCGACGACCTCAGCCCAGCCGTGCAGGGTGCAGCGTGCCATCAGGTCGAACATGTGGCCACCGACGATGGTGGGCTCGGTCGTGAAGCGGGCGAACACGATCGAGCGACGGAGGGCCTCAGGCTCGAGCCGGACATCATCGTCGAGCAGCTGCACGAACTCGCTCTCCGGACGCAGGAGCGATTCCTGCATGGCCCGAGCGAATCCACCGGATCCGCCGAGGTTGTCCTGCCGGATCACGCGAAGCGTGTCGCCGAGGAGGGCGGAGACGGCTTCGTATCCATCCTCCTCGGCGACCAAGCGGGTGCCTTGGTCGACGAGGAAGATGCGGTCGACCAGCGACAGCACATCGGGGGACGATGCCAGCGTCCGCAGCGTTTCGATGCAGTAATCCGGCTTGTCGAACGTCGTGATGCCGAGTGAGGCCTTCCCGGTTCGGACCGGCTCGTGCTCCGTCTCCCAGCGCGCACCGTTCAGGACGACGGGCTCCTCATCCGCGACGACATCGAACCAGATCCAGCCGCCGTCGTCGTGGGGGCCGAGATCGAGATCGAAGGTCGTCGTGGCGTCTCCCACGACGGAGCGCGCCTCGATCCGGCGGGACTCGCCCTGCGCATCCGAACGATGCAGCAGCACGGTGCCCGATCCGGTGGAGCGCACGGTGAGACGCACGTCCCGCACGCCCGTCCAGTGGCGCCAGTATGCGGCGGGGAAGGCGTTGAAATAGGTGCTGAAAGACCACGTGCTCTTCGCCGGGACCCGCGCACTGGAGCGGTCGAGGATGCCCTCGACCGGTGTGATCGCCGCACGCGCCGCGCGTTCGTCCTCGGTGTCAGGTCGATGCTCGGCGTCCACGTAGAGGGGGAACACATCGGGGTCGTCGCCACCGGGGAAGACGACGTTCTGCAGGACGTATGCCACGGGTTGGTTTCTCCGATGTTGGTGTCACAGGCGGTTGTCGTGGGGACAGCGGCCGGACTCGACGAGCAGAGAGTAGCCTACCGTCCGCTCCCTTCGGATCAGCGGAGAGGCTCACCTCGGTGGCGAAGGGGCGACGGTTAGACTGGCTGCGATGAAGGTACTGATCACCGGCGGCGCCGGATACATCGGATCCACGGTCGCCACCGCGTGCATCGAGGCGGGCATCGACGTGGTCATCCTCGACGACCTCTCCAAGGGGCTCCGAGCCTTCTGCGAGGGTCGCGCGTTCTACGAGGGCGACATCGCCGACCAGGTGGTCCTGGAACGTCTGCTCGCCGAGCACCCCGACATCGATGCGGTCATCCACTGCGCTGCACGTATCGTCGTGCCCGAGTCGGTCACGGATCCCCTCGGCTACTACGAGACCAACGTGGGAAAGACGATCGTGCTGCTCCAGCATCTGCGTGACGCGGGGATCCCACGCATCGTGTTCAGCTCTTCCGCTGCCGTCTACGAGGGGGAGAGCGGTGCGGGGGTCGATGAGGACGCTCCGCTGGCTCCCTCGAGTCCCTATGCCACGACGAAGGCGATGGTCGAGCAGATCCTCGAGGATGCGGCCTCCAACGGCGACTTCCGTGCGATCGCCCTCCGCTACTTCAACCCCATCGGCGCCGATCCGCAGATGCGCACCGGGCTGCAGAACCCTCTGCCTTCGCATGCTCTCGGGAAGATCATGCAGTCCCATGCCGCCGCCGAGGCCTTCTCGATCACCGGAACCGACTGGCCGACCAGGGACGGATCCGGGCTGCGAGACTACATCCACGTCTGGGACCTCGCGCTCGCGCACGTGGCGGCCGTCGAGCGATTCGACGAGGTCGCGACGGCGGACGACCCCTATCGGGTGATCAACATCGGCACCGGGGAGGGCGTGACCGTCCGCGAGCTGGTGGCGGCCTTCGAGCGGGTCACGGGTGAGGCTCTCGCCGTCGTCGAGACCGCGCGGCGTCCCGGCGATCAGGCCGGCGCGTTCGCGATCGTCGATCGTGCGGCCGAGGTGCTGGACTGGCGTGCCGAGCGCTCGGTGGACGACGGGGTCCGCGACGCGATCACCTGGGCGGAGAAGCTGCCCTCCATCCGCTGACGGCGCCCCTCGGCTACTCCTGAGGGCGGAGCGTCGGTATGGCTCCCGTGTGTGCTGCATCGATGTTCTCGCGCCAGGAACGCGACTGGCCTGCACGCAGGGCGCACAGCACGAGCATGAACCATCCGGCGCCGACGAGCGTGAAGCTCTCGAACATGGAGTCGACCGCCAGCGTCACCAGCATGATCGGCGTCCAGGCGTACACGACGGAGCGGCGCGTGCTCGCCACGAGCCAGGAGCGGATGAGAGCGACGCCACCCAGCAGGAGGAAGAGCACCAACCCCGCGGCGCCGAGCTGGAGCAGCACGTCGAAGAAGGCGTTCAGCGCGCTCTGATGGCGGTCGTCGAGTTGGAAGTTGATGTAGGTGAACGGGTACTCGCCCCGTGCCCAGTCGCCGAACCATCCCCATCCCTGGACCGGTTTCACGGCCACGAAATCGAGGATCGTGTTCCAGAGCGAGCCGCGGATCGAGAAGTCGGAGCCCGCATCGAGCACGGCGATGATCTGATGGCGCAGCGCGAACGCCGCCGCAAGGGCGAGGGTGACGACGACGCCGAGCGTCCACTGCACGATCGTGCGCCGGTCGGCCGGGGTGTGGCGGACGATCGTGAGGGCGATCGTGACGACGCCGACGGCACCGGCGAGCACGAGGACCGTCGGGGAGGAGGACAGCACCGCCAGGAAGCTCGCGAGAGCGATCGACGCCACGGCGAGCGGGGCTTTCACGGACTGCGTGCGCCACTCGATCACGAAGGTGATCAGCGCGATCACCGCGATGAATCCGAGCATGTTGCGGCTGCCGAAGAGGCCCTGGATCGGGCCGCCGACGGCGAGATTCCCCTGGATCCCGAGGAAGGTGAAAGGCAGATCGAGCAGCACGCCGGACAGGATCTCCACTGCGAGGGACGCGGCCAGGAGCACCCGGAGCGTGTCGCCGATCGCGCGCACCGTCTGGAGCGTGTCGCGGACGTGGCCGATCGTGATGGCGAGGAACGCGAAGCCGAAGAGCGACATCCACCCGAAGATCGTGTCGGACTTGTCCGTGGTCCAGAAGACGCTCACCAGCGCCCAGGCGAGGAAGGCGAGCAATGACGACGGCGCGATGCGCAGCAGCGACAGCTCGTCGCGACGTATCCAGAGGATGGCCGCGCCCAGCAGGCAGAGCGCGGCGATGATCGTCGCCAGCGTTGTCGCCGACGTCATCTGCTGGATGGCATAGGAACCGAACACGGCAGCCAGCGCTGCGAGCGTGAAGGCGCGTGCCAGCTCCACGGAGCCGAGCAGCCGCACGATCGGGCGTGCCGGCGTCACGGCACCCGCCGCTGCCGAGTGCCGCGTTCGAACAGTAGGTCGCGCTCGCCGACGCCGACCAGGGGCACCGACTTGAGCTTGAACGACAGCAGCACGAGCAGCATCCAGCCCCACAGCATGATGGGCGTCGACTCGGTCAAGCCCTGCACGAGCAGGACCACCGTGAACAGACTGGGCAGCAGGGTCAACGGCGAGAACGGACGTGCGTCATCGAGGTCCCAGCGGGGACGATCGACCGCGAAGAACCAGGAGCGCCACAGCAGCGTGCCGTAGGCGACCGCCATCAGCACCACTCCCACCACACCGAGCTGGAGCAGGACGTCGAGCCACATGTTGTGCGCGTGGAACACGGTGATCCCGTGATCGGTGATCCACCGGTCGAAGGCGGGATCATCGGGGATCCACGGGCTCGAGAACCCGTTGCCGACGATCGGGTGCTCGGCCGCCCGCTCCAGCACCTTGGTCCAGATCTTCTCGGATCGTCCGGTGAGGTCGCTGCTGCGACCGAGAAGCCCCAGCAGTGGCTCGCGCAGCAGCCAGATCCCCAGCGCGGCGACCGCCGCGCCGCCGATCGAGACCACGTAGATGCGGGTGCGCGCTCCCGGAGTGCGGGCCCGCCGCATCAGCAGCGCGACAGCGAGCACGACGGCGACCGCCGCCGCGCACACGAGGGCTGTCGCCGATGCGGTCCGGAACAGGAAGTACGCGGCGAGAAGCATCCACAGGGCCAACGTGGTGCGCCAGCGCGCCTTGGCTGCGAACAGCACTCCGAAGGTGATGATCGCGAAGAGCGAGATGATCGCGAGCAGATTCGCGTTCCCGACGATGCCCTGGATCCTGCCGCCGTCGAACAGGTTGTCGCGGACCCAGTACCACTGCGGATCGATCTTGCCGTCCGGGAGGGTGAGGAAGTTGGGCAGCAGCGGCCCGTGCAGCACCAGCGAAACCCAGAGCTCGATCGCCAGCGAGAGGCCGAGGATCCATTTGAATGCCGACGAGAGGGCACGGACGATCTCGTGCCAGGTGAGCACGTGGGCCAGGAAGAGCGCGTTCACCGTGACGGCGGCGAGAAGGATCCAGGTGACGACTGTGGGACCGCGCCACTGCGACCAGGCGACGGAGACGAGCGCGAAGGCGGTGTAGCCGAGGGCTGTCCAGGGCAGGCGCCGCCAGCGGAACGGCTGGGGGCGATTGCGGGCGAGCATCGGAATGCCGATGCCGAGAGTCGTGAGCGTGAAGACGGCGAGCGTCACGGCGGCTCCGTCCCGCCCGAGCAGGTTGTAGACCGCGGAGTGGGCGAAGGTCACGAAGAGCACGAGGATCGCATACCCGCGCAGCAGCAGATGCCCCGTCGACTCGCGCTCCGGCGCGGTGGGCGGGGCAGACACCGGATGCTTCGTGTACTGGGCCATCGCGTTCAGGCTACCGCGCCGTGCTCCGGGCGTCGCTGAACGCCGCAGCACCGCTCTACGCTGGGGTGCATGCTGCTGCGCCTCTCGAACACGCCCCGTGACTACGCCTGGGGATCGGACTCGCTTCTCGCCGGACTCGAGGGGCGTACGCCCACCGGTGCGCCGGAGGCCGAGGTGTGGTTCGGGGACCATCCCGGCGACCCCGCCGATGTCGCGGGCGGCGGCACACTCGACCAGATCACCGGGGGCACGCTCCCGTACCTGCTCAAGCTGCTCGCCGCGGGGAGCCCGCTCTCGATCCAGGTGCACCCGACGATCGATCAGGCCAAGGCAGGATGGGAGCGCGAGAGCGATCTCGCCGCGGACGACCCTCGGCGCAACTATCGCGACGCCAACCACAAGCCGGAACTCCTCGTCGCACTCAGCGAGCGCTTCGAGTCCCTGAGTGGACTGCGTCCCGTTCCCCGGACGCTCGCGTTGCTCGGCGCTCTCGAGGACAGCCACGGCGTCCGGGAGCTCCGGACGCGCCTGAGCGCGGAAGGCGACGTCCTGCGCGACGTGATCGCCTGGCTGCTCGGTGGCGGTGCACGCGCTGAGGTCGACGACATCATCGCCGCGGTCGTCGCTGCCTCCACCCGCGAAGACGCAGGGGAGTGGAGCACGACTCTGCAGGCGATAGCGAGCGTGGCGCAGACGTACCCTGGCGACCCCGGCGTCGTGGTGGCGCTGCTCATGAACCACGTCGTCCTCGAGCGGGGCGAGGGGATCTTCCTCCGTGCCGGCCTCCTCCATGCCTACCTCTCCGGTCTCGGCGTGGAGATCATGGCGGCGAGCGACAACGTGCTCCGCGGCGGACTCACTCCCAAGCGCATCGACGTCCCCGAGCTTCTCGCGATCCTCGACACCTCCCCCGGAGAAGTGCCGGTGCTGCGGGCGCGGGCTGAGGGTCCCGTCACGCCGTATCCCGTTCCGGTGCCCGACTTCGCCCTCGAACGGGTCGTCGTCGACGGCGACCCGCTCACGATCGGGCTCTCCGGGCCCACGATGGTCCTCGCGACGGCCGGTGAGGTGACGGTGACCTCTTCACAGGGCGAGGCGCTCACACTCGCGGTCGGGACCGTCGCCTTCGCGGACTCCGCCGAGGAGGGGATCACCCTCACGGGTGCTGGTGAGGCGTTCGTTGCCGGACCCGGACGCTGACACGGGCTCATCGGACGCGATCCGACACGCCGGTGACAGGTCAAGAACCTTAAAGAGCTCCTTGAGGGTTTACGATCCGCGACTTGACCGGAGCGAATGACACGGGTGTAATTAGTCATGCGCACGGCCCGCCGGGGGGCGGAGACAGGGTTGGAGATCGAGATGACGGGATACCGTTCAGACGTACCGGAGAACTGGTTCGTCGATCCGATCAACCTCGGTGTTCCCGGGGTTCGACGCGCGGACACTGCAGAGGACGACAATGCCCTCGCCTGGCAGAGCGACGCGCTCTGCTCGCAGACGGACCCCGAGGCGTTCTTCCCTGAGAAGGGCGGCTCGACCAGGGACGCCAAGCGGATCTGCACCTCGTGCGACGTCCGTGGCGAATGCCTCGAATACGCTCTCAACAACGACGAGCGATTCGGCATCTGGGGCGGGCTCTCCGAGCGCGAGCGTCGCAAGCTCAAGCGCCGCGCCAGCTGAGTCGTCCATCGCTCCCGGAGCGAGAACCGCAGGGATGCATGGCTTCGCGGGCGCGCCGCGTCCAGTACGCAGACGTCGGGGGTCGCGCGCATAGGCTGACGACGTCATGCCAGCCCGAGTTCACGCCATCATCGTCGCGCGCACTGGATCGTCCTCCCGAGCGCAACTGCTCCGCACTCTCGACGCCCTCCGCGCTCAGACCACTCCCGCCGCCGCTGTAACGCTCGTCGTGTGCGGCGACGCATCGTCAGTGCGCGAGAGCGAGGCCGTCGCGAGCACCGTCGAGGGGATCATCGAGGCGCGCGCCACCACCTCCTTCGCCGAGGCCGTCGAGCTCGCGAGGCCCCGAGTCGCGGAAGGCTCGGCGATCTGGCTGCTCGCTCAGGACACCACGCCACACCCGCGGGCACTCGAGCGCCTGAGCGGGATGCTGGAGCGCTCGCCCTCCGCCGCGATCATCGCTCCCAAGCTCGTGGCCTCGGACAACGACCGCGAGATCGTATCGCTCGGCGTCAGCATGACCGCTCTCGGACGCTCGGTCGAACTCGCGGCCGGTGAACTCGACCAGGGACAGCACGACCGCTCGGACGACGCACTCGGTGCGGACGTGCGAGGTCTCCTCATCCGTGGCGAGGTCCGCGATGCCCTGCGGCCGGATCCCGCGCTCGCCGGCGCAGACGAGGGCCTCGACCTCGGAGTCCGCGCGCGCTTGGGCGGAGGGCGCGTCGTGCTCGCTCCAGGCGCGCGCGTCTCCGTATCCCCCGATGGTCCTGCCGCGCTGCCGTCCGGCCGATTCCGGCGCGCCTTCGTCACCCGACTGGCCCAGCTCCATCGGCGCCTGGCTTATGCGCCTGCCGCAGCCGTACCTCTGCACTGGCTCAGCCTGCTGCCCCTCGCGCTGTGGCGCTCGATCACCGATCTCGTCGCGAAGCGCCCGGAAGCCGTGCTTCCCGAATGGGGTGCCGCGCTCACGGCGATGTCTCGGTTCGGCGCCGTCGTGCGCTCGCGCGCAGCGATTCGTGCGTTCCGCACCTCCAGCTGGGCCAGCATCGCGCCGCTGCGAGTGACGTCTTCGGAGTTGCGGCGACGGCTGGACGACGGCCACGGGAGCGAGGGCGGTGCGGTCAGCGAACTGCGCTTCTTCTCGGGGGGCGGCGCCTGGGCCGTGCTCGCAGCGCTGGTGGTCAGCATCGCCTCCTTCACGAGCCTGCTGGCATGGCCGACGCTGGGGGGAGGGGCACTGCTGCCCCTCCGACAGACCGTGGGTGCGCTGTGGAGCGACGCCGCGTGGGGGATGCGGGACGTCGCCCTCGACCTGGTCGGCCCTGCCGACCCCTTCGCGTCGGTCGTGGCGGTGCTGGGCTCGCTCTGGCCGGCCGGCCCATCGTTCTCGGTGGTTCTGCTGTGGATCCTCGCGCTCCCGCTCGCCGTGCTCGGCGGCTGGTTCGCCGCGACGCGGGTGACCGACCGTGAGGGCCTGCGCATCTTCGCGGGAGTCGCGTGGGCTCTCGCCCCGACCTTCCTCACCGCGCTCGTCGACGGGCGCCCGACTGCGGTCCTGGTACACCTCCTGCTCCCGTGGCTCTTCCACAGCGCGGTGGTCGCGCATCGCTCCTGGGGTGCCGCGGGAAGCGCCTCGCTGCTCCTCGCCGCGGTCGTCGCCTGCGCTCCCTCGCTCGCCCCCGCCCTCGCACTGCTGTGGGTCGTCGCACTCGGCATCGTGCTGGGAACCGCGCAGTTCCGCGGCGCGGGCCGGTTGCTGTGGCTGCCGGTGCCCACGATCGTCCTCTTCGCGCCGCTCGTGTTCTGGCAGATCGCACACGGCACGCCGTTGGCACTGCTGGCCGATCCCGGATTCATCTGGGCGGGCCCGCAGGTCGCCGCCGACGCCGCAGGGCGTCTCGCGCTCGCCGGCGGCTTCCCGACGCCGGCGCTGGCCGGATGGATGGAGATCGTCCCGCCGTCGATCGCCGTATGGGCTCCGTTGCTCTGCGCCCCCATCGCCGTGCTCGCGCTCGGAGCAGCGGTCGCGCCGCGCTGGCGTGCGGGGATCACACTGCTCGTCGTCGCTGCATCCGGCCTCGCGACGGCCTTCCTCGCTGTCGGCGTCACCGTGAGCTTTGCGCAGGGAACTCCGGTCGCGATCTGGCCGGGGGCAGGGCTCAGCCTGGCTTGGATCGGCGTGGTCGGTGCCGCGGTCGTCACCCTGGACACCGCTCTCACCATGCCGCGGCTGCGGGTCTCCGCCGCGGTGGTCGCAGCGGCGGCACTGGCGGCATGCGCGGTGCCCGCGCTCAGTGCGCAGCACACCGACCGTTCGGTCCTGACCAACGGGCCGGATTCGACGCTGCCGGCATACGTGGCAGCACAGGCGGCCGGTGATCGCTCGATCGCCACTCTCGTGCTGACCCCCCAGAACGACGGCGGCCTCGCCGCTGAGGTGACGTGGGGCGCGAGCGAGACCCTCGGTTCGCAGTCGACCTTGACCTCCACCGCCGTCGAGCCACAGGGCGCCGACATCTCGACGCTGGCCGTGGACCTCCTCTCCGCGCGCGACTTCGACGCGCCGGGTGCCCTCGCGGAGACGGGGATCAGCTACGTGCTCGTCGCCCAGGTCCAGGGAGAGGGCGACAAAGCGAGGGCTCTGCGCACCGAGGCCGTCGCAGCGATCGACCAGCGTGCCGGCCTGGTGCACGCGGGGACCACCGACCGTGGAGTGCTCTGGCGGCTGGAGGCCGAACCTGCCGAGCAGCCCTCCCTCACCTCCGCCCAGCAGGGCACGGCACGACTCGTGATCACCCTGCAGCTGCTGGCGGTGTTCGCCGCCCTCCTGCTGTCGATCCCGACGAGGGCATCGCGCCGCGCCGCACGCTCCCGCTCCCGGATCGTCGGTCGTGTGCCGGACGAGCCGATCGTCCTGCCGAGGCACAGGGAGGACGCTGACCTCATCGACGAAGCTCCGGTGGGGACGATCGAGGACCCGCAGGACGAGCCCGCACTGAACGAGGATGCCCTCGCGCCGATCGCCCAGCCGACCAGCGACGAGCCGTCTTCGTCTGGCGCAGAAGCGTCGACGGACCGCGGTGAACGACGCCCGACCTCTACCGAGGAGGACCGATGAGCAGTGGCAACCGCGCATTCCGAGTCGCCGCGACCGGTGCCAGGGTCATCACGGGCGTGGCGGTCATCGCCGCGTGCGTGATCGGTGTCGCGACGGCGGTGCACGCCCCGTGGCCTGTCGTCGCGCACGATCCGGCACAGGTCGAGGTCACACCGGTCCCCGGTGACAGCATCCTCGTCTGCAACGGTGACCTCCGTGCACTCGGGCGCGACGCCGCGGCCCCGCTGGACATGCTCCCCGCAGCCTCCCCGTCCCTGACGACAGGAGGTACCGCGGGAGCTCCGGAAGCGGATCGGCTCGCGGTGACGGATCTGCCGGAGGCCGAGGGACCGGAACGGCTCACAGGGCGGGTCGACGGGCGCACGGCACCGCTGATCGCCGGAGCGGAGTCGATCACGATCGCGGCCGACGACCTCGCGGGATACGCCGCCCTGCCGTGTGGTCAGCCGCGATTGGAGTCGTGGCTCGTCGGAGGAAGCATCGACACCGGGACGGAGGACATCGTGACGCTGACGAATGCGGCCGATGTCCCGTCCACGGTCACGCTGTCGGTGTACGGACCCGCGCGGAGCACGCGGACGGTGATCGTCCCCGCGCGCTCGCAGACGGCCCTTCCCCTCACCTCATTCACCACCGGCAACGACGTGCCCGTGGTGAAGGTGAGCGCGGTGGGAGCGCCGGTGCGCGCAGCCCTCCAGTCATCGCTGGTGCGGGTTCTCGATCCCGCGGGCATCGACCTGCAGGACTCGGTCCCCGGGGCGCAGCAGAGGCTCGTGTTCACCGGGGTGGAGGCGTTCCCGGCCAGCGGCGACGACTCCGAGATGACTGTTCTTCGCGTTCTGTCGCCGGGCGTCGGCGCTCGCGTCCAGGTCAAGGTCCACGCCGAGGGGGAGGCGGGTCTGGCCGATGAGTTCACCGTCCCGCTCGAAGCCGATCTCCCGTCCCAGGTGTCCCTGTCCGGTCTCGAGCCGGGTCGGTACACGGTCGAGGTGGAAGCGGACGTGCCGCTCATCGCCGCCGTCCGACAGCAGGACGGATTCGGGCTCGACTCGGACTTCGCCTGGGTGATGCCGGCTCCTGAGGTCGATGTCGATGTGGTGTTCGCCGTGCCGTCCGGTCCGGCGGCCAGACTGCAGCTCGCCAACACATCCGACGCTGACGCCACCGTCACACTCGAACCCGTGGACGGGGGGCAAGCGCAGGAGATCGTCGTCCCGGCAGGCGAGACCGCCGGGGTCGCCGTCGCGGGGCGTACGACCTATCGGATGCAGACGACGGCGCCCGTGCACGCTGCGGTGGCGCTCACGGCTCCCGGCGCCATCGCGGTGATGCCCATCCAGACGAGCGCCGGCGGAGAGAAGCCGATCACGGTCTATCCCTGAGCGGCGCACCGCGTTCGGGCCGACATGCCGGCAACGACTGTCGTGGCGTCAGTCGTGGTGTCAGTGGTCGTGGCCGAGGTCCCACGGCTCGCGGCCGACGTACTCGGCCGCTGCCCGGAAGACCGCGCTCTCGATGGCCATGCGCCGGTGCGCGGCATCGTCGTGCCCAGGGGGCAGGAGCCGTTCGATGGGGAGTCGGAACAGCACGATGCGCCGGTTCTCGCGGTCGAGATACCACCGGGGCACTTCGTCGGTCGCGTCGAACCCCGGGATCGCGCCGATCTCGAACCGGACGTCCTGCAGTTCGGGCCAGGTACCGCGGAGGAACTCGACGGCCGTGCCGACCGTGAGGTCGAACCGGTCGATGCGTCCGTCGAGAGGAGCCAACGGCGGACGCACGACCTCGCTGCGGCCCAGGCGACCATGTCGCCCATGCCGCGCACCGCGCCGAGGAGCGGCGGTGGCGGGGGTGGCGCGTCGACGAGGCATGACGAAAGTCTAGGCGGTGGCGGCTCGCCCGGCGCGGCATCCGTCGCCGCGTCGGAGTGCGCCGTACGCTGGCGGAGATGGACGGACGACTGTGCTCGAAGGTCGGCTGCGCGCGAGAGGCCGTGGCCACCCTCACCTACGACTACGGCGATCAGATGGCGGCCCTCGGCCCGCTCGGCGCTGCGAACGATCCTCAGGCGCATGATCTGTGCTCGCCCCACGCCGACCGGCTCTCGGTGCCCGCCGGGTGGCTCGTCGTCCGTCACGAAGCACTGCGCGCCTGACACCGGTGGATCGACACGCGGTCACAGCCGAGCGCTGAATTCCGAAGTCTGGATACGCTGACCGCAGGCGTGCCAGGGCGGCGCGGCCGGAAAGGCACTCGTGATCGTCTGGCGTCGCTGGATCTTCCCCCTGCTTCTCGTCGTGGTCTTCGGCGCGTGCGCCGCGGCTCTCGTCAAGATCGCGTTCTTCCCCGACCGCGCGGAGAGCGTCGTCAGTCCGGAGGCCGGGATCACGGATCCCGTCGTGGCTGTCGAGCGCGGTTCGGTCGTGAACGCGCTGAGCCTGAGCGGGAACGTGGCGCGCGACGACGACTTCGCCGTCCGGGGTGAGCTCAACGGCACCGTCCTCGCCGTGCACGTGGGGGAGGGGGCGACCGTGACCGCGGGGCAGAAGCTGTACACCGTGCGTCAGGAGGAGCCGCGCAAGGACATCGACGTTCTCGCGCCCGAAGCCGGCGACGTGTCGGAGTTCGCCGTCGTCAAGGGCCAGGCAACCACGGTCGGCACCGAGACGTACAAGCTCACGCCAGCGCGCTACCACCTGCTCGCCACCGTCGACCCCGTGCAGCTGTACCGGCTCGTCAATGCTCCCACCGAGGCCACGGTCACCATCACGGGCGGCCCTGCCCCGTTCGCGTGCACCGGTGTGGGAGTCCAGGTGACGGCGGAGGGCACCGCGAATGTGCGCTGCGCGATCCCGGTCGACCAGACGGTCTTCGCAGGTCTCCCCGCGAAGATCGACCTCGCTCTCGGCCAGGTGGATGACGCGCTGGTGATCCCGGTCACCGCCGTCCAGGGCGGTGCGGGGTCGGGGAAGGTCTGGGTCGACGCCGGTGACGGCTCCGACCCCGAGGAGCGGGCGGTGACTCTCGGCGTCAACGACGGCGTCATGGTCGAGGTGACGGAGGGTCTGGCGGAGGGCGACAGCATCCGTCAGTTCGTGCCCGGCTTCGTCGCGCCGGTCGAGGAGTTCTGCTACGAGGTCTCCCCGGGAGTGGAGCAGTGCGACACCGGGACCAGCTGGTGAGCCTGGTCGCGCTCGACGACGTCTCCAAGAGCGTCCTGCTCGCCGACGACTCGCGCCTGGAGATCCTTCGGGGCGTCACCCTCGAGGTCGGAGCGGGGGACCACGTCTCCATCGTGGGCCGCTCGGGGTCGGGGAAATCGACGCTGCTCAACATCCTGGGGATGTTGGATGCGCCCACCTCCGGCTCCGTCGCGTTCGAAGGTCGGGAGGTGCGCCGGATGCGCTCCGGTCGCCTCGACCGCCTTCGCGGCGACAACGTCGGCTTCGTGTTCCAGCAGTTCAACCTTCTGCCGGGGCGTACGGCGATCGACAACGTGATGATGCCGCTCGGCCACGCGAAGGGGCGGATGTTCTGGAACCGTCGCCAGATCGCGGCCGACATGCTCGAGCGCGTCGGGCTGGGGCATCGCGTCGACCAGATCGCCGACAAGCTCTCCGGCGGTGAGCAGCAGCGTGTCGCCATCGCGCGGGCTCTCGTCCGCAGACCGGTCCTGATCCTCGCGGACGAGCCCACCGGAGCCCTCGATATCGACACCGGGGCATCGGTCATGTCGCTGCTCGACGAAGTGGCGACGGAGACCGACGCGGCACTGGTCACCATCACGCACGATCTCCATGTCGCTGCGCGGGCGCGTCGCCACTACCGACTCGACGCCGGACGCCTGGAGATCGCCGACCTCAGCCGCGCCTTCGAGGCGTCGACCCTCGCCGCCCCCGTGCCCTCCGCCGCACCGGAGGTGGTCGCATGACCGGTTTCCTCGGCGCCCTCTCCGACGCCTGGGCCGAGATCCGTGTGCACAAACTGCGCGTGCTGCTCAGCCTCATCGGGATCGCCGTGTCCGTGGGCGCGCTCACCGCGGTCGTCGCGATCTCCGAGTACCAGCGACAGTTCCAAGCCGAGCAGTCCGACCGGTGGGGCGGACGAGCGGCCACCGTCGTCGTCGCGGTCAACAGCGACGACGGCACGCCCGTCGACGCCGACGAGTTCGATGCCCGCTTCGACCGCGTGTCCGAGCGCTTCGGGTTCAGCCACACGGCGCGCATCTCCCAGGGCGTGATGCTCGACGTCCAGCTCCCCGACGGGATCGTGCAGGTTCCGGCCCGCGTCATGGATCCCGCGTTCTCGCAGATCCATCGCGAGCGCCTCCTGGAAGGGCGGTGGTTCCTCGAATCCGACAGCGAGGCGATGGCCCCGCCCGTCGTCATCACGGAGCCCCTGTGGGACCGGCTGGGGCGTGTGCCGTTGTCGCAGCACCCGACCGTGACGCTCGGCGGCCCGGCCGGCGGGACGTACCAGGTGATCGGCATCACTCCGCGCCAGGGCATGGGCGACGAGGAGATGCGCGTCGATGTGCTGTACGACTCCTACCGTGCCCGCGTGGATGCGCTCCCGACCGATGCGTGGACGCAGTACGAGATCTGGATGGGGACCGGCCAGGTGGATCGGATCGCCCCGGTGCTCGCGATGGACCTGAGGGCGGGGCTGCCCGAGGGCCAGACGGTGTCGGTGAGCAGGTCCGACTGGGCTG
Organism: Microbacterium oxydans; assembly: GCF_006540085.1. Taxonomy (GTDB): domain Bacteria; phylum Actinomycetota; class Actinomycetes; order Actinomycetales; family Microbacteriaceae; genus Microbacterium; species Microbacterium oxydans. The sequence continues at coordinate 34,777 of NZ_BJOG01000010.1, read as the reverse complement.
CGCAGCCGGGGGCTCTGGATGCGCAGGCGACGTTCGAGATGGTCACCGGTGGTATCGCGGCCCTGATCCTCGCCCTCGGGGCGCTCAGCCTGATCAACATCCAGCTCGTGGCGATGCGTCAACGCGTTCGGGAGATCGGGGTCAGGCGCGCTTTCGGTGCCAGCTCGGGGCGGGTCTTCTTCGCGGTGTTCCTGGAGAGCCTCGTGGCCACCACGGTCGCGGGAGTGATCGGGATCGCGATCGTCGTCGCGGTGCTGCGCTCGGAGTGGATCATCACGTCGATGTTCTACGGGATCCAGGACATCCCGCCCTTCCCGATGCGCGCGGCGCTCATCGGCCTCCTCGCGTCGGTCATCGTCGGTGCGGTGTCCGGGTTCATCCCCGCGCTGGTCGCTCTCCGTGTCAAGGTGATCGACGCGATCCGCTTCTGACGCACGCGTGAAGGTGCGGAGGACGCCGCGGTGACCGGCGCCGTTCAGACGCCGACGCGCCGCCCGGTGAGCCGTTCGGCGCGACGGTCGGAGTTCTCCAGTGCCCGGCGTTCGCGTTCCCGGCGCAGGACGGTGATACCGATCAGCGCCTGCTCCGGCGGAGCCGGAGGCAGCGGCGAGACGAAGGGGGTCGCCTCGGTCAGCAGATCGAGCGCGACACGTGCCCGTGCCGCAGGAATCATGCGGGGGGCGCTCTGCAGGAACTGGGAGATGCGCCGCGCGAGCCGGTCGGGGAGCCGAGCGACGTCGGCGATCTGGGCCCAGCCGCCCAACGACGGAGGAAGCACGGGTACGTGCGCGACGAGAGCGGGGGTGCGCACGCGCTGACTGTAGGTGCCGGCGACCAGGTCGCCCAGGCGCTGCGACCGCGCGTTGAACGCGCCGGTGAGCACCGCCACACCGCCGAAGGTCATGTAGATCTCCAGCACGCCGAGGAGGGCGCGGATGAAGGCGTGTCGGAACCCCGCGGCGCCTCCGTCCACGCGCACGATGCGCCCGCCGACCGCGAGCTTGCCGAGGCTGCGTCCCTTCAGGGCGACCTCCATCGTGATCGGCAGCACCACGAAGCTCACCACGAAGGCCGAGACCACGGCGATCCGATCCGTCGTCTCGTCGAGCACGCCGGCGTCGAGCAGCCAGATGCGCAGGAAGATCCACAGGAGGAACACGGCGTATCCGAGGAGCATGTCGATCGCGGCGCCGAGCGCTCGGAGCAGGAAGCCGATGGGCTGCACGTCGATCGCCACGGCCTCGCCGGAGAGCACCTCGTTTGCAGCATCGATCGGGGTGGACATGAGTACAGTAAATCAGGTGGATGCCGATGCGCTGACAGATGCACGCCGCGCCGAATGGGAGCGGCTGGACCAACTCAGTCGCGCCCGTCTCGACGGGGACGGGGTCGACGAGCTCATCGTCCGATACCGCGCCGCCTCCGCCGACCTGGCTGAGCTCAAGACCTCAGTCGGCGATTCGCCGCAGGGTGCCTACCTGTCGACCATCCTGGTCCGTGCACGCCTGCGTCTGACCGGTGCATCGGACAGCATCCTCACGCAGACCGGACGCTTCTTCCGTCTGCAGCTTCCCGCTGCGCTGTATCGCCTGCGTTGGACGACCCTGGTCATCGCGATCTCCTTCATCGCGGTCGCCGTCGGCACCGCGGCCTGGATCGCGAGCGATCCCGCGCTCGTGGCGACTCTGGGCTCGCCGTCGGCACTCGAGCAGTATGCGGACGAGAGCTTCACGGGCTACTACACCGAGAACCCCGCTGCCGTGTTCATGGGCATGGTCTGGACGAACAACGCCTGGATCGCGATGCAGTGCGTGCTCTTCGGCGTCACGGGGATCTGGCCGGTCTACATGCTCGTGCAGAACGCGATGGGTCTCGGGACCACCGGCGCGGTGATGGCCGTCCACGACAAGGCCGACCTGATGGTGCTGTACATCCTTCCGCACGGGATGCTCGAGATGACCTGTATCTTCGTGGCGGCCGCCGCAGGTCTGCACGTGTTCTGGGCCTGGGTGGCGCCGGGGCGACGCACGCGAGGTGAAGCGCTCGCCGAGCAGGGCCGAGCGCTCGCGACCGTGGCGATCGGTCTGGTCTTCGCCCTGTTCCTCGCGGGGCTCGTCGAAGGTTTCGTCACCGGTTGGGCACTGCCGTGGCCGGTCAAGATCGGTATCGGAGGCGCGGCACTCGCCGTGTTCCTGATCTACATGCTCGTCATCGGCGGGCGCGCGCACCGCCAGGGTGAGACGGGAGACCTCGTCGAGTACGAAGCGGGTACGCCGCGTCTGGTGGCGGGCTGACAGACGGTGAGCCGCCACATCTCATCGTGGGCGGGGGTTCAGAGCCGACCAGCCGCTTTCAGCTCCAGATAGCGGTCGGCGATCCGGGGAGGAAGCTCCTCCGGATCGGCGGCGATCGCCTCTCCGCCCGCCCTGCGGATCGCATCGGCGACGTTCTCCGCATCGCGGAGGGTCCTCTCGGCCGCTGCTGCGAGGTACACGTCCTCCCGGGAGTCGCGTCGGCGCGCGAGCGCGGAGATGCCGTCATCGGTCACGGAGCCGACCAGCACGGTGGTCGCGCGTGACGCGTTCGGGAAGGCGCCGAGGAATCCGCGCGCCGACTCGGCGGCATCCTGCGCGGTCAGAGCCACGATGAGCGAGGGGCGTGTGGTGAGCGTGCGGACGGCGGTGAACGCGCCGTGCCAGTCCGTGTCGACCAGCCGAGCGTGCACCGGAGCCATGGCGTCGGTGAGTGCCGGCAGCAGCGCGGCGCCGTCGACGCCCGTTACCCGCGCGCGGACCACCCTGTCGTACATCAGGAGGTGCACATGATCGCCCGCGCGGGAGGCGAGTGCCGCCAGCAGCAGCGCGGCCTCCAGTGAGGCATCAACACGGGTGCCGTCCCCGACACGTGCGGCAGCCGTGCGTCCCGTGTCGATGATGATGACGACGTGGCGATCCCGCTCCGGGCGCCAGGTCCGCAGCATGGTGGTCCCGGCGCGAGCCGTCGCCCTCCAATCGATCGAACGCACGTCGTCTCCGCGCACGTACTCCCGCAAGGAGTCGAACTCGGTGCCCTGACCGCGCACCTGGATGCTCGTGTTGCCGTCCAGCTCGCGCAGCCGGGCGAGTCGCGACGGAAGATGCTTGCGGGAGGAGAACGCCGGGAGCACTCTGATCGCCCCGCGGACGACGTGCCGGGCCTGTCGACCGGCGATGCCGAGGGGCCCGCGCGAACGCAGCATCACGAACTCGCTCACGAGTTCTCCGCGGCGGCGGGGGAGGAGCGGAATGGCGACCCGGCCGCGTTCGCCAGGAGCGATGTGCAGACGCTGCCGGTCGAGCGGAGCGCCCGCTGTCGGCTGCCATGCGTCGCGGAGCGTCGCGTTCAGTGCCCTGCTGCCGTGGTTGTGCACCGCGACGCTCACCGGGACCGGCTCGCCGAGCCGCGCGCGTGCGGGCAGCCGGCGGCTCACGGTGACGGAGCGAGGACTCGCGGCGAGGGCGACGTCGACGGCGACGAGCAGCAGGCACAGAGCGATCCAGGCACCGAGCACCGCGTACGCCGGATAGCCCGCGAGCCCGGCGATGACGAGCGGGACGATACCGACGGCGATGGCGACGGCGAGGCGACCGGTGATGAACACCTAGATCGGCACCCTGGTCTGCTGCACCACCGAGGTCAGCACCGCATCGGCGGATACGCCTTCCATCTGCGCATCGGGGCGCAGCTGGAGACGATGGCGCCACACCGGGACCAGCATCGTCTGCACATGATCGGGCGTGACCGCCGAAGACGCGTTGAGCCAGGCCCAGGCCTTCGCTGCGGCGAGCAGTCCGGTGGAGGCGCGGGGGCTGGCACCGAGCTCGACCGAGGGCGACTGGCGGGTCGCTCGGGCGAGATCGACGACGTAGCCGAGGACGTCGTCGGTCACCTCGACCGCGGCAGCAGCGTGCTGCGCCGCTCGGATCTCCTCGGCGGTGACCACCGCCTCCACTCCGGTGAGCTCTCTGGGGGAGAAGCCCGAGGCGTGCCGACGCAGCACCGAGACCTCCGCGTCGCGCTCCGGCATCCCGACGACGAGCTTCATCAGGAAGCGATCCAGCTGTGCTTCCGGCAGCGAGTAGGTGCCCTCGTGCTCGATCGGGTTCTGGGTCGCTGCGACGAGGAACGGGTCGGGGAGGGGGCGACTGACCCCGTCCGCCGACACCTGGCGCTCCTCCATGGCTTCGAGGAGTGCAGCCTGGGTCTTCGGCGGCGTGCGGTTGATCTCGTCCGCCAGCAGGATGTTGGTGAACACGGGACCGGCTCGGAAGTCGAACTCGCCGGTACGTGCGTCGTAGACGAGGGAGCCGGTCACGTCGCCGGGCATCAGGTCCGGAGTGAACTGCACGCGCTTGGTGTCGAGGCCGAGTGCCCGCGCGAAGGAGCGCACGACCAGCGTCTTCGCGACACCGGGCACACCCTCGAGCAGCACATGTCCGCGAGCGAGCAAGGAGACGAGCAAACCGGTGACGGTGCCGGCCTGGCCGACCACGGCCTTGTCGACTTCCGTGCGCACCCGGTGCATGGCCTGACGCAGCGTGGCGTCATCGGTGGGATGGTTCTCAGCGGTCACGTGTTTCCCTCTGCTTCTCGGGGATGGGCGGTCGTGTCGGTGCGGGCGGTCTCGTCCACCGCCGTCTCGAGCTGGTCGAGGCGTCTGGCGAGTTCGATCAGGGCGGCGTCGTCCTCGGGCGGGGGCCCGGCCAGCAGTACCTGGAGCGTGCCGCGCGGGACCCGCAGCCGATCCGATGCCGCGTCGGCGACCTCATCCGCGTCGGCGTGGACGGCGAGTCCGAGCCGACGGGCGAGACGTCGCCGAGTGCCGTCGCGGAGCGCCTGCGCGGCGTGTGCGGAGTCCGCGGCTCTGGCCGTGAGACGTGCGCGTCCCTGCATCGTCTCCGAGGCTCGCACGGTGACCGGCAGCGTCTCGGCGACGAGGGGACCGAACCGCTGGCCGCGCCAGATCGCCGTCGCGACCCCCACCGCGATCAGCAGCAGGATGGCGGGCGTCACCCACGGGGGCGTGAGGCTGCCCAGCGTGTCGACCGGCTCGGCTTCGATGTCGGAGTCCGCGAAGCTGGGGACATACCAGACGACGCGGTCGGTCTGACCGAGCAGGGCGAGTCCGAGGGCCGCATTCCCGTTCTCGGCGAGGTAGGCGTTGCCGAAGAGCCTCGATCCCTCCACCACGGTGCGCTGAGGACTGGTGCGACGATCGACGAGGACGGCTGCGCCCTCGGAATCCCCGAAGCAGGCCTGCACGCCGTCAGCGGCGGCGAAGAGACGGTCGGCGCGGATCGTGCCGACCTTCGCGAACTCCGCGACATCGCACTCCGCGCTCACGGCCGACGATGTGCCCGGCGCGTTGTCGCCGATGCGGAGCTCGTTCAGCAGATGCGTGCTCGTGGACAGGAACACCACGCGCTCCGCGGGTTCGGTGAGCGTCGCGAGTGCTTCGTCGGTGAGCGTGTAGGGGTTGGCCATGACCAGTGTGGTGTCGGCGTCGATCGCCGCGCGGGCCTCGACTCGTGACCGATGGACGTCGACCTCGACGCCCTGATCGCGCAGGATGTTCGCGAGCGCGAGTGCGCCGGCATCGTCGCGGGCCTCGGGGTCGAGGGCGCCGCGCGCACCGGGTGCCGTCGCGGCTACGCGAAGACCCACCACCGTGACGATCAGCACGAGCGCCGCGACGATGGCCCAGCCGATGATGGACTTCGCGCGACTCGGGCGGCGTTCGGCGGTGGAGAGCGGTTCGGCGTCGGAGGCGGCGGGGAGCAGGGGCGTGCGCTCGCTGTCTGTGATGCTCACGCCGGCACCACTTCCAGGCGGCGTCCGCGGATCCGATCGTCGGTGTCGACGAGATCCCGATACGCCTCCGCCGTCGCGTGATGTCCGAGATAGCGGACATCGTCGAAGGTGAGGGCGGCGCGTCGCATCGCCTCGGCCTCGTCCGAGAACACCGTGCTGGCCTCGCGGGCGATCCCCTGCGCGGTCGCGCCGGGTGCCGGATCGATCAGATCGCGTTCCCGCAGGCTGCGGGCGATGGCGCGATAGCGCAGGACGGTCGCGGAGTCCCAGTCGCCTTCGCGTGCGGCGCGCTCGGCATCCGATCTCAGCTGTGCTGCGGTGCGGTCGTCCGCCGCACCGAGGAGGTCTCCGTGCGCCCGCCTGATCGACCTCGAACTGCGCGGCCGTCCCCAGATGATGAGGGCGGCGATCAGAGCAGCCGCGATGATGACGCTGACGATGATGAGGGCGGACGGACCGACGTTCGCGCCGTTGTCCGAGCTGAACAGATCGGCGAGGAAGCGGCCGATGTCGCGGGCCACCAGATCGAACCAGGTGGGCTTCGCGTCCGCGTAGCGCGGGTTGGAGAGCTCTTCCTCCGCCCAGCGTCGAGCCTCGTCGCCATCGGGCACGAAGAGATCGTCGAAGCGTCGGATCATGCGGCGCCGTCGGAGCCGGGTGCTGTCCAGCCGCTGTCGGCCGGAGCGTCTCCGGGGGCGGGCACCGCGGGTGGCGGCGGCGGGAATGCTCCTGCCGCCGGCTGCATCGGCTGCGTCGGGTGTGCCGGCTGCGTCGGGTATCCCTGCGTCGGGTACGGAGGCGTCGGATAGGGCGTCGCCGGAGACGGAGGGTATGCGTATCCCTGGGACATCATCACGTGTTCCGGAACCTGGCGGGGCGGAGGAGCCGATGTCACCGCGCGTGAGGGATCGACGCGGAACGGATCCTCCTGCTGCTCATCGGTCCATCCGAGGTCGCGGCGCTCCACATAGGCGATCAACGTCTGATCCAGGCCCTCGTAGCGCATCCGGCAGTCCAGGTAGACGAGCGCGGCTCCGGTGCTCTGCACCACGAGCGTGATCGCCTGGATGACCAGGAGCAGGATCTGGGGAGCGATCAGGGTCACGACGAATGCCACGACAGCGCTCGGATCCGCTGCGCCGGTGGGGGCGACGACGGAGCCGAGGAGCGATCCCAGCAACGTCGCCGGCACGCTCACCACCTGCGCCGCGATGCCCATGATCGCGCTGATCAGGAATGTCACGCCGAACGCGACCCAGAACCGCCCGCGGGTGAGCCGCCAGGAGCGGACGAAGGCGTCACGGAAACGGGCACGCTCCAGGACCAGGATCGACGGCACGAGCAGCAGCTTCGTGGTGAGCCACACCGCGAGGGGGATGCAGGCGAGCACGATCAGGATCACCACGAGCACGACGACGCCGACCATCTCCATGCTCCCCCCGAGGCCTCCGGCGACGAAGCCCGCGATGATGACGGCGGCGATGATGAAGAGACCGAACACGGCGGCGACCGAGAGAGAGGCGAAACCGGCGAGTCTCCAGAAGGCGGGCGCCATCCGCCGCCACAGCATCCGCAGCGTGGCCTTCACACCGATCGCGGCGTACCCGATCTCCGCGGCGACGACCCCCTGCATCATGGCCGTGAAGGCGATCGAGGCGACACCGACGGCCAGTCCGGCGATGACGTTCACCGCGATGGTGCCCGCCATCACCGCCTCGAAGTCCGGAGAAGAGGGGGAGACGGTCTCCAGGCGGCTGAACGTGGTGAAGAGGACCACGCCCATCACCACAGCGGTGACGACGACCACGATGAGCTGGATGACGACGGCGAACCCGAAGAGCACCTTGGGGTTGTGTCGCAGTGCCGCGAAGGCCTTCCCCAGCAGCATCCCGAACGACAGCGGGTGAAGAGGGATGATGCCCTTCTTCGGGGCAGGCGTCCACGTCTGTCCGGTCACAGGCACTCCCTCTCCATCGTGCGCCTCCATCGTGTCATATCCCCTGCACGGAGCGCAGACCTGGGATCGCTGGGACTCGGTGCCATAAGGTAACTCTTATGACCTCACGTATTCTCGTGGTCGACGACGACACAGCGCTCGCCGAGATGATCGGGATCGTGCTTCGGACCGAAGGCTTCGAGCCGGTTTTCTGCGCCGACGGCGCGCGCGCCGTCGATGAGTGGCGAGCCCAGCGGCCCGATCTCGTGCTGCTCGATCTGATGCTTCCCGGCATGGACGGGATCGAGATCTGCACGCGCATCCGTGCGGAGTCCGGCGTGCCGATCATCATGCTCACCGCTCGCAGCGACACGGCCGACGTCGTCCGAGGACTGGAGGTCGGTGCGGACGACTACATGGTCAAGCCGTTCAACCCGAAGGAACTCGTCGCGCGCATCCGCACCCGTCTCCGTCCGACGCCGCAGACCACCAGCGAGCAGCTTCGCGTCGGTGATCTCACCGTCGACGTCGATGCGCACGAGGTCCGTCGCGGCTCCGAGCCGATCGCGCTCACACCGCTGGAGTTCCAGCTTCTCGTCGCGCTCGCTTCCAAGCCGCAGCAGGTGTTCTCCCGGGAGATGCTCCTGGAGCAGGTGTGGGGGTACCACTACAAGGCCGACACCCGGCTGGTGAACGTCCATGTCCAGCGCCTGCGCGCCAAGGTCGAGCTCGACCCCGACAACCCGAAGATCGTCATGACGGTGCGTGGAGTGGGCTATCGCGCCGGGAGCGTCGGCTAGGCGCACGATGGCCGCGACGACAGCGACCACCACGACGGTCGCTGTCCTGCGCGACTGGCGCGGTTGGCCGACGATGCTCGGAGTCCTGTGGCGCCGCTCGCTGCGTTTCCGTACGCTGTCGATCACACTGCTGGCGACCTCGCTCGCGATCTTCATCACGTGCGTCACGATGGCGCTCGTGATCCAGAATGATCTCTTCATCTCGCGCAAGGACGTCGCACTCGAGGATTCCCGCCGCGCGGTCGACCAGGCCCAGGGGATCCTGGATGTGGCGGAGGTGGGCGACGACTCCGCGGCTCTCACCGAACTGTGGAACAGTGTGCAGTCGAATCTCACCCGCACGTCGAGCACGGATCAGCTCGCCGGTTTCAAGGTCGACGATGCCAAGGGCGTGCGGCTGAACGGGTTCGAGGCCGGACTGAGCCGGAGTCTGCTGAGCCCCGAGCTCCAGGCGCGTGTCATCGAGTTCGACGACCGTCAGGCCTGGCAGTCGGTGGCTCTGCCGGCCGCCGACGGTGGCGAAGTGCCGGGCATCATCGTCGGGCAGCAGCTGCAGGTCCCGGAGGCAGGGGCTTTCGCGATCTACTTCGCCTACGACCTCGGCGATGCCGACCAGACCCTCGTCTTCGTGCAGCGGACGCTGTGGATCGCGGGAATCGGCTTGGTGGCGATCGTCGCCGCCATCTCCTGGATCGTCCTCCGTGCCGTGTCGACCCCGATCGTGCAGGCGGCCGAGACGAGTGCGCGGTTGGCGGCAGGTGATCTCGGTGTGCGTCTCGAGGTACACGGGGAGGACGAGCTCGCCACGCTCGGGCGCTCGTTCAACGCGATGGCCGACAGCATCGAATCCCAGATCAAGGAGCTCGGCGAACTCTCGATGGTGCAGCAGCGATTCGTGTCCGATGTCTCTCATGAGCTGCGCACGCCGCTCACCACTATCCGTCTCGCCGCCGACATGCTCAATGATCAGCGCGAGGAGTTCGACCCCACCACCGCCCGCACGGCCGAACTGCTGCACGCCCAGGTGCAGCGCTTCGAGACGCTGCTGTCCGACCTTCTCGAGATCAGTCGGTACGACGCGGGATCGGTGCAGCTGGAACTGGAGGCGACGAGCCTCACCCACCTCGCCGAGGACATCATCGAGCAGATGCGTCCTCTCGCCGAGGGGCACGGCACCGAGCTGAGGCTCGTGGCGCCTGGGGGATACTCCCCGGTGGACATGGACCCGCGGCGCGTGCGGCGTGTCCTGCGCAACCTGATCGGAAACGCGATCGAGCACGGAGAAGGTCGTCCGGTGGTCGTCACCATCGACAGCAATCAGCACGCGGTGGCCGCCGGAGTGCGGGATTTCGGGCTCGGGATGGATCCGGCGGATGCGGAGCGGGTGTTCGACCGGTTCTGGCGTGCCGACCCCTCACGCCAGCGGACGATCGGAGGCACGGGGCTGGGGCTCTCCATCGCCCTGGGAGATGCGACGCTGCACGGCGGCACGCTCGATGTGTGGTCGGAGCTGGGCGTCGGCACCAACTTCGTCCTGACGATTCCTCGACACGAGGGGGTCCTGGACGGTCCGAGCCCTATCCCCGTGGAGCCGCAGGAGCCGTTCGCGGAGATCGGGGACGCGACCCAGCCGATCTCGCTGACCGATGCGCCGGCCGGCATGTTCGATGAGGAGGATCGGCCGTGACCGAGCACCGAGGTAAGCGAAGGCTGCGGGGACTCGCGCTGGTGCTCGTCGCCCTGCTGCTTCCCGCCTGCGCCGGGTTGCCGACCAGCGGCGACGTCGCCGTCGGCCTCAAGCTCGGCGAATCCCCACAGGACATCGACATCCTTCCCGTGGCCTCCGGGCCGATCACGGGCGCAGGGCCGGAGGAGATCGTCGACGGCTTCCTCGAAGCCGGCATCACGACCACCGACAACTGGGACACCGCGCGCGACTTCCTCGCGCCATCGCTGCAGCGGAGCTGGAGCCCCTCCGCCGGCGTGTCGATCGACATCGGCCCCGACACCAGGACCGTCACGTCCTCGGTCCCGGATGACGAGGTCGAGGACGCGGACACGGCGGAGGTCCAGGTGACGCTGGACCTCGTCGCGAGTGTCGACGACTCCGGCGGATACGCCGAGGCCGTCGGCTCGTCCGCGGTGGCGTTCACCGTGCAGCGCATGGAGAACGGCGAATGGCGCATCACGCAGGCGCCCGACGGCGTCGTGATCGACGAGACGCGATTCACGAAGGTCTTCGAGGGGTATCCGCTGCAGTATTTCGACCTCGGCTGGTCGCGCCTGGTGCCCGACATGCGCTGGTTCCCGCGGCGGCAGAGCCCCGCGACGACGGTGACACGGGCGCTCATCGGCGGTGCCCCCAGCGAATGGCTCGACCCGGCAGTGCAGAACGCCTTCCCCGCCGACGTGCAGCTGGCGCAGGATGCGGTGCCGATCGTCGGACAGGTGGCTGACGTCGCACTCACGCGCCCGGCCAGCGGACTGGATGCCACGACGCTGTCGCGCATGCGCACGCAGCTCCAGGCTACCCTCAGGGCCTCCGGCGTCGCCGTCACGCAGGTGCGATTCACGGTGGACGGGAGAGACCTGGACGCGGGGCAGGCCGAGGTCAAGGAGCCCTCCACCGAGATCGGCACACTCGTGCTGCAGAACGGCGCGTTCGGGCGCATCGTCGGGGACGAGATCTCGCCGCTCGACGGGATCAGCGCGGAGATCACATCGATCCCGCAGCCGATCGTCTCGATCGATGTGGCCGCCGACGACACCCACGCCGCCACCAGACTCGCCGACCAGCACGTCTACCTCGTCGGCGCGGGGAGCCTCGACGAGCTCGACGCCCGCCCCGGGCTCATCAATCCCTCGCTCGATCCCTACGGCTACACCTGGTCGGTGCCCACGGGTTCCCCCGCGTCCCTGCAGGCGTCGGGAAGCGACGCCGTAGCCCATCCGATCGCGAAGGCGTGGCCGAGCGCGTCGGGGATCTCGCATCTGAGGGTCTCGGCGGATGGCGCGAGGGTGGCAGCCGTCGTGACCGTCGGCAAGCAGATGTGGGTCGTCGTCGCGGCGGTCGTCCGGGACTCGGCCGGTGTTCCGATCGAACTCGGAGAGGTCAAGCAGCTGACGCAGCTCGCCGACCCGGCGACAGGCCTGGTGTGGCTCGGACTCGACCGGGTGGGGGTGCTCGCCGATCCGAGCAGCCCGCGACTGATCACCCAGATGGTCGGGGGGCCGGGGGCGACGGAGGCCGCACCGAACAATGCCGTCTCGATCGCCGGGGCGCGCACGGCGTCCGGTGTGCGCATCCTCGGGGCGAACGGTGAGCTGTTCGCCCACGCGGGGTCGGCATGGCGGGAAGTCGCCTCCGGCGTCGCGGTGCTCGCCACGCGCGTCGGGGAGTGACTCTCCCTGCACGCGAGAGCGATGTGCTGCTCTTCGCCCGCACATCCTGAGATCCTGGGAGGGGCAGACCGCCAGACCGCAGAATCGTCGGATGTGGACGAAGACTCACCTCCTGGATCTGGGCACCGAGATCGCAGCCTTCCTCCTCGCCGCGACCTGCGCGGGGTGCGACGAGCCCGGCACCCTGTTGTGCGGCCGATGCCGGCAGGCGCTGCAACCGGACCCGCAGCGGCTCGCGACGCCGCAGGGGCTTCCCGTGACGGCCGCGCTCTCCTTCGAAGGGGTGGCGGCGCAGTGCATCCGTCGTCTGAAGGGGAAGGGCGAGACGCTCCTGGCGCGCCCACTCGGCGCGGCGCTGGCGTCCGTGCTCAACTCGACGGAGAGTGCGAGCAGGTGGATCGTGCCGGTGCCGACGTCGCGAAGCGCCTTCCGGCGCCGGGGATACCGTGTCCCCGACCTCCTGATCCGGAGGGCGAACGCCGAACCGCAGAGGCTCCTCAGCGTCGTGGGCGGCACCTCGGACCAGCGCGGGCTGGGCGCGCGGGCGCGTGCGACGAACGTGAGCGGCGCGATGCGCGTGCGTCGGGCAGGCGAAGGCACCGAGGTCGTGATCGTGGACGACGTCGTCACGACAGGGGCGACCTTCGACGAGGCGACACGGGCGCTGACCGCGGCGGGTTTCCACGTCTCGGCAGCGGTCGCGCTGGCCGCCACGCCGCGCCGTGACGGATTCGGATGAACCTCATCGGGAACGCATCGGCGACACAGGGGGAAGACCCCGTGACATCCGCCGACGGGCGGACTACGGTGGGGGGACACAAGGCGACCACGGTCCGCCCTTGGCCGGGAGGACCGGGACAAGGAGGCAGCAATGGAAACAAGCATCGTTGGCGTCGGAGTGGGTATCACCGATCGCTTCCGAACCGTTGTCGAAGAGAAGATCGCCAAGATCCAGATGCTCGCGTCCCGTGCGCAGCGACTGGATGTGAAGGTCACCCACCGTGTGTATCGCAACGGTCGCATCCCCGACGAGACCGTCGAGCTCACGCTGATCGGAAAGGGCCCCGTCGTCCGCGCAGAGGCGACGGACGGCGACAAGTTCGTGGCGCTCGACCTCGCCGTGGACAAGATGTCCGAGCAGCTGCGTCGCGCGAAGGAGAAGCGGGTCGACGGACGACAGCACCCGCGCGGCGCCCACTTCGAGAAGGGGAGCGGGGTGCTGGAGGGCATCGACGTCCAGCCGGCATCCGCTGACGTCCTCCGTGCGGTCGCGACCGGCAGCGTGCCGGTGCAGCAGGCGGAGGAGGACGAGTACTCGCCCGTCGTCATCCGCACGAAGAGCTTCGATGCCGAGTGGATGACCGTCGAGGAAGCCGTCGACAGGATGGAACTGGTCGGACACGACTTCTTCCTGTTCGTCGATGTCCGCACCGACCACCCGAGTGTCGTCTATCGACGCAAGGGCTGGGACTACGGAGTGATCGCGTTGAGCACCCAGGCTCCGCCGTCCGAGGCGCTCGCTTCCTGATCCGGAATCGCAGAATCGCAGAACGGCCCGGTCCCGCAGGGGACCGGGCCGTTCTGGTGTGCGAAAGCCGAGAAGGGCGCGTCAGTCGAAGATGCCGTCGAGCAGGCTGCCGATCACGAGCCCGCCGAGGATGCCGGAGGCGAGGTCCCCGCCTCCGCCTCCTCGTCGTCCGCCGCCGCCCCAGCCGCCACCGCCGCCCCAGTCCTGATCCTGCGGACGGGAGGAGTCGATGTCGCGCTGCGCGAGCTGCAGTGCTTCGGAAGCCAGATGAGCCACGCGGCGCGCCTGGACGAGCGCGGCTTCGCGGGTGTCCTCTGCGGGCAGCAGGTCCGAGAGGTCGACCCGCAGCCGCTCCGCCTCCGCGAGTCGGGTTCGGGCATCCGCGCCGATCCACCCCCGATGGCCGGAGATGAGGCCTCGCGCGACGCCCAGCTGGCGGTCGGCGTCGTCGATGGCATGCTGCACCTGAGCGAGGCTCGGCAGCGGGTTCTCCGCCCTGTGACGGGCCTTGGCGATCGCCTCGTCGAGCGCGGAGTTGGCGTCACGCAGCTGGGACAGCTCGGCGAAGGGGTCGTTCGGCTGCCCAGAGGGTGTGAGCGCGGCCAACGCTCTCTGGAGGGCGGCGACGGCGTCGGCGACGGCCGGGACGTTCGGTGCTGTTCGCGCCGCGATGAGATCGCCGCGCGAGTCGGCGACGACCTCGGCGAGGGTGGATTCCGCGCGAAGTGCCTCGATCTCGAAGTCCTCCACGGCGTCGAGCAGGGCGGAGGCACGGCGGGTGGCCTCGGTCGCCGTCTCGAGCGCCACGTTGGCTTCCTCGTTCTGCTTCGCGGCCCGACGGCGCTCCGACACGTCGGCGCTGTGGGTCGCGAAGCTGATGAGCTGCTCCGCTTCGGCGGCACTCGCGGTGATCTGATGCATGGCGGAGTCCGCATACCGCGACGAGAGGCGGGAGATGGCTTCGCTGGTCTGCGGGATGCGAGCACTCAGCGCCGCCGCGTCTGCCCGCACCTGGGCGATGATCTCGGGTGCGCGGCGTACCTTGGCGACCGACTCGGCGAGCACGGAGGTCTTCTCGTCGAGAAGGTCCTGCGCCCAGTCGCAGAGCTGGAGGATGCGCGCGTTGCGTGTGCGCAGCTCTTCGTCGGTGTCGGGGATCTCGTCGTGGTTCAGCTGGTGGAGCTGGAACGCTTCCCGCAGATGGGTGCGTACAGCCGCGAGCGCCCTGCGCAGATCGGCTGTGAGCGACTCGCCGAGTTCCGCCTCCGCGAAGGCGAGCTCATCGGAGGTCGTGCGGATCCGCTCGTCTGCGCTGACCAGGGCCTGCTCAGCACGGCGTGCGAGATCGGCGTCCTGAGCGGCGAGTTCTTCCTGTTCGCGTTTGCGTCTGCCCCAAAATCCAGCCATGACCCGATCCTAGTTTCCCGGGGGCCAGCGGTGGCTGAGCATCCGCTCGGGGCGAACGCGGAACCGGTCCGCGTGAGCGAGCCGGGCGACATCGGGCCGGGTCAGGACGCCGCGATCGCGTCGGCCGTCGCCGTCTCGGCCTTCGTCGGGCGTCCCCGCTTCGGGCGATCGGCGGTGAGCTCGAGTGTCATCGCGTGGCGAGGGTGGGCACCCAGACGCTGTGCGGCATGGTCCAGCCATCGGATCTCGGCCTCGGCGGCGAAGATCATCGAGTCGGCGACGAGCGACCACGCGAGTCCCTCAGGGGCGTCGACGTCCCGATGTGCGCGTCGCTGCCTCTGCAGCGCCTCCAGCTGTCGGAGCGATGCGGATCGCTGGGACTGGATCGCGGCTGCGGGGTCGACGCCGGGCAACGTGGCGGCGACCGCGACCTTGATGGCGAGTTCGTCTCTGGTGCCCTGGGGGCGCATGACGGGGGAGGAGAGCCAGCGGTCGACCTCCGTCCGTCCGGCGTCGGTGATCTGCCAGTACACATGGCCCCGGTCGTCTGCCTCTCCGCGCGAGACCAGGCCGTCGCGTTCGAGACGTTCGAGCGTGTTGTAGATCTGCCCGACGTTCAGCGGCCAGATGGAACCGGTCCGGCGATCGAACTCATGACGGAGCTGATAGCCGTAGCACGGCCCCTGCGCGAGGATCGCGAGCAGACTCTGGCGTACTGACATCGTTCGTCTCCTGTGGCCGTCCGGGAATGCGATACCGAGTATATGGTCGGCGCGCGAACGTCCGATTCGACGCGCGGGACGGCTATGCAGGCGACGTGCAGGTCACAGCCCGGTAACATGGCGAAGTATGCCTGGCGTCGGGTTCACCGACGACCGGCGGTTCACCCACCGACAGGGAGATGACATCCGTGGCCAATCCTCTTGAGAAGCTCCTGCGTGCGGGCGAAGGGCGGGTCATCCGCCGCCTGAATCAGGTCGTCAAGGCAGTGGGTGCACTGGAAGAGGACATCTCCAAGCTCACCGACGACGAGCTGCGCAACGAGACCACCGAGCTGCGCGCGCGCTTCGAGAAGGGCGAGACGCTCGACCAGTTGATGCCGGAGGCCTTCGCCGCCGTGCGCGAGGCCGCCAAGCGCACCCTCGGCATGCGCGCATACGACGTGCAGATCATGGGTGGGGCCGCCCTTCATCTCGGGAACATCGCCGAGATGAAGACCGGTGAGGGCAAAACCCTCGTCGCGACGCTGCCCGCGTACCTGAATGCGATCGCCGGCAAGGGCGTTCACGTCATCACGGTCAACGACTTCCTCGCCAGCTACCAGGCCGAGCTCATGGGGCGCGTGTTCCGCGCGCTCGGCATGACCACCGGCATCATCGTCTCCGGTCAGACTCCGGCAGTGCGCCGCGAGCAGTATGCCGCCGACATCACCTACGGCACGAACAACGAGTTCGGCTTCGACTACCTGCGCGACAACATGGCCTGGCGCAAGGAGGATCTCGTCCAGCGCGAGCACTTCTTCGCGATCGTCGACGAGGTCGACTCGATCCTCATCGACGAGGCGCGCACCCCGCTCATCATCTCCGGCCCGTCATCGGGCGAGGCGAACCGGTGGTTCGCCGAGTTCGCGAAGATCGCCCGCACCCTCGAGGTCGGCGAGGACTACGAGGTCGACGAGAAGAAGCGCACGGTCGGCGTCCTCGAGCCCGGCATCGAGAAGGTCGAGGACTACCTCGGCATCGACAACCTCTACGAGTCCGCGAACACGCCGTTGATCTCGTTCCTGAACAACTCGATCAAGGCGCTGGCGCTCTTCAAGAAGGACACCGACTACGTCGTCATGAACGACGAGGTCATGATCGTCGACGAGCACACCGGCCGCATCCTGGTCGGTCGCCGCTACAACGAGGGCATCCACCAGGCGATCGAGGCGAAGGAGGGGGTTCCGGTCAAGGCCGAGAACCAGACCCTCGCGACCGTCACACTGCAGAACTACTTCCGTCTCTACGACAAGCTCGCCGGCATGACCGGTACGGCCGAGACAGAGGCCGCCGAGTTCATGTCGACTTACAAGCTCGGCGTCATCCCGATCCCGACCAACAAGCCGATGATCCGCAAGGATCAGTCCGACCTCGTCTACAAGAACGAGACAGCGAAGTTCGCGCAGGTGGTGGAGGACATCGCCGAACGGCACGCCGAAGGCCAGCCGGTGCTGGTCGGAACGGTGAGCGTCGAGAAGAGCGAGTACCTTTCGCGTCTGCTCGCCAAGAAGGGCATCAAGCACGAGGTCCTCAACGCGAAGAACCACGCGCGCGAGGCCGAGATCGTCGCGCGCGCCGGTCGCCTCGGTGCCGTCACGGTCGCCACGAACATGGCAGGACGAGGAACCGACATCATGCTCGGTGGAAACGCCGAGTTCCTCGCGGTCCAGGAGCTCAAGGGCAAGGGGCTCGACCCCGTGGAGACGCCCGAGGAGTACGAGGTCGCCTGGGACGAGACGTACGAAGCGATGAAGGCCGTCGTCGCCGAGGAGGCCGAGAAGGTCATCGAGGCCGGTGGCCTCTACGTGCTCGGCACGGAGCGCCACGAGTCCCGCCGTATCGACAACCAGCTCCGCGGTCGCTCCGGACGTCAGGGCGACCCGGGCGAGAGCCGCTTCTACCTGAGCCTCACCGACGACCTGATGCGTCTGTTCCAGTCGGGCGCTGCCGAGGCGATCCTCGCCAGGACCAACTTCCCCGACGACGTGCCGATCGAGTCCGGTCTCGTGTCGCGTGCGATCCGCAGCGCTCAGTCGCAGGTCGAGTCCCGCAACGCGGAGATGCGCAAGAACGTCCTCAAGTACGACGACGTCCTGAACCGTCAGCGCGAGGCCATCTACGCCGACCGCCGTCAGATCCTCCAGGGCGACGACATCGCCGACCGGGTGCAGCACTTCATCGAGGACGCCATCAGCGGTGTCGTCCGCGACCACACCGGCGAGGGCCACAACGAGAGCTGGGACTTCGACGCGCTCTGGACCGAGCTCAAGACCCTCTACCCCGTGGGGGTGACGATCGATGAGGTCGTCGCCGAGGCTGCCGACCGCAAGGGCGGTATCGACGCCGACGGCCTGACCCGCGAGCTGCTCTCCGATGCCAAGATCGCGTACGAAGCGCGCGAAGAGGCCCTCGGTGAAGCGGCGACGCGTGAGCTGGAGCGTCGCGTCGTGTTGCAGGTGCTCGATCGCCGCTGGCGCGACCACCTCTACGAGATGGACTACCTCAAGGACGGCATCGGTCTGCGGGCCATGGCCCAGCGCGATCCGCTCATCGAGTACCAGCGCGAGGGCTACGCCATGTTCCAGTCGATGATGGGACAGATCAAGGAGGAGTCGGTCGGCTACCTCTACAACCTCGAAGTCGAGGTGCGTCGTGCCGGCGACTCCCAGACGGCGGAGGTCGAAGCCAAGGGGCTCGCCACCGATGGGGGAGAGCAGCGTCTCGAGTACTCGGCGGCCAACGATGCGGGCGAGGTCGAGGTCCGCAACGACCGCGGCCAGGTCCAGCAGGCGGCGACGGATCGCGTACGCCAGGCCGCTGCCCGCGCTCAGGCTCCGCAGAGCGAGCCGGAGGAGGCGCCGAGAGGAGCCTTCGGCCAGCGCACCGATGCAGCGGCTCCGGCCGCAGGCAACCGCGAGCAGCGTCGGGCCCAGGGCAAGAAGAAGAAGTAGGGCGTGCGCAGAGGAGGGCCAGTCCGCGTGGATTGGCCCTCCTTTCGTCGCTGTAGGCTTGGCCGATGACCCCAACGCGCAACTTCGACCAGTCGTCGAAGCTCAAGAACGTCCTGTACGAGATTCGCGGAAACGCCCTCGTCGAGGCGGCGCGGCTGGAGGCGGAGGGCCACAAGATCCTCAAGCTCAACACCGGCAACCCGGCGATCTTCGGCTTCGACGCCCCGCACCAGATCGTGCGCGACATGCTGGCGGCGCTGCCGACCGCACACGGATACAGCGACAGCAAGGGCATCATCTCGGCCCGACGTGCCGTGGTGAGCCGGTACGAGGAGATCGAGGGCTTCCCCCGGTTCGACCCCGATGACGTGTACCTCGGAAACGGTGTGTCCGAGCTCATCACCATGACGATGCAGGCGTTGCTGGACGAAGGCGATGAGGTCCTCATCCCGGCGCCGGACTACCCCCTCTGGACGGCGATGACCAGTCTCGCTGGCGGCACACCGGTGCATTACCTCTGCGACGAGGAAGATGAGTGGCAGCCCGACCTCGAGGACATCCGCTCGAAGATCACACCGCGGACCAAGGCTCTCGTCATCATCAACCCGAACAACCCCACCGGCGTCGTGTATTCGCGCCAGATCCTGGAGGGGCTGGTGCAGATCGCCAGGGAGCACCAGCTGCTGCTGCTCTCCGACGAGATCTACGACCGGATCCTGTTCGACGGAGCGGTGCACATCCCCACGGCCACGCTCGCTCCCGACCTGCTGTGCCTGACCTTCAACGGCCTCTCCAAGACCTATCGGGTCGCGGGATACCGGTCGGGCTGGATGGTCATCACAGGGCCGCAGGATCACGCGAAGGGCTTCCTGGAGGGCATCACGCTGCTCGCGTCCACGCGACTCTGCCCCAATGTGCCGGCGCAGCACGCCGTGCAGGCGGCGCTCTCCGGAGTGCAGTCGATCGAGGCGCTCATCGCGCCGACGGGGCGTCTTCATGAACAGCGGGACATCGCGTGGGAGGGGCTCGAGTCGATCCCCGGAGTGTCGTGCGTCAAGCCCCAGGGTGCGCTGTACGCGTTCCCTCGACTCGACCCGAACGTGCACGAGATCAGGGACGACGCCCGTCTGGTGTACGACCTGCTGGTCTCGGAGCACATCCTGCTGGTCCAGGGCACCGGATTCAACTGGGCGACCCCCGACCACCTCCGACTGGTCACGCTCCCCGAACCCCGAGTGCTGAGCGAAGCCGTCGAACGATTGGGGAACTTCCTCTCGAGCTACCGGCAGTAGCCGTCGCCGGCGGGGAGAGGGATGCCGCCAGTCTCCGCACAGCGGCGGCGAACGGCGAGCGGGGCGCGACATCGGTCATCGGCCGGGCGTGCAGCAGAGCCGCATCCGCCGCGCGCAGGTCGAAGGGGAGGAAGAAGACGTCGGTGATGCCGGCGAACCTCTCCAGGGTGCGTCGCACCTGCCCGCGCGCATCGATCCCGAGGGGGCCGGGGCGCACCTGATTCACCACGACGATGACGGGCGTGGGGGAGGTGAGACGGCGAAGCTCGGCATGATCGCGGATGAACCTGCTGATACCGAGAGGGTCGGCCGATGCGATCGCCACGATCAGATCCGCCTCCTGCAGCGCAGCCGTGGTCGCCGCGTGACGTCGTGGTCCGGCAAGGTCGTACGTGACTTCGTCGTCGGCGTCGAACGCACCGGCGACGTCCACCACTGTCTCGTCGATCCACCCGCGACAGGTGCCGAGCGCGGCGACGAGGCGCGCGGATGACAGCTCTGGCCAACGGCTGGGGCGGTTGATCCCCGGCAGCACTTCGATCTCACCCGCGCTCGTCGTCACCGTCGTCGCCAGTCGCGTCAGCTCCGCCGGATCGAGCGCGCCGCGCTCGGCCCTCCGGCAGGCGGCGGCGATGCCGGGAGCGTCGTCGCCGAGACCGAGAAGCATCGCGAGCGAAGGAGCGACGGTATCCGCGTCGACCAGGGCCGTGCGGCGTCCGGTGCGGGAGAGCTCCACGGCCAGCTGGATCGACAGGGTCGACCGCCCCGGCGCCCCATGTGGTCCCCAGACGGCGACGATACGAGGGGGGAGCTGGGCCTCTGGTGGCGGTGGCGTGTCCGTCTCGGCCAGCAGCGCGGCTGCGATCTCCCACCCCGCCGCGTCAGGTCGCAGCGCTGTGGAGAGGCCGAGACGGCCCAGCAGTCGGCTGTCCTCGGCGCCGAGAGCCAGGATGCGGACTCCGGCACGGTCGCACAGTGCGATCAGGTCCGCATTCAGGATCGATCGAGTGGCGGGGACGATGATCGCTTCCACCCCGTCCGGGATCTCTGCGAGTGGGGCGGCGGGGACGGTCGCGATGACATCGACGCCTTCGAGGGCGAGTTCCGCTGCCAGCTCATCCGCCCGTGGCTGCGGGATGGCCACGACGACGCCCGTCACGATCCCGCCCCGACCGGCACCACCGAGAGCGCGGAGCCTCCCGTGATCGCCGCGAGCACGTCGGCGACATCGGCGCGGTCGATCACGACCTCGAGCCGGGTTCCGGCCTCGGCGAGCACCCCCTCGGGTTCGAGCACGTCGCGGACGATCACGTCTGCGACCAGGATGCGCGGGACATCGTACGAGCGCCCTTCATCCACCGGCGGTGCCTGCCAGATCTCGACGACTGTTCCCGCGGCGACGCCTTCCGGGATTCCCGTCGTGCTCTGGATGACCACCGTCGTCGATCGGCTGTCCTCCGCATCGGTCAGCGCCGAGACGGGGACGAGTTCGCCGCCGTCGAGGGTGCGGGTCGCCACGCTGTCCGCAAGGAGGTCGTCGGGCCCGAGGTATCCCTCACCGGCAGCGCCGAGTCGCACGTCGACGACCTGGAAATCCGCGGCGGTCACGGGCTGGCCCTGCGTGATCGTCCGGGTGGTCTGGAGAACGGGTACCGCATCGTCGGCGGCGGAGACGATGAGCCAGACCCCGCCGATCGACAGGGCGACCAGGGCGATGCCGATCAGGAATCGCACGTCGCCCCAGAAGGCGCGACGGGGAGGAGAGAGGGAAGCCATGGCGATATCGTCACAGAATCGGCTTCGGCGCTTCGCGAGTTATCCACAGCGAAGGATCCGGCGGCACCTGCGGGAGCGCCTGGGAGAGAATGGGCACATGGCTGCCACCCCCGTTCGCGCACCGCGTTATCTCGCGCCGGCGCAGGTGGCGGAGCTGCTGAGCATCGGCGTCGACGAGGTGGTCACCCTCGTGCAGGAGGGGAGGCTGAGGGGCGCTCGGCTCGGTTCACCGCCTCGGTGGCGAGTGGAGGAGTCCAGCCTCGACGGCTATCTGTCCGAGGAATCGGAGATCGCCCGCCGGATGGCGCTGTGGCGACAGTCTCAGACGGCGAGTTTCCCCGAGGTCTGGGGAACGTCCGCCGCTCAGGGCATCTGACCGCTCGAAGCCCGCAGCGCGACGAGTGAAGAGAACGGGACGACGCGGAACGCCTGCACCGCCGCGGCCGATCGCGCTTCGCCGGGATCGTGCACGGCCAGATCCAGATGGTCGGCGGCCGCACGATCGATGGTTCCGTGGAGGTCGTCACCGACGAGTGTGGTGATGCGCACCGGCACACGACGCCGGGCGAGATCGCGCAGCACGAAGCCGAGCGTCATCCGTTCCCGCAGTGGCACGTCTGCGGCCGTGGGCTCATCGAGACTCGCGAGGATCATCCCGTGATCCAGCGTGATCCCCGCGACCGCGAGGAGGGGAAGGATCGATGTGCCGGAAGCGGGGCTGCCGCCGCCGGTTCCTCTCGTCCTCACGGCTATCCAGTCCGCTCCGAGGGTCCGCAGCGAGACGGGGATCCGTCGCCCGCTCATGAGGTCGATGGTGGCCTCGGCGCCGCCGCCGCACAGTGCGCGCAGGCGATGGCGCAGATCCAGCCGCGCGATCCGCAGCCGCTCCGACTCGGCATCGAGCACCGCACGCTCCGCCTCCCATTCCGAGGCGAGCTGGCCCTCGAGGTCTTCGAACAGTCGGTCCCAGTGCATTCGACAGAGCGTAGGCGACCGGGATACGGGGCATACGAGTTATCCACATTCTTCGTCGATCCCGGCCCTGTCGAGATGCACGCGCTGCTGTACTGGCTCACTCGCAGACCGTCCCGATCGAGAGTCCGTCATGATGCCGCACGAGTACTTCGCACCCCAGCCGACGTCGACCAGCGAGCTTCCCGATCCTGTACCGCTTCTGCGCAGCCTCACACACGGCGTCCTCGAGGTCCTCGCCGGGGTCAGGGAGGTCGACCAGCTCGCCCGATGGCTCAGCGAAGACGCGTTCCGGAGCCTGGTGACGCGCGCGAACCTGTCCGCCAGGGCACGCAGCGCGCGCGGGGTGGTGCCCGCGCGGCCGACGTTCGAGATCAGGGCGCTGAGGGTCACAGAACCTCTCGACGGGGTGATCGAGGCCGTCGTCGTGGTGGCGGGGCCCGGCCGCACCCGGGCGGTCGCCGTCCGGCTGGAGGGAATCGATCGTCGGTGGCGCGCGACTTCGCTGGCGATTCTCTGAGGCATCTGACCGTAGGCTGGTCAGGTGTCAACCCTCAGTGATCTCGCCCATGCCCAGGGGCGCCTGAACGACAGCGATGTCGAATGGCTCCATCGACTCGCCGGCGACGGTCAGCTTCTCGCAGACCTCGCCTCTGCCGACATCGTGATCTGGATCCAGACCGAGGACGGGTCGTTCATCGCCGTCGCGCATGCCCGGCCCAGCGGTGCGGCCACGCTCTTCTATCGCGACATCGTGGGAGAGCGGGTGCGGCCCCAGTGGCGCACCCAGGTGCAGGGGGCATTCGAGTCCGCCGAGATCGTCGATTCCTCCTCGCCCGATTGGTTCGAGGAGACACCGACGAGGGTGCGAGCGGTGCCGATCGTCACCGTGAAGCGCGGAGCTGACGCCCAGTCCACTGTGATCGGGGTCGTCACCCGCCACACGAACCTCGGCGAGGTGCGCACGCCCTCGCGACAGCAGATCACGTTCGACGAGTGCGCGAACGATCTGTTCCGCATGATCGCCGACGGCAGCTTCCCTGACCTGACGGCCCCCACCTCGCCCCGCCGAGGAGCCCCTCGCGCCTCCGACGGCCTCATCCGCATCGATGTCGACGGGATCACGACCTTCGCCAGCCCGAACGCGCTCTCCGCATTCAACCGGATGGGCTTCGACGATGAGCTCGAGGGGGAATCGCTGGCCGAGGTCACCACCCGACTCGTCCCGCCCTCCCGCCAGGTCGACGAGTCGCTGCCCGTGGTCGTCACGGGGCGCGCTCCGTGGCGCACGGACATCGAGGCCCGCGGCGTGACGGTATCCCTGCGCGCCATCCCCCTCAAGGACCATGGCACGCGCATCGGCGCCATCGTGCTGTGCCGTGATGTGTCGGAGCTCCGCCATCAGGAGCAGGAGCTCATCACGAAGGACGCCACGATTCGCGAGATCCATCACCGGGTCAAGAACAATCTGCAGACCGTGGCCTCGCTCCTGCGCATCCAGGCTCGCCGCACGCACTCCGACGAGGCACGCGACGCCTTGACGCAGGCCATGCGCCGCGTGGACGCGATCGCCGTGGTGCACGACACCCTCGCTCAGGGCCTCACCCAGAAGGTCGATTTCGACGAGGTCTTCCACCGTGTGCTCAAGCTCGTCGCCGAGGTCGCCTCCGCGCCGAACACCCGGGCACGGACCCAGTCGACCGGGCGGTTCGGAGTCCTGCCGAGCGAGTACGCGACCCCGCTCGCGCTCGCACTGACGGAGGTCGTCACGAACGCGGTCGAGCATGGGCTCGCCGGCCAGGAGGGTGTCGTGACGATCGACGCGAAGCGCACAGAGGACAACCTCCGTGTCACGGTGCGCGACACCGGCCTCGGTCTGCCGGAAGGGCGGATCGGTCAGGGGCTCGGCACGCAGATCATCCGCACCCTGATCCAGGGCGAGCTCGGCGGCACCATCGAGTGGCACGGGAGCGACGGCGACGGCACCGAGGTGGTCATCGACATCCCGCTGCGCTGGCTGGAACGCTGAGCGCAGCAGGGTCCGGACAGACGGAAGCGGCCTGAGAGTCGATCTCAGGCCGCTTCCGGAAGTTCAGGAGGCGCGGCGTGCGCGGGCGGCGCGACGCTTGAGAGCGCGGCGCTCGTCCTCGGAGAGGCCGCCCCAGACGCCGGAGTCCTGGCTGGTCTCCAGGGCGTACTGCAAGCAGATCTCGGTGACCGTGCAGGTGGCGCAGACGGTCTTCGCCTTCTCGATCTGATCGACGGCCGGGCCGGTGTTCCCCACGGGGAAGAAAAGCTCGGGGTCGACAGTCAGGCAGGCGGCCTTATCGCGCCAGTCCATGGGGGCTCCTCGGTGTGGATTTCATGAGATGTCGCGATGCGACCTCTCGGATTCGGGTAGTAGTTCGGGTTCCGCTACCCTGTTGAGATGCGGACGGAATGCCCGCGAATTGTGATGCGAGCGTGAACGCTCGCCCCACGCCGCTGTGGGAGCACATGACTTTCTCTATTCTGTTACATGAAAACCGTGAAATCAAGGGTTTTCTCCTCATTCGATCCATGGGAGACACCGTGCGCGCACCCGGAATCGCCCTCGCGGCAGCAGCCGTCCTCGCTCTCGAGGCAGTGGCGCTCCTGGTCTTCGCGGTGATCGAACTCGCCGGCCTCGGTGCGGGTGACGCGGCCTCTCTCCCGACCGCCCTCGCGCTCATCGTGCTCACGCTGATCGGTGCCGCAGCCCTCGTCGCCTTCGCGGTGGGCACGCGCTCCGGGAAGTCCTGGGCGCGCTCAGGGGGAGTGGTCTTCCAGGTGCTCGCCGTGGCGCTCGCGCTGGCTTCTCTCACGCTGCAGCCGATCTCCTGGCCGTTCACGCTCGGAGTCGGGCTCCCCGGCCTGGCCGGCTTCGCGCTGCTGATCACGAGCGCCCGTCGCGAAGGGCCGCAGCGCGCGGCGGAGTGACCTCCGGAGCTCGGATCTCCGAGGCTCGGGAGGTGCCTACGGGGCAGGTCAGGCGTCGATGCCGAGCTGTTTGCGCAGACGCGCGACGTGGCCGGTGGCCTTGACGTTGTACTGCGCGAGCACGATCGTGCCGTCCTCGTCGAGGACGAAGGTCGAGCGGATGACGCCTTCGACGAGCTTGCCGTAGTTCATCTTCTCTCCCCACGCACCGTACGCGGAGTGGACCGCGTGATCGGGGTCGCTGAGGAGCGGGAAGGTGAGGGCGTCGCGCTCGCGGAACTTCGTCAGCGTCGCGGGGTCGTCACGCGAGATGCCGACCACGCGGTAGCCGGCGCCCTGGAGGGACGAGATGCTGTCGCGGAAGTCGCAGGCCTCGGTGGTGCATCCGGGGGTCATCGCCGCCGGGTAGAAGTACAGCACGGTCTTCTGGCCGCGCAGATCCTCGAGGCGGACGGTGTTCCCGTCCTGGTCGAGGAGTGAGAAGTCGGGGGCGGCGGTTCCTGGTTCGAGGCGCTGGGTCACGCCTCCAGCCTAACGCCCGGGCGTCTGCTCCGCCTTGTCTGCGAACGTCTGCAGCAGCCGCTGCAGAGAGTCGAGTCGCGCACGACCGGTCTCTCCCAGCTCGCCTCGTTCCGCCGCCTCGATGAGCGCGCAGTCGGGGGCATCGGCCAGATGGGTGCAGCCGCGGGGGCAGTCCTCGGCGATCGTCGCGAGCTCGGTGAAGGCCGCGAGGATGTTGGCCGGATCGACATGGCCGAGTCCGAACGAGCGCACCCCAGGGGTGTCGATCACCCAGCCGGTGCCACCCGCTCCCTGGTAACGCAGGGACACGGTCGACGACGACGTGTGGCGTCCGCGTCCTGTCACCTGATTCACGTGTCCCGTGGCGCGCAGCGCTGTGGGGACGAGTGCATTGACGAGTGTCGACTTGCCGACTCCGGAGTGTCCGACGAACACCGTGGAGTGACCGATGAGAGCCTCGCCGATCTCCTCGACGGGCATCTCGTCCTGGGAACTCGTGAACACCCGAAGGTCCAGCCCCTCGAAATGCGTGAGGAACTCGGTCGGGTCGGCGATGTCGGTCTTCGTGACGACGAGAAGGGGGCGGATGCCGGCGTCGAGTGCTGCCACGAGATAGCGATCGACCAGGCGCGCACGGGGTTCGGGGTCGGCGGCCGCGACGACGATGAGCATCTGGTCCGCGTTGGCGACGATCACCCGCTCGACCTGGTCCGTGTCGTCCGCGCTGCGTCGGAGAAGCGAGGTCCGGTCCACGATGCCGACGATACGGGCGAGGGTGCCATCGTCTCCCGAGGTGTCGCCGACCACTCGGGCCTGGTCGCCCGTGACGATGGGTGTTCGGCGCAGCTCGCGCGCACGTGTGGTGGTGATCGTGCGCTCCTCCGCCGTGTCCTCCCCGAGCAGGACGGAGTAGCGACCCCGATCCACACCGAGCACTCGCCCCACCTGCGCGTCCTCGTGCGCGGGACGGCGCTTCGTGCGCGGCCGGTTGGCTTTGGGGTTCGGGCGGGTGCGGATGCTGCTCTCGTCGAAGTCCTCGAAGTCGTCTTCGAGGTCGTCGGCGTTGTCGAGCCAGCTCACCGTCAGCCCCGCAGCATCCGCTCCCAGAGCATCGTGAACTCCGGGAGGGTCTTCGCAGTGGTGCCGATGTCGTCGATCTCCACATCGGGGACACGGAGACCGATGAGCGCGCCGGTCGTTGCCATGCGGTGGTCGTGGTGCGCAGCCCAGCGTCCGCCGTGCAGCGGGCGCGGGATGATGCGGAGTCCGTCCGGCAGTTCCTCGGCCTCGCCGCCGAGGGCACGCAGGTTCCCGATCAGCGCGGCGATTCGATCGGTCTCGTGCAGGCGGATGTGCCCGATGCCGCGGATCGTCGTCGGGGAGTCCGCGAAGGCGGCGAGGCCGACCAGTGTCGGGGTGAGCTCGCTCGCCGCCGAGAGATCGAGGTCGAGACCGCGGATGCCGGAGCCCGCGCGCACAGTCAGCGTTCCGCCGTGCCGCCCGACGTGAGCTCCGGTCGCCTGGAGGATCTCCGGCAGGAGGGCGCCCGGTTGGGTGGAGTGCGGAGGCCAGCCCGTGATCGACACGGATCCACCGGTGACGAGCGCGGCGGCGAGGAACGGTGCGGCGTTCGAGAGATCGGGTTCGATCGCGATCTCCTTGGCGCGGGGGACGCCCGCCTCGACAAGCCATTCGCCGACGGCTGGGCGCTCGATGCGGATGCCTCGGCGGCTGAGTGCCTCGATGGTCATGTCGATGTGCGGAAGGCTCGGCAGGTGCTCGCCGGTGTGGACGAGGTGCAGTCCCACATCGAAACGCGGAGCGGCGAGGAGGAGCCCGGAGACGAACTGGCTCGATGCGGAGGCATCGATCTCGACGCGACCCCCGCGGATGCGCCCGTGGCCGCGGATCGTGAACGGAAGAGCCCAGGTGCCCTCGTCGTCGATGTCGACTCCGAGGTCGCGCAGCGCGCTGATGAGGCCCCCCATCGGCCGATGGAGGGCGGTCTCGTGCGCGGTGAGATGCACGTCGTTCTCGGCGAGTCCGGCCAGCGGAGCGATGAAGCGCATGACGGTGCCGGCCTGCCCGCAGTCGATCGTGGTGCCGCCGTCGAGTCTCGCAGGGGTGACGACGAGGTCAGGCCCGAACTCATGACCGGCATCCACCTCGTCGATGCCCACCCCGAGGGCACGCAGCGCGTCGACCATGCGCGCGGAGTCGTCGGAGTGCAGAGGGGCGATCAGGCGGCCTGGACCGTCGGCGATCGCGGCGATGATCAACTCGCGGTTCGTCAGCGACTTCGAACCGGGGATCGTGAGCTCGGCGTGCACGGGCACGTCGGTCGAGGGCGCGGTGTAGGCGCCCTGCACGCGGGAGGGGGAATACCTGTTGGCGCTCATCGGTTCTCACCTTAGTAAACGCAGGGAGCTTCGTCGCGAACGACAGGCTCCCACCCCACCGAAGGAGCGAGTATGACGGCGACGTTGGAGCGCGAGGTGATCGACCTCAGCGGCCTAGACTGGCCGGTGATGGATGACACCGCAACCGCAGACACCGTCGGCGACCCTCGGCGCGAGTTCGAAGAGCAGGCGCTCCCGTTCATGGACCAGCTCTACGCCGCCGCGATGCGTATGACGCGCAATCCCGCCGACGCCGCAGACCTCGTGCAGGAGACCTTCGTCAAGGCCTATGGGTCCTGGGCGACGTTCTCGCAGGGTACGAACCTCAAGGCGTGGCTCTACCGGATCCTCACGAACACCTACATCAACATCTACCGCAAGCGTCAGCGGGAGCCGTTCCAGGGCACGATCGACGAGCTCGAAGACTGGCAGCTGGGCGGAGCGGAGTCGACGACGGCGTCGCACAGCCGGTCGGCCGAGGCGGAGGCCATCGACCGGATGCCCGCCTCCGTCGTCAAGGACGCGCTGCAGGCCGTGCCGGAGGACTTCCGTCTCGCGGTCTATCTCGCGGATGTCGAGGGTTTCGCGTATCAGGAGATCGCCGACATCATGAAGACCCCCATCGGCACCGTCATGAGCCGTCTGCACCGTGGCAGGCGGATGCTGCGGGAGCTGCTGGCAGATTACGCCGCTGAGCGGGGCATCGCCGCGGCCGAGACGAGGAGCAAGAAATGAGTGACTGCGGCTGCGACAAAGCCCGTCAGGATCTGGAGGAGTACCTCCGCAACGAGGTGTGCAAGACCGAGCACACCGAGATCCGCGAGCATCTGGAGAACTGCCCGTCCTGTCGGGATGAGGCTCTCGTCGCCACCACCCTCACCGATGTGATCGCGCGGGCCTGCAAGGAGACCGCACCCGAGGAGCTGCGCGACCAGGTGTTCGCCCGGCTGCGGGCAGTGCAGGCAGCCCAGCACTGACTCCGGGTCGGAGGGCGTCGGTAGTGTGGGTGGATGACCTCCATCGATGCGAGAGACGTACCCGCTGACACCACCTCGAGGGAACGACTGGCCGGAGCCGGTCTCGACTATCGCGTCGTCGATCTGAGCGACGACCCGAAGGCATCGGCATTCGAGCGCGCGGTCGACCGCGGGTTCCTCGGGCCTGAGCCGAGCACCGAGATGATCGCCCAGGTGCGCAAGACCTTCGCCGAACGGCGGAACGTCGGGGTGTACGAGCAGGGCGCCGTCGATGCCGACCTTCCCGTCGCGACCATCAACGGCTGGGTGACGCCGCTCACCGTTCCCGGTGGGCGTGAGATCGACATGTGGGCCATCAGCGTGGTGACGGTGTCGGCGACGCATCGCCGCCGCGGGATAGCCAGGGCGCTTCTCGAAGGAGAGCTTCGCGCTGCGGCAGCCTCCGGTGTGCCCATCGCGGGCCTCACGGTGTCGGAGGCGACGATCTATGGTCGCTACGGCTTCGGCTCCGCGATCCCCGTCGCGCGTCACACGGTCGACACCCGCCGCGCCGGCTGGAGCGGCCCGACCCCGCTCGGCACCCTCGAGTACGTCGACCGGGAGACCCTCGCTGCAGACCTCGGCACGGTCCACGAACGTGCACGGGGGAGGGCCGCGGGGCAGATCCCGGGCTGGCAAGGTCGATGGGAGGGGTACGCAGGCGTGTCCCCCACCCCGGACCGCGACCAGGCACGTGGGGTGCGCTATCGCGACGAGGACGGCGTGCTGCGTGGCGTCATGGCCTACACCGTCGGTGAGGCCGCCGGCACCTTCCGGTTCCGGATGGACGTGCGCCTGCTGGTCGCCGAGACGACGGACGCGCGCACGGCGCTCTGGCGCTTCGCTCTGCAGCACGATCTCGTCGACGAGGTGGTCGCCGACCTCCGCCCGGTCGACGACCCGCTGCCATGGCTCGTGCACGACACCCGCGGCGTGAAGCAGGAGGTGCACGACCACGGCTGGCTGCGCGTGCTCGACATCCCTGCCGCGCTGACCGCCCGTCGCTACTCGGCGCCGATCGACACCGTCATCCGCGTGGAAGACTCCCTCGGCTTCGCGAACGGCGACTGGCGCCTGCACGTGGACGACTCCTGCGTCGCCACCGTCGATCCGGTGACCGACTCCGCGACAGACGTCGATGTCACGCTCGATGTCTCCGCGCTCTCCGCCCTGTATGCGGGAGGGGTCCGCGCTGCGACGCTGCACGGTGCCGGCCGCATCGCCGCCGATGCCGCTGCGGTCGAGGCCCTCGACCGAGCCTTCATCACCTTCCCCGCGCCGTCTCTCGACATCTGGTATTGAGTCCGCCCGTCCGCGGCTGATTGCTGCGGGGGAGCACCGAATGGCCTCGCGCTCCTGCGCGAGGCCATTCTCGTGCGGAAGGAATAACTAGAAAGGGCTTTACCAGAAAGGGCCTTTACTATAACCTCGCCTCAGAGCGGATGCCCGTCCGCCCTGCTCGACTTCCGCAATGAAGCTCTTGAGACGAGGTTTCCATGCACGACAACCGCTGGAGGAAGTCCCTTCCTCTCGTCGCCGGCGCCGCAGCGCTGGTATTCGCATTGGCCGGCTGCACATCCGATGGCGGCTCGTCGGGAGGTGATCGCCCGCTCCGCATGTGGTCGGGGTCGATGACGCCCATCACCAACAACTTCAACCCGTTCGCCGTCGACACCGCGACGCACATGACGTTCGGTGCCATCTACGAGCCGCTCTTCTTCTTCAACCAGCTCTCGGACGATGCGCCTGTCGGCCTGTTGGGCGACTCATATGAGTTCAACGAGGACGGGACGGTCCTCACGATCGCCATCAAGCCCGACCTCAAGTGGAGCGATGGCGAAGATCTGACGGCCGAGGACGTCGCCTTCAGCCTCGGATACGGCTCCAACCTCGACCCCGACATGGTGTCGGTCGATGCCACCGATGACACCACAGTGGTCGTGACGTACTCGTCTCCGAAGTTCACGGCGACCTCGCTGATCCTCGGCTCCACCTGGATCATCCCGAAGCACATCTGGTCCGAGATCGACGACTACATGACGGAGACGAACCCGAAGCCGGTGGGCTCGGGACCGTACACGCTCAAGTCGTTCACGGACGCCGCTTACACGCTCGAGGCGAACCCGCTCTTCCGCGACGGCGCACCGGCGATCAAGGAAGTGCAGGACATCGGGATCGACTCGAACCAGTCGTCGGAGGACCTGCTGAAGACGGGAAAGCTCGACTGGGTCGGCCAGTTCATCGCGAATCCCGACGGGGTGACCTCCAACGGGCGCATCAGCACGATGAACCAGCAGCAGGACCCCACCGTGATCATGACCTGCGCGGACGCGTCGATGGGCTGCACGGGTGCGCAGACCGATCCCGCCGTGCGTCAGGCACTGAACGTCGCGATCGACCGCGGTGCGATCAGCGGCAAGGCGTTCGCCGGTCTCTCCGGCGAGGCGTCGCCGAGCTTCGCCCTGCTCCCTCGCGACGAGAAGTGGCTGAGTGATCCATCGTTGGCGGTCAGCCCTCAGGAGCCGGATGCCGCCAGCGCCGAGGGGATCCTCGAAGCGGCCGGCTACACGAAGGGGAGTGACGGGTTCTACGGCAAGGACGGCATGCCCATCGAGCTCGACCTCTTCTCACCCGACGGGTGGACGGACTACAACGATGCGGCCAAGCTCATCAGCTCGCAGGCGGCCAAGGCCGGCATACGGGTGAACGCACGGACGGTCTCGGAGGCCGAGTACTGGACGCCGATCTCGACCGGCGAGTTCCAGCTCGCGCTCTACGGCATCACGCAGTCGCTGGTGGCCGATCCGTTCTCCAACTATGACCGTTACTTCACGACGACCGCGACGGCGAAGGTCGGCGAGGAGCCGACCAAGGGGCAGAACTATGCCCGCTACACGAATCCCGCAGTGGATGAAGCGGTCAAGCGAGCGGGAGCGACCCAGGACGAGGTGATCAAGAAGGACGCGTACGCGATGGTGCAGACGGAGATCGCCCGTGATCTGCCCTACATCCCGGTCGTGCTCAACGCGTCGCAGTCGTTCTTCAACACGGCGGATTTCACCGGGTGGCCGAGCGATGACGACCTGTATGCGGCACCTCTGCCGTACCTGTCGACGGCGTCGGCAGTGATCCTGACCCACCTCCGCCCCGTCGAGAAGTAGGACCATCACCCATGGCTCGATCCACAGAGAGGAGAGGCTCGTGAAGTTCTGGATGCGCCGCATCGCGTTCTACATCATCACGCTGTGGGCCGCGATCTCCCTCAACTTCCTGCTGCCGCGACTGCTCCCCGGCGACCCTGCCGCGATCATGCTGGGCAAGCTCCGGCGCGCGAACGGGGGGAGGCCGCTGTCCGAGGAGACGATCAAAGCGATCACCTCGATCCTCGGGGCGGAGAAGGGATCGACGCTGTGGGATCAATACCTCGCCTACTGGGGTCGGCTGCTGCACGGTGATCTCGGGGTGTCGTCGACCCGATACCCGGCCCCGGTAGGCGAGCTCATCGCTGCGGCATTGCCGTGGACGGTGACGCTCGTCGGAGCAGCCACCATCATCTCGTTCGTCCTCGGAATCATCGCCGGTGCGTGGGTCGGCTGGTTCCGGGGCACGTGGGTCGACCAGCTCGTGCCGATCACCACTTTTCTGCAGTCGATCCCGTACTTCTGGCTCGCGCTCGTACTGGTCGCAGTCTTCTCGGTGCAGTTGGGGTTGTTGCCGATCATCGGCGGGTACGACGTGTTCGAGTTCCCCGCCGGCCCTGAGTGGTCACCGGCCTTCTTCGCCAGCGCGTTCGTTCACGCTC
Source organism: Microbacterium oxydans (assembly GCF_006540085.1). GTDB lineage: Bacteria > Actinomycetota > Actinomycetes > Actinomycetales > Microbacteriaceae > Microbacterium > Microbacterium oxydans. Next base: position 1,405 of record NZ_BJOG01000010.1, on the reverse strand, counting down.
TGCTCCCCGCTGCGACGATCGTGATCTCGTCGGTCGGAGGGTGGCTGCTGGGGATGCGGAACATGATGGTGCAGACGATGTCGGAGGACTACGTCCTCACCGCGGAGGCCAAAGGACTGCGACCCTCACGCATCCGCACCGCATATGCGGCGCGCAACGCCTCCATCCCGAGCCTCGCCGGCTTCGGGATCGCGCTCGGATTCGTGGTGGCCGGCTCGATCGTCACCGAACAGGTCTTCAGCTATCCGGGGCTCGGCAAGTTGATGATCCAGTCCGTTCAGGGCCTCGACTATGCCCTGATGCAGGGAGTGTTCCTCGTCATCACCCTGACGGTGCTGGCGGCGAACTTCCTCATCGACCTCCTCTATGGCTTCATCGACCCGAGAGTGCGCCGCGATGGCTGACCTGATCGTTTCCCCGTCCGAGTCCACACACGCCGTCGCCGTCGCGCGGTCGGCACGTCTGCGGAACGGACTACCTCGGCTCTCCGGCAAGCTTCTCGTCGGTGTGGTCCTCCTCGGAGTGATCGTGCTGTTCGGGCTCATCGGGCCGCTGCTTCTCGGCGATCCGCGCGACGCGAGCTTCGACCCGCTGCTCCCGCCGAGTCCCGAGCACCCGCTCGGCACGACCAAGCTCGGCTTCGATGTGCTCGCTCAAGTGGCGACAGGCACTCAGGGATCGCTCTTCGTCGGCGCGGTCGCGGGGGCGGTGGCGCTCTTCCTCGCCCTGGTGTTCGGTGTACTGGCCGGCTACTTCGGTGGAGCTCTCGATGAGACCCTGATGCTGGCCACGAACATCATGCTCGTGATCCCCGGCCTGCCTCTAGTCATGGTGATCGCGGCATATGTCCAGCACACCGAGGGGCTTGGCGACCTCGCGCGTAGCTCGCTGTTGGTGGCTCTCGTGCTCGGTATCACCGGCTGGGCAGGGTCAGCCGTGGTTCTCCGTGGCACCGCACGTTCCCTGCGCACGCGGAACTATGTCGCGGCGTCGGTCGTCGCGGGCGAGCGTCCACTTCGGGTCATCTTCGTCGAGATCCTCCCGAATCTCGTCCCGCTGCTCGCGGCCCAGCTCATCTTCGGTGTGATCTTCGCTGTCCTCGGCGAAGCGGGCCTGTCGTACCTCGGCCTCGGACCGACCGGTTCGATCACCCTGGGAACGGTGTTGAACGACGCCCAGACCGGGCAGGCCGTGGGCAGCGGTGCCTGGTGGTGGTTCGTGCCACCCGGTCTGATCATCGCCCTCATCGGGACCGCATTGTCTCTGATCAACTTCGCGATCGACGAGATCGTGAATCCGAAGCTGCGCCTGGTTCCGGTGGCTGCGCGACGCCAGCGTCTGGCGCGTCGTGCCGGTCGTGGTGTCGGTGGGGAAGGAGCGGTCGCATGACCGGGAACACGGCGGT
>NZ_BJOG01000009.1 GCF_006540085.1 Microbacterium oxydans | reverse complement strand
AAACAAGAAAGCCACCCAATGCTGGGTGGCTTTCTTGCGTTGTGCTCCATGCGAGCACGGAGAGCCATCCCTCGCGGGGTGGCTCTTCTGCGTTAACGCGACCGTGGCCGCACGGCTCAGCGCTTCAAGCGCGCCTCGAGCATGGCGGCGCACTCCCGCACAGCGGCAGCGAGCAGCTCCTCATCCAGATCCGCACGGCCCCACGTCACCGCCACCGCAGCAACAGGCCACCCCGCCGCGTCGAGCACCGCCGCACCCACACTGCGCAAGCCGTCCGCGATCTCACTGTTCTCCGTCGCATACCCCCGGGACCGCACATCCCGGAGCAGCTCACGCAACTCTCGCGGCGTCCGCGGCCCGAGACCGGTGCGGTCGGGGAATGCCGAGACGTCCGGGTAGAGCGCCCGGACCTGTTCCCGGGGGAGCGCGGCCAGCATCGCGCGGCCCGAAGCCGTGAGGTGCGCCGGAAGACGCACGCCCACGTCCGTCACCAACGCGGGCCTCCGAGGTGCGCGTTCCTCGACGATGTACAGCACGTCCCCACCGCTCATCACCGCCAGGTGCGCGCTCTCCCCCAGCCGGTCCGAAAGAGCAGCCACCAAAGGTCGGCCTCGTCGCGCCAGTGGCTGTTGCCGGGTGTACCCGCCGGCGAGCTCGAAAGCCGAAGTACCCAGTCCCCAGCGTCTCTCTTCGCGCAGGTGCAGCACGAAGCCGTGAGCGGCCAAGGTGGTCAGCAGGTGATAGACCGTCGACCGCGGCAGATCGAGCTCGCGCGCGATCGCCGACGCCGCCACGGGGGCCGGCCGTCCGGCGAGATAGCTCAGGATGCGGAGCGTGTTCTCCGCCGCAGGCACCTGCGCGGTCGGCGCGTCGGACACCGGGACGTCCGCCACCCGTGCCTGCGTCCCCGGTGCCTGAGCGCTGGTCGTTTTGTCTGGGATCACAGACAAAGCATCGCACGAACGGGTGTCTCACACGACGCGTCGGGTGTGGAATCGAACCATGACCGAACTCGCCCCCGTGCTGGTCGGAGCGGCCCCGCTGTCGCCCGCCGATGTCGTCGCCGTCGTCCGTCACGATGCCCCCGTGCAGCTCGACGCCGAAGCCCTCGCCCGCGTCGCCGACACCCGCCGTGTGATCGACGGCCTCGCCGCCGACCCGAACCCGCACTACGGTGTCTCCACCGGATTCGGTGCTCTGGCGACCACCTTCATCGCCCCCGACCGTCGCCTGCAGCTGCAGGCCAGTCTGATCCGCTCGCACGCCGCGGGCACCGGCGCCGAGGTCGAGCGCGAGGTCGTCCGCGGACTCCAGCTGCTGCGCCTGCAGACCCTCGCTTCCGGTCGAACCGGCGTGCGCCCGGTCGTGGTGGAGACCTACGCCGCCGTGCTCAACGAGGGCATCACCCCCGTGGTGCGCGAGTACGGCTCGCTCGGCTGCTCGGGCGACCTGGCCCCTCTCGCGCACATCGCCCTGGCCGCGATGGGCGAAGGCGACGTGCGTGACGCATCCGGCGCACTGGTCCCCGCCGCCGAGGCCCTGGCTGCTGCGGGCATCGAGCCGCTCACCCTCGTCGAGAAGGAGGGGCTCGCGCTCATCAACGGCACCGACGGCATGCTGGGCACGCTGGTGCTCGCACTCCACGACCTCGAGACGCTCCTGCTCACCGCCGACATCGCCGCGGCCATGTCGGTCGAGTCGCAGCTCGGCACCGACGCCGTGTTCGCCGCCGACCTGATGGCCCTCCGCGCACAGACGGGCCAGGCCGAGTCCGCGGCCAATCTCCGCGCCTTCCTCGGCGACTCCCCCATGGTCGCGAGCCACAAGGGTCCGGATGACGGCCGCGTGCAGGACGCCTACTCGCTGCGCTGCTCGCCCCAGGTGCACGGCGCCGCCCGCGACACCCTCGCCCACGCGACGCTGATCGCCGGACGCGAACTCGCCAGCGTGATCGACAACCCCGTCATCACCTTCGACGGGCGCATCGAGTCGAACGGCAACTTCCACGGGGCTCCGGTCGCCGCTGTGCTCGACTTCCTCGCGATCTCGGTCGCCGACGTCGCCTCGGTCTCCGAGCGTCGCACCGACCGCGCACTCGACCCGGCCCGCAGCCACGGACTCCCGCCGTTCCTCGCGGACGAGGTCGGCGTCGACTCCGGCCTCATGATCGCGCAGTACGCGGCAGCCGGCATCGTCTCCGAGCTCAAGCGTCTCGCCGTCCCCGCCTCGGTCGACTCGATCCCGTCGTCCGCCATGCAGGAGGACCACGTGTCGATGGGATGGGCCGCCGCCCGCAAGCTGCGCCGCGCGATCGACGGCCTCGGCCGCGTGCTCGCCATCGAGATCCTCACCGGCGCCCGCGCCCTCGATCTGCGCGCGCCGTTGCAGGCGGGACCCGCGACCGGAGCCGTTCGTGACCTGGTCCGCACCGTCGCCGCAGGTCCTGGACCCGACCGCTTCCTGTCCCCGGACATGGAAGCCGTCACCGCCCTCGTCCAGTCGGGCGACGTCGCCCGCATCGCAAAGGAGCACACTCATGGCTGAGAACGTCTCATCAGAAAGCACCGCTTCCGGATCGCGAGTCGTCCGCGCTGCCCGTGGCAATCAGCGCACCGCGAAGAGCTGGGGCGCCGAAGCCGCCAAGCGCATGCTCATGAACAACCTCGACCCCGAGGTCGCCGAGCACCCGGAAGACCTGGTCGTCTACGGCGGCACGGGCAAGGCCGCCCGCAGCTGGGAGGCCTACGACGCGATCGTGCGCACCCTCGACGAGCTCGAACCGGACGAGACCCTGCTCGTGCAGTCGGGCAAGCCGGTCGGCGTGTTCCGCACCCACGAGTGGGCCCCGCGCGTGCTCATCGCCAACTCGAACCTGGTCGGCGACTGGGCGACGTGGCCCGAGTTCCGCAAGCTCGAAGAGCTGGGACTCATCATGTACGGGCAGATGACCGCCGGCTCGTGGATCTACATCGGCACGCAGGGCATCCTGCAGGGCACGTACGAGACCTTCGCCGCCGTGGCCCGCTCGCTCGGCCGCGACTCGCTGCGCGGCACCCTGACCCTCACCGGCGGCGCCGGGGGAATGGGCGGCGCTCAGCCGCTCGCGGTGACCCTGAACGACGGGGCGGTTCTGATCGTCGACGTCGACGAGTCGCGCCTCGCCCGCCGCGTGGAACACGGCTACCTCGACGAGTACACGACCGATCTCGACGCGGCCGTCGCCCGCGTGGTCGCCGCCAAGGACGCCGGAGAGGCCCTCTCGGTCGGTGTCGTCGGCAACGCGGCCGAGGTGTTCCCCGAGCTGCTGCGCCGCAGGGTGCCGATCGACATCGTGACCGACCAGACCAGCGCCCACGACCCGCTCGCCTACCTCCCGCTCGGCACCTCGGTGGCGGACTGGAAGGCCGAGGCCGAGCGCGACCCGGAGGACTTCACCCGCCGCTCCCGCGCATCGATGGCAGCGCACGTGAAGGCGATGGTCGCGTTCCAGGACGCGGGCGCCGCGGTGTTCGACTACGGCAACTCGATCCGCGCCGAAGCGCAGCTGGGCGGGTTCGACCGGGCATTCGAGTTCCCCGGATTCGTGCCGGCCTACATCCGCCCGCAGTTCGAAGAGGGACGAGGGCCGTTCCGCTGGGCTGCGCTCTCGGGTGACCCGGAAGACATCTACAAGACCGACCGGGCGATCGCCGAGCTCTTCCCCGAAGACGCCGCCCTGCACCGCTGGCTCGAGAAAGCCGGGGAGAAGGTGCACTTCGAAGGGCTTCCCGCCCGCATCTGCTGGCTCGGCTACAAGGAGCGCCACCTCGCCGGACTCAAGTTCAACGAGATGGTCGCTTCGGGCGAGCTCTCGGCTCCTATCGTGATCGGTCGCGATCACCTCGACTCCGGCTCGGTCGCCTCGCCCTACCGCGAGACCGAGGCGATGAAGGACGGCTCCGACGCCATCGCCGACTGGCCCCTGCTGAACGCCCTGCTCAACACGGCGTCCGGCGCCTCCTGGGTGTCGCTGCACCACGGCGGCGGCGTCGGCATCGGCCGTTCCATCCACGCCGGTCAGGTGACGGTGGCCGACGGTTCTGACCTCGCCGCCCAGAAGCTGGAGCGCGTGCTGACGAACGACCCCGGCACCGGTGTGATGCGCCACGTCGACGCCGGCTACGAGCACGCGCGCGACGTCGCCCGCGAGCGCGGCCTGAACGTGCCGATGCTCTGAGAGGGTGAGGACATGTCGACGCTCATCACGAACATCGCGGAACTGACGACGAACGTCGCGACGGCTGATGACCGCACCGGGACGCTGGCCGACGCAGCGGTGCTGATCGAGGGCGAGCGGATCGCCTGGGTGGGTGCCGCGGCAGAGGCACCGGAAGCCGACGAGGTCGTGGACGCCGCCGGGCGTGCGATGATTCCCGGATTCGTCGACAGCCACAGCCACCTCGTCTTCGGGGGCGACCGCGCCGTCGAGTTCGAGGCGCGCATGGCGGGGCAGAAGTACGCGGCCGGCGGCATCCGCTCGACCGTCGCGGCCACCCGCGCCGCGAGCGACGACGAGCTGCGCGCGCGACTGCGCGGCTTCCTCGACGAGATGCTCGCGCAGGGCACGACGACCGTCGAGATCAAGAGCGGCTACGGCCTGAGCGTCGCCGACGAGGAGCGCCTGGTGCGCCTGGCAGCAGAGGTGACGCCCGAGGTGACCTTCCTCGGCGCACACGTCGTGCCCGCCGAGTACGCCGACCGCTCGGACGAGTACGTCGACCTGGTGACCGGGCCCATGCTCGAAGCATGCGCCCCGCACGCCACCTGGATCGACGTGTTCTGCGAGACGGGCGCCTTCACGGTCGCGCAGTCGCGGCGGGTGCTGGAAGCCGGCATCGCGCGCGGACTCGCCCCCCGCGTGCATGCGAGCCAGCTCGGTCCAGGAGAGGGCGTGCGTCTGGCCGTCGAGCTCGGTGCGGCCTCGATCGACCACGGCACCTATCTGACGGACGCCGACATCGACGCGCTCGCCGGCTCCGACACCGTGCTCACCCTGCTGCCGGGGGTGGAGTTCTCGACGCGGCAGCCGTATCCGAACGCCCGACGCCTGATCGACGCCGGAGTGACCGTGGCGCTGGCCTGCGACACCAACCCGGGGTCGAGCTTCACCTCGTCGATGCCGTTCTGCATCGCCGTGGCCGTGCGCGACATGGGGATGACCCCGGCCGAGGCCGTCTGGGCGGCGACGGCGGGCGGGGCGAAGGCACTGCGCCGCGAAGACGTCGGCGTGATCGCGTCCGGGGCCAGAGCCGACCTCGTGCTGCTGAGGGCGCCGACCCGCATCCACCTCGCCTATCGGCCGGGCGTTCCGCTCGTCGACACCGTCTGGAAGGACGGACGAGCGATCGACTGAGGCCCGCGGGCGCTCAGCCGATCGCTCGTCCGATTCGTCCGGGTCAGCCCAGGGCGTGCGTCACGACGACGGCCGCGGCCGCCGACCACGCTTGCGGGCGGCACGCGGCGGGGTAGGGAAGGGGCGCGCCTCCGGGCACGCGCGCATCACCTGCGTGCAACTCGGGCACGCGGTAGTCGAACCCCTCCGCCAGGTCGAGCAACTGCGCGGCGACCACGCGTGCTTCGGCATCGAGCCCGGCGCGGATCATGCCGTGCACGGCGATCGCGGTGTCGTGCGCCCATACGCTGCCACCGTGATAGCTGAGCGGCCAGTATCCGGCAGCGTCGGTCGACATGGTGCGGATGCCGTAGCCGCTCGACATGCTCGGCGCGGTCAGCAGGGCGGCGCAGGTCCGCTCCTCCTCGGGGTCGAGGATGCCGGTGCCGATCAGGTGTCCGATGTTGCTGGTGAGGGTGTCGACCGGGGCGCCGTGGGCGTCGAGGGCGATCGCGGGGTAGCGGCCCTCTGGCGTGGTGATCCAGTACGCAGCGCGGAAGCGTTCGCGCAGGTCGGCAGCCCACGCCCGCAGCTCAGCGCCGCCGGGTTCGCCGAACGTGTCGAGCAGATCCGCGCCGCGCACAGCAGCCTCGTACGCATAGCCCTGCACCTCGCTCAGGGCGATGGGGCCCTCGGCCAGGCGTCCGTCTCGCCACTGGATCGAGTCGCCGGAGTCCTTCCAGCCCTGGTTCGCGAGTCCGTGGCCCGACTCGTCCGCATAGTCGATGAAGCCGCTGCCCGAGGCATCGCCGTGCACCGTCATCCAGGTCAACGCGGCGCGAAGTGGCGGGAGCAGTGCCCGCACCTCTCGCTCGGGCATGCCCTCGGCGTGGGCGTCGGCGAGCAGACAGATCCAGAGCGGGGTCGCATCCACCGTGCCGTAGTAGAGCGGCGGCAGGTGCACGCCCTCGTTCGGCAACGACAGGGCGCCGCTGCGCAGCTCATGCGCGATCTTGCCCGGAGCCTCGGCCGTCGAGGCGTCGTGCCCGGTGCCCTGGAGCCGGGCCAGCACCCGCAGCGTCGAGGCCGCCATGTCGGGGTCGACCGCGAGGGCGAGGCGGGCTGCCCAGAGCGAGTCCCGACCGAAGAGAGTGAAGAACCAGGGGGCTCCTGCGGCGTAGAACGCGTCGTCCGGATGGTCGGGCAGCGCGAGGCGGAGCGCAGAGAGGTCGGCGGTCGCCTGCGCCATCCAGCGGGCAGCGCGCGAATCCGCGGGGACGGCGGGCTGCGGAGCCCGCGACGGACGGGCGGCGGTGACGACGAGCGTCGGGTCGTCGAGGTCGACCGCCCAGCCGAGGGCGACGGATCCGCGTGGCGGCACCACCGCATCCCACCGCAGCACCAGGGCCTCCCCGTCCTGCGTCACCGCGGCTTCGGGAGCGGTGAGCGTGAACGACGCCTCGCCTGCACGGCAGATGGATCCGTCCCAGCTCCACGTCGCCTCGGTACCCAGCCCCGCCTTGACCTCCTGCATCGGCGCGAAGTCCGGGAGCACCCGCACTGTCACCGCTGTGGCGACCGGTGCGTCGAGGTGGGAGGTGATCGTGATCCGCTCCGAGAACGCACCGGCGGCGACCCGGCGATCGCGGTCCATCCGCACCTTCGGGTCGGCCGATTCGTCGTCGAGCCCGCGCAGCAGGTCGGTCAGCACCGTCTGCTGCGGCACCGCCGACACGCACCCGATGGACTCGAGCGCGGTGCCGTCGACGGTGATCTCGATGCTCCGGATGTGCCGGACGTCGCCGTGGTAGATCCCGTGGATCGGTGCGGTGCCCATGCGGCCTATGTCGTCGGACCAGGCCTGGGTCGGCGCCTCGAGCATGATCACGGCGTCGTCCAGCAGCGGCTGGAGGGGCGGGGTGGGGGTCATTCCTTGACGGCTCCTTCTGTGGAGTTCATGATGCGGCGCTGGAAGACGAAGAACATCACGGCGACGGGGATCGTCATGATGAGCGCGGCCGCCAGCTTGAGCGGATACTGGGTGCCCTGGCTGAGTCCACCGCTGGCGAGGGACGCGACACCCTTGGTCAGGGTGGTCAGGGCAGGGTCGTTGGTCGACACGATGAAGTGGCTGAGCTCGTTCCAGGAACCCTGGAACGACAGGATCACGATCGTCACGAGCGCGGGCGTCGCCATCGGCAGCACCACCGACCAGAACAGTCGGAACGTGCCGGCGCCGTCGATGCGCGCCTGCTCCTCGACCGACTCGGGGATGGACTCGAAGAAGTTCTTCATGATGAACACCCCGGCCGCATCGACGAGCAGCGGCAGGATCATCCCGGCGTAGGAGTTGAAGATGCCGAGCTGGTTGATCACGAGGAACTTGGGGATGAGCAGCACCACGGTGGGAACCGACATCACCGCCACGAGTGCCGCGAAGACGACACCGCGTCCACGGAAGCGCAGTCGGGCGAGCGCGTACCCGGCGAGCGAGTTGAAGAACACCCGGCCCGCGGTGACGAAGATCGTCACGATCGCGCTGTTCACGAACCACGACGGGAAGTCGGAGTTGCGGAACAGGCGCTCGTACGCCGCGAACGTCCAGACGTCGGGGATCAGCGTGATCCCGCTGGACGCGGCATCCTCATCGGTCTTGAAGCTCGTCGCGACCTGGATCAGGAACGGGTAGATGTAGATGATCGCGAGGATGATCAACAGCGCGTAGAGGGCGATCTGCCAGGTCAGCTGCTTCGACGAGAGCCGTCTCATGACGATGCTCCCTTCAACGACTGGTACGCGCGGATGCGACGCTTCGACACCGGCCGGTCGCGCAGCACCCAGCGCTGCAGGAGCGTGAAGATCACGATGATGACGAACAGGATGAACGCGATCGCCGCACCCTGCCCCCACTCCTGGTTCTGGAACGCGGTCTGGTACGAGAGGTAGGCGGGGGTGAGCGTGGTCTTGCTCGGCGCACCCCGCGTGCCCGTGTAGATCTGGTCGAACACCTGCCAGCAGCCGATGAGGCCGAGGGTCAGCACGGTGAACAGGGTCGGGCGCAGCTGCGGGAGCGTGATGCGCCAGAAGCGCTGCCAGCCGTTCGCGCCGTCCATCATGGCCGCTTCATCGACGTCGGCGCCGAGGTTCTGCAGACCGGCGAGGAAGATGAGCATGAACGTGCCGGAGGTCGTGAAGATGGCCATCAGGATGTACGCGCTCATCGCGACGGACGGACCGGCGAGCCACTCCCACCACGACACTCCGAGTGTGCCGCTCTGGGTGAGCGCCGCGGGACCGGCATCGACGCCGACCGTGCCGAGTGCCAGATGCAGGATGCCGCGCGGATCGTTGAACCAGTTGGGCCCGTTGATGCCGAACCAGGAGAGCACGTCGTTGACGGCGCCGCTGGAGGTGAAGAGGAACATCCACAGCACCGTGATCGCGACGGTGCTGGTCACGGAGGGGAAGTAGTAGGCGGTGCGGAAGAAGCCGCGGCCGCGGAGCATGGCGCGGTTGACGAGGATCGCGAGGAACAGGGCGAGCGCGGTCTGCAGCGGGACCACGAGCAGCACGTACCAGGCGTTGTTGCGCAGTGCGGTGCCGAAGTCCTTGGTCGCGAGACCGCCGTCGGTGAGGACGGCCGAGAAGTTGTCGGCGCCGACGAACGAGACCGATCCGGAGAGGGGGCTGCCGCGGCCGCCCCAGTCGGAGACGCTCACCCACAGCGCCATGAGCACCGGGATGAGGAGGAAGACACCGAGGATCACGATCACCGGCGCCGTGAACAGCCATCCGGCTGCCGCCTCGCCGCGGCGGAGCCCGGAGGCCCCACCGCGGCGAGACGCTGCCTTGACCGCCATGGTTACTCGACGACCGCTTCGAGGTTCGACTGCACGGAGTCGAGGATCGTCTTCGGGTCGGCTGTCTTCAGCGACTCGAGCTGCGAGTTGAAGTCGGCGATCACGTCGGCGGTGCCGGCCTGGTTCGGGGGGAACTGGGCATAATCCGCACCGGCGAGGAACGGGGCGAGCTCGGGGTTCGCGGCGGTCCACTCGTCGGCGGCCGACTTGATCGACGGCATCGGGCCGAACGCCTTCGAGAACGCCAGCTGGCTGTCGGCGCTCGTCAGGTACTCGACCAGTTCGAGGGCGGCCTGCTGGTTCGGGCTGTCGGCAGCCATGCCCCAGCAGTTCGTGAACTGCAGCGTGCCCTTGCCTCCCGCGCCCTCGGGGAGCTCGGCGACCGTGTACTCGAGGCTGCTGTAGTCGTTCGACAGCGCTCCGGTGATCCAGTTGCCCTCGATGACCATCGCGGCGGACTGCTTGCCCAGGGCCTCGCCGCCCCAGCCTGCCCCGACGTCCTTGGCGTAGGCGAAGGTGCCGTCGACCAGGTGCGACTTCACGTAGTCGAGCGCCTCGACGTTGGCGGCGTCGTCGGCGATGACCGTGCCGTCGTCGACGAGACCGCCACCGGCCTGCGCCATGAAGACGCCGACGCGCTGGTACTCGGCGCCGAAGGCCAGGCCCACGTGGTCGGCGGTGGTGAGCTTCTGTGCCACCGCGGAGAGGTCGTCCCAGGTCTTCGGGAGGTCGGCGTCGGTGAGGCCGGCGTCGGTCCACATCTGCGTGTTGATGATGAGCGACAGCGTCGAGAAGTCCTTGGGTGCGCAGTAGAACGTGCCGTCGACCGTGAAGTTCTCGACGAGCGACGGGTAAAAGTCGTCCTTGTTGGAGAGCTGGTCGCCGTAGGCCTTGAGCGATCCGTTGGCGGCGTAGCCGGAGGCCTGGTCGGTGGAGAGGTAGAACAGGTCGGCGGGGTCGCCGGCGGCGAAGCCCTGCGACAGCTCCTGGTCGAGGTTGCTCGCGGTCTGCAGCTTCACCTTCGTACCGGACTCGGCCGACCACGCGTCGACAGCCGACTGCACGGCCGCGGTCTCGGCGTCGCCGGAGGAGCCGATCAGCACCGTGAGCGCGTCGTCGGAGGAGGTGAGCCCCTCGCCGTCGGCCTTGGTGTCGTCTCCGGCGAAACCGGAGCCACAGCCGGTGAGCACGAGCGCGCTCGTGAGCAGCACCGCCCCGGTGCCGAGGACTGCGCGAGTGGTGTGCCGTGTCATGGTCTCTCTCCTTTGATGAGTCACTGCGGGTTCGATGGATCTCTGGCGACGGTCTCGGGAGGACCGTGCGGGATCGACGCAGAAATTTGAACGATCAAACTCTGCGTGGAATAGGCTAAGCGGGAGTCGCGGGAAGTGTCAACCCGGACACGGATGAGGAGGTGCGATGGCGAAGGCGCCGACCGTCGAAGACGTCGCCGAGCGCGCTGGCGTCTCGCGGCAGACCGTCTCGAACGTGCTCAACACCCCGGACATCGTCCGCCCGGCGACCAGGGAGCGCGTCCTCACGGCGATCCACGACCTCGGCTATCGCCGCCATGCGGCCGCCCGACGACTGCGGTTGCGACGCAGTTCGACCATCGGGATCCGTCTCGATCCGTATCTCGGTGGCATCTCGGGTGTCGTGCTCGACCGTTTCGTGCACGCGGTCACCGAGCGGGCGAGCGAGCGCGGCATGCGCATGCTCGTCTACGCCGCACGTACGCGGGAAGAGGAGATCCAGCGGCTGTCGGAGCTGTGGGAGGGGTCGGAGATCGACGCCGCGATCATCACCGGCACCTCGCGCGACGATCCGCGCGTGCGCAGCCTCGACCAGGACGGACTGCCCTTCATCTCGTTCGGCCGACCGTGGGGTGAAGACGATATCGCCGATCCGCGCCACCTCTGGGTCGACGTCGACGGCGCCGCGGGAACACGGGCGGCGACCGAGCACGCACTGACTCACGGTCGACGGGTGGCGTTCCTCGGATGGCCGACGGGCTCGGGAACCGGCGACGACCGTGAGCGCGGCTGGCGTGAGGCCATGGCTGCGGCCGGAGCGCAGGGCGAACGGCTCACCGCGGAGGAGGGGGTTCCCCTCGGGCGTGCCTGTGTCGACGCGGCGCTCGCCGCGGGACACGTGCCCGACGCTCTCGTCTGCGCCAGCGACTCACTCGCGGTCGGTGCGCTGTTGGCTGTCGCCGCTGCCGGACTCTCGCTTCCCGTGATCGGCTTCGACAACACGCCGACGGCCGAGGCTCTGGGCTTCTCGAGCGTCGAGCAACGGCCCGAGGATGTGGCGACGGCCGTCCTCGAACTCCTCATGGGCCCGACGGGGGAGATCGTCGCCCCGCGCACCCTTCAGGCCGGCTCTGCGCACGCGCTGATCACGCCCGAGCTCGTCGTGCGCTGACGCGCTCCTCCGCTTCTATGCCGCGCGGCGCATACGCAACGTGAACGCGATACCTGCCAGTGCGATGACGACGATCCCGTAGCCCACGCACACCGCCTCCAGGCCGACGACTCCGACCAGCGCACCCGCGATGACGGCCGGTACGCCGAAGGCCAGATACGCCAGCAGGTAGATCACGGCGAAGGTGTCGGCGCGCTGGGTCGCCGGGATCCGCGGGGCCAGCGAGGCGACGACTCCCGAGAACGCGGTGCCGAACCCCATACCGGTCACGGCGGCCGCGACGAGGTAGAACGGCAGTGAGCCGATGCCGAGGGCTATGAGCGACAGCAGGGTTCCGGTCGCCAGGGCCGCCGTGCCGAACAGCACCATCGACCGTGCAGCGAGCTTCCGGAGAGTGAACGCGGTCAGGGCTCCGATGCCGGCGAGCAGCACCACACCGAGCCCCTGCCAGACATGCGCCTCGCCGCCGAGCTCGCCTCGGACGATGTTGGCTCCGAGCGACAGGAACAGTCCACCCGTGGCCCACCCCGCGATGATCGCCGGAGCGCCCCGCCAGAAGTCGGCCCTGATCGCGGTCGGGATCGACAGCCGGAAGCTCAGTGACGCCCAGACGCCCGGCTTGCGCGGTGCGGTCTCCGGAACGAGGAAGAACAGTGCCGCGAGCACGATGTACGCCGTGCTCAGCGGCGCGAAGACATCGAGCAGGGCCTCACCGCTGACGTCGAGCATCACTCCGGAGGCGAGGGCCCCGAGCGCGAGACCGATCCCGGGGCTGAGTGCATTCCACAGTGCGGCGGTACCCGCGCGGCCGCCCGGCGCGAAGTCGAGCACCGTGGCCGAGAGGGCTGAGATGAGCAGGCCGCTCGCGATGCCCTGCAGGATGCGCGCGAGGAACAGCGTCGCCACGGCATCCGCATGCCAGAACAGGAACATGCTTCCGGCGAGCAGTAAGAACCCGGCGATCACGACGGGTCGGCGTCCGACATGGTCCGACAGGGAACCGGCGGTGAGGAGCGTGAGCAGCAGCGCCACCGCGTAGACCGCGAACACGGCACTGATCACGACGGGGGCGAAACCGATCTGCTGCGCCAGCACCGGATAGAACGGCGACGGCGCGCTCGCACCGACCATCATCAGGATCTGCGCGATGATCGCCAGCACGAACCCGAAGCGGGCGCGCGTCTGCGGGGTGGTCGTCGGCAGGGTGGTCGTCGATAGGGGGACGGCGACGATCGGCTCAGTGGTGGTCATGGCGTCTCCTCGTTCGGTTCGAGAATCATCGAACTATCGGAGCGTACGCGCGTTTCGCCAATTGTTCAACTATTATCGAACCATGCCTGGCGACCTTCCTCACCCGGAGCGCTCCGAGATCCAGCTCACCGACGTGCTCTTCGCGATCAGCGACCCCGAGCGTCTCGCCATCACGCGACAGCTCGCGGACGGCCCTCTCGACATGGCCGCCTGTCATGCCACCGACCCCAACCTCCCGAAGTCGACCAAGTCGCACTTCATGAAGGTGCTGCGCGAAGCGGGTGTCATCCGCAACGAGCCGAACGGGCGCCGGCGGATGCTCACGCTGCGGCGTGACGACCTCGACGCCCTGTTCCCTGGGCTGCTGGACTCGGTGCTGCGCGACTGACTCTGCCTCGGATTGGAAGACTCTTGCCGACTCGAGAGAGTGAGTGTACAGTCACTCATATGTCCACGACCCGCAGCTCGATCCTCTCCACGGCAGACGCCCGCAAGCCCGTCGTCGCCGCGGCGGCACTGGCGGCCTTCGCTCGAGGCGGGTATCACGGCACGACCGTCGCCGACGTCGCACGCGAGGCCAAGATCTCGCCGGCCTACGTCTTCAAGCTCTACTCGGGTAAGGAGGCGCTGTTCGTCGTCGCCCTGGAAGCCTGCTTCGATGCGATCCTCGTCGCCCTCGAAGAAGGCGCGGATGCCGCGGACGACACCTCGCCCGAGGGTCTGCTCGACGCGATGGGGGATGCCTACGCGCACCTGATCTCCGACCGGAAGCTGCTCATGCTGCAGGTGCATGCGCAGTCGGTGGCGGAGATCCCGGCCATCGGCGAGGCGCTTCGCGCAGGGTTGGAGCGCATCACTGTCTTCGCCCGACAGCGCTCTCGCGCCGAGGATGGCGCCGTGCAGCGGTTCATCGCCTACGGGCAGCTCTGCCACCTGATCGTCACCACGCAGCTCGACGGGCGCCCGGGGGATTGGGTCGCCCTGCTGACCAAGGGGATCACCCACCCCGACTGACGTCAGTCCCTAGAGAGGGCGCTTTCGCTTGCCGTCAAGAGTGAGTGAGCGATCACTCATTAGCGTCGCCGAACCGAACCAACCACCCACAAGAACAGGAGCATCCCATGACCTCTCCCACCGCCACCGCGACACGAGCCACCGCCGCGCCGCGCAGCTCCAGGCGTTGGCTCGCACTCAGCGTGCTCGCCCTCGCGCAGTTCCTCGTCGTGCTCGACGCCTCGATCGTGAACATCGCCCTCCCCGTGCTCGGTGCCCAGCTCCGCATGAGTACGGCCGCCCTCGCCTGGGTGATCACCGCCTATGTGCTGGCCTTCGGCGGACTCCTCCTCCTCGGCGGACGTCTCGCCGACCGTTACGGACACCGCCGCGTGTTCCTGATCGGCACGGGCGGCTTCGTCGCTGCCTCCGCGCTCGCCGGTCTCTCCATGTCGAGCGAGATGCTCCTCGGCGCGAGGGCTCTCCAGGGTGCTTCGGCCGCGCTCCTCGCCCCCGCGGCGCTCGCGCTGCTCACCCATCTCTTCCCTGACGACAAGGAGCGCACGAAGGCCCTCGGCGTATGGGGAGCCGTCGCCGGGATCGGGTCGGCGGCCGGAGTCCTGCTCGGCGGTGTGCTCACGGCCACCCTCGGCTGGCAGTGGGTGTTCTTCGTCAACGTCCCCGTTGGCGCGCTCGTGCTGATCGCGATCCCGTTGCTCATCACCCGCGACGGCGCCCGCACGCCTGGGCGTCTGGATGCGGCCGGTGCCGTCACCGTCACGTCGGCTCTGGTGGCTCTGGTCGGCGCCCTCAGTGCTGTCGAGCAGCTCGGATTCGTGCACCCGCTGCCGATGATCCTGTTCGCAGCGGCGCTCGCGCTGGGTGTCGCGTTCGTCCTGATCGAGCGGCGCGCTGCAGAGCCTCTGGTGCCGCTGGCGGTCTTCCGCAACCACAACCTGGCGCTCGGGAACATCGTGATGCTGCTCGGCGGGGCGGCGATGGTGGCGCTCTTCTTCGCTCTCTCCGTCTACATGCAGGCCGTGCTCCACTACGACGCGCTCGCTGCCGGCCTGTCGCAGCTGCCGCTCGCGGGTGTGCTCGTGCTCGTCGCGGGAGGTGCACCCGCCCTCATCGCGCGTGTCGGCACCCGCCCGGTCCTGATCGGCTCTCTGCTCGTCCTGGCCGGAGGGCTCGCCTGGCTCGCAACCGCGCCGTCCGATGCCACGTTCCTCGCGCAGCTGCTCGGGCCGACGATCCTGGTCGGAGTCGGTCTCGGCGGGGCTGTCGTGGCGACGACCCAGCTCGCGGTGGACGGCGTCGACGGCGGGGAATCGGGTCTCGCCGGGGGTCTGATCAACACGAGTCAGCAGATCGGTGGCGCGGTCGGACTCGCCGTTCTCGGGACCGCCGCCGGTCTGCGCACCGCGGCGCTGTCCGCGGAGGGAGCCTCCGAGGCGACTGCCCTCACCGGTGGATTCTCCTGGCTCTTCCTCGGCGCGGCCGCGCTCGCCGTCATCGGAGCGGGGATCGTTGTGGTCTGGCCGCGCGACTGAGCTCGGCGGGCGGGAGGCCCCTGGGGTGCGTCCTCGCACCTCAGGGGTTCGTCGATTCCGCCGGAGATCGAATGGACACGCAAAAGTCGACAAGAGTAACCAGAATGGCATATGTATGTGGTGCTCACGTACGCACTCTGCTCTCTGATTTGGATCGTATGCGGTGCCGGGCGGATACTTCTGGCACCCGCGCCGCGTGACCCGGCCCGGCAATCGACATGCACACATCCGCCTCTCTCGCACCAGGGACGACCATCGCCATCGTCGGCGCCGGCCGTCTCGGAGGCGTACTCGCGCGGGCTCTGCGGGCAGCGGATCTCGACGTCGTGGGACCCCTCGGGCGGGACGAGCGGATTCCGGATGTGGATGTCGTCCTCCTCAGCGTTCCGGATGCGGCCATCGCCGAGGCTGCGGCCGTCGCCCGGCCCCATGCGCGCTTCCTCGGACATGTATCCGGCGCGACCGCGCTCACCGATGTGGATTTCAGCCTCCATCCGCTGCAGACCTTCACCGGCGACGAGCCCGCCGAGGTGTTCCGCGGCATCGGTGCCGCGATCGCCGGTCGTACGCCCGCAGCTCGTGAGGTCGCGGAGCAGCTCGCCCTCGCTCTCGGTGCACGCCCGTTCGAGGTCGACGACGCACACCGTGCGAGCTATCACGCGGCCGCGTCGTCCGCCTCGAACTTCGTCCTCACCGTGCTCGACGCGGCGGAGGACCTGGCTTCGAATGCGGGGATTCCTCGCGACGTCGCCCGGTCGCTCCTGGCTCCGCTCGTACGTCAGACGGTCGAGAACTGGGCGAAGGACGGCGCTGCCGCTGTGCTGACCGGGCCCATCGCCCGCGGCGACGAGGAGACGGTCGCACGCCAGCGTGCTGTCGCCGAAGGGCTGGAGCTCGACGACCTGTTCGATGCGCTCGCCGCAGCCACGCGCGAGGTCGCTGCCCGACCCACCGCCACCGCATCCGCCATCGCACCCGCCATCGCACTCGAGGAGCCCCCGGCATGAGAATCCTCCGCACGATCCGCGAGGTCCGCGCCGCGATCCGAGAAGCCAGAGCCGCGGGTGGGACCATCGGCCTCGTGCCCACAATGGGCGCCTTCCACGATGGCCATCTCTCCCTCATGCGTGCCGCGCGCGAGGCGTCCGACCTCGTCGTCGTGTCGCTGTTCGTCAACCCGACCCAGTTCGGCGCCAACGAAGACCTCAGCGCGTATCCGCGCGACGAGGCCCGCGACGCCGGACTCGCGGAGGCCGCGGGCGTCGACATCCTCTTCGCTCCCACCGCGTCCGAGATCTACCCCGACGGGTTCGCGACGAACATCCACGTCGCCGGTCTCACCGACGTGCTCGATGGCGCGAGTCGTGGGGCGCACCACTTCGACGGCGTCGCCACGGTCGTCACCAAGCTGTTCGGGATCGTCCGACCGGACGCCGCGTACTTCGGGCAGAAGGATGCGCAGCAGGTGCTCGTCGTCCGCCGGGTCGTGCGGGACCTCGACCTCGACGTGCGGATCGTCGCCTGTCCGATCGTGCGGGAAGCGGACGGCCTCGCCATGAGCTCCAGGAACGTCTACCTCGACGCGGAGGCCCGCGTGCAGGCCTCCGCTCTGAACCGGGCGCTCGATGCCGGGGCTGCGGTGTTCGAGGCGGGCGATCCGAACGCGGGGAGCATCCTCTCCGCGGCGCGACGAGTGCTCGCCGATGCCGGGATCGACCCCGAGTACCTCGAGCTCCGAGATGCCGAGACGCTGCGCCCTCTCGCCCGCGTCGATCGTGACGCCCTGCTCGCGGTCGCCGCACACATCGGGGCGGCCCGCCTGATCGACAACCACGTCCTGCACGTCGCCGATGCCTCGGCGACAACCGATACGGAGGTCAGCGCATGAGCGCTCATGCCGCTCCCCGCACCCAGGTCACCCTCGCCGCCCTCGGGGCGAAGAAGGCGGCCGGTGAGCCCATCGTCATGGTCACCGCGTACGACCACCCGGGCGCACAGATCGTCGAGGCCGCCGGCGTCGACGTGGTGCTCGTCGGCGACTCGGCCGCGATGACCGTCCTGGGCTACGACAGCACGGTGCCGGTCACGCTCGACGAGATGCTGATGCTGACCAAGGCGGTGCGGCGGGGGCTCACAGTGCCTCTCCTCGTCGGCGACCTGCCCTTCGGCTCGTACGAGGCCTCGGACGAGCTCGCCATCGCGACCGCGCAGCGCTTCATCAAGGAAGCCGGCTGCGACCTCGTGAAGATCGAGCGCGGCGGGACGACGGTCCAGCGCGCCAGGGCGCTCGTGCAGGCGGGCGTCCCGGTCGTCGGGCACGTCGGGCTCACGCCGCAGACCGCCACCGCGCTCGGGGGCTACCGTGCGCAGGGGCGCTCCGCCGAGGCCGCACTGGCCGTGATCGAGGATGCGCTCGCGTTGCAGGATGCCGGGTGCTCGATGATCGTCGTCGAGGCGGTGCCGTCCGAGGTGACGGCTGCGCTCATGCCGCTGCTGGACGTCCCCGTGATCGGTATCGGAGCGGGTGGCGCGGCCGACGGACAGGTGCTCGTCTTCCACGATCTGCTCGGACTCTTCGACGGGTCGGCCGCCAGGTTCGTCAAGCGGTATGCCGAGCTGCGGACGGACGCCATCGCGGGGGTCGGGGCGTACGCATCGGAGGTGCGCAGCGGCGCTTACCCCGCGCCCGAGCACGGATACGCGATGGCGCAGGGGGAGGCCGCACGTCTCGAGGAGCTGCTCGCGCGCCGGTAGTTCGCGCCCCGCCGACGGCTCGTGTTCGCAACTCTTCTGCACCGAAGACGGCTTCATCGAGTTCTCGACAATCGGTGGCTTCGAGTCCTGGGGCGATGCCGGGGACGACCTAGCGTTGCGCGGATGAAACTCTCCGAGCACGTCCACGTCACGTGGGCACTTCATGTCGAGATGTCGGTCTCAGGATGCCCCGAGCTCACCCGCGTCATCGGTGTGCCACGGGATGCCCCCTCGTACTGGCTGATCGAGGCCTATCGGCTGAGTCTCGGGCTCGAGCCGGAAGCGCCCGAGTTCGAAGCGGACGCGGGTCGGTCGCTGCACATCGACCTGTGTCCCTGGCGGGCCCCGACGCAGCAGGTGTCGGTCCCCGGTGTCGCCGATGTGGTCGACGTGGTGATCAGCGGGCCCTACGCGACACGGATGGGCGACCCGCGGGTCACCGTCGTCGACGCGGAGTCCGTCCCGGTGCTCCCGTCGCCGGTGGGAAGCTGGCAGACACAGCGACCTGCATTCCGCGCAGAGCACGTGGGGTTCGAGCTCGCCCAGCGGTTCGGCCTGGTGCAGCCGCGCCTCGACCCTGCGGCTTGCGGGGTCGGCGGCGATGCTCTCCGTCCGTTCTCACCGCTGGCGGCATTGTGCCAAGGGCTCTCCCCGGTGCGTCGTCTCGCCCTCCTCGCGCACCTCGACGACGCGGAGCTCAACGACCCGGTGCCCTTCGAGGAGACCCCGGCGGGCTCGGAGTTCGCGGAGTCGGCGACGGCCGGCATCCGGATGCTCGTCGGGCGGATCGGCCCCGATGGTGTCGATCAGGATCCGACCGATGGGTGGCTGCCCCGCGCGATCGTCTCCGATGCCGTCGACGCCCTCGACTGGCCGGACACGGCGGCGCCGGGCCTTCCCGACCCTGCCGATGCTCTCGCGTCGCTCGCACGTCGGACCAAAGCGGTGCGCAGGCTGCGCGGGCATGTCGTGGTCACGAACCTCGGACGCGGGCTGGCGGACGGTGAGGTGCGGGCATTCCTACGGATCATCGACGGCGTGCGGGCGCTGGGGAGAGAGAGGCTGTTCCCCAGCGCCTGGCCGCGTGCCGTGACCCTCGCCCTCCTGGCCGTCGCCGATGGATCCGCCTCGACCTTCGACGAGCTGGTCGGCGTCGTCGCGCGCGGTGAGGCTGCGGTGGAGGAAGGGCAGGGCGACGGAAGGTTCTCCGAGTGGTCGCCTCGGTCAGGCGACGTGTCAGCGGTGCAGCGAGTGGTCGAGAGTCTCTGTGCGCTCTCGTCGCCGAGCGCGTTCGGCTCGATCACTCCCGCGATGCGCGCCGTCGCGCGGGCGGCGCTCCAGTGACACGGCGAGCGTGTGTCGACGGCGGTGGGCGCGTGCGGATGCGCGGCGTCAGCCGGTCCGTGTCAGCTCTTGCGAGTCAGCTCTTCCTCGTGAGGGCGCGCACGCGGCGGACAGCACGTCCGGCGAGGTCCTTCAGCCGGCCGCCGGGCCACTCGCGGTGCAGTTCGACCGTGCCCTGGTCGGTCGCCACGAGGGTGCAGGAGCGGCCCGCGAGGAGCGGCGACCGTCCGGCGCGGGCAAGCACGGTAGGGGAGGCTTCGAGCGGGGTCTCGAAAGTCCACCCCGCATGTCGGACCTTCACGGTCAGCGCGCCTCCGCGGGAGTCGTCGTCGGGACCGAACACCTTCACGGGGTCGATCGCCACGCGGGCGGAGTCGAGCTTGCGGGGAAGTCGACCTCCGAGACGGCGCTCGGCACCGGTGTCGCGGTCGCGGAGGAAGAGGTCAACCCGGTCGTTGCGCAGCTCGCGGTTGGCGACCACGAGGTTCTCCGGGAGTCCCTCGGTCGTCGAGGCCGGGAGCGAGATGAGTCGCGTCACCTTCTTGGGGCGTGCGGATCCGGACTCGGCGTCCGTCGACTCTTCGACCGCGGATGCGAAGACGAACGCGTCCTGGCCGCTCCTCGTGAGGGTCACGCGGATCGTGAAGTGCAGACCGCCACCGCGAGACCAGTGCACCTCGGTCACGACGGCGCGACAGGTGATCTCGGATTCGAAACGCGCGAGCTCCAACAGGTCGTCACGTCGCCCGGCGCGCAGCAGAGCGGCGCGGATCCGATGCGGGAATCCCAGGCCGGCATCGACGCCGGGTCCGAAATGCTCCTGCGTCAGGGGCGTGACCACATCGAGCAGGCGTTCACGGTAGTCGTCGGGGTACCTGGCCATCTGTCGGCCCGAGAGCCGCTTGAGGATCTTGCCTCGGAACCAGTGCCGCAGAAGGCGATCGCGCAGCTTTCCCGGCTCGGTGTGCGCTTCGACGAGGTCGAGCACCGTTTCGAGATGCGGGAAGTACGACTCCGGGTCGATGCGCGAAGAGCTCGCGCTGCCCGGCTCCTTGACCCAGGCGTAGCACGGCTCGCTCGCCAGGACCGAGATCCTCGACGCCGCGAAGTACGCCTGCATCACGAAGAGATGGTCTTCCAGCCGCACCTTGCCCTCGGGGAAGCGGATGCCGTTGGCCCGAAGGAAAGAGGTGCGGAACATCTTGTGCGGTGTCAGCATCTCGAGCAGCGGGTCGGTTCCGAGGACCGCATCCGGGATGTCGTGGCTGAAGATCCGACTCGGAAGGCGGCGGCCGATGCCCACCTCCTTGCCGATGATCACATCGGAGGAGTGCAGGTCGGCGTAGTCGCACAGCTTCTCGAGTGCACGGTCGAACAGATAGTCGTCCTGATCGACGAACTGCACGTACGTCCCGCGAGCCGCATCGACGCCGTGGTTGCGCGGCATGCCGGGCCACCCGGAGTGCGCCAGCGACAGCACGCGTACGTGGGGGCGGTCGCGGGCGATGTCGGCCAGCCGAGCAGAGGTGGGCTCGCCGGATCCGTCGTCGCACAGAAGCACTTCGAACGACGCAGTGCCAAGACTCTGGCGATCGAGTGACGCGATGAGATCGTCGAACGAGGGGCCAGGTCGCCACACCGGTACGATCACGCTCACACGGATGGTGCCCGCGTCGCTGCTGCTCATCTCCGGTCGATCACTCTGTGACAAACGTCTCACTCCCCCAAGTCGACAACTCCCAGAGCTAACCACGTCTTCCTGTGTGCGTCACCGGGCTTGCGCGACGGCCGGGCGTGTGGTGCGCAACAGGTGGAAGTCATCCACGGGTCGAACGATCGAAGACTCCCACCCCACGCCCAGGGTTAACGATATATCGTTGAGTATCGTTCACACCTACAGCAGGAGGTCATCATGAGCAACGCATTCCCCTCCAACCCGTTCGGCGGCAACGGCGGTTCCGGCAGCAGCGGCGGATCCGGCGGGTTGTTCGGCGGACCCGGCTTCGGCGCCGGCTCCGGTGGCCCGGCATCCGCGATCTTCGAGGCGATGGATCAGCTCCGTAAGTCCTTCGAGTCCCGCCCCTCCGGTGGTTCGCGCATGGCCCGCGGTGACGTCCGCACTGCCGTGCTCTCCCTGCTGGCCGAGAAGCCGATGCACGGTTACCAGATCATCAACGAGATCGCCGAGCGCAGCGGCGGCACGTGGAAGCCGAGCGCCGGTTCCGTGTACCCGACGCTGCAGCTGCTCGCCGACGAAGGGCTGATCGAGGCGGAGGAGCAGAACGGCCGCAAGACCTACTCGCTCACCGAAGCCGGCCGCGCGGTCGCCGACGAGAGCTCGGAGACCCCAGCCCCCTGGGTCTCGTCGAACGGCAAGGACGGTCAGCGCGACAACGCCCGCTTCCACGCGCTGCCGAAGGCGGGCGTCGACCTCGCCGCCGCGGCTGCCCAGGTGGGTCGCAGCGGGTCCGCCGAGCAGGTGCAGCAGACGATCGAGGTCCTCGACGAGGCCCGCCGTAAGCTGTACACGATCCTCGCGCAGGACTGACCGCGCAGTGCGGCATCGGGTGGGGGTCTGCGAAGGGACCACGCGATGACGGATGCTGCGGCACACGGCGTGCACCGCGCCAGGTACCGTCGCATCCTGTCGTTCGCCGGTCGCGAGTTCTTCAAGATCTGGTGGTTCGAACTCGTCCTGCCCCGCTTCGGCATGAGCCGAATCGCGGAGCGGACACGCGGTCAGCGGATGCAGACGTTCGCTCGTCGGTTCCATGTGCTCGCCGTGGAACTCGGCGGACTCATGATCAAGGTGGGACAGTTCATGTCGTCGCGCCTCGACGTGCTGCCGCCGGAGATCACGAAGGAGCTCGAGGGGCTGCAGGACGAGGTTCCGCCCGTGCCCACGCCGGCGATCCGTGCGCTCGCCGAAGCCGAGCTCGGGATCCCGCTCGAACGTGCCTATGCCTGGTTCGATGAGAACCCCGTCGCGGCGGCTTCCCTCGGGCAGGTGCATCGCGCCCGACTGTCGGCGCTCGATGCGGCAGACACCGGGCTCGGCGAGGTCGTAGTCAAGGTCCAGCGCCCCGGCATCGATGAGATCGTGGCGGTCGACCTCGCGGCGCTCCGCCGGGTCGCGCGGTGGCTGACGCGCGTGCGCATCGTCGCCGACCGGGTGGATGCGCCCGCGCTCGTGGAGGAGTTCGCCGCGACCAGCCTCGAGGAGATCGACTACCTGCACGAGGCCGCGAGCGCGGAACGCTTCCGCGAGAACTTCGCCGCCGATCCCCGCGTCGACACCCCGGAGATCGTCTGGGAGCGCTCGACCCGTCGGGTGCTGACTCTCTCGGACGTCACGGCCATCAAGATCAACGACATCGAGGCCCTCCGCGCCGCCGGAATCGATCCGTCCGAGGTCGCCGCGGTGTTCGCCGAGGTCATGTTCGATCAGGTGTTCACGCACAGTTTCGTGCATGCCGACCCCCACCCCGGCAACATCTTCGTCACGCCTTCGCCGGTGGTCGAGGGCGGCACGGGGCGCGGTTTCCGCCTCACGTTCATCGACTTCGGCATGATGGCCGAGATCCCCGCGAGCCTCCGCGATGGATTGCGCACACTCCTGATCGCGGTGGCCGCCCGAGACAGTCGTGGCCTCGTCGCCGCCGCGCAGGAGATCGGCGTGCTGCTGCCTTCCGCCGACACGGCCGAGCTCGAGCGCGCGCTCACCACGTTGTTCGCCCGTTTCGGCGGCATGGGGTTCGCTGAGTTGAGCAAGGTCGATCCGCGCGAGTTCCGTGACTTCGCCGAGGAGTTCGGCGACATGGTGCGCTCGCTCCCGCTCCAGCTGCCCGAGAACATGCTGCTGCTCATCCGTGCCGTCTCACTGACCTCCGGCATGTGCAGCGGTCTCGATCCCGCGTTCAACGTGTGGGATGCGGCAGAGCCCTACGCCGGCCGTCTGCTTCGCGACGAGAGCGGCAACATCGTGCAGGCCTTCGCGAACCAGGCGATGGGCACGATGTCCACGACCTGGGCGTTGCCCGGCCGCATCGACAAGATCATCACGCGCCTCGACGACGGCAACGTCACCTTCGACACCTCACGACTCGAACGTCGCCTGGACCGGCTCGAGGGCATCGCGCGCCGCATCGGCTCCGGCGTCCTGTTCGCGGCGTTCCTGGTCGGCGGTGCGCTGCTCGTGCCGTCGGTGCCGCCCCTGGGAATCACCCTGGTCTGTGTCTCCGCCCTCCCGCTGCTGCACTCGCTGTTCGGGGGGCGCCGCTCGCGCTAGCTGCGACGCGCCCGAAAACCCAGAGCAGGCAGCGTCCGCCCGGCGCGTCGCTGCCCGACGCGCCGCGGTTCGCGCGGACCCTCTGGGTTTCGGCCCCGACGCGGCCGGATACCTCGCATGACAAAATGGACTCTCATGGACACTCCTGACGAGAAGCCCGACGAACGCTCCGCAGGATCGAACCCTCCGCGTCCGCGCACGGACACAGTCGGAACCGGTGCCAACCGCCTCCCGGCCAAGGCTTCGGAGACTGCCCGCAAGATCGTCCGCGACATCACGACCGTCCCGCCGCGCAGCGTGCACCCGGCGCTCGTTCCCGGTGTCTCGGTCGAGGAGACGGGGCGCACCTACCGCACCGACCCGCTCGTCTTCGGTGTCGCCGCCGCGTTCGCCCTCGGCTTCATCGCCTGGGGTGTGTTCGCGGGCGACAACCTCGCCGGCACCACGAGCACGGTCCTCGCCTGGGTGGTGGAGTACTTCGGCTTCTTCTTCACGACGATCGCCACGATCATCCTCGTGTTCATGCTGTTCGTCGGCTTCAGCAAGTACGGGCGCATCCCGCTCGGCCGTGACGACGAGGAGCCCGAGTTCTCGATGTTCTCGTGGATCTCCATGCTCTTCGCGGCCGGCATGGGCATCGGCCTGGTGTTCTGGGGTGCCGCTGAGCCGCTGACGTTCTTCGAGAACCCGCCGCCCGGCACCGTCGAGGCGAACACCCTCGAGGCCATGCACACCGCGCAGACCCAGGTGCTCTATCACTGGGGTCCGCAGGCCTGGGCGTTCTACGCGCTCGTCGGTGGAGCCATCGCGTACGGCGCCTACCGCCGCGGCCGCACGCCGCTGATCTCCTCGATCTTCGCTCCGCTGCTCGGCGAGAACCGCACCACGGGTCCGGTAGGCCGCACGATCGACATCTTCTCCATCATCGTGACGTTGTTCGGCACGGCAGCCTCCCTCGGACTCGGAGCGCTGCAGATCGGTCACGGTGTCGAGCTCGTCAGCGGCATCGGCCCACTCGGCAACGGCATCCTCATCGCGGTGATCGCGGTGCTCACAGCCTGCTTCATCGCCTCCGCGGTGTCCGGAGTCTCGAAGGGCATCCGCGCACTGTCGAACATCAACGCCGTGGTCGCGATCCTGCTCGCCTTCTTCGTGTTCTTCGTCGGTCCGACGCTGCTGATCCTCAACGTGATCCCGTCGGTCGCCGTGCAGTTCATCGGCGATCTGCCGACCATGATCGGCCGCTCCGCGTCGCAGGGTGAGACCGCGCAGGCCTTCCTGTCGAGCTGGACGATCTTCTACTGGGCGTGGTGGATCTCCTGGTCGCCGTTCGTCGGCATGTTCATCGCGAAGATCTCCCGCGGGCGCACGCTCCGTCAGTTCGTGTCGGTCGTCATCGTGGTGCCTTCCGCCATCTCGCTCGTGTGGTTCGCGATCTTCGGCACGACGGCGATCCAGCAGCAGATGGACGGCGCAGGCCTCACCGTCGACCCGCCGGAGGAGGTGCTGTTCGGGGTGCTGGAGAACCTGCCGTTCCCGCTCATCACCAGCATCGTGCTCATCCTCCTCATCGCGATCTTCTTCATCACCGGTGCTGATTCCGCCTCACTCGTCATGGGCACGCTGTCCCAGCAGGGCCGCCCGGAGCCATCGCGGTGGGTCGCGGTGGTGTGGGGAGTGCTGGTCGGCGTGATCGCCGCGGTGCTGCTCGTGAGCGGATCGGAGGGCAGCGGGCTGCAGTCGCTGCAGAACGCGACGATCATCGCGGCGCTGCCGTTCGCGATCATCATGACGTTCATGATGATCGCCTTCATGAAGGACCTGCGGCGGGATCCGCTGATCCTGCGCGACCGGTATGCCCGCGCCGCCGTCCGCCACAGCGTCATGGCCGGGCTCGAGGAGTACGGCGACGACTTCGCCCTCGTGCCTGTCGAGTACGACCACTCGGAGGACGACCTCGCCTGGATCGACGAGGACACCGTCGACGACACGTTGGCCGAGGTATATGAGGCTGCGACCGAGGCGATCGACATCATCCCTCCCGCGGAAGTGGATGCCGTTGTCGATGCCGCGTTGGAAGACGGCCCGAACGACCCGGACCCCGCCCCGCAGCCGCGCGCGGATTGAGGGTACCCCGGCATCGTCTGGGGGCGTCGGGTTAGGCGTTCACGCGGGATCAGGCGACTTCGCGGTGAAGTCGCCTGATCCGGCGGGTTCGCCTGGGACGGCGGGTTCGCCTGGGACGGTGAGTTCGCCTGGGACGGCGGGGTCGCTGGTCTCCGCGGGGTGGGGCGGCGCCGATGGAGAGGTCTCGAGGTCCTCGGCGGCGGCCGTGATGCGTGCTGCCATGCCCGCGAAGATCGCGCCGTGGAAGGGCAGCACGGCGAGCCAGTAGAGGCGTCCGGTGAGACCGCGCGGGAAGAAGATCGCGCGCTGCTCGTAGCGGGCGCCCTTCGCATCGGGCACGGCACGCAACTCGAGCCATGCCTCTCCCGGCACCTTCATCTCGGCGCGGAGGCGCAGCAGCGATCCGGCATCCGTGGTCTCCACCGCTTCGACGCGCCAGAAGTCGATCGCGTCGCCCACGCGTGCGGCGGTACGGCTGCGGCGCCCGCGGCTGAGGCCTACGCCGCCCACGATGCGGTCCATCCAACCGCGCACCGCCCACAACAGGGGCGAGGAGTACCAGCCGTTCTCTCCGCCGATGCCGAGGATCACGCGCCACAGCTCTGTGGGTGACGCGGTCGTCGTGACCGAACGGGAGTCGGTGAACACGGTGCGTCCCGCCCAGTCGGGATCGCTCGGCAGCGGGTCGCTCGGAGCGCCCGAGACCTCGGAGTCCTGCCAGCTGGTCTCGATGGTGTCGCCTCGCACGCGGCCGAGCGCCAGGTCGACCGCGCGCCGATACGGGGTCAGGCCGCCTTCGGGCTGGGGGATCAGCTCGTCGATGGCGTGATCCTTCATGATGCACTCGTTCTGCAGCGACGCCACGAGCGGGCGGGCGATCGACCGAGGGACCGGCGTCACGAGATTCACCCAGTGCGAAGCGAGGCCCGGAGTCAGCACGGGGAGGGCGGCGATGGCCCGCTGGCGCAGTCCCGCCTCCACCGCGTAGCCGTTCATCATCTGGCCGTAGCGCAGCACGTCGGGGCCGCCGATATCGACAGCGCGGTTCACGTCGGAATCCACCTGCGCTGCCCCGAGGAGGTAGTGCAGCACGTCGCGCACGGCGATGGGCTGGATCCGGTTGCGCACCCACTTCGGCGCCGGCATGTACGGCAGCACGTCGGTGAGGTGGCGGATCATCTCGAACGACGCCGATCCCGACCCGATCACGACGCCCGCCTGCAGCACGAGTGTCGGCACTCCCGAGTCCAGGAAGATCTCGCCGACCCGCACACGCGAGCGCAGATGCGGGGAGAGCTGTGCATCCTCCGGATGCAGACCGCCGAGGTAGACGATCCGCCGCACACCCGCTCGCGCAGCCGCCTCTGCCACCGTCTGCGCCGCGCGCTCGTCGCTCTCCTCGAAGCCCTTGCCGGCCGACATCGAGTGGATCAGGTAGTAGACGACGTCGACGTCGTCCATGGCCGCGGCGACGGCATCCGCATCATCCGCCGACCCCTCGACGATCTCGCAGTCGGCGCCCCACGGGAACGACGCCGCCCGCGCCGCGTCCCGCGCCAGCACACGCACGCGGTATCCGGCGTTCAGCAGCCGCGGAGTCAGTCGACCGCCGATGTAGCCGGTCGCCCCGAGCACCAGAGCACGCGGGGGAGTCCCGTCGTCGCGGGGGATGGCGCGCAGAGCCTCTTCACGACCGGTGGGCTGGGTGAGTTCGGACATGGCACGAGCGTAGGCCCGAGGATGCGCGCGCGGAAACGGGGTTGCGGCCTGCGTCGGGGATGAGTAGAGCTGCGACGCAGGGAGCACTGTCGGGGGCACATGCGTGATCGTGTCGGTCGCGGCCTGCTGTGCACCGTACGATCGTAGGCATGGCCTCCATCGAATCGATTCGACGACCTGTGCCCGACCAGGCATCCCGCCGCGCGCGCATCGCCGTGTCCGCGCTCTTCCTGACCAATGGGGCGCTGTTCGCGAACATCCTCCCGCGGTACCCGGAGATCAAGTCCGCTCTGGGGCTGGACAACCTCGGGTACGGATTCGCGATCGCGGCATTCCCCGCCGGAGCCATCGCCGCCGGCCTTCTGGCCGCAGTACTCATCCGTCGGTTCGGTTCCGCTCGCATCGCCGTGATCGGCACCGTGTTGACGAGCTTGGGTCTGCTGTCGGCGGCCCTCGCTCCGTCGGGACTGCTGTTCGCGGTCGCCCTGTTCCTCGGCGGAGCGTCCGACGCGATCACCGATGTCGCCCAGAACGCCCACGGCCTGCGGGTGCAGCGTCGCTACGGGCGTTCGATCATCAACGGCTTCCACGCCATCTGGTCCATCGGTGCGGTGCTGGGTGGGGCGATGGCTGCAGTGGCGATCGCACTGGAGCTGCCGCTGGCCGTGCACCTGGGCATCTCGACGGCCGTGTTCGCCACGGTCGCGCTCGTCGCCCTGCGCTTCTGCCTCCCCGGCCGTGACCACGAGGTCGACGAGGAGGCCACGGCCGAGCCGGCCGAGCTCGCCGGAACACTCCGTCGCGGAGTGACGCCGCGTACCGTCATCGCGATCATCGCCCTGACCCTCATCGCCATGGCCGGCGCCGTCGCCGAGGATGCGGGTAACTCCTGGGCGACTCTGTATCTCGCCGACTCGCTCGGAGCCGCTGCGGCGATCGCTCCTCTCGGTTTCATCGCCCTGGTCGGTGCGCAGTTCATCGGTCGGATCATCGGCGATCCGCTCACGGACCGCTTCGGACAGAGGTGGGTCGCGCGGGTCGGCGGCGCCATCGCGGCGGTCGGCATGACGCTGGCGCTCGCGTATCCGTCGGTGCCCGGCACGATCCTGGGGTTCGCGGCCGTCGGCTTCGGCATCGCCACGCTCATCCCCGCGGCGATGCATGCCGCGGACGAACTGCCGGGACTGCGGCCGGGCGTGGGGCTCACGGTCGTGTCGTGGCTGCTGCGCCTCGGGTTCCTGCTGTCTCCGCCGTTCGTGGGGTACATCGCCGAGAACGAGAGCTTGCGGGCGGGGCTCCTCGTCGCGCCGGTGGCCGCCCTCGTCGCCGTGGTGCTGGCGGGCTTCCTCGAGAAGCGGCGTCCCCGCGTCTGAGTCCGGCACGGGGTGCTGCGGCTGGGGTGCCGGTGTGCCCTTGCGTTCCGCGGGTTCCGGATGGCGGAAGAAAACACGGATGCCGGGCGGTCTTCCTGCGATTCCTCATGCATTCGTGATTTCCTCCGACAGGTGACGCCGGCGTGAGGCGCGATGCAGAGTGAGCGATATGGGGTGAGCGGTGAGCGTACTGCAACTCTAGGGTTGCGCATGGAGTCGATAGGTGCAACTCTGGAGTTGCAGTCGGCTGATCCGGCCGGCGGGACATGCAGGAAATCCCGAAAGGACCCATCATGGTGAACATGACCCACAACGAGGCATCCGTCGTCGACGAGGAGACATTCTCGGTGCGGCGGAGCATCCAGATCGCGGCACCCGTCGACAAGGTGTGGCGAGCCGTGGCAGAGCCGCAGCACATCTCGCGCTGGTTCGGGCGCACGGTGCTCGAGGGCAGCGGCGTCGGAGCGATCGGCACGATGACGTTCCCCGACTACGACGTGATCCCCCTCCGGGTCGAGGAGTTCGACGAGCCGCGGCGCATCACGTACCGATGGAACAATGACGATGCCCTCGGCGCGCTGCCGGACAGCATCGACGAGTCGACCTCGACCGTCTTCACCTTCACGCTCGAGGAGGCGGATGGCGGCACGCGGCTCACGGTCGTCGAGAGCGGGTTCGAGCGCACCTCCGACCCCAGGGCCAACCTCGAGTCGCACCGTACCGGCTGGGATCTGGAGCTCGACAAGATGGTCGCGCTCGTGGAAGGCGAAGCGTGACGACCGAGACACTGCTTCCCGTGTTCGCGGCACTCGCGGACGAGACGCGCTGGAGCATCCTGACGGCACTCGGCGAGGGGGATGCTTCGGCATCCGCCCTCGCCGGGCGCCTTCCGGTGTCCCGTCAGGCGATCGCCAAGCACCTCGCCGTGCTGCAGGAGGTGGGACTCGTCGAGCCGGTTCGGGTGGGGCGCGAGGTGCGCTTCCGCGTCGTCGGTGCCGAGCTCTCCGCGACGGCCGCGAAGCTCGACGTGATCGGACGCGAGTGGGACCGCCGCCTCGCTGCGATCAAGGAGATCGCGGAAGGGCTGTAGCGCGGGGATCACTCCGCCGCGTGGGGGCCTTTCTCGTCCCGGATCACATTCCGGAGCTCCTGGTCGAGGTCGGAGGCCTCTTCTATCGACGCGGTCATACCGGCGAGGAACCGTGTGACCACGGCCCGCTCCTGGTCGGAGAGCTCGTCGACCAGGGTGAGCATGCGGCGATGCATGGCACCGAGGGTGGCCCTGACCTCCTCGTCGCTGCTCACGCTCGGAACCACGACTCCGGCGCGGCGGTCCGTCGGATGCGCCTCGCGACGGACGTGTCCGCCCTTCTCGAGGCGGTCGATGAGAGTGGTCGTCGAAGCGGTGGAGATGTCGAGCATCCTGGCGATGTCGATCGGACGGACGATGCGGCCCGCGCGCTGCTCGCGCAGCAGGAAGCGCAGCGCCATCAGGTCGGTCTCGTTCATGCCCATCGAAGCGCGGGTGCGCGCACGCATCGCGGTCTCGGCCGCGCGGTAACGCCGCAGCATGTTCAGGACATCGACGGTGCTGGCGCTCTCGGCGTCGGGGTACCAGTACCCCGAGCGTGCGTACTCCTGGGGCTCGGTCATCAGGCCACCGCCTCTCCGTCTGCCACGGGAGAGGACTCCCGCGTCAGCATCTCGATCGCACCTGTCGCGACCCCGGCGGGGACGATCAGGAGGAAGCCGCCCGTGATCGCGTCGTTCTCGGCCACGATGATCTGCTCGATCCGATCGCGCGGGACGGTGGGGAACTGTCGTTCCAGGCGCTCGAGGAGAGCGGCGTAGTCGATGTACTTCTCGTCATCGAGTGCGGATCGCTCGACCATGACGTCCTTTCTTGCGGTGTATCCATCCTCTCACCCGTGCGACGGTGTGATGCACGCGGGATTTTGCTAGTCAGACAGATAAAAAGACTTCCGAGCTAAGATGGGTTTCGGAATCGATGAGGGGTGTGATGGGGAACAGTCTGGGGGTCATGGCGTCTCGGCTCGACCGCGACGTCGATGAACTGCTGCGCGTGGAGGCGCGGCTCGCGCGGCGCCTCGTGGCGGGGCGCCAGCCCAACGAGACCGACCGCTCGGCCCTTCGCTTCATCGCAGCGGCCCCGGTCGATGCGCCCGTGACTCCGAGTGATCTCGCCGCTCACCTGGGGGTCAGTACTGCGGCGATCACCTCCGTGATCAGGCGTCTGTCCGATCGCGCCCAGATCGTGGTGACGGCGCATCCGGACGACAGGCGCTCGAAGGTGATCCGTCCTTCACTCCGCGACATCAACTCGCCCGCGGACGAGGTCTCGCGGCGGGTGGCGCGGGTGGAAGAGGAGTTCACCTCCGCCGAGCTCGCCGTGATCTCGAGGTTCCTGCGGCGGCTCACGGCGGAGATCGATGCGATCGAATAGTCCCGTTTGCCATTTAGCTAGCTAAACTAGTAATCTAATTCCTGTACAAAACGCACAGGAATGAGGGACTCATGGGCCAGCTCAGTTACGCCGGGGAATCGCAGATCGTGGAGATCGACGATGCGACACTCGCCCACCTTCGACTCGTCACCGTGACCAAGCTCCGCCGCGGAGAATCGTTCCCGCTCACCCTGCGCACGTCGCGATCGGGCACGGAGACGCTGTGGATGCACGCCTCGATTCCCGTACGCTTCGCCGTCGCGGAGGAGATCGAGCTTCAGCGCCCGCTGCTGGTCAAGATGATGGCCGCAGCGAGTTCTGCGCACGGTCTGGACCTGACGGACATGGAGCTGGCGCCGCTCCTCTCTCCGGCGCCTGCGATGCACGCGGTCGCCTGATAACTCGCCTCCGCCGCCGACGTGCTCCTGGGCAAGGCGTGCGCGACGACGGCCGAGGCTCGCAGCGACGACATCGGGGGGTGTCTGCGTCGCTGCTGATGGCATCCGACCACCGGGAATCGGGTCCCGGGGTCGGATGCCATTCGTTCAGAGGGCGGTGTAGCCGCCGTCGACCAGGTGGTAGCTGCCGGTGATGAAGCTCGCGGCGTCGCTGGCGAGGAACGCGATGAGGTTCGCGACCTCGTCGGCCTGCCCCAGGCGTCCGATCGGGTGCTTCGAAACGAGGAAGTCCTTCGCCTCGGGTCCCATGTTCGCGAGCAGCGGGGTGTCGATGAATCCGGGGCCTACGGAGTTCACGCGCACGCCCTGTGCCGAGTACTCGAGTGCCGCCGACTTGGTCATGCCGACGACGCCGTGCTTGGCGGTGACGTAGGCGGGGGAGTTGGCGAACCCGACGCTGCCGAGGATCGACGCGATGTTCACGACCGAGCCGCCGCCGTTCGCGAGGATCGAGGGGATCTGCGCCTTCATGTTGCGGAAGACCGCGTTGAGGTTGATCGCGATGACCTTGTCCCAGGCCTCGTCCTCGTACTCGGCCGTCGGAGCGGACGCTCCACCGATGCCGGCGTTGTTGACGCCGATGCGCAGCGGGGCGAGGGAGTTCGCCAGCTCGATGGAAGAAGCGATCCACGAGGCATCGGTTGCATCGCCGACCGAGGCCTCGGCCGTGCCGCCGGCGGCGCGGATCTCCTCGACGACCGCGTTCGCGTGATCCGCGTTCAGGTCGTTGACCACGACGGATGCACCGTTCTTCGCCAGCAGGAGGGCGGTCGAGCGACCGATTCCGCTGCCTGCTCCCGTCACGATCGCCGAGCGGTTCGAGACGTCGTACTGAGCCACGAGAGACTCCACTTCCGGGCGGGCACGGTGCCGGGAGATCTTCTCGGACGGTCCGTCCTTCACTCCAGCCTACGCCTGAAACGCGGAGGTGGATTCACATGAATGGACTAGTCGCGCCCGGAATCGCCCGCTCCCGGTGTCCAGATCGGATCAGGACTGATCGCCGCGGAGATACGGGTGCTGATCGACCCCAGCTGTCGCGCCTGCGCGGCGGTGAGCGTGTCGAAGACGAGGCGCTGCACCAGCCCCTGATGGCCCGGCGTGGACTCGGCGACCTTCGCGTGGCCGTCGTCCGTCAGTATGCCGAGGGTGAATCGCCCGTCGGTCGCGTCGATCTCCCGTCGCACCCATCCCTTGGATTCCAGTCGCGAGATCGCGCGCGACAGGCGTGACAGTGTGCAGCTCGCATAGGTGGCGAGGGTGCTCAGGCGAAGGCGACGATCCGGTGCGGAATCGAGCGCGAAGAGGATGCCGTGCTCGAAGTGCGTGAGGCCGCTGTCGCGCTGCAGCTGCGCATCGAGAGCTGTGGGGAGGCGCTCCAACAGCGTGGCGACGGAGGACCAGATCGCCAGCTGATCGTCGCTCAGGTGCGGGGCATTCGGCCGCTCGGACATGCCTTCAGGATAGGGCATTCGGGCTCGGGTCTCCGCGGACCTTCACTTTCCCAAGCAAGCAAAAAGACGTAGAGTGACTTTCCTGAGCAAGTAAAGCGACGTCTTCGGCGTCGGAAGGAGGAAGCGGAGTGGATCTGCAACTGCAGGGCAGGACGGCGTTCATCAGTGGCTCGAGTCGAGGGATCGGATATGCGATCGCCG
This sequence comes from Microbacterium oxydans, assembly GCF_006540085.1. Classification (GTDB taxonomy): domain Bacteria; phylum Actinomycetota; class Actinomycetes; order Actinomycetales; family Microbacteriaceae; genus Microbacterium; species Microbacterium oxydans. The sequence goes on along the minus strand of NZ_BJOG01000009.1, from coordinate 217,285 downwards.
ATGCGCTCGCCGTCGAGGGCGTGCGAGTGATCCTGAACGGACGCGACGCCGCGGCAGTCGATGCGGCCGTCGGGCGGCTGCGAGCCGCGCACCCAGGGGTGACCGCGTCGGGGATCGTCGCGGACTTCGCGAATGCGGAGGACATCGCGAGACTCCTCGATGAATTGGGAGACGTCGACATCCTCGTCAACAACGTGGGCCTGTTCGGGCTCGCGGAGTTCGAGGCCGTCGACGACGCCGGGTGGCAGCGCTACTTCGAGGTCAACGTGATGAGCGGAGTCCGGCTTGCACGACACCTGCTGGGCGGGATGATCGAGCGAGGATGGGGCCGGATGATCTTCGTCAGCAGCGAGTCGGGGGTGAATGTCCCCGCGGACATGGTGCATTACGGCGTGACCAAGGCGGCGATGATCGCTCTCGGCAACGGTCTGTCGAAGCTCACCCGCGGCACCTCGGTCACGGTGAACACGGTCCTGGGTGGGCCGACCTATTCCGATGGGGTCGCTGCGGCGGTCGAGGCTGTGGCGCAGGTGCAGGATCTGTCGCCGGAGGCCATGAAGCAGGTCATCATCGGCCAGAACCGCACCACTCTGCTGGAGCGGTTCCTCGACCCGACCGAGGTGGCCGACCTGGTCGCATACCTCGCGAGTCCCCGCGCGTCGGCCACGAACGGGGCGGCTGTGCGCGCGGACGGCGGGGTGCTCACGTCGATGCTGTGACCAGTCGATGCGGTGGTCGACGGCCGCGGCTCTGCGTGCACAGCGGTGGCGGAGGTGGACTCACGCGGGGGATGCGTGCGGCAGTGAGCGTGCGAATGCGGAGATGTCGTCGGCGAGCAGGGCCGGCTCCTCATGTGGTGCGAAATGGCCCCCGCGTGGCATCCGGGAGTAGCGGACGAGGTTGTACGTGCGTTCGATCCAGCTCCGCGGCGGCGACGCCAGGTCGTGCGGGAACAGGGCGACGGCGGTCGGCACCTCCACCCGTTCTATGCGTGAGGCCAATCCCGCGGCGTGCTCGTAGTAGGGGCGGAACGACGTGCCGATCGAGTTCGTGAACCAGTACACGGACGCCAGTGTCAGCAGGTAGTCGTCGCTGAAGCGGGAAGAGACGTCGCCGCCGCAGTCGCTCCAGGATCGATGCTTCTCCAGGATCCACGACAGCAATCCGACAGGGGAGTCCGAGACGGCCGGCGCCAGTGTGAGCGGCCGCGTCTGCTGCTGATGCTGATATCCGCCTTCGGACGCCGACCACTCCTGTACCCGGTCGAGGTGAGCCTGCTCTTCGGCGGTGATCGACTCCTCGTCCACGTGTGCGGGAGCGGCTGTGGACAGCAAGTGGATGCCGACCACCTCGTCGGGGTATGCCTGCGCGAGACGAGAGGTGATCCCCGCTCCCAGGTCGCCGCCGTGCGCGAGGTATCGGGGGAAGGCGAGATGATCCGTCATCAGCAGGTGCCACAGGTCGTGCGTCTGCACGCCGAGTCGGGGGCGTTGCGGTGAGAACGGCAGTCCGGGAAGCGCGGGCACGATCACCGTGGCGGCGTGGGCAGTATCGCCCGCGAAACGCGACGGCGTCGCGAGGCGCCGAGCAACATCCACGAGTTCGAGTGCTGTGCTCGGCCAGCCGTTTGTGAGCAGAACGGGAACGCCGGTCCCTCCCTGCTCGGCATCGAACCGGAGATAAGCGACAGGCGTCCCGTCGATGTCCGCCTGCCGCCAGGGCAGCTCCTCGATCTGTTGTTGCTGCGCGCGCCAGTCGAAGCCGTTCAGCCACACGTCGACGAGCCGGCGAAGCTCCGCCTGCTCGGTGCCCGCCTCCCAGCCCTCCACGGGCCACGGCTCGGCCCAGCGCGTGTTGCGCAGCCGCCGGCGCAGATCCTCGAGGTCATGCTCGCCGACGTCGAGGAGGGAGTGTCGGGACAAGGGAGACCTCTTCCTGGACGGCGTGGGCTGTGATGCGACGCTATCGCGGGGCACCGACACCGAGGCGCGATTCACGAAACCCCCGGGAGCGTATTGAGATGGCACCGAATGCGGTCGGCGTCAGTCGCCGAGGGCCTTCCGGAAGAGGTAGCGGGACTCGGGTTCGTTCGTCGTCATCTCGGCGGCGGCGAGGAAGTCCCCTTTCGCCTTCGGATCACCCTCCGCTTCACGCAGGTGGGCACGGATCGCATGGGCCCGGTGCCGGGTCAAGGGGTGCTGGAGGAGTCCATGCTCGCGATCCAGTTCCTCGAGCAAGGCGCTGGCGCGCGCGTGCCCGAAGGCATGGGCTACGGCGACGACCCGTGCAAGCATGACCAGACCGCTCGGTTCGACCTGCTCGAGCGCCAGATACAGAGCGGCGATCTGTGCCCAGTCCGTCTGCTCGGCGACCGCTGCGGACGCATGCACGGCGGCTATCGCGGCTTGCAGTCGGTACGTCCCCACGTTCCCCCTCGACCATGCGGCACGGATGAGATCCGATCCCTCTCGGATGCACTCCTGATCCCACCGAGTGCGGTCCTGATCCGGAAGGGGGATGAGCTCGCCATCCGCGCCGGCGCGCGTGGCCCGACGCGAATCGATCAGCAGCATGAGGGCGAGGAGGCCCGTCGGTTCCGGGTCATCGGGGACGAGTGCGTGGAGCAGTCGCGTGAGTCGGATAGCCTCGCCGGTCAGGTCGGTTCGGGTGAGATCGGTGCCGGTGGTCACCGTGTATCCCTCGTTGAAGATCAGATACAGCACCCGCATGACCGCGGAGAGGCGGCCGGGGAAGTCCTCATCGGGCCCCCACTCGAATCGGGCACCGCTCTTGCGGATCTGCTGCTTCGAACGGCTGATCCGCACCGCCATCGTCTGCTCGGTCACCCCGTAGGCATGTGCGATCTCGGCGGTGGTCAACCCGCCCACGGCTCGCAGAGTCAACGCGACACGGGAGGCGGACGACAGGGCGGGGTGACAACACAGCAGCAGGAGATTCAGGCTGTCGTCGTGGTCCGCCGGGCCCAGGTGCGACGAGGGCGGGTTCGGTTCGGAGGCCACGTACTGCTCCTCGCGCCGGCGGTCAGCCGATTCGGCGCGCAGCGCATCGATCATGCGGCGGTAGGCGACACGGATCAGCCAGGATCGGGGCTGATCGGGGATCGCGTCCGGGCGCCACTGCCGGCTTGCGGCGAGCAGTGCGTCCTGAGTGGCTTCCTCGGCGATGTCGAAGTGACCGAAGCGACGCACCAGGGCCCCGAGGACCTGCGGTGCCTCCGTGCGCAGCAGCTCCTCGATGGCGTCAGGCCGGGCGGTCACGCGAAGTCGTCACCCATGATGGGACGGATCTCCATCGGTTCGCCGAGCATGTCGACCATCCGCGCGACGATGTCCTGCGCACGCTCCACGCCCGACACGTCGATGACGGCGAACGACGCGAGGACCTCCTTGAGCTCCGCGAAGGGACCGTCGGTCATGACGATCCCTCCGTCGACCTTGCGGACAGTCGTCGACATGGCGGGGTGCCCGAGCCCCTCGGTGCTGACGAACTCCCCGCTGGCACGCAGCTCGGCTTCGAACTGCTGATACGCGGCGAAGGCGGCAAGCGCGTCCTCGGTGGGGGCATCCGCGGTGGCGGCGTCCCAGCTGCTGCTCGGCGTGTAGCCGAGAATGAGGAACTTCACGATCTCATCTCCTCGAGTCGGTGGCAGTCCAGGCTAGCGAGGAGCACGCGGCGACCGCAGCAGGGAGACGGCGGTCGCGGAGCACCAACCGAAGGCGAAGAGTCCCGCGACCGCCACCTGGATACTCGCGGTCTCGGGAACGACGGGAGCAAGCAGGGCGATCGCCACGATCCCGCTCCCGATCGCTGCGGCCACACGCCGTTCGCGGATGGCGCGGATGAGCGCGACGATGGCCGCCACCGCCAGGGCGGTGAACGCGATGATCGCCGCCGCCATGTGGATGACGGCAGTCGCCGTGGGCTCGGCCGCGGGGCCGTCGGCGACCCCGAGGGGAAAGCCGTTAGCGGGGTCCTGCCGAAAGAGGCCGGCGGCGATGAAGCCCACCCCACTGATCGCGATGAGGATCGGGATGGCAGCGCGACCGAGCCCGTCGGTCACGATCCGCCGGTGACCGATCGCGAGGCAGATCAAGCCCAGTCCCGCCAGAACGAAAGTGAGGACCTGGATCCAGCCGAGGTCTCCGGTGGAGAGCTGGCTTATCGGGTGGATGCGGATATCGAAGCCGGGACGCGTCAGCATCTGAGCGAGTGCGGACACGTAGAACAGCGGTCCCGCGAGGGCTCCTGCGAGGAGGAAGAGGCGGGTCGAACGCGGAAGGGTCTGGACCTCTCTGTGTGCGCGGTGGGTCGTCGAGTTCCTGATCACTGGGCGTGCTCCTCTTCTGGGTCTTCTGCGGCGAGTGCTTCTGCACTGATACCTCGGAGCCGCGCGGCGAACTTTGACATCACACTGTCGCGCCGTCCTCTCGGCGCGCCCGAGGCGGACTCCGGCGAGGTCACGCGCGGATGTCAATGTGCAGGATTCGGTTCCGAGGTATCTGAGAACGCGGCCCGCCGGGCTGCCGGAGAAAGGACGTCTCATGAACGAGAACCCGCTGGAGAACATCACTGCCGAGCAGATCGACGCCTACGGGCTCGGAGAGCAGGCCACGCCTGGCAGTGCCGTCGCGGCGCTCGACCGGCTCGTCGGCGAGTGGAAGGTCACTGGTGGCGCCGAGGGCGTCATCCGCTACGAGTGGATGGGCGGACGGTTCTTCCTGCTCCAGCACGTCGAGCTCGAACAGTTCGGCCAGGCGATCACCGGTCTCGAGGTCATCGGTCAACTACGTCCGTTCGGCGAGCCCGCCGGCACCGACGTCGTCTCCCGGTTCTACGACTCGCTGGGCAACACACTCGACTACGTCTACGAACTCGAGGGAGACACGCTGACCATCTGGGCGGGATCGAAGGGGAGCCCTGCGTACTTCTCCGGCACATTCAGTGACGACGATCGTGTGCTCGACGGTGCCTGGGTGTACCCGGGCGACGGCGGCTATCCGTCCACGATGACCCGCCGTTGAGTCGTCTCCTTCCGAAGAGAGCGGAACCAGCATGCCGAAGAAGTCCTCCTCCGATCGTTCGCTGCACCAGGTCGTCTCTGCGGATGGCACGGAGATCTCGTATGAACGGCACGGGGAGGGTCCGGTCGTCATCCTGGTCGCGCAGGCCCTCTCCGATCTCCGGGACAATCGTCGCCTCGCCGGGCTGCTCGCCGACGATCACACGGTCGTGAACCACGACCGTCGTGGCCGCGGCGGCAGCGGCGACGCCGGAGCATGGAGTGTGGCTCGCGAGATCGGAGACATCGAGGCGCTCATCGACGCCCACGGTGGCAGAGCGTCACTTCTCGGCACCTCATCCGGCGCGGTCCTCGCGTTGGATGCTGCCGCCGCTCTTCCTGACAAGGTCGAGGCCGTGATCGCCTTCGAGCCGCCGGTGATCGTGGACGATCGCCGCCCACCCGTGCCTCGCGACCTCGCCGACCGTCTCGGGAAGCTCGTCGATGAGGGGAGGGGCTCGGATGCCGTTCGCGAGTTCACCCGCGTTGCCCTGGGCGCATCCCCACTCATGATCGGTGCGATGCGCCTCATGATCGGCCCCTGGCGGAGCATGGTCGCGATGGCCAGGACGACGGTGTACGACACGCGTCTCTGCGCGGGCCTGCAGGACGGAGAACCTCTGACCGGCGAACGGTGGAGCCGGCTCCGGGCACCCTCTCTCGTGCTCGTCGGGGGCAGGAGCGAACCGTTCGTGCAGAGCGGCACCCGGGAGCTGTCGTCGCTGATCGGAGCCCGCTACGAGTCGATCGAAGGGGCGCACCACGCGACGCCGATGATGAAGCCGGCCGCCCTGATCCCGTCCATGGTGTCGTTCCTCGGTGAGGTCCGCTCTTGATCATCTCCGGGGCTGAGCCCGTCGCGAAGTGTCGATGTCCGTGATTCCCGACGGGCTCGGCCCCGGAGACGCGGACAGGGTCTTCCGAGCCCTGGGCGATGCCACACGTCGCGACATCCTCGCACGCACGGTTCTCGAGGAGCAGTCGGTGACGGAGCTCGCGCGCCGCTACGACATGAGTCATACGGCGGTGCAGAAGCATGTCGCCGTGCTCGAACGCGCGGGACTCATCGTCAGGCACGCGCGTGGGCGGGAGCGCGTCGTGCGCGCAGACCAGGAGAGGATCCGGAGCGTGTCTCGGGTTCTTCGTAATCTGGTCGGCTGTCGGGAATGCGGTGAGATGACATGAGATGTCACGTAAGTCGCGCCGGTTTAGTCGGATGTGAACCAGGGGGCGGGCACCGGTGTGCGGACCTCCTCGAACTGCAGTTCCGGGTCTGACCGGTCAGCCACCCGCATCCACTCCGCACGGCCTTTCTGAATGAACCCTGCCGCACCGGCACGCCGGTCGGACGAGGACAACGTCACCTGCGGGCCAGTGCTGGACCCCACATCGACGGGAATTCCCCGGTACGTGCCCCGATGGTCGATGTCGAAACACGGCATGTCCTTATCGACCGCACGGTAGAAGCCGGTCTTCCCCGGCCGCCGGGTGAACCCCGGCGCTGGGTCCAAGGACCACAACGACCACCCGAACGTGCTCACCAGCTTGTAATCCACACCGTTCAACGTCCCGTGCAGACCATGCTTCATCGCCCGTTCCCCTGCCCGGCTGGTGCCGTCGCAGACGCTCGGAGCGCGACCGCGTCCAATCGCTTCAGGTCCACGAACCGGTCCACTCGCACCGGCTCCTCGTCGATCCACACCGAGTTGCCGTCCACACGCAGCACGCCGACGTACATCACCTGGTCGGGCTCCGACGCGAACACCGTCACGATCCGGTCATCACCGAGCCGCCGGTGCGCGGACGTCAGCTCCGACATGATCTGATCGTCGCTGCCGCCACGGATCGCCGACACAAGCGGCGCTGTCGGGAACCCGGCATCCACTCCGACCACGATCGGGTTCGTGAGCACCCCGCCACCGCGGACACGCCACCGTTGCTTCCGGCGGGCGATCATCACCACGGACACGACGAAGATCACCGGCGGCAACGCAAACACCCCCGCCATAGCGAGCCCTGACCGCACGCGACCGCCGAGCAACTCGACCGTCGCCTCGGGATTCAGGTACACGGCCACAGCGACAACCACCATCGCGGCGGACACAGCCGCCCAGAAGGTCATCTGAGGTCGGGAACGTTCCGCAACGAACCTGTCAGAGTGCGTGGCGAACCACGATCCCAGCGACCGGGACCTGGAATTCATCGGGGCGAAGCTCACGCGCCACCCTCCGACTCCTCGGGCTCCTCGATCCCGACCTGCCCGAACCTGGCCGACCGTGTCGATGACCGCATCCGGTAGAACGTGAACTTCCTCGCACCCCGAGTCCACACCGGAGTGCGGTTCGGCGACGGGTCGTCCCTCTCCCCGAGCGCCTCCTCCAGGTACGCCAGAGTCGCCGCATACGCGTCATCGTCGTTCTTCGCTGTCGCACCCGGCGGCCGTCGAGCCGCCGGGAACGTCAAACTGGCGCTCACGCCCCCATCCGGCAGTAACCGTGCCGTCGGGTTCTGCGACACCCACTTCGGTTTCGGGAAGAAGCCCCGCTCGTTCTCCTCCGCGCCCTCGTCGATCAGCTCATGGGCCAGCAGCCACGTCATCGGGTCAGCACCGTCGAGGTAGTCCTTCGCGGCATCGCGCAGCACCCGCAGCGAGTAAGTCCCCACGAACCACAGCTCCAGCTCCCCATCACGCCGGATCCGAGCCGTCACCTTGAACGGCCCAAGGTCCCAGTGCTTGTCGGACCCAATCGTCTTCCCCGCTTTCCGGGAAATCGCCGTCCGAAGCTGCCTTTCCGCTGCCGCTGTGTCACCTACCCCGGTCAGCGGCGCGCGCACCCACAGGTGTTCGTTGACCTCGTCATCCTCGGGCAGACCGTCGTCGTAGACCGGCTGATGCAAACCCAGCGTGCCCAGCTCAGCCGTTAGCTGCTCACGAGTCATTGTCTGCTCACGCTGCACCTGCCCAAGCAGTGCCGGCAGCGCCGTCATCAGGGCGTCCAGTTCAACCATGGTCGTCATCCTTTCCCGACGTCCTTCCCACCCTATTGAAACGGGAGACACGGGAACGTCGTTCATGCCGGCGAATTCAACTGTCGTCGCAACACTCGGCCCCCTTGACACACCCGCCGCACAGGCATAACGTACAACCAAATGGTTGCACAAAGAGAACTGAGCGAAGCGGAGGTCGACCGTGTCTTCCACGCACTGGCGACGTCGACCCGGCGCGACATCCTGCGCCGGACGATCGAGCGGGAGCAGTCGGTCTCGACCCTCGCCTCCGAATACGAGATGTCGTTCGCCGCGGTGCAGAAGCACGTCGCCGTGCTCGAGGCCGCGAACCTCATCGTCAAGCGCGCCGAGGGACGCGAGCGGCTCGTCCGCGCGAACCCCGAGATGATCGCCCGCGCCAGGGCGCTCCTCGCCCGATACGAAGAGCTGTGGCGGTCGCGCATCGCCCGGCTCGACGATCTGCTGGCCGAGACTGCTCGGTCCAACTCGTCCGACAACAGCGACAGCACGAACACCGAACAAGGAGACTGAACATGCCTGTCACCGACGTCATCACCGATGCCGACAACCTGACCATGACCGTGGTCGCCGACTTCGCCGCCCCGATCGAGAGGGTGTGGAGCGCCTACTCCGACCCGCGGCAGCTCGAGCGCTTCTGGGGCCCTCCCGGATGGCCGGCCACCTTCACAGCGTGGGACCACACCGTCGGCGGTCGTGCGCAGTACTCGATGAACGGTCCGCGCGGGGAGAAGTCGTCCGGGTCGTGGGAGTTCATCTCGATCGATGCGCCGAACGCGTTCGAGGTCATCGACTCGTTCGTCGACGAGAACGGCACACCGCTCGACGGCTTCCCCGCCCAGCGGATGACCTTCGCCTTCGAGTCCACCGCCGACGGCACCCGCATGACCACCACGAGCCACTTCGACTCGGTCGACGCCCTCGAGCAGGTCGTCGAGATGGGCCAGGTCGAGGGGATCAAGATGGCGATGGCGCAGCTCGACACCGTGCTGCAGGACCTCCGCGACTACGCGCAGGGCAAGGGCACGCGACTGGAACTGCTCGACGACACGCACGTGCGCATCACCCGCCTGGTCGATGGACCGCGCGAGCTGGTGTGGCGCGCGCACTTCGAGCCCGAGCTCATCCGCAAGTGGATGCTCGGACCCGACGGGTGGGAGATGACGGAGTGCGTCGCCGCCACCGAGGTCGGCCAGTCGTACCGGAACTCGTGGGCGCCGGTCGGCGACACCGAGGGGCAGCCGTTCGGGTTCGAGGGGGAGGCGCTCCTGATCGATGCTCCGCGCCGCGCAGTGACCACCGAGCGGATGCAGGGCCTGCCGACCGAGACCCTCAACGATCTGAACCTGTATGAGGAGGACGGCGCGACCCTCGTCACGCTGCTCATCGAGTACCCCGACAAGGAGACGCGCGACATGATCCTCGCCACCGGCATGGTGGACGGCATGGAGTCGTCGTTCGCCCGTCTGGAGCGGGAGCTGCTCGCCGTCTGAGTGTGAACAACTCCTCCGAACCGGCCGGACCCCCCCGCGGTCCAGCCGGTTCTCCGGCTCTCGGCGCACTGTTCTTGAGGAGTTGTTCACGCGCCGCCTGCCGCACCCGACGCGGAGTCGGCAGGCGGAACCCGATGAGGCGGGATAGGGTGGCGTCACGATGAGGATCACGCGCCGCACTCTGCTCCTCGGCGCCGGAGCCGGTGTCGCTTCGGTGCTGCTCGTCTCCTGTACCCCCGAACCTGCGCCCACGCCCACCCCCACCCGCACGCGTGAGCCGGAGCCTCCGCCCGGTGTCCCCGCCGCAGCCGGCAGCGTGCGCAGCACCTGGACAACGGACCCGTACTCTCTCGGCGCCGTCAGCTTCACCCCGGTCGGTGTGCTGTCCGATACCCGCTCCGCCTTGTCGCGGCCCGTCGGCAAGCGGCTGTTCTTCGCCGGCGAGGCGACCGACGTCGACGCTCCCGGCACGGTGCGCGGAGCCATCGCCTCGGGCACCCGCGCCGCCGAAGAAGTCATGGTCCCGGCGACCTCGGGCGAACGCATCGCCGTGGTGGGCGCAGGACTCGCCGGTGCGACGGTCGCCGCGCTCCTCGCCGAGGGCGGCATGGAGGTCACGGTCTTCGAGGCACGAGACCGTGTCGGCGGGAGGATCCACTCGCACCTCGACGACTCCTGGCCCGTACCCGCACAGCTCGGGGCCTGGCTCTTCAGCCCGGACGACAGCGAGGTGCTCGATCGTCTGAGCAGCGGGGAGGTCGGGATCGTCGATCTCTCCGGCGAACTCTGGCGTGGAGCCGACGGCGACATCGACCCGGTCGACCCGCAGCCTTTCGACGCCGCGATCACGACGGCCCAGGCTGCTCCCGAAGACACCTCCGTGGCCGACGCGCTGACCGCCGCGGGTATCGACCCTGCTGACCCCGCGACCGCCGCATTGCTCGCGATCCTCGCCGCCCGCACCGGAGCCGGCGCCGACGAACTCTCGAGCTGGTTCGCGCCGCCGTTGCCCACAGGAGACCCGAAGGCGGCGACGGGCGACCTCACGCCGTTCATCGAGAAGACGCTCGACGGCGTCACCGTCGGCCTCAACTCGCCCGTCGCGAGACTGGCGTACGACGACTCGGGGGTGAGCGTGCGTCTCGGTACCGGGGAGGCGCTGTCGTTCGACCGCGTCGTCGTCACCGTGCCGCTCGGGGTGCTGCAGGACCGGAGCATCGAGTTCGACCCGCCCCTGCCCTTCTCCAACCGCGGCGCGGTCTCCGCTCTCGGCATGGGCGCGATCGAGACGGTGTGGCTGCGCTGGGACGAGGCGTTCTGGGACAGCGAGGAGGCGATCTGGCACGCTGTCGGTGCCGATGTGGCGATCCCGACCTGGATCAACCTGCGACCCGCGACCGGGGAGAACGTGCTCGTGGGGATCGTGGGCGGGGCAGCTGCCGCCGACTTCGCGCAACTCGACGAGGACGAGGCCATCGAAGCCGCCCTCGCCTCGCTCTCCCTCTACGTCTGACCGACGCGCTCGTCTATCGAGGCCTGCACGACCGTCGGAGTCTCCGTGCTCTGCTCGCTCTCCCTGCGCGGCGTTCGCGGCAGCGGCATGCGGCTGATGAGCACGAGCACCGAGGCGACCAGGGCGAACGTCGCGAGGGCGATCGCGGACGACACGAGGAACTCCAGCGGCCCGCTCACCTGTCGCGGGTCGAGGAAGTAGTAGGGGTACCAGCCGATCAGTGGCCCACGGATCATCGTGAACACGCCCCAGAGCACGGGATAGGCGAGCGTCACCGGCACCACCCGCCATGGGACGGAACGGTGCCCGGGGGCGAGTGCCCATGCCGCCACCGTCACTGCGGGCAGCCAGAAGTGGAGCACCTGATCCGACCACGGGACGTCGATGCGGATACCGCGGACCCCGGCCTGCCAGACGAGGATCGCGAACACGAGTCCAGCCGTGATCGTCCAGGTCAGCACGAGAGCCAGCGCGACCGTGAGCCAGCGCGGATCGCGTGCCGTGCGCAGGGCGATCACACCCGCGATGCTCAACAGCACCACGAACGCGATGTTCGACTGGTTGGTCAGATAGGCGAAGAAGTTCTGGCTGGCGATGGTGTTCGACGCCAGGCCCCAGGCGAGTCGATGGATGAGCGCCACGAGGCAGACGGCGGCGGCGCCGAGGCGGAGCAGGCCGAAGACGGTGCGGGCCTTCACCGCTGCGTCACCACCCATTCCGTCATCCGCCGAGTCTACGGACCGCTCCTCGGAGGAGCCGCCGTGCCGCAGCGGGCGCCCTCACCCGCGACGGTCGCTCAGCGCCGCGGCTCCCGGGTCGACCACAGCGCCAGAGCGACGAGCACGGGCTGGAAGAACAGTCTGACGAAGCGCTTCATGTCGGTGTCGAGACCGAATCCGTCGCGGTGGTGCATCCACTGCGCCACGTTGCCGGGGAACACGGCGACGAAGAACAGGGCGGCGATCGTGCCGACGGTGCGCCGACGGCGGCGTGCCAGCAGCAGAGCGGAACCGAGCGCGACCTCGGCCACGCCGGAGGCCAGCACCGTGGTGTCGGGGTCGAGGGGCAGCGACTCCGGCACCTGCGCCTGGAACTCCTCGCGCGCCACCGTGAGGTGGGAGACGCCGGCGAAGACGAGCGATGCGCCGAGGAAGATACGGCCGATGGTGCGGGCAGGAGTCGACATGGTGCGAGTGTACGCCTCCGCCACTGCGCTCAGATCAGCCGGCGGAGCGCCTCTTCGAGCGAGACGCCCTGAGCCTCTGCACGGTCTCGCAGCCTCGCGTGCTCGTCGGACGACAGCGGGATGCGCAGCTCGATCGGGTCGTCCTCCGGCGCATCCAGCCCGTCGAGGAGATCGGAGGCCTCGGCCCACAGGGTGTCTGCGCCGGGCGCCGGTGTTGTGGGAGTGGAGGCCGGAGCCGAGGGGGCGGACGCGGCGACCGCAGCTGAGGCGGCGACCGCAGCTCCGGCATCCGTCGCCATCGTGAAGCCCGGTCCTCGCCGCGGTTCCTGCTTGGCCTGGTACGCCTTCGCTGCCGCGTTCGCCCGCTCGTCGGCGGCCTCGTTCAGGGGGTGACCTGCGTGGCCCTTGACCCAGGAGAACTCGACGTCACGGCCGCGGATGGCTTCGTCGATGCCCTCCAGCAGGTCGCGGTTCAGCACCGGTCCGCCGTCGGACTTGCGCCAGCCCTTGCGCTTCCACCCCGGCATCCACTTGGTCACGGAGTCGATCACGTACCGGCTGTCGCACTCGATCAGCAGCTTCTCGTCGGTGCCGGCCGTCGCGCGCAGCAGTTCCAGCACGGCGCGCAGCTCGCCCTGGTTGTTGGTGCCGTGTGGCGAACCGCCGGCCGCCCAGTTCGCGTCGTCGATGTACCAGGCCCAGCCGTTGGGGCCGGGGTTGCCCAGGGCGGAGCCGTCTGCGGCGGCGGTGATCGTCATCCTTCAACCGTAACGGTGGGGGACGACGCGGAATTCACCGCCGGACCACCATCGGGGTGCCGGTGACCGGATCGGGTGTCACCACCGCGTCGATGCCGAAGACGTCGCCGACGCGCTCTGCCGTGATGAGTTCGGACGGGGTGCCGGTGGCGATCACGTGCCCCTCCTTCATGAGCACGAGGTTGTCCGCATACCGAGCCGCCTGGTTGAGGTCGTGCAGCACCGCGATGACGGTCTTGCCCTGCGTGTTGAGGTCCCGCAGCAGATCGAGCAGCTCGTACTGGTGCGCGATGTCGAGGAAGGTCGTCGGCTCGTCGAGCAGCATCACCGGGGTCTGCTGGGCGAGCAGGAGCGCGACCCAGACGCGTTGCCGCTGCCCACCGGACAGCTGGTCCACGTAGCGCTCGGCGAGGTCGGCGGTGTTCGTTGCGGCGAGCGCCTCGCGCGTGGCGGTGTCATCGGTGGACGTCCACCGCTGCAGTGCGGAGTGGTGCGGATACCTGCCGCGCGAGACCAGGTCGGCGACGCGCATCCCCTCGGGGGCGATGGCGTCCTGCGGCAGGAGTCCCATCCTGCGGGCGAGCTCCTTGGAGCCGTACTCGCCGAGCGCGCGTCCGTCGAACAGCACGTCGCCTGATTCGGGCTTCAGCACCCGGGCGAGGGCGCGCAGCACGGTGGACTTGCCCGAGGCGTTCGGCCCGAGGATCACGGTGAACGACCCCTCCGGCAGCGCCAGATCGACGCCGTCTACGACGACCTTGCCGTCGTAGGCGACGACGAGTCCACGGGCTTCGAGTGCCGGGTGCGGCGTGGTCATTGTTCCTCCGGGTGTTCGAATCGCCCGAATGGTTCCGTTTCCGGGTGGAATGGAACCAATCGAGCGATTCGAAAGGGGTCAGCCGAGCAGGTCTTCGACCTGGTCGATGACAAGGTTGGCACCGATCACGCCGATGCCCACCATCCAGGTGTCGTCCTCCACCTCGAAGGCCTTGTCACCGGCGGGGCCGGGCTGGGCGCCCCACAGTCCGGTGATCCGCTCCTGCGTGGTCGCGGTCGGGTCTCCGCCGGGGCTCATGTAGAACACCACGTCGCCATCGATCTGCTCGTAGAGCTCGGGGCTGAGCTCCATCATCGAGTACTCGTTCCAGTCGCGGTCGGCTCCCAGGTCGAACCCCATGTCGGTGAGCAGCGAGCCCGAGAACGTGCCGGGCCCGTACAGGCGGAAGTTGTCGGCACGGAAGCGCACGATCGATGCGGTGGTGCCGTCGGCTTCGACCGCCGAGCCGACCTCGGACGCACGGTCCTCGACGCCCTTGATGAGCTCGTCCATCTTGTCGCTCTGGTCCACGGCGGCGGCGGTCAGCACGGCCTGCTCGGTCCAGTTGGTGCCGGTGTCCTCCGAGAAGACGGTGGGCGCGATGGCCGACAGCTCCTCGTAGAGTGCCTCGTGCCGCACCTTCGAGCCGATGATCAGGTCGGGGGCGAGGTTCGCGATCGCGTCGACGTCGGGCTCGGCGATGAAGCCGATCGATTCGGTGCCGTCGAGATCATCGGCGAGGTAGGCCGGGAAACCGCGTCCGGCCCCGATCTCCGGTGCGCCGACCGGAGTGATGCCCAGGGCGACCAGCGCGTCCATCTGCGGGGAGTCGAGCACGACGATCCGCTCGGGTACCGACTCGAACTCCGTCTCGCCCATCGCGTGCTCCACGGTATAGCTCGTGTCCGTGGCGGGAGCGGATTCCTCCGCTGCGGGGGTGCTCGAGCATCCTGTGGCGATCAGGGTGATCGCGGCCAGAGAGGCGACAGCGGTGGCGAGCGGACGGAAGCGCGTTCGATGAGGTCTGTTCACGTCTCACAACCCTAGTGATGTTTGGTTAGGCTATCCAAATATGAGTTCCGAACCGGTCGTCGTCGCGCGCCGTCGTGCCCCGCTCGCGGCATCCCGCTTCCCCGTGTGGTTCGGCATCGCCCTGGTCGTGGCCGTGCTGGCGATCTCGCTGGCATTGAGCCTCGCCGTCGGTGCGCGGTTCGTGCCCCTCGGCGAGGTGGTGCTCTCGCTGTTCGGCACGGGGGACCAGAACGTCCTGAACATCGTCGGCGAGCTGCGCGTGACCCGCACCGTCAACGCGGTCATCTGCGGCGTCGCGCTGGGTGCTGCCGGTGTGCTGATGCAGGCGCTCACCCGCAACCCGATCGCGGACCCCGGGATGCTGGGGGTCAGCGCCGGCGCCTCGTTCGGCGTGGTCGCGGGCATGAGCGTGCTGGGCGCCCTCGGCGTCGGCGGCACGATCTGGCTCGCGCTCGCCGGAGCCGCTCTCGCTTCTGCGGTGATCTTCTGGTTCTCGGGCACCCGGTTCGCCTCCGGTTCGCCCGTGCGACTGATCCTCGCCGGCGTCGCGTTCTCGGCCATCCTGGCCGGGCTCTCGCAGGCGATCGTGCTGACGGATGAGACGGTGCTCGACGCGTTCCGCTTCTGGCGAGTCGGCTCCCTCACCGCCCGACCTGTGGAAGAAGCGCTGCCGCTGGTCGTCTTCATCATCGTCGGGGTGATCCTCGCTCTGCTGCTCGGGCCCGCACTGAACCTGATGGCACTCGGCGACGACAGCGCGATCGCCCTCGGGGTGAAGCCCGGTGTCGTGCGCGCGCTCGTGCTCCTCGCCGTCACGCTGCTGTGCGGCACGGCGACCGCGGTCGCCGGTCCCATCGCGTTCGTCGGTCTCGTCATCCCGCATCTGCTCCGTCGCCTCGTCGGACCCGACCTCCGCATCGTGCTGCCGCTGTCGCTGCTCGCGGCCCCGGCGATGCTGCTTCTGGCCGACACCCTCGGCCGCGTGATCGGCGGAGGCGGCGAGGTGCAGGTCGGCATCGTCACGGCTCTGATCGGCGGCCCGCTGCTCATCGCCTTCATGGTCGGCAGGCGGACGGCGGGGATCTCATGAGCCTGCGCACCGTCGCGCTGACGTCCGACGACCGTGTCCTCCGCGGAGAGCGCTGGTCCTTCCGGTTCAGCCATCGCACGGCCCTCGTGTGCGGCATCCTCGCCGGCGTCCTGCTGGTGCTGCTGGTCGCCGCGCTCATGATCGGCGAGTACATCGTCACCCCGGCCGCACTGATCGAGACGCTCCTCGGTCGCCCGCCGGAGCGACTCGACGAGTTCTTCGTCCTCGGGCGCCGCCTGCCGCGAAGCCTCGTCGCGATCGTCGTCGGCGCGAGCCTGGCCGTCGCCGGGGCCGTGTTCCAGAGCCTGACCCGCAATCCGCTCGCCAGCCCCGACGTGATCGGCATCAGCAGCGGTGCCTCGGTCGGCGCGGTGGTCGTGATGCTCGTGCTGGGCGGATCCCTGGCGCAGGCGGCCCTCGGAGCGGTCATCGGTTCCCTCGTGATCGCGGGCGTGATCGTCGTGTTCACCGCGCGTTCCGGGCTCCACGGCGTGCAGTTGATCCTCACCGGCGTCGCGCTGTCGGCCACCGCCATGGCCGTGGTCGACTACGTGCTGACGCAGGTGTTCGTCGCAAGCGCGACCACGGCGCAGACCTGGTTGATCGGATCGCTGCAGGGCCGGGGATGGGGTGATCTGCTGCCTGCGCTGATCGCGTTGCTCCTGATCATCCCGCTCCTCGTCTGGGCGGCGCCGGCTGCGCGGATGATGGCACTCGGCGACAGTGTCTCGACCGCACTGGGCGTGCGGACGGTGCGGGCGCGATGGATCCTGCTCGTCGCCGCGACCCTGCTCGTGGCGGTCGCCGTCGCCACGGCCGGGCCGATCTCGTTCGTCGCGCTGATCGCCCCGCACATCGCCCGGCGTCTGACCGGTGCGACGAGCTTCCTCGCCTCGGGGCTCGTGGGGGCGCTGCTGCTGCTCACGAGCGACCTGCTCGCGCAGAACGTCTTCCCGGCGCCGATCCCGGTCGGCGTCGTCACCATCACCGTCGGCGGCGCATTCTTCCTGTGGCTGCTCTGGAGAGAGGGGGCTCGGCGTGGCTGAGCACACCATCGACCGCGTCCGTCCTCCACAGCGTCCTCGCCGTTCCGGAGCTCGCGTCTTCGCCGCCCGCGTCACGGCCGTGCGCGATCTCACCCCGCACATGCGGCGGCTCACCATCTCCGCGGCGGAGTTCGCCGACTACGCGCCCGCGGGACCGGACGAGTACCTCGGTCTGCTGCTGCCCCGCGACGAGAGCGTTCCGCTCGTGCTGCCCGCGAACGATGGGACGGAGAACATCCGTGCGGCTGTCGCGGCCATCCCCGACGAGGAGCGGCCGGATCTGCGCTGGTACACGTTGCGCGACCACCGCCCCGAGGCTCGCGAGATCGACGTCGACTTCGTCGTGCACGGCGACGAGGGCCCGGGAACCCGATTCGCTGGACGAGCGCGCGCCGGGTCGGCCCTCGGCATCCGCGAGTGCACGGCCCTGTATGCCCCACTGCCCGAGACCCGCGCCCGAGTGATCATCGGCGACGAGTCGTCACTGCCCGCGATCGCCCGCATCCTCGAGGCGACGGAAGCTGCGGAGACGCATGTCTTCATCGAGATCGCGGATGCCGCGGAGAAGCAGGATCTCGCGGGCGCCGTCACGTGGGTCGAGCGCCGGGGTGAGCTGCCCGGTGCGCGACTGCAGCAGGCGGTACGGGCTGCTGCGCTGCCCGAGGTGATCGACTATGCGTGGGTGTGCGGAGAGCGACTCGCGGTGCAGGAGCTGCGCCGTCACCTGGTCGACCGTGGCGTCTCGAAGGACCGGATCACGTTCTCAGGCTACTGGCGGCTGGGTGAGGCGCGGGGCTGAGGTCGGCGGCTCCGGCCGGTCTGTCAGTCCTTCTCCGTGTCGTCGTCCTGGGGCTCCCGGTTCTCGGTCGCGGTGGCTTCCGGCATGGGAGGGGCGACCGGGAAAAGGACCGAGCTCAGGTCACCGCTGGTCTCTGCGCCGAGTCCGATCGACAGCGGATCGACGACGGGTGCCGTGTCGAGGACTTCCGATTCGGAGCGCTCGAGCGGTTCCGAGGGCAGCACCCACTGGTTCTCTTCTTCTTCAGGCTTCTGCTGGAACAGTCCCATGGGGTCCATTGTGACCCCGTGCGGCCGAGACGGCGCCGGATTCACACGCGATTGATCGGATGCCGCCGCGCGCCGGGCGTGTCAGGTGGAGGCCGCGCGCACGGCGTCGACGAGCGCGCGCCAGGGGCCGTCGAGCGCGGAGTCCGGCAGCTCGCGTTCGCGTCTCTCGGACGGCGTGCGCGCTCGGATGCTCCACATGAACCGGTCGGCACCGACGCTGCCGTCCGGTTCCTGCTCCCACGGGCAGCTGTCGATCAGGCCGATCCACTCAACGGCGTCGTCGGGTTCCGCTTCCACACGCCACTGACGGCGGATGCCGGCGATGCCGCCCGTGCGCACCACCGCGATGACGACTTGCGCGTCAGTCGGTGGAGGGGACTCGCTCATCCTCATAGACTCCCACGGTCGTCCACGCCCGTCGAGCGGCTGCGGCTGTGGCGGCATCGATGGTCGTGGCTGCGGCGACGGTGGCGTCGGCGAACTGCGTGAAGGTCGCGGTGCTCGACAGGCCTCCGGTGAGGGCGCGATACCAGACGCTTCCCGCGCGCTCCCAGGCGTTGCCGCCGAGGTCGGTGGCGAAGAGGGCGAACGCACGGTTGGGGATGCCGGAATTGATGTGCACCCCGCCGTTGTCTTCCGTGGTGCGGACGAAGCCGCTCATGTGGTCGGGCTGCGGATCGCGGCCGAGTTCGTCGTCGTCGTAGGCGGTGCCGGGCGCGATCATCGAGCGCAGCGCCGCGCCTTCGACCGCATCGGTGAAGATCTCGGCGCCGATGAGCCAGGTCGCCTGGTCGGCCGTCTGGCCGAGGGCGTACTGCTCGGTCAGGGCGCCGAACACGTCGGCGATCGACTCGTTCAGGGCACCGGGCTGCCCCTGGTACTCGAGGTCGGCGGTGTGCTGCACCACGCCATGGGCGAGCTCGTGGCCGATGACGGTGAGCGAGCCGGTGAAGTGCTGGAACACCTCGCCGTCGCCATCGCCGAACACCATGCGCTCGCCGTCCCAGAACGCGTTGTCGTAGTCGACGCCGTAGTGCACCGTCGCATCCAGCGGGGCTCCAGCGTCGTCGAGGGAGTTGCGACCGAACGCTGCCAGGAGCATCTCGAAGGTGGCCCCGAGTCCGTCGTAGGCCTCGTTCACCGCGGTGTCTTCGACCGGGGCGTCGTCTTCGTCGCGCACGACAGCGCCGGGCAGCTGCTGAGTGTTGCCCGCGTCGCTGATGGTGCGGTTGGGGGCGTCGGACAGCTGCGCGACGAGATCGCCGTTCTCGTCGATCGACAGGTCGATGCGGGCGCGGAACGGCGGACGCCCGGCGGTCAGGGTCTGTCGCGCGGCAGCTGCGGCCTTCGGGAAGCGGCCAGACTCGGCCAGACGCGCGAGCAGATAGGAGGGGACCACTCCATGACGTTCTCCGGATGCTGTGCTGCTCATGGTGCGACCCTACGCCGGGGTGCCGACGTTCGGGAGCGTCCCACTCCCGGCGCGGTCAGCCGCGCGCGGGATCAGGCAGACGCGTCGAAACAGGCAGTTCCGACGCAGGACGGCCAGTTCTCGCGTGTTGGCCTGTGTTCGCGAGAGCCCTGCGGGCAGCGCTCGCCCCTCGCGGTCCTCGTCTCAGTCGCGCTCGATGCTCAGCACTGTCGTGCGCAGTCCGTCGGATTCGAACTGCACCGGCATGCCGGGGTGGTCGACAGAGAACCAGAAGACACCGTCGACGGTGTCGTACCTGCGGCAGGTGAGCGCGCCGAGGGGAGTCGTCAGGCTCACCGTCGACACACTCGTGGTCTCGGGATCGAACGCGGAGTGGCCCTGGAGTTCGAGCCAGGTCACCCGGTTCGAGACGACTGCCTTCGGGTCCTCGACCGACCAGCGGTCCAGCGTCGCACCCTCGTCGTCCACGTCGTGATAGCGGTTGACGTGCTCGCCGAGCGGGCCATCCGGACCTTCCAGGAGAAGGTGGATCGTCGTGCCGTTTCCGATGGCGTCGCGGATCTCCGCGGCGGTGAACGGTGTCGGAAGGAGTGCGGGGTCGATCAGGTGCGGATCAGGATCGGTCATGGAGCCAGTCTGCGTCATGCCCCGCTCGTTCGTCACGGGATGGTCTCGATGGCCCGGTCCACACCACGATTCCTTGACAGGATTGCGTTCTGTATACAGAATACCAGTACGCCCGAAGGGTGTTCCCGACCTGATCTTCCAATGATGAAAGAGGTAGCGAGATGGCACGTGCGAACGTGACGCGGTTTCTGGCACTGGGGGCCGCCGGCGCTCTGGCACTCGGACTCGCCGCGTGCAGCGGTGGAGGTGGAGGAGGCGGTGGAGGCGTCGACGCCGACGGCAACGCCACCGTCGTCTGGTCGACCTGGGGCACGGCCGACGAGCTCACCCGCTATGAGGAGTTCAACAAGGACTTCATGGAGCGCCACCCCGACATCAAGGTCAAGCTGCAGCCCGTGGCGGACTACGGCGACTACCACTCCAAGCTGCTCGCTCAGCTCACCAGCAACACCGCCCCCGACGTGTTCTACGTGGGCGACGACAAGATCGGCCAGTTCGTCGACTCGAACCGGCTCATGCCGCTCAGCGACCTGATGGACTCGAAGGAGAGCAAGACGAAGAAGGACGACTTCTTCCCCGGGCTCTTCGGCGCTGCCGAGAACGACGGCGAGGTGTACGCCGCCCCGAACGACTCGAACCCCGACGTGTTCTGGTACGACAAGCAGGCGCTCGCCGCCGCCGGCATCACCGAGGACCCGGCGACCCTGGCCGAGAACGGCGAGTGGACGACCGACAAGTTCCTCGAGATGAACAAGAAGCTCCACGACGCGGGCCTGACGGGAACGATGTACTGGAACTACTGGGCGACGCACTGGAGCTGGCTGTCTTCACAGGGCCTCGACGCCCCGTACGACGACTCCGGTGCGTTCGTCGCGAACAAGGATGCCGACACCGTCGAGTCCGTGCAGCAGCTCGGCGACCTGTTCGAAGACGGCACCTTCGTCGTGGCGGACACCCTGCCGGACGGGGCCGGGGCCGACAGCGTGTTCGTGACGCACAAGGCCGGCTTCTTCGTGCAGGGCCGCTACACGATCGGCACGGTGAGCGCGACGGGCGAGCAGGACAGCTACGACATCGTGCAGTGGCCGACTCCCGACGGCGAAGCCGCTCCGACCGGAGTCGCGACCAGCTTCCTCGCCATCAACGGCAAGACCAAGGTGAAGGACGCCGCGTTCACGTTCTGGACCGAGTTCCTCTCGGCGGAGGGGCAGACCTTCCGTCTGCAGGGCGGCGGCAATGCCGTCCCGTCGATCAAGGGCGCCGATGATGTGGTGCTCGAGGGCGACTACCCCGCGCATGCGCAGACCTTCCTCGACATGCGTGACATCGGATTCGAGGACTACCCCGCCGAGGCGCGCGTGCCTGGCCTGCCGACCGCGATCGCGGACGAGTTCCTGAAGCTCTACCAGGGCAAGACCGACGCGCAGGCCACCCTCGACACGATCGCCGACGTGGTCAAGGACCGGTCGGAGAAGTAGGCGTGAGCACTGTCACCGAGAACGGGCGGATGCCGCAGGTCACCCCTGCGGCATCCGCCCCGCCCCTGCGCAAGGAGGCGCTCTGGCGCCGCCGTGATTGGCGGTGGGGGTACGTCTTCGTCGGCCCGCAGCTGATCGGCATGGGCCTGTTCGTCGTCCTGCCGTTCGCCGCCAGCCTGGTGCTGGCGTTCGCCGACTGGGACGGTCTGTCCGACCTCACGTGGGTGGGGTTCGCGAACTTCGCCGACCAGTTGACGGATCCGCTGCTGTGGCGAGCGATCATCAACACGCTCATCATCGCGATCGTCACGGTCCCCATCGGTCTCGGCCTCTCGGTGATCGTCGCGGTCGCGCTCGAGAAGCTCAAGACGCGCACGCTCTACCTGATCCTGTTCTTCGCGCCCGTGGTGACCTCGACGGTTGCCGTGGCGATGATCTGGCAGCAGATGTTCCGCTCCGACGGCCTGCTCTCCACGACGATCTCGAAGGTCTTCGGGGTCACCCCTCCCGACTGGCTGCAGGATCCGAAGCTCGCCCTCCTGGCCGTCTGCATCGTCACGATCTGGTCGTCGATGGGGCTCAACGTCGTGATCTTCCTCGCCGGGCTGCAGAACATCTCGCCCTCGGTGATCGAGGCCGCGCGCATCGACGGCGCCGGCCCCTGGCGGTTGTTCACCAGCATCCGTCTGCCGCTGCTCTCGCCGATCGTGTTCTTCTCGTCGGTCGTCGCGTTCATCTCCTCCCTGCAGACCTTCGACACGGTCTACGTGCTCGTGCAGGACGCGGGCCCCGACAACGCGACCCGCACGATCGTCTACCACATCTTCGATCTGGGCTTCGGGCGGTTCGAGTTCGGTCCGTCCAGTGCCGCGAGCATCATCCTGCTCGTGCTGACCCTCGTCATCACCGCGGTGCAGTTCGGCGCGCAGAAGAAGTTCGTCCACTACGAGGATGACCCCGCATGAGCATCCAGACGCCTCCCCTCACCGGCCCCGCTCCGGCGACCGACTCCACCGTCGCGATCACCGCGCCCGGCTACCGTTCGCGTGGCCGTGGTGGTCCTGCCGCCGATCGCGCGCGCCGCCGGCTCGGTTCGACCGCGTTGCACGTCGTTCTCATCATCGCCGGGATCGCGATGGTGTTCCCGTTCATCTGGATGCTGCTGACCTCGTTCAAGACGCTGCCGCAGCTGCTGAAGAACCCCCTGCAGTTCCTGCCAGACCCCTGGACCTTCGACAACTACACCGAGGCGTGGAACGCGGTGCCGTTCGGGCAGGCCTACCTGAACAGCGCCTACATCGCGATCCTCGTGGTGGTGGGCACCCTGCTCACGGCCTCGATGGCCGGCTACGCGTTCGCGCGCATCCGATTCCGCGGCAGCAAGGTGCTCTTCATCGTCTTCCTGGCGACGCAGATGATCCCGAAGCAGGTGACGCTGATCCCGTTCTACCTGCTGATGTCGAACCTCGGCTGGGTCGACTCGCATCTCGCGCTGATCGTGCCGGGGATCATGGCGAACCCGTTCGCGGTGTTCCTGATGCGTCAGTTCGTGCTGGCGCTGCCGCGCGAGCTCGAAGAGGCGGCCATCGTCGACGGCGCCGGCCGCTGGCGCATCTTCTGGAGCGTCGTGCTCCCGAACCTCAAGCCCGGTCTCGCAGCCCTCAGCATCATCGTGGCGCTCGACGTGTGGAATGCCTTCCTGTTCCCGCTGGTGCTGCTGAACTCGCCCGACCTGTTCACGGTGCCGCTGCTGCTGAACGCGTTCGAGAGCCAGCAGGGGTCGGTCAACTACGGACTCGTGATGGCGGCCTCCGCGATCGCCACCGTGCCGATGCTGATCGTGTTCGTGATCGGTCAGCGCAAGATCCTCAACAGCATGGCTGCGTCGGGACTGGGAGGACGATGATGACGGATGCTGCAGCACTCGCCGGGCGTCGCCTAGACCTCGTCACCGCCCCGTTCACACTGCCCCGCTCACGGGTGCTCGTGTTCCGCGCGGAGCACGGGGAGGGCGTGCGCGTGCACACCTCGGAGTACGAGAGGCGGCTGTCGGAGTGCCGTGTGCTGGACGCGCTCGTTGTGGTGGATGCCGCGGGAGCGGTGCTTCCGGTGACCGACGTGCTCCCGGCGCGGGTGACGTTCGGTGATGCGGCGGCGACGCTGACGTTCGCCGATCCGTCGACGCTGAGCCTCGGGGGAGAACCCGGGTTGCGGGTGCGGTTGCGGCGACCGGACGGGCGTGTGGATGAGCATCCGCTCGGTGACGGACTTCGACTCCGCATCGATGCCGATCGTGCCGTCGTCGTCGAGCCCGGCGACCATGCTGCCGCGCTCGCCGCGACGGAGGAGGTCTGGGCCGACTGGTTCGCGAAGTGCCCGACCGTCCGCGACGACCTGCAGGAGATGACCGCGTTCTGCTGGTGGGTGCTCGGGGCGAACATCGTCGAGCTGCCCTCTCTCGGCGACGCCAGGGCGATCGTCCCGTCGAAGATCGGATATGTCGGCCTGTGGCAGTGGGATGCGTACTTCATCGCCGTCGGGTTGCGACACGGCGACCCGGAGCTCGCGCGCGAACAGCTCGACCTCGCCTTCCGGTTCGCCCAGTCCGACGGGCAGCTGCCCGACGTGGTGCACGAGCTCGGGGTGCTGGCCACCAGCGATGATCTGCCCGAGAGTGACCGCGCCAACCTGCGTCGCGCCGGCTCGCAGATCGCCGATCCGAGTGCCCCGGTGCCGCTGACGAAGCCGCCGCTCGCCGCCTGGGCGGTGCGCAAGGTGCTCGAGGCCGAGGACGCCCCCGACTACGCGAGGACGCAGCTGGCGCGCATCGTCCGCTCGCAGGACTGGTGGTTCGCGGGAAGCGACCTCGACCACGACGGGATGCCCGAGTACGGTCACCCGTACTCCTCCGGCCTCGACGACAGCCCGATCTTCGACGGTCCGTTGCCGACCGCGGCCCCCGACCTCGGGGCGTACCTCGTGCGCCAGGATCGGGAACTCGCGTCGCTGCTGGAGAGGTACGAGCCGGATGCCGACGTCTCGCGGTTCCGCGAGCGGGCCGAGGCCACGCAGGAGCTGCTGCTGCGCATGTGGGATCCCGAGCGTGCTCGCTTCCTCGCGTTCGGCGGAGGGGAGGTGCAGCTCAGCGACACCGTCGTCGGGTTGATGCCGCTGCTCACGGGCACGCTGCCGACGTCGATCGCCGAGGCGTTGCGCGCAGCCGTCGACGACCCCGAACGCTTCCGCCTGCCCTGGGGTCTGCCCACGGTCGCGGCCTCTGACCCGGACTTCTCGGACGAGCGCATGTGGCGTGGCCCGGTGTGGGTCAACACGAGCACGCTCATCGCGGAAGGGCTCGAGGCTTCGGGCTACGCCGAGCGGGCGCGGGAGCTGCGGGAGCAGACCGTGGCGCTCGTGATCCACGGCGGTGGTCCGCACGAGTACTTCAACCCGCGCACAGGTCAGAAGGCGCGCACGGCCACCACCGCGTTCGGCTGGTCGGCTGCGCTCTTCATCGACCTCGCCGTGCAGCTCAGCTGAGCGCCTTCGGCGTCGTTCCGCCACGCCGGGGCCTGGTTAGCTGTTGTGATGCACGAACCGCGCACGATCACGCTCGAAGACCCGCGCTCGCCGGAAGGTCGAGGGATCCTGGAGTCCTTCTTCGCGGAAGTCATCGGGCGGTACTGGGATCGGCCGGCCACGGCGGCGGAGGTGGAGCAGGAGATGGAGAGCGACCCGAGCGACGACCTCCGGGATGACACCGGGTTCCTGCTCGTCGTTCGAGACGGCGCGCAGGCGGTCGGCTGCGGAGGCGTTCGATTCGTCGGACCGGGAGCAGGCGAGATCACGCGGGTGTACATCGCCCCCGCCGCGCGCGGGCGTGGTGTCGGCCGCTCCCTGATCCAGGAACTCGAATCGATGAGTGCCGAGCGCGGCCTGCACACTCTCCGGCTGACCGTGCGTCGCGACCTCGTCGAGGCGCACCGGCTCTACCAGCGACTCGGATATGAACCGGTCGCGCCCTTCTCCGACTCGCCCTACGCCCACCACCAGTTGGCGAAGAAGCTGGCTGCGCCGTCCCCGTCGGGAGATCGATGACGGGCTCCATCATCGGGAGCGCGGTGCCCCGGGGCGCTAACCGGAGGAGTGGACCGCGCGCAGCAGCCCGACGCGCATCGACGTGCCGTCGGGGGACTGCAGCACGGTGAAGAGTGTGCGGGTGCAGGTGCGGCACCGCACGATGGCGGCGTGGCGATCCAGCTCGACCACGGTCGCGGCGAGGGCCGCGAGCGCGCCGCATCCGCCGCAGGTGCCGACCAGTGCGGTGACGTCCGCGCCGAAGAGGTCCCAGAGCATGCCGGCGATCGCGTTTCCGTCGACGGTCTGTGCGGGGGCGGCAGCATCCATCACTTTCCTCCGAATCGTTCGGTGCGCACACGTTCCGGCGCATGCCCGAGGCCGACGAGCAGGTCGGCCACATGTTCGACGAACCCGGTGGGCCCGCACACGAAGACCAGGGGAGCGCGTTCCGCTGGCCAGGTGGCATCTCGGAGCACCTCTTCGGTGACGCGCCCGACAGCGCCCGCCCATCCGTCAGGAGCAGTACGGGTGAACGCCCATCGCACATCGGCTGCCGCCCCTGCGGGTGCTGCCTCGAGCTCACTGCGGTAGAGGGCGTCGTGCGGAGCCCGCACCGAGTAGAGCAACCTCACCGAGTCGGTCGCCCCTGCGGCCTGAGCCGCCCGCACCATCGACATCAGCGGCACGATGCCGGATCCGCCGGCGATGAGCTGCACAGGACCGGGAGTCTCCGGACGCCACACGAAGTATCTCCCCAGTGGGCCCTTCACCTCGAGCTCATCGCCGACGCGGACGTCCCGCACCAGGTACGGGGAGACCTCCCCGTCGGGGATCTCGTCGACCGCGAGTTCGATCGTCTCGCTGTCGCCGAAAGAGGCGAGCGAGTAGGAGCGGACCGCCTGGTAGCCGTCTTCGGCGGTGAGCCGGATATCGACGTGCTGTCCTGGATCGCTCCCCGGCCAGCCCGGCACGCTGAGTCGGATCGTGCGGGCCGAATCGGTCTCCGCGTGCGCGCCCGTCACCCGCGCCTCACGCCAGCCGCCGACCGTCACCAATAGCGTTCCTCCGTCCACGGATCGCCGTGCATGTTGTAGCCGTTCTGCTCCCAGAAGCCCGGGGCGTCCTCCTCCATCAGGGTGAGTGCCCTGAGCCACTTCGCGCTCTTCCAGAAGTAGAGGTGCGGCACGATCAGGCGGGCGGGGCCGCCGTGCTCCGGGGCGAGCGACTCACCCTCGAACTCGAATGCGATCCACGACTGCCCGCCCAGCAGATCGTCGAGGGGGATGTTCGTGGTGTACCCGCCGTAGGAATGGGCCATCGCGAAGGAGGCGGCGGTGTCGATCCCCTCGAAGAGCGTGTCGAGAGAGACTCCGCGCCAGGAGGTGCCG
Source organism: Microbacterium oxydans (assembly GCF_006540085.1). Taxonomy (GTDB): domain Bacteria; phylum Actinomycetota; class Actinomycetes; order Actinomycetales; family Microbacteriaceae; genus Microbacterium; species Microbacterium oxydans. The sequence continues at coordinate 190,170 of NZ_BJOG01000009.1, read as the reverse complement.
AGCTTCGACCATCGCGTCACGCAGTGGATATCGGTGTGCACGTCTTCGATGGGCAGCTCGTGCAGTTGATCCCACGTCCAGGAGGCGACCTCGCCGACCTCGTTGCGGATGCCGAAGCTCCACTCCGACATGTGGATGTTCGGTGTCGGCCCTGCGGAGAGCACGGGGAAGTCCTCGGTGAGGTACTGCCCTGGCGGGAGTTCCGGGGTGCTCTCCCTGCGTCGAGCGCCGAAACCTCGGGAAATCACGGCCATGATCTTGCTCCTGTCGGTGGATGCGACCCTGCGCGTCAGGCGTACTGGTTCAGACGGTACTCCGCGGAGGGTGCTCGGAGCGAGGAAGAGTCGCGTCCGGATGGGAACAGAAGGACGTGCGGGTGGAGCAGGACTACGCCGTGAAGTAAGAGCTCGTGGCGTTGTCGAGGATGCGCTGCATGCCGTGCATCCAATTGAGCTTGAGCGCTTCGACCGCCCCAGGGATATCGCCGTCGGCGAGGTGCCGGGCGATCTCGGCGTGCTCGGCAGCGACGCGTTCGACCTTGACGTCTTCGGGCACGAGGAGCGACTCGTAGCGGTGGAATGAGCTGCGCACGTTGTCGATCACGGCGAGCAGGCGGGCGTTCGGGCAGGCCGACAGCATCATGCTGTGCCACTCGTCGTCCTTGGTGATGACGAGCTGATGCTCGACGAGCTCGTCGGCGAAGGCGTCGGCCATCTCCTTGAGCTGCGCGCCGATGCGACGCAGCTCGTCGGGCGGACTCAGCTCGAGTGCGAGGCTCTCGAGGGCCGCCATCACAGGGGCGAGGTCGCGGAACTCCGAGGCGCTGAGCGGGACGAAGCGGAAGCCCTTGCCGTTCTCGCTCTCGATCTGTCCTTCGGATTCGAGGGCGATGAGCGCCTCGCGGAGCGGGGTGCGGCTGACGCCGAGCTCGGTGGCGAGCTGCACCTCATTGATGCCCTCGCCGGGCTGCACGAGTCCGGCGCGCATGCGGGTCAGCAGCTCTTGCCGAACCTGCGAGCGCAGGTTCTTGCGTTCGATCGCCATGCATCCCCTCTTCTGCCGCCTGCCCGTCAGCCTATGGGTTGACGGGCCTCTGACGACGTCTTAGTGTGTGTATACAGAATACAGCCGATCCCGGATTCGCACCAGTGCTCCCGCGATTTCGGCCGGTGACGACTCAGAGAGGAGACTTCGTGCCCGCACCCGGTGGCGACCAGCCCACCCGACGCGTCCGCCTCGACGCCCTCGCCTACGGCGGCGACTACAACCCCGACCAGTGGTCGGAAGAGACCTGGCACGAAGACATCCGTCTGATGCGCGAAGCGGGCGTGAACATGGTGAGCCTGCCGATCTTCAGCTGGCCGCAGCTGGAGCCGGAGCCGGGCGTCTTCGACTGGGCCTGGCTCGACCGCATCATCGATCTGCTGTGGGAGGCGGGCATCGCGATCGACCTCGCCACCGCCACCGCGACCCCGCCGTCATGGTTGCTGCGCGCGCACCCCGAGATGGCCCCGTGGGATGCCGACGGGCACCGGCTCGAATTCGGATCCCGCCAGACCTACTGCCCCTCCTCGCCGATCTGGCGCGAGAACGTCGCACGGATGGCTCGGGCGATGGCCGAGCGATACGGCGAGCACCCGGGCCTTGCGATGTGGCACATCTCGAACGAGTACGGCGACCACACCTCGCGCTGCTGGTGCCCCGAGTCGGCCCGGCACTTCCGCCGCTGGCTGCAGCACCGCTATGGCGACCTCGACGGCCTGAACGAGGCCTGGGGCGTGAACGTGTGGGGCCAGCGCTACACCTCGTGGGAGCACATCGAGACGCCGAAGAAGGCTCCGGGCCCGGTCAACCCCACCAAGCTGCTCGACTTCGAGCGCTTCTCGTCGGATGCGCTGCTGGAGCTGTTCCAGGTGGAGATCGACGTGCTGCGCGAGGTCACCCCCGACATCGCGGTCACGACGAACTTCATGAGCATGTTCCGCGATCTGAACTACTGGGACTTCGCCGCCGTCGAAGACGTCGTGACCGATGACGCCTACCCCGAGCCGGCCGACCCGACCTCGCACGTCGGCGCGGCCCTCAACTACGGCCTCATGCGTTCGCTCAAGGACGGACAGCCGTGGCTGCTGCTGGAGTCGTCCGCGAGCGCCACGAGCTGGCGCGACGTGAACGTGCCCAAGGCTCCTGGCAAGATCCGCGTCGAGAGCCTGCAGGCCGTCGCCCACGGCTCCGACGCCGTGATGTTCTTCCAGTGGCGCCAGGCGAAGTACGGCCAGGAGAAGTTCCACTCCTCGATGCTCGGCCACAGAGGCGAGCGTTCGCGCAGCTTCCAGGAGACCAAGGCGCTGGGCAATGAGCTGAAGAAGCTCGAACCCGTGCGCGGTACCCGGGTGCGCTCGCGCGTGGCGCTGGTGGTGGACTGGGACTCGTGGTGGGGCACCAGCGCCGTCGAGTCGCTGCCCTCGCAGCGGTTGCAGTGGGCACAGCAGGCCCGCGCCTGGCACCGGGCGCTGTACACGCTCGGCCAGCCGGTGGATGCGGTGCGTGCGACGGGACCGTTCGACCGCTACGACGTGGTCGTGGTGCCGAACCTCTACATCGTGGAGCAGCCGCAGGCCGAGGCGCTGCAGGCGTTCGTCGAACGCGGAGGGCACCTCGTGGTCGGGCCGTTCTCGGGAGTGGTGGATGCCACCGAGAAGGTGCACGACGGCGGAGCGCCAGGACTGCTGCGCGACCTGCTCGGCATCGAGGTCGACGAGCAGTGGCCGATCGCCGACGGGCTGACCGAGAGCATCGACTTCGCGGGCGAGCTCCTGACGGTGACCTCCTGGAGCGAATGGCTCGAAGCGGATGACGACGTCGAGGCGCGTGCCACGTATGCGAGTGGTGAGCTCGACGGCCTGCCGGCGGTGACCCGTCGCGCGGCGGGGGAAGGGTCGGCCTGGTACGTCAGTGCGATGTTCGAACCGGACGGTCTGCTCACGGTGTTCCGCGACGTCCTGCGCACCGCGGGCCTTCCCGCTCGCGAGCAGACGGACGTCGACGTCGAGGTCGTCACCCGAGCAGACGACGCCACCGACTACACGTTCTACCTGAATCACGGGCGCTCGCCCGTCGCGTTCGAGATCCCGTCGCCGGGCGTTGACCTGCTCACCGGCGTGCGTCATGCGGGCCGTCTGGAGCTCGGACGCTTCGGCGTCGCGGTGCTCGCCGCTCCCCGTGCCGACACCCTCTCTCTTGCCACCCTGACCCCGCCCTCGGGCGCTGATGACGTGAAGGAGGACGCATGACCACTCCGTTCGTGCATCCGTACATCCCCAACACCGCCCCCGAGTCGAGGGCGGCGATGCTCGAGGCCGTCGGCGCCGCGTCGGTCGACGAGTTCTACGCCGATGTGCCGGAGTCGCTGCGACTCGGCCGGGCGCTCGATCTGCCGGCACCGTTCGCGGCCGAGCAGGACCTCGCCCGTCACGTGCGCGGACTGCTCGCCAGGAACCGCTCGACCGAGGAACGACTGAGCTTCCTCGGCGCGGGCACCTACAACCACTACGTGCCCGCCGTGGTGGATGAGGTCATCGGCCGCAGCGAGTTCCTGACCGCCTATGCCGGCGAACCCTACGAGGACCACGGCCGCTTCCAGGCCCTGTTCCAGTACCAGTCGCTGATGGCGGAGCTGTTGGAGATGGACGTCGTGAACGTGCCGGTCTACGACGGCTACCAGGCGACGGCGACCGGTCTCACGATGTCGGGGCGTCTCACCGGCCGCGTGCGCGTGCTGGTCGTCAGTGACGTGCTGCCGGCGAAGCTCGCGAAGGTGCACGACTACGTGCGGGCCCACCTGACGCTCGAGCACGTGCCGCCCGTGAACGGCACGGCGGACGTGGAGGGGATCAGGACCGCACTCGGCGACGATGTCGCCGCCGTGTGGGTCGAGACGCCCAGCGCCACCGGCGCAGTGGAGGCGGCGCTGCAGGAGATCGCGGATGCCGCGCACGCTGCCGGCGCCGTGCTCGTGGTCGGCACCGATCCCATCGGCTACGGGGTGCTCACCCCGCCCTCGGTCTCCGGTGCCGACATCGTCACCGGAGACATCCAGTCCCTCGGCCTGCATCAGTGGTTCGGCGGAGCCCACGGTGGCTTCATCGCCGTGCACGACGACCCCGCTTTCGTGATGGAGATGCCCTCGCGCCTGTTCGGGCTCGCGACCACCGACGTGCCCGGCGAGTACGGCTTCGGCGACGTGGCCTACGACCGCACCTCGTTCGCACACCGCGAGGAGGGGAAGGAATGGGTCGGCACGGCCGCGGCCCTGTGGGGCATCGCCGCCGGTGTCTACCTGGCCCTCATGGGTCCCACCGGCATGGCGGAGCTCGGCGAGGTGCTGCTCGCCCGCACCCGGTACGCGCAGCAGGCCCTCGCCGCCGTTCCCGGTGTCTCTCTCGATGACGACGCCGTGCATCTGCGCGAATTCACGGTGACCCTTCCGGTGCCAGCGGCGGAGGTCGTCACGGCGCTCCGCGCCCGGGGCATCGAACCCGGCGTGGTCGTGGGCGAGCACCGCCTGCTCGTCTGCGTCACCGAACTGGTCTCCCAATCCGACATCGACGTCCTGGCCGGCGCGCTCGCCGCAGTCGTCGCCCCCGAACTCGCAGAGGAGCAGAAGTGAGCCTCCCCGTCGCGCCCAAGCCGGCGCTCCGCCGATTCCAGCAGGCCCGCTGGGACGAGCCGATCATCTTCGAGCTGACCACACCAGGTGAACGCGGCGTGCTGGTGTCGCAGGTCGAGCCGGGCGTGCGCGAGGCGGTGGGCGATGTGGTCGCCGCGCTGCCGGCTTCCCTGCGCCGCGCCGCGAAGCCGAAGCTGCCCGAGATGGGGCAGATGCGCGTGCTCAAGCACTACCTGCGTCTGTCGCAGGAGAACCTCGGTGCCGATTTCAACGTCGACATCGGCCAGGGCACCTGCACCATGAAGTACGCCCCGAAGATCAACGACCAGCTCGCGAACACCCCGCAGCTCACCGCGATGCACCCGCACCAGGATCCGGCCGATGCGCAGGGCGTGCTCGAGATCGTCTGGCAGTTGGAACGGGTGCTCGCCGAGATCTCCGGCATGGACGAGGTGTCGCTGCACACGCAGGGCGGCTCGGCGGCGATCTGGTCGAACATCGCCATGATCCGGGCCTTCCATGAGGCGAACGGCGAAGGCGAGCAGCGCCGCGAGGTCATCACCACGATCTTCAGCCACCCCTCGAACGCGGCCGCGGCGAAGGCGGCAGGCTATGAGGTCATCACGGTCTACCCCGACGCCGAGGGCTATCCGTCGCTCGACGCGTTGAAGGCCGCGTTGTCGCCCCGCACCGCGGCGATCATGGTCACGAACCCGGAGGACACCGGCATCTACAATCCGGCGATCCGGGAGTGGGTCGACGCCGCGCACGCGGTCGGAGCCCTCGCCTCGTACGACCAGGCCAACGCGAACGGCATCCTCGGTGTCACGCGCGCCCGCGACGCCGGCTTCGACGTGTGTCACTTCAACCTGCACAAGACCTTCGGCACCCCGCACGGCTCCGGTGGACCCGGCTCTGGCGCGAACGCCGTGAGCGCGGCGCTCGCCCCGTTCCTGCCGGGACCGCGCGTGGTGCGGGCGGATGACGGGACCTTCGGGGTGGTGGAGGCCGGAGAGCTGTCGATCGGCGCGGTCGGCCCGTTCTTCGGCGTCATCCCCGCGCTCGTGAAGGCCTACTCCTGGATCATGGCACTGGGGGCTCCGGGGCTGCTCGCCGCCGCGGAGACCGCCGTGCTGAACAACAACTACCTGATGGCTCGTGTGCTCGCGATCCCCGGAGCATCCGCGCCGTATGCCACGGGTCGCCGCCGCATCGAACAGGTGCGCTACTCGTGGGAGGAGTTGTACCAGGAGACCGGCATCTCGTCGGAGGAGATCGGCGTGCGCATGTCCGACTTCGGGATGCACTATTGGACGAGTCACCACCCCTACGTGGTGCCGCAGCCGTTCACGCTGGAGCCCACCGAGTCGTACTCCATGGCGGAGCTCGACGAGTATGCGGCGACCCTCGCCGAGGTGGCACGTGAGGCGCGAGAGACCCCCGAGGTGGTGCGCACCGCGCCGCACAACCAGACCGTGCACCACACGCACCATGACGATCTGGACGACCCGGAGCGGTGGGCGATCACCTGGCGCGCGTACCAGCGGAAGTACGCGGTGGAGCTGGCCGCACTGGCGGACTGACCGCGATGCTCGGACTCGTCGTCAACCCTGTCGCCGGAGTCGGAGGGCCCGCGGGGCTCGCCGGCTCCGACGGTGCGGACGTGCAGCGCCTCGCCATCGCGCGCGGCGCCCGTTCGCGCGTGCAGGAACGGGCGGTCCTCGCCCTGACGACGCTCGCCGAACGGCATCCGGGACTCGTGGTCGCGACGGTGCCCGGAGCCATGGGCGCCGATGCGGTGCGCGTCGCAGGTCTCGTGCCGTGCGTCGTCGGGGCCGGCTCGAGCGATGCGGGCGTGACCGAGGCGGGTGTGACCGAGGTGACGGAGGCGGCGGATACCTCGCGTGCGGTCGCAGCGTTGGCCGCGGCGGGGGTCGATCTGATCCTCGTCGTGGGCGGCGACGGCACCCTTCGCGACGCGGTCACGGGGCTCGGCGCCGTGGCACATCCGTCGGGTGAAAAGCCCGATGGCGGAAGGTGCGACGACGGATCCGCGCTCGATGCCGAAAGCTGCCGACAGGCGCACGGTCTGCCGGCCGTGCTCGGAGTTCCGGCAGGCGTGAAGATGTACTCGCCCGTGTTCGCGGTCAGTCCGCGGGCGGCGGGATCGATCGCCGCGGACTGGATCGAGCACAACGGACTCCCGACCGAGGAGCGTGAGGTGCTCGACATCGACGAGGCCGCGATGCGGCGCGCCCGCGTCGACCCCACGCTGTACGGAATGCTCCGGGTGCCGCATCGTGCGGGCCGCACTCAGGCACGCAAGGCGCCGACGCCGGTCACCGAGGCGGCTGCGGTCGAAGCTGCGGCCCGCGGGGCTGTCTCCCGCATGCGACCGGGCGTGCGCTATCTGCTCGGCCCCGGCGGCACGACCGCGGAGATCGCTCGGCAGCTCGGCGTCGAAGGATCGCCACTCGGCGTCGACGTCGTTCTCGACGGTGCCGTCCTCGTCCACGGCGCGAGTGAGCAGGAGCTGCTCGCCCAGATCGCCGAGGGCCCGGCGCGGGCCGTCGTCACCGTGATCGGCGGGCAGGGGTTCCTGCTCGGGCGCGGCAACCAACAGCTCTCGGCACCCGTTCTTCGTGCGCTCGGCGACGACCCGCTCCTCGTCGTCGCCCCCGAGCAGAAGCTCATCGACCTGCAGGGTCGGCCGCTCCTCGTCGACACCGGCGACCCGGAACTCGATGCGAGACTCGCCGGGCATGTCCGCATCATCACCGGCGTCGGCACCACGAGTCTCTATGCCGTGACCGCACCCGAACTCTCCCTCACCTGACACATCCCGACCCCGACAGACCCGTCTGCACGTACCCGAAAGGACACCCCATGCGTCTCGAGAACAAGAAGGCCATCGTCACCGGCGGTGCCGGCGGCATCGGTCGCGCCACGTCACTCGCACTCGCTGCCGAGGGCGCGGCGGTCGCCGTCGTCGACCTGAACACGGAGGCGGCCGAAGCCGTCGCGGAGGAGATCCGTGCGGCCGGTGGCATGGCCATCGCGATCGCGGCGGATGTGGCGAGCGAGTCCGACATCGAACGGGTGATCGCCACGTCGGTGGCCGAACTCGGCGGAGTGAACGTCGTCTTCAACAACGCCGGGATCATCCGTCGCACCACCGCCGTCGAGACGACCGTCGAGGAGTGGGACCGCGTGTTCGGCGTGAACGTGCGCTCGATCTTCCTGATGTGCAAGCACATCGTTCCGGTCATGGAGGCTGCGGGTGGAGGCTCGATCATCAACACCGGGTCGGGCTGGGGCCTCAAGGGCGGTGGCCAGGCCATCTCCTACTGCGCCTCGAAGGGCGCGGTCGTGAACATGACGCGCGCGCTCGCGATCGACCACGGTCCCGCCGGCATCCGCGTGAACTCGGTCAACCCCGGCGATGTGAACACCGGGATGCTGCGGGAGGAAGCGCGTCAGCTGGCGCAGGACACCAACGCGTTCCTCGCCGAAGCCGCCGATCGCCCGCTGCGCCGCATGGGCGAGCCGAGCGAGGTCGCACAGGCGGTGGTCTGGCTGGCGAGCGACGACTCCTCGTACGTCACCGGCTCGGCCCTCGTCGTGGACGGCGGCGGGATCGCCTAGCCCTGTCCGTCGGCCTTCATCTGGATCAGCTGGATCAGGTTGCCGCACGTGTCGTCGAGAACCGCGACCCAGGCGGCACCGATGTCGGTCGGCGGCTGGGTGAACACGACGCCGAGCCCGGTCAGGCGTGCGTGTTCGGCGGCGAGGTCGTCGACGGCGAACTGCGCGAGTGGGATGCCGTCTTCGACGAGCGCGTCGCGGTAGGGCTTGACCGCGGGGTGCTCCGAAGGCTCGAGCAGGAGCTCGGGTCCGCCGGGCGCTTCGGGCGAGGTCACCGTGAGCCAGGCGGCATCGCCGAGGGGGATGTCATGGTGCTTCGTGAAGCCGAGCACGTCGGTGTAGAAGGAGAGGGCCTTGCGCTGGTCATCGACGAAGATGCTGGTCAGTTCGATTCTCATGGGGTGCTCCGTGTGGTCGGCCACCGCTCGGCGATGCGGGCGATGGGTTCCGGATGGAAGAAGTGGAACTTGGAACGGCCTTGTCGTTCCGTGGAGATCAGTCCGGCGGATTCGAGTACCGCGAGGTGCTGGGAGACCGCCTGCCGGGTCAGCGTCACACCGTGCTGCATCGTCAACGTCGAGCAGATCTCGAAGAGCGTCTGTCCGTCCCGCCGCGACAGCTCATCGAGGATGAGTCGCCTCGTCTCGTCGTCGAGCGCGTGGAACAGATCGGCCATGGGATCACGATAGGCAAGTGGATGCTTGCATATCAAGCCTGTCCCAGGACACTCGCGTAAAATCGGGACAATGACCGACGCCCCCTCCGACGCTGCACCCGACCTCGGACCGGGCGTCGACCCCGAAGATCTCGCCACCACGCTGCGCGTGCTGCGCGAGCTGCACCGGATCGACAACGAGCACCCCGACTTCATCGCGGTACGCCAGGCCACCGCGGCGATGTTCAAAGACGTGAAGCGGGTGCGCCGCAAGCAGATCCGTGACGCGATCGCCGAGGCCGACAAAGCCGTGGTGGCCCGCACCGCCACGGGTGCCCCCGACCGCATCGACGATGAGACCCGTGGCAACGATCTCGCCACCAGCGTCGTCGACGCCCCGATCGCGGGCGAGCTGCTGAAGCCCCGCAACTGCTACATCTGCAAGCAGCCGTACACACAGGTCGACGCTTTCTACCACCAGCTCTGCCCGGACTGCGCCCGCTTCAGCCACGGCAAGCGCAACGCCCGCACCGACCTCACCGGTAAGCGCGCCCTGCTCACGGGTGGCCGCGCGAAGATCGGCATGCACATCGCGCTGCGGCTGCTGCGTGACGGCGCGCACACCACGATCACGACCCGCTTCCCGCGCGACGCCGTGCGACGCTTCTCGGCCCTGCCCGACTCGGCCGACTGGCTGCACCGCCTGCGCGTGGTCGGCATCGACCTGCGCGACCCTGCTCAGGTGATCGGCCTGGCGGACTCGGTCGCCGCTCAGGGCCCGCTCGACATCCTCATCAACAACGCCGCACAGACCGTACGCCGCTCGCCGGGTGCTTACTCCCTGTTGGCGGATGCCGAGCTGCAGCCCCTCCCCGACGGGCCCCTGCCCGAGATGGAGACCTTCGGGCACACGGCCGACCCGCACCCGCAGGCGCTGCAGGCCTCGGTCGATGCGCATCCGCTGCTCTCGGTCGCGGCCCTCGGCGGCACGGTCGCCGAGCAGGGTGGTCAGGCACTCACGGCCGAAGATCTCGCGCGCCTCGCGATGGCGCCCGGATCGTCGTCGCTCGAGAAGCATGCCGACGGCACCGCGATCGACGCCGGCGGCCTCGTGCCCGACGTGAACCGCGTCAACAGCTGGGTGCAGTCGATCGAGCAGGTCGATCCGCTCGAGATGCTCGAGGTGCAGCTCGCGAACACGACAGCGCCGTTCCTGCTGATCAGCCGTCTGCGCGCGTCGATGGCGGCATCCGATTCCCGTCGCAAGTACGTCGTGAACGTCTCGGCCATGGAGGGCCAGTTCTCTCGTCGCTACAAGGGGCCTGGCCACCCGCACACGAACATGGCCAAGGCCGCGCTCAACATGCTCACGCGCACGAGCGCGGGCGAGATGCTCGAGAAGGACGGCATCCTGATGACCGCCGTCGACACCGGATGGATCACCGACGAGCGCCCGCACTACACGAAGGTGCGACTCGCTGAGGAGGGCTTCCACGCACCGCTCGATCTGGTCGACGGCGCGGCCCGCGTGTACGACCCGATCGTGCGCGGCGAGGCCGGCGAAGACGTGCAGGGCGTGTTCCTGAAGGACTACGAGCCCAGCCCCTGGTGAGCGGATCGGATGCCGCAAGAATCGTCAATCCGTCGGCGGCATCCTGATCTCATGAGGATCACACAGCAGCAGCTCCGCGTCGCAGGGATCCCCCTGCGCACGAACAACCGCGAGGCGATGGAGACCATCCCGCCGCACTGGGCCGCATTCGTCGAGGCAGATGTGGCGGGGAGGCTCGGTGCAGGCGGAGACGTCTACGCGGTGTACACCGAGCACGAGCACGCCGGAGTCGACAACCTCGGCGACTACACGCTCGTGATCGGGCATCGGGTGCCAGAGGGCGTGGCTGCTTCGGACGGCCTGGTCGTCGTCACCGTGCCCGCATCGGAGCGCGAGGTGATCATCCTCGAACCGGGCAGACCCGACCTCGTCGCCGAGGCGTGGCAGCGCATCTGGGAGCGGGACGATCTCGACCTCAGCTACCTCGCCGACGTGGAGCGCTACGGCCAGGACGGGGCGATCGAGATCTCGCTGGGGCTACGCTCGGCATCGTGAAGGCCGCGCAGTACCAGCAGCAGCTCGACGACGTCACCGAGTACATCTACCGGCACCTCGATGACGATCTCGACTTGAGCATCCTCGCCGAGGTCGCTCGATTCTCGCCGTATCACTGGCACCGCATCTACCGTGCGGTGCGCGGCGAGACAGCTGCTCAGACCGTGCTGCGGTTGCGCCTGGAGCGCGCGGCTTCCCTGCTGGTCGAGACCGGCTTGCCGATCACCCGCATCGCGCGCCGTGCCGGGTTCTCCACCGTCGAGACGTTCAGCCGGGCGCTGTCCCGTGGATACGGGATGCCGCCGGCGAGGTTCAGGGAGGCTGGGGCGCACGCGGCGTTCCAGCGCCCTGGCGGCGAACTGCTCGAGTCGCACCCCGTGGAGATTCGCGAGACGGGCCCCGTTGTGCTCGCAGTCTCGCCCCACCGTGGTCCGTACCTCGAGATCGGCCGCGCGTTCGCACGTGTGCGCGACCGGTTCCCGCAAGGAGGGCGCATGGTCGCGGTCTACGAGGATGATCCGGATGCCGTCCCCGCGCGGAGTCTGCGCTCTGCTGCCGGGGTCGTGATCGCCGATGCCGCCGACGCACCGGAATCACTCGAGGTGCGAACCATCCCCGCGGGACGTCATGCGGTGCTGGAGTACTCCGGGCCGTACTCGTCGATGCATCGGGCGTATCGGTGGCTCTACGGCAGGTGGCTGCCGGCCTCCGGAGAGGTGCCGCGAGATCACCCCGTGTTCGAGGAGTACCTGAGCGATCCCGCAACCACGGCGCCGACCGATTCCGTCACCGAGATCTGGCTGCCCCTGGCGTGAGGGGCGCGGCCTGCAAAGGCGTCAGTGCGCGCGCTCGCCGAGGTTCGCCGACGCCCACTGCCCCAGCTGGTTCAGGATCGGCAGGAGTCCTTCCCCCGCTGGCGTGAGCGCGTACGACACGGTCACCGGCGGGCCGGCCTCGACCGTGCGCGCGACGAGTCCGGCGTCGGCGAGTTCGGCCAGGCGATCGGAGAGCACGGTGTCGCTGATGCCGTCAACGGCGCGGCGCAGCGAGACGAAGGTCATGGGTCCGCCCCCGAGCGACGACACGATCATGCCGTTCCACCGCTTCCCGAGCACGCTGAAGGCCAGTGTGACGGCGGCGTCGCACACCTGACGCCCTTCGTCGGTCCCGGACATCCCCCCATCCTACCCGTGCTACGTTAACCGATGTCGCTAAGAAAAACAGAGCGACTACGAAAACGAGAGGTAGGCTCATGTCCCTGTTCCGCCTGGATGCCAGCATCCTTCCCGCGTCGTCCGCCAGTCGTGCGCTCGCCGACATCGTCGAGGCCGAGTGGACCGCGTCGCACCCCGATTCGACCGTCTTCCGTCGCGATCTGGCGAGCGACCCCGTGCCCGCGACCGCGTGGGCGGATGCCGTGACGGGTGGATTCGTCGACGAGGCCCAGCGGACCCCTGCGCAGAACGAGGCTCGCGCCCTCGCGACGCAGTTCGCCGACGAGCTCATCGGCGCCGACGCTCTGCTGTTCGCGGTGCCGCTCTACAACTACGGCGTCTCGCAGCACTTCAAGACCTGGTTCGATCTCGCCTACACCGACGCACGCATCGATCCGACCGGCACCGCGTTGAACGGCAAGCCGGCGACCCTGGTCACCGTGCTCGGCGGCAACTACGCGCCCGGTTCGCCCAAGGAGGGCTGGGACCACTCGACCGGCTGGCTGCGACGCGTGCTCGAAGACGTCTGGGGTCTCGATCTGCGCGTCGTGCAGCGTCCGTTCACGCTGGTCGGCGTCAACCCGGCGCTCGACGCGTTCGCCGACACCGCGCGCGAGCTCAAGGAGAACGCCGAAGCCGACGCCCGCACCTACGGCCGCGAGCTCGCCGCGACACGCGACCCGCGGGTGGCCTGAGCCCCGTCTTCGAATCGCGCAAATGGTTCCTTCTGGGCCCCGCATCCGACCGTTTGCGCGATTCGAAACACCTGCGGACAGTCAGCCGGGAAGGCCCGTCGGGTAGGGGTGCGGCAGCCACACGGTCACGATCAGACCGCCGTCCGTCCGCGGGGTGAGGACGAGCGTGCCGTTGTGCGCCTGCGTGATGCGGTCGACGATCGCAAGGCCGAGCCCCGCCCCCGCATGGTCGTCGCCGCGGGTGCGCTCCGCCCCGCGCTGGAACGGTTCGACAAGGGTGGCGACCTGATGTGCAGGCAACTGTTCACCGGTGTTCTCCACGACCAGCGCGACCGCGTGCGGCATCGAGTGCGTGCGCACGGCAACGGCCCCGCCGGTCGGAAGGTTGTGCACGATCGCGTTGAGGACGAGGTTCATGACCAGCTGCGGCAGCAGCGCCGCCGACCCGAGCACCGACGCGGGGACGCCGCCGACCTCCAGTGCGACTCCTCGACGGTCGGCGAGGGGAACCAGCGCCTCGACGGCCTCCTCGGCGAGAAGGGAGAGATCGACGATCTCGCGCGGGAACGTCCGACGATCCGCCCGGCTCAGCAGCAGCAGCGCCTCCGTGAGGTCGATCGCACGCGTGTTCACCCGCTGCAGTCGGGCGATCAGCTCGTCCACGTCGCGGTCCGGGTCGTCACGGGCGACCTCGAGCAGCGCCTGCGAGATCGCGAGAGGCGTGCGCAGCTCGTGCGAGGCGTTCGCGGCGAACCGCTGCTGCTCGGCGACGTGGGCTTCGAGCTGCTCGAGCATCGAGTCGAAGACATCGGCCAGATCGCGGAACTCGTCGCGAGGGCCGGGGAGCGCGATCCGGTGCGAGAGCGAGCCCTGCGCCGCCAGTCGCGCAGCGTCGCCGATGCGTTCCAGAGGTGCCAGCATGCGTCCGGCCAGCAGCCATCCGCCGCCGAGCCCGATGGCCAGCAGTGCCACCATGACCGTCGAGGCGACCGGCACGAACGCCCTGATCAGGTCGGAGCGGTTGGGAACGCGGATGTCCGCGGAGATCTGCACGTCGGGCACGTAGCGCAGCAGGTACAGGGCCACCGCGGCGAGCAGCAGCAGCCCGGAGACCACCACGATGCCCGCATAGCTGAGGGTGAGCTTGAGGCGAGCGCTCATCCCGCGGCGCCTAGGCATCGGCATCCGTTCCGATCCGGTATCCGACACCCGGCACGGTGAGGATGATCCACGGCTCGCCCAGGCGTTTGCGCAGCGAGGAGACCGTGATGCGCACGGCGTTCGTGAACGGGTCGGCGTTCTCGTCCCAGGCGCGCTCGAGCAGCTCCTCCGCGCTGACGACACCGCCCTCGGCGTCGACGAGCACCTCCAGCACGGCGAACTGCTTGCGGGTGAGCGCCACGTAGCGGTCGTCGCGGTACACCTCCCGGCGGAACGGATCGAGGCGAAGGCCGGAGACCTCCAGCACGGGAGGTCGACTGCGCTGGCGGCGACGGTCGAGAGCACGCAGACGCAGCACCAGCTCGCGCATCTCGAACGGCTTGGTGAGGTAGTCGTCCGCACCGATCTCGAAGCCGCTCGCCTTGTCGTCGAGGCGGTCGGCTGCGGTGAGCATGAGGATGGGGATGCCGCTTCCCGACGCGACGATCCAGCGGGCGATGTCATCGCCGGAGGGCCCGGGCACGTCGCGGTCGAGCACGGCGAGGTCGTAGGAGTTGATGCTCAGCAGCTCCAGCGCCGTGTCGCCGTGGCCCGCGATATCGGCCGCGATCGCCTCGAGGCGCAGCCCATCGCGGATCGCCTCGGCGAGGTAGGGCTCGTCCTCGACGATCAGCACACGCATGGCAGCGATCCTACGCACCCCGGCATATCGCGAGCATATGGAAAAGCGCATACGCCCTGGCAACCGGCTCCCTTCTTCACTGGGAGCATGAACACCAACAGCTCGTCCCTCCCGCTGCGGGCACGTCGTCGCCGTCGGGCCGCCGGCGTCGTGGTCGCGCTCGCCGCCGCCGTGATCCTGGCGTTCGCGGTGCAGCAGTCGTTGTCCGTGGCTTTCGCCGACACGGCGAAGACGTTCCCCACGCCCGTGCCGACCCCGGTGCCCGACGAGGTGCAGCCCGTCGACGTGCCGGGCGACGCCGACGGAGCGATCCGTGACGGGGATCAGCCCACGGTGTTCGACGTGGACCGCGTCGCGGTCGGCAACCTCGACCCCGCGCTGCTCGACGCCCTGCAGCGGGCGGCCTCGGATGCCGAGCGCGATGGCATCACGTTCCTGGTGAACAGCGGATGGCGCTCGCCGGGGCTGCAGGAACGGATGCTCCAGGACGCGATCGTCGATTACGGCTCGGAGGGCGAAGCGCGCCGCTGGGTGGCGACGCCGCAGACCTCGGCGCACGTGTCGGGCGACGCCGTGGACGTCGGCCCCCTGCCCACGCTCGACTGGCTCGCCCAGCACGGCTCCGACTACGGACTGTGCCAGACGTACGCGAACGAGTCATGGCACTACGAGCTGCGCCCCGAGGCGATCGATCAGGGGTGCCCCGAGATGTACGCCGATCCCACCGAAGACCCGAGGATGCAGCGATGACCACCATGACCGCCCCTCGTCCCGCGATCGCCTCGCGCCTGCACGCGCCGACGCTGACCACGCTCCCCGACGCCGTCGCCGAGAACCTCCGGATCGTCAGGGCGGCGACTCCGGTGCCGATCATGGCCGTCGTGAAGGCCGACGGCTACGGACACGGTGCCGTCGTCGTGGCAACGGCTGCGGTCGCGGCGGGCGCCGAGTGGCTCGGGGTGACGCAGGTCGCCGAGGGTGTCGCACTCCGCGACGCCGGACTCGCGGTGCCCATCCTCTCCTGGCTGAACCCGGCGGGCATCGACGCCGAGGCAGCGGCGGAGCATCGTATCGACATCGCGGTGGGCTCCGCCGAAGAGCTTCGCCAGCTGAGTGCTGAGACGTCGGGCCCGGTCAGGGTGCACCTGCATCTGGACACCGGGATGGCCCGCGGCGGGTCTCCGCTGGACGAGTGGCCAGAGCTCTTCCGACTGGCGCGCGCCGGCAGAGGGCGGATCGAGGTCGTGGGGGTCATGGGTCATCTGCCGCGCGCCGACGAGGGCGATCCGGGCGCGAACGCCGCGGCCGTGCTGCGCATGCGGCAGGGCAGGGATGCGGTCCTGCGTGCCGGCCTCGGACCGGTGCTCGTGCATCTGGCGGCGACGTCCGGGGCGCTGACCGATCCCGCGACCCATTTCGGGATGGTGCGGATCGGCGCAGGACTCGTCGGGATCGACCCCTCGGAGACGACGCCACTGATCGGGGCTTCACGATGGACCGCGCCCGTCGTGCACGGGGCTCTCGCCCCGGCGGGCACGGCTGTCGGGTATGCGGGAACGCATGTCAGCCGTGCGGAGACGCACCTCGCGGTGGTGGGCGTCGGCTACGCGGATGGGATCCCGCGAGAGCTCGCGCCGGGCGCCGGCGTCGAGATCGGCGGCGTGCGGTATCCGATCGTCGGACGGGTGTCGATGGATCAGATCGTGGTGGACACGGGTGCCGCGCTGTTCCCGCGCGGCACGATCGCGACCGTGTTCGGGCCGGACGGGGGCGCGGTGCCCTCGGTGCAGGAGTGGGCGCGGTGGGCGGGGACGATCCCGCACACCATCGTCACCGGGATCGGAGCGCGAGTGCGGAGGAGCGCGGCATGACGAGGGTGCTGGTCATCGGGGGAGGGCAGAACGCCGAGCACGACGTGTCGTTGGCGTCGGCGGCCGCGGTCGGTGCAGCCCTGCGGCTGGGCGGTCACGAGGTGACGTGCGTGACCATCGATCGAGACGGCATCTGGCGCGTCGACGGGCGCCCGAACGGGGGATCCGCCGCCGAGTCGCTGGCGCTCGCGCTTCCGCTGCTCACTCGCACGGACGTGGTCTTCCCGGCCGTACACGGTGCGCTCGGCGAGGACGGGGCGCTGGCGGCTCTCTGCGCCCTCGCCGGAGTGCGCGTGGTGGGCTCGGGGCTGCGCGCCGGTGCGATCGGCATGGACAAATGGACGACGAAGCTGGTGGCGGACGCGGTGGGGATCGGCACCGCCCGCGGGCGGCTGATCTCGGCGGACGACATCGGGGATGTGGAGTTCGACGGCGAGGTCGTGGTGAAACCGGTCTCGGCGGGGTCGAGCCACGGCGTGAGTCTCGTGACCCAGGAGGAGGATCTGCTCGCCGCGCTGCACGAGGCCGCGCGCTTCGACCGGCGCATCCTCGTCGAGGAGGTCGTCAGGGCGCGCGAGATCGACGTGGCCGTGCTGCGCGAGAAGGGGGGCATCCGGTGGGCGGCTCCGCCGCTGGAGATCCACGCGACCGGTCTCTTCGACACGGCGACGAAGTACGACGGAAGTGCGCGTTTCACGGTGCCGGCGCAGCTCGACGCGGGCGAGGCGGCGGCCCTCAAGCGCGCTGCGATCGCGATGTTCGACGCCCTGGGGTGCGACGGCGTCGCGCGGATGGACTTCTTCCTCACGGACAGGGGTCCCCTGCTGAACGAGGTGAACACGATGCCGGGGCTGACCGCGGCGTCGCAGGTGCCGCGGATGTTCGCCGCGGCGGGAGTGGATTACGTCGACCTGGTCGGCAGGCTCGTGCGCGCCGCGGGGTGAGAGGGAGCCGAGAAGGCATCGACAAGCGCGCCGAGGAGGCGGATGCTGGAGCCATGGCAGCTTTCACAGCGGACAACGCGTTCAGCGGATTCAGCGTCGACGACATCGACGCGGCGGAGGAGTTCTACGGCGCGACGCTCGGGCTCGACGTCGAGCGCAACGCGATGGGGTTCCTCGACCTGCGCCTGCCCCGTGGCGGCTCGATCCTCGTGTACTCGAAGCCGAACCACACGCCGGCGAGCTTCACGATCCTGAACTTCCCGGTGGCGGATGTCGACGCCGCCGTGGACGAGCTCATCGCCCGGGGCGTCCAGACGAAGATCTACAGCGACGAGGAGTTCCCCTCCGACGAGCGCGGCATCGTCCGCGGGAACGGGCGAGGGCCGGACATCGCGTGGTTCCGCGACCCCGCGGGCAACGTCCTCGCCGTCATGCAGGCCTAGCGCGGAGACTGCGCCCCCGGGAGCACAAGAGCTTCCCGGGGGCGCAGCCACGCGGGGGTGCGGGCGGAGGAAGTGATGCTCAGTCGAAGACGACGTCCGGGTGGAGGCCCTCGGCGATCAGCCGCACGGCCGAGACGTTCCCGAGTGTGCCGGGGAACAGGTCGGTCGACGGCACCGCGATCAGTCGACCGTCGCGCACGGCGGGCATGTCGGGGAACGTCGCGGCGAGGTAGGAGCGGACGGCCGCCTCGTGCGCGGGATCGGACACCGCGAAGACGATCGCGTCCGGTGCCTCTGACGCGAGCGACTCCGGGGTGATCTCGGCGGCGAAGAAGTCGGCGAACGCGGGATCGTCCGGCGTGAAGACGTTGTCGGCGCCGGCGCGCTTCAGGATGTCGTACTCGATGCCGGCACCGATCGCGGTGAGGGTCGTGCCCTCCACGAAGACCTGGGCGACGCGGGGGCGATCCTTGCCTTCGAGCGCCGCATCGACGGTCGCGAGCTCGGCCTTGGACGACTCGATCAGGTCGTTCGCCTCGTCCTCGACGTGGAAGATCTCGCCGAGGTTCTCGAGGTCGATGAAGAGGTCGTCGACCGTGCCCTCCATGCGCCGGTCGAAGCATCCGCCGGTCGCGGTGTACGCGGCGACGCCGGCCTCGGAGAGCTGCTCGATGCTGGCGAAGCCCTGCTCCGCGGTGAACTCGTAGGTGGTCGGCGAGTAGACGAAGTCGGGTTCGACGGCGAGCAGTTCCTCCCGGCTGGGCGGTGCGTCTCCGCCGATGACGGGCACATCGGCCGCGAGGTCTGCGACGTCGCTCGGCAGCTCGTCCGCGGTGGCCTGCGCCTGTCCGACGAGCGAATCGGCGAGGCCCAGGCGCAGCAGCAGCTCGGTCTGCGAGGGGTGCAGTCCGACGACGGCCGTCGGCGTGGCCGGGATCTCGACCGTGCGGCCGCAGTTCTCGATGCTGATCGCCTCTCCGGAGGAGGCGGGCGCTGCTCCCGTGGAGACTCCGCTCCCGCAGGCGGTGAGGGCGATCGCGCCGAGGCCGACGGAGACGGCGGCGAGCAGGCGGGTGGGTCGGGTACGTGGTGTCATTCTTCTTCTCCTAGGTGAGGGGTCGGTGTTGTCTGGGGTGGAAGGTCATCGCGCGTGCTCCCGTGTCGACCTCGACGGCGATGCGGGCGGTCACATGGAAGACCTCGTCGACGAGCGTGGGGGTGAGCACGGTGTCCGGAGCGCCGAAGGCGACGATCCTGCCCTCGTCGATCACCGCGACGTCATCGCAGAACGCGGCGGCGATGTTGAGATCGTGGAGGGCGGCGATCACGGTCGTGCCGAGTCCGCTCACCACACGCATGAGATCGAGCTGGTGCGCGATGTCGAGGTGGTTCGTCGGTTCATCCAGCACGAGGATCTCGCCGCTCTGCGCGAGGGCTCTGGCGAGCATCACCCGCTGGCGCTGACCGCCCGAGAGTCGACGCACCAGCCGGTCGCCGAGATCGTGCACGTCCGCGGTGCGCAGGGCCTGGTCGACGATGCGCTGATCCTCCGGGGTGTCCCGGCTGAACGGCGGACGGTGGGGTGAGCGGCCGACCAGCACCGTCTCGCGCACGGTCAGATCGAACTCGGACGGGGCGTCCTGGAGCATGACGGACACGGTGCGCGCGAGCGTACGCGGCGGCAGCTGCGAGACGTCGACCCCGTCGATCAGGACACGCCCCCGCTGCGGACGCTGACCCGTGAACAGGGTGCGCAGCAGGGTGGATTTGCCGCTGCCGTTCGGGCCGAGGAGCCCCACGATGCGGCCTGTGCCGACCTCGAGGTCGACCCCGTGCAGCACCGTGCGGCCACCGCGGGCGACACTCACGCCGTCGAAGTGCACGCTCATCGGTCGAACCCCGCCCGATCGCCTCCGCTGCGCATCAACCACAGGAAGAACGGAGCCCCGACGAAGGCGGTGAGGATGCCGAGCGGGATCTCGGTGGGCATCGCGACCGTCCGTGCGAGCAGGTCGGCGACCATCAGGAACAGTGCACCGCCGAGGATCGTGATGGGCAGCATCCGCCGATGGTCGGAGCCCACGAGGAGTCGGGCCATGTGCGGCACGACGAGCCCGACGAATCCGATGCCGCCGCTCACGGCGACGATCGCTCCGGTCAGCAGCGAGGCGAGCACGAGCAGCACGCCGCGCACCCGGGTCGTGCGCACTCCGACGGCCATCGCCGACTCGTCGCCCGCGAGCAGCGCGTTCATGGAGCGGGAGAGTCCGAACACCGCGATGCAGGCGATCGCGAGCGCGACCGCAGGGATCAAGAGCGTCGACATGTCGGCGGCCGACACGCTCCCGAGCAGGAAGAACATCACGCTCACGACGTTCTGGGCGTCGGTGGTGAGGGTGAGGTAGCTGGTCACCGCGCTCAGCAGGGCGCCCAGCGCGACCCCGGCGAGGATCATCCTGGTCGGGGACAGCTCTCCGCGGATGCGTGCGAGCATGGCCACCAGGAGGCAGGCGACCATAGCCCCCACGAACGCCGCACCGCTCATCGACAGACCGAGGAAGGTGGCACCGCCCGAGACGATCACCAGCACGGCGCCGACGCTCGCGCCCGAGGAGACGCCGAGGATGTAAGGCTCGGCGAGGGGATTGCGCACGACGGCCTGCATCATCGCTCCGGCGAGAGCCAGTCCCGCTCCCGAGAGTGCGGCCAGGAGCGACCGGGGCACCCGGAACTGCCACACGGCCTGGTCCTGCAGCGGGGTGAGCGTTCCGTCCGTCATCCAGGGCATGCCGGGGATCAGGTGGCCGATCACGATCTTGGCGGCATCGAGGGGGGAGACGGCGACGGGGCCGGTGGCTGCGGAGACCACGAGGACGAGAACGGCGAGCACGGCGATCGTCGTCACGGTCGGGCCTACCGGGAGCACCCGTCGACTTCCCCTGCGGGGCAGAGTGCGCTGTTCGCTCGGCTGCCGTCGGAAGGGCAGGCGTCTGGCGCGTCGTTCGGTGAGAACGGCCGTCGAATCGCTCATCGGGTGCCTCCGGTCGTGCTGCCTGACGCGATGCGCTTCGTGGCCGTGACCGTGACCGATGCTGCGAAGTCGAGCACTGCGAGGCCGAGGTCGTGCAGGGCGACGGACTCGTTCGCGCCGTGGCCTGCCCCCGCTGCCGTCCATGAGCGGGCCGAGCCGCCCGTTCGACGCAGCGACTCGACCATCCGATGCGTGTCGCGTGCGAGGACCCTGCTGTCTTCGCCGAGCACCACTCCCAGGTAGGAGGGGACCGGCGCACCGACCGGAAGCGACTCGGCGCGTGCGAGCGGAGACAGCGCGCCGAGCCGGGCACGGGACGCGGGTGTGCCGTCGTCGCCGAACTCTGCACGCCAGCTCGACCCGAGCGGATGATCCTCGAGGGCGAGCAGGTCGAGCGGGGCCGCTGTGGTCACGAACCCCGCGCACAGCTCCGGATGTTCGAGCGCGCACGCGGCGGCGACGACCCCGCCCAGCGAGGCCCCGGCGAGGACGAGCAGATCCGGGCGGGTGACACCGGCCGCGATGAGACCGCGGGCGACGTCGGCGAGGTCGGCGACCGTGCGGCGCTTGCGCTCGCCGTATCCTGCCTGGCGCCAGGCCTCACCGCGCTCGCCTCCGCCACGGAGCTGTGCGGAGGCGTAGGCACCTCCGAACCCGACCCATGCGGGCACGGTCGGTTCGAACACGGGCAGGTGCGGCACGCCGAAGCCGCCGTAGCAGGTGAGGATCAGCGGCAGCGGGCCCGTCGTCCCCGCGCCCGGGATCCCCTCCGCGGCACTCGGCGACGTCACGTGAACCGTGAGGGTCGCGCCGTCGCCGGCCGGGATGTCGTGGCGCACGGTGGTCGCGCGGGAGGAGGAGGGCGGCAGGATCGTGGTGCCGAGCTGTGCGCGCTCGACGATGCGGGGTGGCGTGAGGGGGCCTTCGACGCCCAGACGCAGTACGCCGTCGTCGACGCCGATCATCGTCGTGGTGAGCACATCGGCGTCGGAGGAGGCAGGTTCTGTGCGGCCGACCTCGATGCCGTCGTCGAGGTCGATGAGCACGCTCCGCCCTTCCGTGACGGCGAGCACCACCACCCGGTCGTCCTGCACCGCGACGTCGACGATCCGTACATCGGGGTCGTGCCAGTGCCAGGGCGCGCGGTCATCTGCCGCATCGGCTGCGGCGTCGATCAGCACGGCATCCAGACCCCGGTCATGCCATACGAGCACCCCGGTGCCGAGTCGCCAGGCGCGGAACAGCGCGGACCACCGTCCCAGCGGCGTCCCCGTCGCCCGGTCGGTCAGAGTGGTTCCCGCACCGGCGGAGCTGAGGGCGCGCAGGCCGCTCTCTCCTCCGGGGAACAGTCGCAGCCGGCCCTCGCTCGGCAGGGGAGCCACCTCTGTCTCGCCCGTCTCCACGTCGAGGGTCACGAGCCGGCGGTCGCGGCTGGCGACCACGTCGAGGCTCCGCGAATCGGCCGCCCAGAGCACGGTGTCGTACCGGAGACGGATGTCGGGGTGGAGGCGCAGCGTGCCGGCGGCGACATCGACGAGGCCGAAGACGGCATTCTCGTCGGCGGTGGGTGCCCATTCCACCGCGATGCGGCTGCGGTCGGGGGAGGGGAAGATGCGATGGAGGTGGCCGTCCGGCTCGATCACGGTCGAGCCGTCGAGGCGATGGATGCCGCGGCGGCTGCGGTCGGCGGCCCGCCCCAGGGCGAAGCCGCCGACCGGGAGCCCCGGCCGACCGTGGCGTTCGGCGCGCGCGAGGGCATCGTCGAGCACGGCCCGATGCGCGCTCATCGGCCCACCAGGTCGTCGACGCGGTCGCCATCGGACGCCCAGAGCAGATGCCCGCCCTCGTCGAGCGGGGTGGGGAGCTCGACCGTCGAGATCTCGGTTCCGTCGAGGAGGAGGATCGTGCCGTCGCCACCGCTGGTGACCGCGATCGTGCCGCCGACGGGGTCGATCGCGATGGACCGGCGCTGCGCGGGGCGACCGTCGACGCCGTCCCACGGCAGCCGTCCGGCGCGAGGGGGATGCGTCATCGCCGGGATCGGCACGACCCGGGAGACACGTGCCTCCTCGCGATCGATCACGAGCACCGCGTCTCCGTCGGGGTGGATGACCGAGACGGCTGCAACACCCGCAGCCAGCGCGAATCGGAACGCGAGCCCCGGCGGCAGCGGCACGGCGCGGGAGGTTCCGGATGCGAGGTCGATCTCGACGAAGGTGTTCGTCCATTCCGGCCACGATCCCGGCGAGGCCGGACCCCCGCGCACGATCCCCGTCACCCGCCCGGTGTCACCGGCGAGACGCAGGTAGTACGCCCGTCCGTCGACGGGCCAGGGGACGATGCCGATGGCCCGGGGCGCACCGCCGTCGACGACGAAGCGCTCGAGGCCGCGGCTCGTCGCGATGCCGAGGATGCCGGAGGCGGGGTCGATCACGTCGCCGTGGCCGTCTGCGGCGAGGTCGGTGAGAAGGCCTCCGCGGAGTACCGGCGCGTGGGGGCCGACCGCGAGCGCCGCGGCGAGGGGGATCGTTTCGACGGCTCCCGGTTCGCGGTGACGGAGCACGATCGTCGGTTCGCCCGAGGCCTGGTCGGGAGCCACGGCGACCCCGGGTTCGCCGACACGGGCGCGGAACCGCGTGGACGAGTCGGTCGCGAGATCCACGACGGTCACCAGGTCGCTCCAGGCTTCGTCGTTCATGCCCAGGCCGGAGGTGACGACCACGTGACGACCGGACGGGTCGCAGGCGAGGTGCTCGGCGGGGATGGCGATCGGGATGCGTCGTACGGCGTCGCCGCCGACGACCAGAGCGCCGCCGCGGTCGTCGGCGAACGCCCAGCGGTCGTTCGCGCCGGAGGGCAGGCGGAGGAATCCGGCGTGCTCGGCGAGCCAGCTGTCGGCCACCGCGACACGCCGGGAGTCGCCATGAATCTCGAAGACGGTCCCGGCCCGGTGATCAGCGGCGAGGAGGGGGAGGGAGGAAGGCATGTTCGCCAGACTAGTAGATATTGAGAATCATTATCAATTAGGGTCGATCTCGTCCCACCGTGGACCCGCCCCGCACACCGCGGGTCGGAAACTCACTGAAGGAGAACGAAATGGAAAAGCAGATCCTCGCCGAGATCGAAGAGTCCGAGCAGCTGGCGCACCTGTCGGCATCGCACTCCAATGCACTGGTCGAGAACCCCTTCGACTGATCGCGGATCCTTCCGCCGCGCTTTCGAGCGCACTCCAGTCCGGCCGGGCGTTCGCGCCCGGCCGGGCCCTTCACCGAGAGACTCCATGACTTCCGAATCCCGCATCCTGCCGCTCCCCGACTCGGGAGCCCATCTCGTCCTCGGCGCAGACGGTCGCCCCCGGATCCGCCTGCGCACCGGACGGTTCGCCCTGATCGACGCACCACCCGCCGAGCTGTTCGACGCCCTCGAGACTCCGGACGGTGGTTCGGACGGTGCGGCCTCCGCGCTCCTCGACCGCCTGATGCTCGAGGTGCAGGAGCGCGAGTCGGTGGACGCGCTCCGCCGCTGGCCGGACGAGCGCCGCGACGTCTGCGTGCTGGGAGCAGGCGCGTTGGTCGACGGGCTCGAACGCGTCCTCCAGTCCTGGGGTGCGCGGGTCACCGTCCTCGATCCGGAGTCCGCACTGCCCGATGACACCTCCCTCGTCGTCGCCTACGCCGACGACGCGCTCGACCGCCGTCGGTGGTCCGACCTCGACATGCTTCCCCTGCAGGGTGTCGCCTGGCTGCGTGTGCACCGCGAGGGCGAGAGCATCCTGATCGATCCGCTCGCGCTCGACGAGCACGACCCGACCTCGGCCCAGGTATCAGCGCGACGGCTGGCCGCGAGCAGCGCGCCGGCTTCGACCGAGGCATGGCAGAAGTCCGGGCCTGCCCCGGCCACGCCCGTCGACGACGCGACCGCGGTGCTCGTGCTCGCCCGGCTGCTGCAGGTGATCCTCACCTGGGCGCGAGCCGACGCCGACCTCGACCACCTGCGCACGACCCTGTGGAAGCTGGTGCCGTCGACCGGAGCGGTCACCGAGCACACGGTGCTCCCCTTCCCCGCGGCACCGCCGAGGCTGCTCCGATGACCCCGCCGCGCGATGCCCGTCCTCATATCGTCGTCGCCGATGACGGCGCCCTGCTGCGCGGATGGGCCTGGTCGCCCGCAGAGACGCGAGGCGTGGTGGTCATCCGCACTCCCTACGGGGCCTGGCGCCACGCCGACACCGCGCGGGCGTGGGTGAGGCGCGGCTACCGCTGCGTGATCCACGACGTGCGCGGCCGACACTCGTCCGACGGCGAATGGCACCCCTACCTCTCCGAGCGTGCAGACGGCCGCGCGGTGGTCGATGCTGTCAGGGCCGAGAGCCCCGGGCTGCCGCTCGTGCTCTCCGGCGGGTCGTATGCCGCCCACACCGCGCTCGAGGCGGCGAGGTCGGTCGACGTCGATGCACTCGTGCTCCTCGTTCCGGCTCTCGGGCTCGCCGAGACCGCGTGGGACGAGAACGGGCGACCACACCTGCGAGACCGGATCGGGTGGTGGCACCAGCACGGTCGTGGGGCGCGTTCCCTTCCCCCGCTGAACGATGAGGAGCTCGAGGCCAGGGTGGCGCGGGCATCCGAGGTCGGCGTGCACCGGGCCGCTGCGGAATGGGGGTGGTCGCGGGAGGTGCTCTCCGGCTGGCGTCGCCTGTGGTCAGCGCCCGCCGTCGATCTGCACCGTGCATACGGCGACCTCCGCGTACCCCTGCTGCTCATCCGCGGCGACCACGACTTCTTCTTCACGGATGCGGGCCGGCTCGCCGATGCCTGGCGTGGGCCGCTGCACCTGGTCGACGGGCCCTGGGGCCACCGGCTCGCCGCCGACATCGACGATGACGACGTCCGCTCCCGACTGCGCAGGGCGGGCGGCATCGGCGGGGTGCTGGACACCTGGCTCACCGAGACCGGTCTGCCATCGGCGGGAACAGCGTCGGGATCCGAGCCCGCAGGCGTCGATCGGCATCCGACCCGCCGCACCAGATCGGCCTTCGAGCCCGAGACCGGTCGCTGGCGCTACGAGAGGACAGCATGAACGCGCACGACACCCCGAATCACCGCACCGCTCGAGCGACTCTGCCTGCCGAGGCGCTCGTCGACGCGGAGGCCGGCATCATCCGCTCCGTGCGCGAGGTTCCGCATCCGATCGGCGCTCCGCACCGGTATCTGGCTCTCACCGCATCGGTGGCCGATGCCCGCCTGCTCGGCGAATGGCCCGCTGATCGGGTCTCGCTCGGCACCTCGTTCGGAGACCCCGCACAGGCGCGCATCGCGGCCATCGGTGAAGGCGTGGAGCGGTACTGCGGCAACTGGCTGCCCGACGTGCTGCCGCCGCACGACCTCCGCGTCGCCTCAGCGGAAGAACTGCGCGCCGGCGGGGAGACCGTCATCGACGATGCGGATCTTCCGCGCTTCGCCGATTGGCAGCTCTCCCGTCCGGGCTTCCCCTATCAGCGGCTGGAGGCGTCCACGCCGACGCTGTGGGCGCGCTGCGACGATCTCGACGGGGGCTCGGTGTGGATGCCGGATTCCCTCGTGCACCTGAACTGGCGGCAATCCCGCTTCCGCTCCCTGCCCCGCACGCATCATCTCAACTACGCCGGCATCGCCACGGGGGCGGGTTTCGACGATGCGCGCGACCGCGGGGTGATCGAGGTGGTCGAGCGGGATGCGCTCGAGGTGTGGTGGCACCTCGACGGGCCGACGTTCGGCATCGACCCTGCGACGGTCCCGGGCCTCCTCGACGATCTGGAGGGGAGCAGCCTGCGTGTGTGGCTGGTCGCCATGCCGTCGGAGTTCGCCCCGGCGATCGGTGCTCTCGTGCACGATCCGGAGCGCGGCCTCTATGCCGCGGGGTTCTCGGCCGCACTCGATCCTGCACGCGCCGCACGGAAGGCCGTGCTGGAAGCCGTGCACACCTGGATCTACACGCAGGGCTGCACGACGGCGGACGGATGGGTGTTCCGCGCCGTCGCCGAGGGATTGATGGCCAAGGGACTCACCCTCGAGTTCCGTGCGGACGCCGACTACACGACCGCGGCCGGAGTCCAGTTCGAGAAGGTGATCGACCTCGGCGCACACGTGCAGGTCTGGCTGGACCCGACCGTGCACGGAGAGGCGCGCCGGTTCCAGGATCCGGTGCAGGGAGTACTCCCGTTGAGCGCAGTGGAACCGGTGACGATGGACGAGGTCCATGCGCGCCTGGCTGATCGCGGCCACCGCGTGCTCACGCGCGACCTCACGACCTCCGACGTGCGGCGCACCGACCTGCGCGTGGTGCGCTCGATCGTGACGGGGCTGGTCCCCAACGCACCGGCCGCGTTCTCGTACCTCGGCATGCCCCGGTTCCGAGAGGCGGCGCAGGAGCGCGGCTGGCGGACGACCTGGAGCGGCGGACCGGAGGACTTCACGCTCCTCCCGGCCCCGCACATGTGAGGCCGACCATGGCGCAGAGCTTGCGGGAAGAGCATGGCGTGTCCGCACCGCTCGACCAGGTGCACTCGACGCGGGTGCCGTCCGGCCCGT
Organism: Microbacterium oxydans; assembly: GCF_006540085.1. GTDB lineage: Bacteria > Actinomycetota > Actinomycetes > Actinomycetales > Microbacteriaceae > Microbacterium > Microbacterium oxydans. The sequence continues at coordinate 162,487 of NZ_BJOG01000009.1, read as the reverse complement.
TGCCGCCCGGCCCGAGGGGGAACGCCTGGGGACGGACCGGAGCCGTGGCGGACGAACCTCCTGTCGGTGTGCGCGAGCTCGTCGACGGACTGTGGCACCCCGGGGAGTTCCATCGGGTGGAGGACGGCACGGCCACGAGCATCCGCCGTCGCCCGGTGCCCTCAGCCGGGGCGTGCTACCCGGTGCAGACGCACCTCGTCGACGCGGTCGGTGTGCGCTGGGCGGTCGACCACGACGGAGGCTTGTTCCTGCGGCGTGATCCGCGTTCCGATCGTGTGGACGGATGGCCGTCGACCACCGCGGGGGACGGCATCGCGCGGGTGGTGTTCACGGTCCAGCCGGGTCGATCCTTCGGCCGCTACCGGCATCGGGCCTGGCCGCTCTGGATCGCCGACACCGCCTACGCGGTCGCCGCGGTGCGCTTCCTGCTGGGTGCGCGGGCGGGGCGCGGGCAGTTCGGGCCGTCGTCCCGGCTGCGCGGACTGCTCGGCGTGCCCCGCGCTTCCGACGTCGACAGCTGGCTGCGGCGGGGGCTCGTCCCCGAGATCCCGCTCGCCGCGGTCGAGCTCCCGCACACCCCGGTGCCGATCGACGCGGCACGTCGTGCTCTCGGCTCCAGGCGCTCGCCGTCCACGTCCGAGTTCCTCGTCCGGACCTCCGCGCGAGATCGCCTGTCCCCGCGCGGGGAGATCGATCGCGTCGCGCGCGCCTCCGGACAAGCCTGGGTGCGGGGTGCGAGCGCCGTCCGTTCCTGGTCCGTGCCGACCACGGCTCCGGCACCGGTCATCGGCACCGCGCTCTGGAACGCCCACCTCACCGCGGCCGGTCTCTGCTACCGCGCGGCCCTCGACGGAGGCTGTGGCGCTCGCCCGGTGTCCGGCTTCTCCTCGACCGGAGGGCGGTGGATCCTCCATGCGATCGCCTTCCTCGACTCTCCCGGAGGCTCACGATGATGATCGTCCCCGAGCTGTGGCGCGAAGCGCGACGGCACCCCTGGCTGCTGGCCTGGAGCACCCTCCTCCTTCTCCTCGTATACGCGACGCACCTGCTGCAGGCGCTGGCTCTCGCGTGGTCGCTCGCTGCTCTCGTGCGCGGTGAGGGGCAGGGCGCGGTCGTCGGCATCGGGGTGATCCTCGTGATCGGAGTGACGCGGATGCTGCTCACCATCGTGCAGGGCGATGCCGCCGCGCGTCTCGGCGGGAGGGTGAGGGAAGACCTTCGGGGCGCGGCCGTCTCCGCGGTCCTCGTGCCGGAGCGACTGCATGATGCCGGTCTCAGGGACGGCTCGACGCAGCTCGCGCTCGGCGACGGGATCGACGGCACGGACGCCTATGTGTCGAAGTACATCCCCGCCGTGGTGCAGCTCGTCGTCGGCAGCCTGATCGCCGTGTGCCTCGTGGCGGTGCTGTCCCCGCTGATCGCGCTGTGCGTCGCGGCGGGGATCCTGCTCGCGGTGCTCGGCCCGCTGCTGTGGAAGCGCATGCTCGCCCGTCGAGGCTTCGAGCACTGGGACAGCTACGAGGCTCTCAGCGGCGACCTTCTCGAGTCCCTTCGCGGAATGTCGACGTTGCGCGCACTGGGAGACGTCCCCGCTACACGGGCACGCCTGCACACGAGATCGGAGGCGCTGCGCCTGGCCACCGAACGCGTGATGCGCACGTCGCTCGCGGAGACGGCCATCACAGACCTCGCCGTGCAGGCTGGCGTGGTGGTCGCCGCGGGGCTCGCGGTCGTCGCGGTCCTGACCGGTGAGCCGCCGGCCGTCGAGGTCTACGCGCTGCTGCTGCTCTCCTCCGAGGCGTTCCGTCCGGTGCGTGAGCTCTCCCGACACTGGCACGCGGGTTTCCTCGGTCTGACTGCTGTTCCCGGGCTCGCGACCCTGGGGGCGTTCCGTCGCTCGCCCGCTCCCGTGCCGGTGCAGGCGGACGCCGATGCGCACGCTCGTCCCGCAGGTCAGGTGCTCCGCATCTCCGGCCTCTCGTACCGCTACCCCGGTGCCGATCGTGACGTCCTCCGCGGTGTCGATCTCCTCGCCGAGCGCGGAGAGGTCCACGCGATCGCCGGGCCTTCGGGCGCAGGCAAGTCCACGCTCTTCGACCTCGTCCTCGGATTCCTGCCCGCGGCAGCGGGAACGGTCGAGTTCGACGGGCGTCCGCTCCAGCCGAGCGATGTGGCGGTCGTCTCGCAGCGGCCCGTCCTCTTCGCCGGCACCATCCGGGAGAACATCGATCTGTTCGGTGCGGATCGGGAGGACGTCGAACGCGCCTGTGCCGCGGCGGGTGTGCTCGACGAGATCAGGGCCATCCCCGGCGGCTTCGAGGCGATGGTGGCGGAGGCCGGGACGAGTCTGTCGGGAGGACAGCGCCAACGCCTCGCCCTCGCCAGAGCGCTGCTGGCCGGTCGTCCCGTGCTGCTCGTCGACGAGCCGACCAGCGCCCTCGACGACCGCAGCGCCCTGACCGTCGCCGAGACGCTCGAACGCGTCGCCGAAGAGAGGATCGTGCTCATGATCAGCCACCGCCCCGAGGCGCTCGCCCGCGTGGCCGACGTGCGGGTGCTCCGTGACGGGGTGCTCGTGGAGGAGGCTCCGTGACCTCGTCATGGGCCATCCTCGCCCGGCTCCTTCCGCCGCTGCGACCGGAACGGCGTCGCATCATCGGCAGCTACCTGATCGCCACCACGAGTCTGTGCGCCCTCGCCGCCATCGGGGTGCTCACCGCACTCGGCGTCGGCGGCGCCGTCGTTCACGGCACCTGGCCTCCGGCTGTCTCGTGGGTGGCGCTCGGTGCCCTCGTGCTGCTGCGCACCTTCCTCACCTGGCGGGAGATGGACGTGTCGCACGCCCTCGCGTACCGGGTGCTGGCGCGGCTGCGGATGGCTCTCTTCGACGCCTACTCCCGGAGCGTTCCTGGGCGGCGCCGGGAGCATTCGGGCCGCGCGGCCTCCGTGGCGATGACCGACATCGAGAAGCTGGAGTTCTTCTACGCGCATACGGTGGCGCAGATCGGAGCCGCGCTCACCCTGTTCCTGGGAGCCGTGGTCTGCGCGTTCGTCGTGATGCCCGTGGCGGCGCTCGTGATGCTCGGCGGAGCGGCAGCCGTCGCGCTCACCGCCTGGGCGGGAGCAGGTCCGGCGCGCCGGGTGGGGGCGCGCGAGCAGCAGGAACGGGAGGATCAGTCGGAACGGCTGGTCGATGCTCTCGGCGCCGTGCGGGAGGTTCTCGCCTACGGCCTGCAGGGTCGCGTCGTGCGCGAGGCGGTCGCCGGCACCCGGAGGTCGGCGGCGCTCAGCCGTCGGAGGGAGGCCATCGCCCATCTCGTCGACGGCACGCGCGAGCTGATCCTCACCGCCGTGGTGATCGGCGTGATCGCGGCGTCCCTCATCCTCGGCGGCACGGCGGGCGGCACGGTGGGCGGCGCTCAGGCCGCGCTGCTTCCCGCGGTGATCGCTCTCGCGGTCGCCGGGGTGGCGGCGGTGGCAGAGGCTGCCCACACGGTGTCGGAGCTGCACCCGCTGATCGCGAGCGCCGACCGTGTGGGGGCGGGTCTGCACCGTCCTCCGGTCGTGGTGCCGGTCGAGCGCCCGATCGCACTGACCGATGGCCCCGTCGGAGTGCGCTTCGAAAAGGTGTCGTTCTCCTACGACGACAGGACCGACGTGCTCGGAGGGTGGTCGATGGACGTCGATCCGGGGGAGCACGTCGGTCTTGCCGGGCCGTCCGGAGCGGGCAAGAGCACGGTCATCGCGCTCGCCGCCCGCCTGTGGGACCCCTCAGCCGGCACCGTCGCGCTCGTCGACGCGGCAGGCGTCGCCTATCCGCTCGGCCGCATCCGCGACGACGAGCTGCGCCGTGTCGTGGCAGTGGTGGAGCAGGACGCCCGTCTCTTCCACGGCACGGTCCGAGAGAACCTGGTGCGCGGAGCGGACCCCCGCACCGACGAGCAGCTGCTCGAAGCCCTCACAGCGGTGGGGGCCGATGACTGGATCACCCTCGATGATGAGCTCGGTGAGCACGGTGCCCGGCTGTCGGGAGGTCAGCGCGCCCGGCTGGCCTTGGCACGGGCACTGTGTCGTGCGCCGCGGGTGCTCATCGTCGACGAGATCACCGCGAGCCTGGACGCCGAGTCCGAGCGCATCATCTCCGACGTGCTCGCACGGTTCGACGGGACCGTGATCGCCGCCTCGCACCGACGCGAGACGCTGGGGAGGTTCGGCAGGGTCGTCGGTGTGGAGCGGGTGGGGGCAGTGGTCGGGCCTGCGCCTACAGCCGGTCCACTCCGGTGACGGTGACGACGGCCTCGCCCGCCTCGTCGGAGTCGGCGAGATCGATCGTCGCGGAGATGCCCCAGTCGTGGTCGCCTGCCGGGTCGTCGAAGATCTGCCGCGCGGTCCACACCGCCGGCCCCTCGGTGAGGATCAGCAGCTTCGAGCTGCGTGCATCCGCTCCGGTGAGGATGTCGTCGTGGTCGGCGAAGTATCCGTCGAGCGCGTCCGACCACGCGTCGGCGCCGAACCCCGGATCGAGCTCGGCCAGCGCGTTCACGTCTTCCCTCGCGGCGAGCTGCACCCGGCGGAACAGTTCGTTGCGCACCAGGATGCGGAAGGCGCGGATGTTGCTCGTCAGGCGCTTGGGTGCGGGAGGGACGATCGGCTCGTCCGGTCGATGCGGATCGAAACGGCCGTTGTCCACCCCGGCGATCAGCTCCTCCCATTCGTCGAGCAGGCTGGAGTCGACCTGACGGACGAGTTCTCCGAGCCACTCGATGAGGTCGCGGAGGTCTTCGTCCTTGAGTTCCTCCGGGATGGTCTGCGAGGCCGCACGGTAGGCGTCGGAGAGGTAGCGCAGCACGACGCCCTCGGAGCGCGCGATCTTGTAGTAGGCGACATATTCCCCGAACGACATGGCCCGCTCGTACATGTCGCGCACGACCGACTTCGGGTGCAGCTCGAAGTCGCGGATCCAGGGCTGAGCGGCGCTGAACGTCTCGAAGGCCGCGGTCAGCAGCTCGTCGAGCGGCTTCGGGTACGTGATCTGCTCGAGCAGCTCCATGCGCTCGTCGTACTCGATGCCCTCCGACTTCATGACGGCGACCGCCTCGCCGCGTGCCAGGAACTCCTGCTGGCTCAGCACGGCGCGGGGATCATCGAGTGTCGACTCCACGATCGAGATCATGTCGAGCGCGTAGGAGCCCGTACCCGTGCCGGCGGCGGGATCGGGGTCGAGCAGTTCGAAGGCCGCGAGGGCGAACGGCGACAGCGGCTGGTTGAGTGCGAAGTTCGGCTGCAGGTCGACGGTGAGGCGGATGTCGCCATCCGGCGTCTTCTCCACGATGCCCGATCCGCGCAGGGTGCGGTAGATGCCGATGGCCCTGAGTGCGAGCTCGCGCTGACGCTTCCGCGGTTCGTGGTTGTCGTATACCAGCGCGCGCATATTGGCGAACACGTCGCCGCCGCGGGCGATCACGTTGAGCATCATGGCGCTCGTGATCTGCATGTGGGAGGTCAGGGTCTCCGGCACGGCGTCGATGAGCTTGCGGAACGAGGGCTCGCCCCACGACACGAAGCCGTCGGGTGCCTTCTTGCGCACGATCTTGCGCTTCTTCTTCGGGTCGTCGCCGGCCTTCTTCACCGCCGCGACGTTCTCGCTCTCGTGCTCGGGAGCCTGGGCCACCACCGTGCCGGCGGTGTCGTATCCCGCACGACCAGCGCGGCCGGCGATCTGATGGAACTCGCGGGCGTTCAACTGCCGCATCCGCGTACCGTCGAACTTCGTGAGGGCGGTGAGCAGCACCGTGCGGATCGGCACATTGATCCCGACGCCGAGAGTGTCGGTGCCGCAGATCACGCGCAGCAGACCGCGCTGCGCCAGCTGTTCGACGAGGCGCCGGTACTTCGGCAGCATGCCCGCGTGGTGCACGCCGATGCCCGCACGCAGGAACCGCGAGAGCGTCTTCCCGAACGCGGTCGTGAACCGGAACTCGGCGATCAGGGCGGCGATCTCGTCGCGCTGCTCGCGGGTGGCCACCTTGGTGCTCGACAGTGCCTGGGCGCGTTCCATCGCTGCGGCCTGCGAGAAGTGCACGACGTAGATCGGCGCCTGCCCGGTGTTCAGCAGGTCGTCGATCGTCTCGTGGATCGGAGTCGTCTCGTAGAAGAAGTGCAGGGGGACGGGGCGCTCCACTCCCGTCACGGTGGCCGTCTCGCGGCCGGTGCGCCGCGTGAGGTCGGCGGCGAGCTCGGTCACATCGCCGAGTGTCGCCGACATCAGGATGAACTGCGCCTGCGGCAGCTCGAGCAACGGCACCTGCCACGCCCATCCGCGGTCGGGGTCGGCGTAGAAGTGGAACTCGTCCATCACGACCTGCCCGACGTCGGCGTCGGTGCCCTGGCGCAGCGAGAGGTTCGCGAGGATCTCCGCCGTGCAGCAGATGATGGGGGCGTCGGCGTTCACCGAGGAGTCGCCCGTGACCATGCCCACGTTCTCGGCGCCGAACACGTCGACCAGGGAGAAGAACTTCTCGCTCACGAGCGCCTTGATCGGTGCCGTGTAGTAGCTGCGACGGCCGGCCACGAGCGCGCTGAAGTGCGCGCCGATCGCCACCAGTGACTTCCCGGTGCCGGTCGGCGTCGACAGGATCAGGTTGTTGCCGGACACGATCTCGATGACCGCCTCGTCCTGCGCGGGATACAGACTGATGCCCGTCGATTCCGCCCATTCGACGAACGCCAGGTAGACGGCGTCCGGATCCGCGGCGTCCGGAACGAGGGCGGGGTCGAGCCGCGGAGGGGTAGTCATGATCCCTCGATCATCCCATCCGCCGATGAGTGCCTGATGCGGCGCGAGGTCAGATCTTGCCGACCGCGCCGAAGTCACGCCGCGCCGAGGCGCCTCGGGATGCGCGAGGCCGCGCTTGACATCATCGAACGACGACAACCGGAGGCTGCACCGCCCAGGGGGGGACGACGATGCCCGACCAGATCTTCACTTTCGCCGCACTCGCGCTGTACTTCGCCGCGATGCTGCTCATCGGCTGGATCGCCTTCCGGCGAACCGGCGATCACGAGGACTACATGCTCGGCGGGCGCAATCTCCCGCCGTGGGTGGCCGCCCTCAGCGCGGGAGCCTCCGACATGTCCGGCTGGCTGGTGATGGGACTCCCCGGCGCCATCTACGTCTCGGGACTCATCGAGGCCTGGATCGCGATCGGCCTCACGATCGGCGCCTACCTGAACTGGCTGCTCGTCGCCCCGAGGCTTCGGGCGTACACGCAGGTCTCCCGGAACTCGATCACGGTGCCGAGCTTCTTCGAGAACCGGCTGCGTGACACGACGCGACTCCTGCGGGTGGTCTCCGGAATCGTCATCCTCGTGTTCTTCACGCTGTACATCTCCTCGGGCATGGTAGCCGGCGGAGTCTTCTTCGAGAGCTCGTTCGACGGCGACTACCTGACCGGCATGCTCCTGGTCACGGGCGTCACCCTCGCGTACACGCTCTTCGGAGGGTTCCTCGGCGCATCGCTGACCGACGTGGTGCAGGGTCTCATGATGGTGGTCGCCCTCGTGGTGATCCCGGTCGCGGCGATCGTGGCGATCGGAGGGCTGGCAGAGACGGGGGAGCTGATCAACGAGGTCGCGCCCGACCATCTGTCCCTGCTCTCGGGCACTGCGCTCACCGGCGGCACGATCCTCGCCATCGTCTCGTCGCTCGCCTGGGGACTCGGGTACTTCGGGCAGCCGCACATCATCGTCAGGTTCATGGCACTGCGCTCGCCGCAGGAGGCGAAGAGCGCTCGACGCATCGGCATCTCCTGGATGATCGTCTCCCTCGGCGGCGCGGTGCTGTCGGGCCTGGTCGGCATCGCCTACATCGCCAAGACGGGCGTCGACCTCGCCAACCCCGAGACCGTGGTGCTGCTGATGTCGCAGACGCTGCTGCATCCGTTCGTCGCTGGCCTCGTGCTCGCCGCGGTACTCGCCGCGATCATGAGCACGATTTCCAGTCAGCTCATCGTCTGCTCCTCGGCGCTCGTCGAGGACCTGTACGGGGTGTTCCGCCGGACGCCGCCCTCGCAGAAGACGCTCATGCTGATGGGGCGGCTCGGGGTGCTCGGCGTCGCGATCGTCGCAGCGGTCCTGGCGATCACCCCGAACGACACGATCCTCGGCCTCGTCTCGTTCGCCTGGGCCGGATTCGGCGCCGCGTTCGGGCCGGTCATCCTGCTCAGCCTCTACTGGCGTCGACTCACCAACTGGGGTGCGCTGGCGGGGATGTTCGTCGGAGCCGCGACGGTGTTCATCTGGAAGGCGCTCGACACCGGGCTCTACGAGCTTCTTCCCGCGTTCGTGTTCGCGATGCTCGCGGCGGTCGTCGTGAGCCTGCTCACATACCGGCACGACGAGGAGATCCAGCAGGAGTTCACCGACACCGGCGCGATGGTGGCGCTGCCGCGTCCGCACGCGGTCGGCGACACCCCCTAGCGGGTCGCGGCGCGCAGCGCGATGCGGATCATGTCGCCGAAGGTCTGCTCGCGCTCCTGCGCGGTGGTCTCCTCGCCCGTGATGATGTGGTCGCTGACGGTGCAGATGGCGAGGGCGCGCCGACCGTGGTACGCCGCGAGCGTGTAGAGCCCGGCGGCCTCCATCTCGACACCGAGGATGCCGTGCTGCACGAACGGCTCCGTGAGTTCGGGGCGCGTGCTGTAGAACTGGTCGCTCGAGAACAGCTGCCCCACGTGCACCGTCGACTCGAGCGGTTCGGCCTCACTCGCCTCGACAGCGGCACGCAGCAGCGAGAAGTCGGCCACGGGTGCGTAGTCGAGTCCGTGGAAGCGCACGCGGTTGATGCCGGAGTCGGTGCTGGCGCCGTTCGCGATGATGATGTCGCGGATCTTCACCCGCTCGGTCAGGGCGCCGCACGAACCGACTCGCACGATCGTCTGCACGTCGTAGGAGTCGAACAACTCGTTCGCATAGATAGCCATCGACGGCTGGCCCATGCCCGAGCCCTGCACCGAGACGCGGTGCCCCTCCCAGGTGCCGGTGAAACCCAGCATCCCGCGCGTCTCGGAGTACAGCTCTGCATCGTCGAGGAACGTCTCGGCGATCCACTTCGCCCGCAGCGGGTCGCCGGGGAACAAGACGATGGGGGCGATCTGACCGGGCTCTGCGGCGATGTGCGTGCTCATGGCCTCAGCGTAGCCAGCCTCACCCCGGTGCGCCGGCGAGCCCCAGTGCGGTGATGAGCTCGTATGCAGCCGAACGGGCCTGCACGATCACGGTCCCGACCTGCACGCCCTTCGCCGAGACCGAGAGGAGCAGCTGGCCGTAGGGGGCGAGGATGAAGCTGAGCAGCGACAGCTGACTCTGCCCGATCGACACCGAGACGACGGCGGAGAGGCTCGGCTCCGTTCCGCGCGAGATGATCTCGGCCTCGGCCCTGGCGACGGCGAACAGCGAACCGTTCATGGCAGCCAGGCGGTCTCCGGTCTCGGCGAGGGTGCCGACGGAGGCGATGTGCAGGCCGTCGGCGGTCGAGAGGACGGCTGTGGTCAGTTCGGGGAATCGCTCCTCGAGATGACGCAGCCGGGTGAGCGCGGCCTGGCTCACGACGCCCGACCAGAGCGCCCAGTTCGCCGCGAGATCCGGATGCATGAGCACGCCGTCCTGCGTCGGCCCCGACTCGCCGGTCGACGCGGGGTCGTCCGCTCGGATGGGGACGTTCATGACTCTCCTCCCGGGAGGTCGAGGGCCGCGCACGCCACCCGCATGACGCTCTCGCGGTCGCGCGCGTCGGCGGCGAGCACGCGAGTGAGGGGTATCCGATACCTTTCGAGGCTCGCACCGAGCGTCCGGCGTACCTCGTCGAGGGCTTCGGCGGCCACATGCGTGACCGCGATCACCGTCCGCTCGTGGTCGCCGGTGAGACGCGCGAGCCACTCGTCGGCGTCCACAGAGATGCTCCCGCGGTCTGCACGCAGCCACAGCAGCATGCGGGTGTCGGAGGCGGAGACGCTCTGCCGGGCATGGGCGAAGCGGTCCTGGCCGGGAACGCCGATGAGCGCGACCGAGATCTCGTCCGTGGGCTTCCACGTGCCGTAGTCGAGCCCCACCGTGGTCGTCGTCTTGTCCGTATCGCCGTACTCCGCTGAGCCGGCCGAGATCGGGACATCGGTATCCACGGTGACGACATCGCTCAACGCGCGGACCGCCGTGGTCTTCCCGGCACCGACCGGCCCGGCGAAGACGAGGCGGAACCTCGTCGGCAGATTCCGACGTCGTCGGCGCACGCGTGTGGCCGCCGGTTCTGCGGCGGTGTCGACGGTCGAGGCTTCGGAGCCGGTCAAGCGTTCAGCGCCACCACGTGGCGGTTCACGGCGGACCGGAGCAGGGCGATGTTCGTCGCCTGGCGGTCGGCGGCGAGGTAGATGAACGTGTCGTCGTCGATCATCTTGAGCAGGTGCAGCTGCGTGTCGAGCGTCAGCAGCATGTCCTCGAGTGCGGCCTCGAGGCGGAGCGCTTCGATCGTCTTCCGCTTGCTCTTCACCATCTCGCTGTTGTACGCGCTGGCGACATCGAGGTCGAAGTCCGGCCGGACCGAGTTCGAGGCGAGCGGCAGACCCGATTCGACGTCCACCACGGAGGCTCCGATGAACCCGTTGATGTCGTTCGCGATGTCGGTGATGAGTGCGTTCAGTTGATCTTGCGTGGCCATGATGAGGCATCCCCAGTTCCGTCGTCGCGCAGGTGACCGCACCGTGCGGCCACCCCCAGTGCGCAGACGAACGGATAAAGTGTATAACGTTACCGACTGTGCTGCGCGACGGCGGTCGGACACGCCTGGCGAGGAGTGATCGCCCGGGGAGGCTCAGTCCTCGCGGCGGCGCACGATCTCATCGATCCAGAGCGGGGCGAACGGTGAGGTGCAGCCGGGCGCGGTCGGGTAGTCGGCGAGCACCTGCAGGCGCTCGCCGATCTCCCGCGCTCTGGCGCGATGCTCGGGGTGGAAGATCCCGATGTTGGCGAGGGTCTCGTTCATGGACCATTGCAGGCGTGACGGCGCCGTCGCCAGATCCCGCTCGATCAGATCGAGCAGCTGCGAAAGGTCCAACCCCTCCGCGTCCTTCATCACGCGCACGGTCGTGAGCGACCACGCGGCGGCGGCCACTGTCGGGTCGGGGTCGTCGAACCAGCGCAGTCGCAGCTCCTCGGCGAGTGGAGTCTTCTTGGCGACGTAGTTGACGAACCAGTCGTTGACCTTGGGGGCGCGGGTCTCGCGCAGCATGGCGTCGAGCTGGTCGGCGCCGAAATCCCTGGGGCGACAGATCAGGAGGGCGAGCAGCCGCGCAGGTGTCTCGCCCGTGGCCCACAGATCTTCGGCGAGGTGCTGATCCGTCTTGATGCGCTTCGCCAGGGCGCGCAGTCGGCTGAGGTTGATGCCGTGGTCGTCCCCGCGCTTCTCGTTGGCTGCGCGCACCTTCGGGTCATCCAGCGCGGCCAGTTCCCCGAGCGCTTCGACGGTGTTCATCTTCCCAGCGTAGGCCGGTTCGAATCGCGCGGATGGTTCGATTCCGGCGCCGGATACCACCCCGTTGCGCGATTCGAAGACCGCTCAGTCCTCGTCGACCAGCTCGCCGCGGATGCGACGGAGGTCTTCCATGAGCGACCCGATCAGGATCCAGTGCTGTGATGACGGCGGACGGATCACCAGGGGAGCGGTGAGGGCGGGGATCGTCGACGTCATGTCGTCCGGCTCCGGAAGCGCCTCCGCGATCTGCACGGCGAGACGCACGTCGTGGCCGGCTCGCCGCAGCTGCTCGGCGATCGCCGTGACCGCCGGCTCCTCGCCGATCGTGTCGTCGTAGTGGTCGAAGTACGCGCGGGTCATGCCGATGGTCTGCGTGACGATGGGGGAGAGCCGGTCGAGCAGTGCCCGCAGCTCGCGCAGGTCGGCGCGGTGGGTCGAGCGCCGCGGGTTCAGGGTGAGCGACTCCTCTCCCGCGGCGATCGCGGCTTCCGCCGCCTCCTTCATCGGACGCAGCAGTCGCACCTCCAGCATCAGCTCCTGCAGTCTCGCGGGCGTCTGCGGTTCGGGCAGCGCGTCGGCCAGGCGGTCGAGGCTCGCGGCGAGCTCGCGGCCCAGCAGGCCCACATCCCGGCGGGCGGGTGCGACCAGCACCGGTGGCACGATGAGTGCGTTCACGACGATGCCGATCACCACGCCGATCAGCGTCTCCACGATGCGGGCGAATGCGTACTCCGGGCTGGAGGACCCCAGAGCCAGCACCAGCATCGCGGAGATCGCGACCTGGTTCCCTGTGCCTGGAGACGCGCGGAAGATCCAGGCCACCAGCATGGCGACGACGATCGCGAGCAGCACGATCCAGCTCGGCGACCCCAGCAGCAGACCCAGCGCCACGGCGATCACGACACCCGCGATCACCCCGATGCTGCGCTCGAGCGCCTTCGACAGCGACTGGTTCACGCTGGGCTGCACGACCAGGAGGGCGGCGATCGCGGCGAAGACGGGCAGTTGCGCCGGGAAAACCCATCCGGCGATGAGCCAGGCGGCGATGGTCGCGGCTGCCGACTTCACGACCTGCAGCAGCGGAGAGCGCTGTGAGGCACGGATCGCGGCGGGGATGCGCATGACCTCAACGCTAGTCGTGCCGGTCGGTGCGTCGGGGAGTGCCGCTACGGGTCGGCTGAGGATCGCCCATCGCGCGTCGACCGGAATGTCGGGGAACCGGCGGCGGATGTCAACCCCGTCGCCGATCCCCGCGATCTGCGGCTGAATGGGATCACACGAACGACGAACAGTGAGGAGCATCCCATGGTGCAGATCATCGAGACCATCGACGTCGACGTTCCCGTCCGCACGGCCTACAACCAGTGGACGCAGTTCGAGAGCTTCCCGAAGTTCCTCGACGAGGTCGAATCGATCACCCAGATCGACGACACGCACACCCACTGGAAGGTGAAGGTCGGTGGCGCGACTCGCGAGTTCGACGCCGAGATCACCGAACAGCACCCGGACGAGCGTGTCGCGTGGAAGAGCACGGGAGGCGAGACCGAGCACGCGGGCGTGGTGACGTTCCACACGCTCACCGACACCTCGACGCGGGTCACGGTGCAGCTCGACTGGGAACCTGAGGGACTGCTCGAGAAGCTGGGCTCGCTGGTCGGCGTGGGGGGACACGCCGTGAAGAAGGACCTCGAGAACTTCAAGGAGTTCATCGAGGGCCGCGGAGTCGAGACCGGCTCATGGCGCGGCGACGTGGAAGCCTGACCGGAGATCAGATGCAGAGAAGGCCCGACGGCTCAGCCGTCGGGCCTTCTCCATGTCGGAGGATGTCGGGCTCGGTCTTGCGAACCAGGAGGTGCGGGGTTACGCTCTGCCTAACTAATAGTCGTTAGGCACTCACATGACCAGAGCAACGATCCTCGCGGAAGCACGCACGATCTTCGCGCGCCAGGGCTACGCGGAGACGAGCCTGCGCGAGATCGCCGAGGCCGTCGGGATCAAGACCCCCTCGCTCTACGCGCACTTCCCGAGCAAGGAGGCGCTGTACGCGGAGGTGTACGCCGCGGTCTCGGTCGAGCACACCGCCTTCTTCGACGAGCTGGTGCGCAGCAGCAGCACCCTCGAGCCGCTCGCTCGTCTGCAGCACCTGCTGGGCGGGATCGAGGCGTACTACCGCGACCGTCCCGACCTCGCGGAGTTCAGCCTCAGGGCCGCGGTCTCCGAGTACGGGCCCGGTGGCGAGCAGCTGCGTCAGATCTTCCTCGACTCGGAGTCGACCCTGGCTGCAGCCGTGCGCGAGACCTACGACGACGGCGTCTCGGCTGGGGCCTTCGTCCCCGGCGATGCCGACGGCTTCACCGCGCTGGTGTTCGTCGTCATGGATGGTCTGTTCCTGCAACTCACCCATTACACGCCGGAGATCTACCGCGAGCGCTTCGACCAGGCCTGGCGACACCTTTCCACGATCCTCTCCCGATGAACCCTGCCGCACAGATGCGGTGACCCTCGACGATCGCCGGCAGGGAGCCACGAGCTCCCTCCGGCACCGCGTCACCCGGCCGCACCGCGAGCCGCCCCCCCCGACCCGCCCTGCGAGGCGTCCGCACTCCGGGAACCCGAATCCCCGCCGACGCACTCGCAGGGCCACATCCCAAGGAATGATGATGACCACCACCGACTACGAGCACGGCGTCGTGCCCCAGGACCAGCGCAAGAGCTGGCTGTCGATCGCCACCGTGTGGATCGCGATCGGCATCGACCTCTCCGGGGCGTTCCTCGGCGTCTCGCTCGCATCCGGAATGGCCTTCTGGCCGGCGATCGCCGCGACGATGCTCGGTTCGCTCCTGCTCGGTCTGCTCGCGATGGCATGCGCGTACGTCGGCGCAGCCACCGGACTCTCCACCGCGATGATCTCGCGCGCCGTGTTCGGCCGGGTGGGCGGAGCGATCCTCGCCCTGGCGATCGCCGTCAGCCTCGTCGGCTGGTACGCCGTGCAGGCGGGCTTCTTCGGCGCCAACGCGCAGATCGCCTTCGCCGAGTTCACCGGCATCGATGTGCCCGTGCAGGTGTTCACGGCGATCGGCGGCGTGCTGATGGCCATCACCGCGTTCTGGGGCTACCGCTCGATCAACCGCCTCAGCACCCTCGCCGTGCCGCTGCTGCTCCTGCTCCTCATCGTCGGCGTCATCGTCGCATTCACGGTGAACGGTGCGGCGGGGCTCGATGCTCCGGTCGAGGCGACGTTCACGTTCGGCGGCGCGGTCTCGCTCGTCATGGGCATCTTCATCCTGGGCGTCGTGCTCGCCCCCGACATGGCGCGCTGGGCCAAGACCCCGAGACAGGCCATGATCGCCGGCTTCGTCGGCTTCTTCTTCGGCAACTCGATCATCCTGGTCGTCGCGATCCTGCTCGCCCGCATCATGGACGGCACCGAGCTGATGGCGATCTTCTTCGCGCTCGGCCTCGGTGGCGTCGCGGTGATCGTGCTGATCCTGGCGCAGTGGACAACGAACACGACCAACCTCTACTCGGCGGGTCTCTCGTTCGCGTCGATCAGCGAGCGGCTGAGCCGACGCACCGTAACCGTCGTGCTCGGCGTGATCGGCATCGTCGTCGGTGTGATCGGGGCCGCCGACTACTTCGTGCAGTTCATCCTCGTCATCGGCACCATCATCGCCCCCTACGGCGGCGTGTACCTGGCATCGTTCTTCACGGGCCGCAAGACGGTGCGCTGGGCCCATGGCGCCACCGTGCCGATGGTCGACGGCTGGTCGATCGCCGCCTGGGTGGTCGGCATCTTCGTGGCGGTCGCGACCACGAACCCGGCGGACGGACCCGGCTTCGGATGGTTCACCCTCACGTCGATCTCGGCCCTCGACGGACTGCTCGTCGGCTTCGTCGCGTACCTCGTGCTGCTTCCGCTTCGCCGCCGCGTCGCTCCCGATGCGCCGGCTCCGGCCACGGACGAGGTGATCGCATGAGCGCTGTCGTCACGACGCCCATGATCACCGAGGCCGACATCGACGAGATCGCGCTCGGGGCCGCCGTGCTCGGCACCGGTGGTGGAGGAGACCCGCACGTGGGATCGCTCATGGCCAAGCGGTTGATCCGCCTGCACGGACCCGTACGACTGCTCGCGGTCGATGAGCTGACCGACGACGACTTCGTCATCCCGATCGGAGGCATCGGCGCGCCATCGGTGAGCGTGGAGCGCATCCAGGCCGAGTCCGAGCTCAGGGCGGCGCTGGACGCCATCGAACGCGCGGTCGGTCGCACGCCCACGGCCGTGATGCCCATCGAGGTCGGCGGAGGCAACTCGATGATCCCGATCGCCGCGGCCGCCCTCGCCGGGCTGCCGGTGGTCGACGGCGACGCCATGGGTCGTGCCTTCCCCGAGGCGCAGATGGTCACCTT
Organism: Microbacterium oxydans; assembly: GCF_006540085.1. Lineage (GTDB taxonomy): Bacteria > Actinomycetota > Actinomycetes > Actinomycetales > Microbacteriaceae > Microbacterium > Microbacterium oxydans. The sequence goes on along the minus strand of NZ_BJOG01000009.1, from coordinate 146,553 downwards.
CCACCTGGCCGGCTATGGACCAGGAACGACAGTGCTCGTCGACCATCACGGCAACGAAGTGGTCAGCCGTCCTGTCGACGGTGCATGGTCGGAGCGCATCGCGCGGTCCGTCACCGTCGAGATGGGCGGAGGGGCGACCATGATCGACTACGCGTACGGCGGCGACGTGGTGCGCGAGTGCGCGATCCCTGGCACGCTCGGGCTGGCCCAGCGCATCGGTCGTATCCTGCGCGGACGGGATGCGGCCGGCAGGGAGCTGCGCGACGACGAGCGCATCGACGCCCTGTGTGCCGACCTCGACGCCGTGCGGCTGTTCGACGGGAAGGTCGCCGACCTGCAGCGCGCCGTCGACGGCGGCTTCACCCGCGGTGCGGCTGAGCTCGTCGGTGTCGGCGACGACCGGGGGAGCGCGTTCCGGCTCGACTTCCAGAACGAGATGCTGCTCGGACGGAGGGATGGTGTGCTGGCTGCCGTCACTCCCGACCTGATCGCGGTGCTCGACCTGGCCACGGGCATGCCGATCACGACCGAGTCCCTGCGCTACGGCGCTCGGGTCGCGGTCATCGCGATCCCCAGTCACGAGAAGTGGCGCACGCCGATCGGTCTGGAGACAGCGGGACCCGCTCACTTCGGCTACGACGTGCAGTGGGTTCCGGTGGAGGACATCGCACAGCGGTCCGCTGCGCGCACGACGGACGGGGAGGTCGCGTGATGGCCGGCAGGTATCGCATCGGCATCGACGTCGGTGGCACGAACACCGACGCCGTAATCCTCGACGAGCGTCTAGAGGTGGTGGCCTCGGTCAAGCGTCCGACGACGGCCGATACGGGCGATGGCGTGGCTGCTGCGATCGACGCCGTGCTGGCGGCCTCGGGTGTCGACGCCGCGCTCATCGGCCATGCGATGCTCGGGACGACGCACTGCACCAACGCGATCGTCGAACGGCGCGGTCTCGGCCGCGTCGGCATCCTCCGCCTCGGGGCACCGGCCACCACGGCTGTCCCTCCCCTGGAGGGGTGGCCGGACGATCTGCGGGCGGCGATCGGCGAGCACGTCCACCTGCTGGCCGGCGGATTCGAGGTCGACGGCCGCGTGCTCTCCCCTGTCGACGAGGAGGCGGTGCGCGCAGCCTGTCGGAAGATGCGCGGCGAGGTCGACGCGGTCGCCGTCGTCGGCGTGTTCTCCCCCATCGATGAGAGCCAGGAGGAACGCGTCGCCACGGTCGTGGTCGAGGAGCTCGGCGTCCCGGTCTCGCGGTCGGCACGGATCGGCTCGCTCGGGTTGCTCGAGCGCGAGAACGCGACCGTGCTGAATGCCGCGCTGATGCAGACGCTCCGGCAGATGGCCGCGGGCTTCGTCGCGGCTCTGCGGGACCGGGGCATCCCTGCCACGCCGTACTTCGGCCAGAACGACGGCACTCTCATGCAGCTCGAGTACGCGCTCGAGTTCCCCGTGCTCACCATCGGCTGCGGGCCCACGAACTCCATCCGCGGAGCCGCGCACCTCTCGGGTGCCACCGACGCCCTCGTGGTGGACATCGGCGGTACGACGACCGACATCGGCGTTCTCGTCGACGGGTTCCCCCGCCAGTCGGCGCACGCGGTCGAGATCGGCGGCATCCGCACGAACTTCCGCATGCCGGATGTGCTCTCGGTCGGCCTCGGCGGCGGCACGATCATCCGTGGGACCCCGGCGGGTGCCACGGTCGGTCCGGACAGCGTCGGCTATCGGCTCCCGCAGGAGGGCCTCGCCTTCGGTGGCTCCACGCTCACGGCGACTGACGTCGCCCTGGCGGTCGGCGGGGCTGCGATCGACGGCATCGACGCGCCCGTCGTCCCCGCAACGGTAGGAGCGGCGGCCTGGAGCGCGATGCGGGCGATCCTGGAGGACTCGATCGACCGGATGAAGCCGAATGCCGCCCCCGTCCCGGTGATCCTGGTCGGCGGTGGGGGGATCATCGCCCCGACCGTGCTCGACGGCGTCGCCGAGCTGATCCGTCCCGACCACTTCGGGGCTGCCAACGCGGTCGGCGCCGCCCTCGGCGAGGTCGCCGGACAGATCGAGAAGATCTACCGCGAGGACTCCGCCGACCAGCGGGCCTCTCGGGCGGATGCCGCGGCGGAGGCGACAGAGCGTGCCCGACTCGCCGGTGCCGACCCGGCGACGATCGAGGTCGTCGCGGTGGAGGAGCTGCCCGTCGCGTACTCCGACGGTACGGCCGTGCTGATCCGCGCTCGAGCGGTGGGGCGCCTGGCCGCCTGACGTCCCCGCCGCACGCCTCGGACGGGTGGGGTTCCGCCCGTCCGAGGCGCGTGCTTGCATGGGCGCATGGAGCACGACGCGAAGCTGCGCGGCGAGACGAGGGCGATCTGGGCGACCGCGCTCTGCTTCGTGGTCGGTGCAGTCGCGGGCATGCTCGTGCTGGGCGGTGACGCGCGCCCGCTCACGGGGGAAGGTGCGCTCGCGATGCCGGCGGCGGTGGTCGCCGGGGGCATCGCAGCGGGGGCGTTCCTCACGAGCACCCTGGTGCACCGCCGCGGCGAGACCGCCTCGATGCCGCGGTGGCAGGCGGTGGTGTCCGATCTCTCGACCGGAGCCCTGACCATCGCGTTCGGGGCCGTCACCGTGATGGGGGTGCTGCTCGCGGCAGAGGTGCTGGCGGCCGGTCTCCAGGGCTTGCAGCTCGCGGCGGTCGGTGGCGGGGTCCTGACCGGCGTGGCCGCGGCGGTCGGCGGGCGCTTCGCGTTCGGGGCCGGCATCGACCTGCGCACGTCCGCCCTCGCTGCGCTCCTGTTCGGCTTCCTCGTGATCGGCACGCTTTTCGCGATGGTCACCGCCGCCGATCCGCGTTGGTGGGAGCAGAACTTCTCCCAGCTCGGCGTCGGATGGGCGTTCAACGGCACCCTCGTGGTCGCCGGTCTGCTCGTCGCGACCGTCGGCTCGTACATCGGCCGCGACCTGCACCGGATGCTCGGCGACGCCGTGCTCTCCCGCATCGCCCTCGTCGTGGCGCTGTGGGCGGCGTCCGGGATCGCGCTCGCCGCCGTCGGGCTGCTGCCGCTGCACCGCGTGCCGGTTCCGCACGACATCGCGGCTCTCGGCGCGCTCGTGCTGTTCGCCGCGGCCGCTGCCACCACGGTCGCGAGGGTCCCTGGACATCCTCGCGCGCTGTCGATCACCTCGGTCGGTGTGGGTCTGCTGGTCGTGATCGCGCTGGTCCTGTGGGTGCCCTTCGGCGTGTACTCCACCACTGCGGTCGAGGCGATCGTCGTCGGACTCGGGCTGCTGTGGATGGCGACACTCGTGCGTGTGCTCGCGATCCTGGTGCCGGCCAGGTCTCGACCATCCGGGCGTCTGCGGCTGATGCGGGCGGGCGCGGGGCCGGGCGAAAGATAGGGCATCTGTCCGATGTACCGGGGGTACCTCAGAGCGGAGTGTAGGGATACAGCGAACCGTCGAGGAGAACCCCATGTTCGAGCACCCCTATCTCCACCAGCAGCTCACCAGGCATGACCAGGAGCAGATGGAGCGCGCCGCTGCGAGGCGCCTCTCCCTGATCGAGCACGCCGACCAGATCGTGCCGCGGCCGGAAGGAGCGATCCGGCGGATGCTTCGCCACGCGTTCGGTCGCTCGGCGGGCGACTCGGCAGCGACGACGCCGGGGAAGGCGCGGGTCACGGCCGCGTGCGACACGGCAGCGGCGGCGCACGCGCAGTGAGCAGAACCATCGCGCACAGCGCACATCCGACGGACCCGAATGTCGGTCGGGGGTGGGACGATGAGTCCATGCCCCCTTTCGCGTCGAGCGCTGCGATGGTCGGCCGTGAGGCCGAGCTGGCAGAGGTGCGTCGATCGTTCGCGGGCGTGCGCGACGGCATCCCCGCAGCCTTGCTCGTCGAGGGCGAGGCGGGTATCGGCAAGTCGCGGCTGCTGCGGGAGTTCGCCACCGAGATCGCACCGACCGCCGACGTGCACGTGGGGTGGTGCCTCGACCTCGGCGCTTCGCGCACGCCGTACGGTCCCCTCACCGGAATCCTCCGCTCGATCGTGCTGCGCATGGGTGTCGACCGGGTGCGAGAGTCGGTGGGTGTGGGTGTCGAGGCTCTCGGCATGCTGCTCCCCGAGCTCGTCGATTCCCCGACCGACCGCGATCGCACCAGCCCCGAGCGTCTGCGCGACGCCATCGCCTCACTCATCGAAGCGGCTGCCGAACGTGCCCCTCAGGTGCTCGTGGTCGAAGACCTGCACTGGGCGGACGAGTCCACTCTCGCCATCCTCTCCTTCCTGCTGCGGGCCCTCAGCCGCGGCCGCATCCTGCTGCTTCTCACCTGCCGCACCGACGACGTGCGTCGTGGCGATGCCGTGAGCCGCTTCATCGGCGAGGCCACCAGAGCCCGGCTGCTCGAGCGCCTCACTCTGGGCCGCCTCGACGAGACCGCCGTGCGGGAGCTGGCCGAGCAGATCACCGGCCGTGCGCTCACCGCGAGTGCGCTCGACCGCATGCAGGAGCGGGCCGAGGGCGTGCCCTTCTTCATCGAGGAGATCGCCGGATGTTCGAACGGCCCGCTCCCCGATGGCCTTCGTGATCTGCTGCTGGCTCGTTTCGATCGCCTCGGCGACGACGCGCGCCACGTCGTGCAGGTCGTCTCCGGTGCGGAACGCCCGCTCTCGCATCCGCTCATCACGAGCCTGGTCGAGCTGCCGGAGCAGCGGCTCGACGAAGCGATCCGCGAGGCGACCCGCAGCGGCATCCTCGTTGTCGGCGACGACGACTACCGTTTCCGGCACGCTCTGCTGCGCGAAGCCGTGCATGACGACCTGCTCCCCGGCGAGCGGGCGCGACTGCACCGCGCATACGCCGAGGCGCTCGAAGCGCAGTGCGCCGGGTCCGATTCCAGCGATGCCGCCGCGCTCGCGTACCACTGGCAGCTGGCGCAGGACGATCGGAGGGCCCTGGTCGCCGCCGCCGACGCGATGCGTCACGCGAAGGGACAGTACGCGTTCGCGAGTGCCGCCCGTTTCGGCGAGCTGGCCCTGGAGCTCTGGCCGCTCGTGCCCGACCCCGCAGACGCGGCCCGTATCGAGCGTCTCGAGCTGCTGCTGGTGCTCGGCTCCATCCTGCGCAATGCGGGTGATGGTGAACGGGCGCTCGCCGTGGCCAACGTCGCGCTCGCCGAAGTCGACCCGGAGACGGTCGATCCGCGGCTGCACGCTCGCCTCCTCCGCAACAAGGCGCTGTATCTCGTCAACCTCGGGCGCCTCGGAGCCATCCCGCTGCTGCAGCAGGCTCTCGCGATCGCCGACGAGCGGATCGGCGATGAGGTGTTCCGGGCGGAACTGCTCAACCAGCTGGCGAGCCGCCGGATGATCGCGGGCGATCGTGAGGAGGCGATCCGGCTCGCTGACGAAGCCGAGCGCGGGGCGGCCGGAGCCGAATCCACGGATCAGCTGTCGATCGCCGCGAACGTGCGCGGAGGTTCGCTGGCGCACCTGGGTCGCATCGACGAAGGCGTGCGCGAGTACGAGCGTGCGCGTGAGCTCGCGACGGGTTCCAACGCCGAGATGCGCTATCGGGTGAACTACTCCGACCTGCTCACGCTGTTGGGGCGCTACCGAGAGGCCGTCGAGGTCGCAGAGGAGGGGCTGCGGCGCGCTCGCGAACTCAGGGTCGAACGCACCTCGGGGTCGATCATGGCGCAGAACATGGTCGTCCCCCTGCTCGAGCTCGGCGAGATCGACCGGGTCGAGGAGATGCTGTCGCGGGACTTCGTGCAGGGGACTCTGCGCGTGTTCCGCATGTACATGAGCATGACGCGCGTGCGGGTGCTGGCGTGGCGCGGGCGGTCGGCGGAGGCCGCAGAGCTCCTGCGGGCCTGGCTTCCCGCGTTCGAGGAGACGGGCGTCTCCGAAAGGCAGATCTGGTACGACCGCGTGATGATGATCGTCGCCGTCGCCGAGAGTCGAGGAGACCTCCGCGGGGCGCTCGATACGATCCTCGAGATGCTGGAGAACGATGAGCCGGCGCTGCTGCACCAGCGTCGTCTGCTGCTGGAGGGAGGCGCGATCATCGCCGAGCTGCGGGCGGCAGGAGTCGACGTCTCGGGGGCGTCCACCGCGATCCGTGCCGCGTGGTCCAGCCAACCGGCGCAGCTGCAGCACGACGCATGGGAGACGATCCTCGACGCCCTCCTCGACCCGCACCCTGACGCTCTCGCCGAGGCGCTGCGGTGCGCGGAGGGGGAGGACGTGCCGGTGATCTTCCGCGCCGTCCTCCGTCTGGAGCAGGCACGCGTGCTGGTCCGCGAAGGAGACCGGATCGCTGCGGGCGCTGTGCTCGCCGAGGCTGAAGCCCTCGCGGAGTCTCTCGGCAACGCTCAGCTCCAGTCCGCCGTCTCCCGGTTCGCCACAGACGCGGGGTTGAGGGGAGACGCGGTGTCAGCGTCGAGCACCGACCCGCTCACCGCGAGGGAGCGGCAGGTGCTCGAGCTCATCGCCGAAGGCCTGAGCAACCGCCAGATCGGTGAGCGCCTGTTCATCAGCGTGAAGACCGTGAGCGTGCATGTGTCCGCCGTGCTGCGCAAGCTCGGCGTGAGCACACGCACCGAAGCAGCTCTCCTGAAGAAGAATGACCAGCCCCGCACTGCGGCGGAGCCTGCCGTGGTAGCGTGACAGTGCGCGCGTCTCGGATGTTCCGGTTCGGCGTAGGCCGTGAAAACGGCTAAGTCAACAGAAAGTAGAAACACATGGCCACTGGCACTGTGAAATGGTTCAACGCGGAAAAGGGCTTCGGCTTCATCGCTCCCGATGACGGCTCGGACGACCTTTTCGCCCACTACTCGGCTATCGCCGGCTCCGGTTTCAAGGAGCTCCGCGAGAACCAGAAGGTCGAATTCGACGCTGAGCGTGGCCCCAAGGGCATGCAGGCGGCGAACATCCGCGCTCTCTGAGCGCGCGCTGACTTCCTGAAACCGGTCGGACCCTCACGGGTCCGGCCGGTTTTTTCGTGCGCTGCCGCCGTTCGAATCGCGCGGATGGTTCCATCCGGCGGCAGTTCACTTCCATTCGCGCGATTCGAACGGGGAATCTCAGGGTGAGGATCACCTAACCTCCGTGTTAGATTAGGCCAGGCTTACCAAAGGCTGGGCGCATCACCCGTGCCGCCCCCTCACCCCGAACCGAAGGAACGCCTGTGCGCACCTCTCGAATCCTCGCCATCGGCGCGGCCGCCGCGCTCGCCATCGGCCTATCCGCCTGCGCATCCTCCGCGCCGGAGTCGACCTCGACCGCCGGCGGCAACCCCGCCTCCGACGACGCCTTCCCCGTCACCGTCGAGCACGTCTACGGCGAGACCACGATCACCGAGAAGCCCGAGCGCGTCGCGACCGTGGCCTGGGCGAACCACGAGGTGCCGCTGGCGCTGGGTATCGTTCCGGTCGGCATGAGCAAGGCCGCCTGGGGCGACGACGACGACAACGGTGTGCTGCCCTGGGTCGAGGAGAAGCTCGACGAGCTGGGTGCCGAGACGCCGGTGCTGTTCGACGAGACGGACGGTATCGACTACGAGGCCGTCGCCGACACCGAGCCCGACGTGATCCTCGCCGCCTACTCCGGTCTGACGCAGGAGGAGTACGACACCCTCTCCAAGATCGCCCCGGTCATCGCCTACCCGAAGGTCGCCTGGGGCACCTCGGTCGACGACATGATCGAGATGGACTCCAAGGCCCTCGGCCTCGAGAAGGAGGGTAAGGCCCTGATCGAGCAGCTCGACGCCGACGCGCAGAAGGCCCTCGAAGCGAACAGCGTGCTCAAGGACAAGAAGGTCCTGTTCTCCTACATCGACCCGACCGATCTCAGCCAGATCGGCTACTACACGGCGATCGACACCCGCCCCGGCTACCTCCACGACCTCGGCCTGCCGTTCCCCTCGATCGTCGAGGAGAACAAGGACAGCGACCAGTTCTACCTGACCGTCAGCGCGGAAGAGGCGCAGAAGTTCGACGACGTCGACCTGTTCATCACGTATGGCGACGAGTCGATCATCCCGCTGCTGCAGGCCGACCCGCTGCTGTCGAAGATCCCGGCCATCGCCGAGGGACGCATCGCCGTCCTTCCCGACGCCACCCCGATCGCGGCCTCCGCGAACCCGTCGCCGCTGTCGATCCCGTGGGGACTCAGCGACTACCTCGCACTCCTGGCCGCGCCGCTGTCCAAGTAGCCGTTCCATCCGCAGCAGCGGAGTGAATGCTCAGTGACCTCAGCAACCGTCATCGCACCAGAACCGGGCGCCGCAGACCTGCGGCGCCCGGTGCTGGTGCGAACCATCTGGCTCCTCGTCGGGCTGGTGGTGCTCGTCGTCCTCAGCGTCCTGTCGATCTCCTTCGGCGTGCGCGCGGTCTCGTTCGACGACATCGTCGCCGCGCTCACGGGCCACACCGACACGATCGCCGAGGCCGCGATCGTGAAGCGCATACCGCGCACCGTGCTCGCCCTCCTCGTCGGCGCTGCACTCGCCCTCTCCGGAGCGACCATGCAGGCGGTCACTCGGAACCCGATCGCCGACCCCGGCATCCTCGGCGTCTCGAACGGCGCCTCCCTGGCGGTCGTCTGCGGCATCGCCTTCTTCGGACTCGCCGACCCCTACGGGCAGATGGCCTTCGCGATCCTGGGCGCCGGCGTCGCCGCCGTCTTCGTCTACACGGTCGGCTCGCTCGGGCGCGGGGGAGCGACACCTCTCAAGCTCGCACTCGCGGGGGCGGCGACATCGGCCGCCTTCGCCTCGCTCATCAGCGCCGTGATGCTGCCCCGCGTCGACCTGCTGCAGACGTTCCAGTCCTGGCAGATCGGCGGCGTCGGCGGAGCGGAGTGGCCGCGCATCGCCCTGACCGCGCCGGTGCTCGCCGTCGGCGCCCTCATCTGCTTCCTGTGCTCGCGGGGCATGAACTCCCTCGCCCTCGGCGACGAGATGGCCAAGGGTCTCGGCGAGAACGTGTTCCGCACCCGCATGATCTCGGCACTCGGCGCCGTGATCCTCGCCGGGGCCGCGACCGCGATCGCCGGGCCCATCGGATTCGTCGGGCTGATCATCCCGCACGTGTGCCGCATGCTGGTGGGGACCGACCACCGTTGGCTGCTTCCGTTCTCGGCCATCGCCGGCGCCGCCCTGCTGACGGCGAGCGACATCGTGGGCCGCGTGATCGCCCCGTCGTCCGAGGAGATCCAGGTCGGGATCATCACCGCCATCATCGGAGCGCCGTTCTTCATCTGGATCGTCCGTCGGCAGAAGGTGCGTGAGCTGTGAGCACGACCGAGCACACCGAGCACACCCTCGAACGCGGCGAGGAGTCCGCCTCCGCCCGCATCACGCGGATCGTCGCGGGCCGACGCTCGCGCCACCGTCGTCACGCGATCGCCACGATCGTGCTCGGCGTCCTGGTCCTCGCCCTCTTCGCGGTCGCTCTCATGGTGGGGAACACGTTCTACACGCCGGACGAGGTGATCCGCGTGATCCTCGGCGAGACCGTGCCGGGGGCGTCGTTCACGGTGGGCGACCTGCGGCTGCCGCGCGCGGTGCTCGCCGTGCTCACCGGCATCGCCTTCGGCATGGCGGGCGTCTGCTTCCAGACGATGCTGCGAAACCCCCTCGCCTCGCCCGACATCATCGGCATCTCCAACGGCGCCGGAGCTGCAGCCGTGTTCGGCATCATCGTGCTCTCCGTCAACGGGCCGGTCGTGTCGCTGCTCGCGCTCGTCGGTGCCGTGGTCACGGCCTTCGTGATCTACCTCCTCTCGATCAAGGGCGGCTTCGCCGGCACACGACTCATCCTGATCGGGATCGGCATCGCGGCGATGCTGCAGAGCGTCATCTCCTACCTGCTGTCGCGCGCGGCGAACTGGGACATCCAGACCGCGATGCAGTGGCTCACCGGAAGCCTCAACAACGCGTCGTGGGAGCGGGTGCTGCCGATGGCGATCGCCGCGCTGATCATCGTGCCGCTGATGCTGTCGCAGGGCCGCGCACTCGGAGCGCTCCAGCTGGGAGACGATTCGGCGGCGGGACTCGGCATCCGCGTCAACGCCACCCGCCTGCTGCTGATCCTCGGTGCGGTCGCGCTGCTCGCATTCGCGACGGCCGCCACCGGGCCCATCGCCTTCGTCGCGTTCATGGCGGGGCCCATCGCCGCGCGCATCACGGGTCCAGGCGCGAACCTGCTCCTGCCGTCGGCGTTCGTCGGGGCTCTGCTCGTGCTCGCCGGCGACCTCATCGGCCAGTTCGCCTTCGGAACCCGCTACCCCGTCGGAGTCATCACCGGCGTCGTCGGTGCGCCGTACCTGATCTATCTCCTCATCCGCACCAACCGCTCCGGGGGTTCGCTTTGACCGTCTCGCACAGCCTGTCCGCCGAGGGCGTCACGCTCGCCTACGGCGACCGCACCATCATCGACGGTCTCGACCTGCAGATCGCCCCCGGCCGCATCACGACCATCGTGGGAGCGAACGGATGCGGCAAGTCGACGCTGCTGCGTTCGCTCGCCCGTCTGCTGTCGCCGAGCGACGGGCAGATCGTGCTCGACGGCAAGTCGGTGCACGCACGCCCGACCAAGGAGGTCGCGCGCATCCTCGGGCTGCTTCCGCAGTCGCCCGTCGCGCCGGAGGGCATCGCGGTCGCCGATCTGGTCGGCCGCGGACGGCACCCGCATCAGAAGATGCTCGCCCGCTGGAGCACGCACGATTACGAGGTGGTGGCAGACGCCCTCGACGCGACCGGCATCTCCGATCTCGCCGACCGCAGCGTCGACGAGCTCTCGGGCGGTCAGCGCCAGCGCGTGTGGATCGCGATGGCGCTCGCGCAGGAGACCGACATCCTGCTGCTGGACGAGCCGACCACCTTCCTCGACGTCGCCCACCAGGTCGAGGTGCTCGACCTGCTCACCGACCTGAGCGTCTCGCGCGGCACCACGATCGTGATGGTGCTGCACGACCTCAACCTCGCGGCCCGCTACGCCGACGAGCTGGTGGCGATGAAGGACGGGCGGGTGCACGCGACCGGTGCGCCGCAGGACATCGTCACCGCCGAACTCGTCGAAGAGGTCTTCGGCCTCGCTAATCAGATCACCATCGATCCGGTCTCCGGCAAGCCGATGGTCACACCCATCGGGAGGCACCATGTCCGCTGAGACGACCACGACCGAGCGCCCGACCTACATCCTCACCCGCGCCGAGGTGCGGGCCGTCGCGCGTATCTCGCCCTCCTTCGTGCGGGTGACCTTCGGTGGAGACGAGTTGAGCGAGTTCGGCACACCGGGCGAGGTGTTCGACAGCCGTATCAAGCTGGTCTTCCCGCCCGCGTCCGGGGTGCTGCCCGACCTCGACCGGACGTCGGACAACTGGTGGCAGGCCTTCCTCGCCGTGCCGGAGGAGGAGCGCGGGTCCATGCGCACCTACTCCGTGCGCGAGCTGCGGGTCGACGACGAGACCGGGACCGAGGTCGACGTCGACTTCGTGCTGCACCTCGAGCCGGGTCTGACCGGGCCGGCCTCCCTGTGGGCGAGCCAGGCCGCGGTCGGGCAGGAGCTGTACCTGGTCGGTCCGCGTCGTGGCGTGGACGTGGACGCGCACGGAGGGGCCGAGTTCGCCCCCGGTACCGCGGTATCGGTCGTGCTCGCGGGCGACGAGACGGCTGCTCCGGCGATCGCCCGCATCCTGGAAGATGCGCCTCGCGACCTGCGCGGTGTCGCCTTCATCGAGGTGCCCTCGCCTGCCGACATCCTGCGCATCGACGTGCCCTCAGGGGTCGAGGTGCACTGGCTTCCCCGTGATGCCGGCGAGCCGCACGGGCTGCGACTGATCCCCGCCGTGCTCGGCTACCTCGGAGACGCCGACGCTGCGGACGAGATCCGGGTGAAGGACATCGACGGCGAGGACCTGCTGTGGGAGACGCCGGAGTACTCCGGTCTCGGCGAGGACATCGCCACGGCCGACGCTCCGGCCGAACGCTACTTCTGGATCGCGGGGGAGAGCGGCGTGGTCACCACGCTGCGTCGCCACCTGGTCAAGGACCTCGGCATCGACCGCAGCCAGGTGGCCTTCATGGGCTACTGGCGCCGCGGTGTCGCCATGCGCGGCTGACCCCCCTCCTCCCTCTTCCTGCCCTTCCTCCTTCCTGCCGAAACGGAGACGACCCGAGCATCCGCCGGCGTGTCTTGTGTGGGCGCGCCGCCCGGATGCCGGGTCGTCTCCGTTTCGGCCTGCCTGCCCCGGAGTGGACGGCTGGCGGGGAAGGGGTTACTTCGCGAGGAAGGTCTTCAGCGCGGCGTTGACCTCGTCGGCGTGGGTCCAGAGCAGGCCGTGCGGGGCGCCCTCGACCTCGACGTAGTCGGCCTTCGGGACCGCCTGGTGGAAGCGGCGCGCGGTGGCATCGATCGGGAGGATGTTGTCCTTCGTGCCGTGCAGGATGAGCGTGGGCTTCGCGGCCGCTGCCACAGCCTCTACGTCGGAGCGGAAGTCCTCGATCCAGGCGGGCACGACGGCGTAGGCAGCCACTGGCGCGCTGCCGATCGCGACGTTCCAGCTGCCGGTCACGGCCTGCTCGCTGATGCGCGAGCCGAGGTTCTCGTCGAGGTTGTAGAAGTTCTTGTAGAAGTCGGTGAACCACGCGAAGCGATCGCCCTTCGCCGCGGCCTCGATGCCGTCGAAGACCTCCTGCGGCACGCCCTCGGGGTTGTCGTCGCGCTGCACGAGGAACGGTTCGAGCGAGGCGAGGAAGGCGAGCTTGGCGACGCGCTCGTGTCCGTAGCGGGAGACGTAGCGGGCGAGCTCGCCGGTGCCCATCGAGAAGCCGACGAGCACGACGTCGCGCAGGTCGAGGGTCTCGAGCACCGTGTTGAGGTCGGCGGCGAACGTGTCGTAGTCGTACCCGGAGTTCACCTTGGAGGACTGGCCGAATCCGCGGCGGTCGTAGGTGATGACGCGGTAGCCCTGGGCGAGGAGTTCGCGGGTCTGGCGCTCCCAGCTGTGCCCGTCGAGCGGGTAGCCGTGGATCAGGACGACGGGCTGACCGGCTCCCTGGTCTTCGTAGTAGAGCTCGATCGCGGTGCTGTTCTCGTTTCCGACGGTGATGTAGCCCATGGTCCTGATCCTTTCGGTTCCGGTGAGAACGGTCGTTCTCGCTCGATGTCCTCAATCTAGAGAACGTTCGTTCTCGTGTCAAGTAGACTTCTGGACATGACCGAAGACGAGGCTCGCGAGCGCATCCTGTCCGCCGCGGAGGAGCTCTACTACCGCAAGGGCTACGCCGCTGTGGGCATGGACGAGCTGCGCTCGGCCGCCGGCGTGTCGCTGCGCCGCCTCTACGCGCTCTTCCCTGCCAAGAGCGACATCGTCGCGGCCGTGCTGGCGCGCAAGCACGCGGAGTGGGAGTCCGGCCTCTCGGGGGCGGTGTCGGATGCGGGGGATGACCCCCGTGCGCGCATCCTGGCCGTCTACGGGTACCTCGAGAACTGGTTCTGCGCCGACGACTTCCGTGGCTGCGCCTTCATCAATGCGTTCGGCGAACTCGGCGGCACCAATGTGGAGGTCGCGGAGATCGTGCGGGCGCACAAGGCGTCATTCCAGGAGTACATGGCCGGCCTCGTCGCCGACACCGGAGCTCCGCCCGCGCTCGCCGCGCAGCTGTCGATCCTCGCCGAAGGAGCGCAGAGCACCGCGGCGATCTCGGCCGATCCGGCCGTCGCCGCACAGGCACGGGGTGCGGCCGAGGTGCTGATCGACGCGGCTTTCGCCCGCGCCTGAACTCTCGCCCGGCGCATCATCCATATTTTGGCTAACCTGGTTAGCGAAACGGCGCACCTCTGTCAAGGCCGGTGCGATCGAGGAAGGACAGCCGTAGCCTTCGGGGCATGGAATCACGCACGAAGGGCATCGGTCGTCAGGCGCTGATCATCGCGGCGGCGACATTCATGGTGATCGCGGCCGCTGTCGGGGCCGGAGCATTCGGCGGCGCGTCCGTCGACGATCTTCAGGACGGGGCGCTCTCGGCTCAGGGCTCGTACCTCGCGCCGGCGGGGCCCGCATTCTCGATCTGGTCGCTGATCTACCTCGGGCTGATCGCCTACACGGTGTGGCAGGCGCTCCCCGCTCAGCGGCAGGATCCGCGTCAGCAGGCCGTGGGCGGGTGGATCGCCGCCTCGATGGTGCTGAACGGGCTGTGGCTGGTGACCGCACGGTTCCTGACGCTGTGGCTCACGGTCGTCGTGATCGCGGCGCTCCTGGCCGTGCTCGCGCGGGTGATCGTGCTGCTCGGCCGCTTTCCCTCCCGGAACCTCGCCGACCGCATCCTCACCGACGGCGCGAACGGCCTGCACTTCGGTTGGGTCACCATCGCGACGGTGGCGAACACGGCCGCGTGGTTTACGCAGATCGCTCCGGAGAGCTGGGCGCAGGCAGCGGATGCCTGGGCCATCGCCGTGCTCATCGTGGTCCTGGTGATCGGGGCTGCCGCGGCGTGGGCCACCGGACGCATCGCTCCTGCCCTCGCGACGGCCTGGGGTCTCGCCTGGCTCGCGGTCGGTCGCCTCACGGGAGAACCCGAGAGCACCGCGACGGCGATCGCCGCGATCATCGTGGCCGTGCTGCTCGTGCTCACCGGGGTCGCGGCGGTCGTGCGCCGGTCGCGCGCCCGGAGCGCGGGGGCTCAGAGCACGAGCCGGTAGCCCATGCCCGATTCGGTGAGCAGATGCACCGGAGCACCCGGCTCCTGCTCCAGCTTCTTGCGCAGCTGCGACATGTACAGGCGCAGGTAGCCGGAGTCGGACACCTGCTCACTGCCCCAGATCTCCTTGAGCAGATCCTGGCGGGTGACGAGTGCGCCCGGGTGCCGGGACAGGTGCTCCAGCATGCGCCACTCGGTCGGCGTGAGGTGCACCCTCGTGCCTCCGCGGGTGACGGTCTTGGTCGAGAGGTCGACCACCACATCGCCGAAAGCCACCGTGGACTCGCCGCCCGCCGGAGCAGACCGTCGTGACAGCGCCCGCAGGCGTGCCAGCAGCTCGTCCACCTGGAAGGGCTTGGTCACGAAGTCGTCGGCACCGGCGTCGAGTGCCTCGACCTTGTCGGCGGACCCCGTGCGTCCCGACACCACGATGATGGGCACGTTGGTCCATCCGCGAAGCGCCTGGATGACCTCGATGCCGTCGAGGCGGGGCATGCCGAGATCGAGCATGATGAGATCCGGATGCGTCTGCGCGGCTGCGGCGATCGCGGCCGCTCCGTCGGGGGCGACCACCACGTCGTAGCCGTGGGCGGCGAGGGTGATCCGCAGGGCGCGGACCATCTGCGGATCGTCGTCGGCGATGAGGAGCTTCACTCCGTGCCTTCCATGTCGCGGGATCCTGCGGCCAGCGGCAGGGAGATGACCATCGTGAGGCCGCCGCCGGGGGTGTCCTCGGGTGTCAGGGTACCGCCCATGCCCTCGGTGAACCCGCGCGACAGGGCGAGTCCCAGACCGAGTCCCGTGGTGTTGTCGGTGTCGCCGAAGCGTTGGAACGGCTGGAAGATGCGGTCGCGTCGCTCGGGCGAGACGCCTTCCCCGCGGTCGATGATGCGGATCTCGGCACGGTCGCCGAGAGCGCTCGTGGAGACGATGATGCGTGAGTCGTCAGGGGCATGCCGGTGGGCGTTGGCGATCACGTTGACCAGCACGCGAAGGAGCAGCACGGGGTCGGCGTGCAGCGGGGGCAGATCGGGGTCGAGGGCCAGCTCGACGTCGGACGGGCCGAGACCCAGCTCGTCGACGGCTGCGAGCACGATGCCCGCAGCGTCCATCCGGGACGATGAGACCGCCAGGACTCCGGCCTGCACGCGGCTCACGTCGAGCAGATCCGTGACGAGCGTCGACAGCGTCGCGAGGCTCTCGTCGGCGGTCGCGAGCAACTCGGCGCGGTCGGACTCCGAGAGTCCGTGGGCACCGCGAAGGCCACCGATCGCGGCGACCGCGGAGGCGAGCGGACGCCGCAGATCGTGGCTCACGGCCGACAGCAGAGCGCTGCGCACCTGATCGGTCTCGGCCAGAGCCTCAGCCTCCCTGGCGGTGGCCCGCAGATCGGTGTGCTCGATCGCGGCGGCGAGCTGGGCGACGATCGCATCCAGCAGCCGACGCTCGGGACCGGCGAGCGGCTCTCCGTTCAGTTCGAGCACCGCACGGGGACCCCCGCCGGTGACCACTCCGACCGGGATGGTCGTGGCGCGTCCGTCGGCCACGGGCTCGCCGTCGCTCGCCAGCACCTCGCCATCCGGTGCGAGCAGGCGCACGCCGCTCAGGCCGAACGCCTCTCGGGTGCGGCTGACCAGGGCGAGCACCGCATTGTCACCGCGCAGCACGTTGCCGGCGACGGCGGCGAGCAGCTCGGCTTCGGCGGCCGCACGTTGGGCGGTGCGGGCTCGACGGGCAGCCTGGTCGACGATGATGCTGACCAGGATCGCGATCACGACGTAGAGCGCGAGAGCCAGCACGTGCAGCGGGTGCGCGATCGTGATCGTGAAGAGCGGCGCGACGAAGAGGAAGTCGAGGGTGATGCCCGAGAGCACGGCGGCGAACACCGCGGGACGGATGCCGCCGATGAGGGCGACCACGACCACGAGCAGCTGGTAGGCGAGCACTTCGGCGGTGATCGACTCGGGACTGCGATACGTGTACATGATCCACGACAGGATCGGACCGAACACCAGGGCGACGCCGAACCCCAGCAGCTGCCGCCGCCAGCCCAGAGCCCCGCCCTTGATGCGCGGGAGCACCATCCGCCCGCCCGCCGCGGCATGGGTGACGATGTGCACGTCGATGTCGCCGGAGCGCCGGATGACCTCCGAGCCGATGCCGGGACCGGTGAGAGCGGCGGCCAGTCGGCTGCGTCTGCTGACGCCGATCACGAGCTGAGTGGCGTCGGCGCCCTGTGCGAACTCGACGAGTGTGGCAGGGATGTCGTCGCCGACGACCTGGTGATAGGTGCCGCCGAGCGATTCCACGAGGGTGCGCTGTGCGGCGAGGGCACCGGGCGTCTCGTCGCGCAGACCGTCCTGCGCGGAGATGTGCACGGCGAGCAGTTCCCCACCGGCGGAGCGGGCCGCGATCCTGGCTCCACGGCGGAGGAGGGTCTCGCCCTCTGGCCCTCCGGTCAGGGCGACGACCACGCGCTCCCTGGCCTGCCATGTGCCCTCGATGCCCTGCTCGGCACGGTAGCTGCGCAGCGCGCTGTCGACCTCGTCGGCGAGCCAGAGCAGGGCCAGCTCGCGCAGTGCGGTGAGGTTGCCGAGGCGGAAGTAGTTCGACAGGGCGGCGTCGATCCGCTCGGCGGGATACACGAGTCCTGCCGACAGGCGATCACGCAGGGTCTGCGGGGCCAGATCGACGACCTCGATCTCGTCGGCGGCACGGACCACGGCGTCCGGAATCGTCTCCTGCTGTGCGATGCCGGTGATCTTCTCGACCACGGCGTTGAGCGACTCGATGTGCTGCACGTTGACCGTGGTCACCACGTCGATGCCGGCGTCCAGCAGCTCGTCCACGTCCTGCCAGCGCTTCGCGTTGCGGGAGCCGGGGGCGTTCGTGTGCGCCAGTTCGTCCACGAGGGCGATCTCGGGCGCGCGGCCGAGCACGGCGTCCACGTCGAGCTCGGTCAGCGCGACTCCGCGGTGCAGGTCGACTCGCCGTGGAACCTCGGGGAGCCCTGCAGTCTGCGCCTGTGTCGCGGCGCGCTCGTGCGTCTCCACGATCGCGATCACGACATCGTGGCCCTCGTCGAGCATCCGCCGTCCCTCGGCGAGCATCTCGTAGGTCTTGCCGACGCCGGGGGCGGCCCCGAGCAGGACTCGGAGCCGCCCCCGGCGCTGGTGGCCCTGGGCTCGACGAAGAGGTGCTGCGGTCATTCGCCCTCCCGGTCATCGAGCGCGAGGTTGAGTTCGGCGACGTTGATGCGCTCCTCGCCGAGGAATCCCAGATCCCGCCCTTGAATCCTAGACTCCACGAGGTCGCGCACCTCCTGCGTGGACAGCCCGCGGGCCTCGGCCACCCGCGGCACCTGCAGCAGCGCATACGCCACGCTGATGTGCGGATCGAGACCCGAGCCCGAGGAGGTGACCGCGTCGGCCGGCACCTCCGACGGGTCGACGCCCTCGCGTTCCGCGATCGCGGCCTTGCGCTCGGCGATCGCGGCGACCAGGTCGGCGTTCTCGGGTCCGAGGTTGCTGCCGCTGGAGCCGGCTCCGTCGTATCCGTCGCCCGCGGCAGAGGGGCGTGACTGGAAGTACTTCGGCAGCGCCTCCCCGTCGGCATCCGTGAAGGACTGGCCGATCAGCGCGCTTCCCCTGTCGTTGGGGAGGGGCGAGCCGTTCGCCTGCCACGGGAGCAGGAGCTGGCCGATGCCGGTGACCAGGAGTGTGTAACCGACGCCGAGCAGGAGCGTGAGCACGAGCATCGCGCGGACGGCGACACCGGTGGTGCGGAGAGCGGTGCGAGTGGATGACATGTTCTGGATTCCGTTTCAGAGCCGGGGTCAGAAGCCCGGGATGAGGCTGATCACGAGGTCGATGAGCTTGATGCCGATGAACGGGGCGATCACACCGCCGAGACCGTAGATCAGCAGGTTTCGTTGCAGGATCTGCGAGGCGCTCGCCGGGCGGTACTTCACCCCTCGCAGGGCCAGCGGGATCAGGAACACGATCACGATCGCGTTGAAGATGATCGCACTGGTGACAGCGGAGGCCGGCGAGTGCAGCTGCATGATGTTCAGGGCCGCGAGTCCGGGGAAGACCCCCATGAACATCGCCGGGATGATCGCGAAGTACTTGGCGATGTCGTTCGCGAGCGAGAACGTGGTGAGCGCTCCGCGCGTGATGAGCAGCTGCTTCCCGATGCGCACGATGTCGATGAGCTTGGTGGGGTCGGAATCGAGGTCGACCATGTTGCCCGCCTCTTTCGCCGCCGAGGTGCCGGTGTTCATCGCGACGCCGACATCGGCCTGCGCGAGGGCGGGGGCGTCGTTCGTGCCGTCACCGGTCATCGCGACCAGGCGTCCTCCTTCCTGCTCCCGCCGGATGAGCTCGAGCTTGTCTTCGGGGGTGGCCTCGGCGAGGAAGTCGTCGACACCGGCCTCCTTCGCGATGGCGGCGGCCGTGAGCGGGTTGTCGCCCGTGATCATGACGGTGCGGATGCCCATCGCCCGCAGCTCGTCGAAGCGCTCGCGCAGGCCGTCCTTCACGATGTCCTTGAGGTGCACGACGCCGAGGATGCGGGCGTTCGAAGGGCCTTTCACCGCGACGACGAGAGGAGTGCCGCCGCTCTCGGCCACGGCGTCGGTGCGACTCGTGAGTTCGAGGTCGTCGCCGTCGAGTCCGAGCCAGGCGCGGACAGCGGAGCCGGCACCCTTGCGGATCTGCGTGCCGTCGGCCAGGTCGAGGCCCGACATACGGGTCTGTGCCGTGAACGGAACGACAACGGCGTCATCGGGGGCGATCACCCGGATGCCCTGCGCGGCCGCGAGTTCGACGATCGAGGCACCCTCTGGGGTGGGGTCCGCAAGAGACGACAGCGCCGCGACGCGCAGCAGCTCGTCTGCATCGACACCCGGAAGAGCCAGCACCTCGTGCGCCCGGCGGTTGCCGTACGTGATGGTGCCCGTCTTGTCGAGCAGCAGGGTGGTGACATCTCCCGCGGCCTCGACCGCACGACCGGACATCGCGAGCACGTTGCGCTGCACGAGCCGGTCCATGCCGGCGATGCCGATGGCCGAGAGCAGCGCCCCGATGGTGGTCGGGATCAGGCAGACGAGCAGGGCGATGAGCACCGGGATGCTGACGGGGGAGGCGGCGTACGACGCGATCGGGTTCAGGGCCAGCACCACGACCACGAAGATGATCGACAGGCTCGCGAGCAGGATGTTCAGCGCGATCTCATTGGGAGTGCGCTGACGGCTGGCACCTTCGACGAGCGCGATCATGCGGTCGACGAAGGTCTCGCCCGGCTTCGAGGTGATGCGCACCACGATCCGGTCCGACAGCACCCGGGTGCCACCGGTCACCGCACTGCGGTCGCCACCGGACTCTCGGATCACTGGAGCGCTCTCGCCCGTGATCGCCGACTCGTCGACGGTGGCGATGCCCGAGACGATGTCGCCGTCGCCGGGGATCAGCTCGCCCGCCGTGACGATCACGATGTCGTCGCGCTGCAGCTCGGCCGACGAGACCTGGGCGGTCGCTGCGTGCTCGGTCGCGGCATCCGCCGTGCCGTCGTAGCCGACCACGCGCCGGGCCATCGTGCTGGTGCGGGTCTTGCGCAGGCTCGCGGCCTGCGCCTTGCCGCGGCCCTCGGCGACAGACTCGGCGACGTTCGCGAACAGCACCGTCAGCCACAGCCAGATGGCGATTCCCCAGGTGAACGGCGCGGGCACCGGGGTGCCGCCGGAGTCCGCCGGGCCGCCCACGAACGGCTCGGCGATCGCGAGCACCGTCGTGAACGCGGCGCCGGCCCAGACCAGGAGCATGACGGGGTTGCGCACGAGAGCTGCCGGGTTGAGCTTGCGCACGGCGCCGGGAAGGGCCTGCACGAGCTGCGACCAGCCGAAGGAGCGCGGTGCGGTGGGGGCGGATGCCGCAGCATCCTGTTGTTCGGAGGAGGATTCCGCGGGGGTGGTGATGAGGGTCATGGTCAGACGAGTCCTTCAGCGAGCGGGCCCAGTGCGAGCACAGGGAAGTAGGTGAGCGCGGTGACGACGACCGTCACGGTGAGGAGCAGACCGACGAACTGGGGTCGGTGCGTCGGCAGGGTGCCGGAGGTGGCGGGGATGCGCTCCTGCGCCGCGAACGAGCCGGCGAGGGCCAGCACGAGCACGATCGGCAGGAACCGGCCGAGCAGCATCGCGATGCCGAGGGCGGTGTTGAACCACGGGGTGTTCGCGGTGAGTCCGGCGAAAGCGGAGCCGTTGTTGTTCGACGCCGAGGTGAAGGCGTAGAGCACCTCGCTCATGCCGTGCACCCCGGGGTTCAGGATGCTGGTGGACTCCACGTCCTCCCTGATACCGGGAATCGCGAAGCTCATCGCGGTGCCGACCAGCACCAGGGTCGGCGTCACCAGGATGTACAGGCTCGCGAGCTTGATCTCCCGCGGCCCGATCCGCTTGCCGAGATACTCCGGGGTGCGCCCGACCAGCAGTCCGCCGACGAACACCGCGATGATCGCGAGCACGAGCATGCCGTACAGGCCCGAGCCGACGCCACCGGGAGCGACCTCGCCGAGCATCATGTTCAGCATCGGCATCATGCCGCCGAGTGCCGTGTACGAGTCGTGCATCGAGTTGACGGCGCCCGTCGAGGTGAGGGTGCTCGCGCTGCCGAACAGGGTCGAACCCAGGATGCCGAAGCGCACCTCCTTGCCCTCCATCGCGGCCCCGGCGAGCTCGGGCGCCGTACCGCGGCCCGCGAGCTCGAGCGCCGAGAGGGCGAAGGTCGAGACGAGGAAGATCGTGCCCATGACCGCGGCGATCGCGTAGCCCTGACGATGATCGCCGACCATGCGGCCGAACGTGCGGGGCAGTGCGAACGGGATCACGAGGATCAGCAGCACCTGCAGCAGGTTCGTGAAGCCGGTCGGGTTCTCGAACGGGTGCGCGGAGTTGGCGTTGAAGAAGCCGCCGCCGTTCGTGCCGAGCAGCTTGATGGCCTCCTGCGAGGCGACAGGGCCGCCGGGGATGGTCTGCGTGCCGCCCGACACCGTGGTGACGTCGGTGAAACCGGCGAAGTTCTGGATCACGCCGCCTGCGAGCAGGGCCACGGCGCCGATCAGGGCGATCGGGAGGAGGAGGCGGCCGAGACCGCGGATCAGATCGACCCAGAAGTTGCCGATCGTGGTCGAACCCCGGCGGGCGAGACCGCGTATGAGGGCGATCGCGATGGTGAGACCGACCGCCGCCGAGACGAAGTTCTGCACCGTGAGACCAGCGAGCTGCACGGTGTAGCCCATGGTCTGCTCGGGGGAGTACGACTGCCAGTTGGTGTTCGCGACGAAGGAGGCGGCGGTGTTGAAGGAGAGCCCCTCGGGCACGGCCGGGAGCCCGAGCGACTGCGGCAGGAACGCCTGCAGCCGCTGAAGCCCGTAGACGAGGAGAACCCCGACGACCGAGAACGCCAGCACGCTGCGGGCATAGGCGCGCCAGGTCTGCTCGGACGACGAGTCGACCCCGATCAGCCGGTAGACGCCGCGCTCGACCCGCAGGTCGCGTGCCGAGGTGTAGACGTGGGCGATGTAGTCGCCAAGGGGGCGGTAGAGGAGCACGAGCACGACCACGACGGCCGCCACCTGCAGGATGCCGAACCAGATCGTCGCGTCCATCAGAACCTCTCCGGGGCGACGAGCGCCACCACGAGGTAGACGACGGCGGCGACCGCGAGGGCGGCCGCGAGGATCTCGAAGACGATCACAGTCGCTCCACCCCCTTGGCCGCCAGGGAGACGAGGGCGAACAGCGCGAGAGTCAGCGCGATGTAGATGATGTCGAGCACGGATCCGATACAACTCCCGCACGGCCCCCATCGCCGCGATCCTCACGCTTCCCCTACGCCCTCCGCCCCGATGCATGCGGGTTGCTCACGGTTGGGCCCTATGCTCACGAGGTGGGAATCAGAAGGATGCGCATCGGGACCGGGACGTGGATCGTCGCCGCCCTCGTGGTCGCGGCGCTCGTGTGCGTGCTCACGGGGTTCCTGCCGCGGGCCGATGCCGGTGCGCTCGGCGAACGGATCGCACCCGTGCTGGGGTTCGTCGTCGCGATCACGATCGTCGCCGAGCTCGCCCGCGACGCGGCGGTGTTCGACGTCGTCTCCCAGCGTCTCGCACGCTGGGGCCGGGGCCGCGTCGCGGTGCTGTGGGCGCTGGTGGTCGTGCTCGCCGTGGTGAGCACCGTGTTCCTCTCGCTCGACACCACTGCCGTGATCGTCACCCCGGTGGTCGTCGTGCTGGCGCAGAGCATCGGCGTCTCCCCGTTGCCGTTCGCCCTGGCCACCGTCTGGCTCGCCAACACGGCATCTCTCGCGCTGCCGGTCTCGAACCTCACGAACCTGCTCGCCGCGCCCGCCATGGGGGAAGGGCCAGGGGCGTTCATCGCGCTGAGCTGGGCGCCCACGCTCGTGGGGATCCTGGTGCCGGTCGCGATCCTCACCGTCCTGCATCGGCGCACGGTCTTCGGTGCGTATGAGACGCCCGTGCCGCGGCGGCCGGCCGATCCGACGCTGTTCTGGAGCGCCACCGGCATCCTCCTCGTGCTGATGCCGCTGCTCGCGCTCACCCACGACGTGTGGATCCCGGCCACGGTCGCGGCTCTCGCGTTGATCGTGCTCTTCGCCGTCCGTCGACGCCGCGCCCTGCGGCTCTCGCTCGTCCCGTGGCAGGCGATCGCGCTCGCCGCGTCGCTGTTCGTGCTGGTCGAGGCCGCGCACGCGCAGGGGCTGCTCGACTTCCTGACCTCGCCCACCGCGAGCGGCGACTCTCCCGGCGACCTGTTCCGGCTGGCCGCGCTCGGGGCCGTGAGCGCCAATGCGATCAACAACCTCCCGGCGTACCTCGTGCTCGAGCCTGCCGCCGGTGATCCCGTCGCCCTGATGGCCCTGCTGATCGGCGTGAACATCGGCCCGCTCATCACCCCGTGGGCATCGCTCGCGACGCTGCTCTGGCACAACCGGATCGTCGCGCTGGGCGTGACGATCCGGTGGAGCCGCTTTATGCTGTGGGGCGTGGTGGCCGCCATCCCGACCGTGCTCGCCGCGGTGCTCGTGCTGATGCTGGTCGCGGGCTAGCCCGCTCACCTGCCGCGTCAGGCTCAGGGTCGACATCGTGCCACCGGCTGGGGTGACTAGTGTCACGACCCGGTCAGCGGGGAGCCTCGCCGACCCGACGCATCTCGGCTGCGAGGGCCGCGTTGGTCTCGGTGAACTGCGCGGTGATGCGCTCTCGCACCTCAGGTGACTTGTTCTGGCTGAGTTTGGCGCGGGCGTCGAACCGGGCGACGCGCATCCGCAGACCGACCGTCCCCTTCGCCGCTCGTCGTGTGCCCTCCTCGTCTTCCGACAGGTGGCGGCCGTGCGCCCGGTGGTCCTCGAAGTGGTCGGTCAGCCGCGTGAGCATGGCGTAGTTCTCCTCCTCGCTGAGGATCTCGGGGATGCCGTAGAGGTGCGCGGTGACGTGGTTCCAGGTCGGCACCAGGTCGCCGGGCGCGTAGAGGCTCGGCGACACGTAGTCATGCGGTCCCTGGATGATCACGAGTATCTCGTGCCGACCGAGTTCGTGGAGTTGCTCATCCGGCCGTCCGAAGTGGCTCGCTATCACGATGTCGTCCTCGTCCTCGACCAGCAGCGCGGGGTAGTGCGAGGCGATGAGTCCCGTGGTCGTCGGGGAGACGAACGTCGCCCAGGGGTTGCCGCGGATCAGGCGCTTCACCTCGACGGGGTCGGTCATCAGGTAGCGGGGTGTGTGACGCATCAGGACTCCTTCGTGTGGGGCGTGGGCGTGCGGCGGGTGGTTGTCGGGTGACCGATCAGGCGGGTGCGCACCGCGAGCGCGGCGCACGCGATTACGGTGAATCCGCCGACCGCGGTGGCCCAGCCGATCGGCTCGTGCAGCAGGAGTGCAGCCCAGGCGATGCTCATCACGGGCTGGACGAGCTGGATCTGGCTCACCTGTGCCATCGGCCCGATCGCGAGACCGCGGTACCAGGCGAAGAAGCCGAGGAACATGCTCACCGCAGCAAGGTACGTGAACGCCAGCCACTGCACGGGGGTCGCTGCAGGAGGCTGCTGGACCGCTGCCACCACGGTCAGCACGGCCATCAGCGGAGCAGCGACGATCAACGCCCAGGAGATGGTCTGCCAGGAGCCGAGCTCGCGGGCGAGCAGTCCTCCCTCCGCGTATCCGATCGCCGCGGCGACGACGGCACCGAACAGCAGCAGGTCTGCTCCGGTGAGGGAGCCGAGCCCGCCGTTCTGCAGTGCGGCGAAGGCGACCGCGGCGACGGCGCCGAGGAGCGCGAACACCCAGAAGGATCGGGCGGGGCGTTCCCCGGTGCGGAGCACCACGGCGACCGCGGTCGCGGCGGGAAGCAGGCCGATCACGACGGCGCCGTGGCTGGCGGGGGTCGTGGTCATCGCGAAGGAGGTGAGCAGGGGGAACCCGGCCACCACTCCGCCGGCGACGATCGCGAGGCGTGCCCATTGCCGTCCGGTCGGTGTCCGCTGGCGGGTCGCGGCCAGGGCGATCCCGGCGAGGAGGGCGGCGATGACCGCGCGGCCGGATCCGATGAAGAGCGGCGTGAGCCCGCCGATCGCGATGCGCGTGAACGGGAGGGTGAAGGAGAAGGCGAGAACGCCCAGGAGCCCCCACCACAGGCCGTCGCGCGTCGATAGCACTGTCGATCGCGAGGCGATAACGCTACTGTCTACTTTCATGAGTCAGGATAGCAGTGACCGCATCGTCGCCGGCGTGCGCGCGTGGATCGCCTCGGCGTCGCCCGGTGCACGGGTGCCATCGAACCGGGCCCTCATGGCCGAGTACGGGGCGAGCCCGGTGACGGTGCAGAAGGCGATGCAGCAGCTCGTCCGACTCGGCCTGGTCGAGTCGCGACCCGGAGCGGGGACGTTCGTTCGTGCCGTGCCGCGTGCCCGCTCGGTCGACTACGGCTGGCAGACGGCTGCCCTCGGCGCGGCGCCCACGGGCCTCATCGGCCTGTCGTCGACGCAGCGCACTGTCGCCCCCGACGCGATCGGTATGCACTCGGGCTATCCCGCGGTCGACCTGTTGCCGGAGCGGCTCGTGCGGCAGGCGCTCGTGCGCGCGGCTCGCTCGGACGCGGCACTGACCCGTTCCCCCGCTGCGGGTCTTCCGGAGCTGCAAGCCTGGTTCGCCGGCGAGCTCGCGTCCGCCGCTCCCGTCGGCATCACCCCGGCCTCCGCGCGGGACGCGCTCATCATCTCGGGAAGCCAGAGCGGGCTCAGCTCGATCTTCCGCGCGGTCGTGGGCGTCGGGCAACCGCTGCTGATCGAGTCGCCGACGTACTGGGGCGCGCTGCTCGCCGCGGCGCAGGCCGGTGTGACGCTGGTGCCGATCCCCTCCGGCGCGCACGGCCCCGATCCCGACGACATCGAGCGGGCGTTCGCGCAGACCGGGGCTCGGGCGTTCTACGCGCAGCCGACGTTCGCGAATCCGACCGGGGCGCAGTGGCCGCTTGCCACGCGGGAGGCCGTGCTCGAGACGGTCCGCCGCCACGGAGCCTTCCTGATCGAAGACGACTGGGCGCACGACCTGGGGATCGATGCCGACCCGCGTCCGATCGTCGCGTCCGACGACGACGGCCACGTGGTCTACCTGCGCTCGCTCACCAAGAGCGCCTCGCCCGCCCTGCGCGTCGCCGCCGTGATCGCGCGCGGCCCGGCACGGGATCGCATCCTCGCCGATCGGGCGGCCGAGTCCATGTACGTGAGCGGGTTGCTGCAGGCCGCCGCGCTCGACGTGGTCACCCAGCCCGCGTGGCGCACGCACCTCCGCGGATTCCGGGAGCACCTGCGCGCGCGCCGCGACCTGCTGCTCGCGAGCCTGGCGACGCACGCACCCTCCGCGCACGTCGAGGGCGTTCCGGCGGGCGGCCTCAACCTGTGGGTACGGCTGCCCGACGGGACGGATGTCGTGCAGGTCGTGCGCGAGTGCGAGGTGCGCGGGCTCATCATCGCGCCGGGGTCGGAGTGGTTCCCGGCCGAACCGTCCGGTTCCTACGTGCGACTCAACTATGCCAACGCCGACCCTGCCCGCTTCTCCGAGGCCGCCGTCATCCTGGGTGCCGTGATCGACGGAGCCTGAGGGCGTTCAGCGCTGTTCGGGCTTCGCGCCCAGGTCGGCCCAGAGCCAGGTGAGATCCACCGAGGTCGTCTTCGGTAGCGAGACCGACGCAGGGTCGAGGGCCGGGCGGAAGATCGCGTCGTCGAGAGTGCTCATACTCTGTATTGCGCGATCCGCCCCGAAGAGTTCACGCTTCGGGCACGCCGTCCTGGGGCGGACCAGCGGGACGGTGCGCACGCCGACCGCTGACGACCACCGGGCGACCGCCCCGCTCCTGACCGGGCAGCGGACGGGAGCGGCGACCGTAGATGAGCTCCGACGAGTCGAGCAGCCACGGGACCAGCGTGATCGACACCCCGTGCACGAGCATGAGCTGGTTGGCGAGCCGGCGGGCGCGACGGTTGTGCAGGAACGACTCCCACCAGTGGCCCACGATGTACTGCGGCAGGTACACGGTCACGACGGACGAGCCGTGCTTCTCGCGGTACTGCTTGATGAACTGCGTCACCGGCTGCGCGAACGAGCGATACGGCGACTCGACGATCACGAGCGGGATCGGCACCAGATGGTCGGCCCAGTCCTTCTGCAGTTGCGCCGCGTCGTCGGAGGCCACGGCCACGTGCACCGCGAGGGTCTTGCCGTGCTTCGCCGCGATCGCGTAGTCGATGGCCTTCACGACGGGCTTCTGCAGACGGTTGACGAGCACGATCGCCAGGTCGCCGGTCGCGCCGAACTTCGTGGTGTCGTCGATCGCGATCTCGTGTTCGACATCGCGGTAGTACCGCTTCACGCCCAGCATCAGGAAGGCGAGGATCGGGATCGCGAAGAACACCAGATACGCACCGTGCGTGAACTTCGTGATCGTCACGATGACGAGCACCAGCACGGTCATCACGGCACCGGTGGAGTTGATGATGAGCCCGACCTTCGCCGAGCGGCGGTCCGCGGCCGATGCGCCGTCGATCCCCGGGCCGGCCTCGTCCTCCGTCGGTCCGCGCAGCACGCGTCGCCAGTGCCGCACCATGCCGATCTGGCCGAGCGAGAACGACACGAACACCCCGATGATGTACAGCTGGATCAGCGTGGTCAGCTTCGCCTGGAACACCAGGAGCACCACGATGGCGCCGATGCCGAGCAGGATCATGCCGTTCGAGAACACCAGGCGGTCGCCGCGGGTGTTGAGCGACTTGGGCGCGTAGCCGTCACGCGCGAGCACGGCCCCCAGCAGCGGGAAGCCGTTGAACGCGGTGTTCGCCGCGAGCAGCAGCACGCACGCGGTGGCGGCCTGGATGATGAAGAAGGGGATGCTGCCTCCGCCGAACGTCGCGGCGGCGATCTGCGCCATGAGGCTCGGCTGCGGGTTCGTGCAGTCGAAGCCGACCAGGTCGCACGGGTTCTCGGCGTAGTGCACACCCGTGATGAGGGCGAGCGCGGTCAGACCGGCGAACAGGCACGCGGCGATGCTGCCCATCAGCACGAGGGTCGACTGGGCGTTGCGGATCTTCGGGGCGCGGAAGGCGGGCACCCCGTTCGAGACGGCCTCGACACCGGTGAGGGCCGAGCATCCGCTCGAGAACGCGCGCAGGATCAGCAGGATCACGGCCGCCTGGCCGAGGCTCTCCGCCTGCACGCTGAAATCGTGGCTCGAGGCCACGGGGGCATCGCCGAGGAAGGTGCGGATGAGTCCGGTGACGATCATGATGCCGACCGACCCGATGAACACGTACGTCGGGATCGCAAAGACCAGAGACGCCTCGCGCACGCCACGCAGGTTCACCACGATGATGAGGATCACGAAGCCGACGGCGAGTTCCACGCGGAACGGGTCGAGACCGGGCACCGCCGAGATGATGTTGTCGACACCGGAGGCGACCGACACGGCGACGGTCAGCACGTAGTCCACCAGGAGGGCCGCAGCAACGATCACGCCGGGGATCTCGCCGAGGTTCTTCGACGCGACCTCGTAGTCACCGCCGCCCGACGGATAGGCCTTGATGAGCTGGCGGTAGCTGAGCACGACCACGACCAGCAGCACCACGACGGCGCCCGCGACGAGCGGCGTGAACGACAGGAAGGTGAGCCCGCCGATCAGCAGGATCATCACGAGCTCCTGCGGGGCGTAAGCCACAGAGCTGAGGGCGTCGGACGCGAAGATCGGCAGAGCCATCCGCTTCGGGAGCAGCTGGTCGTCGACCTGCTGGCTCGTCAGCGGTTCGCCGATGAGGATGCGTTTGGCGCGCGGCGGTGCTTCCGCGCCCTCCCTGTTTTCGTCTGACACGTCCGGCGACACTACGCCTCCTGATGGCATCCTCACGCCATCCTCACGGAATCCCTACGGTGGGATGGCGCGGTCCTCACGGAATCCTTACGCGCAAAGCTACACTGGCACGCGGTGGAAGATCAGGTGCTGCTCGGATTCATCGCGATCGCGATAGGGGTGGCGTTCGGCATCCTCCTGTTCGTGCCCTTCGTGGCGATCAGCTATCGCCGCCGCGGACGTCTCGGCCTCGGTCGCACCGTGCTGTGGCTCGCCGCGCTGATCTACTTCTGGGCCATCTGGACCTACACCCTGCTCCCGTTGCCCGACCCCGACACGATCCGCTGCGTCGGGGCGATCACCGATCCGATGTCGGTCGTGCGGGATGTGCAGAAGGCCTTCGCGGCGCCGGGCAACCCCCTTCGTCAGCCGGCACTGCTCCAGCTGGTGTTCAACGTGCTGCTGTTCGTCCCGCTCGGCTTCTTCGTCCGCGTGCTCGCGGGGCGCGGCGTGGTGACTGCGCTCGCCGCCGGTTTCGGCCTGTCGCTGCTGGTCGAGACGACGCAGTTGACCGGGGTGTGGGGCGTCTACCCGTGCGCGTATCGCTTCTTCGATGTGGGCGACCTCATGACGAACACCCTGGGTGCGGTGGTCGGCTGCACGCTGGCGCTCGTCGTGCCGCGGACACTCCGTGGTGCGAAGGCGAGCCCCGATGCCGACCGCCCGCGCCCGGTCACCCGAGGGCGTCGTGCCCTCGCCATGCTGTGCGACGCCCTCGCCTACGGATTCCTGAGCACCGGCATCGGCGTGACCGTGCAGGTGTGGCTGGAGTATGTCGTGCGTGACAGGGCGGCCGTGCTCGACGGGTCGATCGCCTCCACGGCAGGAGCCGTCGTCCCCGCCGGCCTGTTCCTGGTGCTGATCCTGGCGACCGGACGCTCGGTCGGCGACTTCGCCGTGCAGTTGCGCTACGCGGGCTCGCGGCTGCCCGCCCCGCTCGCCCGCCTGCTGCGCTGGGTCGGTGGCATCGGCGGCCTCAGCGCGCTCGCCCTGGGTGGCAACCTGTTCGACCTCGCCTCCTCGGTCCTGATCCTCGTCGCGGTCGTGATGCTGTTCACCACTCGCCTCGGCCGGGGCCTTCCCGGGCTCCTGGCGGGCCAGCACCTCACCGACGCGAGGGCCGATGCGCGGGGGGAACGGCAGCTGTAGGGGAA
The DNA here is from genome assembly GCF_006540085.1 of Microbacterium oxydans. Classification (GTDB taxonomy): domain Bacteria; phylum Actinomycetota; class Actinomycetes; order Actinomycetales; family Microbacteriaceae; genus Microbacterium; species Microbacterium oxydans. Next base: position 116,223 of record NZ_BJOG01000009.1, on the reverse strand, counting down.
CCGTAGGGACATCGGGCATCCACAGCGGTTTCCGATCACGAAGCCGTAACGTCGAGGACATGACGACCGTTCACGTCACCGAGGACACGATCAACCAGGCCCGCGAGCTGCGCGACGAGCTGCAGCGGTTCCTGCGCGAGTACGAGTTCGGGATGCGCGAGGTCGAGACGAAGATCTCGATCCTGCGAGACGAGTTCACGCACGACCACGCGTACAACCCCATCGAGCACGTGAAGAGCCGTCTGAAGTCGCCCGACAGCATCGTCGAGAAGCTTGCCAGGAAGGGCATCGACGAGCCCGACTTCGACCGTATCCGTGCCGACATCACCGACATCGCCGGCGTGCGGGTGACCTGCAGCTTCGTCGCCGACGTGTACCGGCTGTTCGACCTGCTCACCGCGCAGGACGACGTCACCGTGCGCACGGTCAAGGACTACATCGCCCACCCGAAGGCCAACGGCTACAAGAGCCTGCACGCGATCATCGAGGTGCCCGTCTTCCTGTCGACAGGTGCGCTCTCGGTGCCGGTCGAGGTGCAGTTCCGCACGATAGCCATGGACTTCTGGGCGAGCCTCGAGCACAAGATCTACTACAAGTTCTCCAACCAGGTGCCCTCGCACCTCGTCGACAGCCTCTCTGATGCGGCGGAAGCGGCGTCGGAGCTCGACAGCCGCATGGAGCGCCTGCACCGTGAGGCGCACGGGGTGCCGCAGCGCCAGCTCGCGCCCCCGCCGCCTCCGGCTCCGAAGTCCACCCCGGACGCACCCTCCAGTCCCCACGTCGTCGGAGTCTGACCGGGGCGCGCCCGTGCGCGACGCTGTTGCGCCCACGGGGCGGCCCTGGGAGCATCGGCAGGTGGTGAGAACGCAGGAAGCCGTGTCCGTCGACGATGATCGCGCCGTCGACGAGAGACTCGACGTCGACGACCTCCCCGGCATCGATCGTGGGTCGCAGCGATGCGAGTGCGACCACGGCGACGACGACGGCTACCAGCCGTGCGGACGCAAGGCCAAGTGGCGTGTCACCGTGGACTGCGTGTGCGGCGAGGGCCACCCGCGTCGCGTCGAGATCCTGTGCTCGAGGTGCATGCGCACCCTGCGCCAGTTCCAGGGACGCGAGGCCATCACCGTGCGTCGTCTCTGACCGGCGGACACCGACTCCTGATCGGTCACATCCGATCTCGCCGTCGCTCCGAACAAGCGGGGAGCACATCGGAGACGGTGGAACAGGAGACGATCATGGCGCAACGCCGCAGTGGCAAGAGGTTCCTCGTCTGGGCGGCCCTGGCCGGTGTGATCGGCGGCGGGGTGTTCCTCGCCACGGCCGAGCTGTTCGCGCTGCTCTTCGCGCGTGCCGCCAGCCCGATCCTCGCGGTCGGCGGGTTCGTGATCGACATCGTGCCGCAGCCCTTCAAGGAGTTCGCGATCGCCACCTTCGGCGAGTACGACAAGATCGCTCTGCTGGCTGGACTCGGTCTCGCTGTGCTCATCGCCTCGGCGATTGCCGGCATCCTGCAGTTCGTGCGCCCGCCGCTCGGCGTGATCGCACTCGTCGTCGCCGGGGTGCTCTCCACCGCCGCCATCGTGACCAGGGCGGCCGTGTCACCCCTGGCCTTCCTGCCTCCGGTGCTCGGAACCGTCGCCGGGTCGATCATCCTCGTGCTCCTCAGCCGCCGTCTGCGCGGGTGGAGGGACGCCCGCACTGCCGTCGGGGAAGCCGGCCGAACCGCCGGGGCGGAAGCCGGCAGCACCGCCGGGGCGCAAGCCGCCGGTGCCCATGACTCCGGCGCGGTAATCGCCGAGCCGGAGGACGGCGGTGTCGGGCCGGCGGATGTCGAGCCCGCTCGACCCGGCATCGACCGACGCCGATTCTTCGTCCTCGCCGCGCTCGCCGGAGCATCCGCGCTGGTCGTGGGGATCACGGCACGGACGGTGAGCATGGCCGTGTCGTCGGTCGAGGCGATCCGTAGCGCGCTCAAGCTCCCCACCCCGAAGACCAGGGTCACGGTGCCGCAGGGTGCGGAGCTCGACATCCCGGGCCTCAGCAAGCTCTTCACCCCCAACAAGGACTTCTACCGCGTCGACACCGCGCTCACGGTCCCCTCGATCGACCCGGACACCTGGCGACTCGTGATCGACGGTATGGTCGACCAGCGCGTGGAGATGAGCTTCCAGGATCTCCTCGACATGGGCCTCGACGAGTATGCGATCACGCTCACCTGCGTGTCGAACGAGGTCGGCGGCGAGCTCGTCGGCAACGCGAAGTGGCTCGGAGTGCCGTTGCGCGACGTGTTGAAGAAGGCGGGCGTGAAATCCGGGGCCGACATGGTGCTCTCGCGCAGCGTCGACGGCTATACCGCGAGCACGCCGCTCTCGGCGCTCACCGACGACAACCTCGATGCGATCCTGGCGGTCGGCATGAACGGAGAGCCGCTGCCCCTCGAGCACGGCTTCCCGGTGCGGATGGTGGTGCCAGGGCTCTACGGCTACGTGTCGGCGACCAAGTGGCTCACCGAGCTGAAGGTCACGAGCTTCGACAAGGACGAGGCGTACTGGACGCCCCGCGGGTACAGCGCAGAGGCCCCGATCAAGTTCGCCTCGCGCGTCGACACTCCCAAGATCGGGGAGGCGGTCGCGGCGGGGAAGATCCCGATCGCCGGTGTCGCCTGGGCCCAGTCGGTCGGGATCGAACGCGTCGAGGTCAGTATCGACAACGGTGACTGGATGCCGGCGACGCTGTCGGCTCCGATCAACGACGACACGTGGGTGCAGTGGTTCATGGAGTGGGATGCCACCCCTGGCACGCACTACGTCGCCGTGCGCGCGGTCAACAAGAACGGCGATCTGCAGATCGAGGAGCGCGCCCCCATCGCCCCGAACGGATCTTCGGGATGGCAGCGTTCGCTCATCCGGGTCAACTGAGTCCGGTGCACAGCCGACCTCGCGGGCCTAGGGTGGGAGCCATGGGCCCGCTCCCCGCACTCGTGATCACGGTTTCCGACCGATCCTTCTCGGGGGAGCGTGAGGATCGGGGAGGTCCGATCGCCGTGGGGCTGCTGCGTGACGCGGGATGGCACTGCCCCGACGCCGAGATCGTGGCGGACGGGATCGATTCGGTGGCGGACGCCCTGCGCAGAGCCGTCGCCCGTGGCATCCGCCTGGTCGTGACCACCGGCGGTACCGGTGTCGGGCCGCGTGATCTGACGCCGGAGGGCACCCGGCGCGTGATCACCAGGGAGATCCCGGGGATCGCGGAGGAGCTGCGTCGCAGCGGACTCGCCGACACCCCGCTCTCGATCTTGTCGCGCGGTCTCGCCGGCGTCGTCGATCCCGCGGGGATGCTCGTGGTGAACCTGCCCGGATCCACGCGAGCCGTGGCCTCCGGCGTACCCGTGGTGCTCGGCGTCGCCGGGCACATCCTGGACCAGGTGGAGGGCGGAGACCACTCATGAACGACGTACGAATCGCTGCGGTGACGGAGGAGCGCCTCGACCTCGACGCGCACCTCGCCGCGGTCGAAGACCCTCGACTCGGCGCGGTGACCACCTTCGTCGGCCGGGTGCGCGACAACGACCCGGATGCCGAGACGCCGGTCGTCGGGCTGGAGTACAGCGCCCATCCCGATGCCGAAGCCGCGCTGCGAAGCATCGCCGCCGAAGCGGGGGCCGGATCCGAAGCCCCTGCCGTGGTGGCGGTGAGTCATCGCATCGGGCGGCTCGATGTGGGCGATGCGGCTGTCGTGATCGCGGTCGCCTCCGAACACCGTGCCGAGGCGTTCGAGGTGTGCCGAGCGGTCATCGAGGCGATCAAGAGCGACCTCCCCGTGTGGAAGCGTCAGCTCGAGGTCGACGGGACCTCGTCGTGGAAGGGCATCGGCGGCTGACTCCGTTGCGGCACTTGCATGAGCTTTTGACGTCTGCCGGAGGAAACGCCGCCCAGCGATCATGCAGGTGTCCCCCGGTCATGCATGTGACCAGCAGACGCGGCAGGTCGCGTGCGCTCAGCCGCCGGCGAAGGGCGGGAGAACGTCGATGAGCTCGGCGTCGTCGAGGGCGAGGTCGTCGTCGCTGCGCACTCCATCGACCATGACGGCGCAGCGCGGAAGGATGTCGGCCAGCGCCGGATGCTCGGCGACCACGGCGGTGCGCAGCGCGACGAGTGTCGTCTCGGCGCGCTCCTCGGAGTCGACACCGGCAGCCTCCGCGGCCGCGGCGAAGTAGCGCACCCGAGTCATCGGGCGTCTCCATCGGCGTGGGTCTCTCCGGGAGATGCTTCGCCGGGACGCACCCAGTCGCCGGAGCGCCCACCCGACTTCGCCACGATGCGCACGTCCTCGATCACCACGGCGCGGTCCATGCCCTTGATCATGTCGACGACCGCCAGAGCGGTGACCGACACGGCGGTGAGCGCCTCCATCTCCACACCGGTGCGATCGGCGGTGCCCACCGTGGCCTCGATGCGCACGCCGTCGTCGACGATCTCGAGGTCGACGCTCGCCCGGTGCACCCCGATCACGTGTGCCAGCGGCAGCAGCGCAGGGGTGGACTTGGCCGCCTGGATACCCGCGATGCGTGCCACGGCGAGCACGTCGCCCTTCGGCATCGTCCCGTCGCGCAGGGCGGCGATCACATCGGTGCTGCAGCGCACGAAGCCGCGGGCGGTGGCGGTGCGGACGGTCGGCTGCTTCGCGGTCACGTCGACCATGTGCGCGCGGCCGGCCGCGTCGAGGTGAGGGAAACTCATCCGACCAGCATGACATCGATCACGTCGCCGACGGCGACCGTCTCGACCTCGGCCGGCACGATCGCGAACGCGTGCGCGCGAGCGAGGCCTCCGGCGAGGTGGGATCCCGATCCGCCCGCGGTCGCCGGACGCACGGTGCGCGCGGCGAGGTCGACGACGGCGGGAAGATACTGGCGGCGGCCAGGGGGAGGCGTCCACGAGGCATCCGCGGTGAACGGCGCATGCGGGCGGTGGATCTCGCTCCGTCCCTGCATCGCGAGCAGCGCGGGTCGCACGAACACCTCGAACGACACGGCGACGCTGACGGGGTTGCCCGGCAGGCCGAACACCAGGCACCCACCCTCGAGCACCCCGAAGGCCTGAGGCTTGCCCGGCTGCATCGCGACCGCGCTGAAATCGACCTGTCCGCCGCCGTCGAAGGCCCCGCGCACGGGCTCGTAGGCGCCTGCGCTCACGCCGCCGGTGAAGACGATCACGTCCGCGCCTAGGGCCGTGGCTTCGGCGGTGACGGCTCCGACGGCCTCGGGCTCGTCGGGAACGCGCGCGACCAGAACGACCTCGGCGTCGGCGTCGGCGACCAGCTGCTGGAGCAGGGGGCCGTTCGAGTCGGGGATGCGCCCGCGCACCGGTGCGTCTCCCGGTCCGAGCAGTTCGCTTCCGGTCGACACCACGACCACGCGGGGCGCACGGGTGACCGAGACCGCCTCGACGCCCGCGGCGACCGCTGCGGCGAGCTGGAAGGGCCCGAGGCGTTCACCCGCGTGCACGACCTCATCGCCTGCGTGCAGGTCGGCGCCGCGCCGGCGTACGAACACGCCGGGCCTGGCGGGGGCGCGCAGCACCGTCACCTCTCCGAGGGAGTCGGCGAGGCCACCGGCCGTGTCCTCGAAAGGCACGATCACGTCGGCATCGGTGGGCGTGGGAGAACCGGTCATGATGCGGGCGGCTTCGCCAGGGCCGAGCGCCGGGTCGAGGGCGACGCCGGCAGGGAGGTCGGCGACCACACGCAGCGTCACCGGGTTCTGCTCGGAGGCCGACGCGACGTCCGCACCGCGCACCGCGAACCCGTCCATCGCGGAGTTGTCGAACAGGGGGATGTCGTGGGCGGCCGCGGCGGGTGCGGCGAGTGTGCGTCCTGCGGCATCCGCCACCGGGAGCGTGACCTGCTCGACGACGCGAACCGCGTCGAGCACGCGGGAGAGCTGCTCCTCGACCGTGCGGCGGCCGCTCATGCCGACACCCCCGATGCTGTGGATGCCGGGCGGATCGAGATCTCGTGCTGCCGGGAGGTCAGCGCATCGATCATCGCGAGCCGCCCGAGCAGCGGTTCACCGGCGCCGGTGACGAGCTTGATCACCTCGCCGGCCAACATCCCGCCCACCTGCACGCACAGCGCCCCGAGCACCCCGACCTGGGCACAGCTGGGTGGCTCGCCCTCGGTGCCCAGCGGGAAGAGGTCCGCGAGCACCACCGACTCTCCCTCCGGCGGGGTCGACCAGAAGACAGTGACCTGCGCGTGCCACTCCTGCACGGCACCCCACACGAGCGGGAGTCCGAGCTCCTCGGCCGCAGCGGCCACATCCCGGCGGGTCGCGAACGAGTCGCTCGTGTCGACCACGAGATCGGCGCCCGCGAGGAGCCGCTCGGCGTTGGCGCTGTCGAGGCGTTCGAACACCGGGTGCACGACGGTCTGCGGGGCGAGAGACGCGATCGCGCGCGCGGCGGATGCGGTCTTCGCGACACCGATGTCCTCCACCCGATGGGCGAGCTGACGCTGCAGGTTGGTGAGCTCCACCACGTCGTCGTCGATCACGGTGAGCGTGCCGACCCCCGCGGCGGCGAGGGCGAGCAGCACGGGGGAGCCGAGCCCGCCCGCGCCGACGACGGTGACACGAGCCGCGCTCAGGCGGCGCTGGCCTTCCTCGCCGATGCCGGTGAGGACCGCATGCCGCGCAGTGCGGACGAGTTCTTCCGGCGCCAGCGCGGCGGCAGGGGCGACGAGAGGCTGCATGGGTTCAGCGTATGCCCGCTCCGCCGACTGTGTCTTCAGCCCTCGGTCTCCGTCATCGCACCGAGCTCGGAGGGATGCGTCAGCCGCCACCACTCCGTCGGCTGGTCGATGGTGCCCGAGATCGTGACTGCAGCGGTGACGGTGTTCGGGCCGGCGGTCCAGGTGACGGTTCCCACCTCCGTGCCGTCGCGATAGGTCGGCGGGGTCTTGATGTCCATCGTCACGACGACCGGTGTGTCCGACCAGGTGAAGATCGTCGCGTCCTCGTCGATGAGCAGCTGGGCACTGTCTCCCCAGGGTGTCGTGATCGTGCCCACCTTCTGCCCTGCCGACGCGACCGGCACCTGGTGGAACCCGGCGCGGATGCTGTCGAGCACCGCGAGCACACCGGCGTTGACCGACTCGCGCGACGCTCCCCCGAGTACGACCCCGGTCACCGCGAGCGGCTCGGCCGTGCCGACGGCGAGACTCGCGGTGTACAGCAGGCTGTAGGTGCCCTCGCCCAACGTGCCCGTCTTCAATCCCGTGATCCCCGTCGTCCCGAGGAGGCCGTTGGTGTTGTGGAGCAGGCCGGCGCCGGGAAGCGTGATCGACGGAGTCGCCACGATCTGGGCGATGACGGGGTTCGCCGCGGCGAGTTTGCCGATCGCGAGGAGATCGGTGGGTGTGCTGGTGTTGCGGGGACTGATGCCCGTGGGCTCGGTGATCGTCGTGCCGGTCAGCCCGTGGGCGGCGAGCCAGTTTCGCGTGGCGCCGAGGAACGCGTTCTGCGACCCGAAGATCCGGGAGGACAGTGCATCGGCGTAGTTGCTGGCCGAGGGGATGAGCATGGCGGCCAGGGCATCGCGCAGCGACATCGAGGTGCCGGTGGGCATGGGGGCGATCGTCGCCCCGAGGACGTAGTAACGGTCGTAGAGGTCGTGATCGGCCTTGCTGAAAGTGATGGTGGGACCCGGGTCGTCGGCGGAGGCGAGCGGGGAGGCATCGAGGATGACCAGGGCGGTGATGAGCTTGGTGATGCTCGCGATGGGCAGGGGCTCGCCCGTGCCGCTCGACGACCAGACGCCGTTCGCCGTTTCGCCGAGATAGACGTCAGCGCCCGCGACGCTGAGCGCCGAGGCATCCGCCGGGGGCGTGGTGATCGATGCCGGAGCGGCTGCCGGGACCTGCGGCATCTGCGTCGACACCGCCGGCGGACTCACGGGAGCGGTGAGTGCCCACCCGACGTAGCCGCCCGCCGCGGCAAGCAGCAGCACGACGACGATGGCGGTGGCGACGAGGCCGCGGCGCCGTCGCCGTCTGCGTACCTCCGGGGGGATCCGGTCAGGGGTGGAGAACTCCTGTTCGCGGGCCATCAGCTCCGCGAAGTCGGACAGCCCGTCCTGTGGTTGATTCGGCGCCGTCATCGAGAGCCATCATGGCGGAGAACCCGCCCGCGCGGTATCGGCCATTCGGGGGACACGACGGATTGTCGCAGAATCGGAACTATCGACCTGATCTCTCCGCTCGTGCGGTAGATTCCTGTCATGCAGACCTATCGGATCGCCCGGGCCGCGCAACTGCTCGGCGTCAGCGACGACACCGTCCGTCGCTGGATCGAGCAGGGATTGCTGCCGGTCACCGATGCGGCGCCGGCGGAGATCCCCGGTGACGCGCTCGCGGCACGGGCCGAGGCGCTCGCCGCGGAGGAGTCGGATGCCGGGAGCGTGCTCTCCAGCGCCCGCAATCGCTTCCTCGGCATCGTGACGCGCGTGCAGATCGACGGGCTGATGGCGCAGGTCGACATCCAGTCAGGGCCGCATCGCGTCGTTTCGCTCATGTCCGCTGAGGCGGCCCGCGATCTGCAGCTCGAGGTGGGCTCCCTCGCCACCGCATCCGTCAAGGCGACGCAGGTCGTCGTCGAGGTCCCGAAAGACTGACATGAACCGCACGCTCCGCCGCTCCACCGTCCTCGTCCTCGCCGCCGCCGTCCTCGCCCTGGGCGGCTGTGCGAGCACGGCAGGGAGCACGCCGTCGCCATCGGCCACCACCGAGCAGAGCAGCCTGAGTGGAGACCTCACGGTCTACGCCGCCGCATCGCTCAGCGGCGCCTTCGATGCCATCGGCGAGGCGTTCGTCGCCGAGAATCCGGAGGTGCGGTTCAGCCCGGTGTACGACGGCTCATCCACGCTGGTCACGCAGATCCTCGAAGGCGCACCGGCCGATGTGTTCGCCTCGGCCGACGAGGCGAACATGGGCAAGGCCGCCGACGTCACCGCGGATCCGACGCTGTTCGCCTCCAACACCCTCGTCATCGCGGTGCCTTCCGGGAACCCGGGCGGCGTCGAGACGCTCGCCGATCTGGCCGACGTGACCACGGTGCTGTGTGCACCGGAGGTGCCGTGCGGTGCTGCTTCCGCGAAGCTGCTAGCCGCCGCGGATGTGACGGTCGATGCGTCCAGCCTCGAGCAGAACGTGACGGCGGTGCTCACGAAGGTCGCCGCGTCCGAGGCCGATGCCGGACTCGTGTACGCCACTGACGTGATCGGGCGTTCCGATGTCGAGGCAGTCGTGCCCGATGGTGCGGACGAAGTCGTCAACCATTACCCGATCGCCGCGCTCTCGGACGCGCCGAACGCCGAGGCGGCTGATGCGTTCGTGGCGTTCGTGCTGTCGGCCGCCGGACAGAAGATCCTGGCGGACTTCGGCTTCGGAGCCCCATGAGTGCAGCAGGGGGTCGAGGGTACGCTCCGCGGGCGCTCGCCATCCCCGCTGCGATCGGTCTGGCCTTCCTGATCCTGCCGTTGATCGCTCTCGTCGCGCGTGTGCAGTGGTCGACGTTCCTGGCCGATGTGACGTCGCAGGCAGCCCTCTCTGCTCTCCTCCTCTCGCTCGGCACCGGCCTCGTCGCCACGCTGCTCTGCATCGTCGTCGGCGTTCCGCTCGCGCTGTACATCGCCCGTTCCGGCCCCCGGCTCGCCGCCGTGCTCCGCGCCGTCGTCACGGTGCCGCTGGTGCTGCCGCCGATGGTGGGCGGCGTCGCGCTGCTGTACCTGTTCGGACGTGCGGGGTGGTTCGGCGGGCTCGGCCTCTCCTTCAGCACTCCCGCCGTGGTGCTGGCGCAGACCTTCGTCGCGCTGCCCTTCCTGGTCCTGGCCGTCGAGGGTGCCGTGCGCACGTCGGGCGTGGACCACGAGCGCACGGCCGCGGCCCTCGGAGCCGGACGATGGACGATCCTGCGCCGCATCACCCTGCCGATCGCGGCACCGGGGATCGTGGCTGGCGTCGTGCTGTGCTTCGCGCGGGCGATCGGGGAATTCGGTGCGACGGCGCTGTTCGCAGGCAATCGACCGGGAGTCACCCAGACGATGCCGCTCGCGATCTACACCGCGTTCAACGGTGCGGGAGTCTCGCAGGGCACGGCGGTCGCGCTCGCCCTGTTGCTGCTCGCGACCGCCATCGTCGTGCTGCTTCTCGTGCGCGGCTGGCGACCGGGGGCCGCACGATGACGGGAAGGGAGACCCGGGCCGAGGCGCCGGGGCTGCGCGCACACATCGTGGTCGATCGCGAGCACTTCGCCGTCGACGTCGCTCTGCAGGTGGCGGTGGGGGAGACCATGGCCATCATGGGGCCCAGCGGCGCGGGCAAATCGACCCTGCTGCAGGCACTCGCGGGCCTCGAGCCGCTGAGCGCGGGAGAGATCGAGGTCGCCGGCCGGGTCGTCGACCGCGTCGCCTCACCACGGGTGCGGACGCCGCCGATGAACCGCGGGGTCGTGCTGCTCGGCCAGGATGCGCGTCTGTTCCCGCACCTGTCCGTCCGCGAGAACGTCGCCTTCGGCCCTCGGGCGGCAGGTACGGACGCCCGTGCCGCGCGAGACTCTGCCGATGAGTGGCTCGCACGCGTCGGGCTCGCCGGATCCGGGGACCGGATGCCGCATGAGCTCTCGGGTGGTGAAGGGCAGCGCGTGGCCGTCGCCAGGGCGCTCGCCGCCTCTCCGCGCGCGGTGCTGCTCGACGAACCGCTGGTGGCGCTCGACCCGGTGACGGCGGGCGAGATCCGACAGATGCTGCGCGACCAGCTCGCCGGGGTCACCACGATCGCGGTCACCCACGATGCCGCTGATGCGGTCGCGTTGGCCGAGCGCCTCCTGGTCGTCGAGTCGGGGCGGGTCACACAGAGCGGGCCGGTCCGCGACGTGCTGTCGGCACCCGCGTCGGGCTTCGTCGCCTCGATCGCCGGCGTCAATCGCCTGGTCGGCGTCGCGAGTGGGGGCGCGTGGCGGGGTGGTGAGGTGCGGCTGACCAGCGCGGATCCCGCTTCGCGCGCGCTCGCCGAGGACGATGGAACGCCGCTGATCGCCGTGTTCCGCCCCGAGCACGTGCGGTTGGTCGACGGCTCGGACGGCGGTGGATGGATCGCCGAGGTCGACCGGCTCGAACCCACGGTCACCGGCGTCCGGCTGCAGACCGGGTCGTGCGTCGTCGACCTCTCTGTCTCCGATGCCGCAGGACTGCTCGTCGGCGAGACCGTCCAGCTGCGGATCGAGCCCGAGCATGTGCGGTTCGTTCCCCTGCGCTGAGTCGTCGCCCCGGGCGGTCGTGGGCGGAACACTGACAATGTGCCGGTCGTCGCCGCCGAGCCGCCCCCGCGCGCTGCTCCGGGGGTTAGTCTCGGAACATGACGGGGAGCGGGGGAGCACCGTGACGGCCGTGCCGGTGGTCATCGGCATGCGCGCGCCGCGCACCGAGCCCGCATCTCATGCCGCCGGCCTCACGGGAGGTCTCGTCGACACGCATGGCCGTGTGCATCGCGATCTGCGTATCTCCCTCACCGATCGCTGTTCGCTGCGTTGCACGTACTGCATGCCCGAGCAGGGCAACGAGTGGCTCGCCCGCACGAGCATCCTCTCCACCGACGAGATCGTCGAGGTGGCGGAGGTCGCCGCAGCTCTCGGCATCCGCACCTTCCGTCTCACCGGCGGCGAACCGCTGCTGCGCACCGACATCGTCGACGTCGTGCGGCGCATCGCGCGCATCGAGGGGGAGGAGGGCCCTGTCGAGGTGGCGATGACCACCAACGGCATCAGCCTCGCCCAGAAGCTCCCGGCCCTGATCGATGCCGGACTCACGCGCCTCAACATCAGCATCGACACGGTCGACCGCCAGCGCTTCGCCGACCTCACCCGCCGCGACCGCCTCGACGACGTGTTCGCGGGTATCGAGGCGGCTGCGGCCTCGTCCCTCCGTCCCCTCAAGCTGAACGCGGTCGCCATGCGCGGCGTGAACGACGACGAGCTGGTCGATCTCGTGGAGTTCGCGATGGGCGTGGGCGCTCAGCTCCGATTCATCGAGCAGATGCCGCTGGACGCCGGGCACACCTGGGACCGCGCCTCGATGGTCACGCGCGAGGAGATCCTCGCCTCGCTGGGAGAACGCTGGCACCTCGAGCCGGTCGAGGGCCGCGGTGGCGCTCCCGCCGAGAAGTGGCGGATCGACGGCGGGCCGCACGAGGTCGGCGTGATCGCCTCGGTCACCGCCCCGTTCTGCGGCGCCTGCGATCGTCTGCGGCTGACCGCCGACGGGCAACTGCGCAACTGCCTGTTCTCGCTCGCCGAGTACGACCTGACCGGGCTGCTGCGCGGAGAGTCGGCCTCCGCGCCGGGGCAACGCGCGGACGAGATCGCCGCACTGCTGCGTTCGTGCGTGCATGGCAAGCTGCCGGGGCACGCGATCGACGACCCCTCGTTCCTGCAGCCCGCGCGCGGCATGAACGCGATCGGCGGCTGAGCGAAGAAGAGCGAGCTGACGACGCTCTCTCGATATGTAGGGGTGAACGGATGTGGGAGACGATCCGGCCGGGGACCGACGGGTACCGGTTGACGATCCGGGCGACACGAGTCTCCATGATCCAGCTCGTCGCGATCATCGTCGGCTGCATCATCGTGGGAGGAGGCGGTGCCGCGGCGGCGTTGATCGCCATCTCGCTGGAGACCGACGTCATGTTCGGCCGATCCGGTGTCGTCCTGGTCGCCGGCGGCCTGGGGATCGTCATCGTGCTCGCCCTGCTGTGGATCTTCGCCTGGCGGAGGAAGCGCTACGTCATCGAGTGGGATGACGAGGGGCTACGAATCGTCGGAGCCGGGTCGGAGCGATCGTTCCCCTGGGAGTCGATCTCTCGAGTACTGATCCGCCTCGACACCGACTATGCCCGCGTCGAGGTGAGGGACACGGACGACGGGTCCATGACGCTGTTGGCCGGCTTCGGCTCGCAAGACGTCAAGCGGACCAACGCGATGGACCCGATTCCCGTCGGTGTGACAAACCTCCTGCGACGTCATCTCCTTGTCGAGCAACGGAGCAAGCGAAACGCACTCGGCCTGCACGTCTTCCTGCGGGAGCGGCGAGCAGTCGCGTGAACCAGATCCTTCCGATCCTTAGGCGAGGAACTCCCGGGCCGCGGCCGACAGTGCGGTGACGCCGACCTCGATCGTCGGGTGGATCTCCGGCGCGAAGAACGGCGAGTGATTCGTCGGGATGTCCTCGCCCAGGCGTCCCGCAGCGACGGCCTCGGCGAACCGGGCGGGGTCGATACCGCCCCAGAACCAGAACACGAGGGGTGCTCCGGCATCGCGGGCGAACCATGACACGTCCTCGCTGCCGGTGAACATGCCGGGGTCGATCACGGCCGCCTCGCCCAGGGCGCGCTGCAGCGCCGCGGTGACCCGGGCGGTGGCATCCTCGTCGTTGATCGTGGCGGGCAGCGTGTGGTCGGTGCGGATCTCGGGCTCCCGCTCGGCGCCGGAGGCCGTGGCCTCGGCCCGCACGATGCGCTCGACACTCGCGAGCACCTTGTCGCGCGTCTCCTCGTTCGGGTAGCGCAGGCTGAGCTCGAGCTTCGCCTCGGCGGGGATGATGTTGTTCTTCAGTCCCGCGTGGATCGACCCGACGGTCACGACGGCGACGCCCTGCGGGTCGATCTCGCGTGAGGCGATGGTCTGCAGACGCATCACGGTGGCGGCGGCCATCACGACGGGGTCGATCGTGGCGTGCGGGCGGGAGCCGTGTCCGCCGCGGCCGTGCAGGGTCACGGTGAGTCCGTCGGAGGCGGCCATCTGCGTGCCGCTGCGCACGCCGATCACACCGGCGGGGAGCGGAGTCACATGCTGACCGAGCACCACGTCGGGTTTCGGGTAGCGGTCGAGGATCCCGTCGTCCAGCATCGCGCGCGCTCCGGCGCCGTACTCCTCGGCGGGCTGGATCAGCACGACGAGGGTTCCCGACCAGTCGGACCGCTCGGCGACGAGCTTCTCGACCGCGCCGACCATCGCGGTGACGTGCATGTCGTGGCCGCACGCGTGCATGACGGGAACCGTCGTACCCGCGGGATCCACGCCCTTCGCGGTGCTGGCGTACGACAGGCCGGTCTGCTCCTCGACGGGGAGCGCGTCCATGTCGGCGCGCACCCACACCACCGGACCTTCGCCGTTGCGGAGCACACCGACGATGCCGGTGACGCCGACCCCCTCTTCGACCTCGAGGCCGAGGTCGCGCAGGTGCTGGGCGGCGATGCCGGCGGTGCGCGTCTCCTGGAACGAGAGCTCGGGGTGCTGGTGCAGGTCGATGTAGAGCGCTTCGAGGTCGATCGTCATGGCCCGAGCCTAGCCGGGCAGCCCCGCGTTGCCGAGACCCATGGTCGCCGCCCAGACCCACTGTCACAAGCGTCTGGCTCGATGGGTTTCGGCGCGGCGCATGGGTCTCGGTGCCGCGGGTAGGGGGGATCAGGCGGGGGATGTGTAGTTCGTGAGGTCTGGGCCGGGGTGCAGCACGGCGTTCACGATCGCCCGGATCGCGAACTCGCTGGTCGCGCCCAGTTCGATCGCCCCGGGGTGCAGGAGCCACTGCAGCTGCAGCCCGTCCATCACCGCGAGGATCGCGGCGGAGGCGGCAGCGACTGAGTCGGGGTCGCGCACGCCCTCCTGGGCGCACAGCTCGTCGAACGCGGCCGTGACCTCGCGGCGCAGTGTCGTGTACCTCTCCTCGAAGAACGGGCGCGAGGGATGCTCGTCGGTGACCGACTCCGCCGAGAGCACCGTGTAGGCCTGCACGATGCCCGGCCGCTTCTCGTTCGTGAAGGCGGTGCGCACGAGGTGCAGGAACAGTTCCGGTCCCCCGGGGATGTGCTTCTGGGCGAGGCCGGCGACATCGTCCCTGTCTCGGTAAGCGAGCACCTCGAGTAGGAGCTTCTGCTTCGAGCCGAAGTGGTGGAGCACGCCGGCGTGCGTGATGCCGACCTGCTCGGCGACGTCCGCCAGGGTCCCGTTGGTCGAGCCCTTGTTGCCGAAGATCTCGATCGCGGCCTTGAGGATCTGCTCGCGTTTCTCGAGCGTCGCCGGGCGCACGCGCACTGTCTGGTCGCTGTCTGCCACCGCGGCCTCCTCTCCATCGTCGGACTGTGCTTGCGGTCAAACTTACTACTCGGTAACCTCACGGAAGCTTACTTTCTCGACAGTAAGCAAATCACGACGGCCGGCGGACCCCCGTTCGCCGGCGACACAGCACAAAGACCCGTGCCTAGGAGAAGCAATGAAGCTCAGAAAGTCTCTGATCGCCGCGACCGCGATCACCGCGCTCGGTGTGTCGGCCCTCGCCGGCTGCTCGGCCGGCGGTGGATCCGGCGACGGCGCCGGATCCGCATCCCTCACCATCGCGAAGCCCGACGGTGCGATCACCACCGAGTCGAACAACCCGTTCGTCGGCGACTCCGCCGCGTCGAAGTACGGCTACGCCAAGGTCGTGTTCGAGACCCTGGCCCTGGTGAACCAGACGGGAGATCGCGGTACCACGCCATGGCTCGCCGAGAGCCTCGAGTGGAACGACGACTACACGCAGCTCACGGTCGTCCCGCGCGCGGACGTCACCTGGAGCGACGGCGAGCCGTTCACGGCCGACGACATCGTCTTCTCGTTCGAGACCGCCTCGATCCCCGCCCTCGACACCGCCGGCCTCAAGTACGAGGGCGCCGAGGTCGACGGCGACAAGGTCGTGCTGAGCTTCGGCGACTCCAAGTACGTCAACCAGGCACGCGTGCTGCACGTGCCGATCGTCCCCAAGCACATCTGGGAGAAGTTCGAGGACCCGGCCACCGACCCCGTCAAGGGCGACGACCTCGTCGGCACCGGCCCCTACGCGATGGCGAACTGGTCGACCGAGTCGGTCACGCTCGACGCGCGCGACGACTACTGGGGCGGCGACCTCGCCGTGCCCGAGCTGCACTACGTCTCGTACGGTGACAACACCGCCCTCACCACGGCCCTCGCGAACGGCGACGCCGACTGGGCGCAGGCGTTCATCCCGCAGATCGAGGAGCAGTTCCTCTCGGCCGACCCCGAGCACAACAAGTTCCTCGCCTCCCCGACCACCGGCTCGGCCACGCTGTTCATGAACCTGCAGCAGAAGCCGTTCGACGACCCCGCCTTCCGTCAGGCGCTCGCCTGGGTGATCGACCGCGACGCCTACGTCGACATCGCGCGCGAGGGTGCCAGCGAGCCGGTCTGGTCCGTGACGGGACTGTCGTCGATCCTCGAAGACGAGATCCAGCCGGAGTTCGAGGGAGTCGACTACAAGGTCGACGCCGAGAAGGCGCGTGACCTGCTGGAGACCGCCGGATACACCTGGAAGGACGACGCCCTGATCGACCCCGACGGCACGCCCGTCTCGTTCACGCTCTCCGTCCCGTCCGGCTGGAGCGACTGGAACACGGCGCAGGAGCTCATCGCCGAGGACGTGAAGGACAGCATCGGCGCCGAGGTCAAGATCGACATGCCCGACTGGGGCGGCTGGGCCGATCCCCGCGACAACGGCACGTTCTCTGCGATCATCCACTGGCTGGAGGACAGCGGCACGGCGTACGGCCTCTACACCTCGACCATGGATCCGCGGTGGATCTCCCCCGAGGGCAAGGCCGGCTTCAACTTCGGTCGCTTCGACGACCCGGAGGCGACCGCCGCCCTGAACACCTACGCGAACGCCTCGTCCGACGAGGAGCGCACCACCGCCATCGACACGCTGCAGACGATCTTCTCCGAGCAGGTGCCGGCCATCCCGCTGGGCGCCCACCCGCTGCTGGGCGAGTTCAACACGCGCAACTACGTCGGCTGGCCTTCGGAGGACGACACCTACGCGTCCGCCGACCCGACGCAGCCGAACATCGTGCAGATCCTCACGAAGCTGAAGCCCGCCGAGTAGGACCTCGACAGGCTCAGCCACCCACAGCCGGGACTTCGACAGGCTCAGCCACCCCATCTGGGTCCCTGAGCCTGTCGAAGGGCCCGCCCCCACGAAGGACACCCCCATGCCAGACCCCCTGCTCACCGTGCGCGACTTCTCCGTCGTGTACGACGTCGATCCGCCCGTCGAGGCGGTGAAGAACGTGACCCTCGAACTGCAGCGCGGCGAGATCCTGGGCCTCGCCGGGGAGAGCGGATGCGGCAAGACCACGCTCGCCTACGGGGTGCAGCGCCTGCTGCGCGCTCCGGCCGTCATCACCGGCGGCAGCGTGACCTTCCACGACGTGACCGGCATCGACATCGACATCAACGCTCTGGACGTCGACGCGATGCAGCGATTCCGCTGGGACAAGGTGTCGATGGTGTTCCAGGGCGCGATGAACGCCCTCAACCCCGTCGCGACGATCGGCTCGCAGCTGGAGGACGTGTTCGAGATCCACCGCCCCGACATGAACCGCAAGCAGCGGCGTGCCGAGGCCGAGGAACTGCTCGAGATCGTCAAGGTCGGCCGTCAGCGTGTGCGCTCCTTCCCGCACGAGCTCTCCGGCGGCATGCGCCAGCGCGTCATGATCGCCATGGCCCTGGCGCTCCGTCCGCAGCTGATGGTCATGGACGAGCCGACGACCGCGCTCGACGTGCTGGTGCAGCGGGAGATCCTCAAGCAGATCTCTCAGCTGCGGCACGAGTTCGGCTTCTCGGTGATCTTCATCACCCACGACCTTCCGCTTCTGCTGGAGATCAGCGACCGGATCGCGATCATGCGCGAAGGAGAGATCATCGAGCTCGATACGGCAGAGCGCATCTGGACGCAGCCGGAGCACGAGTACACGAAGACCCTGTTGTCGTCGTTCCCCCGGCTCACCGGGGAGAGAGGGGTGCTGGTGCGATGACCACCCTCGAGTTCCGCAATGTCACGAAGGCGTACAACGTCCGAGGCGCCGGGCAGATCAAAGCCCTCGACGACGTGAGCTTCACCCTGACGTCCGGCCAGACGATCGGCCTGGTCGGCCAGTCCGGCAGCGGCAAGTCCACGATCGCGAAGATCCTCACCCAGCTCGAGACCCCGACCAGCGGCGAGGTGCTGCTCGACGGCAAGCCCATCCCGCGCCGCGGCAGGGGACTGCGGAAGTACCGCCAGCAGTTGCGCATGGTGTTCCAGGACCCGTTCGCCTCGCTCAACCCGTACCACTCGATCCGCTACCACCTGGAGCGTCCGATCCGCCTCGACGACGTGGTGCCGAAGAAGGAGACCGAGAACGAGGTGCGTCGGCTCCTCGACCGGGTGCGCCTCGATGCGGACGCGGTGATCGACCGCCGCCCCCACGAGCTGTCGGGCGGCCAACGGCAGCGCGTTGCCATCGCCCGTGCCCTGGCCTCGCGTCCCTCGCTCCTCGTCGCCGACGAGCCGGTGTCGATGCTCGACGTCTCCATCCGGCTCGGCGTGCTGAACCTGCTCGCCGATCTGCAGCGCGAAGAGGGACTCGGTGTGCTCTACATCACGCACGACCTGGCGACCGCCCGGCACTTCAGCGACGAGATCATGGTCCTCAACCAGGGGCGCGTGGTCGAGTACGGAACCGCCGACGATGTGATCCTCAACCCGCAGGATCCGTACACCCGCGAGCTGCGCGCGGCCTCTCCCGATCCGGAGAAGCACTTCGCTGCAGCGGCATCGAACGGAGGCGCGCTGTGAGCTCCGCTCTCCCCCAGCTCGACGACAACGACCTCGTCGCCCGCGATGCCCTCGAGGTCGGCACCACGGCGACCACGGCAGAGCGCACCAGGCGGCCGGTGCCGTGGCGCTTCTTCGCCGGTCGCGCGGCGTTCTACCTGTTCACACTGTGGGCGGCGATCACGATCAACTTCTTCCTGCCCCGCCTCATGAAGGGCGACGCGGTCAGCTCGTACCTCGCGCGCAACCGCAACGTGAGCCCCGAGGCGGCAGACGCGCTGCGCGTGCTGCTCGGCATCGACACCGACAAGTCCATCTGGCAGCAGTACCTCGAGTACTGGGGGATGCTGCTGCGCGGCGACCTCGGCATCTCGACCCTGCACGGCCTGCGGCCGGTCGCCGAGGTGCTCGCCGCCGCCCTGCCCTGGACGCTCGGGCTGGTCGGCATCGCGACCATCATCTCCTTCGCGATCGGCACGCTGCTCGGAGCCGTCGTCGGATGGAAGCGGGGCAGCAGGCTCGACGCGATCATCCCGGTGACCACGTTCTTCAACACGATCCCGTACTTCTGGCTCGGACTCATCGCGATCGCGATCTTCTCCTCGACCCTGAAGTGGTTCCCGTCATCGCATGCCTACGACAAGGGGCAGTCGCCGGAATGGAGTCTCGACTTCATCGGCCAGGTGATCATGCACGGCACGCTCCCGGCGCTGACCATCGTGGTCGCCTCGCTCGGCGGATGGGTGCTCGGCATGCGCAACATGATGCTGACGGTGCTCGACGACGACTACATCACGGTCGCGCAGGCGAAGGGCATGCCCAACAAGCGGGTGCTCTGGGGCTATGCCGCTCGCAACGCGGTGCTGCCGCAGATCCAGAGCTTCGCGCTGTCGATCGGCTTCATCGTGGGCGGCACGATCGTGATGGAGATGGTGTTCAGCTATCCGGGTGTCGGCAAGCTGCTGCTCGACGCGACCAACGCCAAGGACTTCGCCCTCATGCAGGGCGTGTTCCTCGTGATCACGCTGTCTGTGCTCGTGGCCAACATCCTCGCCGATGTCGTCTACGCCTACCTCGACCCGCGCACGCGCCAGATGGAGTCCTGACATGACCGTTCCCACCACTGCAGCGACCACAGCGCCCGACGGATCGGCCGTCGTCTCCGGCATGCCCGAGACCGCCACGCTGCGCACCCCGTCGACGGGAGCGCCGCCGCGCAAGACGTTCTGGTCGCAGCTCGCGCAGGCGTTCGCGATGTTCCGCAACCCCAAGTCGATCGCCGGGCTCATCATCCTCGGGGTGTTCGTGCTCATCGCGATCCTCGCTCCGTGGATCGCCCCGTACGGGCCGACCCAGAAGGACCGCACGGCGCTGCGTCAGCCGCCCTCCTGGGAGCACTGGCTGGGCACGACGCACATGGGCGAAGACGTGCTGAGCCAGATCATCTACGGCACCCGCGGTGTGATCGTCGTCGGATTCCTCGCGGCCTTCATCGCCACGATCATCGCGATCACGATCGGTGTGATCGCCGGCTACGTGCGCGGCTGGAAGAGCGAGTCGTTGTCGGCGCTGACCAACGTGTTCCTGGTGATCCCCGGCATCCCGTTGATCATCATCATCGCCTCGCAGTTCGAGAACCCGCCGCTGATCGTGATCGCCGCGGTGCTGGGGATAACCGGGTGGGCGTGGGGCGCCCGCGTGCTGCGCGCGCAGACCATGTCGCTGCGCAACCGCGACTTCATCCAGGCCGCGCGCGCGAACGGCGAGCCGCTGCGCCGCATCATCACGGTCGAGATGCTCCCGAACCTCATGGCGCTCATCGCCTCGAGCTTCGTCGGGACCGTGACGGCGGCCATCCTCGGTCTCACGACGCTGGCCTTCATCGGGGTGATCCCGGTGAGCAACCTCAACTGGGGGACCATCCTGTTCTGGGCGCAGCAGAACGGTGCGTTCCCGCGACTGTGGTGGTGGTACGTGCCGGCCGGGCTCTGCATCGCGATCATCGGCGTCGCGCTCTCGCTCATCAACTTCGGCATCGACGAGTACGTCAACCCGCGACTGCGCTCGGCGGGCGAGCGGGCCAGGGCGATGAAGCAGAAGGGGCTGAACGTGAACGACGCCGTCACCGCCGTCCGCAGCGTGCCCCTGCCGAAGAAGGCTCCCGATCCCGTAACGTCGGCGACCTCGTCCGACCCCTCCGGGCCCGGCGACGCCTCGACGACCCCGACACCGAACACGAACCAGAACACGAAGTGATGACCTCTCAGACTCTGACCACGCAGCTCCCGTACCAGGACCCCGCTCTCTCGATCCCCGAGCGCGTGGCCGACCTCCTCAGCCGCATGACGCTGGAGGAGAAGGTCGGGCAGATGCTTCAGCTCGACGCTCGCGACGACATCGACGACCACATCGCGCGGCGCCATGCGGGCTCGATCCTGCACACCTCGCCCGAGCGCATCCTGCGAGCGAACGAGCTCACGGCGCAGACCCGGCTCCGCATCCCGCTCCTGGTGGGGGAGGACTGCATCCACGGGCACTCGTTCTGGCCGGGGGCGACGATCTACCCGACGCAGCTCGGCATGGCCGCGTCGTGGGACTCCGCGCTCGTCGAACGCGTCGCCCGTGCGACGGCCGAGGAGGTCGCGGTCACCGGCATCCACTGGACGTTCTCGCCCGTGCTGTGCATCGCCCGCGATCTGCGCTGGGGTCGCATCGACGAGACCTTCGGTGAAGACCCGTTCCTGATCGGCGAACTGGCTTCGGCCATGGTGCGCGGCTATCAGGGTGACGGACTCGACGACCCCACGGCCATCCTCGCGACCGCCAAGCACTTCGCCGGGTACTCCGAGACCCAGGGCGGGCGCGACGCGAGCGAGGCCGACATCTCCCGCCGCAAGCTGCGCTCGTGGTTCCTGCCGCCGTTCGAGCGCGTCGCCCGCGAGGGCTGCCGCACGTTCATGCTCGGCTACCAGACCACTGACGGCGTGCCGATCACCACCAACGACTGGCTGCTCAGCGACGTGCTGCGCGGCGAGTGGGGCTACACCGGCACGCTCATCACCGACTGGGACAACGTCGGTCGCATGGTGTGGGAGCAGCGGATCCAGCCCGACATCACGCACGCGGCCGCGGCTGCCGTGCGGGCGGGGAACGACATGATCATGACCACGCCCGGCTTCTTCGAGGGAGCGCTGGATGCCGTGGCGAAGGGCATGCTCGCCGAGGACGCCTTCGACGCCGCCGCCGCCCGCATACTGACGCTGAAGTTCGAGCTGGGGCTCTTCGAGAACCCGCGCCTTCCTAGCACCGCGCTCGACACCGTGGTGGGCAGCGTGGAGCACGCGGAACTGAACCTCGAGGTCGCCCGCCGCTCGCTCGTGCTGCTCGAGAACGACGGCGTGCTGCCGCTCGACCCCGCGTCCGCGCTGAAGGTCGCGGTCACCGGCCCCCTCGCCGACGATGCGCAGACGCAGCTCGGCGACTGGGCCGGCGGCTCCGGTCAGGCGGGATGGCTCGACGGTCAGCCTCGCGAGATGATCACGACCGTGCTCGACGGCCTGCAGACGATCGACGGCTGGAGCGTCACCCACGCCCGCGGTGCCGACATCCTCACGCTCGAGGAAGACCCGCAGGGTCCGTTCTTCCCCGACAAGCAGCCGCGTCCGCCGGTGGTGAGGGCCTGCGAGCCCGACGCCGCTCTGATCGCGGAGGCCGTCTCGGCCGCATCCGACTCGGACGTCGTCGTGGCGGTCGTGGGCGATCGGATCGAGCTCGTCGGCGAGGGCCGCTCCACTGCGACCCTCGAGCTCATCGGCGGGCAGAACGCCTTGATCGATGCGCTCATCGCGACCGGGAAGCCCGTCGTGATCGTGCTGCTCGCCTCGAAGCCGCTCGTGCTCCCGGCGTCCGCATCGAAGGCGGCAGCGGTGATCTGGGCGGCGAACCCCGGCATGCAGGGTGGGCGCGCGCTGGCTGACATCATCTCCGGAGCTGCCGTACCGTCAGGGCGCCTGCCGATCTCGTTCGCGCGCCACGTGGGCCAGCAGCCGACGTACTACAACCAGATCCGCGGACAACACGGCGACCGCTACGCGGACCTCACGCAGTCGCCCGCCTGGGCGTTCGGAGAAGGTCTGTCGTACACCACCGTGGAGTACTCCGACCTCGTGCTGGAGGAGACCTCGCTGGCGGAGTCCGACACGATCGTCGGGCACGTCACGGTGTCGAACACGGGGGAACGGCCTGCACGCGAGACGGTGCAGGTCTACGTGCGCGACTCGGTGACGAGCGTGAGCTGGACCGACAAGGAGCTCAAGACCTTCCGTCAGGTCGACGTCGCCCCGGGGGAGTCCGTACGGGTGCGCCTGGAGCTGCCGGTGTCCGACTGCACGATCGTCGACGCCGCGGGCACGCGTCTGGTCGAGGCCGGCACGTTCGAGCTGCTGGTGGGCCCGAGCTCCCGCGACGAGGTGCTGCTCTCCGCGGACTTCGAGGTGCGCTGACCCGCTCCCTGTCGAGACCCACTCTCCTCGCCCAGACCCACTCCCGCCGGCGCATGCGGCGATGGGTCTCGGCGGCGGGAGTGGGTCTCGCGGCGTTCGCAGGCGAGTGGGTCAGTCCTGCAGGCGGTGCGGGCCGGCGCCCTGAGTGCCGAGCGCGTCGTCGGGGTTGAGCAGGCCGCAGGCCTTCATCGACAGGCAGCCGCAGCCGATGCATCCGGTGAGTTCGCGTTCGAGCCGTTCGATGCCTTCGCGGCGTTTCTCCAGCTCGCGCTTCCAACGTCGGGAGGCCCGCTGCCAGTCCTCGTGGCTCGGGGTCTCGGTCAGTGGCACGTCGGCGAAGGCCGTCTGCACGTCGGAGAGCGGGATGCCGAGGCGCTTCGCGACCGTGATGAGCGAGACGCGGCGCAGCATGTGCCGTGCATAGCGGCGCTGGTTGCCCGGCGTGCGCGTCGACGCGATGAGGCCGAGGCCCTCGTAGAAGTGCAGCGCGGAAGCGGCGACCCCCGTGCGTCGGGTCATCTCGCCGATCGTGAGCGGTTCGTCGGGTGCATGCGGACTCATCCGGCCGCCTTTCCTTCGATTTGACCTCAAGTGTACTTGAGGTTTTACGGTAGTCATGTGGCCCGGCAAGGGCTGATCGACCCGAACGAGGACAGCGTGACCCGAACGAAGACCCTGCGATGACCTATGTGATCGCCCTCCCGTGCGTCGATGTGAAGGACAAGGCCTGCATCGACGAGTGCCCTGTCGACTGCATCTACGAGGGCGAACGCTCGCTCTACATCCACCCCGACGAGTGTGTGGACTGCGGCGCCTGCGAGCCGGTGTGCCCGGTCGAGGCCATCTTCTACGAAGACGATCTGCCCGATGAGTGGCAGGACTATTACAAGGCCAACGTCGAGTTCTTCGACGAGATCGGGTCTCCCGGCGGTGCCGCGAAGACGGGCACGCTGACGTTCGATCACCCGATCATCGCCGCGCTCGCGCCCCAGGGGGAGCACGCATGACCGCCGCCGGATCACCCGCCGTGGAGCCGCGCATCGCCATCGTGGGGGCGGGCCCTGCGGGCATCTACGCCGCCGACATCCTGCTCGACCGTGTCCCCACCGCAGCGATCGACCTGTTCGAGAAGCTCCCGGCGCCGTACGGTCTCGTCCGCTACGGCGTCGCGCCCGACCATCCCCGCATCCGGAAGATCACCGACGCCCTGCACGAGGTGCTCGTGAACCCACGCATCCGGTTGCGGTGCAACGTCGAGATCGGCCGTGACGTCGAGATCGACGAGCTGCGTGCCGCATACGACGGAGTGATCGTGGCGACGGGTGCCGACCTCGACGTCGCTCTCGACATCCCCGGCATAGATCTCCCCGGCTCGTTCGGCGCCGCCGACTTCGTGGCCTGGTACGACGGGCACCCCGATGCACCGCGCACCTGGCCGCTCGCCGCCGAGTCGGTCGCCGTGCTCGGGGCCGGCAACGTGGCGCTGGATGTCACGAGGATCCTGGCCAAGCACGCCTCGGCGCTGACCCACACCGACACCCCTGATGCCGTGCTCGACCAGCTCGTGGCCAGCCCGTTGCGCGATGTGCACCTCTTCGCTCGGCGAGGACCGGCCGACGTGCGCTTCTCGGCCATGGAGTTGCGCGAGCTCGCCGAGCAGGACGACGTCGATGTGATCGTCGACCCCGAAGAACTCGCTCTCGACGAGCACGCCGAGCGGATGGTCGCGCAGTTCTCGCAGCGGCGCATCATCGTGCGCACCATGACCGAATGGGCCGCCGTCGACCCCGCGACGCGCACGGCCTCGCGCCGCATACACCTGCACCTGCGGCAACGCCCGGTGCGGCTGCTGGGGACCGACTCCGTGACCGGCATCGAGATGGAGCGCACCGCGTCAGACGAGCTCGGTCGCATGGTCGGCACCGGCGA
Organism: Microbacterium oxydans; assembly: GCF_006540085.1. Lineage (GTDB taxonomy): Bacteria > Actinomycetota > Actinomycetes > Actinomycetales > Microbacteriaceae > Microbacterium > Microbacterium oxydans. The sequence goes on along the minus strand of NZ_BJOG01000009.1, from coordinate 91,100 downwards.
GCTGCTGCGCTACGACGTCGGAGCGGTCTACCGTGCCGTGGGATATCGATCGACGCCCGTGCCTGGGATGCCGTTCGACACTACGCTCGGAGTCGTGCCGCACATCGAAGGTCGAGTCGTCGACGCGGAGGGCGTCCCGATCCCCCGGCTGTACGCCACGGGCTGGATCAAGCGCGGGCCGGTCGGACTCATCGGCTCGACCAAGTCGGACGCCGCGCAGACCATCGGCCACGTCGTCGACGACCTCGGATCGGTCGAGCTGGAAGCGCGTGACGACGATCCGATCGCCCACCTGTCGCACGCGGTCGACCTCGATGGCTGGCTGCGGATCGATGCCGCGGAGCGTGGGGCGGGAGCAGCCCGTGGCCGTGAGCGGACGAAGATCGTCGAGCGCGAGGAGATGCTGACGCATGCGAAGCAGGAACAGATGATGGAGGCCGGTCGATGACCGCGACACCCGTGCCCACCCCGATCGGCGAAGGGCTCAAGGCCGCGTTCCGCACGCATCCCGCCGGCGTCGCGATCATCACCGCGAGCACTCCGGACGGGCCGGTCGGCCTCACGGCGTCGAGCGTCGCCTCGGTGGCGGTCGACCCCGCGGCGATCGTGTTCTCCGTGACCAGGGCGACGGGGTCCGCGGGAGCGATCCTCGGAGCGGACACCTTCGTGGTGCATCTGATCGACGACGAGCACTCCGACCTCGCGCAGAGCTTCGCGGTCAGCGGCTCCGAGCGCTTCACCCCCGAGCAGGGGTGGGCGACGCTGCCGACCGGAGAACCGCACCTCCCCGAGGCCAGGGCGGCGCTGCGGTGTCGCACCATCGAGACCGTCGCAGTGGGGTCGTCGACCGTGGTCATCGCCGAGGTCATCGAGGTGCTGCCCGGTCCGTCCGGGCGTCCTCTGGTCTACCTCGACCGCCGATTCCACTCGCTCCCGCACGACCCCGAGCACTGATCCGCACCCACCGATAGCACCATCGAAAGGAAGCACAATGTCCACTCTCTACACGCTCCCCGAGCTCCCGTACGACTACTCCGCGCTCGAGCCGCACATCTCCGGCAAGATCATGGAGCTGCACCACTCCAAGCACCACCAGGCGTACGTGACCGGCGCGAACACCGCGCTCGAGCAGCTCGCCACCGCACGCAGCGCCGGCGACCTCGCGAACGTCAACAAGCTCGAGAAGGACCTCGCGTTCAACCTCGGCGGCCACATCAACCACTCCGTCTTCTGGCAGAACCTCTCGCCCGAGGGCGGCGGCGCTCCGGAGGGCGAGCTCGAGGCCGCGCTCGTCGACGCATTCGGATCGATCGATGCGTTCCGGGCGCACTTCACCGCGACCGCGCTCGGTGTGCAGGGATCGGGCTGGGCCGTGCTCGCCTGGGACAGCGTGGGCGCCCGCCCCGTGATCTTCCAGCTGTTCGACCAGCAGGGGAACGCACCGCTCGGCGTGACGCCGCTGCTGCAGCTCGACGTCTGGGAGCACGCCTACTACCTCGACTACCTCAACGTGCGCGCCGACTACGTCAAGGCGTTCTGGAACCTCGTGAACTGGCCTGACGTGCAGCGCCGCTTCGAGGCTGCTCGCACGGCGACCGAGGGCCTCATCGTCGCGAGCTGATCGGTGACGACGGCTCGCCTCGACCTACAGGAGGCGGGCCGTCGTCCCGCGCACGTTCAGCTCGTACGGAAGTGCAGACGGGATGTGCACGGCATCCGGGGTGGCGAGCTTGGCAAGCACCGCATCCGCTGCCCGCTCGCCCTGCCCGAGCGGGAACTGATCGACCGTGGTCAGGCGGAAGAACTCGCCGAGCTCATGGCCGTCGATGCCCACGATCGACAACTCCTCCGGCACGCTGAAGCCGAGGTCGCGGGCAGCGAGCAGTGCTCCGATGGCCATCTCATCCGACGCCGCGAATACCGCGGTCGGGCGGGGGCCCGGCCTGCCGAGCAGCTGCTTCGCCGCCCGGTAGCCGCCCTCCACCGTGAAGTCGGCTGGTTCGAGGAAGGCTTGGTTCAGGGGGATCCCTGCCGTGGCGAGTGCCTTCTCGAAGCCCAGACGGCGGTTGGTCGGGATGTGGAAGTCGATGTCGAACTCGGGGTTGGCTCCGATGTGCGCGATGTCGGTGTGGCCGAGGCTGATCAGGTGCTCGGTGGCCAACTGCGCGACGGCGACGTCATCGACGGTCATGGTGTCGAGCTTCGGGTTCGGACCACCGATCGCGATCACGGGGAGTCCGAGGTCGAGCAGGTACTGCGTCTCGTCCTCGTCGAGCTCGATCGACACCGCGATCACGGCGTCCACGCGCTGCCGTCGCAGGAAGGTGTCGAACACGTGTCGGCGCACGTCCTTGTCGGCGGTGATGTTGTACAGCGTGATGTCGTAGCCCTCGCGCATCAGCGCGGCCGAGACGCCGGAGAGCACCGTGCTGAAGAACCACCGGTCGAGGAACGGGACGATGACCCCGACGTTGCGGGTGCGACCCGATGCCAGGCTCGACGCACGGGACGACACCACGTAGCCGAGAGTCTGCGCTGCGGCCTGCACCCTCTCCTTCGCGGATTCGGACACGTGGCCGCGACCGCTCAGTGCGCGCGAGACGGTCGCGGTGGAGACTCCGGCGAGCCGGGCGACCTCATCGATGCTGGCCATGGTTCCTCTGTCGAAAAGCTCCGGTCGCGGTGTGTGTCGCTTCACGCAGGCGTGGGCGACGACAACCGCGACCGGAGGGTGTCAGGCGTGGGTCGCGGTGGTGTACCAGACGGCCGTGTCGACCGGGATCGCGGCTCCTTCGAAGGGCTGGCTCTGCAGCAACACCAAGACGTCTGCCGGCAGCTCGACGGGGGCGGTACCGAGGTTCGCGACCACGTGCACGTCACCACGGCGGAACGCGACCGCCTCGGGACCGGCGTCCTCCCACACCAGAGAGCCGCTGCCGAAGCCGTGCTCACGCCGTCCGGCCAGCAGGCGCTTGTACAGCGCGAGCGTCGACGCCGGGTCGACCTCTTCCACGTCGCGCGCGTAGGTCGCCCAGTCGGCGGGCTGGGGAAGCCACGACAGTCCGGTGTCGTTGAAGCCGAAGGCCGGAGCCTCTGCGTTCCAGGGCAGCGGCACGCGGCATCCGTCACGTCCGTAGCGTGCGCCGTTCGTGCGGAACCACGTCGGGTCCTGACGGTACTCGTCCGGGATCTCCATCGCCTCGGGCAGCCCGAGCTCTTCGCCCTGGTAGAGGTAGGAGGAACCGGGCAGAGCCAGCATCAGGGTCGTCGCAGCGCGAGCGCGAGCCAGTCCGGTCGCGGTGTCCGGCTTGTCAGGGGTGTTCGGTCCGATGCCCTCGCCCTGGGGGTTGTCGGAGGTGAGTGCGAGGCGCGTCGCGTGGCGCACCACATCGTGGTTCGACAGCACCCACGTGCTCGGGGCGCCGACCTCACCGAACGCGTCCAGCGACTCGCGGATCACGTCGCCGAGCTTCTTCGCGTCCCACTCCGTCATCAGGTACGGGAAGTTGAAGGTCTGGTGCATCTCGTCCGGGCGCACCCAGAGCGCGGTCTGCTTGAGGGTGGGCATCCAGGCCTCGCCGCACAGGGCGCGGTCGCCGTCGTACTCGGCGAGCACCTTGTGCCAGTCGCGGTAGATCTCGTGCACGCCGTCCTGGCCCCAGTACGGCACGTTCGACTCGCCGCCGCCCATGGAGTCCGCGTCGGTCGGGGGCGTGTAGTCGGGCAGGCCCTCGGTCTTGATCATGCCGTGGGCCACGTCCACACGGAAGCCGTCGACACCACGGTCGAGCCAGAAGCGCAGGATCGAGCGGAAATCCTCCTGCACCTCCTCGTTGTTCCAGTCGAAGTCGGGCTGCGTCGCGTCGAAGATGTGCAGGTACCACTGGCCGGGGGTTCCGTCGGCCTCGGTCACGCGCTGCCACATGCCGCCGCCGAACACCGACTCCCAGTTGTTCGGCGGGAGCTCGCCGTTCTCGCCCTTGCCGTCGCGGAAGATGTAGCGCGCGCGCTCGGGGCTGCCAGGTGCGGCCTTCAGTGCCTCCTGGAACCAGGGGTGCTGGTCGGACGAGTGGTTGGGGACGAGGTCGACGATCACGCGGATGCCGCGGGCGTGCGCAGCCTCGAGCATGTCGTCGAAGTCGCCCAGCGTGCCGAACAGCGGGTCGACGTCGCGGTAGTCGGCCACGTCGTAGCCGGCGTCGCGCTGCGGGCTCGTCATGAAAGGACTGAGCCAGATCGCGTCGACGCCGAGCTCCTGCAGGGCATCGAGCCGGCTCGTGATGCCCGGCAGGTCGCCGATGCCGTCGCCCGAGGCGTCCGCGAAGGAGCGGGGGTAGATCTGGTAGATGACGGCGCTGCGCCACCACTCGGAACCGGGGGCTGCGATCTGCTCAAGCTGTGCCATGGGAACAGGCTAGTGCAAACGCTTACATTCATGCCAGGGCGGGGATCGAATCGGTTCGGCGTGCCCGACTTCCCCGGATCGCCCTGGCCGTTTGCATGACCGTTCCCCGCGTGCATGAGCGTCCCGGCTGTCCGAGTCATGCATCCGTCACAGGATCATGCAGGTGCCACCCGCACTTCCGCCCGCCCCGGGAGTATCGTGAGGCATCCGACGAGTGGAGGCTGTCATGGTTCCCGAGATCAACTACTGGGCGGTCCTGCTGGCCACCGCATCGAGCATGGTCGTCGGCTCGATCTGGTACGCGCCGAAGGTGTTCGGCACACGCTGGTCGAAGCTCGCGAACGTCGACATGGACCGGCCTGCCGCGACGGCGGTGTGGCCCATCGTCACCACCGTCATCGTGAGCTTCATCACGGCCTGGGTCCTCGCCGGTGCCTCGTCGATCGCCTGGCACTTCTACGGCGGATCCTTCTTCTGGGGAACGATCGTCACCGCGGTCACGCTGTGGGCCGGGTTCACGGCCGCACGCTTCATCACCCATGACGCTTTCGAGGGGCGATCGACCCGACTCACCACGCTCAACATCGCGCATGAGCTGGTCACGGTCGTGGTCATGGCACTGCTCATCGGCGTGTGGCCGCCGGCCCTCGCCTCCTGATCGCCCTGAGCGTCACGGGGTCGGCATGCCGCCGTTCACGTTCAAGGTCTCCCCGGCCACGTAGCTCGACTCCGCCGAGGCGAGGAACACGTATGCGGGAGCGAGCTCGGCCGGCTGTCCCATGCGCCCGAGGGGTGTGTCCTTCCCGAACTCGGGGAGCTTGTCCTTCGGCTGTCCGTCGCTGGGCTGCAGGGGCGTCCAGATCGGCCCCGGTGCTACGGCGTTCACGCGGATGCCCTTCGGCGCGAGCTGTTCCGCGAGGCCCTTGGAGAAGGCGTTGATCGTGGCCTTCGTCGAGGCGTAGTCCACCAGGATGCCGGAGGGCGAGTAGGCCTGGATCGACGTGGTGTTGATGATCGTCGAGCCCGCGGGGAGATGAGGCAGGGCCGCCTTGGTGATCCAGAACATCGCGTAGACGTTGGTCTTGAAGGTGTCGTCGAACTGCTCGTCCGTGATGTCGGTCAGCGACTCCTGATACACCTGCTTGCCGCCGTTGTTGACGACGACGTCGAGGCCGCCCAGCTTCTCGACCGCCTCGGCGACGAGGGCACGGCAGTACTCCGGGTCGCGCAGGTCGCCGGGGATGGTGGCGACCGTCGCGCCGGCCTCCCGCAGGATCTCGGCGATCCGGCTCGCGTCCTCTTCCTCCTGCGGCAGGTACGAGATCGCGACATCGGCGCCCTCACGGGCGAACGCGATCGCGGTGGCAGCGCCGATGCCGGAGTCGCCGCCCGTGATCAGGGCCTTGCGTCCGGTCAGGCGCCCGGTGCCGCGGTAGGACTCCTCGCCCAGGTCGGCGCGCGGGGTGAGATCCGCGTCGAGTCCCGGCTCCGGCATGTGCTGCTTCCGCGGTTGGATGTCGGAGTAGAGCGCGGACGGGTCGGTGAAGGTGTACTGGTCGCGGGACATGGGCGATCCTTTCGAGGCTGTTCGGGGGCGGGGTGACCATGCTGAGCGCCGGGCCTGGATCGCGCAAACGCCTTGCACGGGGATGCCCCGTGCGCTACGAGAGGCGCGGCATCGTCATCCCGTGGCGAAGTGTGGCCGAAAGGCACTTCACCGATCGACTGCTGTCATGACAGGCTTCGCATCGTCCCCCGTGTCACCCGTGCGTCCCGCCCGCGGGGGCTGTCGCCTTCGAGAGGTCACGATGTCCGGTTCTGCCCGCCGATCCGCCCCCTGGGTGACCGTCGCCGCGCTCGTCGTCGGCGCCGTGCTCGTGGGTGCTGCGCCTGCGGTGTCGGATGCCTTCGCGGCGCGAGCCGACACCCCGGCGGACCCGGTCGCGGACCCGGCAGCCTCGGTCGCGCTGGCGTACGAGTTCCTGGACGCGCGCACCGACGAGTTCTGCGACGGGGATGGCCGCTGTCTGCCGCGCAGCTACGAGGGTGGCTTCTTCACGACTCCGACCTGGGATTTCACGCCCTCCTTCGTCTACGACGACGCCCTCGTGATCATCGCCTACACCGCCCGCGGCCTTCCGGACGACCTCCGGCGCGCACGGGCGATCGGCGACGCCCTCCTCTTCGTGCAGGAGAACGATCCGATCGGCGACGGGCGCACCAGAGCGTCGTACGAGCCGCACGGCATCCGTCAGGGGCGGGTGGAGATCACGGGAGCCGGCGCCTTCACCGGAAACCAGGCCTGGGTCGGGCTGGCCCTCGCCCGTCTCGCACACGCGACAGGGGACTCCCGATATCTCGACGGCGCGGTTCGGATCGGTGAATGGATCCAGGACCACACGGCGGACATGACCAGGGCGCCCTACGGCTACACCGGCGGTCAGCTCGAAGACGGCACTTCGCTGACGTGGAAGTCCACCGAGCACAACAGCGACATCGCCGGTTTCTTCACCCAGCTCGGCCAGCTCACCGGCGCCCGGGTCTGGACGGATCGGGCGGCGGTCGCCGCGGACTTCGTCGCCGCCATGCAGAGCGCAGACGGCCACGTGAACACCGGCACGGGCCTGGACGGCTCGACGATCAACACCCGTCCGATCCCGCTGGACGCCCAGACCTGGAGCTCCCTCGCCACGGGCGACCCACGCTACGGTGCGGCGCTCGACTGGACGCTCGCCAACCTGCTGGCAACAGATGGTCCCTACACGGGGCCGTCGATCAGTGAGGTCGATACGTCCAAGGCGTGGTTCGAGGGCAGTGGACACCTCGCGCTCGCACTCACGCTGCGTGACGGCGACGGCGACGCCGACCGTGCTGAGACGCTTCTGAGCAGTATCCGGCTTGCGCAGCGCGATGCACCGAACGGCGATGGCAAGGGGATCGTCGCCACGTCGAGCGACGGCCTCGACTCCGGTTTCGGTGACCTGTACTACGCCAGCCTGCACACCGGCGCGACCGCCTGGTACCTGCTCGCAGCGGTCGGCGACAACCCGTTCGCCCTTCCGGTCGACTGAACAGACCGACCTGAACCGGTCGGCGGCGTCGAGTCGGTCCGATTCGCGGTACGGAGGCTAGGCGGCGACGCGGGCGACCGCGGCGATCGCGCTCGTGAAGAAGTCGACACCGTCGACTCCGCTGCGCATCGCGGCCGCGGTGTCGGGACCGAAGCCGGCCTCGGTGGCGTGCTCGGGGTGCGGCATCAGGCCGACGACGTTGCCCGCTGCGTTGGTGAGGCCGGCGATGTCGCGCAGTGATCCGTTCGGGTTGACCCCGGCGTAGCGGAACGCCACCAGACCATCGCCCTCGATGCGATCGAGCGTCTGCTCGTCGGCGATGTAGCCGCCGTCGGCGTTCTTCAGCGGGATCACGATCTCCTGACCGGTGCGGAACGCACTGGTCCACGCGGTGTCGGAGTTCTCGACCGTGAGCTTCTGGTCGCGCCGCACGAAGTGCTGGTGGTTGTTGCGGATCAGGCCGCCCGGCAGCAGGTGCGCCTCGACCAGCATCTGGAAGCCGTTGCAGATGCCGAGCACGGGCATGCCCTTGGCCGCAGCATCCTTGACCTCGCTCATGATCGGCGAGAGCGCGGCGATCGCGCCGGCGCGGAGGTAGTCGCCGTAGCTGAAACCACCCGGCAGGACGAGCGCGTCGACGCCTTCGAGGTCATGCGATCCGTGCCACAGGGCGACGGGCTCGGCGCCGGCGATGCGGACGGCGCGCTGTGCGTCGCGGTCGTCGAGCGAGCCCGGGAAGGTGATGACGCCGATGCGGACGGTCACTCCGCGACCTCGATGCCGACGACGTCCTCGATCACGGAGTTGGAGAGCACCTCGTCGGCGATGCGCTTGGCCTCAGCGAGAACCTCGTCGGTGACCTCGCCCTCGACGGTGAGCTCGAAACGCTTGCCGATGCGGACGTCGGTGAAGCCCTCGACGCCGAGACGGGCGAAGGCGCCGGAGACGGCTTTGCCCTGCGGGTCGAGCAGTTCGGGCTTGGGCATGACGTCGACGACGATGGTGGGCATGACGGCTCCAAGAGTCGCGGGCGGAGGGGTGCACCCAGTCTACTGCCCTCGCCGCATCCGCTCGGCGCCGTGGAGGAGTCAGGCGGAGTGGAAGACGGTGTGGAGGTCGCCGACCGCTTCGCGGCCGCCGAGGCCGTCGATCTCGAACAGCACGGAGATGCCGATCACGTGGCTGCCGAGGCGCTCGACCAGTTCGCGACCGGCGGCGAGAGTTCCTCCGGTCGCGAGCACATCGTCGATCAGCAGCACCCGCGAGCCGGCGGGCAGGTCGTCGTGCATCTCGATCGTGGCGGTGCCGTACTCGAGCGCATAGTCTACGGACGCCGCGGGCCTGGGCAGCTTGCCGGCCTTGCGGATCGGGATCAGGCCGACGCCTGCGGCGATGGCGGCGGCGCTGGCGAGGATGAAGCCGCGCGCCTCGATGCCCGCGATCACGTCGAACTGTCCGGCGAAGGGCTCGATGATCGCCTCCGTCGTCACGCGGAGGGCCTCGGCATCGGCGAGAAGAGGCGTGATGTCGCGGAAGATGATGCCCGGCTGAGGGTAGTCCGGCACGTTGCGGATCAGGGCTTCGGCACGGACGAGGGCGGGGGAGAGGGTGGCGTCGGGCACTGCCCAAGGGTACCGCCGGTGCGCGACTCCTCAGAAACACCGGCCCCGCTCCCCGCGAGGGGCCCGAGGCGGTGCCAGGAGCGAATTCTTGAGGAGCTGTGCACGGCCCCGGGCCCGCACCGGCGCGGCTTGACACGCGTGGGAGCGCTCCCATAGAGTGACTGCTCAATGCGTGGGAGCGCTCCCACGCGTCCCGAAGCACCACACCGCACGACCACCACAAAGGAGTGAACTGTGAACACACGTGCCCGCCACCGGATCCTCGCGATCGCCGCCGTGGCCTCCGCATCCGCCCTCGCCCTCGCCGGCTGCTCCGGCGACAACGGCGGCAGCGGTGACGCGAACGGCGACGAAGAGGTCACACTGACCGTGACCACGTTCGGAACCTTCGGCTACGAAGACCTCTACAAGGAGTACGAGAAGGCGCACCCGAATGTGAAGATCGAGGCGACGAACATCGACACCGGCGGCAACGCCCGCACCGATGCCTTCACCAAGATCGCTGCCGGCTCCGGTCTCAGCGACGTCGTCGCGATCGAAGAGGGCTGGCTCGGCGCGATCATGGACGTCTCGGACACCTTCGTCGACCTGCGTGACTACGGCATCGAAGACCGCAAGGACGATTGGGTCGACTGGAAGTACGGCCAGGCCACCGACGCCGAGGGCCGCGTGATCGGCTACGGCACCGACATCGGCCCGAGCGGCATCTGCTACAACGGCGCCGCGTTCGAGGCCGCCGGCCTCCCGAGCGACCGCGAGTCGGTGGCCGAGCTGCTGAACGGCGACTGGGCGAACTACTTCAAGGTCGGAGCCGACTACACCGCGAAGACCGGCAAGGCCTGGTACGACCACTCCGGCTTCGTCTGGAACGCCATGGTGAATCAGCTCGACGAGGGCTACTACACGAGCGACGGCAAGCTGAACGTCGAGGACAACACCGAGCTCAAAGAGCGCTTCGAGCAGCTCGGGGCCGCGACCGAGGGCGGCCAGTCGGCCGCGCAGACGGCCTGGGACTGGAACGGCGGCAAGTCGTTCGTCGACGGCACCTTCGCCACCTTCGTCTGCCCGGGCTGGATGCTCGGTGTGGTGCAGGGTCAGGTCGAGGCCGGCGGCGGTGACGCATCGACCGGATGGGACTTCGCCGACGTGTTCCCCGGAGGTGCGGCCAACTGGGGCGGCGCGTTCCTGTCGATCCCGGAGTCGTCGCAGCACAAGGAGGCGGCGGCCGAGCTGGCCGACTGGCTGACCCAGCCCGAGCAGCAGGTGAAGCAGTCCGCTGCGGCGGGCAACTTCCCCTCGACGATCAAGGCGCAGGAGACTCTCGCGGCCGACGCGACGCCGAACGCGTTCTTCAACGACGCTCCCACCGGCGCGATCCTCGCCGAGCGTGCCAAGGGAGTCGTCGCGCAGTTCAAGGGCGCCGACGACTCGGTCATCCAGGAGAACGTCTTCGGGCCGGCGCTCAGCAGCCTCGACCGCGGTGACACCGACACCCAGGGCGCCTGGGACCAGGCCATCGGCCTGCTGAACGACCTCGTCGGCTGATCATCTCCGCTCCGACAGGCTCAGCGACCCCGCAGATCGGGGGGCTGAGCCTGTCGGAGCCCCGGCAAAGGACCCTCATGACTCTCACCGCACCGCCGGCGCAGCAGCAGCGCACCGCATCCGCGACCTCGGACGCCCCGGCGAAACGCTCCTGGCGCCACCGCCTCTCCCGGTTCGACCAGAACGCCTCGCCGTACTTCTACATCTCGCCGTTCTTCCTGCTGTTCGGGCTGGTCGGCCTGTTCCCGCTGCTCTACACGGTCTGGGTGGCCGTGCACGAGTGGGACCTGCTCAAGGGCGAGGGGGAGTTCGTCGGCGTCGGCAACTTCGCCAAGATCCTCGGCGATGCCATGTTCTGGAACTCGATCGGCAACACCCTGAGCATCTTCCTGCTCTCCGCGATCCCCCAGCTCGCGGTCGCTCTGGTGATCGCCTACCTCCTCGACCGCGGGCTGCGCGCCCCGACGTTCTGGCGCATGAGCGTGCTCATCCCGTTCGTGGTCACCCCTGTCGCGGTCGCCATCATCTTCTCGAGCATCTTCAACGAGGCCGACGGCCTGGCCAACAATCTGCTGAACCTCATCGGTATCGCCGACCAGGAGTGGAAGCACAACACTGCGCTGTCGCACATCGCGATCGCGGTCATGGTGAACTTCCGCTGGACGGGTTACAACGCCCTCATCCTGCTCGCCGCGATGCAGGCCGTGCCGCGCGACCTGTACGAGTCCGCCGCCCTCGACGGGGCCGGTGCCGCTCGCCGCTTCTTCTCCATCACGATTCCCACGATCCGTCCCACCCTGATCTTCGTGATCATCACCGCGACGATCGGCGGCTTGCAGATCTTCGCAGAGCCGCGTCTGTTCGACGTGTCGACGGCCGGGGGCATCGGCGGCAGCGACCGCCAGTTCCAGACGACGGTGCTGTTCCTGTGGGAGCTGGCGTTCTTCCGGCGCAACCTGGGTGAAGCGTCGGCGGTCGCGATCCTGCTGTTCCTGCTGATTGTGCTCATCGGCGTGATCAACTTCCTCATCTCCCGACGCATCTCCACCGGGGATGCACCGAAGGGCCGCGCCGCCCGCCGCAGCGCGCGCACCGCCGGCGCGGCTGCGACCGCAGCCGCAGCCGGCACGACGATCGCCATCACGACCGAGGAGAACGCGCGATGACCGCCACGCAGGCGCTGAGCGTCCCCGAGAAGATCCGCCGTCGCCGTGCCGCCACCGGAGGCACGGCCGGCATCGGCAGCCGCCCCGGCTTCCTCACCTATGGCCTCCTCGCTGCCTTCATCATCGGCAGCGTGTATCCGCTGTGGTGGTCGGTCGTGGTCGCGAGCGGCACCAACGCGACGCGCGGGGAGACGCTGCCCCTCATCCCCGGCGGCAACTTCTTCACCAACGCCGCCAAGGTGTTCGACGCGATCCCGTTCTGGCTGGCGCTGGGCAATTCGTTCCTCATCTCGGGCATCATCACCGTCTCGGTGGTCACGTTCTCGACGCTCGCCGGATACGCGTTCGCCAAACTGCGCTTCAAGGGGCGCGACGGACTCATGGTGTTCGTGATCGCGACGATGGCCATCCCGACGCAGCTGGGCATCATCCCGCTGTTCATGCTGATGCGCGAGCTGGGCTGGACCGGCTCGATCGGCGCCGTCATCGTGCCGACTCTCGTCACGGCATTCGGTGTCTTCTTCATGCGCCAGTACCTGGTGGACGTGATCCCCGACGAGCTGATCGAGGCTGCGCGCATGGACGGCGCGAACCAGTTCCGCACGTTCCTGACCGTCGGGCTCCCCGCGGCCCGGCCCGCCATGGCGATCCTCGGCCTCTTCACCTTCATGACGGCGTGGACCGACTACCTGTGGCCGCTGATCGTGCTCTCCCCCCAGAACCCGACCCTGCAGACGGCGCTCAGCCAGCTGCAGTCGGGGTATTACATCGACTACTCGATCGTGCTCGCCGGAGCGGTGCTCGCGACCCTTCCGCTGCTCGTGCTCTTCGTGGTCGCGGGTCGGCAGCTGGTCAGTGGCATCATGGCTGGCGCGGTGAAAGGATGACCCCTATGACCCGCTCCTTCCCCGAGAACTTCCTCTTCGGCGCAGCCACGGCCGCGTACCAGATCGAAGGGGCGGCGTTCGAGGACGGGCGCACCGCATCGATCTGGGATGCGTTCTCGCGTGAGCCGGGCGCCGTGATCGGAGCGGAGAACGGCGACGTCGCGTGCGATCACTACCATCGGTACCCGCAGGATGTCGCGCTCATGAAGCGGCTCGGCCTGCAGACCTACCGGTTCTCCACCTCGTGGTCCCGGGTGCGTCCTGACGGCGGAGCGGTGAACGCCACGGGCGTCGACTTCTACGAGCGCCTGGTCGACGAACTGCTCGCCGCCGACATCCTGCCCTGGCTGACGCTGTACCACTGGGACATGCCGCAGGCGCTGCAGGAGGTCGGGGGATGGACGAACCGCGACACCGTCGACCGCTTCCTGGAGTACGCGGGGACCATGCACGATGCGCTCGGCGACCGGGTGAACGTCTGGACCACGCTGAACGAGCCGTGGTGCTCATCGTTCCTCTCCTACACGGCGGGTGAGCACGCGCCGGGGCACACCAGCATCGCGGAGGGGCTGCTCGCCGCGCACCACCTGCTGCTCGCACACGGCAAGACGGTGCAGGAGCTGCGGGGGCGCGATGCCTCGCTCAATCTCGGCATCACGCTCAACCACACGGTCGCCGATCCTGCCGACCCGCAGAACCCGGCCGACGTCGACGCCGCCCGCCGCGTGGACGGACAGTTCAACCGCTGGTTCCTCGACCCGATCTACCGCGGCAGCTATCCGGCCGACATCGTCGAGGACATCCGTGCGGTGGACGTTGAAGCCGTCGCGACGTTCGAAGCGGCTGTGCACGACGGCGACCTCGATACGATCGCGCAGCCCATCGACACCCAGGGCGTGAACTACTACCACGGCGACTTCGTCTCGGGCACGGCACCGACCGAGGAACCCGTCTCGGCCGAGCCCGACACCGAGCGCGTGCGCCGCAGCCCGTATCCGTCGAGTGAGGGCATCCACGCGGTCGAGCGAGGCCTGCCCCGCACGGCGCAGAACTGGGAGGTGCAGCCCGAGGGGCTCACCCGTGTGCTGCAGCGGGTCTGGACGGAGTACGCCGAGCCCGCGGGAACGGTGCTCTACATGACCGAGAACGGCGCGGCCTACGACGACGTCGTGGTGGTCGAAGACGGCGAGCCACGCGTGCACGATACCGACCGTGCCGAGTTCCTCCGGCTGCACCTGGGTGCCGTGCTCGACGCGGCGGAGGCGGGTGTCGACGTGCGCGGCTACTTCTACTGGTCGCTGTTCGACAACTTCGAGTGGGCCTGGGGCTACGACAAGCGCTTCGGCATCGTGCGCGTCGACTATGACACCCAGGAGCGCACCCTCAAGGACTCCGCCCACGAGTACACCCGCATCATCGCCGCTCGCGCGCTCTGAGCCGGGCGTCGGGGATAGTCTGACGGCATGACGCGTGTGTGGCTCACGCCGTGGGAGTGGGCGTGCTGCGGAGACCCGTTCGAGATCGGCGGCGAGGTCGACTTCGGGATCCGGTCGCGTGATCCGGAGGGTCTGGTCGACGAGCTGGGGGCGGAACTGGCTGGCACCGTCGATGCGCTGGAGTCGCATCACGAAGAGGAGCACGCGGATCGGGTTCGCGGCAGAGTCGTCGCGGTGCATGAGGTCAGTCGGGAGGTGGTCGAGCGCAGGTTCGAGCACTTCGTGGACCCATTCGCCCGGGCCCGGACCGCCGGTAGGCTGCAGCTTCCGAATGGCGTGTCCGCGGGGGCGAGATTCTCGCGGCAAGGGTCCAGCATCGAACGGGTGCCCGGCACGACCCGCCTGTCTCCCGTCGGCGGACTACCGGTCGCGGCCGTCGAGTATCACGGGCCGTCGACCCGACCCGCTGACGCCGAGGATTCGCCGGTCGAGGAGCGGCGACGTCAACGGATCGGTTGGCTCGTCGACGTCGACGAGCTCCAGCCCGCCCCTCGAATCGCGTGAATGGTTCGATCCGCGGTCGAGATGCGACCATTTGCGCGATTCGAAGCGAGATGGCCGCGTGACCGGTGAGAATAGGGCGATGGAAGAGGATGTGCGTTGATGTCGCCCCGAGCGACCATCGAAGAGGTGGCGTCGGCTGCCGGTGTCTCCCGCTCCACCGTGTCGCGGGTCGTGAACGGGTCGACGGCCGTGAGTCCCGAGGCCCTCGCCGCCGTGCGCGCAGCCATCGACGAGCTCAACTACGTGCCCAACCGTGCGGCACGCTCACTCGCGTCGCGTCAGACGCACGCCATCGCGCTGATCGTTCCGGAGGACACCACGCGCTTCTTCGGGGACCCGTTCTTCGCTGCGATCGTCGCGGGCATCACCGGGGCGCTGGGCGGCTCGGACTACCTGCTCAACCTGCTGATCGCGAGCGATGACCCCGGCGACAAGATGACCAGCTTCGTGCGCAACGGCGGAGTCGACGGCGCGCTCATCGTGTCGCACCACACGAGCGATGCGTTCGTCGATCGGATAGCGGATGCGGTGCCCGTCGTGTTCGGCGGACGCCCTGTGCGTCGAAACGAAGGCGACTACGTCGTCGACGTCGACAACGTCGCGGGGGCGAGGAATGCCACCCAGCGATTGATCGACATCGGTCGCACGCGCATCGCCACGATCTCGGGTCCGCTCACGATGGTCGCCTCCGAGGATCGCGTACAGGGCTTCCGGGCCGCTCTCACCGGTGCGGGGCTCACCCCGTACGCGGAGGAAGAGGGCGACTACAGCGAGAGCAGCGGGGCAGAGGCCGCGAGGCGCTTGCTCGACGGGGGCCGACCTGATGCGATCTTCGTCGCGAGCGACCTGATGGCCCGCGGTGCGCTGACAGCCCTGCGCTCGGCCGGACTGCGGGTGCCGGAGGACATCGCGCTGGTCGGCTTCGACGACTCTTCGGTCGCCGTCACGACGGACCCGCCGCTCACCACGATGCGCCAGCCGATGTACGCGCAGGGTGAGGCCATGGCGCGGGTGCTGCTGTCACGTCTCGCGGGCGAGAATCCGCCGACCACGACGATCCTTCCGACCGAGCTGGTCGTCCGCGGCTCCGCCTGAGCGCCGCGCGGCCGTCAACGAGGGGAAGGACACGGCTGCGGCCCTGGCGCCCCCTCCGGGCCAGGCCCACAGCCGTGCGTCTGAGGGCTCAGTCGACGAGCGAACTGAGCAGATCACCGCCGAACAGGGAGAAGGCGGTGATGCCGGCCGAGAGCAGCAGCACCGCGGCGGTGCCGGCCACGGCGAAGACGGAGATCCCGCGACGTCCCAGCCGCTGACCGCGGAGGCCGATCGAGACGCCGGCCCTGGCGGCGAGGCCCCCGGCGTCGTCGCGATACAGCTCGGTGCGTGCGGTGAAGCGCCGGTGGAACTCCTCGGCCAGGGTGACGGCGGCCGCCATGGTCTCGGCCCGATCGAACCGTGTGCGCGACGGCAGGTAGACGTACAGGCGATCGGAGACGAGCTCGATCTCGGCACCGGAACCGAGGTCGAGCACCCGGGCCATCAGGTCGGGGGTG
This sequence comes from Microbacterium oxydans, assembly GCF_006540085.1. GTDB lineage: Bacteria > Actinomycetota > Actinomycetes > Actinomycetales > Microbacteriaceae > Microbacterium > Microbacterium oxydans. The sequence goes on along the minus strand of NZ_BJOG01000009.1, from coordinate 74,851 downwards.
AAGATGTACAGGGCGTCCTGCTGATACCCCTCGGGAACGATGAGACGGAACGTCTTCGCGAAATCCCCCTCCAACTCCATGCGGGCTGCTCCGCGTCCGAGTCCGAGCGTGGGGACGATGCTGTGCTTCCGGTTCGCCAGCACGATGTGCGGGACGGATGCGGGCAGCGGCAGCTCGATGAAGGCGAACGGGCGCTGGATCGTCGCGCGCTCCTGTCCACGCGAGACCGAATGGTGCATGCCCAGCTCGAACGGCATCCGCGCGTCGTCGCAGGCGATGACCGCTCGTTCGCGACCGTGCACGACTCTGGTGAAAGCCGCGCCGGGGCGGCGGGTGCGCTCGAGGAGGTCGGCGTACGCCCAGCCGTTCTGCCACGCGAATGCGGCGATCTTCACCCGACGACTCAGGCCCACCGCCCACCAGAGGAAGCCGACGGCGGCGAGCACCGTGTACCCGATGACGAAGATCCCGAGGATCGGCGCGACCGTGAGGATGTCGCCGCGCCCGAGGAACCACAGCCCTGTCAGCATCGCGACGGCGAACAGCAGCACAGCCACCAGGATCACGAGGAATCGGCGGTGCGGCGGGATCCCGCAGATGCGCTCGTAGGTCAGGATGTCGCGGAGGCCGGCGCTTCGTCGCAGCGGTTCCAGGTCGACGGCTACAGGCTCCATGACAGTGTCGCCCACGGCCCGTTGCGCTTCTCCGTCGCAGCGGCCTTGAAGTCGGACCAGCCGTCTCCGAACTTCTCGAACGACTTCTCGTCGACGTTGCCGTCCGACCAGTGCATGACGCGACCCACGATGTAGCTCAGCCCGAAGTCGGCCCACGACTCGAAGGCCGGGCGGCCGTCGACGTTGATGCGGTGGATGATCGCCCGCGCTTCGTCGACATCGGCGTGCCCGAGCGCGACGCCCCACGTGGCCATCGCCACGGCCTGCCCGATCCCGTAGCCGTCGAGGGTCTTCACGAACAGGTCGGGCGTGACGATGTCCTTGCCGACGCGCTTGCGCACCTGTGCCTCCGCGTACTCGATCGAGGTGACGAAGGTGCGGGCGTCGCGCTTGTCCCCGCCCTCCTGCACGATCGCGGCGAGCCATTCCTTCGCCTTCGGGGCGCGGCCCAGACGCTGAGCGAGTTCGGTGCGCACGGCGAGGTAGAGCACCCACACCTCGCGGCGTCGACGCACGGTGCTGAGGCGCTCGATGTTGGCCAGCCACTCCTCGCGCGTGTGCACACCCCACTGGTCGACGAGGACCTTCTTCTCGCGGTCGCCGAGGAGCGAGGCCGTCGGATCGTTCCAGTGCCCGGAGGGGAGGTTGACGATCTGCAGGAAGCCGAGCGCGATCTCGTCGGCCTCCGCGCCAGTGGTGGAATACTCCGGCGACGCCTTGACCTTCGCGTCGGGGAGGATCCAGGTCACGAGGAAGAACAGCGCGATGACGCCGACGATCGCCCAGGCCCACCACTGACCGACGAGCCACTCGAAGATCGAGGTGATGCTGTTGAAGTCGACGCTCGCGAAAGAGTGCATTGAGGCTCCTGGGAGGGGGTGAATCCGCGCCTGTTCCTAGATTGAACAAACATTCAGTGAGTAATCTATACGGCGGGGGGCGATTCGGAAAGACAGGCCGGCGGGACTCAGGAGGTGGATGCCGATGGCACGCTCCGACGAGCAGAACCGGGTGGCCAGGGAGCGCGCCAGGGAGAACATCCTGCAGGCGGCGATCGAGGCGTTCAGCGAGCGAGGCGTCGCGGGGGCGAGCATCGCCGAGATCACGAAGCGGGCCGGCGTCGCGCAGGGCCTCGTGAACTATCACTTCGGCGGCAAGGAGCAGCTCGTCGCCGCCGTGATCGACCGGTGGTTCGAGACCGTGCTCGGGTTCGCCCGTGTCGAAGGAACGCCGGATGAGATGCTCGCCGCGGTGATCGACGGCGCCCTCACCGCGACGGCGTATGCCATACCCCTGCAGCGGGCCGTGCTCGCGATGCAGCAGCAGCCGGCCACGCATCGGCTCTTCGCGGAGTCGGAGGCGCGGCACGAGGTGGGCGCCACCGCGGCGGAGGACGCGGTCCGCGACCTGTTCCGCGCGCGCGGGGCCGAGGACCCGGCGCTGGAAGAGGTCATGCTGCGCAGCACCATCGAGGGCGTCTTCGTGAAGTCCGCCGTCTTCGGCGAGACCTATCCGCTCGAAGAGGCGCGACGGTGGATGTTCCGTCGATACGGACTGCCGGAGCCCACCGCTCCCATCGCGCCCCCGGCTCCGCTCCGCGACGGCGAACCGCGGCCGCGGGCGACAGCGGCTCTGCGTCCGGATGAAGCTGTGCCGAACCCGCGCCGCTGATGCCGCGGCAGCCAGCGGGGCCCGGTCGAGAACGACCGGGCCCCGCTGTCTCCGGCGGTGCGGAGCGTGTCAGTTGCCGTAGAGGGAGACGACGCCGGCGGTGTCGACGCTCGTCATGGACAGGTCGTCAGAGGAGCCGTTGCACTGCGGGTAGTGCATGATCGACGAGGAGTCGTACGGCGTCAGCGGACGCCAGTTGTTGTCCTCGAAGCAGGTGCCGGCCTCCGGGCGGGTGTGCTCGTGGCGGAAGCCAAGAACGTGGCCGAGCTCATGTCCGAGGACGTTCGTCGGGGTCCAGGATGACCCGGGGGTCCAGATCGAGTCGTCGATGAGCACGTTCTGCAGACGCGGTGCCGTGCTCGGGAAGAACGCCCTGGCGATGTACTGCGTCGTCTGCACCGGCTCGACCGAGAACAGGACGGCGTTGTTACGCGTCGTGCAGTTGGCGTCGGCGCCGCTGTCGTAGATGAAGTTCACCTTCGACGACGCGGCCTCCCACAGCGCGGCGCCGCTCTCCATCGCGTTGACCACGTCGGCGTGACGAGCACCGAAAGCGGTGCTGACGCAGTACGTGAGGTTGCCCACCTGGGTGCTCGACCACTTGTCGTCGATGTTGTTGACCGTGTTCACGATCAGGCCGTTGGTCACGGGGTCGGCGCCGAGGAGCTGCTCGTAGAACGATCGCAGCTCGCCCTGGTTGGAGATCACCTCGTCTCCGTTGACGACGTAGGCGCCGTCGACGTCTCGATAGGTCGACGCCTCGAACTCCTGGAAGGTGGGGATGTCGTCGGCGTCGGGCGTGGAGTTGGCGGCAGCGGGGATGACCGTGCCGAGGCAGAGCGCAGCAGCCGCGGTAGCGGCGAACGCCAGTTTTCTCGTGAGTCGCAAAGTAGTAGTCCTTTTCGATCTGAACGATTCCGCGCACCCCCTCGGTACGCGGCCTCCGGGTGGACAGGGGAGCAGCTCTGCGTCCCGATCCGTCCGAAGTCCGCTCACGGTAAGCACCGCTTTCACGGGATGGCAAGGCATTTCCCGGCACGTTCACAGATTTATGCACTCAGGTCAGAAATACCGAACACTGTTCTGGTCGAAGGTGCTGCCAGGAGCCGCGAGAGGTCAGGGGTCAGGCATGACCCATGCGGGCGAAGGCGCCGAGCACGCTCCGTTCGGATGCCGTGAGGTATCGCTCCAGCTCTTCCGCGGCCGCCTCGGGACCCCTCTCGAGGAGGGCTGTGAGCACCGCACGGTTCCGACGGACGAATGGCTCATGCAGGGACCGCGGCTCGTCGATCTCGAGGAAGACGAGCCGCAGTTCGGCGGCGACGTCGCGGTAGGTGCGGGCCAGGCGCGCGCTGTCGGCGAGGGCGACGATCGCATCATGGAAGGCCATGTTGGCGCTGCCGATGCGCCGCCAGTCCTCGTGCGGCAGCTGCTCTTCGGCCTCGGCGAGGGCGTCGCGCATGAGCTGTACGGCGGGGTGCTCCGGCTCCGACTGGCGCAGGGCCGTGCATTCGATCACGCGGCGGGCGCGGTAGATGTCGATCACGTCGGCGATGGTGGGGGAGGCCACCGAGACTCCACGGTGCGGGATGTGCTCGACGAGGCCCTGCTCCGCGAGGACGCGGAACGCTTCGCGAAGGGTGTTGCGCGAGACGTCGAACTGCTCGGCGAGGGCAGACTCCGAAAGGCGGGACCCCGGCGCGAAGTCGCCGTCGATGATGCGCTGACGGAGCACGTCGGCGAGCGGACCCTGCTGGTTCATGCCTTCATCGTAGGCGTCGGTTCACGGGGGTCGTCGCCGATCGGGTGCCGGAAATCACACGACGGCAACCGTTCTGTAGCGCGGCCGTAACATGATTGTTGAACAATCGGGTTCTATCCGTTCTACACTGGGGGTCACCCGACACCCACCAACGACGATGGGAATCCCCCTCCATGTCTGAGCAGACCACCGCCTCCCTCTCGCCGGAAGACGAAGCCCGCCTCTCCTCCGCGAAGAAGCGCGCCGGGCGCAGCGCCGTCATCGGCGCGATCTTCCTCATGGCCACCAGTGCCATCGGTCCCGGCTTCATCACGCAGACCGCCACGTTCACGGCGACGATGGGCGCGGCGTTCGCGTTCGCGATCCTCGTCTCGATCCTCGTCGACATCGCGGTGCAGCTGAACATCTGGCGCATGATCACCTCTTCCGGAAAGCGCGCGGGTGAACTCGCCAACAGCGCCATCCCGTTCTCCGGGCATCTGATCGCGGTGCTCGTCGTGATCGGCGGGCTGGCCTTCAACATCGGGAACATCGCCGGTGGAGGTCTCGGCCTGAACGCGCTGCTCGGCATCGACGCGAAGCTCGGCGGGATCATCACCGCAGTCCTCGCGATCATCATCTTCCTCGTGAAGAAGGCCGGCCCCGTGATGGACGTCGTGCTCGTGGTGCTCGGCATCGGCATGATCGTCATGACCGTGGTCGTGGCCGTGATCGCGCAGCCGCCGATCGGCGAGGCGCTGCGTCAGACCTTCGTGCCCGATGAGCTCAACTTCGCCACCATCACCACGATCGTCGGCGGAACCGTCGGCGGATACATCACCTACTCCGGCGCCCACCGCTACCTCGACTCGGGTCACACGGGTCCGGAGCACGCCGGCCCCGTGATGCGCGCGGCGACCAACGGCATCCTCGTGACGGGCATCATGCGCTACGTGCTGTTCCTCGCGATCCTCGGCGTCGTGGCCTCCGGCGTCACCCTCGACCTCTCCGGGCAGGGTGCGAACCCGGCCGGTCAGGCGTTCGGCGCGGTGCTCGGCGACGCAGGCCTGCGCATCTTCGGTGCGATCTTCTGGGCCGCGGCGATCAGCTCGGTCATCGGCGCCGCGTACACCTCTGCGACCTTCCTCTCCACGTTCACGAAGAAGCTCAAGGGCGGATGGCCGCTGCAGCTCGCGACCGTCGCGTTCATCGTCGTGTCTCTGGCGGTGTACCTGTCGATCGGCACGGCCCCGGCTGCGATCCTCGTCTTCGTCGGCGGCTTCAACGGCCTGATCCTGCCGATCGGACTCACGGTGTTCATGTACATCGGCTGGTTCCGGCGCGATCTGCTCGGCTCGAAGAAGTACCCGATGTGGCTGCTCGTCGCCGGTACGCTCGTGACGCTGCTCACCTGGTACATGGGGATCGTGTCGATCGGTCCCATCTTCGCCTTCCTCGGAATCGGAGCGTGATCGCATGACGTCGATCGACCTGAACTCGGACCTCGGCGAGAACGTCGCCGACCGGATCGTCAGCGACGACGAGAGCATGCTGCGGCTGGTCACGAGCGCGAACGTGTCGTGCGGCTTCCACGCCGGGAGCCCGGAGGGCATCCGAGAGACGCTCGCGGCCGCGGTGCAGGGCGGCGTCGTGATCGGTGCGCACCCCGGCTACCGTGACTACGAGAACTTCGGACGGACGAAGGTCGACATCGACTCGGCCGCGCTGCAGGCGCACGTCGAGTACCAGCTCGGTGCGCTCATGGGTCTGGCCTCGGCGGTCGGCGGCAGGGTGTCGTACGTCAAGCCTCACGGCGCGCTGTACAACACGATCGCGCGTGACGAACGGCAGGCGAAGGATGTCGTCGCGGCCATCAGGGCGATCGACCCGAAGCTCGTGCTGCTGGGGCTCTCCGGTGGTGTCGTGCTCGACGTCGCCCAGCGGGCAGGACTCGAGGTCGCGGCCGAGGCCTTCGCCGATCGCGCCTATCAGCCGGACGGCCAGCTCGTCTCCCGCGCCGAGGAGGGGGCCGTGCTGCACGACCCCGCCGAAGTCGCCGAGCGCATGGTGCGCCTCGCCGCCGACGGCGTGATCCGCGCGATCGACGGCACCGATGTACCCGTGGTCGCGCAGTCGATCTGCGTGCACGGCGACAGTCCCGGCTCGGTGGCGATGGCGGCGGAGACCAGACGGATGCTGCAGGATGCGGGCATCACGATCGCCCCGTTCGCGGGAGCCTGACGTGTCCGTCCTCGCCTCCGCCGCTCAGCTCGCCGATGCTCGCAGAGCGCGGGCCGCCATCCGTGCCGGGCATGCCGAGCCGACCAGTGGCGTCGCGGTCGGGCTGACGCAGGCGAACCTGATCGCGGTGCCGGCCGACTGGGCTTTCGAGACGCTGCTGTTCGCCCAGCGCAACCCGAAGCCGTGCCCCGTGCTGGAGGTCATCGAGCAGGGTCAGGTGGAGTCTCGGCTCGCGCCCGGCAGCGACATCCGCACCGACATCGGCCGGTATCGCGTCTGGCGCGACGGCGAGCTGGCGGAGGAGGTCGGCGACGCGAGAGCGGCCTGGGCCGAGCACCCTGATCTGGTCGCCTTCCTCATCGGATGCAGCTTCACCTTCGAATCCGGGCTCGTGCAGGCCGGCATCCCGATCCGGCATCAGGAGCTCGGACGCAACGTGCCGATGTACCGCACCGATGCGGCGTGCGCTCCCGCGGGACGACTGCGCGGCGAGATGGTCGTGTCGATGCGCCCCATCCCCGCGTCCCGGGTGGCGGACGCGGTGCAGATCTCCGGGCGGACTCCCGCTGTGCACGGTGCTCCCGTCCACATCGGCGACCCGGCCTCGCTCGGCATCGACGACCTGGCGCATCCGGACTTCGGTGACGCCCCCGAGGTGCGCGACGGCGAGGTCCCGGTGTTCTGGGCGTGCGGTGTCACTCCGCAGGCGGCGATCATGGCCTCGAAGCCGCCGTTCGCCATCACGCACGCTCCGGGCTACATGTTCATCACCGATGTTCCCGATGCGGAGTATCTCGTCTGATGCGCATCCTCACCGCATCCGATCACGCCCTGCTCGTCGAGGCGGCCGACCTCGACGAGGCGATGCGCCTGAACCTCGCCTGGGACGGACTGCCCGGAGTCCTCGAGCGCATCCCCGGCGCCAGGACCGTCCTGGTGCGTTTCGACCCCGTCCGCATCTCCGCGGATGATCTGAGCACCGTGCTGGAGGCGACGGAGGTCGATGCGGCGCACCTCCCGGCGACCGGCGATGCCGTCATCCCCGTGCGGTACGACGGTGAAGACCTCGACGAGGCGGCGTCGCTGCTGGGCGTGTCGGCGGAAGCGCTCGTCAACAGGCATCTCGCTGCCGATTGGCGGGTCGCGTTCTCCGGGTTCGCCCCCGGCTTCGGGTACGTGGTGAGCAGCGATCCGCTGTTCGATGTGCCGCGCCGCTCGTCGCCGCGTACGCGCGTGCCCGCCGGCTCGGTCGCGCTCGCCGGACAGTTCACCGGAGTGTACCCCCGCGAGAGCCCGGGCGGATGGCAGCTGATCGGTCGCACGGATGCCGTGATGTGGGACATCGACCGCACGCCGCCTGCGCTGCTGGCGCCCGGCGCGACCGTGCGCTTCAAGCCCGTGCGGGAAACCGCTCGGCTGGCAGATGGTCATCCAGGCCGAAACGGAGATGACCCGGCGCGGCCTGGGCGCGTCGCGGCGCAACACGCGGCGTCGGCTGCGGACGGTCTGGGTTTCGGCACTGATGCCGCGGTCGAGGTGGTCCGCCCGTCGCTGCAGCTGCTGGTGCAGGATGGGGGTCGCCCCGGCTATGCGGCGCTCGGGGTCTCGGCATCGGGGGCGGCCGACCGTCGGGCGATGCGCGATGCCAACCGGGCTGTGGGCAACGCGACCGATGCCGCGGTGCTTGAGAGCGTCGGGGGAACGGTCCTGCGGTTCCGGGGTGCCGGTGTCGCGGCGGTCACCGGTGCTCTCGGTGCGCTCACCCTGCAGGACGCCGAGGGGCGCGAGCGCTCTGTCGCACACGGTGAACCCTTCGCCACGGTCGACGGCGATCACCTCACTCTCGGGCACCCCGAACGCGGACTGCGCTACGTCGTCGCCGTCCGTGGGGGCCTGGACGCGGCGCCGGCGCTGGGAAGTCGCGCGGCGGACACGCTCGCCGGTCTCGGCCCGGAAAGGCTCGGAGCCGGTGCCGTCATCCGGGTCGGCGACGCCGGCGTGCATCCCGTCGAGCCCGATGCCCTTCCGCGCGATCTGCCGGCCCCCGGCGAACTCATCGAGCTCGAGATCACGCTCGGTCCGCGCGACGACTGGTTCACGGCGTCGGCACTCGCCACCCTCACCGACCAGGAGTGGACGGTCACGCCACGGTCCGATCGCGTCGGCATCCGCCTGCACGGTGAGGTGCCTCTGGAACGTGCGCGCGTGGGCGAACTCGCGAGCGAGGGTGCCGTCACCGGTGCGATCCAGGTGCCGCCCGACGGACAGCCGGTCCTGTTCCTCCCCGACCATCCGCTCACCGGGGGATACCCCATCATCGGTGCGCTCACGGATCGCAGCCTCGACCTCGCGGGTCAGCTGGCTCCGGGAGTGCGTCTTCGTCTCACCGTCAAGGAGCCCTCATGACCACGGCGTCACCCACGCAGAAGGTGCTGATCGCGAATCGCGGAGAGATCGCGGTTCGTGTGATCCGTGCCTGCGCTGAAGCCGGATACACCTCGGTCGCGGTCTATGCGGATCAGGATGCCGATGCCCTGCACGTGCGCCTGGCCGACGAGGCCGTGGGGCTGGGCGGCTCCACGGCGGCCGAGACGTACCTGTCCGTCGACGCGCTGCTCGCGGCCGCGCGGCGGTCAGGGGCGACTGCCGTGCACCCCGGATACGGATTCCTGTCGGAGAGCGCGGGCTTCGCCCGTGCCGTGGAGGATGCGGGGCTGGTCTGGATCGGACCGACCCCCGAGAGCATCGACGCGCTCGGCGACAAGATGACGGCCCGCCGCATCGCCCAGCAGGTCGGCGCACCGCTCGCCGCCGGCACCGACGAGCCTCTGGCAGGGCCCGCGGAGGCGGTGGCGTTCGCCGAGGAACATGGCCTCCCGATCGCGATCAAGGCCGCGTTCGGCGGCGGCGGACGCGGGCTCAAGGTGGTGCGTGAGCTTTCCGAGGTCGCGGGGGCCTTCGACGCGGCCACTCGCGAGGCGGTCGCGGCTTTCGGCCGAGGAGAGTGCTTCGTGGAGCGCTTCCTCGAGAGCCCGCGCCACATCGAGGTGCAGGTGCTCGGCGACGGACTCGGCGGTGTCGTGGTGGTCGGCGACCGCGACTGCTCGATGCAGCGCCGCAATCAGAAGCTGATCGAGGAGGCGCCTGCTCCCGGGCTCTCCGTCGAGCAGCGTGCGCGGTTCCACGATGCAGCGCGCTCGATCTGCGGTGAGGTGCAGTACCGCGGGGCGGGCACCGTTGAGTTCCTGCTCGCCGCCGACGGCACCATCTCGTTCCTCGAGGTGAACACCCGACTGCAGGTGGAGCATCCGGTCACCGAAGAGGTCACCGGAACCGACCTCGTGTGCGAGCAGTTCCGCATCGCCTTCGGGGAGGGACCGTCGTTCGTCGAGACGCCCACACCCGTCGGGCATGCCTTCGAGTTCCGCATCAACGCCGAAGACCCCGGCCGTGGCTTCCTTCCCAGCCCCGGTCGCGTCGACCGTCTGCGCATCCCCGGCGGACCCGGTGTGCGGTGGGACAGCGGTATCGAGGAGGGCGACGTCGTGCAATCGGCCTTCGACTCGATGATCGCCAAGCTGATCGTGCATGCCGACTCCCGCGATGCCGCCATCGTGCGTGCGCGGCGGGCACTGCGGGAGCTCACCGTGGATGGGCCGGCCACCGTCATCCCGTTCGACGTGATGGCGCTCGACGAGCAGGCGTTCGCCACGGCGACCTTCGCGGTGCACACCCAGTGGATCGAGAAGGCGCTGCTGCCGAAGCTCGAGACTCAGTCGCGACCGGCAGCGGTGCCGGAGTCCGTGCTGCAGCGCTTCCCGGTCGAGATCGACGGTCGACGTGTGATGCTCGGGATCCCTGCCGGATTGTTGTCGGGCCTCGGTCATCCCGTCGACCCTGCGGCCGCAGCACCCACGACCGATCCGAGTGAGCTGCGCTCGCCGGTTCCCGGCACTCTCGTGCGGTGGCTCGTCGACGACGGCGCCGAGGTCACGGAGGGCGAACCCGTCGCGGTGCTCGACGCCATGAAGATGGAGACCACGGTGAACGCGCACCGGACCGGGACCCTGTCCCATCGTGCCGAGGTCGCGGAGATGGTGTCGGCCGATCAGGTTTTCGGGCTCATCGGCTGAGCGCTCCACGGCGAACGCAGCGATCCCGGATGCCTCAGGAGGGGCATCCGGGATCGTCGTCTGTGGGACCGGCTTACTCGGGATCGCCGCCGAGCGGGCCGACGGCCTCCAAGGGCTTGGGGTCGTCGGCGCCTGTCTTGCGCAGGCGGGCGATGAGGTTGCCCAGGTGGTAGATCAGGATCGCAGCGACGGTGGCGATGACGATGCCGCCCAACTCGAAGCCGGATGCCTCGTCCTTGATCATGAAGCCTCCGACGGCCATGATCAGCGCGACGGCTGCCGTGTACTGGTTGACCGGGCGCGAGAAGTCGACCCGGTTGTCGACCCAGATCTTGATGCCGATGACGCCGATCAGGCCGTAGAGCGCCGTGGTCACGCCGCCGAGCACTCCCGCGGGCACCGAGTTGATGACCTCGCCGAACTTGGGGGAGAGGCTGAGGAGGATCGCGGCCGCGCCGGCCACCCAGTACGCGGCGGTCGAGTAGACGCGGGTGGATGCCATCACGCCGATGTTCTCGCCGTAGGTCGTCGTGCCCGAACCGCCGAAGAATCCCGCGAGCGTGGTGGAGACGCCGTCTGCGATCAGGGCCTTGCCGGTCTGCTGGTTCACGGTCGTGTCACCCGTCATGGTCGCGACGCCGCGCACGTGTCCGACGTTCTCGGCGATCAGGACCAGGACCACGGGAAGGAACATCGCGAGCGCGGTGAGGGTGCCGGGCTCGGTGAAGTTCGGGAAGTGGAAGGTGGGAAGGCCCACCCAGTCGGCCTTCTCGACGGCCGAGAAGTCGAGCTCTCCCCGGAACGCCGCGAAGATGTAGCCGGCGATCACGCCGAGGAAGATCGAGATGCGGCCCAGGAATCCGCGGAAGACGACGGCGAAGAGGATGGTGATGGCGAGCGTGAACGTCGCCGTCACGGGCGCTGCCGCGTAGTTGTTGTGCGCGGCACCGGCGAGGTTGAACCCGATGAGGGCGACGATCGTGCCGGCGAGGACCGGCGGCAGGAAGCGGTCGACCCACTTCACCCCGACCGTGTGCACCACGACCCCGATGATCGCCAGCAGTACGCCGACCGCGACGATCCCGGCCAGGGCCGTGCCCATGTTCGCGGAGGCGGTGGCGGCGGTCACGGGCGCGATGAAGGCGAACGACGAACCGAGGTAGCTGGGCAGCTTGTTGCGTGTGACCAGCAGGAACAGGATCGTTCCTACACCGCTGAAGAGAAGCGTGGTGGCGACCGGGAACCCGGTGATGATCGGCACCAGGAACGTGGCCCCGAACATCGCCACGACATGCTGGAGTCCGATCGCGATCGTCGCGGGCCAGTTCAGGCGCTCGTCGGGACGGACGACGGCGCCGGGCTCGACCGTGCGGCCGTTTCCGTGCAGCTTCCACAGGGCCATGCGGGCTCCTCAGGTTCGGGGGATGGCAGGAGTGCCGGAGCAACACTACCGATTCCTGAGTTTTCACTGAACGTCTTCTACCATGGTAGACGGCGAGGTAGAATGGTAGACATGAGCCTGAACATCAAGAACGAGACGACGCATGAGCTGGTGCGCCGGCTCGCGGCGCTCACCGGGCAGAGTCAGACCAGTGCGGTGGAAGATGCCGTTCGGCGGCGCCTCGCCGAGTTGGAGGAGCAGCGCTCGGGCGAAGAAGAGGAGCGCCGTCGCCGTATCCGTGCGGTGATCCGCCGGGCGCAGCAGATTCCCTCCCCCGGACGCACGACCGAGGAGATCATGGACGAGCTCTACGACGAGACGGGTATGCCGCGTTGATCGTCGATTCCTCGGCCCTCGTGGCTGTCTTGATGGCTGAGCCCGAAGCTGCCGAGATGAGCGAACTGTTGGAGGAGGGTCCCTTCTCACTGTCCGCGGCCACGCTCACGGAGTGCATGATCGTGCTCCGCGGCAAGGGAGGCGAGGCGAAGGTGCTCGCGCTGGACGAGCTTTTGGAAGCGACGGGTGCGACCGTCGTTCCGCTCGACGAGGCCCAGGCGCGTCTGGCGGCCAGGGCGTTCGTCAGATTCGGACGCGGTTCCGGGAGCGCGGCTCGGCTGAACTACGGCGACTGCTTCTCTTATGCGCTCGCGATCAGTCGCGACGAGCCTCTGCTCTTCAAGGGTGACGACTTCATCCACACAGACGTGCGCCGGGTGGAGCTGAGCTGAGTCGTCAGGCCTGAAGCGTCAGGCGCCGAGGCGCTCGATCAGCTCGCGGTAGCGGTCGGCGGTGCGCTCGACCACGTCGTCCGGGAGCAGGGGTGGCTCGCCCTCCTGGTCCCAGTTGGCGGCGAGCCAGTCGCGCACGATCTGCTTGTCGAAGCTCGCCATCCGCGCGCTCGGTGTGGTGCCGGTGCGCCAGGCCTCGGCATCCCAGTAGCGGGACGAATCGCTCGTGAGCACCTCGTCGGCCAGGCGCAGCGTGCCGTCGGCGTCCGTGCCGAACTCGAACTTGGTGTCGGCGAGGATCAGACCCTTCTCCTCGGCGATGGCGGCCGCAGCCGTGTAGATGGCAAGGGAGGTGTCGCGCAGCTCGGCCGCGCGGTCGGCGCCGACGAGCTCGACCGCGCGCTCGAACGTGATGTTCTCATCGTGTTCGCCCATCGGGGCCTTGTATGCCGGAGTGAAGAGAGGTTCGGGCAGTCGGTCGCCGTTCTGCAGGCCGGCCGGCAGCGGGATGCCGCACACCGTCCCGCTCTCCCGATACTCCGCCCATCCGGAACCGGTGATGTAACCGCGTACGACGCACTCGATCGGCAGCATCTCGAGCGACTGGGCGAGCATCGCGCGATCCGCCACGGCCTCTGGCAGCTCGCCCTCGGCGATGTGGTTGGGGAAGTCGGAGAGCTGCGCGAACCACCAGCGGCTCAGTCGCGTCAGCAGGGCGCCCTTGTCGGTGATACCGGGGGAGAGGACGAAGTCGAAGGCGCTCACCCGGTCGGAGGCGACGACGAGGATGCGCGTATCCGCCGGATCCTCGGAGGCGTACAGGTCGCGGACCTTGCCCGAGTAGATGTGCCGCCAGCCGGGAATGCTCTGTGCCGTGCCTTCTGAAGGTGTGCTCACCCGCCCATTATCCCGGTTCCCTCGCGATGCACTCACTCGCGCTCCTTCGCGACCCATGCTCCGCGCCGACACCCATCCCCGCACACGCCGGGGGGCGTGGGTCTCGACGGAGAGCATGGGCCTCGGTGAGAAGTTCGACCCCGTCTGTTCAAGGGGCGGAAACAGGCGTATAGTCCACATGGACTATTTGAGGTGGGACATGAAGAAGGATGCGGTCGACCGGCTCACTCCCATGGGGGTGATGGTGCTCGCGCTGCTGCGCGAAGGCGACATGCACCCCTATGAGATGGTGCGTCTCATGCGGGCGCGCCATGATGATCGCCTGCTCACGATCACCAACGGGACGCTGTACCACACGGTGTCCCGGCTGCACCGCGCCGGCCTGATCGACGAACTCGGCATCGACCGCGAGGGAAATCGGCCCGAGCGGACGACCTACTCCTTGACGGAGACCGGACGTGAGGCCGTCGTGACGTGGGTGCAGCGTGAGCTGCCCCGCATCGATCACCCGGCCGACTTCCGCATCGCGCTCGCCGAGGCGCACAACCTCGAGCGCCCGGAGGTCATGGACCTCCTGCGCGCGAGGCGCGTCGCGCTCGTCGAGGATCACGCTCGCCACCGCGACGGGCTCGGCAACGCGAGGGAGAAGCACGTGCCCGAGCAGGTGCTGGTCGAGATCGAGCGTCAGGAAGCTCTGCTGGCGGCCGAGCTCCGCTGGCTCGACTCCCTCCTCGATCGTCTCGAAGCCCGTGTCCTGCCGTGGGGTCCCACGGCATTCCAGAACTCAGACCGCTACCGCGCTCAGCGAAAGGCTGCACAGCAATGACAGATATCCCTCGCGACGGAGACCGCCCGCCGGTCTCCGCGCCCTCCACCTCCGGTCCGTCGACCGGTACCTACTCGGTCGGGCACAAGCCCGCGAGCCCCTGGCCCGCCCTCTGGGCGCTGGTCATCGGGTTCTTCATGATCCTGGTCGACACCACGATCGTCTCGGTCGCGAACCCGGCGATCAAGGCCGCCCTCGACCCCAACACGAACAACCTCGACAACGTCGTGTGGGTCACGAGCGCCTACCTGCTCGCGTATGCGGTGCCGCTGTTGATCACCGGGCGCCTGGGTGACCGCTTCGGCCCGAAGAACATCTACCTCATCGGCCTCGCGGTGTTCACCCTCGCCTCGCTGTGGTGCGGGCTGTCCGATTCGCTCGAGATGCTCATCGCCGCACGTGCCGTGCAGGGTCTCGGCGCCGCTTTCATGACCCCGCAGACCATGGCCGTGATCACCCGCACCTTCCCGCCCGAACGTCGAGGCGCGGCGATGGGCCTGTGGGGTGCGACCGCCGGTGTCGCCACGCTCGTCGGTCCGCTCGTGGGTGGTCTGCTCGTGGACGGCTTCGGCTGGGAGTGGATCTTCTTCGTGAACATCCCGGTCGGCATCGTCGCCTTCGTGCTCGCTTGGCGCCTGGTCCCGAAGCTGGCCACGCACCCGCACCGCTTCGACATCGTGGGTGTGGTGCTCAGCGCCGTGGCGCTGTTCCTCATCGTGTTCGGACTCCAGGAAGGCGAGAAATTCGACTGGGGCGTGATCTGGGGCCCGATCTCGGTGTGGAGCCTGATCATCGCCGGACTCGTCGTGCTCGGGTTGTTCATCCTCCAGCAGGCGAAGACACGCAGTGAACCTCTCGTTCCGCTCGAACTGTTCCGCGACCGCAACTTCTCCGGAGCGAACGTGGCCATCGCCGCCGTGGGCTTCACGGTGACGAGCATGTCGCTGCCGATGATGTTCTTCCTGCAGACCGCGCGGGGGCTCACCCCGACGGAGGCGGCGCTGCTCCTCATCCCGATGGCGGTGCTGTCGGGAGTGCTCGCTCCGGTCGCGGGCAAGATCCTCGACCGCGTGGACCCGCGCATCATCCTCATCCCCGGGCTGCTCTGCGTCGCCGCCGCACTGATCTGGTACTCCGCTCTGATCAACATGGACACCCCGATCTGGATGTTCCTGCTGCCCTCGGCGCTGATGGGTATCGGCAACGCCGGCATGTGGGGTCCACTCGCCACCACCGCGACGCGCAAGCTGCCCCCGCGCCAGGCGGGTGCAGGTGCCGGCATCTACAACACCACCAGGACCATCGGATCGGTGATCGGGTCGGCCTCCATCGCCGCGTTCATGCAGTCCCGTCTCGAAGCGAACCTTCCGGGGCTCGCTGACGCACCGGCGGGCATCTCCACCGGGGGTGCACTGCCGCCGCAGGTGGCGGACGGGTTCGCTGCGGGAATGTCGCAGGCGATCCTGCTGCCGGCGTGCGTCATGGCGGTCGCGCTCATCGCCTCGCTGTTCCTCGGTCGTTACGACAAGACGGAGCCGGCAGCGCCCGGATCCGCGCGCACCGAGTAGTCGAACCAGGGGAGGGGCCGTGTCCGTCGGTTTGCGGATGCCGCCCCTTTCTGGTGTCATCGGGCGATGACGATCGCACTCTCTCGACCGAACATCGACCTCTTCGACTCCTGGGCCGCCGCAGTGGCCGAGTTCGAGGGTGGACACGTCGACGGGGGCGGTCTCGAGAAGGGCTTCGTGCCGGACCGGGCCGCTTTCGAGGCGTTCGTCGAGCGTGCAGAGCTCTACGCCACACCTGGCGCGGTGCTCCCGGAGGGGCACGTGCCCTGCGACTACTACTGGATCACCGAGGGCGATCAGGTGGTCGGCTTCCTCTCCTTCCGCCGAGAGCTCAACGACTACCTGCGTCGCTTCGGCGGCCACATCGGTTATTCGGTGATCCCTTCCCGTCGCCGCGAAGGGATCGTTCGCGAGGCGATGCGGCAGGTGCTCCGCGAGGCGAAGGCGGAGGGCTACGAACGGGTCATGCTCACCTGTGACGACGACAACGTCGGGTCCATCCGCACCATCGAGGGAGCCGGTGGCGAGCTCGAAGACGTGATCGAGGCACCGCAGGCGGGGCAGCCTCTCGTCCGCCGGTATTGGATCGACGTTTCGGGCACCCGACTCGCCGCGAGCTAGGGTAGTTCCTCGGCGGTCGTCCGGTCGCTGCTGTCGACCCGAGGAGCACACGTCGTGATCCGAAATCCATCCACCGCGGCTGGCCGTCTGCGCCGATCGGTGCGCACCGCCGGCGCAGCCGCACTCGTCGCCTTCGTCGGCGTCGGGGCGCTCCTCGCCGGTGCCGCCCCCGCCGCCGCAGCGAACGACGGCGACAAGTACGTCATCGGCACCGACACGACGTTCGCGCCGTTCGAGTTCACGAATGCCGACGGTGACCTCGTCGGCATCGACATGGACCTGCTCCGCGCGATCGCGAAGGACCAGGGGTTCGAGGTCGAGATCCGCCAGCTCGGATTCGACGCCGCCGTCCAGGCGCTGCAGTCGAACCAGGTCGATGCGGTCATGGCCGGCATGTCGATCACCGAGGAGCGGCAGAAGACGTTCGACTTCAGCGAGCCCTACTTCACCAGCGGCATCCAGCTCGGCGTGCTCGAGTCGAGCGACATCACGTCGCTCGACGACCTCGACGGCAAGGCCGTCGCGGTCAAGACCGGTACGCAGGGGCAGACCTTCGCCGACGAGAACAAGGACGAGTACGGGTTCAAGGTCACCCCGTACCAGGACACGACCGACATGGTCGACGCGGTGAAGGCCGGCCAGGCGGTCGGCTACTTCGAGGACTTCCCGGTGCTGGCATACGGCATCCAGCAGGGCTCCGGCTTCCGCCTCGTGGGTCAGCCCGAGCTCGGCGGCGAGTACGGATTCGCGGTCAACAAGGGGCAGAAGCCCGAGCTGATCGAGATGTTCAACGCCGGGCTCGCGAACCTCAAGGCTTCAGGGGAGTACGACAAGATCGTCGACACCTATCTGTCGGGTGGCGAGGAGTCCACGCAGCCGACCGACATCTTCTCCGTCGCGGTGAAGTACTGGCCGGCTCTCATGGAGGGCCTGTGGCTCACGATCCTCGCGACGATCGTCGCCATCGTGGCCGCGTTCATCCTGGGGCTCATCTTCGGCTTCGGACGGGTCTCGAAGTTCGCGCCGTTCCGCTGGGTCGCGACCGCCTACGTGTACGTCTTCCGCGGCACTCCGATCCTCATCCAGGCCTTCTTCGTGTTCTTCGCGATCCCGCAGCTGTTCCCCGGCCTCACCTTCAACCCGTTCGTCGCCGGAGCGATCACGCTCTCGCTCAACACGGGTGCCTACATGACCGAGATCATCCGCGGTGGCATCCAGGCGGTCGACCCCGGCCAGAACGAGGCCTCGCGTTCGCTGGGTCTGAGCCACTGGAAGACCATGCAGAAGGTCGTGCTCCCGCAGGCGTTCCGCATCATGGTGCCCTCGTTCGTCAACCAGGGCATCATCACCCTCAAGGACACGTCGCTGATCAGCGTCATCGGCCTCGCCGAGCTGACGTTCGTCTCCCGCCAGATCATCGCCTCGACGTATCTGTCGGCGCAGGTGCTGACGATCGTCGCCATCATCTACTTCGTCGTGATCACGCTGCTGACGCTGCTCGCGAACCGCCTGGAGAGGACGTTCAACGCATGAGCAAGATCCTGGTGCAGGACCTGCACAAGTCGTTCGGTGACAACGAGGTGCTCAAGGGCATCGATCTGGCCGTGGAGGATGGCGAGGTCGTCGCGGTCATCGGCCCGTCCGGCTCGGGGAAGTCCACGCTGCTGCGCTGCCTGAACAAGCTCGAGGAGCCCACGTCGGGGCACGTCATCATCGATGGCGTCGACCTGACGGACAAGAGCGTGAAGCTCGATGAGGTGCGCCAGCGCATCGGCATGGTGTTCCAGCACTTCAACCTCTTCCCGCACATGACCGTGCTCGAGAACATCACTCTCGCCCCGGTCGAGTGCGGCAAGCTGACCAAGGCCGAGGCGAAGGAGCGGGCGCTCTCGCTCCTCGAGCGTGTCGGCCTGTCGGAGAAGGCGGGCGCGAAGCCGGCATCCCTCTCCGGCGGTCAGAAGCAGCGCGTGGCGATCGCCCGTGCGCTGGCGATGGACCCCGAGATCATGCTGTTCGACGAGGCGACGAGCGCGCTCGACCCGGAGATGGTCGGCGAGGTGCTCCAGGTCATCCGCGACCTCGCCTCCGGCGGCATGACCATGGTGCTGGTGACGCACGAGATGGGCTTCGCGCGTGAGGTCTCCGGCCGCACGGTCTTCATGGACGGCGGCGTCGTGGTGGAGGAGGCCCCGCCCGCCGAGCTGTTCGGCGCCCCCAAGAACGAGCGTCTGAAGGACTTCCTCTCCAAGGTGCTCTGACGCCCTTCCTCGTCACCAATCGCGCAAATGGTTGCATTCCGCCCCGGGATGCAACCATTTGCGCGATAGGAACGAGGGTCAGGGTGCGGGATGCCTGCGGATGGTCGCGCTGACCAGGGCGGCGACCGCGCAGAGACCCGCGGCGGCGAACCACGCGACCGTGTACTGGCCGGTGTGGTCGCGCACGACACCGGCGAGGATCGAGGCGATGCCGGCGCCGATCTGATGCGCCGCGAACACCCAGCCGAACACGAGCGGACCCTTGTCGCCGAAGACCTCACGGCACAGCGCGATGGTCGGCGGCACGGTCGCGACCCAGTCGAGCCCGTAGATGACGATGAACACGACGATGCTCGGCTGCACCTCCGCCGAGAGCAGGCTCGGCAGGAAGAGCAGGCTCACCCCGCGCAGCGCGTAATACGCGGCCAGGAGGATGCGTGGATTCACGCGGTCGGTGAGCCAGCCGGAGAACACGGTGCCGACGATGTCGAAGACGCCCACGACCGCGAGAAGGCCGGCCGCGGTGGTCGTCGCCATGCCATGGTCGTGGGCGCTCGGGATGAAATGCGTGCCGATCAGTCCGTTGGTCGTCGCTCCGCAGATCGCGAAGCCGATCGCCAGCGCCCAGAAGGTCTTGGTGCGCGCGGCTTCTCTCAGCGTCGAGAGGGCGAGCTTCGCTGCGCCCCAGGCAGAGCCGCGACGGACGGGTGCAGGGGCGGGCGCGAGTGAGGTCTCGCCGTAGCGGGCGACGCCGAGGTCGCTCGGCCTGTTGCGCAGGAAGATCCAGACCAGGGGCACGACGGCGAGAGCTCCGCCCGCGATGATGAGTGACGCTCCGCGCCAACCGACGTCCTCGGCAGCGGCCGCGATCACGGGGAGGAAGATGAGCTGACCCGTCGCGCTGCCTGCGGTCAGAACGCCCGAGACGAGTCCGCGCCGGGTGGCGAACCAGGTGTCGGTGATGGTCGCCGCGAACACGAGCGCCATCGAGCCCGTGCCGAGTCCGATCAGCACGCCCCAGGTCAGGATGAGCTGGCCGGGGGTCGCCACGAACACGCTCAGCGCTGAGCCCGCCCCGATCACGAAGAGAGCGACGACCGTGACCGCGCGGATCCCGAACCGCTGCATGAGGGCTGCTGCGAACGGGGCGATGAGTCCGTAGAGCAGCAGATTGATGGAGACGGCGAGCGACAACTCCGCCGTGGTCCATCCGAACTCCTCCTCGAGTGGCACCATGAGCACGCCGGGAGCTGCGCGGAAACCGGCGGCGCCGATCAGGGCGATGAGAGCCACGAGGGCCACAGTCCACGCGGGGTGGAATCGACGCTGCCGAGTGCCGAGGGGTTCCTCGATCGGCCCGTCGAGCGATTCGGCGGTCATGCTGCGCGTCCGGTGAGAAGGGCGAACGGCTCCCCGCCCATGCTGCGTCGCGCCCAGTGGGTGCTGTCGACGTCGAGGGGTGCCGCGCACGTGACGCACCAATCGACCGAATCCGAGATCTCGCCGCATCGACCGCAGCTCACCGTCAGACCCCAGGGGCCATCGGGGTCGGTCACGCGGGAGAACCGTGCGTAGGCGTGCAGGATCGGGAGTGTCTGATGCCCCGCGATCGTCACGCGGTAACCGCTGCGCGCATCGGCGGGGTCTTCGCGCTCGACGAGTCCTGCCTCGCTCATCGCTGTGAGTCGCCGGGACAGCACGGAGTCGGCCGCGCCGGTGGCTTCGCGCAGCTGGTCGAACCGGGTGCGTCCGGAGAAGAGCTCACGCAGGATGAGCAGCACCCAGGGGTCGGCGAGGATGTCGGCGGAGCGCGCGATGGGGCAGGTCGCAGACGACCAGTCGGAGCGGACCGGCATGCGATAACTTTCTTGAAGAAAGCGTCGAGTGTCAATCGCGTTCACACACGTTGGCAGTCATCCGCCCCGTATTCGGCGGATTTCATGCCCTACGCCGCGAACTTCTCCGGCTCCCCGAGCCCGCCGACTGCCCGTGCACTCGCCGAGCGCACGGGCAGTCGGCGTGGGGAAGCCGTGCGTTCGTGAAGAAGCCGTGCGCTCCGCGGCACGGCAAGCGCGACGACGCGACGACGCGGCGGGCGTGACGACGCGGGCGGCGCCGGTTACTCGGCGACGCGGGCGGCGATGTCGGTGCGGTAGTGGGAGCCGTCGAGGCGGATACGGGCGATCGCGTCGTAGGCGCGGTCCCGCGCGGTGCGGAAGTCGGAGGCGACAGCCACCACGTTCAGCACCCGACCGCCCGTGGCGATGAGCGATCCGCCCGGGGCATCGGGGCTCGCAGTGGCGGCGTGCACGATCCGGACGCCCTCGACGGCTGCGGCGTCGGCCAGGCCCTCGATCGGGCGGCCGGTCTGCGGCGACTCGGGATATCCCTCGCTGGCCAGCACGACCGTGATCGCGACGTCGTCGCTGAACACGGGCTCCGGCTGATCCTCGAGGGTGCCGGATGCCGCGGCGAACAGCAGTTCCGACAGCGGGGTGACCAGGCGCGGAAGCACGATCTGCGTCTCGGGGTCTCCGAAGCGGGCGTTGAACTCGATCACGCGTACGCCGGCGGGGGTGAGGATCAGCCCCGCGTAGAGGAGTCCGATGAACGGGGTGCCCTCCGCGTCGAGCTGCCGCACGACGGGAAGTGCCACGTCGCGGGTGACCTCTTCGACGAAGGCCCGCTCGCTGCCGAACTGCTCGTCGAGCCACGGGAGCGGCGAGTAGGCGCCCATGCCTCCCGTGTTGGGCCCTTCGTCGCCGTCGAGCGCACGCTTGAAGTCCTGTGCGGGGCTGAGTGCGCGCACGGTGTCGCCGTCGCTCAGGAAGAACAGGGAGACCTCGGGGCCGGAGAGGAATTCCTCGATCAGCACGGGGCCTGCGGGAAGATACTGCTCGGCGTGTGCGAGGGCGTGCGCGCGGTCGGACGTGACGATGACGCCCTTGCCCGCAGCGAGTCCATCGGCCTTGACCACGTAGGGGGCGCCGAGGTCGTCGAACGCCGACTCGACATCGGCCGTGGTGGCGGCGCGGACAGCGCGGCCGGTGGGGACGCCGGCGGCATCCATCACGCGCTTCGCGAACGACTTCGAGCCCTCCAGCTGGGCGGCGGCCTTCCCCGGTCCGAACACCGGGATTCCGCGGACACGCAGTGCATCGGCGACCCCGGCGACGAGCGGGGCCTCAGGACCGACGACGACCAGATCGATCGCGTGCTCATGGGCGAAGGCGGTGACCGCTCCACCATCGAGCGGATCGACCGAGACCGGGGTGGCATCCTGAGCGATGCCGGCGTTGCCCGGCGCGACGAAGATCTCGTGCTCCGTCTGCTCTGCCCGCAGGGCGAGGATGATCGCGTGCTCACGGGCACCGGAACCGAGGACGAGAATCTTCACCCGTCCAGACTACCGAGGGTCGTGGACCGGGTTTCGGCGGTCTGTGGCGTGCGGCCCTCTGGCGACGTTCAGAGCTCTACGGGGCGCTCTACCGTGGAGTCCCACGGCACGGTCCAGCCGGCCGCGTCGAAGAGCGCGTCGAGCACCATCGCGGTGAAGCCCCAGACGATCGTGCCGTCGACATCGAACGCCGGGCCGCGGAAGGTGTGGCCCATGCGGGTGATCGTCGAGGTGAACCTGGTCTCCGGATCGAGCAACTGCGCGACAGGGACTCGGAACACCTCGACCGTCTCCGCATGATCGACCGCCACGACCCGGGACGGCGACTGCCACCACGCCAGCACGGGGGTCACGAGATGGTTGCTCGCGGCGAGCGGGATCTCGGGCAGGGTGGCCAGGATCTCGACACCGGCCGGGTCCAGTCCGGTCTCCTCTTCCGCCTCGCGCAGGGCCGTGGCGACGACGTCGGCATCTTCCGGTTCCACCCTCCCGCCGGGGAAGGAGACCTGTCCGGGGTGCGACGAGAGCGTGGGGGCGCGCCGCTGCAGCAGCACGTCGAGGTCTCGGGCGACGGCCGCGACGATCGTGGAGGCCGGGACGCTGTCGAGCACACCGAACAGGATGAGGACAGCCGCGTCGTGGGCGCTCTGCGGGTCGGCCAGCGGGGGAATGCGCACGCCCCACGAGTGGTCGGCGACCGCCGCGAGCAGCTCGGCGCGGGCGCCCTGGGGATGCATGCTCATGCGTTCGAGCATAGGACTCGGCGCGCCGCGGCCGGTCGTAGTCTGGAGCAATGGCCAAGAAGATCGACATCGTGGACGGACGCGCGGCGCTCGACGCTGTCCGCACCGCGGAGGCCTCCGGTGCGAAGCCGCAGCGCACCGACCTCGCCACGTCCGTGCGCTACCTGCTGCAGCTCCTCGACGAGAAGGCGCCGGGCAACAGCGTCGAGGTGCGCGTCCCACCCTTCGGTGCGGTACAGGTCATCCAGGGGCCCCGGCACACGCGAGGTACACCGCCGAACGTGGTCGAGATGGATGCGGCGACGTGGATCGCCGTCTCCACCGGCACGGAGGCCTGGGCGGATGCAGCGGCATCCGGTCGTATCCACGCCTCCGGCACGCGCGCCGATCTGAGTGATGTCCTGCCGGTGCGACCGTGATCGGGGCCCTCGGCCCGAGACGCACGGAGCCGCCCCGCGACCACCAGGATCGGGAGCGGCTCTGCGCGTAGCGGGAGCTCGCGGTCAGACGAGCTGCGAGCGGAACGCCTTCGCGGCACCCATGAGCTCTTCCACCCGTGCGCGGTCGGCGCGGTTCTCGAACTTGCCGTCCTGCTTGAAGTAGGTGCCGACGACCGCGCCGTCGGCCACCGACAGCTGGTCGGCGACGTTGGAGGCCCGCACGCCGGTGTTGACGAACACCGGCACATCTCCGGCGTTCTCCTTCACGATGGCCAACGACTGCGTGTCGGTGGGGGCGCCGGCGGTGAGTCCGGAGACGCAGAGGGCATCGGGGTTGGTCGCGAACACCGTGGAGCGGGCGATCGCGCCGAGGTCGCGCTCGGCGAGGTAGGCGGCCGACTCCGGCACGATGTTGAAGAGCAGCTTCACGTTCGCCGCACCGATGCGGTGCCGGTGACGGGCCACCTCGCCGACGTTCGTGTTCCACAGCCCGAAGTCGCTGGCGTAGACGCCCGTGAAGATCTCGCGGACGAATGCGGCGTCAGTGGCGGTGGCGAGGTCGATGGAGGCACGGCCGTCCCACAGCACGTTCACGCCGTACGGCACGGCGAGTTCGCCCTGCAGTTCGCCGATGATGCGGGCCATAGTGATCGCGGTGATCGGCTCGGTCTTCGTCAGGTACGGGAGGCTGAACTCGTTCGAGATGAGCACGGCGTCCACTCCACCGCTCAGCAGCGCGTCGAGTTCGCCCTTGGCGCGGTTCACGATCGCGGCCACTCCGGCAGCGGTGTCGTAGCCGGGGTCGCCGGGGAGCGGGGCCAGGTGCAGCATCGCCACGATCGGCTTCTGCGTGCCGAACACCTCGGGGAGCCAGTTGGGCATGTCTTTCCTCGTTTCTTCGGAATGGATCACAAGCACTGTGAAAGATTAACGATGAGCAAAGCACAAGTTACTCATTCACACAAGCGGGTCGCCTAAGGTTGGATCTGCCACACGAGGAGGTAGGGATGGAAGCCCACGAGCGCCGCGCGCTGATCGAACAGCGGGTCCTCTCTGACGGCGAGGCCGAGTTCAAGGCCCTCGCCCTGGAGTTCGACGTCTCCGAGATGACCATCAGGCGCGACCTGGAACTCCTCGAGGAGCGCGGCAGCGTACGTCGGGTGACGGGTGGTGTGATCGCAGCCCACGGGACCGCCGTGGAGCCGGGATTCAACTCCCGGGCGCTGATGGGAGCGCGCGAGAAGATCAACATCGCCGCAGCGGCCGTCGCCCACCTCAACCACGGCGAGACCGTCGTGCTCGACAGCGGCAGTACCGCCCTCGCGGTGGCCCGCGCGATCGTCGGCAAGGGCCTCGGACTCACCGTCGTCACGCCCAGCATCCTCGTCGCCCTCGAGCTCCACGACGAGCCCAACACCACGATCCTCGTCACGGGTGGGCGCGTGCGCCCCGGCGAGCTCAGCCTGGTCGGGGCCGAGTCGATCGAGGCGTTCAAGCGCTACAACTGCGACGTGTACGTGATGGGCGTCTCGGGTGTCGACGGCAAGCGCGGCCTCTCGGACTACAGCAATGAAGAGGGTGCTGTGAAGCGCGCGGCGATCGATGCGTGCGACCGGGTCATCGTCGTCGCCGACGCATCGAAACTCGGTCGGGTGCACCTGACGAATGTCGCAGGTCCAGGCGAGATCGATCTGCTGGTGACCGACGGCGCGGTGGATCATCCCGCGCTTGTCGGCCTGCGGGCTGCCGGCGTGCAGATCGAGGCCGTCGCCGCGCTCTAGCCGCGTCGCTCCTTCGGCCTCCCCGTTGCGCAACGGTTGCGCAACGGGTGTGAGATTTCGCATTGACAAGCGGCAGGATCACGTTTTACTGTTCCACAGCGATGAGATTTCTTCCCATTCCTCCCTGGGGGTGGTGGAAACTAACACTGGCTCACACACGAAGGAGTGGAACATGCGTAAGACGAAGTTGCTTGCAGGTGTCGGATTCGGTGCCGTGGCGATGCTCGCCCTCGCCGGCTGCGGTCAGGTCGGCGGCACCACCGGTGGTGGCGAGACCGGCGGGAGCGCCGAAGACGGCGCGATGGTCACGGTGGTCAAGATCTCGGGCGTCGGCTGGTTCGACCGCATGGAGGTCGGCGTGAAGGAGTTCGCCGAGGAGACGGGGCTCGACGCCCGCCAGGAGGGCGCGGATGACGCCAGCCCCGAGAAGCAGATCCAGATCATCCAGGACCTGATCGCCCAGTCGCCCGCCGCGATCACCGTCGTCCCCAACTCGCCCGAGGCGCTGGAGTCGGTGCTCAAGCAGGCCAGGGACCAGGGGATCATCGTGGTCGCCCATGAGGCGGCCGGTATCAAGAACGCCGACGTCGACATCGAGGCCTTCGACAACCGGGCCTACGGCGCGAAGATCATGGACAACCTCGCCGAGTGCATGGGCGATTCCGGTCAGTACGTCTCGTTCGTCGGCGGCCTCACCGCCAAGACCCACATGGACTGGGTCGGCGGCGCCTATGACCAGCAGCAGGCCGAGTACCCCGACCTGACCCGCGTCGAGGAGCCCGTCGAGAGCAAGGAAGACGAGAACGTCGCCTACCAGCGCGCGAAGGAGCTGCTCGCGAAGTACCCCGACATCAAGGGCTTCCAGGGCTCGGCTGGCACCGACGTCGCCGGTATCGCCCGCGCGGTGCAGGAGGCGGGCCTGGAGGATCAGGTCTGCGTGATGGGCACCAGCATCCCGTCGGTGGCGAAGAAGTACATCGTCGACGGCTCGATCGACAAGATCTTCTTCTGGGACCCGGCGATGGCCGGCAAGGCGCAGCTCAAGATCGCGCAGCTGCTCGTCGACGGAGAGAAGATCACAGACGGCACCGACCTCGGCATCGAGGGCTACAACTCCCTGAAGAAGCTCGACGGCTTCGACAACGTGTACGTGGGTGACGCCGCGGTCATCGTCGACAAGGACAACGTCGACGACTACGACTTCTGATCCCGACGTCCACCACCACTCAGGGCGGGGCCGCCAACGCGCGGCCCCGCCTCGGAGGAAGAACATGAACGAAGAACAGGCGCAGCCGGCATCCGAGGCCGGGCTCGCTCCCGATGCCGGACCCGTTCTCGAGGTCAGAGGCGTGCGGAAGGTGTTCGGCGGGGTCGTCGCGCTCGACGACGTCGGCATCACCCTCTACCCCGGGCGGGTGCACTGTCTGGCCGGCGAGAACGGGTGCGGCAAGTCCACGCTCATCAAGATCATCAGCGGGGTCGAGAAGCCGGAGGCCGGCGAGATCCTGCTCGACGGCGAACCGCTCACCCTCTCGCCGACCCAGGCCCTGCGAGCCGGTATCCAGGTCATCTACCAGGACTTCTCGCTCTTCCCCAACTTGACCGTGGCGGAGAACATCGTGCTCCCGGCCGCGATCGCCGCGCGACGCAAGCTCTACAGCGCGAAGAACCGCCGTCCCGAGGCGCAGCGCATCGTGGAGGAGCTGGGACTCACCCTCGACCTCGACGCCGACGTCGAACGGCTCTCGGTCGCCGACCGACAGCTCACGGCGATCTGCCGGGCGCTCGTGCAGGACGCGCGGGTCATCTTCATGGACGAGCCGACCACCGCTCTCACGCACTCCGAGGTCGAGCGGCTCTTCGCCCTCGTGCGGCGGCTGCAGCAGCGCGGCGTCGCCCTGGTGTTCGTCAGCCACAAGCTCGACGAGGTGCTGCGGGTGTCGCAGGACATCACGGTGCTGCGCTCCGGGCGCCTGGTCGCGAACGGCCCGGCCGACGAGTTCGACGTCGCCTCCCTCACCCACGCGATGACGGGCCGCGCCGTCGACGACTCGCGCGTCGTGGTCGAGGTCGATGACGACGCCGAGCCGCTGCTGCGCGTCGAGCACCTCGATCTTCCCGGTGCCTTCACCGATGTCTCCTTCGACCTGCAGCCGGGCGAGATCCTCGGCCTCACCGGTCTGCTCGGCTCGGGTCGTGGCGAGATCGCCGATGCGTTGTTCGGCCTGTTGACCCCCCAGTCGGGAACCGTCACCGTCGGCGGCCGCGCCGTGCGACCCGGCAGCATCCGGGCCTCCGTCGAGGCGGGCATCGGGTACGTTCCGGAGGACCGGCTCACGCAGGGCCTGTTCCTGGACAAGTCGATCTCCGACAACATCATCGCGGGCTCGCTGAGCGAGCACGCTGTCGGCAAGGTGCTGCTGAGTCGCAAGCGCACCGCCGAGACCATCTCCCGTCTCTTCTCGCGCCTGCGCATCAAGGCGCCGAGCGTCGAGGCACCCGTGCGGTCGCTCTCCGGCGGCAACGCGCAGCGGGTCGTGCTGGCGAAGTGGCTCGCGACCAAGCCGCGCGTGCTGATCCTCAACGGACCGACGGTCGGCGTCGACGTGGGCTCGAAGGAGGAGATCCTGCAGATCCTCCGCGAGGCCGCGAGCGACGGGATGGGCGTGATCATGATCTCCGACGACGTTCCCGAGCTCGTCTCGCTCTGCAACCGGGTGCTCGTGGTGCGTCGCGGCGAGATCGTCTCACGACTGGCGGGCGACGACATCGCAGCGCCCCGAATCCAGGAGGTGATGGCCGCGTGAGCGCCACCGACACCCGCATCCGCCTTCCCCGCATCGGACGCATGTCGAACGAGCTCGTGCTCGCGAGCATCATCGTCGTCCTGGTGATCGTGATGTGTGCCGTGAACCCCGCTTTCTTCAGCGTGCACACGCTGTTCTCGATCCTGCGCTCGGCGCTGGTCCCGATGGTGTTCGCGCTCGCGGTGCTCTTCGTGATCATCTCCGGCGGCATCGACGTGTCGTTCGCCGCGATCGGAATCTTCGCCGCATACACGACGGTGTCGCTCGCCCAGGGCGGGGGCTTGGACTTCGGCCTCGTCGGCATCCTCGCCTTCGCGATCGTGATCGGCGGCGCCCTCGGGTTCGTCAACGGCATCGTGATCGCCCGGTTCCGGCTCCCGACCCTGATCGTGACTCTCGCGACACAGGGCATCTTCAAGGGCGTGCTGCTCGCCTACATCGGCTCCAGGTACATCGCCGAGCTGCCCGACGGCATCTCCTGGCTGTCGACCGCGAACCTGATCTCCGTCGAATCGACCCGCGCCTACCTGCCGATGCTGATCGTGCCGGTCGTGCTGCTCGTGTTCGGGGCCGCGCTCCTGCTGCGCCGCACGATGTTCGGCAGGGGCATCTACGCGATGGGTGGTGACCTGGAAGGGGCACGACGTGCCGGATTCCCGGTCGTGCGCCTGCAGATCATGCTCTACGTGCTGGTCGGGGCGGTCGCCGCGATCGGCGGACTCATCCACGTCGTGCTGGGCCGCAGCGCGAACCCGCAGGACCTGGTGGGTACCGAGCTCGACGTGATCGCGGCTGTCGTG
Organism: Microbacterium oxydans; assembly: GCF_006540085.1. Taxonomy (GTDB): domain Bacteria; phylum Actinomycetota; class Actinomycetes; order Actinomycetales; family Microbacteriaceae; genus Microbacterium; species Microbacterium oxydans. The sequence goes on along the minus strand of NZ_BJOG01000009.1, from coordinate 46,084 downwards.
CTCGGCGGCGCCTCGATCTTCGGCGGGCGCGGTACCGTCACCGGCACAGTGCTCGGCGTGCTGCTGGTGCAGATCATCAACAACAGTCTCATCCTGATGGGCGTGCCCACGGCCTGGCAGCGCGCCGCCGTCGGGTTCCTGCTGGTGATCGGCGTGGGGATCCAGGCCGTCATGGCCCGCCGCGCCTCTCGCCGGACGTTCGTCCTCGACACGGTGAAGGAATGACCATGCCTCAGTCGCCCCCTCCCGGGCAGTTCGCCCGGATGAACGACCAGGTCGATCGGTCGGTGCGCTCCCTGCTCGGCCGTATCCACGTCGGCCGCGGCGTCGGTCGGATGCTGGTGCTGTTCGCGCTCGCCTTCGGACTGTTCGCGATCCTGAACCCGAGGGTCTTCCTCAATCCGATCAACCTGCAGAACATGATGGTCGCCTCGCCGGAGGTGGGCATCCTGGCGATCGCCATGGCCCTCGCGATGCTCACCGGCGGGATCGATCTGTCCCTGGTCGCGATCGCGAACCTCTCGGCGATCACGGTCAGCACGATGTTCACCGCGATCGCGAGCAGCGATCCGGCCACGGCGGAGTCGATGGGCGGCCTCATCGCCCTGGTCGGCGTCCTGGTCGGCGCGCTCGCGGGAGCCGTCAACGGTTTCCTGATCGCAACCGTCGGCATCACGCCCATTCTCGCGACGCTCGCCACGATGCAGATCTTCAACGGCATCGCGATCGTGTGGACAGGCGGCACCACGCTCTACGGGGCCCCGGCGGTGCTCTCCTCGGTCGGGCAGGCGACGGTCGGCGGCATCCCGATCCTGTTCCTCGAGTTCCTCGTGGTCGCCGTTCTGATCGGGGTGCTGATCTCGCGCACGCCGTTCGGACGACGTACGCAGCTGCAGGGCGCGAACCCGACGGCGGCGATGTACTCGGGTATCCGCAGCACGAGCGTGCTCTACGGCACGTATGTGACGACGGGGCTGCTCGGCGGCATCGCAGGGCTCGTGTTCCTCTCACGCAACCCCACCGCGAGCGCCGACTACGGCACGTCGTACGTGCTGCTCGTGATCGTGATCGCCGTGCTCGGCGGCACGAACCCGACCGGCGGCTTCGCGACCATCACCGGCGTGGTCCTCGCGACGCTCGTGCTGCAGGTCGTGCAGTCCGGCTTCACGGCCATCCGGCTCTCGGCATATGAATACGCGATCGCGCAGGGGGTGATCCTGATCGCCGTGATGGTGTTCGATCAGGTGAGGGTGAGGCGAAGGCCACGCCGCGCACCGAGCAGCCAGACCGAGACGATCGCGCTCGCCGAGATCCCCCGCGCCTGAACCGCATCCGAAAGGCATCCTGATGGAACTGTTCCTCGGCATCGACGTCGGAACGTACGAGACCAAGGGCGTGCTGGTCGATGCCACCGGTCACGTGCACGCCGAGGCGCGCTCTCGGCACGGCATCAGCACCCCGGCGCCCGGCATGGTCGAGCAGGACGCGGATGCGGTGTGGTGGCATGACCTCGTCGAGGTCGCCTCGACTCTGCGTCAGGCGGTTCCGGATGCCCCGATCGTCGCGGTGGCGTGCAGTGCGATCGGTCCGTGCGTGCTCCCGGTCGATGCCGAGCTGCGTCCACTGCGCCCTGCGATCCTCTACGGCGTCGACACCAGGGCGACCGAGGAGATCGATCTGCTCGAGACGCGTCTCGGGCGCGAGGAGATCTTCCGGCGGGCGGGCAACGCCCTCACGAGCCAGTCCTCGGGGCCGAAGATCCTGTGGATCGAGCGCAACGAGCCCGAGGTCGCCGCCCGAACCCGGTGGTACCTCACGAGTCAGAGCTACCTCGTCGCGCGCCTGACCGGTCAGGTCGTGATCGACCATGCGACGGCCGGCTACTTCCATCCCTGCTACGACCTCGCCCGGCTCGAGTGGAACTTCGACGGGATCGACGACCTGATCCGTCCGGACACTCTGCCCCCGCTCGGCTGGTCGACCGACGTCGCCGGTACCGTCACTGCCGCGGCTGCCGCGGCGACCGGCATCCCCGAGGGAACTCCGGTGCTGGTCGGCACGACCGACGCTGTCGCAGAAGCGGTCGGCGCCTCGGTCATGGCGGCCGACGACCTGATGCTCATGTACGGATCGAGCGGCTACTTCATCCGCGTGACCGACGAGCCGCACGCGGATCCGCGGCTGTGGGCTGCGCCTTTCGCCTTGCCGGGACGCTACGTGCTCGCGGCCGGAACCTCGACGGCCGGCACGGCGACGCGATGGATCGCCGACCTGCTCGGGCTCGACCACGGCGACGGCGACACCGCGATGTTCGGGCGCTTGATGGAGCTGGTGCGCGCGGCACCTCCGGGTGCGAACGGCGTGCTGCACCTGCCGCACTTCAGCGGGGAGCGCACACCGCTGCACGACGCCGATGCGCGAGCATCCTTCAGTGGCCTCACGCTGTCGACGGGCCGTGCCGACCTCGCACGCGCGGTGGTCGAGGGCGTCGGGCAGTCGATCGCGCTCGCCGTCTCCGCGTTGCTGGATGGCGGTGCCGCAGCGCCGCGCGTGGTCGCGATCGGCGGCGGAACGCACAATGAGGTGCTGGTGCAGACGGTCGGCGACTTGACGGGCCTTCACCAGCGCACGGCCGCAACCCTCGGAGCCGCGTACGGGGATGCGATGCTCGCAGCGATCGGGCTCGGCATCGTGACCGAGGAGCAGGCCGCGAGCTGGGTCGCCTTCTCGGGCGAGGTCGCGCCCGACGAGGACCCCAACCCGCAGCTGCAGACGGCCTACGAACGATTCCCGAAGAAGTACCGCGCGCTGCGCGCGCTGAGAGAGGTGGACTGATGAGCAGGTGGCAGGAACTGGCCGTGCATCTGGCCGAGGTGAACGAGGTCGGGCAGGGGACGAGGGTCTCGGTGTTCGCGACCACGGCTTCCGTGCTCGACGCGGTCGACGCCTTCGTCGAAGAGGTGTACCGCCGTGGCGGGATGCCCCAGGTGCTGCTCGTCGAGGAGAAGTACGACCGCTTCGCGCTGGAGCACGCGAGCGAATCCCTGCTGCGCGAGGCGGCACCTCTCGAGCTGGCATCGATGGAGTGGGCAGACGTGCACGTCTCGTTCCGTGGCATGGAACCGCCCGCGGATGAGATCGACGGCACCAGGCTCAGCCTGCAGCGGGAGGGCAAGGGCCTCGTGTCGACCGCGCGTTGGCAGGGAACGAAGTGGACGCTCGTGCGCATCCCCACGCCCGAATGGGCGACGCTGATCGGAGTCCCGAGGGAACAGCTGGAGCAGGAGTTCTTCGCCGGCACCCTCGCCGACTGGACCGCGCACCGCACCCACCTCGATCGGCTGTGCACCGAATTGAACGCCACCTCGCTGGTGCGCATCCTCGATGACGACACCGACCTGCGCCTGAACTGCGCCGGTCGCACCTGGGTGCCGTTCGCAGGGGAGGCGAACCTGCCCGACGGTGAGGTCGCGACCGCTCCGGTGGAAGACGGCGTCGACGGGCACATCACGTTCCCCGGCTCGTTCTGGTTCGGCGGGGCGACCATCACCGACCTCCGGCTCGAGTTCGTCGAGGGGCGAGTGGAGAAGGTGTCGGCCACCCGTGGCCTCGACCTCGTGGAGCGCATCCTCGAAGCCGACGGCGCTCGCCGCGTGGGCGAGCTCGGCATCGGCACGAACCCCCATGTGCAGACCATGACCGGCGACCTGCTGATCGACGAGAAGATCCTCGGCACCGTGCACATCGCGCTCGGTCGCTCGTACCCGCAGTGCGGGGGCACGAACGAGTCGGCGATCCACTGGGACATCGTGAAGGACCTCCGCGCCTCGGGGCGGCTCGAGGCGGATGGCCGGGTGCTCATCGACCGCACGACGTACGACCCGATCCTCGCCGGGCAGGAGAGCTGACATGCGCAAGATCATCAATGACCCCCAGTCGTTCGTCGACGAGACGCTGGAGGGCATCCTCCTCGCCCACCCCGATGAGCTGCGGGCGGTCACCGCGGACCGGCGCGCGCTGGCGCGGACGGATGCTCCGGCACCGGGGCGCGTCGGCATCGTCACGGGTGGCGGCTCGGGACACCTGCCGTTCTTCCTCGGATACGTCGGCCGCGGGCTGTGCTCGGCGGTCGCCGTGGGCAACGTCTTCTCCTCGCCGAGCTCCGCTCAGATCCACGCGGCCTCGGTGGCCGTGCACTCGGACTCCGGACTCCTCTATCTCTACGGCAACTACGGCGGCGATGTGCTGAACTTCGACATCGCGGCCGAGCGCTGCCGCGCCGAGGGCATCGAGGTGCGCACGGTGCTCGGGGCGGACGACATCCAGTCCGCACCGAGCGAGCGGGCGGAGTCGCGCCGCGGGGTGGCCGGGCTCGTCCTCGTCTACAAGGTCGCCGGAGCGATGGCCGATCGCGGTGCCTCTCTCGCCGAGGTCGAGCGCGTGACCCGCAAGGCCGCCGATTCGACTCGCACGATGGGCGTCGGCCTCTCGCCGACCGTTCTCCCGGCCGCGGGGGAGGAGACCTTCACGCTGGATGAGGGCGAGATGGAGATCGGCGTCGGCATCCACGGAGAGCGCGGCAGCCACCGCGGCCCTCTCGAGACGGCCGATGCCATCACGGATCGGTTCCTGGTCGAGATCGGTACCGAACTCGACCTGAGTGAGGGACGGCGCGTTGCCGTGCTCGTGAACGGTCTGGGATCGACACCGCTCGAAGAGCTGTACGTGATCTATCGCCGGGTGCACCACGCGCTCACGGACGCCGGAGTGACCATCGGCTACCGGCTGATCGGCGAGTACGTCACGAGCCTGGAGATGGCTGGAGCCTCGCTGTCGATCATGCAGCTCGACGACGAGCTGGAAGAGCTGCTGCACGACCCTGCAGGGTCGCCCTTCTTCCGTCAGGGAGCGGCCCCGGTGGGGGATGTCCGCACGGCCGAGACCGCACTGGATGACGACGCGGCCGCCGTCGACGTGACCGTGGCCGGATCTGCCAGCGAGGCGCGCGACCTGCTCCTGACCGTGCTGCCGCGGATGCAGCGGCACCGCGAGGAACTGCGTGCCCTGGATGCCGCGCTCGGAGACGGCGACCTCGGCGTCACGGTAGCGGTCGGCAGTGCTGCGGTCGCCGATGCTCTGCAGCAGCTCCCGGACGACCTCGATGCCCGCAGCGTCCTTCGTGCCTCGGGCGATGCGTTCGCAGCGGCGAATCCCTCCACCTTCGCGGCACTGATCGGAAGCGGCCTGCTCGCCGCGGCGGAGCAGGCGCCCGTGGGTGAACACCTCGACCGTGCGGGTCTCATCGACGTCGTGCGCACCGTTGCGGCGAGGATCGGCGCTCAGGGCGGTGCGGTGCGCGGTGACAAGACCGTCATCGACGTGCTCCTCCCGATCGCTGAGGCGCTGGATGCCGGGGCGGATGCGGCCGGGGCTTCGAGGGCGGCGCTCGCCGCGGTCACCGAGAGCACCGGATGGCAGTCACGACGCGGTCGCGCCGGATGGCAGCAGGAGCGCTCGGTCGGTCATGCAGACCCCGGTTCGGTCGCTGTCATGCGCTTCGTCGAGGAGATCGTGCGGGCTCAGGACGGGACCGGCGGGCCCGAGGCCTAGAGCATGCTTCGAATCAGCCCCGCCTGCGGCTCGCGATTTCGTCGGTGAGCAGCTGCACCTCGGCAGGGTCCGCATCCTCGGCGAGGGCGACGTAATGGTCCAGGACCGCCGGCCGGTAGCGCACGGGCATCGTCTGTCCTGGCGCGAGCCGGGTGAGGTCGGTGATGGTGAGGTCTTCGTCGGCGATACCGCGGAACGAGATCCCGTCGGCGGTCTCCACGTCGAGCATCAGGACCACACGGGGGTTGCTGTTGACCTCTCGCCAGTCGACGAGAACGCCGAGCGCAAGCTCGCCCGTACGCAGTTCTGCATTGCGAGTGCGTGCCTCACCGCTCAGGAGCGGGTTGGGGGCGACTCCGGGGAAGTCGGGGCCGACGCCCAGTGATTCCCGACTGAGGTCGGGCCTGAGCTGCGCCATCAGGTCGTCGAGCTTCTGCTTCCTCTTCTTCGAACCGAACATCCTGGCCCTCCCTCGCACCCCTTCGCCGTTGCCGGTATCCCGGCCTGGCGCGTCGCCTTCACCGCGATTGTATGGTGCCGGGCAGATCCCTCCGGGCTTTGCCAGATCCTCTAGTCGACCGGCAGATGCGGCGGGTGAGCGACGATGCCGCCGCGCATCGTCGCCGGACGCTTCACGATGAGCCCGGCCTCTTCGGCGATCAGCGCGCCCGCCGCCCAGTCGAACTCGTACAGGTCGGTCTCGATGAAGGCGTCGACGCTGCCCTCTGCCACGAGGCACAGCCCGAGCGCTGCCGAGCCCACGCTGCGGAGATCCGTGAACGCCGACATCCTCGCCGGCAGGTCGGTGAGCTGCCGCGCCCGCTGCTCGGCGTCGTACGAGAAGCCGACTGCGAGCAGCACAGGGGTCGCGTCTGCTGCCGGCCCGTGAAGCCTTCGCCGCGTGCCGCGGGACTCGCGGTACGCCCCCAGTCCCGCTCCGGCGGAGTAGACGTGCTCGAGCTCGGGGGCGTGCACCACGCCGGCGAGCCAGGTGCCGGAGCTCACGTCCTGCACCGCGACGGACGATCCGTAGTGCGGCAGTCCGCGCACGAAGTTCGAGGTGCCGTCGAGCGGGTCGATCGACCAGCGCAGCGCGGAGCCGGTGCCGGTGGTCGCGTACTCCTCACCCGACACCTCGTCGTCGGGGCGGTGTTCGGCGATCACAGCGCGAATCGCGCGTTCGGCGCGCAGGTCGATCTCGGTCACCACGTCGCCGGACGCGCCCTTCGTGCGAAGGCCGAGTGCGTCGGGCGATGCATCGCGCTCGTCTGCCGCCTCGGCGAGGACTGCGGCGCCGGCAGCGGCGGCGGAGAGGGCGATGTCGAGCAGTTCGGATGCAGACGGCATGGCGTATCGATCCTCCGGTGGGCGATCCTCCAGCGTAGCGGCGGGCAGGCACGCGGCGGGGAGTCAGGCGCGGTCGTGGAGGGTGATCCGGTACCCGTCGGGGTCGGCGAACGTGAAGGTCCGACCGAACGGGCCGTCGATCGGTTCCGCGACGATGGTGTGTCCGTCGGCGAGGAGTGCATCGTGGATGGCCTGGACATCGGTGGCGTGCAGCCAGATGGCGGCGCCGATGCCGGGCTGGGCTACGCCGGTCAGGTCGGTGCCCGGTGCGATGTCCCGGAGGGCGAACGCGATCGGTGCGGTCTCGAAGACGACGGCGTGGGGAGGGCCTGCGGGAGAGCGGACGAGGCCGAGGTAGCGCTCGTAGAACGCCTGGGAGGCGGCGAGGTCGCGCGCCTGCAGGGAGATGAAGTCGGGGCCGGTGACGGGCATGGGAGAATCCTTCGCTTTGTGTCAGTTTTCTGACATAGGCGAGTGTATGTCAGAATACTGACATGAGTCAAGACCGCGCAGGCATCGACCTCGACACGTCGTTGGGCTACCTGCTGAAGGAGGCATCGAGCGCTCTCCGCACCGCGATGGAAGAGGTGCTGCGTCCGCTCGGCATGACCATCACCCACTACTCCTGTCTCGAACTGCTCTCCCAGCGGCCCGGCCTGTCGAACTCCGATCTCGCACGGGGCGCATTCGTGACGAGGCAGTCGATGAACGTCCTGCTCCAGGCGCTCGAACGCGAGGGGTTCGTCACCAGGCCGTCGGAAGCGCCTGTCGGAAAGACCCTCCCCGCCCGCCTCACCGAGCGCGGCCGTGAAAGTCTCGCGACGGCGACCGCGGCCGTCCGCTCCGTCGAGGTCCGGATGCTGTCCGGTATGACGCAGGAGGAGCAGACGGAAGCACGGAAGATCCTCCGAAGCATGATCCGCTCGCTTCGCGAAGAGTCCTAGCCCCGCAGGGTTCAGCGCCGAGCGACCACGAGCGGCACACCGGTCGTGGGGTGGGGGAACACGTCGACCGCCTGGCCGTACACCTGCTCGATCCGCTCGGCAGTGAGCACCTCGCTCGCTGTGCCTGTCGCCGCGACACGGCCGCCCGTGAGCAAGGTGACGCGGTCGGCGTGCGCGAGTGCGGCGTTGAGGTCGTGCAGCACGATCGCCACCGCGATCCCCGTGTCAGCGAGTCCCCGGATCAACCGCATGACGTCTTCGTGGTGCTTGAGGTCGAGAGCAGCGGTCGGTTCGTCGAGCAGCAGGACGCCGGTGGCCTGGGCGATCACGCGGGCGAGGGCGACCCTTGCGCGCTCGCCGCCGGACAGTGAGGGCACGGCCCGCGATCCGAGCGCCGTCACCTCGGTCTGTGTCATCGCTGCGGACACCAGCTCGTCGTCCTCGTCGGCCGCGGGTGTGCGTGCCCACGGAGTACGCCCCATGCGCACGACCTGTTCGGCGCTGAAGGGAAACGTGACGGTGTTCTCCTGCAGGAGGACAGCGCGCTGCTGGGCGAGCGTGCGCGGCTTGATCCGGTCGATCGACCGCCCGTCGAGCTCGACCGTCCCTGCGTGAGCCGGCACGTCTCCGGCGAGCACTCCGAACAGGGTGGACTTGCCGGCCCCGTTCGGCCCGACCAGGGCGTGGATCTCTCCGCGGTGGATCTCGATGGAGGCGTCGTCGAGGATCGTCCGTCCTTCGCCCACGCGAACCGTGAGCCCCGATCCGCGCAGCCGCACGTTCATGCCCATCCTCCCGAGCGACGGCGGGTGCGCACGAGCAGCCACAGGAAGAAGGGCCCGCCCACGAGCGAGGTGATCATGCCGATGGGCAGATCGGCGAGCGGTACGGCCGTACGCGCGACGAGGTCGGCGACGGCGATGAGCAGTGCGCCACCGAGAGCCGAGGCGATCACGAGCGGCAGGTGGGCCGGCCCGATCAGCATGCGCATCAGGTGCGGGACCACGAGCCCGGCGAAGCCGATGATCCCCGCGAACGCGACCGCCGCGCACACCAGCAGCGCGACGGTCACGATGACGACGATCCGCAGCAGCTCGACATTGACGCCGAGGTGCCTGGCGGTGCGCTCGCCGAGGGCGAAGAGGTCGAGGCTCGGTGCCACGATCAGCGCGATGACGACGCCGATCAGCACGAGGGGTGCGACGAGCTGGATGTTCAACCACAACGCGCCGTTCAGCGATCCCAGCTGCCAGAACACGATCTGCTCGCGCGTCGACGTGGTGCCGAGGAACGTGAAGAACGCCATGCCGGCGCCCGCGATCGCGTTGATCGCGATGCCCGTCAGCAGCAGGGTCACGACCTCGGTGCGACCACCGGACCGACTGATGAAGTACACCGAGAACACTGCGACCAGCCCCCCGAGGAACGCGAACGCCGGCGTGGTCCACATGCCGAACGTCGCGAGTCCGAAGGTGATGCTCGCTGCCGCGCCGAGCGCTGCGCCCGAGGAGACCCCCACGACACCGGCGTCCGCGAGGGGGTTGCCGAAGATCGCCTGCATGAGCACACCCGAGACGGCGAGGGCGGCGCCGACGAGCAGCCCGAGCACGATGCGCGGCATCCGCAGATTGAAGATCACGCCGTAGTCGGTGGAAGCCGTCGGCGCCCACGCGGTGTCGATGCCGACACCGCGCAGCAGCACTCCGATCAGCGATGCGGGGGAGAGGTCATACTGTCCGCTCGTGATCGACACGATGCAGGTGACGGCGAGCGCGACGATCAGGCCGACCGCCACCAGCGCGAAGCGCAGACCCCGGTGTCTCGAAGGGGTCGGGGTGACGACCTCGCCGGTCACGTCGCGGGCTCGGGGGCGTAGAGGGCGCGAGCCAGGGCCCCGATCACGTCGGCGGTACGTGGACCGAAGCTGAGGATCTCGCTGTCCGCCATGTCGATCACGCGGCGATTCGCTCCGGCGGGGGTCTCTGCCACGGCGGGGATCCGCTCGATCAGTCCGTCGATGCCGCCGACCGACTCCAGGCCGTCGGTCATCATCACGAGGACGTCGGGCTGTGCGGCGACCAGGGCTTCCGCGGTCATCGGCTTCATACCCTCCCAGCCGATCTCGGCCGCCACGTCGACACCGCCGACGGCGTCGATCAGCGAATCGGCTCCGGAGTCCTCGCCGAAGATGTAGTAGACGTTCGCGCTGCCGCGCACGTACAGGAACAGCATCCGTGCGCGTTCGGCTTCGTCGGCGGGAACGACCTCGGCGATCTCCGCGAGCGTCTCGTCGACCGATGCATCCAGCCGCTGGATGAGTGCTTCACCGCGGCTCGGCACACCGAGAGCGGCGGCGATCTCGGTCACCAGCTCGTCGGTGGTGTCGAGTCGCCGGTCGCTGGAGATCACGACGACCGCGATTCCCGCGTCGCGCAACTGCTGACGCACCTCCTTCGGGCCGATCGTGGTGTCGGTGAGGACCACGGTCGGGGCCAGCTCGAGGATCGCCTCGGCATTGAGCGTGTGACCGGTCTTCGTCACGACGGGAAGGTCTTCGGTACCGGCGAAGACGGTGGAGGCGTCGCGACCGACGACCTGATCGCCGAGGCCGAGCGCGAACACGGTCGATGCGATCGTGCCCGAGATGTCGATCGGGAGGATGCGGTCGACGTCGCTGATCTCGACCTCGTGGCCCTCGTTGTCGGTCACGGTCACAGGCAGCTTCGGAGCGCTGTCGTCGTCGACGGGCTCGATCGCGTGACTCGACAGGCAGGCGGTCGAGGGGCCTTCGTGCGTGCGCACGTCGTCGATGAGGTCGAGCGAGGCGAGCGGGACGGATGCCTGCGGGCAGTCGTCATCGGCGACGGAGGCCGGTGCCGAGGTGGCCTCCGGTTCTGCGCAGGCGGTGAGCCCGAGGGCGAGAACGGCGACGAAGAGGAGGGCGGGAACTCGACGCATTAGGCAAGGCTATCCTAAAACTTGACGCGCGATGATCCGCACCTCTACGCTCGGGACCGGCGGCTTGCTTAGCTAAGCCTAACCAAAACTCCTTCCTCGCCCGACTGCATTGCGGCACCGCCGGCGCGCCTGCTTCTCGGTGCGCCCGGAGCCGTGGAGAACCGTGAACACCACAGCCCCCGCACCCTCGGTGAGCACCCGCATACGCGTGCTGCTCGCCGCTTTCGTCTCCCTTCTCCTCGTCGCCGCCGGCGCGGTGATCGTCCCGCCAGCGCATGCTGCCGGCGCTGCGGTCACCGCGACGGTCGCGTCGGCAACCACCTCCGGCGTGAGCGTGCAAGTGCAGGCCGCCGGCCTGCCCGAGGTCGAAGGCACGTACGCCGCGCTGATCATGAAGGGCACGGAGTCGGGACTCAGCGGCGGGGGCGGGTATGCCGCGTTCGTGATGCCGACCGTCGCCGCCGGCGCGAGCTCGTTCACGCTCGATGCACCGGCCGGATCGCTGGATCGGACGAAGTCCTACGAGGTGCTCGTGTGGCAGAAGCACTCGAACCCCAGCGACGCCACCATCTACGGTCGCGGCGATGTCGTCATCTCGTCCGGACAGTGGGACGCCGTGTTCGGTCCCGTGCCGACCGATCCCGGTACCGACCCTGGCACCGATCCTGGCACCGACCCCGGCGCCGATCCTGGCACCGACCCCGGTACGGACCCCGGCACCGATCCGGGTACCGATCCGGGCACCTCGCCGAAGTCTGCGGCGATCGAGGTCTTCCTCGCCGACGGCACCACGCCGGCCGCAGGCGCCGCTCTCAAGGCGGGCGACAGGGTCGTGGTGAAGGGATCCGGCTACGACCCGACGGCGAACCTCGGCACCGAGGGGCGTGGCGTGCCGATCCCGAAGCACCTCCCCCAGGGCACCTACGTGGTCTTCGGCAACTTCGCCTCCACGTGGCAGCCGTCGACCGGTGCCGCATCGTCAGCCCGTTCGGTGGGCGCGCAGGTCTGGGCTCTCGCCGAGGGCGTGCTGAACCAGGTCCCCGCCCAGTACCAGGGCGCGATCCGCGCGCAGTGGGTCGACATCGCGGCCGACGGCACGTTCCAGACCACGCTGACGCTGAAGGATGCGTCCGCGACTCCTGGCTCCTACGGTGTCTACACGTACGCGGCCGGTGGGGTGGTCAACGCCGATCAGGAGCGCAGCGTCGCCCTGAACTACACCGAGGCTCCGGCCGTCTCCGCGGTCGTGAAGTCAGCGACCGCGAAGGACGGCCTGACCGTCACGGCATCCGGCTCGAAGCTGGGAGCGATCACCGGCGCGTACGTCGCGCTGATCGAGAAGGGCACCGAGGCGAACGTCACCGGCAGCAGCGGCTTCCTGGCCATGCAGTGGGTGCGTCCGATCTCGGGCGGGGTCTTCACGATCGACCTGACCACTGCCGCTGACACGCTCGACCGCGCGAAGTCGTACGAGGTCATCGTGTGGAAGCAGCACTCGAACCCCGATGCGAGCACCATCTCCGCGCGTTCGACCATCGCCATCTCCGACGCGCAGTGGGAGATTCTGCGGCCGGCCCCCGTATCCGCCGCGATCGAGGTGTTCCTGGCCGATGGCACGACTCCGGCTGCCGGGGTGCCGCTCAAGGCGGGCGACAGGGTCGTGGTGAAGGGATCCGGCTACGACCCGACCGCGAACCTCGGCACCGAGGGGCGTGGCGTGCCGATCCCGAAGCACCTCCCGCAGGGCACCTACGTGGTCTTCGGCAACTTCGCCTCCACGTGGCAGCCGTCGACCGGTGCCGCATCGTCGGCCCGTTCGGTGGGCGCGCAGGTCTGGGCACTCGCCGAGGGCGTGCTGAACCAGGTCCCCGCCCAGTACCAGGGCGCGATCCGCGCGCAGTGGGTCGACATCGCGGCTGACGGCACGTTCCAGGCGACCATCACCCTGAAGGATGCGGCGGCGACGCCTGGCTCCTACGGTGTCTACACGTACGCGGCCGGTGGGGTGGTCAACGCCGATCAGGAGCGCAGTGTCGCCCTGAACTACGGTGTCGCGTCGGGCGTGACCACGACGGTGAAATCTGCGAGCGCGAGCGGCGGGCTCACCGTCACCGCCTCCGCCTCCCAGCTCGGCGCGATCACCGGCGCCTACGTCGCGCTGATCGAGAAAGGCACCGAGGCGAACGTCACCGGCAGCAGCGGCTTCCTGGCCATGCAGTACGTGCGGAACATCTCTGGTGGCGCGCTCTCGGTCGACTTGACCGCAGCCACCGACACGCTCGACCGCGCGAAGTCGTACGAGGTCATCGTGTGGAAGCAGCACTCGATGCCCGATGCGAGCACGATCTACGGGCGGAGCACCGTCACGGTGACCGGCGCGCAGTGGGACACGCTGTTCCCTGCGGGGCCGACGACGACGACGACGGTGAAGACGGCGACGGCGAAGGACGGCCTGACCGTCAACGCCGCAGCCACGAACCTCGGCGAGATCCCCGGCGCCTACGTCGCACTGATCGAGGCCGGGACCGAGGCGGAGGTGAGCGCCGACGGCGGTTTCCTCGCGATGCAGTACGTGCAGAAGGTCACGTTCGGTGCCTTCGCGGTCGACCTCACGACCGCGGCGAAGAACCTCGACCGCACGAAGTCGTACGAGGTGATCGTGTGGAAGCAGCACTCGATGCCCGATGCGAGCACGATCTACGCGCGCTCCACCGTGACCATCACGCCGGCGCAGTGGGATGCCCTGCTCGACGTGAAGAACCCTGAAGTACCGGAGACACCGGGCACACCGGTCACGCCGACCGCTCCGGCGGCGAGCGTTCCGGGCGGCTCCCTCCGCTGGGCCATCTCCTCGTCGTTCACCGACTACATCACGGGCAACATCGCGAAGGGGTCCATCGCGGTCTCCGACGGCGCGACCCGTTCCGGCGGTCAGTTCCAGTTCGGCCAGACCGTCGGGGGCGACTTCGACGTGAACACCGGTCTCGGCAGCGTCGTGTACCGCGGATCCGTGCGCTTCACCGGACACCAGGGCGTGCTGGACGTGACGGTCTCGAACCCGTCGATCCGCATCACCTCGACGAACGCCGCGACTCTGTACGTCACCAGTGGCGGCGCGCAGGTGCCGTTCGCGACGCTCGATCTGTCCGGGGCGGCGCGCGTCGCTGCCAACGGCGCGGTGACCTACACGGCGGCTCCCGCGGCGCTGACCGCTGAGGGACGCGATCGGGTGCTCTCGGGCTACGGCACGGCACTGAACCCGGTGACCTTCACGATCGGCTCGGTCGCCTCAGCGCCCGCCGGATCGAGCGGCACGGTCGCCGCGGCGGTCGTGAAGCCGAAGGTCACGCTGCCGTCGACCCCGCCGGCGACCGCGGGAATCGAGGCCGACGAGGCCGCTCTGGCCGCACTCGCCGCGGGGCAGCCCGCGACGGTGTCCGCATCCGGATTCCGGGCGAACGAGCAGGGGATCAAGGTCGTCGTGTACTCGACCCCCGTGCTCCTCGACACGGTGGCGGCCGATGAGAACGGTGTCGCGACCTGGTCGGGTGCCCTTCCCGCCGCCCTCGAGGACGGCGAGCACACGCTCACGTTCCAGGGCTCCGTCAACCGTGGTCTGGTGTTCACCCTGAACAGGGCGACGGCGGCGATCGGCGTCTGCACGGTGGAGGGCGCCACGCTCAAGTGGGGCTACAAGGAGTCGTTCCGCACCTACATCGAGGGCATCGCGAAGGGGGGCTGGACCCTGACCGACGTGACCTATGAGTACCCCGACTACGTGTGGGGGAACGGGGCGGGATCCCTGGACGACGAGAGCCTCGCCGGCCTGATCACCTTCGGCGGCAGCATCACCTTCACGGGTCATGACGGCGCGCTGAACACGACACTCGCGAACGCGGCGGTCGAACTCGCGGGAGACAAGGGCTACCTCGTCTTCGACGTGACCGGCACGACGCAGGGCGGGGAGAGCATCGATCAGAAGGGGGTCCGCCTCGCGGAGTTCGCCCTCGGTGATGCCGCAGTCGTCGATGGCGCGCTGACGCTCGACGCGATCCCCACGACGCTGACCGAGGCCGGGGCCTCAGCCTTCGGCACCTACGCCGCGGGGGAGGAGCTCGATCCGGTCACGGCTGTCATCCCGGTCGGCGCGGACTGCGGCGTCGAGGCGGAGAAGCCGGAATCCGACTCGGAGGCGACTGCGGTGGTGACTGCCGCGGAAGAGCCCGCCGACGCCGAGGGTGCTCCGGTGTGGCCGTGGATCGTCGGTGGCCTGGTCGTGGTCGCCCTCGCTGCGCTGATCGCCCGTCGCAACCGGGTGGCGGAGACCGCCGAGATGACCACCGAGGTCTGATCGCGGTGACACGGAACGGCCCTCCCCGCAGCAGACGTGGGGAGGGCCGTTCTGCCGCTCGTGACACCGGTGCACGGCGGCCGTCGTCGGTGGGACAATGGAGACATGACCCCCACCGACTCGCACCAGACCGTCGAAGCGACCGTGCGCCGCGTGCCGCGGTACGGCGTGCTCATGGGCATCGGCGTCGTGGTCGGTGTGATCGCGGCCGGCATCCTCACCTGGACCGGCAGCTTCGACGAGTCTCAGGCCCTCGACATCGTCTACCCGCCCGGCCAGGTGTTCGGCTTCCTGTTGCTGTGGACGGTCCCGATCGGGATCGCCCTGGGGGGCGTCGTCGGCCTGATCCTGGAGCGTCTCGCCCGTCGCCATGACCGGGTCGTGCGGGTCGACCGCGAGACCGTCGTCGACGAGGACTGACCGCTACGCCAACTCGGCGATCACCGGACGGATCGCGGCATCGAATGCCACGACATCGCGGCGCAGTCCATCGGTCACGGCGACCGTGAGAGCCCCGATCCACCAGATACCGCGCTGCGAGAACGGCAGCACCTGCACGTTCAGCTCGAACGAGTGGGCCCGGCGACCGACCTCGCGCTCGAACTCCGCGATCGCGCTGGCATACGCGCGGTAGGCATCGCCGCCGGTATGGCTCTTCATCGAGGTCACGTACCTGTCGTGCGCGGCACGCGCATACAGCAGGGCCGACGTCGCCTGGGGTGCGATCGCCGCCATCAGCTCCTCGGCACCGCGGGCGGGTAGCGCGACCAGGGTGTCGAATCCGTCGATGAGTTCGAGCGGCACATCCGAGGGGTGGGCGCGAGGTTCCACGGTCATGTCCCAGTAGTGGCGCCACTGCGCTTCGAGATCGGGCGAGGCGTCGGCGGCATCGGGGGCGCGGACGGCGAGTTCCCGCAGGCTCGGCAGGTCTTCGGGAACCCGGATCCCGAGTTGTTGCCGCAGTGCGAGCGCGACGAGCACCGGAACGCTCGCGTCTTCGCGGATGAGCCACTGCGGCTTGTCTGCCATGGCCCCATCGTAGGCGGATGGTCGACGGCGGCGGCCCTCCGGGTTCATATGTCGTCGGGTGAGAACTCGGGTGGACGCTTGGCGAGGAATGCCCGGATGCCCTCGTCACTGTCCTGATGCGTGAAGGCGATGCCGTACAACCGCGTTTCCTCCGCAAAGGCCGTGCTCCTGTCTTCCTGCACAGCGGCTCGCAGCGCCTGACGGGCCATCGCGGTGGCGGCGCGCGAGCGGCGTGGCCCCGAGGAGAGAGCCGCGACCGCCTCGCGAAGGACGCCGTCCCTCGGCGCGAGACGGGTCGCGAGGCCGTGCGCCTGCGCCCCGACACCGTTCAAGGCCCGACCGGTGAGCACCATCTCCGCCGCCAGTCCTGGCCCCACCCGCTCGACGAGTCGCCGAACTCCCCCGAAGCCGGGAAGGAGGCCGAGAGTCGGCTCCGGCAGAGCGAAGTGAGAATCCGGTGTCGCGTAGATGGTGTCGCAGGCGAGCACCAGCTCCAGGCCGCCCCCTACCGCGGGGCCGTCGACGCACGCGATCGTCGGGCACGGCGAATCCTCGATCTGCGACAGGAGCGACTTCGCTGCCAGGGCGATCCGTCGTCCTGCTGCGGCCGGGTCGTCGGACACCCGCGCGACGTGCAACTCGCCGATGTCGGCTCCGGCGCAGAACGCGGACCCGGCTCCGCTGAGCACGATGCCGGACAGCGTCAGGTGCTCGAGGGTGCGGAAGGCGCGACCGAGCTCGGTGAGCATGAGGGCGGACAGCGCGTTCCGCCGCTCCGGTCGCTGCAGCCGGATGTGGGCGACGGGACCCTTCGTGATGACCTCGATCGTCTCGTAGCTGTGCTCCATGGTCTCCCGATCGCCGTTCATGAGTCCCAGATCGCGCCGAAGGCGGGGATCCCCTGCTGTTCGAGTCCTTCGACGATGGACCAGGTGGTGGTGCTGTTCGAGATGCAGATCACTGCTTCGGCTCCTGTCGTGGTGACGGCGTGGCGGGCGAGGGCGAGGAGGTCGGGCTTGCCGTCGGAGGCGGTGTCCCAGACGAGGGCATCGGGGACGGCCCTGCGGATCTCGGCGACCAGCTCGGTCCCGTAGGTGCTCTGCGGAGCGCGTGCAGACCAGACCAGGTGCGCCGGCGCCGTGCCGGCGAGCAGATGCGGCAGGCACGGACCGATGCCACTGCCGGTGGCCACCCAGACCACCTTCCGGAACAGCTTGTCGATGTTGCCGACGCCGGCGGTCGGGATGCCCTTGACCCACACGTATCGTGGCTTGTCGTCGATGAATCTGCTCGTCCAGTCGCCGGCGCGCGAGATCGTCAGCCGGAAACCCGGCTCGCCGGGCGACGGCACGTTCGCGAAGGAGTGCCATTCGAGCAGCGGATTGCGACTGATCGACGTGGAGGACCCGGCGAACGGGGTGACGCCGTAGTCGAACCGGGCGATCGCGACGTGGCTCGACGGTGTCGAGATGTCGACGGGGACCCTCCGCAGCCGCATCCAGGGGAGCGCGACGCTCACCGTCGTGGCGACGAGGAGCCAGAGCCCAGCGGAGGAGAGCACCTGCAGGAGCGAGGCCTGCGCGTCGACGAGCGTCGCGACCGTCTGCACCCAGACGAGGACCAGCAGCAGCCAACCGCCCAACCGGTGGGTGACCTCGAAGGCGTCGTGCCATCGCGCACGCAGGGGCGGCAGGGCGGTGACGAGCATCGCGATGAGGGCCGACGAGCCCAGGACCGCGGTGATCGCGAACAGAGGCGAGGGCCCGTCGGAGATCGTGAGCACGCAGAACGCGACGTACCAGGCGGTCGCGCTCACGGCGGCGCCGACGTGCACCCCGCCGAAGCTGTAGATCTTGCCGAGACCCCACCTCACGCGAAGCGGGGCCGTGGAGCGGATGCTCGTCGCCAGCCGGAACAGGGCGTTGATCACATATTGCTGACGGACGATCGCCGCCACGAACACGTTGACACCGGCGACGACGAATGCCTGCTCCGCGGTCGGAGACGGATTCGCAGCCCACGCGACGAGATTCAGCAGGACGGTCGCCAGCGCGAGACGGTTGTACGGCCTGAGACGGCGGGACCGCCGCAGCCGGGACCACCGGCCCGGGAGCGGCGGTGTGTCGAGCGTCGCTGCGGAGAGTGAGACGCCGGTCATGCCACTCGCCTCGGTCGTGCGCCCGTATCGATCATGCGCAGCACCGCCGCGCGGTCGGCCTTGCCCCGTGCCGTCAGGGGGATCCGATCGACGGTGATGATGTCGGACGGCACGCAGTAGTACGGAAGCAGCGCGGCGACGGCGGCCCGTGCGGCCTCGGGGTCTGCGCTCGCCGGGGTGATCACGGCTCCGAGGCGTCGCGCGTCGAGCTGCACGGTGACCGCCGTGGTGCAGGACAGGCTCGTCTCCAGCGCCCGCGACACCGAATCGAGTTCGACGCGGAATCCGCGTACCTTCACCTGGTCGTCCGTGCGGCTCAGGTGCTCGAGTTCGCCGCGAGACGTCCAGCGGCCGACATCGCGGGTGCGGAACATCAGCCCGCCGTCGGCAGAGAAGGGATCGGGGAGATAGCGCTGCGCCGTCAGTTCCGGATCACCGATGTATCCGAGGGTGACGCCGGCGCCGCCGACCCACATCTCGCCGATCTCCCCCGCGGGAACCGGTTGCCGTTCGTCGTCGAGCACATAGACCGTCGTGCCGGGAACGGGGGTCCCGATCGACAGTGCTCGGCCGGGAACATGCTCCACGAGGGTGTTGATGATCGTGATCTCCGTCGGCCCGCACGAGTTCAGGAAGCGATGCTCCGCCGCCCACTCGTCGGCCAGCGCCTGTGGGCAGCGCTCGCCGGCGACGACGACGGTGCGCGCGTGGCAGCGTGCGGACGAGAGGGTGCTCACGATGCTGGGCGTCGCGATGAGCACATCGACCTGCTCGGCGGTCTCGGCGATGTCGGAGCCGCGGATCACCAGAGTTCCACCGTTGACCAGCGTTCCGAGGATCTCCCACATGGCCATGTCGAACGCGATGTTGAGCACCTGGCCGACCGTCGTCCCTCGGCCGATGCCCAGATCACCCGGGGTATTGCGGAACAGGTTCACGAGGTTGCCGTCCGTGACCTGGACACCGTTGGGCGATCCCGTGGTGCCTGAGGTGTAGATCACGGCGCAGACGTCCGACGCGCGCCGGTCCACGGATGCGCGCGTCATGACCGCTCCTGCGTCGTCGAGCTGCGTGTCGTCGAGCTGCGTGTCGTCGAGCTGCGTGTCGTCGAGCTGCGTGTCGTCGATCAGGGCGGTGTCGATCACCATGGCGTCGACGGCTTCCGGCATGGCGTCGAGGAACTCCTCGGTCGTGAGTGCGATGCGCATGCGCGATGAGGCCGCCACTCGACCGAGCAGCATCCGTGGGGAGATCCGTGCATCCTGGGGGGCATACGCCGCGCCGGTCTTCAGCACGGCCAGGATGCCGATGACCATCGGGATCGAACGCTGCACGAACACGCCCACCACGTCACCGCGTCCGACGCCACGCGAACGCAGCCGCGCGGACAGTGTCTCGGCAGCTCGATCGAGCTCGGCGTAGGTCATCGCGGCGGACAGGTGCCGCACCGCCGTCTCGTCGGGCTGCCGATCGACTCGCGCTTCGAAAAGGGCGGTGACGGTCGAGGTCGATACCTCGTGCGCGGCCGAACGCGCGGGTGAGGCCGCCGAGGCAGCAGGGGCGATCGAATCGGTCATCGAGTGTCCTTTCCCTCCGCCCCGCATGCGGATCCCGTGGCCGGAAGGACGACGACGGATCGGGGCGTGAGCGCCAACGCTAAGGAGCGCCTCGGCGGGTGGGGGGAGTTCTTTCAGAACGGTAAGGAACCGAGGGGTCTCGTAACTTCGGGCGTCATCATGTCGACCCGGAACCGGTCCGGACCGCCGAAGGTCCCGCCTCGGACTTCGCGGAGAGAGTGGCCTGCTCCGGGCGGTAGGCTGGGGGCGTGGCTGCCTCCCCCACCAACCCCTATTCCGAAGCCGGCGTCGATACCGCTGCAGGTGATCTCGCCGTCGAGCTGATGAAGTCCTCCGTACGCGCGACGCACGGCCCCGAAGTGCTCGGCGGTGTCGGCGGATTCGCCGGCCTGTTCGACGCCAGCGCGCTGCGCGACTTCCGTCGTCCGCTGCTCGCGACCAGTACCGACGGCGTCGGCACGAAGGTCGCGATCGCGCAGGCCATCGACAAGCACGACACGATCGGCCAGGACCTGGTCGGCATGGTCGTCGACGACATCGTGGTGGTGGGCGCGAAGCCTCTCTTCATGACCGACTACATCGCGTGCGGCAAGGTCTATCCGCAGCGCATCGCCGACATCGTGCGCGGCATCGCCGAGGCATGCTCCGCGACCGGCACGGCTTTGGTCGGCGGCGAGACGGCGGAGCACCCCGGTCTGCTCGGACCGCGCGACTACGACGTGGCGGGGGCGGCGACGGGTGTGGTCGAGGCGGATGCGATCCTGGGCGCCGACCGCGTGCAGGATGGCGATGCGGTCATCGCCGTGGCTTCCAGCGGACTGCACTCCAACGGCTACTCCCTCGTGCGGCACATCATCACCGGTGCCGGCATCTCCTACGGCGACAACGCCGCTGACTTCGGAACTACGTGGGGCGAGGCGCTCCTCGAGCCGACCCGCCTGTACACGCTTCCGCTGCTGCGCCTGATCGAGCAGCTGTCCGGCGGCGTCCACGCGCTCAGCCATGTCACCGGCGGCGGCATCGCGGCGAACCTCGCCCGCGTGCTCCCGCAGGGCAGCTGGGCCGAGGTCGACCGCAGCAGCTGGTCGCCGAGTCCGGTCTTCCGTGTGCTCAGCGACATCGCCGGCTCCACGCTGGAATCTGCCGAGGGCACCTGGAACCTCGGCATCGGATTCCTCGCGGTGGTCGCCGCGGACAAGAAGGACGCCGCGATCGCCGCTCTGAACGCCGAGGGCATGCCCTCGTGGCAGGTCGGGACCGTGGGCTTCGGCCCGCGTCCAGCCGGTGAATTCGAACAGGGCGCCAAGGGCGTCGATGGTGGAGCAGTGCGCCTCGTCGGCGCCTATGCGGACGGAGCGAAGTAAGAGCCCATGTGCGGCATCGTCGGAATGGTGGGCTCTGCCCCGGTCAATCAGGACATCTACGACGCACTCCTGCTGCTGCAGCATCGCGGCCAGGATGCGACGGGCATCGCGACCGCCGAGGCGAACGGCGTGATGCACAACGCCAAGGCACAGGGCATGGTCCGCGAGGCCTTCCGCACCCGAGACATGCGCGCCCTGCTCGGCAACGTGGGTCTGGGTCATGTGCGCTATGCCACCAAGGGCACGGCCTCGAACGAGGAGGAGATGCAGCCGTTCTACGTGAACGCGCCGTACGGCATCATCCTCATCCACAACGGCAACCTCACCAACACGCGTGAGCTCACGGCCGACATGGCCAAGCGCGACCGTCGCCACCTGAACTCCTCGAGCGACACCGAGCTGCTGCTCAACGTGCTCGCGGGTGAGCTGCAGAACACCACCTCGACCGTCGACCTCGACCCCGAGCGGGTGTTCGAGGCCGTCGCCCGCACGCACGAGCGCATCGAGGGCGCCTATGCGGTGATCGCGGTGATCGCCGGATACGGTCTGCTCGCCTTCCGTGACCCCTTCGGCATCCGCCCGCTGATCCTGGGCCGTCGTCCTTCGACCGTCCCAGGGGCCGAGGGCAAGGACGAGTGGGTCGTCGCGAGCGAGTCGCTGGTGCTCGAGAACGGCGACTACGAGGTCGTGCGCGAGGTCGAGCCCGGTGAGGCCGTCTTCATCACCAACGACGGCGAGCTGTTCTCCCAGCAGTGCGCCACCGCCGCGACGCTCGCGCCCTGCGCGTTCGAGTACGTCTACCTCGCCCGCCCCGACTCCGTCATGAACGGCATCTCCGTCTACGAGTCGCGTCTGCGCATGGGCGACAAGCTCGCCGACACGATCGCCAAGCATGTGCCGATGGACAAGATCGACGTGGTCATGCCGATCCCCGACTCCTCGCGCCCCGCCGCGATGGAGGTCGCCCGCAAGCTCGGCATCGAGTACCGCGAGGGCTTCTACAAGAACCGCTACGTCGGCCGCACCTTCATCATGCCGGGGCAGGCGGTGCGCAAGAAGAGCGTCCGCCAGAAGCTCAACGCGATGTCGACCGAGTTCCAGGGCAAGAACGTGCTCCTCATCGACGACTCGATCGTGCGGGGAACGACCTCCAAGGAGATCATCCAGATGGCGCGGGATGCCGGAGCCGCCTCCGTCACCTTCGCGTCGGCAGCACCGCCCGTGCGGCACCCGCACGTCTACGGGATCAACATGCCGTCCCGTCACGAGCTCATCGCCCACGGACGCACGATCCCCGAGATCGCCGACGAGCTCGGCTGCGACCATCTCGTGTATCAGGAGGTCGAAGACCTCAAGGCCGCGATCACCGAGGGTTCCGTGCTCACGGATCTCGACATGAGCTGCTTCGACGGCCGATATGTGACCGGCACGGTCTCCGACGAGTATCTCGCCTGGGTGGAGGGGTCGCAGACTTCATGACGATGCCGAGCGCACGACCGCTGTGGCAGGGTCGGGCTCTCGCACTCGTGGGGATCGTCCTGGTGGCGTTCTCGCTGCGTTCCGCGGTCGCCTCCCTGTCGCCGGTCATCGATCACGTCGCCGCGGACTTCCCGGTCTCGCCCGTCGTGATCGGTCTGATCGGTGCCGCGCCTCCGGTGTGCTTCGCGATCTTCGGTCTGCTCACGCCCCTGTTCGAGCGGCGGTTCGGTCTGGAGCGGATGGCCGTCGCCGCGATCACGCTGATGGCGGCCGGCATGCTCCTGCGCGGCGTCGCGCAGGACTCGACGAGCCTGCTCGCGGCCACCGCTCTCGTGTTCGCGGGTGTCGGTTCCGGCAACGTGCTGCTGCCGCCGTTGGTCAAGAAGTACTTCGCGGACCGTCTCGGCGTCATGATGACGGCCTACTCGACCACGCTCGCCGTCTCGACGTTCCTGCCACCTCTGGTCGCGGTTCCCGTCGCCGACAGTCTCGGCTGGCGGGTGTCGCTCGGCATGTGGGGTGTGGTGGCCGCTCTCGCTCTGGTTCCCTGGATCACGCTGCTGGTGCGTTCACGCTCCGAGCCCGACGACCGCGCGATGACCACGGAGCTGCTTGTCCCGGATCCGACCGACGGCGTGGACGACGTCCGCGACGCGGTGGCCGCATCCACCGGACCCATCACGACCCAGTCCGCCAACCCGAAGGCGTTCGGGCGGCTGTGGCGGCTGCCGCTGGCCTGGTCGCTCGCTCTCGTGTTCGGCACCTCGTCCACCATGGCGTACGTCGCTTTCGCGTGGCTGCCCACCATGCTCGTCGACATCGGCGGCGTCACCCCGGCCACGGCAGGGTTCCTGCTGTCGCTGTTCGCTCTGGTGGGTCTGCCGTGTTCGATGCTCGTCCCCGTGCTCGTGGTGCGTTTCCAGGCCACCAGGCCCCTGTTCTTCGTGGCAGTGGCGGCGGGACTGGTCGGCCTTCTCGGACTGCTGCTCTTCCCGACCGTCGCTCTGCCGCTCTGGGTGGCGATCTTCGGCCTCACGGCCATCATGTTCCCGCTCAGTCTCGTGCTGCTGAGCATCCGCGCCCGCACACCGGAGAGCGCCGTGGCGCTGAGCGGTTTCGTGCAGAGCATCGGCTACGGGATCGCGGCGACCTTCCCGCTGCTCGTCGGGCTCCTCCACGAGACCACCGCGGGCTGGCAGGTTCCGCTGCTGGTCGTCGCGGGAGTGCTCGTGGCCTCCATCCCCGCGGGCATCGTCGCAGGTCGTCGGCGCACGGTCGAGGACGAGTGGGAGCGCCGGCACGGGCGCTGGTGATGCGCTCGATCAGCTCACCGACCGCGGCGGGGCCGTCGACGAGCGCACGATGAGCTGAGGATCGGTGGAGGGCATCTCGCCCACCGCCTCATGGCCCTCGATCTGCGCGATCACCCGGAGCGCCGCCGCGCGACCCATGGCCTCGAAGGGCTGGCGGACGGTCGTGAGTGCCGGGGAGGCGTAGGCGGCGAGGGCGATGTCGTCGACGCTCACCACCGAGACGTCGTCGGGAACGCTGCGTCCGGCCTCATGCAGCGCGCGGATCAGGCCGAACGCCATCTCGTCGCTGCTGACGAACACGGCCGTGGCCTCGGGGATGGCGGCGATCGTCCGACCGGCGCGGTAGCCCGACTCGGGTGTCCAGTCGGCGGGGATCAGCGGCGGGGGCACGATCCCGCGGTCGCGGAGCGTCTGCTCCCACGCCTCGCTGCGCTGCTGCGTCTCGGTCCAGTAGTCGTCGCCCGACACGTGCCACACGGTCTTGTGGCCGAGGTCGAGGAGATGCTCGACCGCGAGGCGGGCGATCGCGCGCTGATCGACGGCGAGCGGTGCATCCTCTTCGAGAGAGGTGCGCTCGCTGCGGGTCGCGGGCGTGCGCTCGGTGCGCGCCCTCATGGCCGGGCTCTCGAGTTCGAGCGGCACTCCGAGGATGATGCCCTCGGCTCCCTGGCGCTCGAGTCGGTCGAAGGCTTCGAGGAAGGCCTCGGCCGACGCGTGATCGGCGACGGCTGCGGTCGAGACCGTGTATCCGTTAGCCGCCGCCGCCTGTTGGATGCCGACGCCGAGCGCTGCCGACGAGTAGCGGTCGGTGGAGACGACGATCACACCCAGCACGCGTGTGCGACCGGACGCCAGCGAGGCGGCAGCGGCGTGCACCCGGTAGCCGAGTTCCTCGACCGCTGCCAGCACGCGCCTGGCGGTGTCGGGGCGCACGTTGTCCTGCCCCGACATGACGCGGGAGACGGTCTGTGTGGAGACACCGGCAAGCTGGGCGACATCGACCTGGCTGGGGGCGCGGTCGTCTCTCGGGCGACGAGGTGACATGTGCTCAATGGTAGCGATCAATCGGCGTGAATCCAGGAGGCGCGGAGTATCGTGATGCGATAATGTGAACGCAAACACTCGTACTTGGAGCGCTATGCCTGACCTTCTCGCCTCGGCTGTCGACGCCGCGTCCGTTGCCGTCGACACTCGGGCCGCCGTGCCGCCGATCGGCGCTCCCGCCCTGTCCTGGCGCGACGGGGAGATCCTTCGCGACGGCGTCGCGCACCGCATCATCGCCGGTTCGATCCACTACTTCCGGGTGCATCCCGACCAGTGGGAGGACCGCCTCCGCCGCCTCGCCGCGATGGGCGCGAACACGGTCGACACGTATGTCGCGTGGAACTTCCACGAACGCGTCGAGGGCGATGTGCGCTTCGACGGCTGGCGCGACATCGAGCGTTTCATCCGCCTCGCCGGAGAGGTGGGCCTGGATGTCTTCCTGCGGCCGAGCCCCTACATCTGCGCGGAATGGTCCAACGGCGGCATCCCGTTCTGGCTGTCCGGCCGCGTGGCTGCTCTGCGCACGAGCGATGCCGACTTCCTCGCGGCCGTCGACGCCTGGTACGACGAGCTGATCCCCCGCCTCGTCCCGCTGCAGGCTGCCCACGGCGGACCCGTCGTCGCGATTCAGGTCGAGAACGAGTACGGGTCGTTCGGCAGCGATCCCGCCTACCTCGCGCATCTGCGTGACGGACTGCGCCGCCGCGGGATGGTCGAGATGCTCACGACCGCCGACGGCATCACGAGCGACATGATCGAGCACGGCAGTGTGCCTGGGGCCATGGCGACATTCACTTTCGGCACCGGTGTCGCGAAGGCGGTGGAGCTGCGTCGTCACGGCGACGCGCTCATGTGCAGTGAGCTGTGGGGCGGGTGGTTCGACCACTGGGGGGAGCGGCACCACGTGCGTTCGGCCGCGAGTGCCGGCGGCACCATCGAGGAGCTGCTGCGTGCGGGCGGATCCGTGAGTCTCTACATGGCGCACGGCGGCACCAACTTCGGCCTCTGGAACGGTGCGAACCACGATCAGGTGCTGCAGCCGACCGTCACCAGCTACGACTCGGATGCGCCGATCGGCGAAGACGGCACCCTCGACGAGAAGTTCCATGCGCTCCGAGCGATGTTCGCGCCCTTCCATGCAGCTGCTCTTCCGCCTGTGCCCGCGGCGCCGCGGCGGCAGGGTGCGGCGACCGCAGCGCTCGACCGTCGCTCCTCCCTGAGCGAGCTGGTCTCCTCGCTTCCCACGTCAGGCGAGGTCTCGCCGCGACCACGCACCTTCGAAGAGCTCGGCGCCGAAGACGGGCTCGTCGCCTACGAGGCCGACGTGTCCTTCCCCGCCGATGCGACGCTCACTGTCGACGGACTGCACGACCGGGCAGTGGTGTTCCTCGACGGCGCTCGGCTCGGCGTGCTCGAGCGTGATGGCGAGACGTCTCTGCCCCTGCCGCGCGAAGGTGGCGTCGGCCGGCTCGTCATCGTCGTCGAGAGCCTGGGTCGCATCAACTACGGCCCCTACACCGGCGAGGGCAAGGGCATCATGCGTGGCGTGATGATCGGTCGCCGACTGGTCAACGGGTGGACGCATCGACTGATCCCGCACGACGCTCCTGCGGCGACCTCTCCTTCCGCCGACCCCGCCGCCGACGGGGTCGCCGTGGCCTCGTTCGATATCGCCGAACCGCTCGACGCCTGGCTCGCATTTCCCGACGGCTCGAAGGGCATGGTCTGGTTGAACGGATTCCTCCTCGGCCGGTACTGGAAGATCGGACCGCAGGAGACGCTGTACGCACCGGCGCCGCTGTGGCGGACGGGCCGCAACGAGATCGTGGTGCTCGACACCGACGGACTCGGCGCGACGGTCGAGATCCGCGAGCAGCCCTCCTTCGGCGAGACCGAGGAGTTCATCGGCTCCTGACCGCTCTGCTGCTGCTCCGAGACCCATCCTCCGCGCCGAGACCCATCGTCTCAGGCGGCTGTGAGGGTGGGTCTCGGCGCGGAGAATGGGTTTCGCTGCCGCAGCACTTCGAGGCATGTTTGCGCTCGCCTGGCGAAAAGCCTTGATATAGGCGACCACGTGCGCTTACAGTGATAGCGCAAACATCGATGTGGATCGTCGATGACCAATTGCGGCGCACCGGGGCGTCCCTCCTCCCGACGTCGCTCCGATCGAGAGGCAAGACGTGTCGAAACCTTCCCGACCGCCCCGCGCCGCCGTCGCTCTCAGCTCCGTGCTGGCGACCGCGCTCGCAATCGGCGGTGTGCTCACCCCGGCGACGGCCGCGCAGGCCGCCGACCTCGTTCCGGTGCCCAAGACCGACTATCGCCTGCACGCGGTCTCGAGCGAGTCGGACCCCTATCCGGCGCCGCCGTCGCTCGACGGCACCGCGCTGGGGGCGTTCGACGGCGATTTCGCGACGCAGTGGACCTCGCGGTACTCCGCGAACGCCCCGTTCCCGCACTGGATCGTCGTCGACCTGCAGCGCTCGCTCTCGGTGAAGGCCCTCGACTACTCGGTCAAGAAGGGTCAGGGCGTCGCCGCCAAGACGGTGGAGGTCTATGTGACCGATGACGCGGATGTCGCGCGCAACTCTCCGGCCGACGGCGGATGGGGAGCGGCCTCGGCAACGGCGACGCTGCACGCACCGACGGCGAACGACGAGAAGCAGCGCATCACCCTGGACTCCGCCAAGGACGGCCGCTACGTGGCGTTGCTCGTGATCGACGCGCAGGGCACCACCGGGGGAGGCGCGGGTGAGATCGAGGTCCTCTCCGACGAGCCGCTGCCTCCGATCGTCACCGAACCGGAGACGCCCGACACCGACGAGACCGTCGAGATCGCCGCCGGCGGTACGACAGCCATCGTGTCGACCGAGTTCCCCCGCATCACCGGATACCGGGTGGGCGGGGAGAGCATCGCCGGCCAGCGCAGCTCCGCGAAGACCTGGTCGGTGAACGGCACCACCTATCCGTCGACGACCACCTCGACGTCCTCGGCGACCGGGGTCGACTACGTGTCGACGCTCACCGGCATCGACGTGACCGTGCGCAGCAGCATCCGCGTCGCGAAGGACGGGACCGTCGGGTTCGAGGTCACCGCTGTCGAAGGCGGGGCCACCGTGACCACGCTCGGACTCCCGGACAACGCGTTCCTCTCCGTGAGCGCCGCGGATGCCGGTGCAGCGCTCGACCGCACCGTGATCAGCCCCGACAGCACGAAGAACGCCGACGAGCACATCGCGGTCAACGCCTCGACGGCCACCGGCCAGAAGGGGGCGGCCTTCGCCTTCCTGGGCAACGGTGCGCTCGTCGGCAGTGTCATCACCAACGCGACGACGCAGGCATCCGGTGGCACAGCCTCCTGGAACACGCGCCTGACCACGCGCGTGACCGAGACGGCGGGACGCACCGCTGAGATCGGATCCAGCGCCTGGCTGATCCACCCGACCACCGCCGTCGACAGCCGCGTGACCACCTACGCGCTGCCGAAGGTCACGGTGCTCCTCGCCGCCGACCGCAACGGTGACGCGGCGGTCGACTGGCAGGACGCGGCGATCCGCTACCGCGAGGTCGACACCCCGCGTCTCGGCGCCGACCGGGTCGCAGAGCGCGTCGTCAGCAGGATCCCGTTCAACTTCGCCTCCAGCGCGACGAACTACTTCGACCTCACCCTCGACAACACCAAGCGCATCGCGAACCAGACCGACGGCCTCGGACAGTGGGTGCTCAACAAGGGCTACGGCAGCGAAGGCCATGACTCCGCGAACACCGACTACGGCGGGAACTACAACGAGCGCGCGGGTGGGCTGACCGACCTGAACAACCTCGTCGACGAGGGGGCGAAGCTCAACGCCGACATGAGCGTGCATGTCAACGCCACGGAGATGTATCCGCAGGCGAACGCGTTCGACTCCGCGATCATCGACGGAGCGGCGCCCTACAAGCCGGGCTGGAACTGGCTCGACCAGTCGTACTACATCAACCAGCAGGCCGACCTCGGCACGGGGCGCGTGCTCGACCGCTTCCAGCAGCTGCGCGACGAGGTCCCCGGCCTCAGCGGCGTCTACATCGACGTGTACTACTCCAACGGGTGGGTCGCCGAGGAGCTCGCGGACGAGCTGAACGGCATGGACCTCGAGGTCGCGACGGAGTGGGGCGACAAGTTCGTCGACAGCACGGTCTGGTCGCACTGGCCGAACGACCTCAGCTACGGGGGCGTGACCAACAAGGGCATCAACTCCACGATGGTGCGCTTCATCCAGAACGGGCAGGCCGACGTCTGGAACAACGACACCCTGCTCGGCCAGCAGCGTCTGGTCGACGCCGAGGGATGGGTCGGCAACCGCAATTGGGACGGTTTCATCGACAACATCTGGACGCAGAGCCTGCCGACCAAGTTCCTGCAGCACTTCGACCTGTTGACCTACGAGGCCGGTGCGGAGGCGACTCTGACCGATGGTGTGGCCGTGCGGATGGACGGCAGCACCAGGGTCGTCACCATGGACGGCGCGACGGTGCTGCGCGGCGACTCCTACCTGCTTCCGTGGCAGTCGCTGGCGTCGAACCAGGACGCCGGCTCGCCCGTCGATGCCGACAAGATGTATTTCTACTCCGCATCCGGCGGCGAGAAGACCTTCGGTCTCACGGACGCGTTCCGGGGCAACACCACCTTCGATGTCTTCGAACTCGGTGACCAGGGCCGCGTCAAGGTCGGTACGGCCACCGCGAACGGCGGTGAGCTGACGCTCAGCGGTGACAAGGGCGCGGCCTACGTCGTGGTGCCGCAGGGCGGCGCACAGCGCGCGGCGGTCGAGTACCGCGATGCCGGTCTCGACGACCCGGGGTTCAACTCCGGTTCGCTCGATGTGTGGAACCCGCAGGGCGATGTGACGATCGAGCGCACCGACCTCGGCGGTGCGAAGAACGAGTCCCGCGGCGACAACATCGCCGTGTTCGGCCCCGCTGCCTCGTCGATCTCGCAGACCGTGACCGGGCTCACCCCCGGCCAGCGGTACGCGTTCTCGGCTCAGGTGCAGATCGATCCGACCGCGACACGTGACGTGAGCGTCTCGGTCGACACCGGCTCCGGGGCGGTGACGCGCACGTGGAACCTCTCCCCGACGTACAACTACATGCGCGCCGACTCCAAGGCGGGCCAGTACTACCAGCGCGGCTCGACGTCGTTCCTCGCTCCGGCGTCCGGTGAGGTGAGGGTCTCGATCGGTGCCGTCGCCGGCGACGCGAAGGTGCGCATCGACAATGCCCGCGTCACTGCCGACACCACCGGCCCGTTCGCACCCGGCACGGTGTACTCGAACGACTTCGAGGGCAACGAGGTGGGTTGGGGACCGTTCGTGAAGGGCGACGCCAACGGCATCGACGACCCGCGCACGAGCATCTCGCGCCGGCATGACCCGTACGCGAGCAGCGAGTGGCGCAACACCGCCAAGCCGTTCGATGCGGGTCCCCTCGCCGGTCTGGCCGTCGACACGACGCTCAACGGCGACCACTCGCTCATGTCGCACTCCGAGAACAGCGGGGTCGTCTACCGCACGGATCCGACGCTCGTGCCGCTGCAGGCCGGGCACTCGTACCGCATCGGATTCGACTATCAGGCCGGCGCGAGCGGGGCGTACCGCTGGCTCACCGGCACCGATGCGGTGGCGGGTGGCAAGGTCACCTCGACCACGCTCAGCCGCACCGGCATCACGCAGGCGTTGGAGACGACGCCGTTCTCGCAGGACGTGATCGTCGGCTGCGGCGACTACACCTGGGTGGGACTCGAGCGCGTGGGCGGACTGGACGTGGACTTCGTCTTGGACGACTTCACCGTCACCGACCTCGGCCCCACGGCCGGCGGCACGCCCTGCGCGACCGTCTCGGGCGAAGCGGGCGTCCTGAGCCCCGGGGCACAGACCGCGTTCACGACCACCTTCACCAACAGCGAGTCGATCGCCGTGGAGAACATCGGCGTGCAGCTCGAGGTTCCGGAGGGCTATGTGGTCGAGGTCGCCGACGGTTCGTCGAACCTGTTCGACGAGGTCGCGGCCGGCGACAGTGTGGAGACCACCTGGCTGGTCACCGCGCCGGCAGAGGCGGCGGGTACGACGGTCGGCATCGGGATAGCGGCGACGTATCTCGCCGACTGCGATGTGCGTACGGTCAGCACGACCCAGGAGGTGTCGGTGTCCTCGCGGGCACGCATCCCCAACGCGCAGATCTCCGCGACGGCGAGCTCGGAGGAGACCTCGGGCGAAGACGGCGCTGCCGCGAACATGCTCGACGGCAACGCCGGCACGTTCTGGCACAGTCGGTGGAGTTCGGCGGCCACCTCGTACCCGCACGTGCTGACGTTCGACCTCGGTGCTGCCGAGCAGGTCGACGGCATCTCGTACCTGCGTCGCGGTGCCAACCAGAACGGACCCATCAAGGGATACGAGGTCGCGGTGTCGACGGACGGACAGGCGTACACACCCGTCGCCTCGGGGGAGTGGAAGAACGTCGCCGAGTGGCAGGACGTGGACTTCGCGGAGACCACGGCTCGCTACATCCGCGTGACGGCGCTCTCGTCGATCTCGGGAACACAGTTCGCCGCAGTCGCCGAGATGGCCGTCTACGGATCCTCTGCACCGCGGGCCGGCCACGCCCCGGCGACCCGTCCTGCGGATGACCTGAGTGCGTGCAACCCGGTGATCGACCCGAAGCTCGGGCTCGACAGCGACACGGTGCGCGCCGGCGAGACGGTGGGCATGGCGCTCACGGGCTTCGCGCCGCGGTCGACGGTCTCGGTCTGGCTCGACGGCTCCGGACTGACGGAGGCCACGGTCGATGCGGAGGGTGCGTTGACGACGCGGCTGCTGATCCCGACGAACACCGAGGTCGGGAAGCACCGGGTCATCGTGCGGGATGCGGCAGGCGCCGAACTCGCGAGCGCACCGTTGAAGGTCAAGAAGGCGAAGCCGGGGAAGAAGGCGACCGTCACGGCCTCCATCGGCTCTGTCTCCGCCGGCGCGACGCTGACGGTGCAGCTGCGCGGCTTCGAGGCCGATGCGCTGGTGCAGCTGTGGCTGCACTCCGAGCCCGTGCGGATCGGCGAGGTGACCGTGTCAACAGAAGGCGACGCGGTCGCGACCGTCACGATCCCGGCGTCGACACCGGCTGGCAGGCACGCACTCGTCGCGACCGATGCTCAGGGTGTCGAGCTGGCTCGGGGCGACCTCGCCGTCACGGCTGCGATAGGCAGCGGTGGAAGCGGCGGAAACCTCGCGACGACCGGTGCCGACGGCGCGATCTGGTCCGGGGCGGCGCTCGCGGCCCTGCTCGCGATGGGCCTCGGCCTGACCCTGTGGCTGCGGAGGCGCCGCCACAGCTGACCCCTCGCGTGATGAGCAGAGGCGGTCCGGGAGCATCCCTCCCGGACCGCCTCTTTCCGTGTGTCACGGTGCCGGCCCGCTCTCCGTGTCGGGAGGAGTTCGCCTCGTCGAGAGGAGCTCTCCGTGTCGGGAGGAGTTCTCCTCGTTGGGCGGTGGTCTCCTCCCGCAGTTGCCGCCGGTTGAAGAGCTCTCCTCCCCACGAGGACAGCACATGCAAGGGGCCTGCGGCGGGCCGGGCCATGCCCACCCTCCTCGGGCCCTCCTCAGGCCCACCCTTACGGAAGGACTTCTCCCCGTCGGGAGGAAGATCACGGGCGCAATCACCTCCCCACACGCAGAAGTCCGCCCTCGGCGCAGTGCCGAGGGCGGACGGGGTGCCGTGCGGGGGCCGACGGGTGGGGACCGGATCAGCCCTTCACAGCGCCGGCGGCGAGGCCGGAGCGCCAGTACTTCTGCAGGGCGAAGAACAACAGCACGAGCGGGATGACTCCGAGCAGGGCGCCGAGCATGACGGCTCCCTTGTCTGGGGCGAAGTAGCTCACCATCCCGTAGAGCCCGAGGGTCACGGGCTTCAGATCCTGACTCGAGATCATCATGAGCGGCAGCAGGAAGTTGTTCCACGTGGCCACGAAGATGAACAGGAAGATCGTCACCATCGCCGGACCCAGAAGCCGCATCACGATCGTGAAGAAGATGCGCGCCTCGCCGGCACCGTCGATGCGGGCGGCTTCCAGCAGTTCGGTCGGCACCGACGACTGGGCGTAGACCATTCCGAGGAAGACGCCGAAGGGCGACACCGCAGACGGGATGATGATCGCCCAGACGGTGTTGGTGAGTCCGAGCGCCTGGAACTCGATGTACAGCGGAACGGTCAGCAGTGCGACCGGGAGCAGGAGCCCCGCCATGATGACACCCACCGCGATGCGCTTGCCGGGGAAGGCGAACTTCGCGATCGCGTAACCGGCCATCACGGCGAACAGGGTGCCGATGACGCCCGCGCTCACGGAGTACAGCATCGAGTTGCCGACCCACCGCCAGAAAAGGCCCTGTGTCCAGTTCATGAGGCTGTCGTAGTTCGTGCCGAGGTTCCAGTCGGCGAACCAGAAGCCGAAGGTCGACGTGAGGTCGGTGTTGTTCTTTGTCGACGCGACGATCAGCCAGTACACGGGCACGAGGAAGTACAGCGTGGCCACGACGAGCGCGACGATGCCGAACGCCCGAGCGGCCGGTGTGGGGGCGATCGAGGGTGGCGGGGCGTCCACGTCGCGCGGTCTGCGGGGCCGTCGGCGCGGGGAAGCTCCTGTGGTGATGAGGCGCGTGGTGGTCATGCGTCGCCCTTCCGGCGCTGCAGCAGCGCGTACACGATCGCGAGCACACCCGCGATCAGAGCCATGAGCAGGGAGTATGCCGATGCGGGGCCGCTGCCGGACGGCGAGATCTCGCCCATCATCGTGTTGTAGGTGAGCATCATGGGCGTGAAGTCCTTGCCCATCCACGAGTTCGCGGCCTGCAGCACGACCGGCTCGTTGAACAGCTGGATGGTGCCGATGATCGACAGCAGCACGGCGAGCAGCGCGGCTCCCCGCACGAGCGGCACCTTGATGCGCATCGAGATCTGGAAGCCGGACGCGCCGTCGAGGCGCGCGGCCTCGTACAGGTCACGGGGGACGGCCTGCAGTGCTGACAGGAAGATGAGCATGTTGTACCCCGTGTAGGTCCAGGTCGTCATGTTCGCCATCGAGAACAGGATCGTTCCCGGCGCCATGAAGTCGGTGCCCTCGGGGAGGAACGGCAGGAAGGGTGAGACCTCCGGGGTGTAGAGGTACAGCCACATCATCGCCGCGATGATGCCGGGAACCGCGTAGGGGAGGAAGAAGGAGAGCCGGAAGAGGGTGGGACGGCGCACGATGAACGAGTCCAGCAGCAGGGCGAGTCCGAGGGCGACGAGGATCATCACCGGGATCTGCAGCGCGGCATAGAGCACCACGCGACCCATGCCGGTCCAGAACGCCCCGTTGGTCGCGGCGGTGATGAAGTTCTCCAGACCGACGAACGTGTCGACGAGCTCACCGCCGCCGTAGAGTCCGTCACCCGCGGGAACCTGTGCGAAGAACGACGACCGGATCGACACGATGATCGGGACCAGGAAGACCAGTACGAACAGCACCGCGAATGGCGTCATGAACAGCCAGCCCGTGAGGCCTTCCCTCCGGGTTCCGAACCGGCGTCTGCGGGCCGGATCCGTGGGGCTGCGCGGCGGAGCTTCCGGTGCCGCGCCCCGCGTCTCGGTCACTGTGACCATGGTGTCGCCTCTCGATGTCAAGACGACGGCGGAGTGCACGATTGCGCGTGCACTCCGCCGTCGATCATCCGATGATGCCTTCTCGCCCGGTCACTCCGCGACCGGGAGGCCGAGGTCCTTCAGAGAGGCCACTGCCGTGTCCTGCGCCGTGGTGAAGATGTCGGCGACCGTCGCGGTGCCGGCCACGGCTGCCGCTGCGGTCTCGTTCATCTTCGACAGCGTCGAGAAGCCCGGCGCGTAGGGGAAGTCGGGGTTGAGGTTCTCGGTGGCGGTGCCGAGCTCGGCGAGCACGTCCTGTCCGCCGAACTGGCGCAGCATCTTCTCGGGGGTCTCCACGTCGCCCTTCGCGGCCACGACGAGGCCCTGCGACGCGAGGTCGTCGACCTGGGTGTTGAACCAATCGTTGAACTCCATCGCCTCGGCGGGGTGCTCGCAGCCCTTCATGACCGAGACACCGGAACCGCCGTCGGGGCCGCTCATGGCGCCGGCACCGAAGTCGGGGAGCTGGGCGACGCGCCACTGTCCTTCTGCCGGGGTGCCGTCGAGCGAGTCGAGGAGGAATCCGGCCTCCCATGCCGCGCCGACGTGGCCGATGAGGCTGCCGTCGTTGAGGGCGGCCGTGAAGCCTTCGCCCCAGCGCTCGGTCGCGAGGGTCTGCTTGCCGTCGAGCAGGCCCTGCCAGAACGCGGCGACGCGCTCGGAGCCCGCACCCTCGGCGTCGACCTTCCACTCGTCGCCGGCGGTGCTGAACCAGGTGTCGCCTGCCGCAGCCGACTGCGCGGCGAGCCAGTTCTGCGCCTCATCGGGGGTGAACGCCGTGACGTACTTGCCGGCAGCCGCTGCCGTGGCGGAGTCCGCCGTCAGGTCGTCGAGCGTCTTCGGGGCATCGAGCCCGAGCGCCTGGAACTCGGCCTCGTTGTAGAAGTACACGAGGGGTCCGGTGTCCTGGGGGAGGCCGACGATGGCGTCGCCGACCTTCATGCCACTGAAGGCTCCGGCCGAGAAGTCGTCCTCGTACTTCTTGGCCTCGTCCGCGACGTCCTGCAGCAGACCCTTGACGAACAGCTGCGGCACCTCGGAGTATCCCGTCTGCGCGAGGCAGGGTCCGTTGCCCGCCTTGACGTCGGTCTCGAGCTTGAGGATCATGTCACTCGACTTGCCGTCGAACTTCGTCGCCTTGACCTGGATGTCGGGGTGCTCGGCGTTCCAGCGATCGACGATCTCGGACGTCGGGGTCATGCCCTCTCCATCGGGAAGACGGTGCAGGTACTCGATCGTGACGGGTTCGCCGCCGGCGCCGTCGTCTCCGGAATCACCGGATGAGCAGGCTGCGAGGCCGAAGGCCGACACCGCGCCGACGGCGACGATCGCGGCGGTGCGGGTGAAGCGAGGGGTGATTGCCATGCTGTTCTCCTCTTTGAGGTCATGTTCCTGCGGATCGCCCTGGGCGGGGGATTGGCGTCGTGGCGCCGTCGATCACATGCACATCAAATCAGAAAATGTTTGCGCTCACAAGCCTGAGATGATGACCTCTCGGCCGAAATGGCGATACGGAAAGGGAGCGCTGACATCGAGCAACCCGCCCGTTCGAGCGTGGCGTTCAGCGGGCGAGGAGCTCGTCGCCGACGTGGACGACGCCACCGTGCTGAGCGCCGTCGTCATCCGCGGCCGGCCAGCCGGGGAGAAGCAGCCGTCCGAGGGTCGGCTCCTGTTGGCCGAACGCTCCGGTGAGGGTGGTGAGGACCTTCGCGTCCCGCCGGCCGTCGTCGGGGTTCGCGTGGGTCGCCAGGCAGCGCACGATGGGGCCGGCGGCGCGGAAGCACAGCTCCCCGATGCGCACGTCGTCCGTCCACTCGAGTTCGCTCCACGGGTCGGCGTCATCGATCACGATGTTCGAACGGAATCGCCGATCGTCGATGCTCATCCCGAGCGCCTCGCCCAGTGCGCGGATGCTGCCCCGGCTGTGCACCGAGACGTAGCCGCGCGAGCGGTCCTGGAAGCGGGACGTCTCGCCGTCGCCGACGAGCACGATCGGAAGGCGGCCCGGCCGTCGGAGGCGGCGACCCTCGGGGGTGGCGAGGACGAAGTCGGTGACGGCATCCGCGATCTCCCGGCGCCCCTCCTCGTCGATACCTGCGTCGACGAGTGTCGCACCGGCGTGAACGATACGGATGCGGCGGCTCCCGTCGTCGTAACTCGTGCGCAGAGCGGCGAGCGCGGGGAAATCCTGGAGGGCGAGCCCCTTGGCTTTGGGCCAATAGTCGAAACCGTCGCGGTCCTCCGGCTCGGTCGCGTCTGCGAACCGGAACGCGAGCACGCGATCGCCGTCGACTCTGCCGTCGGACTGCACCGTCAGGGATTCACGTCGTTCGGGCGTGAGGCCCTTGATCGGGTGACGGTAGAGGGCGACGACGCGAGGCATGAGGAGATCCTCTCAGCTGCCGGCCCCGGAGCACGAAGAAACACCCGCACGTCGTGCGGGTGTCACGAACAGAGGGGCGGTCAGGCCTTCTCTAGTTCGTCCTCATCTTCGTCGGCGTAGTCATCTGCCCACTTGTCGACATATGCGTCTTCGTCTGTCGGATGACCCAGCTCGCGCTCGAGCGCGGAGTAGTTCACCGACGGACTGTACGCCTTGAGTTCGCGGGCGATCTTTGTGTGCTTCGCCTTCTGACGGCCACGGCCCATGCGCGAGACCCCCTCACGAGTTAAGCGGCGGGGTTCGAGGCCCGCGGCATTTTTCACGACACCGGATCAAAGCCGGTAAGAGTAGCATTCAGAATAGCACGCGGGTAAGCCCCTCTGGCTGACGCCAGGCTGCTGAAGGGAACGATCTTCATGACCGACGACACCTCCACTCCCTCCGACGAGGCCGCACAGAACGCGGCGCTGCAGAAAGCCGTCATCGTCGGCATGCAGGTGGACCAGGACCGACACGTCATCGACGAGGCCGTGCGCTATGCGCGGTTGCTCGGTGCGCCGCTGGTGGTCGCGCATGTCGACGTCACTCGATTCGTCACGTACGAGGACCCGGACGGCTACGTGCATTCGGCTCCGATCGACATCAACTTCGATGCCGGTGCTGCGGAGTTCGAGGCGGTCGAGGCGGCGGCCGCGGGCATGCTCGCTGGTGCGGACATCACGTGGACGGCGCGGCAGCTGGTGGGAGACCCCGCGCTGGCGATCAAGCAGCTCGCGAACAAGCTCGACGCCCAGCTGATCGTCGTGGGCACTCGCAAGCGCGGCATCGGCGAGTCCATCAGGGAGTTCTTCACCGGGTCGGTCGCCGCTCGTCTGGCCCATCGTCAGCATCGCTCCGTCCTCGTGGTGCCGCTCGGGGAGTCGGTGCCGGACGAGCAGAAGGAGATCTGGCCGGAGAAGTAGTCCGTCCGACCGCACAGAGAACCAGAAAGAAGGTGTCGGCATCCGCGATGGATGCCGACACCTTCTGCGTGGTCGGGCGGGTTCCGTGTGGTCGGGCGGGTTCCGTCTGATCGGGGACTCGGGTCCCGGAGGCTCAGGACCCGGAGCTGTTCACGAACCGGAGCCGCTCAGTGCGACCGTCACGCCGCGGGCTGCGGTATCCAGGGCTTCCTCGAGCTCGGTGACGATCGACGGGGACAGCGTGCCGCCTTTGGCGATGTGGGTGCGAAGGTCGGTGCGCACCCTGGCCCGGAAGGCGTTGATCACGGCATCCGCACGGTGCATCTCCTCGCGGCTCACGAGACGGGAGTCGTCGGTGGCCGTGCGTGGACGGTTCTTCGCCGCGCTCCGCTCGTCCTTCTCCGCCGCTGCCAGATCGGCGCGGAGGCTCTTCATCGCATCCTTGACGCTCTGCCGCACCTCGCTCGCGATCAGTCGTACCGAGTCGGTGAGTCCCGCCTCGATGCCGGCGAGGTCGCCCTCGCGTGAGGCGAGCTCGGCCCGACCGGCTTCGGTGATGGAGTAGATGGTGGTTCGGCCGTCGACGGTCTTGGAGACCAGGCCCTCCTCCTCGAGCTTCGCGAGTCGCGGGTAGATGGTGCCGGCGCTCGGCGTGTAGGTGCCACCGGTGCGATCGGTGAGCGACTGGATGATGCCGTAACCGTGCTGGGGCGCCTCGGCGAGGAGCGACAGCAGATACAGGCGCAGGTCGCCGTGGGAGAAGACCGCGGGGCTCATGCTTCCCACTCCGGGTCGTCGGTGATCGAAGCGGGGGAGCGGCGGAGCACGGTCACTCCACCGGAGACGGAGTTCGCGCGCAGGTCGACGAAGCGCCCCGCGAGTTCCCCGGTGGTGCCGGTGTAGTTGCTGGGGCCCGAGGTGCTGCGCTCGACGCCGTCGATCAGCAGGCGTCCGCTCAGCGACCGGATCACGTAGTTCGCGGCGAGAGACTCGTCCAGACGCACGGTGGTCCCGCCCGAGACCGAGTTGACGGTGATGGTGTTCACGTCTCCTGCGGCATCGACCAGCGTGGAGCCGGAGACGATGTCGACCGTTGCCCGGCGCACGACGCCCGTGACGGCCACGTCGCCCGAGACGCTGTTCGCGCTGATCGAGCCGGTGAGTCCGCGCACCTGCACATCGCCCGAGACGGAGTTCACGGTGAGGTCGCCGATCAGGGTGTCGACGATGATGTCGCCGGACACCGTGTTGAGGCGGGCGTCGTTGCGGAGTCCCGACACCAGGGCGCCGGCGCTGACGACACCGAGGTTCAGGGCGATCGCGCGGGGGACGGCGACGCTCACCTCGGCGCGGGGGCCGCCCGAGCCGAAGTTGCGGAACACCTCGAGGAAGTTGTCCCATCCCAGCTGCGGGTGGTCGATCTCGACCTCGCCGTCGTGGGACTCGATGCGCAGGTCTTTGGTGGTGACGCCGTGCACCTCGATGCGGATGCCCGGTTCGTCGTGGGCGATGATGTCGACCTGTCCGCCGACGAGGCCCACTTTGAGGCGGGTGACGGATTCGATGTCGATGACACGTTCCTCGCCGGGGGCGATGAGCCACTTCTCGGTCATGTCTGCTTCTCCTGGGTTGGGGTCACGATATATCGTGTATTGCCACGATAACACGATATATCTCGTTCTTGTCAAGGGCACTCACCGCTCCCGTCGCGATATGACACCCTGCCGCGCGTTTTCAGCTGACATATCGCGACCGGAGCGTGGTTGACCTTGACGCTGCGTCAACTTCTAGAGTCAGGTGTTGGGCAGAGTCGAGGGTGTTGAGCGAGGAACGGAGGGGCGATGGAGAACGGAGGGGCGATGGAGAAGGACGACTGGTCTATCCAGGAGATCGCGCGGCTGGCGGGTACGACGAGTCGCACGCTCCGGCACTACGACGAGGTCGGGCTGCTGCCGCCGTCGCGCATCGCGTCCAACGGCTATCGGCACTACGACGGGAACGCCCTCGTGCGTCTACAGCGCATCCTGCTGCTGCGGGAGCTCGGACTCGGGCTGCCGCAGATCGCGGAGGTGCTGGGATCGGCATCCAGCGCGGACGCCGGGGCGGTCGAGGCCTCGGCGCTCGAGACCCATCTCGCGCTGCTGCGCGACGAACAGACCAGGCTGGCGCGACAGATCGCGTCGGTCGAATCCACCATCACGGCATTGAGAGGAGGTGAGAACCTCATGGCAGAGAACATGTTCGACGGTTTCGACCATACGAAGTACAAGGACGAGGTCGAGGAACGCTGGGGGAAGAAGGCATACGCCGACAGCGACAGCTGGTGGCGCGGTATGACCGACTCCGAACGCGGCGAGTGGCAGAAGCGGGTGTCCGACCTCGGACGCGACTGGATCGCGGCGGCGGAGAGCGGCATCGATCCGTCTTCCCGCGAAGCCCAGGAGATCGCGCGACGCCACGTGGAGTGGCTCACGGGCATCCCCGGCACTCCTGCGGCCGCGCCCGGAGGAGACGTCAAGGCGTACGTGATCGGCCTCGGCGAGATGTACGTCGCGGATCCGCGCTTCGGCGCGAACTATGCGACGTCGTCCGGCGGCACGCACGGCGCGGAGTTCGTCCGCGACGCCCTTCGCATCTACGCGGACGGCAACCTCTGAGTCGCCCCCTCCGGTCGCGATATGCCAGCCTCAGCCACGGTTTCGGCTGTCATATCGCGACCGGAAGTGCGTCGGGCCCGTACCGAACGGGCGCGCGGGGCGCAAGGGGGCGATCGCAGAGCAGCCCCGGGCGTAGGGTCGGGGCATGGCTCACGGACCCCGGCGCACGAATGCGGCGCCGCTGTTCGTCGCCGCGGCAACGGCGTACGGAGCGAACTGCGCTCTCGGCACGGCCGTCGCGGCGCGGGTCGTCGACACACGGAACTTCCGGTGGCTGCACCACCTGCTGTACATCGCCACGTGCCTCACGACCGGTCTGGCGCTGAGCGCAGCACTGTGGGGCCGCCCGCGCGGACAGAGTCGTCGCGCCGCACTCGCGTTGCTCCCCGTCGCCGCGCCGCTTGCGGCGATCCCGTATCTCGGCACGCACGGTCGACGGCACCCGGTGGTCGCCCTCACGGCCGCACCCTTCATCATCGCGGGGCTGCTGCTCTCGCGGTCCACCGCCGACCGGAAGTGAAACGCATGGAGCTGCTCGACGCCATCCGCCGCCGTAAGACCACGAACGGCGCGTTCCTGCCCGACCCGGTCTCCGAAGAGCATCAGCG
This sequence comes from Microbacterium oxydans, assembly GCF_006540085.1. Lineage (GTDB taxonomy): Bacteria > Actinomycetota > Actinomycetes > Actinomycetales > Microbacteriaceae > Microbacterium > Microbacterium oxydans. The sequence continues at coordinate 4,589 of NZ_BJOG01000009.1, read as the reverse complement.
CATCCTTCTCGAGGCGGCGGGGCGTGCGCCGTCGCAGCTGAACAGTCAGCCCTGGCGGTTCGTCGTGATCGAGAGCCGGGACACGATCGAGCAGATCGCCCGCATCTCCGGCGAGAGCATGACCGAGGCGATGTCGAACGGCACCTTCTTCGAGCGCTACAAGCCGTACTTCCGCTTCAGTCAGGCCGAGATGGAGGAGAAGCGCAGCGGCATGCTGTTCGACAAGCTGCCCGCAGCGCTCCGACCGTTCACGAGCCAGGTGTTCACCAAGCGCGGCCAGACGCTGATGAACACGTTCGGAGTGCCGAAGACCCTCGGAGCCGAGAACCGGAAGCTCGTCGCGGGATCACCACTGCTGCTGGGCGTCATGCTCGATCGCAGCGAGTACCGACCGGGACAGCTGTCGTCGTTCTACTCGGTGTTCAGCATGGGCGCGGCGATGGAGAACGTGTGGCTCACGACCGTCGAGCTCGGCATGGGCATCCAGTTCATCTCGTTCCCGATGGAGGTGCCGGGGCGGTGGGACGAGATCGTCGAGCTGCTGCGCGTGCCCGACGACCTCGAGCTCATGGCCGTCTACCGGCTGGGCTACCTGCCGCCGGAGCAGCGTCGTCCTGCGATCGACTGGTCGAGCAGCCAGCGCAAACTCGTGTCGCAGTACGTGTTCCGCGAGAACGGGGACACGCCGCAGCAGGGGTGGGACGGCCCGCCCCCTTCGGCCGACGTCACTCCGGGTCCGCCGACGACAGCGGGGTGAGGTCGCGGAGCGCCGGACCCTCGATGCGCGTCCCGTCCGGGGCGAAGCGCGATGCGTGCAGGGGGCAGTCCCAGGTGCAGTCCGCGTCGTTCCAGTTGAGGACTCCGCCGAGGTGTGTGCACACGGCGCCCACCGCCCGGGTCACGCCGTCGACGGTGGAGACCGCGACCGGACGCCCCGCGCGATTCGCGACCACCCCTTCGCCCTCCGCGGGCTGAGGGACCGGCGTGCGGCGCCGTTCCGCGTCCACCCACCCGGAGGCGAGGGCGGCAGCGACCTTTCCGCCCTCCACGGCGCCGCGACCGAGGTCGGCGGGAACCGTCAGGCGCGTGCCGATCGTCGTGACCCAGGTGGGGCGATCGCGCCGCGGTGTGCCGAGAATCTCGGAGGTGAGGCGCTGGGCCGCGGCGGGTGCATTGGACAGACCCCACTTGGCGTAGCCGGTCGCGAAGCGGATGCGGCCGAAGCCACGGGGCATCGCCCCGACGAACGGGATGAGGTCGTGCGACTCGTAGTCCTGTGCCGACCACCGATGCGTCTCCTCGGCACCGGGGAAATGCAGCTGCGCCCAGGCGACGAGGTCCTCCACTGCGGCCGCCTCGCTGTCGGACCGGCCGACCGGATGGCCGTTGCCTCCGACCACGAGCCGGGCTCCGCTGCCTGGGCCATCCGCCACCGTCACGGGACGGATCGACCGGGTGGGTCCGTCGACCGAGAGGAACGTGCCCTCCGGCACATCGCCGGGAACCCGGAACGACACGCAGTACGACCGGAGCCCCCGCACCTTGGCGAAGTAGAGCCCGCGGTCCGTGATGGGCGTGCCGGTCGCGAGCACGATGTGTTCGGCGAAGAGCGGTCCCTGTGCGGTGTCGACGCGCCCGGCGAACGCCTTGGTCCCCGTCGCCCTGACGCCTGTGTGCAGAGTCCCGCCCGAGGCGAGCAGCTCCGCGGCCAGCGCCACCGCGACGGCGACGGGATCGATGGCGACCTGATCGTCCAGCGCCACTGCGGCCGCCACGGGGAACGGGGTGGGCAGGAGCTCGGTGGGCGACAGCACCCTGGTCGGCAGGCCCGCCTCACGAGCGGCGGCATGCTGCTCGTCCACCGTGTCGATGCCGTCAGGGCCCTGGGCGTAGGAATGGTCCGTGTGGCGGGTGAACGGAACACCCGAGAGCTCGGCGAATGCGAGCAGCCATTCCATTCCCGAGCGGTTGGCATCCACGTAGGCGCGCACGAGCTCTGCCGGATGGTGTCGACGGATCGTCGCGAGCTGCGCGCCCTGCAGCAGGGACAGCTTTCCGGTGTTTGCACCGCTGGCGAGCTCGGCGATCCCGCCGGCGTCGATCACCGCCACGTCGAGGCCCGCTCTGGTGAGCATGACCGCCGTCGAGAGCCCGGTGAGCCCCGCGCCCACGATCACGACGTCATGGCGCGCGCCGGACTCCAGAGGTGTTCCGGTCGGCAGGGTCCGGTCGAACTTCCACAGGGGATTCATGCGCTCAGTCAACGCGGCGCGCATCCCGGTATCCACCGCCTTGACATCCGGACGGTCCGCTGTCAGGCGGCGACTACAGTGGCGGACGTGAACCTTCGCCGCATCCTCCTGGTCGCCGCCGGCGGCACGGCGGGAACTGCGGCACGGCTCGGGCTGGGGCTCATGCTGCCGGATGTCGGGGGCTTCCCCGTGGCCGTGCTGGTCGCCAACGTCGTCGGGGCCCTCCTGATCGGACTGCTGGCCGCGCGCCTGCCCGCCACAGCCGAGCTCCGACTCGCGCTCGGCACCGGCGTGCTCGGCGGCTTCACCACCTACAGCGCCTTCATGACGGGCACCCTCTCCCTGTGGGCGGACGCGCCTGTCATCGCCGTCGCCTATGCGGTCGGCAGTCTCACGCTCGGGCTCGCCGCGGCGGCTCTGGGACTGCGTCTCGGTCGGCCGCGCGCGGGAGGGGCATCGTGAGTCCGCTCCTCTTCATCGGTGCAGCGCTCGCCGGAGGGGTGGGCGCGGTGCTGCGCTACCTCGTCGATCTCGGGGTCGCCCGCTTCACGGGCCGCCGTTTCCCCTGGGGCATCCTCCTCGTCAACCTCAGCGGCTCGTTCGCGCTCGGAGTCGTCGCCACTGCGCTGCCCGACGCGGCCTTCCTCCTCGGGGCGGGGCTGCTCGGTGGGTACACGACCTTCAGCACGGCGATGCTCGACACGGTCGCCCTGTGGCGTGACGGAGAGCGCCCGGCGTCGGCCTTCAACGCGGTCGGGATGCTGTTGCTCGGTCTGCTCGCCGCGGCTCTCGGTCTGGCTCTCGGTTCCGTTCTGTAGTCGTCGGGCCTTCCCGCATCGCGCATCCGCCCCCGCGATCGGGCCATTCGCGCGATTCGAACGACTCGATGGTTGCGGGGGTGTCAACCTCGGGGTACTCTCCTTGTTAATCGATTAGCGCTAAACGATTAACAACCGTGAATCCGCGCACCGTGCACTGTCGAAGGAGACACCGATGCCCCGTACGACCCGCCGCGCTCTCGGCGCCATCGCCGCGTCAGCCGCAGCCGTTCTCGCCCTCAGCGCCTGCTCGTCCGGAACCGGGGGAGGGAGCTCGGACGGCGAGGTCACCCTGAGCTACGCCATCTGGGACGAGAACCAGAAGCCTGCGATGGAGGAGATCGCCGCGGCGTTCACGAAGGAGCACCCGAACGTCACGATCGACATCCAGGTCACGCCGTACAAGGAGTACTTCACCAAGCTGCAGACTGCCGCGACCGGTGGTTCGGCGGCCGACGTGTTCTGGATGAACGGCCCGAACTTCCAGCTGTACGCCTCGAACGGTCAGCTCGCTCCCCTCGACGACGGCGGGATCGACGCGGCCGACTACCCGCAGGGCCTGATCGACCTCTACACCTACGACGGGAAGCTCTACGGGGCACCGAAGGACTTCGACACCGTCGCCCTCTGGTACAACAAGGCGCTGTTCGACGCGGCCGGGGTGGGGTATCCGTCGGCGGGCTGGACGTGGGACGACTTCTCCGCCGCGGCCGCGAAGCTCACCGACCCTGCCACGGGGCAGTTCGGAGTCGCGGCAAGCCAGTACGGGCAGGAGAACTTCTACAACTCGATCGCGCAGGCCGGTGGTGAGGTGATCTCCGCCGACGGCACGAAGAGCGGCTACGGGTCGCCCGAGGCACTCGCCGGTATCGAGCTGTGGACCGACCTGATCGCCGCAGGATCGTCGCCCACGGCGCAGCAGATGACCGACACCAACCCCGAGGACTTCTTCCTCTCCGGCAAGGTCGCCATGTTCCAGAACGGATCGTGGGCGGCCATCGCCTACGCGGACAACGCCGACATCGGCGGCAGCGTCGACGTGGCCCCGCTTCCCACCGGAGCAGAGGGCAACCAGAGCGTGATCCACGGCGTCGGCAACGTCGCCAATGCCAAGAGCGCGCACCTCGCCGAGGCCAAGCAGTTCGCCGAGTTCGCCTCCGGCGAGCAGGCGGCGAAGATCCAGGCCGAGACCGGCACCGTGATCCCCGCATTCGACGGCACCCAGCAGGCGTGGGTCGATGCGTTGCCGCAGTACGACCTGCAGGTCTACATCGACGCGCTCGACGACGCCGTCCCCTACCCGGCATCGAAGAACACGTCGGCCTGGACGAGCATCGAGAGCGAGGTGCTCTCGCAGGTCTGGTCGGGGGCGGTCGCCCCGGAGGAGGGTCTCCAGGACCTCGCCGAGCAGATGCAGGCGGCACTGGACGCCGAGCAGGAGTGATCGCATGACCGTCATCGCGCCACGCGCGGTCGAGACGGCGGGGCGGATGCCGGCGACCCCGGCATCCGCCCCCCG
>NZ_BJOG01000008.1 GCF_006540085.1 Microbacterium oxydans | reverse complement strand
CCCCGGCATCCGCCCCCCGCCGCCGTCGACGGAGCCCAGCGGCCTCGGCCTGGTGGGCGCTGGTGTTCCTCGGCCCGACCGCCCTGGGCATCGCCGTCTTCTACCTCTGGCCGACCGTCCGCACGCTCATCATCTCGTTCACGAAGTCCGGCCCGTTCGGAGGGGCCGAGTGGGTGGGCCTCGACAACTACACGCGCCTGTTCCAGGACCCCGAGCTGATCGGAGCCCTGCGCAACACCGCGATCTACACGGTCATCGCGCTCATCGGCATCCCGCTCGCCGTGGGCATCGCCGCCCTGCTGAACACCACGGGGCTCAAGGGCCGCAGCGCCTATCGCACGCTGTACTTCATCCCCGTGGTCACCATGCCCGCGGCGATCGCGCTGGTCTGGCGAATGATCTACAACGGCGATTACGGCGTGCTGAACGCCGCGCTCGCCGCCGTCGGCATCGAGGGGCGCAGCTGGCTCACCGATCCGAACACGGCCCTGATCGCGATCGCCGTCGTCGGCATCTGGGCGGGACTCGGCACGAACATCGTCATCTTCCTCGCCGGGCTCCAGGGCATCCCCGACACGATCATGGAGGCGGCCGACCTGGATAGCGCCGGTCCCGTGCGCAAGTTCTTCTCCATCACGATCCCACTGCTGTCGCCGTCGATCTTCTTCGTCAGCGTCATCAGCGTGATCGGGGCGCTGCAGGTGTTCGACCTGATCTACATGATGCTCGGACGCAGCAATCCCGCGATGCCGAACACCCGCACCGTCGTCTACCTCTTCTACGAAGCGGGGTTCCTCGACAACGACCGCGGTTATGCGGCCGCCGTGGCCTTCCTGCTGCTGGTGATCATCCTGATCCTCACGATCGTGCAGTTCCGTCTGCAGAAGAAGTGGGTGCACTATGAGTGACGTTTCCCTCGACACACGCGCCATCGTGGGCGCGAAGCCCGCGCGCTCCGGGGCGGGGAAGCCCAAGAACCGCGGTCTCTGGATCGTGCACCTCGTGCTCCTCGTCGGCGCAGTGCTGATGGTCTTCCCGTTCGTCTGGCAGCTGCTCACCTCGTTCAAGACGCTGTCCGACTCGGTGCAGGTGCCGCCGTCGTTCCTGCCGCGCGAGTGGGTGTTCACCAACTTCGCCGAGGTGTTCGACTCGATGCCGTTCGCGCAGATGTTCCTGAACTCCGTGTGGCTCACGGTCGGGCGCACGGTGGGTCAGGTGGTGCTCTGCACCATGGCGGGCTATGCGTTCGCGCGGATCCCGTTCCCCGGCCGCAACGCCCTGTTCGTGGTGTTCCTCTCTGTGCTGATGGTGCCGTCACAGCTGTACCTGCTGCCGCAGTACGAGATCATCCAGTCGCTCGGCTGGCTCAACACGCTGCAGGCGCTCATCGTGCCCGGCATATTCAGCGCCTTCGGGACCTTCCTGATGCGACAGTTCTTCATGTCGATGCCCGCCGAGCTCGAGGAAGCCGCACGCATCGACGGCGCGAATCCGTGGCAGACCTTCTGGCGCATCATGGTTCCGCTCGCGAAGCCTGGCATCATCGCACTTGTGGTGTTCACTGTGCTGTGGTCCTGGAACGATCTGCTCTGGCCGTTGATCGTGACGACCGATCCCGCCAAGATGCCGCTGTCGGTGGGCCTGTCGCAGCTGGTCGGCATCCACGGCACGGACTATCCGGTGCTGATGGCGGGCGCGCTGCTGGCGACGCTGCCGATGCTGGTGACCTTCATGGTGCTGCAGCGACAGTTCATCCAGGGCATCGCGTTCAGCGGATCGAAGGGCTGAGACATGGCGAAGAGCGAGCACCAGGCGCCCCGAAGGCCGACGCTGCGGATGGTCGCCGAACGGGCGGGAGTGTCGACGGCGACGGTGTCTTACGTGTTCTCCGGTCGGTCGGGGACGAACGGGGCCGGTGTCGCCGAAGCCACGGCGGCGCGGGTGCTGGCGGCCGCCGACGAGCTGAACTACCGACCGAACAGCGCGGCCCGGGCGATCCGCACCGGACGCAGCGGCATGGTGCAGCTCTCGCTGCACATGCTGAGCGACCCGTGGTCCCTGGCGGTGGCCGATGCCGTGAACGCCGAGGCGAACAGGCACGGGCTCACCACGCTGATCCTCGCCGACGGCGACTGGCACGCGGCCCTCGACCGGGTCGAGAGCGACGTAGCCTACCTCGACGGCGTGGGTCTCGACGATGCGGCGCGGAAGAACCTCGCCGACCTCGTGCGCCGCGGACAGCGCCTCGTGGTGTTCTCCGAGCATCTGGACCCGGACGGCTTCGACGTCATCCGCTCCGACGCGATCCCCGGTTGCGAGATCGCGATGGATCATCTGCTGGAGACGCACACCGCGATCGGGTGCATCGCCGCGGAGGGTGCGGTGCGCCTCGCCGACGAGCAGATCACCCGCTACACGCCGTATGTCGAGAAGCTCGCTGCCGCCGGCATCGTTCCCGATCCTGCGTGGACGGTGACCTACGCCGACACCCAGGCGAGCGCCTTCACCGCGGCGGTCGAGCTGCTGTCCGGCGAGAACCGGCCGCATGCCGTGTACGCCACGACCGACTTCGCAGCGATCGCCACGATCAATGCCGCGCACATGCTCGGCCTCCGCGTGCCGCACGATGTCGCGGTGGTGGGGGTCGGCAACACCCCGGACGCCCGCCTGATCGCGCCGACCCTCACGACCGTCGGTCCGACCGACTTCTACGAGCGGCAGGCGCGCATCATCGTCGATCGCGCTCTCGAGACCGACCCCGCACCAGGGCGTCTGCACGAGTTCGCATGGACGCTCTTCCCCGGCGGATCGACCGACCTCGACGCCCCCGCCCCGCGGGCCCGTTGACCTCGGCATCCCGCACAGACTCATCACACAAGAAGGACCATCGTGGATCTCCAGATCGGCATCATCGGCTTCGGCGCGCGCTCGACCCTGCAGGAAGAGGTGCATCGACCGGGGCACGGCTCGCGCATCTCCGCCGTGTGCGACCTCGCCCCGCGTGCCCGGGAGGACGCCCGCCTGCTCGTGCCGGACGCGCTCATCACCGACTCGCTCGACGAGCTGCTCTCCTCGGGCGTCGACGCCGTCATGGTGCTCACCCCCGACGACACGCACGCCGCGCTCAGCATCCGCGCGCTCGAAGCCGGCGTGCCGGTGTTCTGCGAGAAACCCCTCGCGATCGACCTCGCCGACGCCGACCGCATGCTCGAGACCGCACGCCGTACCGGCACCGGGCTCTACATCGGCCACAACATGCGGCACATGCCCGTCATCACACTGATGCGCGGGCTGATCCAGAGCGGCCGCATCGGTCAGGTCAAGGCCGTCTGGGTGCGCCACTTCGTCGGGCACGGCGGCGACTTCTACTTCAAGGACTGGCACGCCGACCGTCGCCGCACCACCGGGCTGCTGCTGCAGAAGGGCGCCCACGACATCGACATCATCCACTGGCTCGCCGGCGCCTACAGCGAGCGTGTCTCGGCGATGGGCGCGCTCAGCGTGTACGGCGACATCACCGACCGGCGTGACCGCACCGGGGAGCGGATGCCGGACTGGTTCAGCATGGACAACTGGCCGCCGACCGCGCTGACGGGACTGCACCCGGTGGTGGACGTCGAGGACATCTCGATGGTGAACATGCAGCTGGAGGGCGGGATCTTCGCGTCATACCAGCAGTGCCACTTCACGCCCGACTACTGGCGCAACTACACCGTGATCGGCACCGAGGGTCGCATCGAGAACTTCGGCGACGTGGCCGGCAGTGAGGTCAAGCTGTGGAATCGGCGTCATGCCGGAGCGGCGGCGGCCGACGAGACCTTCATCGTCCCGGAGGTGCCAGACGCCGGGCACGACGGTGCGGACGCCCTGCTCGTCGCGGAGTTCCTGCGCTTCGTGCGGCACGGCGGACTCACCGAGACGTCGCCCGTCGCGGCCCGCGAGGCCGTCGCCGCCGGCATCCTCGCCACCGCGTCGCTGCGTGGCGACGGATCGGCGATCGAGGTTCCGCCGTTGGATCCCGAGCTCGTCGCCTACTTCGAGCGCGGGCAGGTCGAGGCCGCGCTGGTCTGAACCCACCCGTCTTCGAATCGCGCAACGGGGGGGGGGGCATCGGCGGCCCAGATCGAACCATGTGCGCGATTCGAAACGCTGGGGCGACGCCGCCTCCCAGCGTCTTCACAATCCTGAAATGTACAAACGTACATGTACGGATGTCCAAGGGGGCGGGATGAGGCACGGGGAGCGTCGGCGACGTGACCCTGAGGCGCGCCGTCGGGAGATCGTGACCGCGACCGCCGAGCTCATCGTCGAGGTGGGTGCCGAAGCGGTCACACACCGTATGGTGGCCGCGCGTGCCGGGGTGCCTCTCGGGGCGACGACGCAGTACTTCGAGACCCTCGACGACCTCAGGGCTGCCGCGTTCCGCGCCCTCGCGGAAGAGGTCGATGCCCGCCTCGACGGAGTGCGTCAGACCATCGCCGAACGCGGCGACACGCCCGACGTCATCGCCGCCCTCGTGTTCGAGAGCATGGACGACCATCACGCCGTGCAGGCCGACCGTGCGGTGGTCACCGCCGCCGTGCACGACCCCCGCCTGCGCGATCTCGCTCGTCATCTGTCGGACCGCCTGGTCGATCTGCTCACGCCCACCTATGGCGAAGACCGTGCCAGAGCGGCGATGATCTTCATCGACGGCGTCATGTGGAGCACGCAGATCCGCGACGACCGCCTTGCCCAGTCCTTCATCGAGTCCGCACTGGCGCGGATCCTCGGAGATTCCGTCTCCACCCCCTCCGCAGCGACAGCCACACCCTGACACCGAGGAAACCGCCTTGTCGAAACTCGCCATCCTGAGCCTCAAGAACCGCGCGCTCATCGCGCTGATCACCATCGTCGCGGCGGTGTTCGGCGGCCTCGCGCTCACGAACCTCAAGCAGGAGCTCATCCCCTCGCTCGAGCTGCCGGCGCTCGTCGTCATGACGACCTACCCCGGCGCATCGCCCGAGGTCGTCGAGAACGACGTGTCCACCCCGGTGGAAGCGGCGATCCAGGGCGTCCCCGGCCTGGAGTCGACGACGGCGACGAGCACCACGAACGCGTCGATCGTGCAGGCGATGTTCGCCTACGGCACGAACCTCGCCACGGCAGAGCAGAAGATCCAGCAGGCGATCAACCGCATCTCCTCGCAGCTGCCGGAGGATGTGACGCCGCAGGTGCTGTCGGTCTCCATCGACGACTTCCCCGTGATCCAGGTGGCCGTCACCGGGTTCGAGGACGCGGACAACGCCCAGGCCCAGCTCGAATCCGTCGCGATCCCCGAACTCGAAGACGTCGACGGCGTCAACGCGGCCGAGATCGTGGGCGGGGTCGGTCAGCGCATCAGCATCACGCCCGACGTGGCGAAGCTCGCTGCTGCCGGCCAGAGCACCTCGGCGATCAACGACGCACTCGACCAGAACGGCACGCTGTTCCCCGGTGGCGACATCACCGAGAACGGTCAGACGCTGACGGTGCAGACGGGCGCGAAGATCACCTCGGTCGAGGAGATCGCCGCCCTTCCGCTGGTGGGCAGCGACGTCACGATCGGCGATGTCGCGACGGTCGTGCAGGAGTCCGATCCCGTCACCTCCATCTCCCGTGTCGACGGCAAGGATGCGCTGTCGATCTCGATCACGAAGCTCCCGGCCGCGAACACCGTGGAGGTGTCCAACGGCGTGATCGCCGCGCTCGACACGATCGGCGACGCCTTCCCGGACGCGACCTTCACGGTGATCTTCGACCAGGCGCCGTTCATCGTGCAGTCGATCGAGACGCTCGCCACCGAGGGAATGCTCGGCCTGGTGTTCGCGGTGCTCGTGATCCTCGTCTTCCTGATGTCGGTGCGCTCCACCCTCGTCACCGCGATCTCGATCCCCACCAGCGTGCTCATCACCTTCATCGGGCTGCAGGCGTTCGGCTACTCGCTGAACGTGCTCACCCTCGGTGCGCTCACGATCGCGATCGGTCGAGTGGTCGACGACTCCATCGTCGTGATCGAGAACATCAAACGTCACTACGTGGGCGATGCCGACAAGGGCGATGCGATCCGCCTCGCGGTGCGCGAGGTCGCGATGGCGATCACGGCGTCCACCATCACGACCGTGGCGGTCTTCCTGCCGATCGTCTTCGTCGGCGACATGGTCGGCGAGCTCTTCCGGCCGTTCGCGATGACCGTGACGATCGCGATGGTCGCCTCGCTCCTGGTAGCCCTGACGATCGTGCCGGTGCTCGCCTACTGGTTCCTCAAGCCGGGCAAGCCGTTGCTCGACGAGCACGGCGACGCGATCGACCCAGAGCACCCCGACGCTCCGCCGACGTGGCTGCAGCGGCAGTACCGGCCGATCCTGGGCTGGACGCTCAAGCACTCCGGTGTCACGGTGATCCTGGCGGTCGTCGTGCTCGGCGCCACGCTCGCCGCAGCGCCGCTGATGAAGGTCAACTTCCTCGGCGACTCCGGCCAGAACACCATGACGATCACACAGGACCTCGGCCCGACGGCGAGTCTCCAGGCCAAGTCGGATGCGGCGGTGGCGGTCGAAGACGCCCTGCTCGACATCGACGGCATCGAGCACGTACAGGCCTCGATCGGCACCAGCGGTTCGGCGCTCAGCGACGCCTTCTCGGGCGGTGCGGGCGTCACGTACTCGGTGCTCACCGACTCGAACGCCGATCAGGAGAAGCTCCGCGCGGATGTGCAGGATGCGATCGACGGCCTCGGTGACGAGGTCGGGGACGTCGCGGTCTCGGCCTCGGCCGGCTTCGGATCGAGCGACATCGAGATCACGGTCAGCGCCTCGAACTCGGACGACCTCCAGACGGCGACCACCGCGCTGGTCAAGGAACTCGACGGGAAGGACGGCGTCGGCCAGGTGAGCGACAACCTCGCCGCGTCGCTGCCGTACATCGCCGTCGTGGTCGACCGGGAAGCCGCCGCGCAACGAGGACTCTCGGAGGTCGCGGTCGGTGCCATCGTCTCGGGCACCATGCGCCCGCAGCAGGCCGGATCCGTCGAGATCGACGACACCGCGCTGACGGTCTACATCGTGACTCCGAACCCACCGACCACGGTCGATGCGCTCAAGCAGCTCACCATCCCGACGCCTGCCGGCATCGTGCAGCTGCAGGACATCGCGACCGTCGAGCAGCAGAACGGACCCACCTCGATCACCACGGAGCAGGGCCGTCGTACTGCGACGATCACCGTGCCGCCGGCGTCCGACAACCTCGCCACGGCCACGCAGTCGGTGAACTCCGCGCTCGCGGCGGTCGACCTGCCCGACGGTGCATCCGCCGAGGTGGGCGGTGTCGCGTCCCAGCAGGCCGACTCGTTCTCGCAGCTGGGGCTGGCGATGCTCGCGGCGATACTGATCGTCTACGTGGTCATGGTCGCGACCTTCAAGTCGCTGCGCCAGCCGCTGCTACTGCTCATCTCGGTGCCGTTCGCGGCGACCGGGGCGATCCTGTTGCAGATCATCACGGGCGTGCCGCTCGGCGTCGCGTCGTTGATCGGCGTGCTGATGCTCATCGGCATCGTGGTGACGAACGCGATCGTGCTCGTCGACCTCGTGAACCAGTACCGGGAGAAGGGTCTGTCGACGATCGAGGCGGTCAAGGCCGGTGGGGAGAAGCGTCTGCGGCCGATCCTCATGACCGCGCTCGCGACGATCCTGGCTCTGACTCCGATGGCGCTCGGCATCACGGGCCACGGCGGCTTCATCTCGCAGCCCCTCGCGATCGTCGTGATCGGCGGCCTGATCTCGTCGACCGTGTTGACGCTGATCGTGCTGCCGACGCTGTACAACCTCGTCGAGGGTGCCAAGGAGCGCCGCGCTGCCCGCAAGGCCGGGGGCTCGGATGCCGGTGCGGCGCCCGGTCCGGACGCCCCGGCCGACCCCGCCGCGCCTGCCGCCGCGACGGGCTCCGGTGGCCCGGTGCTGATCGACGCGTCCGGCCTGCCGCACGCGACGCAGCTCACACGGCGTGAGCTGCGGGAGCGCGGGGAGTAGAGCACGCTCCCGGCTCCGTCCGGCCGAAACGGAGACCATGTGTGCCTCGCCCGGCGAGTCCCCATCCGACTCGCCGGCCGGGCGTCATTCGGTCTCCGTTTTCGCGGAGGATGCTCGCGAAGGGAGTGTGGGGCTGTCGCGGAGAGAGCGTGGGGCTGTCAGCTCAGGGTGATGCCCCAGTGCAGGGTCCAGGTCTCGTCGGGGTCGAGGCGCCGGATGCCGAGGCCGCTGTTCAGCGCATCGGCGGGCGCGGTCATGGGTTCGATCGCGACGGCCAGGCTCTGTCCGGGATAGGCGGGCGTGGTGTACACCTGCACGTAGTCGAAGCCTTCTCCCTGCCAGAGCGTGACCTGTCGGCCGTCCGGTGCGGTGAGGGAGTGACGGACGATTCCGTCCGCGTCGCGGGTCAGGTCTGCGAAGCCGGTGTCGAGGGAGACATCGCCGAGGCGCGCCCCTTCTCGCAGGGTGGCGTCGGCCGGTCGGGTGCCGGTCGGCAGCATCCGCTCATCCGTTTCGATGGCGGTCTCCGCGGGGATCCGCAGGACGAGGTCGTGCGGATCGACGTCGCCGATCGTGACGAAGGGGTGGGTTCCGAGAGCGACCGGGGCTGGGCCGGTCGAACGGTTGGTCAGGGTGTGCACGACATCGATGCCGTCGGCGGTGAGGGTGTATGTGACGGCGGTCTCGATCAGGTACGGGTATCCGGTCTGGGGCACGATCGTCGCGCGGAGCACCGCTGCCGTCTCGGTCTGGGCGACCTCGTAGGCGGTGAAACGCAGCAGGCCGTGGCTCGCATTGCCGAGTTTGGGCTCCGTGATGGCGAGCTGTCTGACCGTACCCGCATCGTCCCATCGGCCATCACGCACCCTGTTCGGCCACGGGGCGAGGACCACTCCGGAGCACGATGGGGTCGGAGAGTCCTCGGGATACGGCGGCACGAGGTCGACGCTCCCGATGCGCAGCGAACGGAGGGAGGCGCCGACCTGAGCGATCTGGGCGGTGACGTCGCCGAGCTGCAGGGCGATCTGGGTGCCGGTGGGGGAGACGGAAATCACTCCCTCAGCGTAGAGGCACCCGGTCGGCACCGGGGGTCTGTGCGGTCTCTCAGGAGCGTCGGCTACACTTGAACGGTCGGCTTCGGACACCCGCGCGTTGGCGCGGACGTTTTATGTGTGTGAAGTGTGAGTCCAGGGGCCGATGGTGAGCGTCGATCGACGCAAATCAACCATCACATGAATGGCCCCGGCCGCTGACAGTCCGGAACCCCGCTGGTCGCATCCGACCACGCGCTGGGTGCTCGCGCGTGTGCGCGGCGCTGTTCTCGTGCGAGAACACAGAAAGAACACCGCAATGCCGAAGAACAAGAAGCCCCGCGGCGGGCGTCCCGCCGCCAACTTCGAGCCGCGCTACGGCGCCAAGAAGACCTCCTTCCACGATCGCCACAACGGCGGGCCCGCCCGCGACGGTGCGCGCGATGAGCGCGGTGGACGCGCGGATGCCGGTGACCGCCGCTCCGCTCCCGCCGCAGGCGGATACGACCGTCGTCCGGGCAGCCGCAGCGCCGGTCACCGGGGCTACCGCCCGGCCGAGGCCGAGGGCGGCGCTCCCAAGCAGCGGTGGGGTGCGTCCGAGCGCGCAGGCCGCGATGAGGCCCGCGCGATTCGCAACCGTGCCGAGTCCGGGCGCCGTGAGGCTCCGCACCACCGCAACGACGACCGCTCCGAGCGCCCTCGCTACAACGACCGTCCCAGCGCCGGCGGCCGTTTCGACGACCGTCCGCGTCGCGATGACCGTGGCGGACAGCGTCCGACCGGCCCCGGCACCTACCGTGACGACCGTGGCGGAGACCGCCCCCGGTATGACCGTGACGACCGTGCGCGTCGCGACGACCGCGGTGCCGGCACCCAGCGTCAGGGCTTCCGCGACAACGACCACCGCGATGGCGGACGTCCGGTTCGGGACGATCGCCGTGGCGGCGAGCGTCCCCGCTTCAACAGCGACCGTGGCGGCGAGCGTCCCCGCTTCAACGACCGCGGCAACGACCGTCCCCGGTTCGAGCGCGACGAGCGTCCGCGGCGCGACGACCGCAGCTTCGACCGCACCCGCTCGAACGACCGTGGCAACGAGCGCCCCGAGCGTTCCTACGACGCCGACCGCGCACGTCGTGCTTTCGACCGCGACCGCACCCAGCGTTCCTTCGAGGGTGGGCGCGAGCGTCCGTCGACCGGCGGCGCCTACCGCACCGAGCGTCCTCGTCCGCTGACCTCGGACACCCGTGGCCGCCCGGCACGCAATGAGCGCCCGAGCCGCAACGACTGGAATGCCACCAGCCGTCCGGCCTCGACCGGAGCGAAGTTCGCGCCCGGTGACGATGTCGTCCACGAGCGCCTCGAAGCGAAGTCCGTCGCGGCCGTCGAGGTCGATGGTGTGACGTTCGGCGATCTGGGTCTCGGTTCGAACATCGTCGAGACACTCGTCGGAATGGGCGCTGCGACGCCGTTTCCGATCCAGGCCGCCAGCATCCCTGCCGTGCTCGCCGGTCGCGATGTGCTCGCCCGTGGCCGCACCGGCTCCGGCAAGACCATCGCCTTCGGCGCACCGCTCGTCGAGCGTGTGCTGCAGTCGCAGGCAGGCAAGCGCCGTGAGTTCGGACGTTCGCCGCGCGCGATCATCCTCGCTCCGACCCGCGAGCTCGCGCTGCAGATCGACCGCACCATCCAGCCGATCGCGCGCAGCGTCGGCCTGTTCACCACGCAGATCTACGGTGGTGTGCCGCAGGGCCGTCAGGTGGGTGCGCTCAAGAAGGGCGTCGACATCGTGATCGGCACCCCCGGTCGCATCGAGGACCTCATCAACCAGGGCAAGCTCGACCTCTCCGACTGCCGCATCGCGGTGCTCGACGAGGCCGACCACATGTGCGAGCTCGGGTTCGTCGAGCCCGTGCAGCGCATCCTCCGTCACACCGCGGAAGGCAGCCAGAAGCTGCTGTTCTCGGCGACGCTGGACCGCGAGGTCGCCGCGCTCGTCGACGAGTTCCTCGTCGACCCCGCCGTGTACGAGGTCGCAGGTGAGGACCAGGACTCCTCGACGATCGAGCACCGCGTTCTCGTGATCGAGCACCGCGACAAGGCCGACATCCTCACGTCGCTCGTCGACCGCGACGGCAAGACGCTCGTCTTCGCCCGCACCCGCGCCTACGCCGACATGCTCGCCGAGCAGTTCGACGACGCCGGGATCCCCGCCGTCTCGCTGCACGGAGACCTGAACCAGGCCAAGCGCACGCGCAACCTGGAGCGGCTGACCTCGGGTCGCGTGAACGTGCTCGTCGCCACGGACGTCGCCGCCCGCGGCATCCACGTCGACGACATCGACCTGGTCGTCCAGGCCGATGCGCCCGACGAGTACAAGACGTACCTGCACCGCTCGGGTCGCACCGGTCGTGCCGGTCGCTCGGGTCGCGTCGTCACGCTGATCACGCGCCAGCGTCAGCGCCGCATGACCGAGCTGCTCGATCGCGCCGAGATCGACGCCCCGTTCGAGAACGCCCGTCTGGACGACGACGTGATCGAGGAGATCGCCGGTCGCGTGCCGACCGCGGCCGACCTGACCGCCTGAGTCTCATTCACGAAGGCCCCGTTCTGCGCTCGCAGGCGGGGCCTTCGTCGTGCGGGGAGTGTGGGCGCGGGGTCAGGCCAGCTCGTGCACGTGCACGGCGGAAGTCAGGTTCGTGCCGTTGAGGTCGAGGTAGATCACGCCCTCGGTCACGGTGAGGGTCATGGTGTTCCGGCGCTCGATGAGGGCCGAAGCGGTCTCGATGAACCCGGGATCGAAGCTGTAGACGCGGATGTCCTCGCGGCGGTGGATGCGTTTGTCCGTCCACGGTGCCATCACCTTGGCGGGGTCGCGGTGCGTGTACACGACGGTGCGCTCGGCGAGACGGCTGCCGTAGTGCAGGCGCTCGGCATCGGGCGCGCCGATCTCGACCCAGGCCGTGATGAGCCCGGTGAGGTCGCGTACGAGCACTGCAGGTTCCTCCGTCGAGGAGATGCTGCCACCGAACGCGATGCCCTCGGCGAACTCCAACCCGTAGGCGAGCACCCGGGTGAGCATGTACGCATCGGTCTCGGACGGATGCCGGGCCGCGCGCAGCGAGTAGTCCTCGTAGACGCCGCGATCGGTGTCAGCGAGCTGCACCTCGAATGTGTGGACTGTGGAACCGATCGCCATGATCCCCGAGCCTACGCGGCCGGCGAAGGAGCGCCGGACCAGCGCTCTCAGAAGAGCATCGGCTGTGCGGGTGATGCCTCGGATCGCGCGCTGGGTGCGAATGCCACTCGAGGGCCCGACTGCACGTGACCCTGCCCCGGTCGAAGGCCTCGCCGGGGGTAGTCGTCCTCGTGGCGGCCGTCGAGTCCATGCATGCGGATGAGCGGACGAGTGCGTTTCGCGAGCCACTGTCTGTACCCCTTCGGCGCCTCGGCGGAGGCTCCCGGGTACAGGCCGCGGTACGACGAGACGAGGTCGGGGCGATTCGCGTCGAGCCACTGGAAGAACCACGGCTTCACGCCGGGTCGCAGGTGCAGGGCTCCGTAGATGACCGAGCGTGCACCGGCCTCTCTGATGCGCACGAGGGCGCTGTCGATCGCGGCGAGGGAGTCTGTCATATGGGGCATGATCGGCATGAGGAAGACGGTCACGGGGAAACCCGCATCCGCCAGTGCTCGCACGGTGTCGAGGCGGGCCTGCGTCGTCGGTGCCCCCGGCTCGATGGCCTTCTGCAGGTCGTCGTCGTACATCGCGATCGACATCTGCACATCGATCGGCACACGCTGCGCGGCCTTCACGAGTAGCGGGATGTTTCGACGGATCAGCGTTCCCTTCGTGAGGATGGAGATCGGGGTTCCCGATGCGGCGAGGGCCTGGATGATCCCCGGCATGAGCTTGTAGCGGCCCTCGGCGCGCTGGTACGGATCGGTGTTGGTCCCGAGGGCGACGGTCTCGTGCTCCCAGCTGCCCTTGCGCAGCTCGCGTTCGAGCACCTCGACGACATTCACCTTCACGACGATCTGCGAGTCGAAATCGGAGCCGCCGTCGAGGTCGAGGTACTCGTGCGTGCCGCGGGCGAAGCAGTAGACGCAGGCATGAGAGCATCCGCGGTACGGGTTGATAGTCCATGCGAACGGCATGCGCGAGGCGCCGGGGACATGGTTCAGTGCCGACTTCGACAGCACCTCGTGGAACGTCATGCCCGCGAACTCGGGCGTGGTCACCGAGCGCAGAACGCTGGATCGGTCTTCGAGGCCGGGGAGCGCGGACGCATCCGTCTCGCCGAGTTTCTGTCCTTGCCACCGCATTCGACCATTCGAACAGATGATCGATCATCATGCAAGCCGCTCTCACAACTATCTTCGAATGAGATGATGGACCAATGCCCTTTCTGCCGCACGCTCAGCATGCGGCGCCGCGGTCCCCGATCCGCGGACCCGCTCTCCCGATCGGCGTCGCCCTGACGGCGATCGGCATCCTCTGCTCGATCGGGTCCGGTCCGGTGCCGTCGTCCGACGCCGAGGTCATGCCCGTGCCGGTCGCGGTCATGCAGGTCCCGCCGGTCAAGGTCGCTGCGACCACGGCGGCCGACCCCTGTGCCGAGCCGTCGGTGCAGCAGGCCATCGCGAACGGCGACGATGCGGGCGCGATCGCGGGCTTCGGGGGAGGGGTGGCCTTTCGCGAAGCGGTGGTGGCGGGCAATGCCCCCTGCGTCTCGCTCAGCGACCCCGCACGCCTCTGGGTGGTGGTGAACAAGTCGCTGCCACTGAATCCCCCCGCCTACGAGCCGGCGGACCTCGCTCAGGTGCCGCTGCAGATGACGACGCCGTCCGGACGTGTGCGCTCCGATGTGGCCGCCGCCGTCGGCCGGATGGCGGATGCGGCAGCCGCGGCCGGCGTGGGACGCATCGGGGCGAACAACGGCTACCGCTCCTATGGTCTTCAGGTGACGACCTACGGCTCGCACGTGCGTTCGCAGGGGCAGGCGGAGGCGGATGCCGGCTCGGCTCGCCCCGGTCACAGCGAGCACCAGACGGGTCTCGCCCTCGATGTGGTGGCGTGCGGTGCGGGCTGCGGCGGACTCGACGGCTTCGGCGGCACCGCCCAGAGCGACTGGGTCGCCGCTCACGCCTGGGAGTACGGATTCATCGTGCGCTACGAGCAGGTCGGTACCCCGGTCACCGGATACGCCCCGGAGCCGTGGCACCTCCGCTATGTCGGGGTCGACCTGGCGGCGGCATACCACGAGGGCGGATTCCATACGCTGGAGGAGTTCTTCGGGCTCCCCGCTGCGCCCGATTACTCGCACTGAACCGGGTGGGAACTCCGTGGTTGCGGCATCCGACAACCGCGGAACCCAGTCTCACGTTTTATGGGATGCATTCTCACAACGTCCTGTCCCCGGCCTCCGCGGCGTCGTAGAATCACCGGAGCAATGATGCACGACACGTTCAGGAGGACGGCATGGAACGCGACATCTACGACGAGGATCACGAGGCTTTCCGGGACCTGGTCAAGGACTTCGTCAAGCGCCACGTGACAGGCGAAGCGATCGAGCGGTGGGATGCCGCGGGCGAGATCGACCGCGCGACCATGCTGGCGGCCGGCGAGGCCGGTCTGATCGGGCTCTCCGTCCCCGAGGAGTTCGGCGGCGCGGGGATGCTGCAGGACTACCGCTTCCGCACGATCGTCATGGAGGAGGTCATCGCCTCCGGTGCGGGCTCGCTGGCCGGTGCGTTCGGCATCCAGGACGACCTGGCCGTCCCCTACCTCGTGCACATGGGCACGCAGGAGCAGAAGGAGAAGTGGCTGCCCCGCATGGCCACCGGCGAGGTGCTCGGCGCCCTCGCGATGACCGACCCCGGCGCGGGCTCCGACCTGCGCGGGATCAAGACCAACGCCAAGAAGGTCGACGGCGGCTACATCCTCAACGGTGCGAAGACTTTCATCTCCTCCGGCACGACCGCCGACGTCGTGGTGACCTTCGTCAAGACCGGTGAGGGCAACCGCCCGGACGCGTTCAGCCTCCTGCTCGTCGAGAAGGGCATGGAGGGCTTCGACCAGGGGAAGAAGCTCAGCAAGATGGGCTTCCACGGCTGGGACACGGCCGAGCTCAGCTTCACGGACGTGTTCGTCCCCGACGAGAACCTCATCAGTGGCAAAGAGGGTCAGGGCTTCATCCAGCTGATGCTGAACCTGCCACTCGAGCGCCTCTCGATCGGCGTCGCCGCAGCTGCAGCCGCACAGGCCGCCCTCGACTGGACCATCGCCTACACGAAGGACCGCGAGGCGTTCGGTGAGCGCATCGCCGACTTCCAGAACACCCGCTTCCGCCTCGCCGACATGTCCGCGACCACCGATGCGATGTGGGCCTACATCGACCGCGCGCTCCGGGCCTACTCGGAGGGGAAGCTGTCCGCCGAGGATGCCGCGAAGGTGAAGTTCTGGGCGACCGAACGCGAGTGGGAGGTGCTCGACACGGGAGTGCAGCTGCACGGCGGCTACGGCTACATCATGGAGTACCCGATCGCCCGCGCGTTCACCGATGCCCGAGTGCACCGCATCTACGGCGGCACGAACGAGATCATGCGCGACCTCGTCGGGCGTCAGATCGCCGGCAAGCGCTGACGCGCCTCCCCTGAAGAGGCCCCGGATTTCGCATCCGGGGCCTCTTCTCGTCGTTGCCCTATCGCCGTCGAGGCGTGGACAGGGGTGCTGCGCCCGGTTGAATCGACTGCATGACGACGTCGCTCGCACGGATCCTGGATGAACACGTCGCGCGAGGCACGGCGCCGGGGATCATCGGCGTGCACGGTGAACCCGGTGGGTCGTTCGAGATCGTCGCGGCCGGAGACCTGCCGGCGGATGCGATCGTGCGCATCCAGTCGATGACCAAACCGATCCTCGCGGTCGCCGCACTGCGCCTCGTGCAGGCGGGGCGCCTCCTTCTCGACGATCCCGTCGAGAAGTGGGTGCCTGAGGTCGCCGATCGTCAGGTGCTGCGCGTGCCGGATGCTCCCCTCGACGACGTCGCGCCTGCGACGATGCCCATCACTCTGCGTCATCTGCTCACCAACACCTCGGGCTACGGCGTGCAGGTCGCGTCGTCGCCGCTCGCCGAGGCGATGATCAGGAATCGGACGGCCGCGGGGCAGGAGCCGGTCGCGATGGGCGCACAGGAGTGGCTGGACGCGCTGACCGCGCTCCCGCTCGCGTTCGAGCCCGGCACCGGATGGCGCTACCACCACTCCTTCGGCATCCTCGGGATCCTGCTCTCACGAGTGGTCGACGGGTCGCTGGAGGAGCACCTTCGGCGTGACCTCTTCGGACCGCTGGGAATGGTCGACACGGGTTTCACGGTTCCCGTCGACCAGGCGCATCGGCTGCCCGCGGCATACCGGCACCAGGAGGGCCAGCTGGTCGAGATCGAGCCGGCGGCCGCAGGGTTCTCCGTCGCGCCTGCGCCGTTCGATCTCAATCACTCGGAACTCGTGTCGACGGCCGCCGACTATGCCGTGTTCGCGGGGATGCTGGCCGCCGGCGGGCGCCATCGCGGGAGTGTCGTCCTCGACCCGGAGCTGCTCGCGCTGATGCGTTCGGACCAGGTGCCGGCCGCAGCGAAGACCGCGGACAGCTTCTTCCCGGGATTCTGGGAGGGCACGGGGTGGGGATTCGGCGTCGCGGTGCAGACCGAGGGTGAGCACGTCGGCCGGTTCGGCTGGTCGGGTGGGCATGGGACGGACTTCTGGATCGACCAGGACGGCTCGTTCCGCGTCGTCCTGAGCCAGGTCGAGATGGGACCCGAGGTCATGGGATTGTTCACCGACGTGCAGTGAGGCACTCCGGCGGCTCCTGTGTCCGGGTGGTCCGGGCGGGCCTGGCGGGCCTGGTGGGCCTGGCGGGCCTGGTGGGTCGGTCCGGGGAGGGTGGCTTTCGGGATACCGGTCTCACCGGCATGCGATCGAACAAATCTTCGAATCTCGGCGCGATCCGCGATAAAATGAAGCATGTCCAGATTGACCGCGTTGCACGAGGCGATGTCCCGCCTCGATGAGGCGTGGTCGGATGCCGACGACTCCGGAGACCTGTCTCGCGAACAGCTGATGGCGGTGAGCGAGTCGATCGGAGTGTTGCGGCGTCGGTTGGATGCCGTGCATGTCTCGGTGGCGGCGTGCATATCGCGTGAGTCGCGTCCAGAGCTCGGCGCGGAGAGCCTGGCGAAGCAGCAGGGCTACCGCAATCCGGCGACGCTGATCGCGGCTGCGACGGGAGTGTCGACGGGCGATGCCTCGCGCCTCGTCAAGGTGGGCGAAGCGACTGCACCCCGCAGTGACCTCCTGGGCGCCCCTCTGCCGGCGAAGTACCCGTCGGTGAGTGCGGCACTCGACTCGGGTGCGCTCGGCGCCCCGGCCGCCGCGGTGATCATCGCGCTCCTCGATCGCTGTCGGATCGCCGCGGGAGCGGAGCGTATCGCCGAAGGCGAGCGGGTGCTGGCGGAGAAAGCGGCGGGTTTGGCGCTCGACGATGTGCGCAAGCTCGTGGTCCGCGCGGAAGCATGGCTCGACCCGGACGGTCTGGAGCCCAGGGAGGATGAGCGGCGCAACAGACGTGCGCTTTCCCTGTTCGAGCGTGACGGCATGGTGCATCTGAACGCGGTGCTCGATGTCGAGACCGCGGCTCCGGTGGTCACCGCGATCCGGGGGTACGTGACCGCCGCGTTCGCCGCGCGAAAAGATGCGCCCGACGAGGGTGCGCCCGATGCGGACCGCCGGACGGTGCCGATGATCCAAGCTGATGCTCTGGCGGTGTTCTGTGCGCACGTGCTCGGGTGCGAGCAGCGGGTGCCGGTAGCGGGTGCGACGGTGATCGTGCGGATGAACCTCGACGATCTGGAAGCCGGCACGGGGTCGGCGACCCTGGATGGTGTCGATCATCCGGTCAGCGTCGGAGCTGCGCGCAGGATGGCGGCCGGTGGCGGTGTGATCCCGTGCGTTCTCGGTGGCGACAGCGAGATCCTCGAATGGGGTCGGCAGAAGCGGCTGTTCACCCGCGCACAACGGCTGGCGCTGGTGGAGCGCGACGGGGGATGCGCGATGTGCGGATTGCCGCCCGAGATGACGAAGGCCCATCACATCCGCTGGTGGAAACGAGATCACGGGCCGACCGACCTCTCCAACGGGGTACTGCTGTGCGAAACGTGTCACCACCGCATCCACGACAACGGGTGGGAGATCCGTATCGACGATGCCGGGAGTATGAGTAGGAGTGGGGGCGGGAGTAGGAGGGGGACTGGGAGCGGGGGCGCGGGTGTGGTTCATTCCGCCGCGATACGTCGATCCTGCGCAGACCCCGAGGCTCGGCGGTCGCGCACGCCTCGACGTCGCTGCGTGAGGATGTCGGTCTCTGGTGGGCTGGTCTCTGGTGAGGCTGGTCTCTGGTGAGGCTGGTCTCTGGTGACGGTCGTCTGGTGGGGGGTCTCGGGTGAGGACACCGCCCGACGGTGCGATGTGCTCCGTCTTACGGCACCGGTCGACCCCGCCTGAGGAGTGTGATGAGGGCGGCTGTGCTCTTGAGGCTCAGCGGCGCCCGTTGACAGCTGGCCTGCCCGCTCCGGCGCTGCCTACTCTTGCCCTACCCACTCCTGCCCTACCCACTCCTGCCCTGCCCACTCCTGCCCTGCGCAGACGGTCGGCGATCAGGATGCCGAGGGCGGTGCCGCCGACGCAGCTGGCGATCGTCACGGCGAAGAAGGCGACCTGGGCGAAGAGAGACATGGATCCGAGATCGAACCAGGCCCACGCCGAGATCGGGTAGACGACGCCCACGACGACGGCGCCGACGTAGTGCATCCACGTTCCCCAGTAGCGCCAGAGCACGAACAGGAACGGCAGCTCCGTGAACGCCGCCCACCAGAGATTCGTCAGCACGCTGCTGAAACCGTACCCGGAGAACGGGACCATCACGAGGCCGGCGATCAGCGCGACGAGGAGTCCGACCAGCGGCTTCCGCAGCAGCCTCAGCGCGATCACGGACGGTAACAGCCACAGGCCGGCGAGGGCCATGCCGACGAAGGGCAGCGGCCCGGTCAGCAGCGTCGAGAACCAGTTCATCGGCGCGAGCAGCACCGCCCCGGCGACGCCGAGCGCGGCACAGGTCAGCAGGATGGCGGTGGGGAAGCGGAATCGTCCACCGGCGACTGACGCGCGATGTCCGGCTGCTGCTGCGGGAGCATCTCCCACTGATCCCCTGGAGGCGAGGCCATCGGCTGCATCCGTTCCGCTCACGCGAGGGGCTCCGCTGCAGCGTCGCGCGCGGCCTTCGAGGCGGGGGATGAGGCGCCGATCTTCCAGTAGCCGCAGAAGCTCACGGCATTCTTGTCGACCCCGCGCGTGCCCACGAGATGCTTGCGCGCCCCTGAGGCGAGTGCCTGCTCGCCCGCCGCATATGCGTGGAACGGCGCATCCGGCAGGGCAGCGCGTGCCAGCGTCTCCAGGGCGAGCGCCCCGGGAGCGATGCCATGCGGCCGCACGATCCACACGACCTCGACGCCCGAGGGATGCGTGAACGCGAGAGCGTCGTCGTCGCTCGGCACCTCCACGATCGCGGTGCCCGTCGCAGTGGCCGGCAGCGAGGCGCAGATGGAGGAGATCGCGGGCAGGGCGGTCTCGTCGCCGACCAGCACGACCCGCTCCACCCCGCGCTGCGGGTTGAACGTGAGGCCTTCGTCGATGATCAGCACGTGCTCGCCAGGCTCGCAGGTCTCCGCCCATCGCGACGCGGGGCCGGCGGTGCCGTCCGCGGCCGAGCCGTGCAGCACGAAGTCCACGTCGATCTCGGCGCCGGCGTCCGCGGTCGCCGGACGGTACGCGCGCACGCTGTAGTTGCGCATCACCGGACGCTCACCGTCGGGGATGCGCAGGAACTTCAGGTACCCGAACACCTTGTTCGCCTTCGCCGGCACCCGGTCGAGCCCGGCATCCCCTCCGATCGGCAGGAACAATCGGAACCACTGGTCGAACCCCATCGGCCGGAACCCCTCGATGTCACCACCGCCGAGCGTCACCCGGATCCAGTGCGCCGAGAGATGCTCCGTGCGCAGCACCGTCAGGTGGAGGAGTTCGGACGACTCGGGCTTGACCATCTTGCTGAACGCCATCAGGACGCCTTTCAGGGAAGCTGCCAGGGGAAGAAGACGACGAAGATGGCTGCAGAGGCCAGCAGGGTCGCGACCGTGAAGACGGTGTCTCGCGTCCGGAACGGGACCAGGTACCGCTCGGTGCGCGTCGGATGTGCACCGAACGCCCGCGAGTCCATCGCCAACGCGACGCGCTCGGCGTGGCGGATCGCGCCGGCGAGCAGCGGCACGATGTACCCCCACCCCCGGGCGATGCGCGCGAACGGACCGCGACCGCCGTGATACCCGCGCACCCGATGGGCCGCCCTGATCACGGAGAGCTCATGCCCGAACCGCGGCACGAAACGGAAGGCCGCCAAGGCCGTGTAGCCGATCCGATACGGTACCCGCAGCTGCTGCACGCTGGCCCGCACCAGGTCGGGCCCGCTGGTGGTGAGCCCGCCGACGAGTGCGAGAGCGACGATCGAGCCGAGCCGCAGCGCGGTCGCGAAGCCGAGGAGCAGGGCCCCGCTGTAGAGCGTCCAGTCCCCGATGCGCACGACCGGAATGGAGTCGTGGACCAGTCCGGTGTCGACCCACAGGGAGAAGCCGATGCCGATCAGGAGCATCCCGGCGGGGAGAGCGAGCAGCAGCAGGGCGAGGAGCCGCACGGTGAGACGCGCGCCGACCAGGATCAGCGCATAGGCGAGCACCAGGAACGCGGCGGGGGTCGCCAGATCCCGTACGAAGACGAGCAGCACCATCGCTGGTGCGAAGCCGGCGACTTTCGCGAGCGGATTCAGTGCGTAGAGGAACTGCCGGCGCGACGTCGCCGTCATGCGTGCATAGGGGTCGAACGTCGTCGCGGTCATGAGCTCACCCCGAGGCCGGCGGACGCCAGCACGCGTTGCAGGGCCGGCAGCTGCAGCCCTGCATCCGTGAACAGCAGTTCGTCCTGCAGGAGCGCGGCGGTGGGGGCGGTCGCCCGCACCCGACCCTCGGCGAGGAGCACGACGTGGCTGGCGTGCTCGGCCACCAACTGCAGGTCGTGCGTGACGATCAGGATGGTCGTCCCGTCCGCGCGCAGCTCCTGCAGCAGATCGAGCAGCTCGGCGGCTCTCGCACGGTCCTGTCCGAAGGTCGGCTCATCGAGCGCCAGCACACGGGGCCGGGTGATCAGCGCCGTGCCCACCGACAGGCGCCGCTTCTCACCGCCCGAGAGCAGGAACGGATGCACGTCCGTCTTGTGCTCGAGTCCGAAGCGCGTGAGCATCTCGTCGACTCTCGCCGTGATCTCGGCGTCGGGCACATGGCGCAGCCGCAGCCCATGGGCGAGCTCGTCGAACACCGTCGGGGCGATGAACTGGTGCTCGGGATTCTGGAACACGAACCCGATCCGTGCGGCGAGGTCGCGGGGAGACGCGGTCCCCGGGTCGATGCCGTCGACCGACACCTGTCCACGCGGTGGCGGTACGACGCCCGCGAGTGCCTGGATCAGCGTGGTCTTGCCCGCCCCGTTCGCACCCACGATGGCCGTGAGACTGCCGGGGGCGAGGTCGAGGTCGACACTGTGGAGGATCTCGGCACGACGTCGGCGCACCGTCAGCCCTCGCGCGCGGATGATCGGCTCGACCCGTGTCGTGGCGTCGCTCTTCGTCGTCGAGGGGGACGACGTCGTACGGCTCGGTGACGTCGTATGGCTCGATGGCAGGGACGAGACCGGCTGACCTTCGAGTGCGACGGCGAGTTCCTGGGGAGACAGCGGCAGCGGATCGAGCGTGAACCCCTGACCCCGGAGTCGGAGCGCCGTCAGGGTGGCGGCCGGAAGCCACACGCCCATCCGGACCAGCTCGTCGGCGTTCTCGCGGATGATCTCGGCCGCCGGTCCGTCGAAAGCCACCCGACCCTCGCGGTCGAGCACGATCGTCCGCGTGACGAACGACATAGCCGCATCGAGGTTGTGCTCCACGAGCAGGATGGCGCGGTCACCCGCAGCGACCACCTCAGCGAGCGCGGCGTACACGTCGTCGATGCCCTGGGCATCGAGGTTCGCGGTCGGTTCGTCGAGCACGATGAGGGGTGAGCCCATCGCGAGGGCACCGGCGATCGCGAGTCGCTGCCGTCCGCCGCCGGAGAGGTGGTCGGGGTTCACCGTGCGCCGTTCCCAGAGCCCGACGCGGCGCAGTGCCTCCTCGACGCGACTCTCCACCACGTCGAGCGGCAGTCGCAGGTTCTCGAGGCCGAACGCGACCTCGTCGTACACACTGCCGGTGACGATCTGCGCATCGGGGTCTTGGAACACCATCGCCACGCGGGTGCTCAGAGTCGCGGTCGGGGCGCTCGCCGTGTCGATGCCGCCGGCCTCTACCGTGCCGATCATGGCTGTGGGGAGGGCGTGCGGGATGAGCCCGTTGAGGGCGAGGGTGAGCGTCGACTTGCCCGAACCGGAGGGCCCGAGCAGGAGCACGACCTCTCCTGCATCGATGTCGAAGGTCACATCACGCGGAGAGGGGTGCGCCGCATCGGCGTGGGTGAGGGAGAGGTCACGCACGCTCAGCAGGGGCGCGGATGGGCGCACGGCGGAGTCCCGGGTCGGCGGATCGTACCCTTCTAACTTAGCTGAGCCTTACCTGATTATCCACGCGCACAGAAGCCCTCCGGCGGATGACATCGATCATCCGGTGGACGGACGTGGAGCGGCCGAAGAACCGGCATCGTCGTAGAGGCGCCGACCGGGCGCCGCAGGAACGAGGGAGCACCGTGCCACAAGACACGAACACGCACACGATCGCCCGACCGCACCGTACGGCGCGGAGGGAGCAGCCGACGCCTCCACCCGAGTCGGATGCGGCACGTCGTCGCGGCGAGCTCGGCCGGATGGTCGGCATCGACTTCGCGCGCTTCCTGGCGATCATCGGCATGTTCTGCGCCCACCTGCTCCCGCCGGCCGGCCTGCCAGGCCACGTCGAAGGGGTGTCGACCATCGTCGACGGGAACGCCTCGACCCTGTTCGCCGTCGTCGGCGGGATCAGCGTCGTGCTCGCCACCCGCTCCTACCTGGAACGCGGCCACGTCGCCGCCGCACGGTGGGCGATGGCTGTGCGGGGTGTGCTCGTCATCCTCATCGGGGCGACGCTCGCCCTGGCGCCGGGAAGCATCGTGGTCGTCCTCGTCTACTTCGGTGTCGCCATGCTGTGCAGCATCCCGTTCCTCAGGGTGAGTCCGCGCTGGTTGCTCGTCTCCGCGGCGATCCTCGCGATCGCGGGGCCGATCCTCAACGCCTTCCTGCGACAGGCCCTGGGGGTCATCGGGGAGGGCGGCGGAGTGTCCTGGCCGCAGTGGGGGGAGCCGGCGGTGGCGCTGCGCGCGATCTTCGTCACCGGCACCTATCCCGTCGTGACCTGGATCGTCTACGTTCTCGTCGGGATGGCCGTCGCCACACTGCTGATCGCCGCTCGGCGCAACGGGACGGAGAAGCGATTCCTCGCGTGGACGGCCGGCATCGGCGCCTTCCTCGCCGTGTTCGCCGTGTCGACCAGCGCCCTCGTCTACGAGTTCTTCGGGCGCGCGGTCCTCGTCGCGACCCTGCCGCCCGAGGCGGCTGCCGCCACCGAGAGCATCATCGGCACGCCGGGCTTCGGCGCTCCACTCTCTCCGCAGTGGTGGGCGCTCGTGCTGCAGACGCCGCACACGGGGACGACCCTCGACATTCTGCGCGGGGTCGGCATCGCGCTCTTCGTCATCGCGAGCATGCTGTTCCTCGCCGGAGTCCTCCCCAAGTCCGCGCTTCGCGTGCTCGAGCCCGTCAGGGCGGCGGGGGCCGCTCCGCTCACGGTCTACACGGTGCACGTGCTCGCCGCGGCGGCCACCTCGTTCGTGCTGCTCTCCGGTGCGGTCGACGCGTCGACGGATCTCCCGTGGTGGTACCTGGGGCCGGCGATCCTCGGTGTCCACATCCTTGGCGCGATCGTCATCGGCGCGATCCTGGCGGCGCTGAAGCGTCGCGGTCCACTCGAGGCGCTCGTGAGCTCGGTCTCGGGCGCCGTCGCGCGGCGGCTGGGCGGAGTGCCTAGCGGCGGGCGACGCCGGCGCGGCTGAGTGCCGAGCCGATCGCGAGGCCGATGGCTGTCCACGCGATCGGCCCGAGCACCGAGATCGCGAGGTAGAGGATCTGCGCCCACAGCGGCATCACCGAGAGGTGGGCGGCGAAGAACACCACGACCGCCACGAAGACGCCGATGATCGCCGCCGAGAGGAAGAAGCGCCACGGGCCCCAGGAGCGGTAGCGGGTGAGGGCGGCCACCCCCTCCTGGATCAGGCCGAACAGCAGAGCGGTGCCGATGAACCGCAGCGCCCAGGCCGGGTTGAAGGCGCTCGCGATCAGAGCGGCGAACACATGGGTGATCAGCGCGACGAGCGGGAGGCGCAGCACCTCCTGCGCGATGATGCCCGGCAGCACGTGCGAGCCGAGGACCAGGCCGTAGAGGAACAGCAGGGGGCTCGCCAGCAGCACCGGAGTCACCCACCCGGCTATACCGGCGAGGATGCCCGTGGCGACCCCGATGGCCGCGCATACGAGCAGGACGCGGGTCGTCAGGACAGAGGTGCGGGCCACCTCTCCAGCTTACTGTCGACGTATCGCGAGGGCGGCCGTGGATAACCCTGGCCGATCGGCGAATGCCGGGTGACCGATCGGCCAGACTTCCTGAGAATCGCCAGGGTCGGGCATATGTTGGCCGCGGTGCAGCAAGAGGGCCGCACCGTGATCATCGGGAGCACCACATGGGTCGAACACCCCTCCGGATGGCGGCAGCCACCACCCTGGCCACGCTGTTCATCGCATCGACGGCAACCGCGGGCTACGCGACGGAGGAGGTGACGCACCCCGTCCCCGTCGCAGGCACACCAGGGCACTACATCGTGGTGATGAAGTCGGATCCGCTCGCCACCTACGAGGGCGACGTCAAGGGTCTGAAGGCCACCAAGCCCGCCGAAGGCGACCAGCTCGAGACGCAGTCGCAGGATTCGCAGCGCTACGTCGAACATCTCCAGACCGAGCAGGAAGACCTCGTCAGCGACATCGGGGTCACGCCGGACACCACCTATCAGGTCGTCCTCAACGGCTTCAGCGCCGACCTCAGCGGCGAGCAGGTCGATGCGCTCCGCGCCTCGAAGGACGTCCTCGGCGTCTACCCGGATGAGATCCGTCACCCCGACGCGCAGAGCTCGACCGACTACCTCGGCCTCGGCGACGACCGCAAGGGCAAGGGCGGAGTGTGGCAGCAGACCGGAGGGGTCGCGACCGCCGGAGAGGGCGTCGTCGTCGGTGTGATCGACACCGGCATCGCCCCCGAGCACCCCTCCTTCGAGGGGAAGAAGATCAAGAAGCAGAAGAAGCAGCACAACCGCAACAAGGGCGGGCAGCCTTACACCGACGGCACCTACGTCTACTTCGACAAGTCCGACGGCGGGCA
Source organism: Microbacterium oxydans (assembly GCF_006540085.1). Taxonomy (GTDB): domain Bacteria; phylum Actinomycetota; class Actinomycetes; order Actinomycetales; family Microbacteriaceae; genus Microbacterium; species Microbacterium oxydans. The sequence continues at coordinate 463,396 of NZ_BJOG01000008.1, read as the reverse complement.
GTTCCAGGCCGCGATGGTCGAGGGTCAGGACTGGGACACCAGCGACTACTCCTCGAAGCTCATCGGCGGACAGTACTTCTACGCCGGGGCCGAGGCCGCCGGCTTCGACTTCCAGTACGACTACCTCTCGCCGCGTGACGGCGACGGCCACGGCTCGCACACCGCGAGCACGGCGGCGGGCAACTTCAAGGTCAAGGCCAGCATCGAGAACGTCGATTTCGGCACGATCTCGGGTGTCGCCCCGGCCGCGAAGATCTCGGCGTACAAGGCCTGCTACGTCGGCCCCGACACGACGGTCACCACCGACGACATCTGCGCGCAGAGCGACCTGATCGCCGCGATCGACCAGGCCGTCGCCGACGGCGTCGACGTGATCAACTACTCCATCGGCGGCGGAGCTGCGAGCACCGTGATGGCCCCGGAGGACCTCGCGTTCTTCAACGCCGCAGCAGCAGGCGTCTTCGTGGCGACGAGCGCCGGCAACGACGGACCTGACCCGGTCACGGCAGACCACGCCTCGCCCTGGTACACCACGGTGGCCGCATCGACCATCCCGACCTGGGAGGGCACCGTGCAGTTCGACGGGTTCGCGCAGGCCGGAGCCTCGGTGAGCGTGCCGTTCGGTCAGAAGGTCACCGGCCCGTCGATCGCCGCAGTCGACGCCGCGGCGGCGGGCGCCGTCACCCCGCAGCTCTGCCTGCCCGGCACCCTCGATCCTGCCAAGGTCGCCGGACACATCGTGGTCTGCGACCGTGGCGGCAACGCCCGCGCCGAGAAGTCGCAGGTCGTGAAGGACGCCGGCGGCATGGGCATGGTGCTCGTGAACGTGCCCGGCGGCGCCGACTCGCTCGACAACGACTTCCACGCGGTGCCGACCGTGCACCTGAACGCCGTGCACCGCGCGGCCGTGCTCGCGTATGTGCAGGGCGGCGTGGATCGTCCCATCACCCTTGTGGGTGAGAACACCACCGGCGTCGTCACCCCGACCCCGCAGATCGCGGGCTTCTCGAGCCGCGGGCCCATGCTGGCCGACGGCAGCGACGTGATGAAGCCGGATGTCGCGGCTCCCGGTGTCGCGATCCTCGCGGCGACCGAGAACGCTCCGGGGGAGAAGCCGACGTTCGGCATCCTCTCCGGCACGTCGATGGCCTCCCCGCACGTGGCCGGCCTCGCCGCGCTCTACCTCGGCGAGCACCCCAAGGCGACGCCAGCGGAGATCAAGTCGGCGATGATGACCACCGCCTACGACACCGTGCTGCCCGACGGATCGAAGAACACGAATCCGTTCGAGCAGGGTGCAGGCCAGGTCGACCCGAAGCGCTACCTGAACCCGGGTCTGCTCTACCTCAACGGTGTGAAGGACTGGGCGGCGTTCCTCGACGGGAAGGGACTGTCGGACTTCCCCGGCATCGACCCCATCGACGGCAGCGATCTGAACCAGGCGTCGATCTCGATCGGCTCCCTGACCAGCGCACAGACCGTCACCCGCACGGTGACCTCGACCGAGAAGGGCACCTTCACGGCCAAGGCCTCGGTGCCCGGAGTGAACGTCAAGGTCACGCCGCAGCAGTTGAAGTTCGACCGTCCGGGCCAGACCAAGACGTTCACGGTGACCTTCGACAACGCCACGGCTCCGGTGGAGCAGTGGGCCACCGGTTCGCTCACCTGGACGAGTGCGAAGAACTCGGTGCGCTCGCCGATCGCGCTGTTCCCGGTCACGGCCGATGCGCCGGCCGAGGTCACGGGCAGTGGCGTCGACGGCAGCACCGCTGTCGAGATCACCCCCGGTCTCACCGGTGACCTCGCGCTCGGACTCTCGGGTCTGACGCCGTTCGAACTGCTCGCCGACGCGGACAACCCCGTCGAGGGGCACTCGGGTGACGAGAAGTCGGGCGACGCCAACAAGGACGTCTCGTGGATCGTGAACGTACCCGAGGGCACGACCCTCTCGCGGTTCGACCTCGATTCGTCGGACGACAAGGGCAGCGACCTCGACCTCACCGTGTACCGGGTGGTGAGCCCGGACGACCTGCAGTACTACGAGCGCTGGCGTTCGGCCACCGGCTCGGCGGACGAACAGGTCACGATCCCGTCGCCGAAGGCCGGAACCTACCTGGTGGTGGCGAACATCTACTCGACGACGGGCCCGATGACGTGGGACATGACCTACGCCAACGTGCTGGCCGACGGCGAGGGTGACCTCACGGCAACGCCGAACCCGCTCGCCGCGGTGCGCGGCAAGAAGACGTCGTACAACCTCGGCTGGACCGGCCTGACCGCCGGCACCCGCTACCTCGGGGTCGTGCAGTACGGCGAATCCGACGTGCGCACCGTCCTGACGGTCGACGTGCTGGCGGCGAAGGCTCCGGAGACTCCGGCGCCCGAGACGAAGGCACCGGAGACCCCGGCACCGGAGACGAAGGCACCGGAGACCCCGGCACCGGAGACCCCGGCACCCGAGGCATCACCGACGGGCGCGCCTCCGACGAGTGCGCCGGAGACGGCGAAGCCGGAGTAGCCCCTCCACACACACACGACGCCCCGCGGTCTCCCTTCCGCGGGGCGTCGTGTGCGTGGCGCTCGGAAACAGGCGATCCCGCGGAGACAGGCCGATTCGCGAGGCAGCCGCCTGATGTGGCGGGAGGGCCTGATGCGGCGGGGCGAACGGACATCCCCGGTATCCGTTCATCGCGCCATCCGCGCCGCTCGTCGCAGCAACCGCGGCGAGCGGTCATGTCGGGAGCGGGATCTTCCTAACGTGGGGGAACGCAACGTCGCGTATCCCGAGGAGACCCCATGACCGCACCTTCGTCGCGCCGCCGCGACGGCGCCGGACTCGTCGACGACGAGCCCATCATCGTCACCGACCCGAACCTCCCTCCCGTGGCCCTCACCGAAGAGCACCACGAGAAGGCGAACCGCTGGACCCTGCCGAAGATCATCCTGTGGGCCGCGATCGCCCTGCTGGGTGCCGTCGCCTGGACCATGCTCGCGATCGTCCGCGGCGAGACGGTCAACGCGATCTGGTTCGTGTTCGCCGCGGTCTGCACGTACCTGATCGGCTACCGGTTCTACTCCAAGGTGATCGAGAAGTACATCACCCGACCCGATGACCGCCGGGCCACCCCCGCCGAGGTGAAGCAGGACGGCAAGGACTACGTCCCCACCGACCGCCGGGTGCTCTACGGTCACCACTTCGCCGCGATCGCCGGTGCCGGCCCGCTCGTCGGCCCCGTGCTCGCGGCGCAGATGGGGTACCTCCCCGGCACGATCTGGATCATCGTCGGCGTCGTGCTCGCAGGCGCCGTGCAGGACTACACGGTGCTCTTCTTCTCGATGCGACGCGGTGGTCGCACGATCGGGCAGATGGCCCGTCAGGAACTCGGCAAGATCGGTGGAACCGCCGCGATCATCGCCTCGCTGCTGATCATGCTGATCATCGTCGCGATCCTCGCCCTCGTCGTCGTCAACGCGCTCGGGGAGAGCCCGTGGGGCGTCTTCTCGGTCGCGATGACCATCCCGATCGCGTTGTTCATGGGCGTGTACCTGCGCTACCTGCGCCCGGGCAAGGTGACCGAGGTCTCGATCATCGGCTTCGTGCTGCTCATGGCCGCGATCATCGGCGGGGGCTGGGTCGCCGGCACCGAGTGGGGCCAGGCGATCTTCCACCTCGACCGCACCACGATCGCCTGGGGCATCATCATCTACGGATTCATCGCGGCGGTGCTCCCGGTGTGGCTGCTGCTCGCCCCCCGCGACTACCTGTCGACCTTCATGAAGATCGGCGTGATCGTGATGCTCGCCGGGACCATCGTGCTGGTCCGTCCCGAGATCACCGTCCCCGCCATCAGCATCTTCGGTGAGAACGGCATGGGGCCGGTGTTCGCCGGTCCGCTGTTCCCCTTCCTGTTCGTCACGATCGCCTGCGGAGCGCTGTCGGGCTTCCACGCCCTGATCGCCTCCGGCACCACCCCGAAGCTCATCGAGAAGGAGCGTCAGACGCGCTTCATCGGCTACGGCGGCATGCTCATGGAGTCGTTCGTCGCGATCATGGCACTCGTCGCCGCGATCTCCATCGACCAGGGCATCTACTTCGCGATGAACGCACCGACCGCCGCCACAGGGGGCACGGTCGAGGGGGCCGTGGCCTTCGTGAACTCGCTCGGCCTGACGGGGGTGAACCTGACGCCCGACATGCTCACAGGCACGGCAGCGGCTGTCGGGGAGGAGTCGATCGTCTCGCGCACCGGTGGTGCCCCCACCCTGGCGCTCGGCCTCGCGCACATCATGCAACAGGCTCTCGGTGGCCAGGCCCTCATGGCGTTCTGGTACCACTTCGCGATCATGTTCGAGGCGCTGTTCATCCTCACGGCCGTCGATGCAGGAACCCGCGTCGCCCGGTTCATGCTGCAGGACTCGATCGGCGCCTGGTTCCCCAAGTTCCGCGACGTCTCCTGGCGCCCCGGGGTGTGGATCTGCACCGCGATCATGGTGGCCGGCTGGGGAGCGATCCTCATCCTCGGCGTCACCGACCCGCTCGGCGGCATCAACACCTTCTTCCCGCTGTTCGGCATCGCCAACCAGCTGCTCGCCGCGATCGCGCTCGCCGTGGTGATGGCCATCGTCGCCAAGCGCGGCAAGAGCTACATCAAGTGGCTGTGGATCATCGGGCTGCCTCTGGCCTTCACCGCGGTGGTCACGATCACGGCGTCGCTGTACAAGATCGCCTCTCCCGTGCCGGCCATCGGCTATTGGGCGAATCACTTCCGCTACGTCGCCGCCCGCGACAGCGGAGACACCTCGCTCGGCGAGCCGGCGGTGCTCGATGCGGTCATCCGCAACACCGCCGTGCAGGGCACGCTGTCGATCATCTTCGTGACCCTGGCGATCATCGTGATGGTGGCGGCCGTGATCGTCACGATCAGGGCGATCCGCAACGGTGGTGGCGAGAACACCGAGGACGCACCCGTGGCCTCGCGCCGCTTCGCCCCGGCCGGGTTCCTGCCCAGCGCCGAAGAACGCGAGCTCGAGAAGCAGTGGGAGCCGATCCTCGCCGACGAGCGCAAGGCGTCGACCCACTGATGTCGAGACACTGAGATGGCTGACACCACGAGTCGGACGGATGCCGCGACCACCCTCCTGCGGACGCTGCTCAGCGCCGCGGTGCGGGCCGGCCGCGGCATCCGCTGGTACATCACGACCCTGATGGGCGACAGCGCCTACGCGACGTACGTCGCCCATCACGGTCGCGTGCATCCCGGCGAGGAGCCGCTGACCGAGCGGCAGTTCTGGCGGCAGCGGATGGACGACCAGAATCGCAACCCCGGTGCCCGCTGCTGCTGAGGCGTGCGCGGCTCCGTAGGCTGAACCCATGACCGACGTCGTTCTCGCAGCGATCCTCGGCGTGCTCGGCGGCATCGTCCTCTCGGTGCTCCTCCTGCTCGCACGTCGACTCGCCCGCGGCGCCGCCGAGCTGGGGAGCGACGCCGAACAGGCCGCCCTCACCGTGCTGCATCAGGCGAGTCTGGCGGCACCGCATCTGCGCGCTGGACTGTCCGCCCCCGACGTCGTCAAGGCCGCGCGTCACCTGCGGGTGCTCCTCGGCAGCGCGGCGGTCGCGATCGTCAGCGCCGAGGGCACGGTGTCGTTCGACGGGCCGTCCGACGGACTGGAATCCGCTGCCCGCCGCATCGCCGCCAGGGTCGGGGAGTCGGGACGCAGGCAGGTCTTCCCCGCGCCCGGTGCCGACGACGACCTCGAGGCCGTCGGGGCGCCCATCCTGGTCGATGGACGCGTGATCGGCGTCGTGGTCGCCTTCGCGGCGCCCGTCCGTGCCGCGCTGGTGCGTGCCTCGGAGGAGGTGGCCGACTGGTGTGCCGCGCAGGTCGAGCTCGGCGGACTCGACGCGTCCAGGACGCAGCTGGCCGAGGCGGAGCTGCGCTCGCTGCGTGCGCAGATCTCGCCGCATTTCATCTACAACGCCCTCACGGCGATCGCCTCCTTCGTGCTCACCGACCCCGCACGCGCGCGCGAGCTGGTGCTGGAGTTCGCCGACTTCACCCGCTACTCCTTCCGGCGCCAGGGGGAGTTCACGACGGTGGCCGACGAGCTCGGCAGCATCCACTCGTATCTCGAGCTCGAACGAGCGCGGTTCGGGGACCGTCTGCGCGTGACGCTGCAGATCGCACCGGAGACGCTGGCCACCGTCATCCCGTTCCTCTCGGTGCAGCCGCTGGTCGAGAACGCCGTCCGTCACGGGCTCGAGCCCGGCGAAGGGGGAGGGGAGATCCGCATCGCCTCACGCGACGACGGCACCCACACCGAGATCACGGTCGAGGACGACGGGGTGGGCATGGACCCCGAGGCTCTTCATGCGACGCTCACCGCCGGCGACGACGGGGTCCACGTGGGACTCCGCAACGTCGACACCCGGCTCCGCCAGCTCTACGGGGCGGACGGCGCTCTGGTGGTCGAGACGAACACGGGCGCCGGTACCCTGGTGCGCATGCGGGTCCCGAAGTCCCAGCCGCAGCACGACCCGGACGGCGACGGCCGAGCATGACCAGAAGCGTGCAACCGATCGATGTGCTCGTCGCGGACGACGAGAGACCCGCCCTGGATGAGCTGGTCCATCTGCTGCGCACGGACGCGCGCATCGGCGCGATCGTCACCGCATCATCGGGTGCGGAAGCCCTGCGGCTGCTGTCGGAGCGGGCCGTACGGATCGCATTCCTCGACATCCACATGCCGGGGCTCGGCGGGATGGAGCTCGCGCGTGCGCTGCTCGCCCTCGCGGAACCGCCCGCCGTCGTGTTCGTGACCGCCGATGATGCCAGGGCGGTGGAGGCGTTCGAGCTGCGTGCCGCCGACTACCTCCTCAAGCCCGTGCGCATCGAACGGCTCCGCCAGGCGGTCGGACGGGTGGTCGAGGTCGCGGAGGCTCCGACGCCCGGCGACGACGAGATGCTGCCGGTCACGATCGGATCCGTGGTGCGGTTCGTGCGTCGCAGCGAGGTGCGCTGGGTGCAGGCCCAGGGGGACTATTCCCGGTTGCACACCGGCGACGGTGCGGGGCACCTGGTGCGCACGCCCATCTCGGAACTCGAGACGCGGTGGGCGGAAGCCGGGTTCCTGCGCATCCATCGCTCCTCGCTCGTGCGCATCGCCGTCGTGTCCGAGGCCCGGCTCTCCGGCGCTGAACCCTCGGTCTCGATCGGTGCCGTCTCGCTGCCGGTGAGCAGACGCCTGGTGCCAGCGGTGCGCGATGCCCTGTTGCGCGGGGAGGTCGGAGGATGACGGAGAAGCCGAAGCGCGTGCGGGTGCGGGTGACCGCTGATCTGCCTGATCGTCGGCCGGCGGCCTTCACCCGGGGAATCGCGCTGCCGGGCGCACCCGTCGACGAGGCGGATGCCGTCTACGCCAGGGCTCTCATGCGCAGTCAGCTGCGACTCGCACTCGGAACGGTCGCCGGGTTCGTGATCGTCGTCATCGCGCTGACTCTGGCGATCGCGCTCATTCCGGAGATCGGGCAGGTCATGGTCTGGGGCCTGCCGTTGTCATGGCTGCTGCAGGCGTACGCGTTCTATCCGATCATCGTGGTGTTCGCGGTGCTCTACGTGCGCACCGCAGCGCGCAACGAACGTCGATATCGTGCCCTCCGGGATCGCGAATGAATGCGGTGCTCGACCTCATCGGCGTCGCGCTCGTGATCGTCGCGACGCTGCTGATCGGCGTCTACGGTCTGCGCATCTCGCGCACGACCGGCGACTTCTTCGTCGCGTCCCGCACCGTGCGGCCGGTATGGAACGCCTCGGCGATCAGCGGCGAGTACCTCTCGGCCGGCACGTTCCTCGGGCTGTCCGGCCTCGTGCTGCTCGACGGCGCCCGTGGCTTCTGGTTCCCCATCGGCTACGCTGCCGGCTATCTCCTGGTCCTGGCATTCGTCGCGGCACCCCTTCGGCGCAGCGGGGCCTACACGATCCCGGACTTCATCGAGGCGCGGTTGGAGTCGCCGTCGGCGCGCCGGGTCACGAGCGTCGCGGTGCTGGTCATCGGCTGGCTCTACATCGTGCCGCAGCTGCACGGAGCGGGGCTGACCCTGCTGGTCGTCGCCGGTCTGCCGGAATGGGTGGGAGCCGTGACCGTCGCCGTGCTCGTGGCCGCGGCGGTGGCCGCGGGCGGGATGCGGGCGATCACCTACGTGCAGGCTTTCCAGTACTGGCTCAAGCTCACCGCGCTTCTAGTGCCCGTGGTGTTCATCGCGTTCGCCCTCAGTGGGGGTCCGCACGACTTCGATCCGGCGCTGGTGTTCCCCGTCGAGGCCGGGCCCTCGGGGTTCGACGCCTACGAGACCGCCTCGCTCCTGCTCGCGCTGCTGCTGGGCACGATGGGTCTACCGCACGTGCTGGTGCGCTTCTACACGAGTCCGACCGGGGTGTCCGCACGGCGCACGACCGTGATCGTGATCGGCATGGTGAGCGCCTTCTACGCGGTGTCGAGCACGATGGGGCTGCTTGCGCGCATCGCCGCTCCCGACCTCGCGGTGCCCGGTGTCGCCGACACGGTGGTGCTGCTGCTCCCCTCGCGCGTCTTCCCCGGGGCGTTCGGTGAACTGTTGACCGCGCTGATCGTCGCCGGAGCGTTCGCAGCGTTTCTGGCGACATCGGCCGGCCTCGTCGTGTCGCTCGCCGGTGTGATCAGCCAGGACGTGTTCTCCGGATCCGTGCGGTCGTTCCGGCTGTCGGCGGTGCTCTGTGCCCTGGTGCCGCTCGCCGTGGCGCTGCTCACGGCCCCGGCGGGCCTCGGGTCGAGCGTGGGTGTCGTGTTCGTGGTGGCGGCGTCGACCCTCTCGCCGGTCGTGCTGCTCGGCGTGTGGTGGCGGGGGCTCACCGCACGAGGTGCGGTGGCCGGAATGGTGTCGGGTGGGTGCGCTGCGGGACTCGCCCTGCTCGTGCACGCGGCGGTCGGCGGCATCGGAGCAGCGGCGCCCTATCTCGCGCAGCCCGCCGCATGGACGATCCCGCTCGCTACAGCGGTCACGGTCGTCGTCTCGCTGCTGGATCCGCGGGGTCCGTCGCCGCGCACCGAGCGCTTCCTCGCCCGCGTGCACACCCCCGAGCGCGGCTGAGTCAGAGCTTGCGGCTGCGCGGCATGAGCCGAACAGGGGGGAGGGGCGGCGCGGGTATGCGCACATCGTGCCCGGCCACGACTCCGAAACGGTCGGACGCCGCCTCCCACTCCTCGCGGGCCTCGACGATCTCTTCGTGTGTGCGTCCGGCGAAATTCCACCACATCACGATGTCGTCCTCGAACGGCTCACCGCCCAGCAGGAAGAGCAGGGCGCCCTCGGTGCTCGACACCTCGACCGCATCGCGGGAGTCGCCGAGGTAGAGCAGTCCGTTGCGGTCGAGTGGATGCCCGGCCACCACGGCATCGCCTTCGACGAGCATCAGCGCGTGCTCCCAGTCGGAACGCAGTGGCAGGCGCACGCGCGAGCCGGGGGAGATGACGACCTCGGCGCCGACGATCGGGGTGTGCACGGTGGCGGGCGAACGCACCCCGGCGAGTTCGCCGAGCACGACCGTGGCCTCGGCATCTGCTCCCTCTTCGGCCGGGAGTGCGAGTGTCGGCAGCGCGGTGTGCCGTTCGAAGCCGGGGGCACCGCGGCGGGCCGAGTCGGGCAGCACCACCCAGAACTGCAGGGCGTCGAGCGGCACCGGTTCTTCACCGATCGAGTACTCCGAGTGCGAGATGCCGTCGCCCGCTGTCATCAGGTTCAGCTGCCCGCGGCGCAAGTCGGCGTCGCTGCCGAGCGAGTCGCGGTGGCGGATCTCTCCGACGAGCGGCCAGGTCACGGTCTGCAGTCCGATGTGCGGATGCGGCTCGACCCGCATCTTTGTGTCGGCGGGACCGAACCGGTCCAGGAAGCACCAGGCGCCGATCGTCGGCAGGTTGCGGTGAGGCAGCGCCCGCAGCACGTTCATGCCGCGCACTCCGCCCAGCGGCACCTCGCGGGGCTCGAGGATGAGGCGGTGCTGCCCGATCATTCGGCTCGGCCCGTCGGCTCTTCGCCCGTCGATGCGCCATGGCTCGGCGACGCCCGCGGCCAGCGGATCTCGGCTCCGGCGATCTCGTGCGTTTCGAGGTACTTCGCGATGTACGGGCACAGCGGGACGATCGCCTCACCGCGTCCTGCGGCATCCGTCAGCGCTGCCGATGCCAGCTTTCCCGCCAGCCCCTGGCCCTGGAACGCCGGGTCGACCTCGGTGTGGATGAAGCGGATCGATCCGGGGCGCAGGTCGAACTCCGCGAAACCTGCGAGCACGTCGTCGGAGCGGATCTCGTAGCGCGACTCGTCGTCGTTGCGGGTCACGGTGATGTCGGTCATCGGAGGCTCCTTCGAACGGGTTGACTCCAACCTACGCCCGCGTGAGATCGCTGGGGCGGGCGAGAACCCGGTCCGTCTGGCGCCGACGCAGACGGTCCGGGTTCTCGCCCACCGATCCGGTCAGCCCGCTGTTTCCATCACGGCTACCCCGTGCGCATCCTCCCGACTCTTCTTCGGGAAGAGGAAGGTGAGTGCGAGGAAGGCGACGAGCATGATCGCGGGCACGATCAGGGTCTGCTGATACGCCTCCGCCGGGGTACCGGAGTCGATCGCATCGAAGAACACCGAGGCGAAGATCGCGACACCCACTGCGCTCGCGATCGCCTGGACCGCGGTGAGAACGCCCGAAGCCGAACCGATCTCGTCGTCCTTCACCGCGGCGAGGATCGTGCTGAACAGTGCGGCGATGATCGCGCCGCCGCCGACCCCGAACAGGGCGATGCCCGGGGCGATGGTCCAGATGCTGAAGTCGCCCGGCTGCTGCAGCTCGAACCACAGCAGTCCCGCGCCGAGCAGCTGCGTGACTGCTCCGAGCTGCAGCACGGACCGCCCGATCTTCTCGGCGAGCCATGCGCCGCTGATCGCACCGCCGACCGCGGAGCCGATCGCGAGTGGCAGGTTGCTCAACCCCGCCTCGCCGGCGCTGAAGCCGTTGCCGACCTGCAGGAACAGCGTCAGCACCAGCTGTGTGCCGGTCAGGCTGCTGAAGAACAGGGCGATGCCCACGAGCCCGAAGGTGTAGGCCCGACGCGTGAACATGGTCGCCGTGACCAGCGGCACTCCGCCGCGGGCGAGGAGTGCGCGCTGCTGCACCCCGAAGAGGATGAAGCCAGCAAGGCCGGCGGCCACGCACGCCCAGGCCCACAGCGGCCAGTCCAGCTCGGGTCCGAAGGTGAGGCCGAGCACGAGGATGCCGGATGCCGCGACGATGACGGCTGCGCCGAGCATGTCGATGCGGACCGCCCGATCCCCCGAGCGTCGCGGCAGGATGCGCCAGGCGATGACCAGGGCGACGATCCCGATGGGGATGTTCACGAGGAAGACCGAGCGCCATCCGAGCCCGAGGATGTCGGCCTCGATCAGTCCGCCGCCGATGATGGGGCCCAGGATGCCGCCGAGGCCCAGCGCCGGACCGAAGATGCCGAATGCGACGGCGAGCTCGGCGCCGGAGAGGTTCTCACGCAGCAGACCGAGGCCCTGGGGGAGCAGCAGCGCGCCGGCCGCGCCCTGGAGCAGACGGAAGGCGATCAGTAGCTCAGCGGTCGGCGCGAGGGAGCACAACAGCGATGCGATCGTGAACGCCGACAGGCCGAGGAGGAACATCCGGCGCCGCCCGAAGCGGTCACCCAGGCGACCGCCCAGGATCAGTCCCGCCCCCAACGCGAGGGCGTAGCCGCCGATCACCCACTGCAGGCCCAGGGCGTTCGTCCCCAGGGAGGACTCCAACGAGGGGCCGGCGACGTTGACGATCGTCGCGTCGAGCATGTCCATGATCTCGGCCGCGAGCATCACTCCGAGGATCGCCCAGCGCCAGCGGTAGGGCGCTTCTGTCGCGTCTGTCATATCGTCTCAATCCTTGATTATCAATCAAATTAGCAATATGAAGTATTACCATGGTGCGCATGGATGTCAAACGGTCCGAGCGGGCGACGGAATCGGCCTCGACGTATGACCCGTCACGTCGGCACGACGCCGGCGAGATCGACGAGAGTGACATCCGCACCCGCGTGCAGCAGCTCACGATGCGTCAGCAGCGCTTCGAGCGCTCGATCGCCAAGCAGCTCGAACTCGACGCCCCGGGCCTCGAGGTGCTCGACCACCTCATCTCCCGCGGCCCCACGACTCCGACCGAGCTGGCCCACCGCGTCGAGATCTCGACCGCAGCCATGACTCTCGTCCTCAATCGCCTCGAAGATCGCGGCCATGTGCGCCGAGATCGGCATCCGTCCGACGGGCGAAAACTCATCGTGACCGCGTCAGAGGATGCCGCCGCCGATGCCGAGCGCCTGGTGGAGCCGCTCATCGTCGAGGTCGAGGCGCAGATCGCCGCGATGAGCGAGGGCGAGCGGGCGACGGTGGCGAAGTTCCTCGACGACCTCATCCGCGCCTACGACCGGTCGACCGCGAGCTGATCGAGACTGCGCCTGTGGATGAGGCGCGGCCCACGTCGGCGGGGGTCGTTACGCTGGAGGGATGCCGCAGACTCCCCGTGACCCGTACGCGGACCTGCCGTACGCCGACGAGCCCTATGACGACGGGTGGGAGTCGTCCATCCCGCCCGAGCCGATGGACTGGGAGCCTCAGGGCGCCGGGTTCGAACCGCCGCTGGACTGGGGTCAGGGTCCGGTCACCCCGGTGGCCCCCGCGGCCTCCGCGCCGGCCGTGCGCCGAGCGACGCCGAGCCGCTACTCCACCGCACGCGAGGCCCTGCACACGGTCTTCGGCTACGACGAGTTCCGCGGCGACCAGGCAGGCATCGTCGATCAGGTCATCGGGGGCGGAGACGCCGTCGTGCTGATGCCCACCGGTGGCGGTAAGAGCATCACGTACCAGGTGCCCGCGCTCGTGCGCGAGGGCACGGGGCTCGTGATAAGCCCGCTCATCGCGCTCATGCACGACCAGGTCGACGCTCTGCGGGCCAACGGCGTCAACGCCGCCTATCTCAACTCCACGCAGGCGATCGACGAGCGCCGCGAGGTCGAGCGGGCGTACGTCGCCGGTGAACTCGACCTCATCTACGTCGCCCCGGAGCGGTTGTCGAACGCGCAGACCACGGCGCTCCTGCAACGCGGCACCCTCAGCGTGATCGCGATCGACGAGGCCCACTGCGTGTCGCAGTGGGGTCACGACTTCCGGCCCGACTACCTGGCTCTCGGCGATCTGGGCGAGCGGTTCCCCGGTGTTCCACGCATGGCGCTCACGGCTACTGCGACCGCAGCGACGCACAAGGAGATCACCGAACGTCTGCACCTCGACGGCGCAGAGGGGCGGGCGCCGGCGAAGCACTTCGTGGCGAGCTTCGATCGCCCGAACATCCAGTACCGGATCGTGCCCAAGGTCGACCCGCGCAAGCAGCTGGTCGCGTTCATCAAGTCGCAGACCCCGGTGACCGACGACGCCGCGCAGCCCGCGGGCATCGTGTACGCGCTCAGTCGCAAGTCGGTCGAGCAGACGGCGACGTACCTCGCCGCCCAGGGTCTCGATGCGCTGCCGTACCACGCGGGTCTTCCCGCCGAGGTGCGCGCGGCCAACCAGGCGCGCTTCCTCCGCGAGGACGGCGTCGTCATGGTCGCCACCATCGCATTCGGGATGGGCATCGACAAGCCGGATGTGCGCTTCGTCGCGCACATCGATCTGCCGAAGTCCGTGGAGGGCTATTACCAGGAGACCGGGCGCGCCGGTCGAGACGGCGAGCCCTCGGTGGCCTGGATGGCTTACGGGCTCGGCGACGTCGTGCAGCAGCGCAGGCTCATCGACCAGAGTCCCGGTGATCGCACCTTCAAGATGCGCATGGGGCAGCACCTCGACGCCATGCTCGCGCTGTGCGAGACCGTGGAGTGTCGTCGGCAGAACCTGCTCGGCTACTTCGGCCAGGAGTCGCAGCCGTGCGGCAACTGCGACACCTGTCTCGACGACACCGAGACGTTCGACGGGCTCGTCCCAGCACAGAAGCTGCTCTCGACGATCGTGCGGTTGAAGCGCGAGCGCAATCAGGCGTTCGGCGCCGGGCACCTGATCGACATCCTCCGCGGGGCCTCGACAGAGCGCATCAGGCAGCAGGGTCACGACAAGCTCGCGACCTACGGCATCGGCAGCGATCTCTCGGATCAGGATTGGCGCAGCGTCGTCCGTCAGCTCCTGGCCCGCGGCATTCTCGTCGCGCAGGGTGACTACGGCACCCTCGCGCCCGGTGAGCAGGCGGCAGGAGTACTGCGTGGTGAGACCGCTGTACCCCTGCGCAAGGACACGATCGGGCGTCCGACGTCCTCGGGCCGGGCCCGCAAGGCCAGCGCCGCCGATGCCCTGGACGCGGGGGATCGGCCACTGTTCGAGGCACTGCGAGCATGGCGTGCCGAGACCGCTCGCGAGCAGGGCGTGCCCGCGTACATCGTGTTCGGTGACGCGACGCTGCGCGCGCTCGCGGAGCACCGCCCTGCTGCTCTCGCCGACCTCGACGGCATCACCGGCATCGGTGCGAAGAAGCGCGAGGCGTACGGCGAAGGCGTGCTCGCGGTGATCGCCGGCGCCTGACGCCGACGCCCGACGCCTCGCCTTCGGGCGTACTCCGGATCGTGGCGTCTTGAACACTTGCCCATATGGGTATATGTTGATCACATGGCGCGAGCGGCAACCACATCCGATGTCTTCAACGCGATCGCCGAACCGCGACGCCGGGACATCCTGACGCTGCTGCGCAGTGGCGACCGCCCCGTGACCGAGGTGTCCGAGGTGCTGGGGATGACTCAGCCGGGTGCCTCCAAGCACCTGCGTGTGCTGCGCGAGGTCGGTCTCGTGCGCGACCGCCGGGAGGGCAAGCAGCGGGTCTACGGGCTCGACGCCACGGGGCTCCGGGCCGTCCATGAGTGGACGGGCGGCTTCGAGCAGTTCTGGAACGAGAGCTTCGACCGGCTCGATGCCTACGTGCAGGACCTGAAAGCGGAAAGAAGGCAGGAGTAGTGGATGGATACGACGATTGATCGCGAGATCGTGATCTCGCGCGTGATCGACGCCGCGCCGGCGCTGGTGTTCGAGGCGTTCACCACGGTGCAGCACCTCTCGAGGTGGTGGGGCCCCGACGGTTTCACCACGACGACGCGATCGTTCGAGTTCCGTGTCGGGGGCGAATGGGAGTTCGTGATGCACGGACCGGACGGCACCGACTACCCGGAGTGGATCGTGTGGACCGACATCGTCGCGCCGGAGCGGATCGTGATGCTCCATGGTGAGCACCGCGACGATCCTGAGGCATTCGAATCACACCTCACGTTCGTGCTGGACGGCGATCGGACCCGCATCGAGATGCGCACGGTGTTCCCGACACCGGAGCTGCGCGACCGGGCGATCGAGCGGCATGGCGCACTCGAGGGTGGCCGGCAGACACTGGACAACCTCGCCGTCCACGTCGCGGAGATGGCGATCGCGCGAGGGGAGCGCTGATGGCCGGAGCGGTGTTCTTCAGCGTCTCGATGTCTCTCGACGGGTTCATCGCCCCCGAGTCGCCGGACGAGTTGATGGGTCGGCAGTGGATGGAGCTGCAGAAGTGGGTGTTCCGGCTGCGGTCCTTCCGCGAGAATCTGCACCTGGGCGAAGGTGGGGACGAGGGACGCGACAACGACATCGTGCGCGAGACGTTCGAGCGCACCGGGGCGAGTGTGATGGGGAAGCGGATGTTCGACGCCGGCGAGCACGCGTGGCCGGAGGACCCGCCGTTCCATACGCCGGTCTTCGTCGTCACCCATGAGGAGCGCGAGCCGTGGGAGCGCCGCGGCGGCACCACGTTCCACTTCGTGACCGACGGCATCGAGTCGGCGCTCGACCAGGCGCGCGCTGCTGCCGGCGACCTCGACGTCCGCATCTCGGGCGGCGGTGAGACGATCGTCCAGTTCCTCAATGCCGGTCTGGTCGACGAGTTCCACATCGCTCTCTCGCCTGTGCTGTTCGGGGCAGGAGTGCGCCTGTTCGACGGTGTGGACGGGGAACGCCTCTCGCTCGACCTGGTGGGCGCGGAGGATTCCCCGCAGACGACGCATCTGCGCTACGCCGTCCGTCTGCGCTGATCCGCGCGGCGTCGTCTCCGCGCGGCGTCGTCTCAGCGCAGCGCCGTCTCAGCGCAGCGCCGTCTCAGCGCGGAGGCAGCACGTCGTCGAGATGAGCCCGCAGGTGCGTGGCGATGTCGACCCTGTCGCGGTCATACAGCCACTGGTACTGCAGCCCGTCCCACATCGCGATGAGCCAGGTGGCCTCGTGCACGGGATCGCGGTGCGCTGGCAGGTCGCCGTCGACCTGGGCGAGGCGGAAGAGCTCAGCGAAGTAGTCGAGGGCGTTCGCGAACCGCATCGTGAAGTAGTCGTGTGCGGGGTGTGCGACGGGGACGGCCTCGCACGACAGCACCGCGTAGACCTCGATCAGTCCCGGTTCGTCCCGTGCGCTGAGCGCCGCGCCCTCGGGAATGCTGCGGAGCACCGTGGCAGCCGACGCGGTGCTCGTGAACATCTGGTTCTCGTTGATGGCGCTGTCGCGTTCCGTGAGCACGGCGCTCAGCAGCAGCTCCTTCGACGCGTAGTGGTGCAGCAGCGTCGACTTCGACACTCCGACCGCGGTGGCGATGTCCTGCAGGCTGGTGTCGCCGTAGCCGTCGCGGGCGAACAGGCGCATCGCATCGGAGACGATCTGTGCGCGCCTGCGGCGGCCGACCGCGTAGCCGGGGTCGGTGTCGGCGACACTGGTGGCGCGCAGTCGCGGGAGGGGACCGGCGGCCGTCGCGGACCCGGATGAGGGCTCGTCGTCGGGGTCCCGCCACGCGTGCGGCAGCGCCCACAGGTTCTCGCGCTCCTCGAGCATCTCGACGACGTCCACCCGATCGGGCAGGTACTGCGAGAGCAGCTGCAGCCCGTCCCACCCCGCCGTGTGCCGGACGGCCTCGCCGTCGACATCGCGGTCGGCGGCGACCACCCCGTGGTACTGGGCATCCTCGAGCACGTCGTTGCTGAGTGCGCGGATCCGGCAGTAGCGCTCGCGCATCCGCTCGTGCGCGGGGTGGTCCGGCGCCGAGGCCTCCCCGGTGAGGGCCGCGAACAGCTCGAGGTAGCCGGCGGTGCGCGCATTGCGCTCGGCGATGCCGGCGAAGACCAGCTCGCCCGGTTCGGATGCGGCCGAGATCGCGCTGAACACGGACTCGTTCTCGGCTTCGAGCCCGGCGACCACCTCTCCGAGCAGATCGTCCTTCGAGGCGAAGTGCCCGAGCAGGCCCGGGTGGCTGACGGAGGCGGCTGCGGCGATGTCGCGCAGCGACGTGGATCGGTAACCGCGGGTCACGAACAGATCGTGCGCGGCGGTGAGGATGCGCTGCCTCGTCGCGACGGCGCGCGAGTGACGGGTGCCGGTCGCCGTCATCGTCATCGCATCCTCCGTCATCACTCTATCCTCGTTCATTACCAATCGGTCTGGTTTGACTTACCAATCGGTCGAGATTGGTGTACTGTCATGCCAGAACCGCATCGCCCGAAGATGTGCGGTGAATCGAAAGGACTGTCATGACAGAGCTGTCATCCGCCGCCAACGCGGCCGCGGTGGGCACCACGGGATTCAAGGCCCCAGGGACCACGCCGCCCAAGACTCCGCGCGGCTACACCCCCGGCCTCGCCGCGGTGAACTTCGGTGTCTTCCTGGCGCTTCTCACCCCGGTGATGGTGTCCATGGCGTTCAAGATCCAGCACATCGACCCCGTCAACACCGAGGGAAGCCTCGGACTCGTGATGGGCGTCGGTGCGATCTTCGCGCTCGTGGCGAACCCCCTCGTCGGCAGGCTCTCCGACCGCACGACCTCGCGCTGGGGCATGCGTCGTCCGTGGATCCTGGGTGGTGCCGTCGTCGGCCTCGGCGGGTTCTTCCTCATCGGGTCCGCGAACTCCGTCTGGATGGTCCTGCTCGCCTGGTGCCTCGTGCAGACCGCGATGAACGCCGTGCTCGCGGCGGCGAACGCGACCCTGCCCGACCAGGTGCCGGTCACGAGCCGCGGCAAGGTGTCGGGCATCATCGGCATCACCACCCCGATCGGCATCCTCGCCGGCAGCTTCCTGGTGAACTTCCTGCCCGGCGACTTCGAGCGCTTCGTCGTGCCGGGCGTGATCGCACTGATCCTGGTGATCATCTTCGTCCTGATCCTGAAGGACCGCCGCCTCACCGAGAAGCCCGCCGAGAAGTTCACGATCGGGATGTTCTTCGGCTCGTTCGTGTTCAACCCGCGCAAGCACCCCGACTTCGGCTGGACCTGGCTCACCAAGTTCTTCGTGATGTTCGGCTATGCCGGCATCGCCACCTTCCTGCCGCTGTACCTCGTCACCAAGTTCGGCCTCGACGAGCAGGGTGCGGTGGGCGTCATCCTCGCGGCCAACCTCGCCTCGATGGCGGCGATGGCGATCTCCTCCCCGCTCGGCGGCTTCCTCTCCGACAAGATCGGCAAGCGCCGTCCCTTCGTCGCCGTCGCCGGTGTGATCATGGTGGTCGGTCTGGTCATCCTCGCCATCGCCCCCGATATCACGACCGTCATCATCGCCCAGGCCATCATCGGGCTCGGGGCCGGATCGTTCCTCTCGGTCGACCTCGCCCTCGCCACCGAGGTGCTGCCCAACCCGGACGACGTGGCGAAGGACCTCGGGGTGCTGAACATCGCCAACGCGCTGCCGCAGTCGATCGCCCCCGCGATCGCGCCGGGCATCATCGCCATCGGAGCGGCCACGCCGCTGGGCGGCTACACCACGTGGTACCTGTTCGGTGCGGTCGTCGCGCTGGCCGGTGCCGTGCTCGTCTACCGCATCAAGGGAGTCAAGTGACCATGACAGAGACCACCATCGCGCGCCCCTGGCTCGACACCGATCTCTCGGTCGACGAGCGGGTGCAGCTGCTGCTCGATGCCATGACCATCGAGGAGAAGGCAGGGCTCTTCTTCCACACCATGATCGCGATCGGCGACCTCGAGGAGCCCAACCCGGTGTTCGCGACGCCGTCGGCCCGCGAGTTCCTCGAGTCCAAGCAGATGACGCACTTCAACCTGCTGGGTGCCGCGCCCACCGGCCGGGAGATCGCCGCGTGGCAGAACGCCCTGCAGCAGCTCGCGGCGTCCACGCGCCTCGGAATCCCGGTCACGCTCTCCACCGACCCCCGGCACTCGTTCAGCGAGAATCCGGGAGCGTCGATCCTGGCAGGGCCTTTCTCGCAGTGGCCGGAGACGCTCGGCCTCGCGGCCACCCGCGACGAGGAGCTCGTCGAGCGCTTCGCCGACATCGCCCGCCAGGAGTACACGGCCGTCGGTCTGCGCGTGGCACTGCACCCGCAGGTCGACCTCGCGACCGAGCCGCGCTGGGCGCGCCAGACGGCGACGTTCGGTGAAGACGCCGAGCTGTCGGGAAAGCTCGGCGCGGCCTACATCCGCGGCTTCCAGGGGAAGTTGTTCGGGCCTGGCTCGGTGTCGACCATGACGAAGCACTTCCCCGGCGGCGGCCCCCAGAAGGACGGCGAGGATCCGCACTTCCCGTACGGCCGCGAGCAGGTCTATCCTGGCGGCGAGTTCGAGCTTCACCTGAAGCCGTTCGAAGACGCGCTCGCCGCGGGTACCCGGCAGATGATGCCGTATTACGGGATGCCCGTCGGCACGGAGTACGAGGAGGTGGGTTTCGGCTTCAACAAGTCGGTGATCACGGGTCTGCTCCGCGAGCGCTACGGCTTCGACGGTCTGGTGTGCACGGACTGGGGTCTGATCAGCGATTCCGAGATATTCGGGCAGCCGTTCCCTGCGCGTGCCTGGGGTGTGGAAGATCTCACCCCTCGCGAGCGGATGAAGAAGGTGCTCGATGCGGGCGCCGATCAGTTCGGCGGCGAGGCGAACCCGGAGCTGCTGCTCGAGCTCGTCGCCGACGGCGAGATCACCGAGGCCCGGCTGGACATCTCCGCACGACGCATCCTGCGCGAGAAGTTCGAGCTCGGACTGTTCGAGAACCCTTACGTCGACGAGGACGCCGCCGACGAGATCGTGGGTCGTGCCGACTTCCGTGCCGCGGGGGAGGATGCCCAGCGCGCGTCGATCACGGTGCTCGCGAACGACGGCGCGCTGCCCTTCGCCCGAGGGGCGAAGCTCTACGTCGAGGGCATCGACGTCGCCGTGGCTGAAAAGTTCGCCGACGTCGTCGAGACGCCGTCGGAAGCCGATCTGGCGATCATCCGGCTGCAGGCTCCGTTCGAGGAGCGCGCGACCATGTTCGAGAACTTCTTCCACGCCGGTTCCCTCGACTTCCCGGATGACGTGATCGCCCATGTCGGCGAGGTCGCGGCTGTCGTGCCCACAGTGGTCGACGTGCTCGCCGATCGCCCGCCGATCCTGACGCCGCTCGCCGAGGTGGCGGCTGCGATCACGGTGAACTGGGGTGCTTCCGGGGCGGCGCTGCTGGACGTGCTCAGCGGTGCGTTCCCCGCGCAGGGTCGACTGCCCTTCGACCTGCCGCGATCGATGGCGGCTGTCGAGACCTCGCGTCCCGACGTCCCGTTCGATACGACCGACCCGCTGTTCCGCTTCGGTCACGGGCTCTCGCTGTAACACCCGAGGGCATTCGCGAAACGCCTCGACGGCTTCGGCCGCGGGGCGTTTCGTCGTGTCGGCGAACCCTCGATCGCGGGTTCGATGTCGGCCGATGGCGAAGCGTCTCGGACGATGACGATGGCTGAAAAGTTCTCTGGACGAATGCTGGACAACGCATCCCGTATCCCGTAGAACTGTCCTCAACATCGCTCGGCCGACTGACGTCGACCCGTGGGGGGGCCATGTGACGCGGAACATCGCATCACACGGGAGTAGCGAATGGAATTGCAGGAGAGGACTCTGCGGCGACGCAGAGCAGCAGGAGGAAGCATCGCCGGCGTCACCGTCGGCGCGGTGATCCTCGCAAGTGCACTGGTGCCGACAGCGGCGAATGCGCTGGACGCGGCGAATCCGAACGATCCGTCGGTCGCGCAGGGGCAGATCATCCAGCTGCCGGCCGCACTGCTCGGCGGACTCGACATCGCCGCGCTCGGTCACACGCTGACGAGCAACCCGGCCGCCCCTGGCTCGGAGCTCGGCGGACTGAACGTCGGACTGCTCGAGGCGCTCAACATCGACGTGGGCACCCTCAACGTGCCGCTGCTGACCGACGGCACCACGCCGGGTCTGCTGCGGCTCGGCGACCTGGGCGCTGCGCAGAGCTTCAGCTCCTCGCCGACGCAGACCCAGTCGATCGCCTCGTCGGGCACGATCACCTCGGGTGGGGCTGTCGACACCGGCGCCATCGACGGCAGCGTGAACCCCGGCACCCTCGAGCTCACAGACCTCTTCGACCAGCTCGCCGTGGCGGGTCTGACCGATGCGGTCCTCGACCAGGCCTCCATCGGCATCGGCGCCCTCGCGTCGCGTGCCGAGTCGAACGCGGGAACGGTGACGTCCGAGTACCGCATCGCCGACCTGAACCTCGATCTGCACAGCAACCTGGTCGCCGGGCTCTCCGGCACCCTCGCCTCCGCGATCCAGGGCACCGTCACTCCCGTGAGCAACCTCGCCGGTCCCGGCGGCGCGCTGACCGCCCTCACCACCACGATCGTCAACACGATCAACGCGATCCCCGATGTGCCGCTCGTCGCCGCCTTCACCGCGACAGGGGGCACCGTCTCGATCGCGGGGCTCGACACGGTCGGGCAGACCGTGACGACGCAGGTGCTGCAGACCCCGGTCGAGAACACGACCGGTTCGGTTCTCGTCGACCTGAGCACCGGCACGGTCTCGGTCGATCTCGCCAAGATCCTCGTCGAGACCGGCGCGGGCGCGAACCTCAACACACTGCCGGCGAACACCCCGGTGCTCTCCGCCACGACGATCTCCGCCATCCAGCAGGGGATCACCTCCGCACTCACGGGCACGCACCCGAACAGCCTGAACGGCAAGGTCTCCACGATCCTGAAGTCGACGCTCGACGCCCTCCAGGTGACGATCACGGTCGGCGTCGACCTCACGGTGCCGCTCACCGGGACGCCGCTCGTGTCGGGCGACGTCACGGTCAAGGGTTCACTGGCGCAGTTCGCCGGCACCGCCACTCCCGTTCCCACGGTCGCGACCGACATCACCCTGGCCGGCCTCAACATCGGCGTGCTCCTGAACCCGGTGGTCGCGACGGTGACGAATGCGGTCGCCACGACGACGGGTCCGCTCGTGAACACCGCGTTGACCAGCGTGATCCCGCTCGTGCAGCCGGCACTCGCCGCTCTCACGGGTCCCGTGCTGACGACGCTCGATCCCGTGCTCCAGGGCGTGCTGTCGGACATCGCGACCATCACCATCAACGAGCAGCCGGCGACGGGAGACATCCCGGGCGGCAGCTTCACGGTGCGTGCGCTCGGAGTGAACCTGCTCCCGGCCGTCGGAGGGGGGGTCGCTCTCGACCTCGGTTCCTCGACGGTCAAGGCTGCCGCGGCAGCTGTGGCGGCTATCGACGCGGCCCCGACCGTCCAGGCGGGGACGAACCTGCCCGTGACCGGCTCCGGCTGGCCCGCGAACACGCAGGTCTCCGTGCAGGTGACCGCACCCGGCGGGGGGATCGTGAACGACCCTGTTCCGGTCACGACCGACGGCAACGGTGCATTCACGGTCGATTACTTCGTCCCGACGGCGACGACGGTGGGCACCGGGTACACGGTCACCGCGACGGCAGGCGCCGTCTCGGCGACGGATACGACCGAGGTGACGGCCGCGGCGACGGTCGATGCCGCCCCGGCCGTACAGGCGGGGACGGATCTCGCGGTCTCCGGTGCCAACTGGCCGGCGAACACCCAGGTCTCGGTGCAGCTGTCGGCTCCGGCTTCCGGCCCGAACGTGGGCGGCCCCGTACTGGTCACCACCGACGGTTCCGGCACCTTCACGGTCGCCTACCCTGTTCCGGCCGGCACACCCGCGGCCACCGGCTACACGGTGACGGCATCGGTGGGCACGCAGACGGCGACCGACACCACCGAGGTGACGGACGCCCCCGTGGCCGCCGTCGATGCCGCAGCCACCGTGCAGGCGGGCACCAGCCTTCCGGTCACGGGATCGAACTGGCCGGGGAACACCCAGGTGTCCGTGCAGCTGACAGCTCCGGGCGGCGGCGCGAACGTCGGCGGCCCTGTCACGGCGACTACGAACGCCTCGGGTGACTTCACGCTCGACTACCCGGTTCCCGCTTCTGCGGCTCCGGGTGCGGCATACACCGTCACGGCGACCGCAGGTGCCGTCACGGCGATCGACACCACGGAGGTCACGGCCGCCGCGGCTGTCGATGCCGCTGACACGGTGCAGGCGGGCACGAGCCTTCCGGTGACCGGTACGAACTGGCCGGCGAGCACGCAGGTGTCCGTGCAGCTGACGGCGCCGGGTGGCGGGAACGTCGGTGGTCCGGTGACGGCCACGACCGACGCGTCTGGCGGGTTCACGCTCGACTACCCGGTTCCGGCTTCGGCCACGCCCGGCGCAGGCTACACGGTGACGGCGACTGTCGGCACCCAGACCGCGACCGACACGACCACCGTGACTGCGGCGGCCACGGTCGACGCGGCGGCGACGGTGCAGGCAGGGGACGATCTGCCCGTCACCGGAGCGAACTGGCCGGCGAACACGCAGGTCTCGGTGCAGCTGAGCGCACCCGGCGGCGCGGCCGTCGGTACCCCGCGCACGGCCACGACCGGCGCGCTCGGCGGCTTCGCGCTCGACTACCCGGTCCCGGCCGGCACCCCGGCAGGCACCGGCTACACGGTCACGGCCTCGGTCGGTGCGCAGACGGCGACGGACACGACGGAGGTCACCGCGGCTCCCGTCGTGGTCGACGCGGCCGCCCAGGTTCCGGCGGGCAGCAACCTCGCCGTGACCGGCTCGGGCTGGCCCGTGAGCTCCTCGGTCTCGCTGCAGCTGACAGCTCCGGGCGGAGGCGCGAACGTCGGCGGCCCGGTGACGGCGACGACCGATGCTTCGGGAGCCTTCACTGCGAACTATCCCGTACCGGCGGGCACCACTCCCGGAACCGGATACACGCTGACTGCGACCGCCGGTGCCGTCACCGCGACGGACACCACAGAGGTGACGGCGGGCGACCCGGGTGATGTCAACACCAACGCAGCGGCGTCAGCGTCGGCCTCGGCGGACGCGACCGCGGACGGCGACCCGTCGGCCCAGGCCGCTGCAGAGGCGGCTGCTCTGGCCGATGCCACCTCGTCCGCGTCGGCGGCCGCCACCGCTGACGCGACCGCGGCCGCCGAGGCTGCGGCGACGACGACGGCATCGACGACAGCGTCGACCGACTCGACATCGACCGCCAACGCCTCCGCGGCCGTCGCCGCCCAGGCCGCGGCGCTGGCTGATGCCTCGACGAACGCGAACGCCGCAGCCTCCGCGGCAGCGGAAGCGAACTCCGCGGCCTCGTCGGAGTCCGCAGCGACCTCCGACTCCTCCACCGACGCATCCTCGGAAGCCTCGACCAACGCGAACGCGGCTGCCTCGGCATCCGCTTCGGCGAACGCCGACGCCACCACCGCGGCCGTCGCGGAAGCGTCCGCGCAGGCAGCGGCCTTCGCGGATGCGACAGCGCAGGGCTCGGCGGCGGCCGACCCGGCAGCGGACGCCGCATCGGAGTCGGCGGCGACGGCGACCTCGTCCACGGCGGCGACGGCTGATGCCACCTCGGCGGCGAACGCCGGCGCGGCCATCGCGGCCCAGGCCGCGGCCCTCGCCGACGCCACGACGAACACGGCGGCTGACGCCACCGCGACGTCGGATGCCAGCACGAGCGCGGCGGCGAACGCGAGCGCGGCGGCGATCGCGAACGCCTCGACCGATGCCTCGTCCGACGCGGTCGCCTCGGCTGACGCGTCGGCGGAGATCAACACCAACGCGTCCGCGTCGGCAGCGGCCTCCGCCCAGGCTGACGACGACAGCAACGCCTCGGCTGAGGCCGCGGCAGTGGCGGCGGCACTCGCGGACGCGACCAGCCAGGCATCCGCGGCGGCCGACGTGTCGGCCAACGCAGCGGCTCAGGCGGCGGCGACCACCGATGCCTCCACCGATGCCTCGACCACGGCCACCACGGCGGCGAACGCCTCCGCGGCTGCGGCGGCTCAGGCGGCGGCGCAGAACGATGCGACCTCGACGAGCGCGGCGGATGCCTCGGCTGCGGCCGATGCGGACCCGAACGCCTCTGCGGCCGCAGCGGCCAACGCGTCCTCGTCGGCGACGGCATCGGCATCGGCTGCGGCCGACGCCTCGGCCGAAGCCACCGCGGAGGCATCCGCATCCGCCACCGCGAGCGCTTCGGCGGACGCGGCAGCCGACCCGACCGGGAACATCGCGATCGCCCTCCGGTCGCCGGTCCTGGAACGCGGACAGCAGCAGACCGCCGTCGGCACCGGCTTCAAGCCCGGAGAGAAGGTCACCGGCGTGATGGCCTCCGATCCGGTCGCGCTGGGCAGCCAGGTCGCGAACGCGCAGGGCACGGTCACCTTCACCTGGACCGTGCCGACCGCCACCGACCTCGGACCGCACACCGTGACACTGACCGGGGCGACCTCGGGCAGCGTATCGGCCTCGTTCCAGGTGGTGGCCTCGGGCCTGGCCACGACCGGTGGACAGGTGCAGGGCGGTTGGATCGCCCTGGCCGCACTGCTCCTCGTCCTCGGCCTGGGGACGATGAGACTCGCGACATCCCGACGGCGACTGATCCGTACGGAGTGATCGCGATGCAGGAACGCTGAGTGGTCGGGACCGTTTCCCCACGGCGGTCCCGACCCCTCGGCGGTATGGAGGGAAGTGAATGAGCACCAGACTCGAGTCCGCACCGCACTCCGACGCGGCAGGTTCCGACGCGGTCGAGCCGGAACCCTCGGCAGCCGTGCGGCCACGGCCGACGTGGTGGGTGAAGCTCATCGCCTTCGCGGCCTGCCTCCTGACGCTGTGGCACATCGGCGCCTCGTTCCTGTGGATAGCGCCTTACTCCGCACTACGGGAGATCCCCACCCAGCAGGTCCTCGCCGGGTACATGCTGCCGATGTTCGGTCAGTCCTGGAGCGTGTTCGCTCCGGAGCCCATCAACGGCGACTACCACTTCAACGTCCGCGCCCTCATCGAGAAGGACGGCGAACAGGTCGAGACCGGGTGGGTCAGCGCCACCGACGTGGAGCTCTCGATGATCCGGTACAACCTCTTCCCTCCGCGGGCCGGCATCCAGTCGAGTGAGGTGGCGAGCGGACAGATGAACGCCTACAACAAGCTGAACGCGGACCAGCAGGCCGTCATCGGCCTGGACTTCATGAAGGACGACTGGGAGGAGTGGATGGTGCGCTCCTTCGACGAGCTGCAGGGTGAAGACAATCCATCGACCGAGGCCTACATGGCCGAGGAGCACCTCTCGACCGCGTACGCGACCCAGGTGGCCTACGCGATCTGGGGAGCGGATGCGGTGGTCGCGGTGCAGTACCGCGTGAGCCGCCAGAACGTGGTCCCCTACAAGGATCGCAACGACCCCGGCGCGCAGCGCCCCGACCCGACGTTCTCGACGACCGGATGGCGTCTGCCCATAGAAGAGGAAGGGCAGAGTCGCGAGAACTTCGCGAACACCTTCCGCGGCCAGTTCGAGAGGATCCAGCCGTGAGCGCGCCGGTCAAGACCGCGGACCGCCGGAAGGACGCGAAGAAGAAGGACTCCGCGCCACGGAGCACCATCACCGCTCCGGCCCCGGCGTCCGCGCCGCCCACCCCTCCTCGCGAACCCGCCCCGGCACCGGCTCCGGCGAGCACCGTGCCGCCGCGGTCGTTCGTCACACGGCTGCTGACCTTCGTGTCGTCGATGATCGGTGGTCTCTGGTCGATGGTGCTGTCGGCGATCGACCGCATCTCGGCGTTCGTCGGCGACTGGCTCTTCCACGGGAAGAAGGCGCTCTACGGACTCGCGGTCACGCGCATCCTCTTCGGACTCACCGCGATCGGCCTGCTGATCTCGAACTTCAGCACCCGGCTCTACACGTTCGGATCGGGGTCGGCCTGGAACGGCGAGCTCGCGGAGCCGGTGAGCGAGTTCCCCAGGATCTGGGTGTTCAGTGCGTTCCATGCCGCGATGGGGAACGATGCGCTCTACACGGCGCTCTACCTTCTGCTCGGAGTGCTCGCCGTGCTGTTCGTGCTCGGGTGGCGCTTCCGGATCGTGCTGCCGATCTTCTTCTGCCTCTGGGTGGGGTTCATCGAGGCGAACGACATGGTGGGCGATCAGGGCGACAACATGTTCCGCATCGCCCTGCTGCTGCTGTTCTTCGCCGACCCGGCGGCGCGCTGGTCGCTGGATGCCCGGCGTCGGGCGAAGTCGGGGGAGTGGTTCGCCCCGAACAGCCAGCCGGCGCTGCTGGGAACCATGTTCCACAACCTGGCGCTCGTGGCTCTCACGGCACAGGTCTGCTTCGTCTACGCCTCCGGCGCTCTCTACAAGGCGGGCGGCGCACCGTGGGAAGAGGGGTATGCGGTCTACAACCCGCTGCAGACCGCCCGGTTCGGCACCTGGCCGGTGCTGAGCGACCTCGTCACGACATGGGGACCGATGGTCACCGTCGCCAGCTGGGGTTCGATCATCCTGCAGGTGGCGTTCCCGCTCATGCTGCTCACCCGTCCCACGCGGTTGATCGGACTGCTGGGCATCCTGTCGTTCCACATCGGCATCGCCGTGCTCATGGGGCTGCCGTGGTTCTCGCTGACGATGATCGCGATCGATGCGATCTTCATCCGCGATCGCACGTGGGCGCGTCTGAGCGCGGGGACGAAGCGGCGTTGGCGGGAGGCAGGAGCGCCACCGCCTACCGTGCCGGAAGATGCGCTGCCGGCCCGGACTGTGGTCTGACGACAAGCCGACGGGGAGATGCCCCCGCAGCGCATTGGAGGAAGTGGACAGGGCAGTAGGACTCCCGTTGTGGCAGACCTACCATGACAGTATTCCCACTTCCCTCTGAGAGGAACGCTCATGGTCGACGCCGCCGTCCGTCCGAAGACGACCCGCACCTCCCCCGACAACGCTGACGCCACCCCGCGTCTCGATGTCGCCCGCGTCAACGACGCCCTGATGGGCACGTGGGGTGACGTGCGTCGTCAGGCCCGCGAGATGATCAAGGACTCGGCGTTCTGGCGCAAGGACGAGCTCGGCAAGGACGAGCACCGCGAGCGCGTGCTCAGCCAGCTGCACCTGCTGGTGGAGAACAAGGCCGTGCATCGCGCGTTCCCGAAGTCGCTCGGCGGCGAGGAGAACAACGGTGCGAACATCGCGGGCTTCGAGGAGCTCGTGGTGGCCGACCCCAGCCTGCAGATCAAGTCGGGTGTGCAGTGGGGTCTCTTCGGATCGGCGATCCTGCAGCTGGGTACGGAGGAGCACCACGCGAAGTGGCTCCCCGGAGTGATGGACCTCTCGATCCCCGGTGCCTTCGCGATGACCGAGATCGGCCACGGCTCCGACGTCGCTGCGGTCGGCACCACGGCCACGTACGACCCGGAGACGGAGGAGTTCGTCATCAACACCCCGTTCCGCGGGGCGACGAAGGAGTACCTCGGAAACGCCGCACTGCACGGCGTAGCGGCGACCGTCTTCGCGCAGCTGATCACGAACGGCGTGAACCACGGCGTGCACTGCTTCTATGTGCCGCTGCGCGGTGAGGACGGGGTGGACCTCCCCGGCATCGGCCGCGAGGACGACGGTCTCAAGGGCGGACTCAACGGCATCGACAACGGGCGCCTCTCCTTCGACCACGTGCGGATCCCGCGGACCAACCTGCTCAACCGCTACGGCGACGTCGCGGCCGACGGCACCTACTCCAGTGCGATCGACAGCCCTGGCCGCCGCTTCTTCACGATGCTCGGCACCCTCGTGCAGGGGCGGGTGTCCCTCGACGGCGCGGCCTCCTGGGCCTCCGCCCTCGGTCTGCACATCGCGATCACCTACGCCACCCAGCGCCGTCAGTTCGACGGTGCTGATGGGCAGGAGGTGGTGCTGATGGACTACGGCAAGCACCAGCGCCGTCTGCTGCCGCGCCTGGCGACCACCTACGCGCAGATCTTCGCGCACGACGAGTTCCTGCAGAAGTTCGACGGTGTCTTCTCCGGCCGGACCGACACCCCGGCGGACCGGGAAGACCTGGAGACCTTGGCCGCCGCCCTCAAGCCGCTGTCGACGTGGCATGCGCTCGACACCCTCCAGGAGGCCCGAGAGGCCACCGGCGGTGCCGGCTTCATGTTCGAGAACCGTCTGGTCGGGCTTCGTGCCGACCTCGACATCTACGTCACCTTCGAGGGCGACAACAACGTGCTGCTGCAGCTCGTCGGCAAGCGTCTGCTGACCGACTACGCGAAGCAGTTCCAGGGCAAGGATGCGGCGGCCCTCGCCAAGTTCGCCGTGGGCATGACCGCGGGCAAGCTGTTCCACGGTGCGGGCCTGCGTCAGCTCGGTCAGGCCGTCTCCGACTTCGGTCAGGTGAGCCGATCGGTCGAGCGGGGCCTGCGCGAGGAGCAGCAGCACGATCTGCTCGCCGGACGTGTGCAGCAGATGGTGGCCGACATCGCCTCGCGCCTCCGCCCCGGTGCGAAGGACAAGGCCCTCGGCGCTCGCCTGTTCAACGAGAACCAGGCCGAGCTCATCGAGGCCGCCCGTGCGCACGGAGAGCTGCTGCAGTGGGAGGCGTTCACCGACGCCGTGCACGAGATCGACGACGAGGACACCAAGAAGGTGCTCACCTGGCTGCGCGACCTGTTCGGCCTGCAGCTCATCGAGAAGCACCTCGCCTGGCATCTGATCCACGGACGTCTGTCGATGCAGCGCGGCGCGGCGGTGTCGAGCTACATCGACCGCCTGTGCGCCCGTCTGCGCCCGTACTCCCTCGACCTCGTGAACGCGTTCGGCTACGAGCCCGAGCACGTGCGCGCTCCCATCGCGAGCGGCCTGGAGAAGCAGCGGCAGGACGAGGCCCGTGCGTACTACGCCGACCTCGAGGCGAGCGGACAGGCCCCCATCCAGGAGAAGGCGCTCAAGAAGAAGCAGCGCTGACCCGCCCGCGGTTCGCTCTCCTCTCGACGACCGTCGACTCGCGCGGCACGGCTGATTCACCTCCCGCGCTGGGTAGTCTCGGCAGGTACCCGATCCGAGGAGTCCGAGATGCCTGCCGTGAACGCCTATGCCGCACCCCGTGAAGCAGCCCCGCTGGAGAAGACCGTCATCCAGCGACGCGAACTCGGCCCGCTCGACGTGCTGATCGACATCGCCTTCGCCGGGATCTGCCACTCGGACATCCACACCGTCCGCGGCGATTGGGGTCCGCAGCAGTATCCGCTCGCTCCCGGGCACGAGATCACCGGCACGGTCGCTGCGGTAGGCGAGGCCGTCACCCGGTATGCGGTCGGCGATCGTGTCGGCGTCGGATGCCTGGTGAACTCCTGCGGGGAGTGCCGCAACTGTCTGCGCGGCGAAGAGCAGTTCTGCACCCAGGGGGCCGTGCTCACCTACGGCGGCATCGATCGCGACGGCACCGTCACCCAGGGCGGCTACTCCGAGCAGGTGGTCGTGACCGAGGCCTTCGTGCTGCGCATCCCCGACGGTCTGCCGCTGGACGTCGCCGCACCGCTGCTGTGCGCGGGCATCACGACCTATTCGCCGCTGCGGCACTGGAACGTCGGACTCGGCACACGCGTCGCGGTCGTCGGGCTCGGCGGCCTCGGGCACATGGGAGTGCAGATCGCCCATGCTCTCGGCGCGGAGGTGACCGTGCTCTCGCAGACCCTGAGCAAGAAGGACGACGGTCTGCGGCTCGGTGCCGACCACTATCGCGCCACCAGCGACCGGGAGACCTTCCGCGAGCTGCGCTCATCGTTCGATGTGATCCTCAACACCGTGAGCGCCGTGATCGATCTGCGCTCCTACCTGAGCCTGCTCGACGTCGGCGGAGCCATGGTGTGCGTCGGCGCTCCCGGCGAACCCCTGGAGGTGGGCGTGATGTCGCTGATCGGTGGTCGGCGCTCGCTTGCCGGCAGCAACATCGGCGGCATCGGCGAGACGCAGGAGATGCTCGACTTCTGTGCCGAGCACGGCATCGCGGCAGAGATCGAGGTCATCCCCGCCTCCGACATCAACACGGCCTACGAGCGCGTGCTGGCCTCCGACGTGCGGTACCGGTTCGTGATCGACGCCGCCACCTTCGCCTGAGCGCTCGCCGATCGCAGCCGTGAGGCGCGAAGGCACCCGGTGTCGGTCGCCGCGGATAGCCTGAGCGCATGACCTCTCTTCTCACGGGCCCCGACGCCCGCGACCGTTGCGCCTGGGTGGGCGACGACGACGAGTACCGCCGCTACCATGACGAGGAGTGGGGCACGCCGTTGCACGGCGACCGCGCGCTGTTCGAGAAGATGGCGCTGGAGGGGTTCCAGGCCGGGCTCTCCTGGATCACGATCCTGCGCAAGCGTCCGCGGTTCCGCGAGGTGTTCGAGGGGTTCGTGCCCGAGATCGTCTCGGAGTTCGACGAGTCCGACGTCGAACGTCTGATGGGCGATGCCGGCATCATCCGCAACCGCGCGAAGATCGAGGCCACGATCGGCAACGCCCGCATCGTCCGTGGCATGGCCGATGGCGAGTTCGACGAGCTGATGTGGTCGTTCGCTCCTGCGGTCTCCGGTGAGCGCCCGGCATCGTTCGCCGACGTCCCGGCCGTCACACCGGAATCGACCGCTCTGAGCAAAGAACTGCGCCGTCGCGGGTTCCGTTTCGTCGGGCCGACCACCATGTACGCCCTGATGCAGTCGGGTGGGATGGTCGACGACCACATCGCGGGGTGCTGGAGAGCGTGATGTCGGCTCCGTCGGCGCTCAGCGCTCGCCGGTCTCCCGGGTGAGCGCTGAGCGCGCGTCGGAAGTGTTCTCGACGGCGAAGGTGGCCATCGTCGGCAGGTAGCGGTCGTCCGCCACCTCGACGAGGGAACCGTCGGCCGCCCATCCCGTTCGTCGTACGCGCAGCAGCGGTGTGGACACGGACACCGCCAGTGCCGCCGCATCGATCTCGTCCGCCGGTACCGCGTCGAAGACATGACGTGCGCGAACGGGCGCCAGGCCATGCTCCTGCATCGCCTGGTAGATGCTCCCCGCGTCGAGATCGGCGGCGAGCAGCAGTCTGCCGACGGGGAGAGGGAACGCCGAGCGTTCGAGCATCGCCGGTTCGTCGTCGAGCAGTCGCAGCCGTACGATCTCCACGATCGCGGCGCCCGTCTCGATTCCGAGGTCATCGGCGATCGCTTCCGAGGCGGGTCGGCGTGCAGCCTCGAGCACGCGTTGGCCGGGGCGTCGTCCGATCGAACGTGCCCAGTCGGTGAACGAGACGAAGGTCTGGAACGACTGCGTCGGCACGATTCGCCGCACCCGAGGCGGTGCGCCTCTCCCGCCGTCGACAGCACCTTCGGCTCGCAGCGTCGCGAGAGCCTGCCTGATCGGTCCGCGAGAGGTCCCGAACTCGGCGATCAGGGAGTGCTCACTCGGCACACGTTCGCCCTCCGGCCATTCGCCGCTTCTGATGCGATCGAGCATCCGCTCGTAGAGCTGCTCGTGCAGAGGTCTGGGCATTCTCGTTCGTGCTCCTGTTGTCGTGACTTCTCATCCCCGCGGCGACCGCGACATGTTCACTCTGACGCACATCGGTGAACAATCGGGGAATTTCCGTGGAAAAAGTTGTCATGACTACTTTCGCTCCTCATGCTCGGAAGAGACGGAATCCCCCTGCCTCGGCCGACATGAGCGGTCGACCAACCCCTAGGAAGAGACATGAGAACCAGACACGGAATCGGCGCCATCGCCGTGACGTGCGCCCTCACGCTGCTCGTCGGCGCGGCGGCGACGCCCGCCTTCGCTGCAGCCCCGCCGCTGACCGAAGGCTTCACCGACGCGACGGCCTCGCAGCCCCCTGCCGGATGGTCGATCGACAACACCAACGTGACCGGTATGCGGGCGGACTGGGAGGGCTGGTCGTTCCACACCTCGGCCGAGGTCGTGTCGACCTGGGGGAACAGCGGCGATCGCGGCTCCTTCACACGTGCGGACGGTGTCACCGCGGTCGTGCACTCCGACGCCAACCGGCCGACGGACGGGCGCTTCAGCTCCGTGCTGTGGGCACCCGCCGTCGACCTGCAGAGTCAGGACGGGGCGGTGCGGGTGCGCTTCGACAGCCACTACAAGCAGGGGCAGTCGCCGCAGACCGCGCAGCTCGTCGCTCGCTTCGACGACGCAGCGCCGGTGGTGGTCGAGTCGTTCGCCCGGAACCGTCTCGACGAGCAGGTGGACGTCTCGATCCCGGTGCCTGCGGGGACCGATGCCGTCACGGTGGGCTGGTCGTACGCCGAGAGCAGCAACAACTGGTTCTGGATGATCGACGACGTGCAGATCAGCGAAGCCCCGCCGGCCGACGCAGCACCGCGCATCCTCTCCGCCGCGAAGCCCGTCGCCAGAGCAGGTGCGACGGTTCCGGTGAAGGTCGGCGGACTGCGCCCCGGGCAGCAGCTGACCGCGTCGTTCGGCGATGCCGGGGCGGCGGTTCCCGGTATCCCGGTCGCTGACGCCGCGGGGGAGACGTCGTTCTCGGTCGCGCTGCCCGCTGACCTCGCGCCCGGCTCGGTGACGCTGTCTCTCGGTGGCGCCGGCATCGTGTCGACCCCGCTCGTGATCACCGTGCTCGCCGCCGATGACCCGGACACCTCGACCACCGAGCAGCTGCTCTGGTTCGACGGCTTCGAGACGGACAGCTGGACGAGCAAGGGTGCGTGGACGCTGTCGAACCTCGACAGCGTGATCGCCCAGTACGGCACCGATCGCCGACACGCGTTCACCCGCGCTTCGGGGCGGATCGCCGTGGCGGAGGCGACGAGCGGGGCATTCGCCGGCAGCCTCGCCTCCTCTCCGATCGCCGTGAAGGCGGGGGATGCGCTGGAGGTGCGCCTCGACAGCCACTACCGCAAGAGGGGCGGAACCCAACATGGCACCGTGACGGCGGTGTTCGACGAGGGAACGGAGACCGTGCTGCGCGAGCTCTCCGATGCCGACGAGGAGTCAGCGCAGCTCCGGCTGCCGGTCACGGTGCCGGCGGGCGCATCCGCGATGACCCTGCGGTTCGTCTTCGACGCCCCCGGCGCCGCGGGATCGTGGATGCTCGACGACGTGCAGGTGGTGCGCCCGCTCGCGGCACTCGCCGAAGGAGTCGAGGCCAACACCGTGGTCGACATCTTCAGCGATGTGCAGGGGGCGACGACGCGACTGAGCCAGAACGTGCTGCCGGGGTTCCGCGCGATGGCGCAGACGGCGGACGTGCTCGTGTCCAACGGCGACCTGGTCAGCAACGGATCGACCGCGAACTACACCTCCTATCTGTCGGCGCTCGCGGCGGGTGGCGGCGGCGAGTACGGCACGGTCGTCTCGACGATCGGCAACCACGAGTACTACGGCAGCGAGGGATCGGCGGTGTACCGGGAGCGCTTCCTCGATTCGACGGGGATGCGCGACATCGGTGGCCAGGGTGGGGTGAGGTGCTCGTGGACGGTCAGCTTCCCCTGATCTGGATCGGGAGCGAGTTCTACGACTACACGGCGAAGACCGGCGCAGGCCCGTTCGTCGACTTCGGCGAGGAGCAGTTCACCTGGCTGCGTGATCGGCTCGCCCACTGGCGCGCCCAGGACCAGCCGGTGCTGCTCTTCTCGCACCACCTGCTGCCGTACTCGGTCTCCGGATCGTACGCGCGGTTCTACGAGAACGACTTCGGGCAGGAGGAGGCCCGGTTCGCCGCCCTGCTCGCACAGAACCCGAACGTCATCATGTTCAACAGCCACACGCACTGGTCGCCGACGTTGAACGACTGGAGTACAGAGCTGCGGCCGGATCCGACGCGCGCCAGCGGCCCCACGGTCGTGAACACCGGAGCCGTCACCACGATGTACGGGCCGAGCGGGGACTGGGAGGAGAAAGCCGTCGGCGGTGCCGACCCCGTCGGGCTGCGCGCCGCGCTGTACGACGACCGCGTGCGCGTCACGGTGTACTCCTTCTCGACGGCCGGAGCGACGGAGATCAAGCACGTCGACATCCCGCGTCCCACCGACGCCCCCGTGGATCCGGTGGACCCGGTCGATCCGGTCGATCCCGTCGATCCGGCCGTGGCGCTGAGCACGCAGACGGTCGCGGCCGGTGGCCGGGTCACGATCTCCGGGACCGGATTCCCCGAGGCTGCGGAGCTCGCGATCGAGCTGCGTTCCACACCGGTGCGGGTGGGCGTCGCGACCGCCGATGCCGACGGGGCGTTCCGCACCGCTGTCACGATCCCCGCGAAGACGCCGGCCGGTGCGCACACACTGGCGGTGATCCTCCCCGACGGGACCGAGGCGACCGCGCCGATCACGGTCACCCGCGCGGGGGACGGCTCCGGCGGCGTCGCACCGGGAACGGGGACGGGCACAGCCCCCGGCTCGGGATCCAGTGGCGGAGCGGATGCATCGTCCACGGGCGGTGACCTCGCCACGACGGGCGGTGCACCCGGCTGGTACCTCGTCGGCGGCGCTCTGCTGCTTCTGAGCCTCGGTGGCGCGCTCGTCCTCCGACGGCGTCGGGGTCGCAGCTGACGCACGCGCCCTCATGCTCCATGGGCGGGGCGGCTTCGAGGTCTTCTCGACGTCGCCCCGCTCGATGGGCAAAACTCCCCATCGAGCGGTATTCCAGGACGCAGTTAGGATGAACGGGTGCTTCGTGGGCCCGTCGGGTCGCGATCGAGGAGAACAGAGAGTGTCACCCTGGGGGGGAACCGGGTATGAAGGCGTTGTCATGGATGCGCGCACGACCGAAGACGCTGGCGTCAGCGGCCGGTGTCACCGTGGGCGTGATCGCCATCACCACGATGGCCTTCACCTACGAGGGGTTCCCGACCACCAAGGTCGATCTGAACGACGGCGGCGTCTGGATCACCAAGACGTCGAGCCTTCTCGTGGGGCACTTCAACCACGAGTCGACGGTGCTCGACGGCGGACTGCGCACCACGGGTGAGAACTACGACATCCTGCAGGACACGAACAACATCCTGGTCGTCGATGAGAACGCGTCCACGCTGACCGCCGTCGATCCTGCACGCGTCTCGCTCGGCGATTCGGCGAAGGTCCCCTCCTCCGCGAAGGTCGCGCTGGGCAACCGCACGGCTGCGATCCTCGATCAGAAGACCGGCGAGCTCTGGGTCGTGCCGGCGCAGGGCGTCGCGTCCTTCGAGGCCGAGGTCAACGAGCCGGTGGCCGAGCTGGGCGCTGGCGCCGATGTCGCTGTGGCCAAGGACGGCACCGTCTTCGGACTCGCCCCGGAGCGCGGCGAGGTCGTCACCGTCCCCGTCGACAACGAGGGGGAGGCGCTCGACGCCTCCGCCGCTTCGGTCGGCGAACTCGACGCCTCGGCGAAGCCCGCGATCACCGCCGTGGGTCGCACCCCGGTCGTGCTGGATAGGGCAGCCGGCGTCGTGACCTCCCCGGGCGGCGTCCGCACCGAGATCCCCGGCGCGGACAAGGCCGTTCTGCAGCAGGCCTCCGAGAACACCGACGCGGTGGCGGTCTCGACGGCGAACGCACTGGTGAGCGTTCCCCTCGACGGCGGCGAGCCGACAGAGGTCGAGGCGGGTGGAAACGGCGTGCCGGCGGCGCCGGTGTGGCTGCGCGGCTGCACCTACGGCGCATGGGCAGGAACGGCCACGTTCATCCGGGAATGCCCGGGGTCGGCGAACGACGTCAACGCGAACGTCGACGGCGCCGAGGATTCGAAGAGCCTCGTGTTC
Source organism: Microbacterium oxydans (assembly GCF_006540085.1). Lineage (GTDB taxonomy): Bacteria > Actinomycetota > Actinomycetes > Actinomycetales > Microbacteriaceae > Microbacterium > Microbacterium oxydans. Next base: position 426,407 of record NZ_BJOG01000008.1, on the reverse strand, counting down.
CGCGTCAACCGCGACGTCATCATCCTCAACGACGCGGTGGGCGGAGCGGCCTGGCTGGCGAACGAGAGCCTGCAGCGCGTCGACAACTGGAACGACCTCACCCCGCCGGAGGGCGAGACCGAGAACGAGGACGACTCGACCGAGGAGACCGTCGAGACCACGCTCCCCGAGCGCAAGGAGGAGAACACTCCTCCGATCGCCGAGGATGACACGTTCGGTGTGCGCCCCGGCGTGACGACGATGCTCCCCGTGCTCGACAACGACAACGATCCGGATGGTGACGTCCTGGTCGCGACCCTCGCCGAGGCCCAGCCCGCCCTCGGCACGATCCAGCAGGTGCAGAACGGCGGATCCCTGCAGATCGCGGTCGACGAGGACGCGACAGGGTCGACCACCTTCACCTACGAGGCCGATGACGGTCGCGGCGGGAAGGACACGGCAGCGGTCACGCTGACCGTCTACGACAAGAGCGTGAACACCGCTCCGGTGCCCAAACGGCACACCAGTCTCACCGTGGAGACCGGCGGAACGATCTCGTACAACATCCTCCCGGACTGGATCGACCCCGAGGGCGACGATGTCTACCTCAAGGAGGTCGTCCCCGCGCCGGGCGACGAGGTCGACTTCAGCACCGACGGCCAGATCACGTACAAGGCGACCGCGAGCCAGCAGGGACGCAAGGACGTGCAGGTCACCGTCGCCGACGGATACGGGGAGAGCGCCACCGCGACGGTGACCCTCGATGTCCGACCGGAGGGCTCGACCAAGCCCAAGACCAACGCCGATCACGTCGTGACCCGCGTCGGCGAGCAGGTCACCGTGGCACCGCTGGCCAACGACACCAGTTCGGGGCGCGAGCTGCTGCGCCTCGGCCGCGTGAACGAGGTTCCCGGCGCGACGATCGTCACGGACGGGCCGAACAAGACCTTCTCCTTCACCGCTGATGCTCCCGGCACCTACTACGTGCTGTACCTGGCGACGGCCGGCCCCGAGAACGGCGAGGGGATCGTGCGCGTCGACGTGCTCGAGGCGAGCGAGACGGATCTCCCTCCGGTCGCCGTGCGCGACGTGGCGCTGCTGCCGACGGGCGGCGACGTGCTCATCGGCGTGCTCGCGAACGACGTCGACCCCGCCGGCGGCATCCTGGTGGTGCAGTCCGTCTCGATCGACGACGACTCGGGCATCTCCGTGTCGGTCATCAACCACGAGACGCTTCGCATCACCGATCAGGGCTCGCTCACCGACCAGGCGCGCATCAAGTACCGCATCTCCAACGGCTCCAAGTCGGCGGAGGGCGAGGTGGTGGTCATCCCGATCCCCGCGCCGGACAAGCTCCTGCAACCCGTCGTGAACGACGACACGGCGATCGTGCGCGCGGGCGATGTCGTGACCATCCCGGTGCTCGACAACGACACGCACCCGAACGACGACGTCATGCACGTCGTTCCCGAGCTGGTCGAGCCGCTGGTCGACCCGGAGGACGGTGAGGCGTTCGTCTCGCAGGACACGATCCGCTTCAAGGCCGGACCCGTCGCGAAGACCGTGTACCTCACCTACGAGGCGGTCGACTCGCGCCAGCAGAAGGACGCCGGCTACGTCACGATCCAGATCCTTCCGGTCGATGAGGAGACGAACGCCGCTCCACGCCCGCAGGATCTGGTGGCCCGCGTGCTCGCCGGGTCGACCGCGAACATCGCCGTCCCTCTCGACGGCATCGACGCCGACGGCGACTCGGTCGAGCTGATCGATATCGCCTCCAGCCCGCAGAAGGGGCGCATCACCGAGACGGCGCAGAACTACTTCACGTATGAGGCGTTCGACGACTCCTCCGGTGTCGACGTGTTCCGCTATCGCGTGCGCGACCGCCTCGGCAAGGAGGGCATCGCCACGATCCGGGTGGGCATCGCACCGGGCGAGCAGATCAATCAGAGACCGTTCGCGGTGAAGGATGCCGTGGTCGTGCGGCCGGGTCGCGAGATCTCGGTGCCGGTGATGCTGAACGACTCCGACCCCGAGGGCGACAAGATCATCCTCGTGAAGGACGGCCTCGAGGTTCCGACCGAGACGGGCATCACGGCCCGCGTCTCGGGTGATCGGGTGCTGGTGCAGGCGCCGAACCGCGAGCTCGAGACGTCGCTGCAGTACACGATCCGCGACGCGAGGGGCGCCGAGGCGACCGCGGCGCTGCAGATCACCGTCGACGAGAACGTCCCGCTGCAGGCGCCCGTCGCGCGTGACGACCGTGTGCGGCCGACCGACCTCACCGACGGCACGATGAGTGCCGACCTCGACATCCTCAAGAACGACGAGGACCCGGACGGCACCACCGATCGCCTGAAGCTCGTGCTCGGAGAAGGCGCGACCCAGCTGGAGAACGGCAAGGTGCGGGTCACCGTCACCGAGCAGCTGCAGCTCATCCGCTACACGATCACCGATCAGGACGATCTGGCCGCATCCGCGTTCATCTTCGTGCCGGCCGAGTCCGACCTGCGGCCGATCCTGGATTCGACCAAGCCGCTCGAGGTCATGAGCGGCGAGACCAGGGAGATCCCGCTCTCGAAGTTCGTCACCGTCGCCGGCGGGGGGACCGCGCGGATCACCGAGCATGCCAAGGTGAACGCCGTGTACGCCAACGGCGACGACCTCGTGAAGGACGAGACCACCCTGGTGTACACCTCGGCCGAGGGCTACTTCGGGCAGGACTCGCTCACGTTCGAGGTCACAGACGGCACGGGGCCGGACGACCCCGAGGGCCGCACGGCGACGCTGAGCATCCCGATCAACGTGCTGCCGCCGGAGAACCAGCAGCCGGTGTTCACGGGCGCAGAGGTCATCGTCGCTCCGGGCGAGAAGGCATCGACGCTCGACCTGGCCGCCCTCACGACCGACCCCGATCCGGAGGACGAGGGCAAGCACAGATACAAGTACGTCAGCGGCGCGGGCAAGGGCATCACCGCGAAGATCGACGGCTCGAAGCTGCTCGTCGAGGCCTCATCCGACGTCGAGAAGGGCACGGTGTCCTCCCTGAAGCTGGAGATCACCGACGGGACGACGGAAGCCGTCGAAGGCACCGTGACCGTGCGCGTCGGCGCCTCGACCCGCCCGCTGCCCGCAGCCAACACCGACACGATCTCGGAAGCGGATCAGGGCAAGAGCATCACGGTGCCCGTGCTCGCGAACGACTACAACCCGTTCCCGGAGACGCCGCTCAAGCTGATGACGGCTGCCACGGAGTCGGGCTCCGGCGGCGCGGCCGTGAAGGGCGATCAGGTCGTCGTCACTCCCGACCCCAGCTTCGTCGGGACCATGGTCGTGCGCTACCGCATCCAGGATGCGACGAAGGACCCCGACCGCGAGGCCAACGGCCAGATCGTCGTGACCGTCCAGGGCGTGCCGGAGGCACCGGGCACCCCGCTGGTGTCGAGCGTGCAGGACCGCACCGTCGTGGTCTCCTACGGTGCGCCGTCGAACAACGGCGCCGAGATCACGAAGTACACGGTGAAGTCGGTCGGCGGCAGCCCGTACTCGAAGGAATGCCGCTCGACGACGTGCACGCTCGACGGCCTCACCAACAACGTGGAGTACACCTTCCAGGTGACCGCGACCAACCGGGTCGGCGAGTCGAAGCCGTCCGGCACGTCGGCGGTCGCCCGTCCTGACGCTCGTCCCGACACCCCGACCCCGCCGACGCTGACCTTCGGCGACAAGTCGCTCAAGGTCGCGTGGGCCACCCCGACCACTCCCGGCTCTCCGGTGGAGAGCTACACGCTGGAGATCTCGCCGGCTCCGCCGTCCGGGGTCTCGCAGAAGCAGGCCACCGGGAACTCGATGACCTGGGAGGGTCTCGAGAACGGCGGCATCTACCAGGTGCGCGTGCAGGCCCACAACCGCGCGCCCGAGCCGTCGAGCTGGAGCGGCTGGTCGGCCTCCGAGGTGCCCGCGGGGCCGCCGATGCCCGCCGCCGCGCCCACCGTCACACAGCTGCAGGGCGTGGGCACCGAGGCGCAGATGCAGGTGAACTGGGTGCCGGGGAACGCCAACGGCGACCCGATCGACTCGTTCCAGCTGCAGGTGTGGGAGGGCGGCACGCTGCGGAACACCATCACGCCGGGAGCCGACGCCAGGTCGCAGGCGGTGAAGGTCCCGACCTCGGAGACGCCGTACACGTACCGCATCCGTGCGAACAACAAGGCGGGCTGGGGTGAATGGAGCCCGATGTCGGCACCGCGTCGCGGTGTGAACAAGCCGGGTGCGCCCTCGCTGTCGAACGTCGCCGAAGGCGATCGGTCGCTCACGCTCACCTGGTCTCCCGGCGCGCTCAACGGTGCGAGGTCGAACGAGGTGCAGTACCAGTACTCCATCGGGGGCAACTGGGCGGCGATGCCGGGCAACAACGTCATCACCGGCCTCTCGAACGGCACGAACTACAACGTGCGGGTCCGTGCCGTCTCGACGGTCGAGGGTCAGACCTATGCGAGCGACGCCTCGAACCAGATGTCCGGCAACCCCTACGGTCCGCTGAAGCAGCCTGCGGTCACCGCATCGCAGAATGCCACGAGCGTCACGTTCAACTGGGATGCGGGGCCCGCAGCGAACGGCCGGTCTATCAAGACCGTCCGCATCCGCATCGACGGCGGCGGGTGGCAGAACGTCGGCGCCAGCGGCAGCCGGACGGTCGGCGAGGGCTACAGCCAGCGTCACACGATCGACGTCGAGGTCACCGACCAGGCCGGGCAGCAGATCACCCGCTCGGCGGAGGAGACATCCGGGCGCAAGCCCGATCCGCGTGCCTGGGTCACCTCGACCGGAAACGCGAACGGACAGCCGAACTGCAACGACGGCACGTGCGCGTACTTCTACCTCACGGGGCGAGGGTTCCCGGCGAACTCCAGTATGTGGGTGCAGTGCTCCAGCAGCGCCCCGCCGCCCTACGACGGCACTTTCGGCGGACGGACGGTCACGACCGACGGCAACGGCAACATCGATCAGCAGCTGGGCTGCTACCTCGGCATGCGCCGCGGGACGATCGAGGCCTGGGTCGTGATGGACGGCAAGGAATACGAACACAGGGTCTGGCAGTGATGCCGCGCGACACCTCCTCACAACAACAAGGAACGACACACTCATGACAATGACCCCCGAGCAGGCCGCCTGGTTCCAGGGCACCTTCCAGCGCCTCGTCGAGAACATCGACAAGGCCGTGCAGGGCAAGCAGGAGATCGTCGGCCTCGTGCTGGCCTCGATGCTCGCCGAGGGCCACGTGCTCCTCGAGGACGCACCGGGTACGGGCAAGACCAGCCTCGCCAAGGCACTGGCGGCGACCGTGCAGGGCACCAGCGCGCGTATCCAGTTCACCCCCGACCTGCTGCCGTCCGACGTGACCGGTGTGACGATCTACGACCAGCAGTCGCACCGCTTCGAGTTCCACAAGGGCCCGATCTTCGCGTCGATCGTGCTCGCCGACGAGATCAACCGCGCGTCGCCGAAGACCCAGTCGGCGCTGCTCGAGGTCATGGAGGAGTCGCGCGTCACGGTCGACGGCGTCACTCACGAGACCGGGCGCCCGTTCCTCGTGATCGCCACGCAGAACCCCATCGAGCAGGCGGGAACCTACAAGCTGCCCGAGGCGCAGCTCGACCGCTTCCTGATCAAGACCTCGATCGGATACCCCGACCTCGCGGTGACCGAGAGCATCCTCGCCGGCGCCTCCGACCGCAACCCGTCTGCAGGTCTGTCCGCGATCATCACGACCAGCGCCGTCGCCGACATGGCCGACCTCGCGGCCACCGTGCACGTCGAGCCCGCCGTGCTCCGCTACGTGGCAGAGCTCGCCGAGGCGACTCGCGAAGACGGCGCCATCCGCCTCGGCGTCTCGGTGCGCGGTGCGATCGCGATGATCCGCATCGCCAAGGTCTGGGCCGCGGCTCAGGGGCGCCACTTCGTGCTCCCGGACGACATCAAGGTGCTCGCCCGCCCGGTGTGGCAGCACCGTCTGCTGCTCGACGCCGAGGCCGAGTTCGCGGGCACCAGCAGCGACACGGTCATCGCCCGCGTGCTCGACGCCGTGGCGGCCCCCCAGGCCCGAGCGGCGGCCTGATGACCGCGGAGGCCCTTCCGGCGTCGACGCCGCAGACGGAGCGCGACGCCGGATGGCGTGACATCGCGGCCGTCCTCGGTGCGCGCGCCCTGACGCGCCTCCGCAAGATCACCTCCGCCATCCGTCCGCTGGCCTGGGTGCTGATGGCGCTGGCCGTCGGCTTCTGGGTCCTGGGGCAGATCGCCGGGTGGTCGGAGTTCACGATCGCCGCGGTCGTCATCGCGATCGCCGTCGCCCTGTGCGCGCTGTTCCTCATCGGTCGCACCGCCTACGACGTCGCCCTCGACCTCGCCCGCACACGCGTCGTCGTGGGAGAGCGCGCGGTCGGCGCCCTGACCCTCGCGAACCGCGGCAGCAGGGCCATCCTGCCGTCGCGCGTGGTGCTCCCCGTCGGTTCGGGGCGCGGCGAGTTCGGCATCCAGCGGCTCGCGCCGGGGGAGGAGGCGGAGGAGCTCTTCGCGATCCCGACCCAGAAGCGCGGTGTGGTCAAGGTGGGCCCTGTGAGCGTCGTGCGCGGCGACCCCCTCGGCCTATTCGAGCGGGCGCACCGTCGCGACGACCCCGTCGACCTCTTCGTGCACCCGCGCACGGTGCTGTTCGACGGCCAGTCCCTCGGATACCTGCGTGACCTCGAGGGTCTTCCCGCCGCCGACCTGTCCCGCGACGACGTGTCGTTCCACGCCCTGCTCGAGTACCAGCCGGGCGACGACCTCCGCCACGTGCACTGGCGCTCGACGGCCCGCACCGGCACCATGATGGTCCGGCAGTACGAGGAGACCCGGCGCTCGCACTTCGTGATCGGTCTGTCGCGCTCCCTCGCCGACTACGCCACCCCCGACGACTTCGAGCTGGGAGTCTCGGCCGCAGGGTCGATCGGCCTGCGTGCTCTCCGCGACTCGCAGCGCGTCGACATGCGGGTGCAGGGGCGCGAGCTGCCGGCAGGCACGGGCAAGCAGCTGCTCGATTCCCTCTCGGCCGTCGAGAACAGCAAGCCCAAGGAGGGCGGCATCGCCGAGCTCGCCGGAGTGGTGTCGGCGACGATGCCGCTCGCGAGCGTCGTGGTGCTCGTGTGCGGGGCGCGGGTCAAGCCCGACGACCTCCGTCTCGCCTGTGCGCGTCTTCCGTTCGGCGCCCGCGTGCTCGTGGTCGTCGCCGACACCACCGCCTCCGCTCCGGCCCTGCGCCGCATCGGCGATGCCGACGTCGTGACGGTCGGTGCGCTGGAGCAGATCCCCCTCGCCCTGCAGAAGGTGCTCGCATGACCGCATCCTCCGCCGCGTTCGCCGGTCTTCCCGTGCGTCGCTGGATCCTCGATCTCGGTGCCTCCGCTCTCCTGGTGGTCACCGCACTGGTCGGCTTCTGGCCGACGTTCGCCGGTCCGTCCTTCCTCCCCGCCGTGGTCGGCGGCGTCGTGCTCGGCCTCGCGATCGCGGCGGTCACGACCTGGCGCCGTTGGGGCATCCTGATCATCGCGGGCCTCACGGTCGCCGCCTACTTCGTGTTCGGCGGCGCGTTCGCCCTGCCGCAGACCTCGATCCTCGGCTTCATCCCGACGCTGGAGACGCTGCAGAAGCTCGCGCTTGGGACGGTCACCGCGTGGAAGCAGATGCTCACCACGGTGGCGCCCGTGGCCGCGGCGGACGGTCACCTCGTGGTCCCCTTCCTCCTGGCGCTCGTGTCCACGACGGTGACCGCGTCGCTCGCGCTGCGCCTGTCACAGGTGGCCTGGGCGCTGATCCCGGCCGGCGTGCTGCTCATGCTCGTGATCGCCCTCGGCACCCCTGAACCCGCGTTCCCGCTGGTGCAGGGACTCGTGTTCGCGGTCGTGAGCATGTCCTGGCTCGCGCTTCGCCAGCTGTGGGCGCCGCAGAACACGGCGATCTCCGTCAGCGAGGTCGACCCCTCCAGGGCCTCGCACATGCGCACCCGTCGTCTGCTCGCCGGCGTGGCCGTGCTGGCGATCGCCGGTGGTGCGGGGGTGGCCACGAGCGCGGTCGCGAACCCGGCGCAGCCGCGGCACGTGTTCCGCGACGTGATCATCCCGCCGTTCGACATCCGGGACTACCCGAGCCCCCTGCAGGCGTTCCGCAAGAACGTGCGCGATGAGGCGGACGAGACGCTCTTCACGGTGCAGGGACTGCCCAAGGGCGCGCGGATCCGCACGGCCGTCATGGATCAGTTCGACGGCATGGTCTACAACGTCACCGACGGCGGACCCACCTCGTCGAGCGCCTTCAGCCCGCTGCGCTCGAACATGTCACCGGATGCCGAGGGCGTCCCGGTGACGCTCAACGTCGAGATCGGTGCCTATCGCGGTGTGTGGATGCCGACCGCGGGCGAGCTGTCCGAGATCAGGTTCTCCGGCGATGACGCCGAGCAGCTGCGCCGCGGCACCTACGTGAACACCGAGACGGGCACTGCCGTCTCCACCACGAAGCTGACGAAGGGCGACGAGTACACGGTGGACGCCGTGATGCCGAACATTCCCGACGACGAGCAGCTCGCCGAGGTGCCGTTCGGCAAGGTCTCGATGCCCAAGCCGAGCAACGTGCCGGAGGAGCTCACAGCCCTCGCCGCCGAGACGGTGGTCGGCGCGGAGACGCCCATCGAGCGGGTGCGCGCCCTCGAGAACTTCCTGGCGAAGGAGGGCTTCTTCAGCCACGGGCTCGAGGGGGAGGTCATCTCCCGGGCTGGACACACCGCCGAGCGCATCTCGACCCTCGTCGGCGGCGAGCAGATGATCGGCGACGACGAGCAGTACGCCGTGGCGATGGCCCTGCTCGCCGGACAGGTCGACATCCCCGCTCGTGTGGTCATGGGCTACTACTCCGACGAGGAGAACGCGGGAGAAGCCACGTTCGCTGCCACCGGCGACGACGTGCATGCCTGGGTCGAGGTCAATTTCGAGGGGCTCGGGTGGATCGCCTTCAACCCCACCCCTCCCGAAGACCAGGTGCCGAACGATCAGAACACCAAGCCGCGCGTCGACCCGAAGCCGCAGGTGCTGCAGCCCCCGCCTCCGCCGCAGGAGCCCGTCGACCTGCCGCCCACGCTGCCCGACGACCGCGAGGGCGAGGACGAGAGTCTCAACATCGCGGGCATCATCGGCGCGATCCTCGTGATCGGTGGCATCTCCCTCGGAGTGATCGCACTCCTGGCATCGCCGTTCATCGTGATCGGTGCGTGGAAGGCGGCGAAGCGTCGTTCCCGACGCGCGGCCGCACGCACCGCCGACCGCATCAGCGGGGGATGGGACGAGCTCACCGACCGTGCCGTGGACTACGGCGCGCGCATCCCTCCCGGCGGCACGCGGATCGAGGAGGCGGTGGTCGTGGCGTCTTCGTTGACGGTTCCGCAGGTCACCGCCCTCGCCGAGCGGGCCGATGCCGATGTGTTCGGTCCCGCCGAGCCGAGCCAGGAGGACGTCGATTCCTTCTGGCACGAGGTCGATGACATCGTGGGCGGCCTCGGCAAGGAAGCCGGCTTCTGGAAGCGACTTCAGGCGCGACTGAGCATCCGCTCGCTGGTCGGCGGCACGGCCATCTCGAACGGATTCCAGAATCTGAAGGAAGCGGCGGCCGTGCGCGTCCGCCGTGAACCTGGCACCATCAAGAACAGCACGACGCCCCCGTCCTCCGAGAGCGAGACCTCATGACGCAGCCCGCGACCGACCAGATCGCGCCGGTCTCCCGTCGCGCCGTCGCCTACCTCATCGACGCCCTGATCGCCGGGGGCCTCGCGATCGTGCTCGGCGGCGGACTCCTGGTCGGCGCCTCGCTCACCGGCAGCCTCGAGGGCAGTGTCGGAGTCCTGCTGATCGGGGGTCCGGTCGTGAGCCTGATCCTTCTCGGCTGGTTCGTCGTCTACACCGTGATGCAGGCGGGCACCGGCTCGATCGGCATGCGCGCCCAGGGCCTTCGGCTGGTCTCGGCGACGGACGGGAGCGGCCTCGGCTTCGGACGGACGCTGCTGCGCAACGTCATCTTCGGCCTCGCCGCCGCCATCGTCGTGGGCTACTTCACGCCGCTGTTCGACGGCTCCGGTCGGTACCAGGGGTGGCACGACAAGGTGGCCGGCTCCCTCATGGTGGACGCGCGCGTGCCTGCACCCGCGACCTCGACGTCCGCGACGACCGCGGTCCCCGCCTCGACCGGATCCGGGGCAACGGCCCCGACGCCCGCACCGGCGATCCCCGGACTCCCGCAGCCGGCTCCTGCCTCGGCTCCGGCCCCGACTCCGGGTCCCGCGCCGGTTCCTGCTCCGGCTCCGGCGCCGGCTCCCGCCACGCCGCCCTCCGCTTCGATCCCTCCGCGACCGGCCGCTCCCGCGGCACCGGTCGCCGATGCGGGATCCCTCATCGCCTTCGTCCCCGGCATCACGCAGGATGCTCCCGCACGTCCAGCGCCCGAGCCCGAGACCGCACCCTCACCTGCACTCGACGAGACGATCCAGCAGCAGCCTGCGGCTTCGGTGAGTCCGCCCGCCGCGAGCCCGCCCGCCGCGACGCCGCCGGCCGCGCCTGCCGCCCCCGCGGCGCCTGCCGCGTCGCGCACCACCGAGGAGGACGACCTCGAGGACACCAGGATCAGTGTTCCGGGACACCGGCTCGTCTTCACGTGGGACGACGGGACGCGTGTCTCCGTCTCCCGCCGCACGGTGTTCGGGCGCAACCCCGCACCGGAAGAGGGAGCGACGCTCGTGCCCGTGCGCGACGAGACGCTCTCGCTCTCGAAGACGCACTTCGAGGCGGCGGCCGAGACCTCGGGCGGCTGGGTGATGGACCGACACTCCACGAACGGCATGACGATCGTCCGCGCAGGCCAGCGGATCGCCTGTCCCGCGGGGCAGCGCGTCCCGGTGCGACTGGGCGACGCCATCGAGATCGGCGACCGCATCGTCACGATCGGCGGATACGCATGAGGCCGGGACTGGTCGTCTCGACCGGGTCGGCCACGCATCCGGGACTCCGGCGTGCGCTGAACGAGGACGCGCATCTGGCATCGGCGCCGATCTTCCTGGTCGCCGACGGAATGGGTGGGCACGAAGCGGGGGAGCGCGCGAGCGCCGCCGTGATCGCGGAGTTCGCGCGCTACATCGGTCGGTCCGCGCTCGAACTCGACGACGTGCGTCTGGCACTCTCCCTGGCGAGGGAGAGTGTCGAGGAGCTGTCCACCTCGGGCAACGGCCGCGCAGGTACGACACTCAGCGGTGTGTTCGTCGCCTCGGTCGACGGCATGGGCTACTGGCTCGCACTCAACATCGGCGACTCGCGCACCTATCGCTTCGCAGACGGCGAGCTGGAGCAGATCACGGTGGACCATTCCGTGGTGCAGGAGCTGATCGAATCGGGTGAGCTCACGGTCGAGGATGCCGTCTCCGACCGCCGCCGCAACATCATCACGCGGGCGATCGGCGCGAGCAGCACGGGCGACGCGGACTACTGGATGTTCCCCGCCGAGCTCGGCGACCGGATGCTGGTGTGCTCGGACGGACTCACCTCCGAGGTCGCCGACGCCCGCATCCGCGAGATCCTGATCGCCGAGAAGGACCCGCAGCGGGCGGCAGACGTGCTCATCGACGAGGCCGTCAGCGCCGGGGGTAGGGACAACATCACGGTGCTCGTCATCGATGCCGTCTCCGTCGCCTCGAGACCGGGGACGCTGATGGCCACCGATACGGACATCGACCAGGACACACGTCCACGAGAAGCCGCAGCAGGAGGGGTTCGCTGATGCAGACCAGCTACCGACCGGGACAGTGGTACCTGATCGTCATCCCGGGAGCGCTCGTCGCCCTCCCGCCCGAGGTGCCAGGCGATGTCGTCGCGCGGCTGTGGGAGCGCCTGCCGGAGGAGAAGACGCTCGCGACCGTTGTCGATGTGCTCACCGCGCAGTCGGGGGTCTCGTTCACTTCGCTGCCCTCGTTCGTCGCGGCCGTCGCCGAAGGATCGGACATGCGGATCGCCCTGCGGGGGGCGGTCACCGCGAGTGTGGAGACCGGCTCGGAGTCGTTCGAGCTCTCCGGCGCCGATGTCACCACCTGGAACGAGCGCTACCTCGGCGGTGCGACGAAGGTCGAGATCACGGTCGAGAGCGCCGATGCCGACGCCGACGGTCTGCCCGTGCAGAGCGGAATCGTCCGGGCGGCGGCTGTGAGCGCCGAGCTCGAACCGAGCGATGCCGATCCGCTCCCCTCCATCCTCGGCCCTGCCCCGGTCGTCGGGGAGTCCGCGCCGGCCGCGAACGTCGCGGCGCCGGAGCCGGTCGCGGCTCCTGAACCCGCGCCGGAGCCGGTGGCAGAGCCCGCGCCGCAGCCCGAGCCCGCGCCGCAGCCCGAGCCCGCGCCGCAGCCCGAGCCCGCGCCGGAGCCCGCGCCGGAGCCGGTGGCAGCTCCCGAGCCGGAGCCGGAGCCGGAGCCCGAGGAACCGCTCCCCGTCATCGACGATGCCTTCCTGCCGCCCACCGAGGTGACACTCGCTCCGCCGGTCGACGACGACTTCGACCAGCTGTGGGGCGCCACGGTGCACTCCGTCGGCGGGGCGGCGACACCGGCCGCGCCGATCGCCGTCGAGGGCGACCACGACGGCGCGACGATCTCGGCCGCAGACCTCCGCGCGCTCCGCCAGCAGCCGCCGGTCTCCAGTGACGCCCCGACGGAGGTGCTCGATGTCGCCCCGGCACCGGCCGCGGCCTCCGTCGGCCGCATCCGCCTGTCCACAGGGCAGGAGACGGCTCTGGATCGCACCGTGATCATCGGGCGCCGCCCGCGGTCGACGCGGGCGAGCGGCGCGAATCTTCCGCATCTCATCGCCGTCGAGAGCCCTCAGCAGGACATCTCGCGCAGCCACCTCGAAGTACGGCCGGAGGGCGACACCGTGGTGGTCATCGATCTGCACACCACCAACGGGTCCACCCTGCTGCGGCCGGGAGCCGACCCCGTGCGGCTGCACCCCGGCGAGCAGACGCTGGTGCTCTCCGGCGACGTCGTCGACCTCGGCGACGGTGTCACGGTCGCCTTCGAGGATCTGCCGTGACGCGTCGCCCCTCCCCGCCGCCGGACCTTCCCGGCTTCACCTACGTCGAGCCGCTGGGCACCGGCGGCTTCGCCGACGTCTTCCTCTACGAGCAGGAGATGCCCCGCCGCCGGGTCGCGGTGAAGGTGCTGCTCGCCGATCGCATCTCCAGCGGCGCCGCCCAGGAGTTCGCGGATGAGGCGAACGTCATGGCGATGCTCTCCACGCACCCCGCGATCGTGACGATCTACCAGGCAGGGGTCGCCGGAGACGGACGCCCGTACCTGGTGATGGAGTACTGCCCGCGGCCCAACCTCCAGCTGCGCGCGCGGAAGGACCCGTTCTCGGTGGCCGAGGCGCTGCGGGTCGGTGTGCAGGTGGCCGGTGCCGTCGAGACAGCGCACCGCGCCGGTGTGCTGCACCGCGACATCAAGCCCGCCAACATCCTGGTCACCGAGTACAACAGGCCGGCGCTCACCGACTTCGGCATCGCGTCCACCACCGGAGCCACGGGAGAGGCGTCGGGGATGTCGATCCCGTGGTCGCCCCCCGAATCGTTCGCCGAGCCGCCGCAGAGCGGACCCCGAACGGATGTGTGGGCCCTCGGAGCGACGCTGTACACCCTTCTGGCCGGCCGTTCGCCGTTCGAGCGTCCGGGGGAGCGCAACTCGAGCGCCGACCTCATCGAGCGCATCGAGCGTGCAGCTCTCCCCTCGCTGAAGCGGCCGGACTCGCCCGAGAGCCTGCAGCGCCTCCTCGAGCGCGCGATGGCGAAGAACCCCGAAGATCGTTTCCCGAGCGCCGTGGCGTTCGCGCGGGCACTGCAGAAGGTGCAGATCGAGCTCTCGCATTCGGTGACGCCGATCGACATCGTCGACGACCACCCGCCGGCGGAGGATCTGGACGACGACGGCGACGGCCTCACGCGGGTGCGCGAGATCGTCAGCATCGACCCCGACGTGGCATCGTTCACCCGCCCGTCGGCGACGACGCAGCGCAAAGAGCCTCCGGCCGCGCTGCCCGGCATCCCGCGCTTCGACGCGCCACTCGCCGAGACATCGTCCGTGCCGTCCGTCGAGCAGACGCAGCTGCGTGCTCCGACTCCGACTCCTGCTCCGCCGCAGCCGCTGCCCCCGAGCGCCGATGACCGGACGATCGCCCGAGCCCCGCAGGTGGTCGCCCCCGACGCTGCCGTGCCGCCGGCGATGGTGCCCGGCACGCCCGTCGCAGCTCCGGCCGCACCCGAAGCGCCGCGCAGCCGTAAGGGCCTCTGGATCGGGCTCGCCGCCGCCGGCGTCGTGATCGTGATCGGCGGGATCGTCGGTCTGAACCTGCTGGTCGCCGGGATCACACCCGAACCGCAGGAGACGGCCGAGGCCGTCGACCCGAAGGATGTCGGCACGGATGTGGTGCCGAAGGTGACCGAGCTCGCCGGGACGCGGCAGGGCGAACAGGTCGTCTTCACCTGGACGAACCCGAGCCCGCTCGACGGCGACTCGTACATCTGGACCCCGGTGGCCGTGTCGGGAGAGGTCGATCCGCAGCAGACGCCGGATCCGACCGCTACCCTTCCTGCCACAGCGGGGACCGTGTGCATCGACGTGATGCTGCGACGCGACGACGGGCGCGCGTCCGAGACCGTGCGGGGGTGCGTGGAGTGAGTGGTGAAGGCGGTGTGACCGTCGAGTTCGCGGGGGAGTACTTCCCGGTCCGTCGAGGCGGGCGGTTCATCGTCGGACGCGAGGGCGACCTCGAACTCGACGACAATCTGTTCCTGCACCGGCACTTCCTGGAGATCACCGACGCCGACGGGCTGTGGTGGCTGTCGAACGTCGGCACGCGCCTCACGGCGACCGTGACCGACTCGGCCGGCGGAGTGCAGGCATGGCTCGCGCCCGGCGCCCGTCTTCCGCTGGTCTTCGAGACCACCACGGTCGTGTTCAGCGCAGGACCGACGACGTACGAGCTCACCCTGCACGCGGCCGAGCCGACGTTCCGTGCGACCAGACGCGAGCACGACGACGGCGGCGCATCGACGATCGGAGACGTACCGCTGACCCTCAGCCAGAAGCTCCTCATCCTCGCGCTGGCCGAGCCGCAGCTGCGCAGGGACGGCACGGGCATGAGCGAGATCCCCACCTCGGCGAAGGCCGCGGAGCGACTCGGGTGGACGGTCACCCGCTTCAACCGCAAACTCGACAACGTGTGCGACAAGTTCGACCGGATCGGTGTGCCCGGCATGCGCGGTGGGCAGCGCAGCTTCGCGACCAACCGTCGCGCGCGGCTGGTCGAACACGTGATCGCCTCGCGCCTGGTCGGCAAGAGCGACCTGCCTCTGCTCGACACCGCGCACGCCGTCGACGAGGCCGAGGGAGAGCAGGAGTGATCTGGGAGATCGACGACCACGCTCCCGAGGTCGAAGGGCTCGACGCGCACGGACGCCCCGACCCCGCGTACGCGGCGTCGCTGGGGCTGCGACCGGCGGGACGGGGAGCGCGTGTTCTCGCCGCTCTCATCGAGTGGACGGTGGCCGTGCTCATCGCGCTTCCGGCCATCATCGCGCTGACTCCCGTGCTCGCTCAGGCGGTGTCGGGGGAGTTCGACGCGGAGACGTTCTTCGCCCGGGGTGACCTGGTGTGGCTCATCGTCGCCGCCGCGGTCTCGCAGGGGCTGATGATCGCGTATGTGGTGGTCCAGCTCGTGCTGCACGGACGCAAGGGAGTGACGCTCGGCAAGGCGATCTGCGGCATCCGCTCGGTGAACGTCCGCACTCTCGAGCGCCCGGGATTCTGGCGCGGTGCCGTGGTCCGGTACCTCGTCGCGTACGCCTCGTTCATCGTGCCGATCGTCGGCCCCGTGCTGGTGATCATGCTCTCGCCGCTCTTCGATATCGAGAAGCGCGGCCGTGGATGGCTCGACCTGGCCGCCGCGACCTGGTTCGTGGACGTGCGGGGCGGCTTGAACCCCTACGACCAGAAGCGCATGCGCATCGCGCGCAAGCGGGTGAAGACGCCGGAGCACGAGGAGAAGGCGCCGCTCCCGTCCCTGGCCACGCCGGTACATCGCGATGCCCCGGCGGAGTACGTTCCGAGTGCACGGTTCTCCGGCGGCGTGATCGGCGCGCATCGATCCGCCGGGGGCACCGCGCCGGAGCCGCAGGAGGCCCCGGGCGTCGGATCCATGGTGTCGGCCGTGCCCCCGTCCCTGGCGACGGGTGCTCCCGGCCCGGCAGCATTCTCTCCGGCTCCGGCTCCGGCTCCGGCTCCGGCTCCCGCACCGGCTTCGGCTCCTTCTGTCCCGGAACCGGCGCCCGTTCGGCCCCCGACATCCGCTCCTGTCGCCGCCTCTGCCGCCGCCGCAGCGGCCCCCGCTGTGGAAACGCCGGCAGCCCCGGACGCACCGGTACCTGCCGCATCTCCCGCGTCCGCACCCGCCGCTTCCCCCGCGCCGATGGGAGTACGAGCGCTCTTGGTGCTCGACACCGGGCAGCGCATCGAGGTGCGGGGGACGACGCTGTTCGGGCGGTCCCCGAGTGCCGCCGCTGGCGAGGGCGAGGCGCTCCTGGTGCCGGTCGTCGACGACACGCGCTCGGTGTCCAAGACCCACATCGCGGTGATGCCGGCCCGACGGGGCGTCTTCGTCGTCGACCGGGCCTCCACGAATGGCAGCGCGATCGTCCGAGGCGGTTCTGAGACAGCGCTGCCGGCGGGACACCCCGCGGAATTGCAGATCGGCGACACGGTGCGCTTCGGCGACCGGTCCCTCCTGGTGGAGTGGGTATGACCCTGAGCAGTGAGATGCGCCCTCGGCGCGGTGAGGACGAGCGATGAGAGTCAAGCTGACCCTGCGTCGACCCGCGGCACCCCTGACCGACGTGGTCGTGATGGCCGACTCGACGGCGACGATCGCCGACGTGGCGCGGCAGATCGCCACGACAGACCCCGCGCGCAGCATCATGGCGGCGCCCAGCGATGTGCTCACGCTGTCTGTCGCCCCGCCGACCAGCGAGCAGCTCACGATGCTCAACCCCGACCTGCTCGTGGGCGATGCCCCGATCGGCTCCGGGTTCCTCGCCGAGGTGATCAACGTCGGATCCCATCGGGCGTCGGTGGGCGGGGCGGGCACGCACCCGGCCGCCGTCCTCACGGTCGTCGCCGGTCCTGCCGCCGGCCAGGAGTTCCCGTTGCCGATCGGTCACTTCCTGATCGGACGCGACGCCGCGAACGATGTGACCATCGCCGACCCGCTGGTCTCGAAGCGGCACGCCCGCATCGAGGTCGCGGCGACCTTCGTCGAACTGGTCGACCTGAACTCCGCGAACGGCATCCTCGTCGACGGCGGACTCGTGCAGCGGCTCCGGGTCATCCCGGGACAGAGCTTCGTGCTGGGCGACTGCGAGTTCGTCGTGCACATGGTGAGCGATTTCGACGGCTCCGCCAGCGGCGACCCGGTGCTCGAGCGCGGAGGCGCTCTGATGTTCAACCGCAGCCCGCGCGTCGAGGAGCGCTTCACCGGGCAGGAACTGGACGAACCGCGCTACCCCCGCGACCAGCCGTCCCGGCTGTTCCCCTGGCCCATGCTCGTCGCTCCGATCCTGCTGGCCGTCACGATGTTCAGCATCACGCAGCGTCCGGCATCCCTCCTGATCGCGGCCGCGTCGCCGATGATGATGTTCGGGAACTTCATCTCGCAGAAGACCAACCTCGGTCAGCGTCTGCGCAAGGAGGCGGAGTCGTTCGAGGAGCAGTTCGAACGCCTGGAGGAGACGCTCTACCACTCCCACCCGAGGGAGCGGGAGGTGCGGCAGAACGAGGTACCGGCCGTCGCCGTCGTGTTCGACGAGGCGATGCGGCTCGGACCCCTGCTGTGGACGCGACGCCCCGAGCACTGGAACTTCCTCGCGATGCGCCTGGGCGTCTGCGAGAGCGAGGCGCGCACGCGCATCAAGCGCACCGAGAGCCCTGACGCGCTCGTCGAGTACGTCGAGCGCGTCGACCGCCTCGAGGAGCGGTACCGGATGATCGACGACGTGCCGATCCTGGAGTCGCTCCAGAGCGTCGGGTCGATCGGTGTCGCCGGTCCCACATCGCTGGCGAGCGACGCGCTCCGCGGCATCGCCGTGCAGCTGTTCGGCACGCATTCGCCGAACGAGCTGGTGACGGTCGCGCTGACCGAGCCGGGCTGGGCCAACGAGCTCGACTGGCTCAAGTGGTTGCCCCACACCTCCAGTGAGCGCAACCCGTTCAAGGAGATGCCTCTGGCAGACTCCGCCTCGACCGGCACGGCACTGCTCAGCGGCCTGGAGGAGATCGTCCTGCGTCGCTCGCGGGAGTCGAAGTCCGCCCGGCCCCCGTACGGCGCCGACTGGGACCCGATGCGCTACGGCACCGACGTCAAGCGCGCCGCCGAGGACGCGACATTCCCCGGCCAGACGGCGATCCTCGTGATCATCACGAACGATGCTCCTGTCGATCGCGCCCGGCTGACCCAGATCCTGGAACGCGGTGCCGACGTCGGCGTGTACGCCCTGTTCGTCGCTCCCGTGGTCGAGGCGCTGCCCGCCGCGTGCCGCACGTTCGTCGACGTGAGCGCAGGGCTCGGCGATGCGGTGGTCGGCACGGTCCGCAGCGGCGTGGACTATCGCGGAGTGCAGGTCGAGGGCGTCTCGCACGCCTACATGACCATGTTCGCCAAGCGGCTGGCCCCCGTCGTCGACTCCAGCACCGTGATCGAGGACTCCTCCGACATCCCGAACTCGGTCAGCTTCCTCTCCCTGGTGGGCACCGAGGTCGCGGAGGACGCGAACGCGGTGATCGACCGCTGGCGCCAGAACAACACGATCATCGACCGCTCCGGCGCCCCGCAGGCCCGGCTGAAGAAGGCGGGGAACCTGCGCGCCATCATCGGACAGTCGCAGACCGACGCGATGACCCTCGACCTGCGCACCCAGGGTCCGCACGCCCTCGTCGGCGGGACGACCGGTGCCGGTAAGAGCGAGTTCCTGCAGGCCTGGGTGCTCGGCATGGCAGCCGCCCATAGCCCGGATCGCGTCACCTTCCTCTTCGTCGACTACAAGGGCGGCTCCGCGTTCGCCGACTGCGTCGACCTGCCGCACACGGTGGGCCTGGTCACCGACCTGAGCCCGCACCTGGTGCGTCGCGCCCTCACCAGCCTGCGCGCCGAGCTGCACCACCGCGAGCACCTCTTCAACCGCAAGAAGGCCAAGGACCTGCTCGAACTCGAGAAGCGGCGTGACCCGGAGACTCCGCCAGCGCTCGTGCTCGTGATCGACGAGTTCGCCGCGCTCGCCGGAGAGGTGCCGGAGTTCGTCGACGGCGTCGTCGACATCGCCCAGCGCGGTCGCTCCCTCGGCATCCACCTGATCATGGCGACGCAGCGACCGGCCGGTGTCATCAAGGACAACCTGCGGGCGAACACGAACCTGCGCGTCGCGCTGCGCATGGCGGACGAATCCGATTCGAAGGATGTCGTCGACGATCCGGTGGCGGCGACGTTCCCGCCCTCGCTGCCGGGGCGCGGCATCGCGAAGACCGGTCCGGGACGCCTCGTGCCGTTCCAGTCGGCCTACGCCGGCGGATGGACGACGGACGAGGCGCAGGTCGCCGAGGTGAAGGTGGCGGAACTCCGGTTCGGCTCCATCCAGACCTGGGAGGCCGAGCAGGCTCCGGAGTCCGAGTCCCACGACGAGGATCTCGGACCCAACGACCAGAAGCGCATCGTGGCGACGCTCGTGAACGCGGCACGTGCGGCTCGTATCCCCGCGCCTCGACGTCCGTGGCTCGACGACCTCGAGGGGGCCGTCGACATGCGCGACCTCCCGGTGCTCGGCGACGGACAGGTGCTGCTCGGCAAGATGGACGTGCCGGAGCGGCAGCTGCAGGAGCCGGCGTACTTCCATCCTGACAAGGACGGCTCGCTCCTCGTCTACGGAACGAGCGGGTCGGGCAAGTCGACCGTGCTGCGCACCATCGCGATCGCGGCGGGCTTCGACCCCGCGCATTCGAACGTCGAGGTGTACGGACTCGACTTCGGTTCCGGCTCGCTCAAGAGCCTGGAGATGCTCCCGCACGTCGGCTCGATCATCTCGGGCGACGACTCCGAGCGCGTGCAGCGCGTGCTGCGCTCGTTGGCCGCGGTGCTGGATGACCGCGGCAAGCGCTTCAGCGCCGCCAACGCCTCGAGCCTCACCGAGTACCGCGAGCTCACCGGGCGGGACGAGGCGCGCATCCTGCTGCTGATCGACGGCTTCCCGCAGTTCCGCAGCGAGTGGGAGTCGACCACCGCGCGGATGCCGTTCTACCAGACCTTCATGCGCATCCTCGGCGAGGGTCGCCCGCTGGGCGTGCACGTGATCGCGAGCGCTGACCGTTCCGGCTCCGTGCCCACAGCGGTCAGCGCGAACGTCTCGCGGCGCGTGGTGCTGCGCCTCTCGGATGAGTCCGGGTATGCGATGCTCAACGCGCCCAAGGATGTGCTGGACGAGCGTTCCGCGCCCGGTCGCGCCATCGTCGATGGCCGCGAGACGCAGATCGCGACGCTGGGCGGGACCCCGAACGTGGCGGAGCAGACCAAGCTGCTCGAGGGCGTCGCCGAGAGGCTGCGTGCGGCGGGAGCGAGGGAGGTGCCCGAGATCGGTGCGCTGCCCACCCGTCTGTCGGTGCGCGACCTGCCCGATCGCCTGGGCGAGTTCCCGGTGCTCGGTGTCGCGGAGGACACCCTGGCGGCGCGCGACTTCGACCCGGTCGGCACGTTCGTCGTGGCCGGTCCGCCGTCGTCGGGCAAGACCAACGCCCTCAAGTCGCTCATCACCTCGATGCGGCGACTCGACCCGGCGACCGTGCTGTTCCACTTCGGAGGCCGTCGTGCCCAGCTCAAGGACTACACGAGCTGGACGCGCAGCGCCGTGACGCCGGAGGACGCGAAGGAGCTCGCCAAGGAGATCACCGAGCTGATCGCCGACGACTCGCTCCCGACGAGAGTGCTCATCGTGGTCGAAGACGTGCCCCAGTTCGCCGACAGCCCGGCCGAGCGCGAGATGAAGGCCCTCTTCCAGGCGATCAACCGCAGCGACCACCTGCTCATCGGCGATGCCGACGTCACGCAGGTCACGAGCGGCTTCGGGTTCATCGGCGACTTCAAGGCCGGGCGCAAGGGCATCATCCTCAAGCCCGATTCCTTCGACGGCGACGCGGTGTTCAAGGTGCCGTTCCCGAAGGTCAAGCGCACCGACTTCCCCGAGGGGCGAGGCATCTTCGTGCAGGCCGGACGCCAGGTCACGGTGCAGCTGCCGCTCGTCGAGGGGTAGACGACGGCCGCAATCGTGGATGGGGAGTTGTCCCCATCGACGTCGGCGCGGGTGGTTCCGTAGGGTGGGGTTATTCGGGCCGGAGGGGTCCGGTTCTCTCGATTTGCGGAGGTGTGGACGATGGCCGATTTCGGTGCGTCTTATGCGGAGATGGAGCAGGTGGCGGGTTCGCTGTCGCAGGCTCGTGATGACATTCAGGGTCAGCTGGACACGCTGAAGGGTCAGGTCGACACTCTTCTGGGTGATGACTTCAAGACGCAGCATGCGTCGGGGAAGTTCGGTGAGGGGTACACGGAGCTGACGACGGGTCTGAAGACGGCGGTCGATGGCATCAACGACATGTCGGAGTCGCTGCTGGGGATGATGCGGGCGATCCAGGATCTGGACCAGCAGCTCGCCGGCAGCTGACACACAGCGCCACCCGCTGGCACAGCGGCGTTTCACGAAGAGGGTCGACCATGACGGTCGGCCCTCTTCGTCGCATGGGGGCGTCTACCCTGGGAGCATGAGTGCGTCTGAGGCTGTCGAGGAGTTCGAACGTGGTGTGCTGGAGGCGAATGCGCCCCTGGCCGCGCTGCATGAGGCAGCGGGAGTCTCGGGTGATGCGCGGATGCGGGAACTCGCGGCCCACATCGCGTTCCCGTCCTGGCCGGGAGCCACCTCCGCGACCGCGTTGAAGCGGGCCGCGCAGGAAGCGGAGATCACTGCGGTGCTGGACGAGTACGCGAACTCCGCCCGCCCGCTGATCCGGCCGGCTGACCAGGAGCGCTGGGAGCTGCTGGTCGCCGACATGCAGCGCAGAAGCGGCGAGGGGTTCCTGGCGGATGAGCTCGGGCGCAGCGCGGTGGGAGCCTCACTCCTGCGGGCGAGGCTCGGCGGACGTCCGCATCGGGCGCAGCAGCGCGGCGGTATCGACTGCGCATGCGGCTATGCGGTCGACGGTGTCATGCCGGAGAAGCTGTGTCCGGAGTGCGGGGATGTGCTCCTGCGGCGCTGGGTGGCCGAGGAGCGGCGACTGCTGCGGTCGATGCCCGAGTACGCGGAGGAGGTCACGCAGGTAATCGAGGCGACTGCGCAGAAGCAGGCCAAAGTGGCCCAGAGCCGTGGCGACTACACGGCCGACGAGGCGAGCGCGACGCGCAGAGCTGGCGGACGTCGACTCGCGCGTCTCCGCCGCGCCCACCGCGTCGAGCTGGCGACGCTCGACCTCCGCCGTTGGTCGAGCTTCGCCGAGATGCTTTCGCGGGAGGCGCGCCCTGCGGTCCGGACCACCGCCGCCAAGGCGCAGAAGCGCGGTCTCGGTGCAGCGGCGCTCACGGAACTCTCCCTCCTGTCGATCGCCGACACGATCAAGATCGCCGAGCGCATCCTGGAGAAGCGCAAGAACAGCAGCTGGAGGGTGTGAGGCGCGGGCAGATGGGGAGTACTCCCCATCGCGTCGTGCCGCCCTTCCCAGTAACGTCGTAGCGTCCGGGAAAGAAGGAGGGGGACCATGGCAGGCGAACGCATGCTCGTGCCGATCAGTGATCTGCAGACGACCAGCGAGAAGCTCACGGCGATCGTGGCCGAGCTGGAGTCCGCCGCGGCGAAGCAGGACGACGTCGAGAACGCCGTCGGCAGGCCCTACGGCGACGGACGGCTCAAGGATCGCTGCCACGACTTCGAGGGCAGCTGGAACGACAGTCGCGACAAGCTGCTCACCAAGCTCAAAGAGGTCGCCGATCGCGTCAAGGGAACGGTTGACGAGGTCATGAGCCTCGACACCGAGATGGCGACGTCGATGGAGCAGTCGGGTTCGGGTAGCGCGCCGGGCGCCGGACGTCAGCCGGCAGCGGTCTAGGGGAGAGAAGCAGATGCAAACGAACAAGGGGCGTGACGTCGAGGTCGTGGCAGGGGATGCCGTGGCGATCGCCGACCGGGGAACGAAGATCGTCGAACTGGGCGACAGCATGGTCAGTGCCGCCGCGACGCTCAAGGGGATCAAGGACGGATCCATCGACGGCGAGGGCTACGCGATGGACAAGATCAAGGACGTCGTCGACGACGTCCACAAGGATCTCGACGAGGCGGGTCGCCGCTACAAGCCCGCAGGCACGACGCTGAGCAACTACGCCACGGCGCTCGAGACCGCGCAGAGCCGCATGCGCACCATCGTGGCCGACTGCCAGACCAGCCTCACCGAGCTGCAGACCGCGCAGTCGAACGCCGCCGACGCCGCCGACGCGCTTCAGGCGCACAACACGTCGACGCGGCTGAACCCGCCGGCGGAAGAGGACGCGGCGGCGAACACGACAGCCGGCACGAATCTCGCGAACGCCGCCTCCGGTGCGGCATCGACCCTGAGCACCGCGGAGACCACGCACAACGACAACCTCGATGCGTTCGACGGCGAGTACGACACCTGGCACACCGCTTATGAGACCGCTGTGTCGGGCCTCACCGATGCCAACAAGATCGGCGAGGACTCCACGTGGGAGAACATCGCGGGTGTCCTCGCGGTCGTGGCCGAATGGGTGAGTTGGATCGGGCTCGCGATCGCCGTGCTCGGACTCATCATCGGCGGGCCCTTCTTCGCGATCGCGGCACTCGTGGTCGGCGTCATCGCGCTCGCTCTGACCGTCGCCCTGATGTTCGACGGACGGAAGGGCTGGGGTGATCTCGCGATGTCGATCATCGGCGTGCTTCCGATCGGCAAGCTTGGGCAGGGGCTCGGGAAGTTCTTCAAGGCGATTCCGAAGCAGCTCACCGGGCCGCTCGGCCAGATCCGCAACATTCGTGGGATCACCGCGGCTCCCAAGGGAAGTTGGGGCGTGATGAGCAAGGCGAACTTCGCGAACTTCGTGCAGAACGCCTCTCGGACGCGCATGACGGGCCCGTTCACCCTCGCGGGGCTCGGTCAGCGTTTCCTCGGCGGAGCCAACCGGTCGTTCACCGTCTCGTTCCAGGAGGCGGTCGCGGCGGGCACCGGATACGGGAATCGGTTGATCAACCAGCTGCCGGATGCCCTCTCCAGCCTCGCGAAGGCTCCGGCGCCAGACCTGTTCGAGCAGGCTTACAACGTGTACAAGTGGGCGGACAAGGGTGTGGCTCTCGCGGGCGGCAGTCCTTCCGGTGGCCTGTCGCCGGCCAGCATGCTCAACGGTCTCACCCGATGACCTCGGTGCCGGTCGCCGACGGCGCGTCGCGATGGGACTTCGCCTACGACGCGGAGTGGTACATCCCGCTGCCTGCAGCCGATCTGCTGCGGCGTGAGCCGGGCATCGGGGAGCAATGGGTGTCGGCCGCGGTCGAGCATTACGCCGAACGTTCCCCGCTCACCGATGGTGACCGCGAGGCGCTCGCCTTCACGGCAGAGGGCATATTGGGCCTCGCCGGCAACGCCGCCGTGCAACTGTGGTTCGTCCCCCGCGGGGCGTACAGCGACGTCCTGATCGAGATCACGGTCTCCGCCGCCGCCGACCTGGACATCCCTGCCATCCTGACCGAGATCGCCACCCTCCCTGACTCGACGGCATCCGAACTCACGGCACTGGAGACTGACTCCCATGGCAAGGGCTTCCTTCTGCGACGCACGTCCGCCGTGCTCCTCGACGACGGGGAGGCGCGCCCCATCGCGAACTGGACGGTGATGCTCAGCGACGGCGAGTCTGCGATCATGATCGAGGCGATGGGGTCGACGCTCGAGCCCTTCGCCCTCATGGAGGAGCAGATCCCGAAGATCATCGCCGGCATCACCCTGCCGAGCGGCCGGCCTGCGTGACTGCCGACCTCACGATCGACACGAGGAGTACCACCCGATGAACGAGATGAACGACCTCGGCGTGGAGTTCCGCTTCGGCATCCCGGCTTTCCGGCTCGTGCTGCCCCCGGGGTGGAAGGCGCACCTCCCGACGAACGCGGGACAGCAGGAGGACGTGCGCAAGGCGAGCGCGATCTTCATGCAGGCGGGACGCCCCGACCTGGATGCGGAGTTCCGCACGATGATGGCCCAGGCCAATCAGGGCATGCGGCGCACCAAGGTGTTCGCCATCTATCGGCAGGAGGACGTGCCGATGGAGGAGCTGCTGCCGCTGTCGATCACGGCATCCGCTCTCGACGCGCCGGATGGCGAGAACCTCGACGCCTGGGTGACGGAGGCGTTCCGCGCGCGCGGGGCGGTGTTCCTCGACGAGAACCTCAAGCACATCGTCAGGTGGTCGGCCGAGACGAAGCGTCCGGCCGGCGCACAGGCGATCGACGGCGTGAGCGGACGCACCCTGACCTACATCATCCCGGTGCCGGGAACGCTGCGTCGCAAGGCGCTCGTCTTCACGTCGACCATCGTGATCCCCGACGGCGATGTGATCCCCGCAGAGGTGCTCGACGGCATCGAGCTGCTCAGCGACGCCATGATCTCGACGTTCGCCTGGGAGCAGCTCGCCGAGGAGCCCGCAGTGCCGGCGACCGCTGAGGAGCAGGCAGACCGCGGCTGATCGAGCTCGTCAGCCCCCCGAAGGGGGCACGGTTCGAGGCGCCGCTGGACGGCGAATAACCTGGGCCGATGGCTTTTGCGCTGATCCGACCCGAGTCGCGACCCCTCATCGATGCGGCGCGCACGCAGGATGCTCGTCCGGTGGATGCGGATCGCGCAGCCGCCGTGCTGCGGACGGACTTCGAGCGCTGGTCGCGCTGGGCTCTGGGCCTCCTGGGTTTCGCGCTCGCGATCGGCGGCGCGTTCGTCACGGCAGGGATGATCGAAGCCGTGCGGATGCTGGGCGGGTCGCTCGCCCCGGTCGACCTGGCGGTGATCGTGACCGCGGTGATCGTCGCACTGGCCGGACTCGCCGTCCTGGTCGCGCTGTGGTGGAGCGGTCGGCGGATCCTGTCGGCCGCCTCCTGGTGGCTTCGTCTGCCGTACACGACAGGCGGGCGGCAGCGCCGCGCGGGTGGTTGGCTCCGGGCGCGCACCGCGAACTTCGAACCGCGCGTCTTCGTGCGACTCGTCTCCGCAACACTTGCCCTGCTGGTTGCCGTCGGCGGCATCGCCCTGTTCGTCCGTGATCTGGGAGCCGGAGTCACCTCGATGACGGCGGCCTCGGCTGCGGTCGGAGTGATCGCTCTGGCGGCGGGCCTCGGGCAGGTCGGGGGAGTCATGCATCTCGTCTCCGGTTTGTCGGAGGCGGATCCGTTGTGGGTGCGGATCCGATCCGTGTTCGTCCGCCGCTGATCCCGTACGCGCTGGGTGGATGGGGAGTTGTCCCCATCGACGGTGTTCGTGGGTGCCGCGTAGGGTGGGGTTATTCGGGCCGGAGGGGTCCGGTTCTCTCGATTTGCGGAGGTGTGGACGATGGCCGATTTCGGTGCGTCTTATGCGGAGATGGAGCAGGTGGCGGGTTCGCTGTCGCAGGCTCGTGATGACATTCAGGGTCAGCTGGACACGCTGAAGGGTCAGGTCGACACTCTTCTGGGTGATGACTTCAAGACGCAGCATGCGTCGGGGAAGTTCGGTGAGGGGTACACGGAGCTGACGACGGGTCTGAAGACGGCGGTCGATGGCATCAACGACATGTCGGAGTCGCTGCTGGGGATGATGCGGGCGATCCAGGATCTGGACCAGCAGCTCGCCGGCAGCTGACACACGCTTTCGGGAAGGGGTCGACGGTTCGCCGTCGGCCCCTTCTTCGCGCCTTGTGGTCCGGAGATCACGGGCCGATGGGCAGTTCTCCCCATCGGCGCAGGGCGAGCGTCCGGCTATGGTGGATCGCGGCAGAACCGGGGGGAAGCCATGTCAGATGTCGAGATCGACAAGCGCGCACTCGAAGGCGCCGTCCTGCAGATCAGCTTCTCGATCGGTGACTACGTCATGTACGCCAACGACATCGCCGCGCGCGACACGGGCGTCGGCAATCCCGCGGGGCGCACAGGCCTGCGGGTCATGCTCGAGAACGCGCTGGGGCAGGCGATGCTCGAGGCGCGGGCGCAGCATCTCGAGGGGATCGGCGTCACCGATCGGCTGACGAGCATCAACGAGTCGTTCGAAGACCTCGACGTCTCACTGGGCAGCGGATGGGATGCCGACTATGTCGCTGACCTCTCCTAACCGCGGGTGGACGCTCGAGGAGATCGAGTATGACAGCGGGCAGCTCGAAGGGATCCACGCCGATCTCGGAAAGCTCACGGACGCCGGAGGGAACGCGCAGATCGTGCTGCGCAACATCGACGGCGGCCTCGAGGGGCGAGGTCAGAGCATCACTCTGGTGCAGCGTGAATCGGGGCTGCTCGCCAATCGGATGAACCCCACCATCGCCTCACTCGGACGCATCGCCGACGTCGTGCGGGCCTACGGTGAGGCTGTCGCGACGCACGCCAGAACCGCGAACGACCTGATCGACGACATCGAGACCGCGCATGTGGCGCACGCGGCGGCGGTCGCCGATCTCGAGAGCGCACAGTCCCAGCAGCAGATGTGCACCCCCGACGACGGCGCCAGCACGCGCTCGACCGCGGAACAGGACGTCACCGACGCGCAGAGCTCGCTCGCCACGACCCGTAGCGCCCTCGAGGGGCTCTGGGAGAGCTGGGAAGCCGCATACGCGCTCTGGGACGAGGCGTATGGTGCAGCGATCGCCGGACTCGTCCGTTCGGATGGCTCGACCCTCAGCGACTCGACCCTCTCGGCGATCGACGCGCTGGCGAACGCCGACACCCCTGCCGAGGTCACGGAGATCTGGGACGGTCTCACCGATGCACAGCGCGATGCGCTCCGTCTCACGTATCCGGGCTTCATCGGAAACCTCGAAGGCGTGCCCTACCTCGACCGCATGCTCGCCAACAGGACGGCGTATGAACGAGTGATCGACGCCGGACCCTACGGCGAGCCGTTGGACACGCAGTTCAAGGACCTCGGTATCGAGATCAACCGGTTCCAGGGGCAGCTGCTGATGTTCAACCCGTTCGAGCAGCCGCAAGCCACCGCTGCCGTCATGTACGGCGTGACCATTCAGGATGAGAACGGGAACCCCGTCGACCCGCTCAAAGGTGTCACCAACGTGAACGTGCTCGTCGGCGGGATGTTCTCGGGCCTCGGAGACCTCGAGGCATGGGGGCAGAGCGCACGCGACCTGAACTTCTTCGCCGACGGGTACAACGACGGGACCAGGTCGGCGACGATCGCCTGGTACGGATACGACTCGCCCAACCTTCTCACCGAGCACACGATGGGCAGCGCCACAGAGGGGGCCGCGACTCTGAGCACCACGCTGCGAGGGCTCGACAACGAGGTGTCGTCGAGCGTCACCACCTCCGTCATCGGGCACTCGTACGGCAGCACGACCGCTTTCCTGGCGGTTGGTGGATCCCCAGACAACCTCGGTGTCGACAATCTGATCGCGGTCGGCTCGGCGGGAGTGCCGGACGGCTACCACCAGACGTGGACCGGAGATGATCCGATGGACTATTCCGGCACGCAGATCTACGCGTCGCGGGCTCCCGGCGATCTGGTCGCCCGCTACGGTGAGCACAGCTCCTTCGGACACGGCACCAACCCCGAAGAGCTGCCGGGAGCGATCAGCTTCGAAAGCGACGGCGGCACCGTGCCGAAAGTGGGCGGCGGCACCGAGGACGGCCTCGGAACCCCGGGCCACGCGGCGCACGACGGCGGCAACAGTATCTGGGGCTGGTGGGAAGAAGACAACGGGTACCTCGCTCGCGATTCGGAATCCTTCCGTAACATTGCCTACATCGTGGCTAACGGCCAGGCGTGGAACTGAGCCGTGGTGGCAACGGCAGCAAGGGGCGGGCGGATGGGGAAGCGCTGGCGGATCACCGCAGCGGTGGCGGTGCTCGCGCTCGCCCTCACCGGGTGCACGAATGAAGGAGACGGCATGGCGACCCCGACCGGCGACGAGCTCGTCGCCCAGGCGAAGCAGCACTACCTCGACTATCGGGAGGTCACGAACGGCGTCCAGGCGCTGATCTTCGACGGCCCGTGGGAGGCTCCAGGGGGCTCATTCGGCATGGAGCCTTCGGGGGCGGGATGCCCGGACGGTTCTTACAAGTTCTCTCTCGCCCGATCGACGGAGGTGGACCCGGAGCAGCATGCCGAGCGATCCGTCGCTGTGCAGAAGTACCTCACGGATGCGGGCTACGAGCTCGACGGCATGGATCTGGGGTCGGGCGAGACTCAGTCGAGTGATGTGATCGTGCGCGAGCAGGGTGACTTCTCGTTGTTGACGGTGACGTTCATCACGAACGGCAACGTGCTCGTGACGGCGACGACCAAGTGCTGGCCCGGCGACCGTTACGAGCTCGGGGACCTGCTCTTCGGTGATGCGAACCTTTCCGAGGGGTACCTGCCGCGCGAGGAGTCGCCGAGCGATCCGCTGTTCTTCGGTGTGAAACCCGGCGAGCCGGCCTTCGGCCCGACGCCCAAGCCGTAGGAATCGTCGCCCGTCAGTGGGCGGCGGCCGCGTCGGCCAGGTGCCGGGCGTCGTGGTTCAGCACCTTGACGATGATGCCGTGCTTGCGCAGCTCGGCGACGGTGCGTGCGCCCTCGTCGGCGTCGAGACCGAGCGCCTTTATGTTCACGACCACGACGACATCGCCCGTGCGCAGCGTCGAGATGAGGCGGGCGAGGCGGTCGTTCCAGCTTTCCAGGATGTCGGGCGCCGGGTGGCGGAAGCCCTCGATCGGCACGCCGAAGCGAGTGAGGTCATTGCGCTGCTCGACGACGGACGGCATGCCCTCTCGCGACACGACGAGGCCTACCAGCCGTGAGCCGTCTGGCCGTGCCGTCCAGAAGTTGCGGTTCTGCTGCAGCTCGGTGAAGCACTTCGGGCACGCTGCGGCATCATGCGGCAGATGCAGGGGGCTCGTGAGAGCCGCATCGACCGATGCCGTGGTCTTCGTGGGATCAATCGTCTCGCTCATCGCGCACCTCCGGCGTCCATTCTGCCCTGTCGTCGTGCGTCGCGGTGATGGGATTCACAAGAGACCGAGCGCCTGAACGGCCTCACGCTCCTCGACCAGCTCCGCGACGGAGGCATCGATCCTGGTACGTGCCCAGTCCGTCGGTTCCAGCCCTTCGACGATCTGCCACTCGCCGTCGACCGAACGCACCGGGAACGACGAGATCAGGCCTTCGGGAACCCCGTACTCACCGTGGGAGACGACGCCGGCCGAGGTCCAGTCGTCGGTGCCGTGTACCCAGTCGCGCACGTGGTCGATCGTCGCGCTCGCAGCAGACGCCACGGACGAGGACCCCCGCACCTGGATGATCTCGGCTCCGCGCTTGGCGACGCGAGGGATGAACGTCTCGTCGAGCCAGGTGGTCACGTCGCCCACGATCTGCTCGAGCGGCTCGAGCACGGGGCGGCCACCGACCGTCGCATGCGAGATGTCGGGGAACTGCGTCGCGGAGTGGTTGCCCCAGATGGGAACCCGCCGAACCGTGTGCACCGGCACGCCGAGGGTCAGCGCGAGCTGGGCCCGCGCGCGGTTCTCGTCGAGGCGCGTCAGAGCCGTGAACCGCTCGGCGGGCACGCCGTCGGCGGAGGCTGCGGCGATCAGCGCGTTGGTGTTGGCGGGGTTGCCGACCACCGTGATCCGGACACCGGGGGCCGCGTTCGCGGCGATGGCTGCACCCTGGGGGCCGAAGATGCCGCCGTTGGCGGCGAGCAGATCAGCGCGCTCCATGCCGGGCCCGCGCGGACGTGCGCCGACGAGCAGCGCGAGGTCGGCGCCATCGAAGCCCACCGCCGCGTCATCCGTCACCTCGACGTGCTCGAGCAACCCGAACGCACCGTCCTGCAACTCCAGTGCTGCGCCCTCCGCCGCACCGAGTCCCTGCGGGATCTCCAGCAGTCGCAGCCGCACCTTCTCGTCCGGCCCGAGCAGGTCTCCGGCCGCGATGCGGAAGAGGAGTGCGTAGCCGATCTGTCCGCCCGCGCCGGTGATGGTGATCGTGGTCGTCATGCCCCGAGCCTACGTCCGTTCGACATGCTTCTGCTCAGAGTAATCTCGACGCATGACCTTCAATCCCGATGCCGACATCTCGGGCAACACCACGCGTCGACGCGGCCGCACAGCGGCCATCGCCGGCGGTTCCGGCGTGGGAGTGCTCGCGCTCATCGCGCTCATCGCCGGTCCTCTGCTCGGCATCGACCTCAGCGGGTTGGTCGGCGGCGGCGCTCCGAGCGGAGGCAGCGAGCCGGCCGGCGGATCGGCCATCGAGAACTGCGACACGGGGGCCGATGCCAACGCGAACGTCGACTGCCGCATGGCGGGTGCGCAGGTCGCCCTCGATGCCTTCTGGAGCGACAACGTCGAGGGCTACCGCGCGCCGGAGATGATCGTCGTCGACGGGGCGACCTCGACGCAGTGCGGCACCGCCTCCAACGCCGTCGGGCCGTTCTACTGCCCACCGGAGGAGAAGGTGTACGTCGACCCCACGTTCTTCCAGCTCATGCAGCAGCAGTTCGGAGCCTCGGCCGGTGATCTCGCCCAGCTCTACATCGTGGGCCACGAGTGGGGGCACCACATCCAGAACATCACAGGCGATATGGACCGTTACCCGAACAACGGAACGGGCCCCGGCAGCAACGGAGTGCGCATCGAGCTGCAGGCCGACTGCTACGCCGGCGGGTGGCTCGGGCGGATGACGGAGCAGAAGGACGCCGAAGGCAATCCGTACCTGGAGAAGCCGACGGAGCAGCAGATCGAGGACGCGCTGAACGCGGCAGAGGCCGTGGGCGACGACCACATCCAGGAGCAGTCCGGCTTCTCGAATCCGGAGACTTGGACGCACGGCTCCAGCGAACAGAGGAAGCGATGGTTCGCCGAGGGCTACCAGAACGGTCTGGGTGTGTGCGCGCAGGTGCTGACCCTGCCCGCCGATCAGCTGGATCCGTGATATCGGACAGGCGCGAGAACGTCCGCTACCGTTGACGATGTAGTCAGCACGACCGGCCGGGGGACCGATGATGAAGAAGACGGATGCACTGTATCCACCGATAGAGCCGTACGAGACCGGGGAGTTGCTCGTCGGCGACGGCCACCGCGTCTACTGGGAGGTCAGCGGCAATCCTGACGGCAAGCCCGTGGTCTTCCTCCACGGCGGCCCCGGCAGCGGGACGTCCCCCTGGCAGCGGCGGTTCTTCGACCCGAAGCGCTACCGGATCGTGCTGTTCGACCAGCGCGGCTGCGGACGCAGCACCCCGCATGCGAGTGCTCCCGACGCCGACCTCCGCTACATCACGACGGCCCACCTGATCGCCGACATCGAGCTGCTGCGTAAGAACCTCGGCATCGAGAGGTGGCAGGTGTTCGGAGGATCGTGGGGAAGCGCGCTGGCCCTCGCCTACGCGCAGGCGCACCCCGAAGCCGTGACCGAGCTGGTGCTCCGGGGCATCTTCACGCTGCGTCGCGTCGAGCTCGAGTGGTTCTACGAGGGCGGAGCAGCGGCGCTCTTCCCCGATCTCTGGGAGCAGTTCATCGAGCCCATCCCGGTGCTGGAGCGCTCGCACATGATCGAGGCCTACCACCGCCGTCTGTTCGATCCCGATCCCGCTGTGCACGTCCCGGCAGCGATCGCCTGGTCCACCTGGGAAGCGGCGACCGTCACCCTGACGCCGAACGAGGCGCAGATCGAGGCGATGGCCGATCCCGACAAGGCCACGGCATTCGCCCGCATCGAGAACCACTTCTTCGTCCACCGGGGCTGGTGGGAAGAGGGCCAGTTGATCGCCGGAGTCGACGCCATCCGGCACATCCCGACGGTGATCGTGCAGGGGCGCCACGATGTCGCGACGCCGATGATGACCGCGTGGGATCTGCACCGTGCCTGGCCGGAGGCGGAGTTCGTCGTGGTCGACGACGCCGGCCACGCGGCCACGGAACCCGGCACGCAGAAGGCGCTCCGGGCGGCGACGGACCGATTCGCCCGCGCGGAGCGCTGACCGTCAGGCCCGCAGCGCCTTCATCAGGGTCTTCACGAGTCCGCTGATGCGGCCGTCCACCCGATAGCGGGTCAGCCCTTCGCTCACTGCGGCGCCGGTCCGCGAGGAGACGAACCACGGCGGCTTCGGCAGGATGGTGAGGCGTCCGCCCCCGTTCGCGATCGGGAGCGACCGCGGGAACGGGCGGAAGGGGCCACGCAGCACGGAGCGCTCGACCCCGTCGAGCAGGAGGGCGTTGTGCACGACGCCGATGCCGCTCCCGACGTCGTCGATCGTGCCGCCGGGGAACGCGCCCCAGGTGAGGGTAGGGGTGATGAACCCGAATGCGGTCCAGCCGTTGATCGCGATGGAGCCGTAGTGGAGCGCGGCGATGGCCCGTTCGAAGCCGGTGCCGAGCGACTTCTCGGTCGCGGGGTCGATCAGCAGGTTCGCGCCGAGGGTCCCCTGCAGTCTGTCGTTCGCGTGGGCGACAGCGGCGTCGAGGAACTCCTGGCCCGTGCCAGGCACGGTGACGACGCCCAGCACCGGTGTGAAGTACTCGGTGTTCTCCAGGGCGGTCGGGTCGTCGTCGGCATCGATCTCGACGAGCAGTCGGTCGCCGAGCACGAGGGCATCGGGGTAGGCGTCGGTCGCGAGCTCCATCCGCGAGGGCGATCCCGGGTACCAGATCGGGCGCTCGGGGGCGTTCGCATACGCACGTCGCAGGGCTGCGCGGAAGGCCTCGGCCTGGTCCCAGTCGGACGACATGATCACGACCTGGCCCGCGATGCAGTTGTGACCGCAGTTCTGCAGGCGCATCGTCACGATGTGCTCGGCCTGGTAGGTGAGGTCGGCGTCGGTCCACGCGCCAGGCACCACGATGATCGGCGAGACGCCGCCCAGCTCTGCCGTGATCGGCTTCTTCAGCAGTGGACGGTTCTCGCGTCGACGTCGCTTCGTCGCGGATGCGCCGTCACCCTTCGACGGGCCCCAGACGATGGTGTCGAACGTCGCCGCCGAGCCGGTGATGTGCACGTGCACGAGGCCTGGATGACCGGTGAGATACGAGCCGGTGGCGGGCCCGCCGCGGACGATGCGCAGGAAGCCGGGCTCGATGAGGGGCGCGAGCGCGCGCTTGTACACGGGCACCAGCGCGTCCTGCGTGGGGTTCACCTTGAGCAGTGCCGTGCGGTTGTGGGCGAGCAGTTCGTAGAGCACATCGAGCACCGGGATCGAGGTCACGTTCCCCGCGCCGAGCACGAGGCCGACGCCGCCCGACTCGGTGGGCGTGCGCTGCGCGAGACCGGCTGATGCGCGTGCCGCTCCCGGGGTGATCCCCGGTTCCAGCCAGACCTCGCCCGTGAATCCGGACAGCAGGAACCTGTCGATGCCCGTGAGAGGGAAGGCGTGTACGCGGGTGCGTCCGCCCGGTGCGCGATCGATGGAGATCCCGTCGAGGGGGTTGGCACCGTTCGCGAGACGGGAGAGCGTCTCGATGTAGGCGTCGAGAGCACCGAGCACACTGTAGGGACCGCTCAGCCACTCCTCGCCGCGGAGGGGATGGCGCGCGTCCAGGCCCTTCGAGGATGCGGCCGTGTTCGCCCAGTCCTCGGCCGTCGAGGCCACGCTCGTCCGAACCGCCCGCAGCAGCGTCACCCGCTGGGCGACCGTGAGCGCCGACCACGTGCGCGCTCCGACCTGGAGGGCGTCGACAGCGGTGTCGAGCCGCTCCCGTTCGCCTTCGCCCAGCCCCGGCGCTTCGTTCTTCGGCGCACCCTTCGACGCGCTCTTCGATTCGGCAGCGGCGGCCGCTGGGGAGGTGGCGGTTGTGCTCGCAGAAGTCATCGACGTCTCCTTCGGACGGGATCCCAGCTTAGGCGTCGGAGGTCTCGAGGGCATCGATGTCCGCGCGGCGCAGTCGGTAGCGGCGGAGCGTCACCAGGCTGCCGGCCATCAACACGGCGGGCAGGATGCTGAAGCTGAGGACGATGCCCGTCACCGCGGCCGCCGGTTGCTCGACGGTGGTGCCGGCGACGGTCGAGACGTAGCCGGTCGCTGCAAGGGTCAGGGACACCGCCGTCGCGCCCAGGGCGAACCCCACCGTCTCCCCGGCGGTCCAGATGCCGGTGAACGTGCCGGCCTGCCCTGCCCCGCTCGTACGCTCGTCGTGCGAGATCACATCGGGAAGCATCGCCATCGGCAGCGACTGCAGCCCCGCGTACGCGATGCCGGCGACGGCGACCGAGGCGTAGATCCAGAGGCCGGGCGACCACACGGCCACGACGAGCGATGCGGCAGCAGCCGTGAACAGCGCGCTGGCCATCGCGAAGGCCCGCTCCTTGCCCAGGCGTCGGGCGATGACCGTCCACCCCGGGGTCGCGAGCAGCGCCGGGCCCACGAGCGCGACGAACACGAACGTCACCGCATCCTCCGAGCGCAGCACCCACGTGGCGACGTACTGCGCGCCGGCGAGCATCGTCCCGGTCGCGAGGGCCTGCAGGACGAAGGTGCCGAGCAGCGCGCGGAAGGGCTGGCTGCGTCCGAGTGCCCGGAAGCCCGACATGTACTGATCACGCCACGTGGATGCGGCGACGACCGCGCCGGGCGTGACCGCGCCGCGTTCGGCGGCGACGCCCGCTGTGCGGGAGGCGATGAGCATCCCGATGCCGATCACGAGCCCGGAGGCGATGCCCATCAGGAGGTAGCCCATGACGGGGTCGTCACCGGCGTTGCGCAACGCCGGGCCGCCGGCGCCGAACAGCAGGATGGCCGCCGTGAGCACGACCACGCGCCACCCGAGCAGACGTGTGCGCTCGTCGTAACCCCCGGTCAGTTCAGCCGGGAGGGCGACGTACGGCACCTGGAAGAGGCTGAAGGCCGTCGCGGTCGCGAGGAAGGCCAGCAGTACGCTGATCGCTCCGGCGGTCGGACCCCACGACGGCGGTACGGCGAACGTGAGGGCGAAGAAGACGGGGAGTGTGAGCGCGCCGGTGACCATGAAACCGCGACGCGATCCGGTGCGGGCGAGCTGACGATCGGATGCGGCGCCGATCAGCGGATCGATCAGCACATCCCAGATCTTCGCGGCCGTCACGATCGTCCCCGCAGCGAGCGCGGCGACGCCGAGGTTGTCCGTGAGGAAGTAGGTCAGCACCAGCCCGGGCAACGTGGCATAGCCGCCGGTGCCGAGCGAGCCGATCGCGTACAGCACGATCGTGCGGGCAGACAGGCGGACTGATGCTCGTTCGGGCCGAGCCTCGGTGCTCATCGCGCCAGTGTAGCGGCGCGATGAGGCCGGATCAGATCAGCGAGAGCTCGCGCAGCTTCGACTCGACGTCGGCGTTCGACGGCTCCACGTGGTGCGAGGCATCGGGGTACACGACGACGGGGATGTTGGTACGGCCCGAGATCTCCTTCGCGACGTCTGCGGCCGCGGGCTCGGCGACGAGGTCGACATACGTGTACTCCACCCCGAGCGCGTCGAGCTGCTTCTTGGTGCGGATGCAGTCGCGGCACCAGTCGGCGCCGAACATCGTGATGGTGTCGGAGGCAGGAGAAGTCATGCGCCCAGCCTACGGCCGCCCGGAGGGGCTGGCGCTGAGTGGCGGCTGGGCGTTCGCCTCGGGGTGTCGGCACCCCGAGGTACTCACAGAGGCCGGCTCTTGTAAGTAAGGGTGCCCTTACTTACACTGGGGGCATGAGCGCATGCGAACACCTGGAAGACCCCGACTGGGACGACATCGAGGGTGCCGTGCTCATCGCCGGCGATGCGGCCGATGCCGGGTTCATCGCAAGCATCGCCGCGCGGCTGCCGTGGGACGCCCAGGGGGTCGTCATCCTCGAGGCGGCGGCGCGCATCCAGTTCCGACACATCGACGTCCCCGACGGGGTGTCGGTGCGGTGGCTGGTTCGCGGAGACGGTACCAGGGCCCACACGCGAGGAGAGAGGCTTGCGAACGCGGTGCATGCCTGGTGCGTCGAATGGGCCTGCAGCGAGCCGCCTTCGCAGTGGACGGTCTGGCTCGGGCCGCACACGCCACCGCACGTGGCCCGCATGGCGCGGAGCCTCCTCGGCGTCGCCAATTGAGCTGCGCGAGGGCCAATTGAGCTGCGCGAGGGCCAATTGAGCTGCGCGAGGGCCGACTGAGCCGCGCGAGGGCCGACAGAGCCGCGCGAAGGCAGACCAGGCGGATCGACCGCGTGACCCCGGTGACCGCTCAGGCGCTCAGCGCACCGAGGCGACGGCGGGAGCGTTCGCCCCGGCGGTGATCGCGTCGAGGGCGCGGCGCAGCGACGAACTCGACGTGTGCGCCGTGTACGGGAAGTACACGACCTCGACCCCGACCTCGGCGAACTCGCGCTCCAAGCGCAGGCCCTTGTCGGTGCCGCGCCAGTCGTCGCCCTTGAAGAAGTGCGTGAACTGCACGTCGCGCCACGAGTCCATCTTCGAAGGCGTCGTCTCGACGTAGACGTCGTCGACGAACGAGATGTGCTTCACGATCTCCGCACGCTCCGCGGTCGGGATGACGGGCTCGATGCCCTTCACCTGACGCAGCATCTCGTCGCTGACGACACCGGCGATCAGAATGTCGCAGTGCTGCTTGGCGTGACGAAGTAGATTCAGATGCCCGACGTGAAACAGGTCGAAAGCACCAACGGCATAGCCGATACGCGTCCCCATGATCTCCCCAGATCAGTAATTCCCCAGTAAGCGGGTCCCCATCCGCTCCGCGACTCCCACAGCCGCGGTTCGAGAGTCTAGCAGGTTCGGGTTTCCTTCCGCATAGGAACCCGTGGAACGATGGAGGCCGCACGCGATGCGCGTGAGGGACAGGGGGCGGACGTGGGGGCACGGGTCACGGTCATCGTGCCGACGTTCAACGAGCGCGACAACGTCGCCGAGCTCGTGGCGCGCACGGCCGCAGCGCTCGACGGGTGGGACGCGGAGATCCTGTTCGTCGACGACAGCACGGACGATACGGCAGTCGAGATCGCCAGGGTCGCGGCGGACGCGCCGATCCCCGTGCGCGTGCTCCACCGCTCCGAGAACACCGGGGGTCTGGGCGGCGCGGTCGTCGTCGGGCTCGGGGCTGCCGCGGCCGACGTCTGCATCGTGATGGACGGCGATCTCCAGCATCCGCCCGAGCTCCTCCCCGCCCTCCTCGCCCGGTATGCGCAGGGGGACGCCGATGTCGTCGCCGCGTCGCGCTACGTCGGCGGAGGGGATACGAGCGGTCTCGGCACGGCGGTGCGCTTCGGCGTCTCCCGCGTGGCGACCTGGCTCACCAGGGCCATGTTCCCGATCCGCCTGGCCCACAGCACCGACCCGATGACCGGTTTCTTCCTCGTCGACCGCGCGCGCCTCGACCTCTCCACGCTCCAGCCTCGCGGTTTCAAGATCCTCCTGGAGATCCTGGCCCGCAACGACATGCGCATCACCGAGGTGCCGATGGAGTTCGCCGAGCGTCGCCACGGCACCTCGAAGGCGAGCCTGCGTCAGGGGGCGATGTTCCTCGAGCACCTCGCGCGACTGCGCTTCGGCAAGATGTCGCTGTTCGCACTGATCGGCGTGATCGGAGCAGCAGCGAACCTCGGCATCATGTGGGTGCTGACGGCCGCGGGCGTGCCGTACATCTGGGCGGCGATCATCGGAGCCGAGGTCACGATCATCGGCAACTTCCTGCTGCAGGAGCGGTTCGTGTTCGCCGACATGCGCACGGATGCCCGTGGTCTCGGCATCCGCTTCGCCAGCTCCTTCGCCTTCAACAACGTCGAGGCTGCTCTGCGCATCCCGGTGATGGCGCTGATGGTCGAGTCGTGGCACATCTCGAGCGTCGTCGCGACAGGCCTCTCGCTCATCGTGGCGTTCTTCGCCCGGTTCCTGTTCCACTCGCTCGTCGTGTACGCGCCGAAGCGTCGGAGCAAGGACCATGCGGTCGGCGTCGAGCCGCCCACCGACACCGCGGCGCAACGCGTGATCAGGGCGATCGACGCCGAGGTGATGAAGCCCGGCGAGCTCTAGCGCCGGAGCGCGAAGGCGGGGCTCGAAGGCAGAGCGAAGCGGTCTCCGGAACTTCTCTCTTGCCAGGATCCGTGGCGAGGTCCATAGTTGGCTCGTGGAATCCGAGGGCAGTCCCTCCCTGACTCTCACCTGGGCGCATCGAGCCGAACAGTCGGCGCGCGCCTGGGAGCAGAGCCACGCCAGGGGAGAGGTGCCCAGTGTCTGGCCGTACGGCTTCGATGCGCTACGCGACCACGCGGCCGTGGAGGTGGTCGACCTCGCCCCGCCGAGCAGAATCGCACGGGCTCGCTCGCGACTCTCCCTGGGGCCGCGTCCCGCCCGCGGTCTGGCGCTCACCTGGGATGAGAACACGGCCTATCGGATGCAGATCACGCACCCGCGGGATCGCTTCGCCACCGGCGTGATCTGGCTCACCGACATGGCCGAGACAGACGGAGCACCGGAGCGGATGCTGGCGATGCTGCGCAGGGCGGAGGCGGCCTGGGTGCTCAGCGAGGCGCAGGTCGAACCGCTGCGCACGATGCTGGGGGGAACGGAGACGCGGGTGTTCGCGGTGCCCTTCGGCATCGACAGCTCCTTCTTCGTCGCGAGGCCCTACCCGGCGCGGCCGTGCATCGTCAGCGCCGGCAACGACAGAGACCGCGACCCGGCGACTCTTCGCGGCGCTCGCGCGTGTGCTCGCCATCCGTCCGGAGACGGACGTGGTCGTGCAGACCCGTTCGGACCTCGACCCGCCGGAGGGGGTGCGGGTCGTCCGCCATCTGCCGCACGCCGAGCTGCGTGACCTCTACGCCACGGCGAGCGTCGTGGTCGTTCCGACCAGGGAGAACCTCCACGCATCCGGGATGACTGTCGCGCTCGAAGCCCTCGCGACGGCCCGTCCGGTCGTGGTCTCCGATACCCCGGGGATGCGCCAGTACGTCGGTGAGGGGCGCACCGGTCACCTCGTTCCCGCTGAGGATCCCGCCGAGCTCGCCCTCGCGCTGCTCCGTCTTCTCGATCACCCCGAGCGCGCCGCCGAGCTCGGGCGGAACGGGCGCATCGAGGTCGAGCAGCAGTTCACCACGCAAGTGATGGTCGCCGCCCTGGTGCGGGGGCTGCTGACCCCGAGGTGACCGCGTCGCGGCCCACCGTCGTCTAGCGCTTCGCGCCGCGTCGCTTCACTCGCACGGCCGCGCGGAACGCGTCGGCGTGGGCACGGCCTGCATCGGCCCAGTCCCGTCGGGAGAGGTCGGGCGAACCCGTCAGCGTGGTCGCCGCCCGCCACGCCTCCACCACGGTCGGAGCATCGAGGTCTCCGTCGTACATGAGCACCCACTCCTGACCGACTTCGCGTCCGAGCGCCTCGTTCGCCTCGTTGCGGGGCACGAGCACGGGTCGGTCCATCGACAGGGCGGCGAGCACGCTGCCCGAGTTGTGCATGAACCGGTAGGCCAGCACGATGAGGTCGGAAGACGTCGCGAGCTGCACGAGCTCGGCATCGCTCAGGAAGTCGAGGTGCAGGCTCACTCCGGGGAGGTCTGCCGTCCGTGCACGGAGGTCATCGCCGAGCTCGGGGGTGGACGGGCGTCCGCCGATCCGCAGGCTCAAAGCCGGTTCCACCGCGACGGCCTCCGCATAGGCGTCGATGAACCCCTCGAGGCCCTTATAGCGGCGGATCCCGCCGAAGGAGCCGAGCTGGCCCCGAACCTTCTCCGCAGCGGGGAACTTCGCGTACCAGCCGCGGTAGTCGCCGTGCAGGATCAAGCTGTGCGGCGTGCCGGGCGCGAGCGGGGTGGTCTCGTTGATGACGATCCGGTAGTCGGTGTGGCGGTCGATGAAACGCAGCAGCCACAGGCGCGGCGCGTTGTCGTCCGGCAGCTCGATGTTGTGCACCGTGCGCACCACGGCGATCCGACGCGACAGGCGGTGACGGAAGACGAGCGCGGCGGTGAGCAGATACTTGCCCGTGGACTTCCACCAGGTGGATCCGTGCAGCTTCGCCTCCGGCCAGTGCCAGTGGAAGGCGTCATAGCGCCCGAACAGCGCAGTGCCCCACGAGAACCGCAGACGCGTGAGGCCCTCGGTCGAGCCCAGTGCTTCGTCGAGCATCTTGTTATACGGGTTCGTCGTCGGACGGGGAGCGCCCAACGACTGCATCACGCGGATGGTCGATCCGGGAACGGTCATGGTGGCGTCATCCTCCGATGGGCGTCGGTACTCGTCGTAGCGTCGACCGAGGGCGGCGGCGATCGTGCCCCGTCCGCGGTGCATGAGCCGGGTTCCCCTGGCGTGATGGGTGATGTTCGAGGTCAGGGCGCCGAAGGCTCTCCGCAGGGCGCCGACGACGATACGGGCCACGCCTCCGACCAGAGCCCGCAGTCGCAGCACCCCGCGGCGGATCTTCCCGTCGGTGAGCTGGAGCTGGATGCGGGTGCCCGCGTTCGCCGAGCTGAAGGCACGCTGTGCCGCCCAGGCGCGGCTCAGGCGCGCGGCGACGACGAGGTCTTCCGTCTCGGACTCGTTGCACCACACGATCAAGCCGCCTCGTCGGGCGAGCTGCCGGGAGAAGAGTGTGTCCTCGCCGCCGCCGAGACCGAGCGAAGGGTCGAACCGCAGACCGAGCCGCCGGATGGAGCGGAGGTCCAGCAGCAGGTTGCCCGCCGCTGCCACCTGGAGCACGGTGCCCGTCTCCCTTGGCGGCCGTCGGAAGGTGCCGGATGCGAGGAGCCACGGGTCGACGTCCTCGTCGAAGACGGAGATCACGCGCCCCATCACGGCATCGGCGCCGTGTTCGCGCCACACCTCGATGAGCGCGGAGAGCCACCGCTCTCGCGGGACCTCGTCGTCGTCGATGAAGGCCAGCAGGTCGCGGTCGGCGCACTCGTCCAGGAGGCGGTTGCGAGCGGCGACGATCCCCGGCTCGGGTTCGACGACGTAGCGGACCGGGACGCTCGCACCGGCGGCCACCTCCCTGGCGGAGCCGGAGGGATCGTTGTCCACCACCAGCACGTCCACCGTGACCCCGAGGTCTGCGCACTCGGCGATCCGCTCGGGAAGCGTGCGCAGCAGCGCTCGGAGCAGCTCCGGCCTCCGGTACGTGGGTACGCCGATCGTCACCCTGATCATGTCGTTCGATTCCGGTCCCCTGGTCATCCGCCCCATCCCCATGGCAGTATCGCGCCTCGACTCCGACGCCGGCTCATCGTATCGTGAACCCCTGAAGCCGCTCGTCGAGGAAGCTCTCGCGTATAGTCGTTCACCTGGGAGTCGACGTCGGTCGCGACTCTGGGGAATTCGACCGGCGACCCGAGGCGATCCGTGATCCGGATCCGGGGGGAGGATCGCGTGTCAATCGAGCACGGACGGCTTGCCGTGGTCGTGGTCAACTACGCCTCGGCGGGGTTGCTCGAGCGCAACCTGGTGATGGTGGAGCGCGAGGCGCGCGCGATCGATCAGCATGCGCTCGTCATCGTCGTCGACAACTGGTCGAACGCCGAAGAACGGCGCGCTGCCGCGACGATCGCCGACGCGCAGGGCTGGCTCCTGATCGAACCGCGATCCAACTCGGGCTTCGGCGGCGGGGTCAACATCGGGGTGACGCGCGCGCTCGCCGAGGGTGCCACCGACGTCCTCGTGATCAATCCGGACGCGCACATCGATCGCGCGTCGCTGCGCCGACTGGCCGCAGCCACCGACGCCGAGCGCACGACCC
Source organism: Microbacterium oxydans (assembly GCF_006540085.1). Classification (GTDB taxonomy): domain Bacteria; phylum Actinomycetota; class Actinomycetes; order Actinomycetales; family Microbacteriaceae; genus Microbacterium; species Microbacterium oxydans. Next base: position 383,344 of record NZ_BJOG01000008.1, on the reverse strand, counting down.
TCGCCTCGCCGGTCATCACGGACTCGGACGGCAAGACCTGGTTCGCCGGGATCGATCTCCTGCTCGCCGACGGCACCATGCGCGCACGCCGCAAGCGCGACGCCGGGGACACCCAGCCGTTCGTACCATGGTTGAGCGGGGCCTGCCTGTGGATCACGCGCGAGGTCTGGGATCTCGCCGGCGGGTTCGACGACGATTACTTCCTCTACTGGGAGGACGTCGACTTCTCGCGTCGTGTCGTGTCGGCCGGCGGATCGCTGGCCCTCGTCGAGGACGCCAGGGCCGTGCACGACGAGGGAGGCACGCAGCGCGCGGAGCCCGAGACCTCACGCGCCAAGTCCGAGGGCTACTACTACTACAACATCCGCAATCGGATGCTCTACGCCGTGCGCCATCTCGATGACGAGGCCGTGCAGCGCTGGCGCCGGTCCATCCCGCGCACCGCCAGGGAGGTCATCCTCCGCGGTGGCCGACGACAGCTGATCCAGTCGCCCGCTCCGATCCGGGCCTATCTTCGCGGTGTGCGCGAAGCCCGACGGATCGCGCGGACGCACACCTCGGGCCAGAAGGGCAGGAAATGGTCGTAGACGCCTATCACCGTCTCGCACGCGCGCAGAAGGGGCACGCTCGTGGGGCGCCCGCCTACTCGGTGTACGTCAATCGGCGCATCGGTCGGGTGCTCGCCGCCGTCGCGTATCGGATCGGTCTCACCCCGAACCAGGTGTCGATCATCAGCGCGGTGCACTCCTTCATCGCGATCGGCCTCATCGCGTTCGGACCCGTGAACGTGCCCATGGGCCTCCTGATCGCTCTGCTGCTGGTGCTCGGCTACGCCTGGGACTCGGCCGACGGTCAGGTGGCGCGTCTGCGCGGCGGGGGAAGCCCCCAGGGCGAGTGGCTCGATCACTTCATCGACACGCTCAAGATCGCCTCCCTCCACCTCGCCGTGCTGATCGGGCTCTATCGCGTGCTTCCCGACACGCCTCTTCTCCTGCTGATCCCGATCGTGTTCAGCATCGTCGCCACGACCACGTTCTCGGGAATGCTCCTGAACGATCTGCTCAAGGGCAAGCACGCGGTGGCGTCGACCCACGAGCGAGGAGGCGGGACCCTGCTGCGCTCGCTCATCCTGCTGCCGACGGACTTCGGGCTGGTGTGCCTCGTGTTCGTGCTGTGGGGGTGGACGCCGGCATTCCTCGTCGGCTACGGCGCTCTGTGCCTGGCCGCTGTCCTGTTCCTCGCGCTCGCCGCGGTGAAGTGGTTCCGCGAGATCGGAAGGCTCGGTGCCTCCGCATGACGGACGAGAAGATCCTGGTCGTGTGCGCGGCTAACGTGTGCCGGTCGCCGTTGGCCGAGCTGGCTCTTCGTCGCGGGCTCGGCGTGGATTCCCCCATCACCGTGAGCAGTGCCGGTGTGCGGGCGAACGCCGGCACACCGATCTGCGCGGCGGTGGCCTCGGTCCATGAGGACGAGGAATGGCAGGCCTGGGCGCAGGAGCATCGGGCGCAGCCGGTGACGATCGAGCAGGTCGAGCAGGCGAGCATCGTGCTGACCGCATCGCGCGACATCCGTGGTGAACTGGTGAGGATGGCACCGCGTTCGCGTGACTGGATGTTCACGATCAAGGAAGCCGCCCATCTGGGGGAGGGCTTCTCGTCCTCAGCCTCCGATCGCGTGGTGGAGTACGTGGCGCACCTCGACCGTGCACGTTCCCGCGCCGTCCCGCTGACACCGCCTGGGGGCCCCGGGGCACGCCTGCGTCAGCTGTTCCAGGCCCGGGGGACCGTCGATCCGACGAGCATCGCCGATCGGCACGGGAGTCGCGGTCACCTGGAGACGATCCACGAGGTCGATGCCGCCATCGCGACGGTCCTCGCACAGCTCACGGGCCATCGTCGACACGCTTCCTGACCGGGCACTTGTGGTTTTCCAGACCTCGCACTAGGATTAGCCGACGCCGCGTTCCGCGCGGTTGAAGGGGACCTGAAGCCGAGGGGGCTTCGGGATTGAGGAATCTGGGTTCTGGGGAGCTGCAGTGTTCAAGGTTTCATCATGCCGTTCTGGGGACGGCACTTCGCGCTCGCTACGAGCGATCTTCGTCGCGCCTCTGGTGGCGCTGGCACTCGTGACGGCCGGTTGCACCGCTGCCGCGCCGAGCGCATCGGAATCGCCGGCGCCGGAAGGCACTAGCACCACCGACTGGACGCCGCCCGCCGACACCGAGGCCCAGGGGCCCACGGAAGGCCCGGCGCTCACAGAGGAGAACGGAGCGCTCGACGCGCCCATCTCCCTCTCCACCGACATGGTCGTCACGATCGACAAGATCTCGACCACGACGATCAAGCCCGAGACGCCCGGCGAGTACGCCGGACCCGCCGTGGTCGTCACGCTGACCGTGGCCAACGACTCGAAGCGTGCGCAGAGCGTCGACTCCGCGGTCGTCAGTCTCGTCACGGACGACGGCGACATCGGGGTCTCCACGACTGCCGGCCCGAACGAACCCCTGCAGGGTGAGGTCGCCGCGGGCGCGAAGACCACCGGCACCTACGTCTTCATGCTCGATCCGACGCAGGGGCGATCGGTGAAGATCAGCGTCAACTACGCCGCAGGCGAGCCGGTGGCCACCTTCGCCGGCCAGCTGTCCTGACGCGCACGTAATCACTCGCATCACTTTCGTTTTTCATTTGCACTAACTCATTTTCGAAGAAGAAAACTGGCGGCTGGGGAGTCACTATGGGGAACACATCGACCACGAGGCGAGCGCTGAGCGCACTCGCGTCTGTCGTGACGGCGGCGTTGCTCGTCGCAGGCATGACGACACTGGGAGCGCAGGCGGCGTCAGCAGACGTCCCCTCGACCCCACCGCCTCTGCTGCAGCGTGACGACAACGTCGTCACCTCGGATCCGATTCCGACGGTGCAGATCGACAACGGCTACGTCTGGGCGCAGACGATGATCGGGTCGACCGTCTATGCGGTCGGCAAGTTCGACAACGCCAGGGCCCCGCTCGCCACGCCGGGAACGAGCCTGACGGCCCGCTCCAACGTGCTCGCCTACGACATCAACACGGGTCAGCTGCTCTCGTTCGCGCCGCAGGTGAACGGTGTGATCAAGGCCGTCGCCGCGTCGCCGGACGGCAGCCGCATCTACATCGGCGGATCGTTCAACTCCGTCAACGGTCAGGCCCGCTGGAACTTCGCGGCCCTCGATGCCGTGACCGGCCAGCTCGTGGCCGGCTTCAACCCGTCGATCGGCGGCAGCGGTGTCTACGCCCTCGCAACCTCCGGCACCAGCGTCTACGTGGGCGGGCTGTTCACGCAGGGCAACGGCACCGCCCGTAAGAACCTCGCCGGCTTCAACGCCGCCAACGGAGCCCTGTTGAGCTGGGCGCCGCAGACCGACCTACAGGTCGACGCGATGGTCATGGACCCCGCGGGGCAGAACGTCATCGCCGCTGGGCGCTTCTCGCAGGTCAACGGCGACCTGACGATGCGCGGAACCGTGGCACTGGACAAGGCGACCGGCGCGGTCGACACGTCCTGGGCACTCCCGCAGACGGTCAAGAACGGCTCGAACACGGGCTCGAACTCCGGCAAGGCCGGCATCTTCGGTCTCGCCGCCGACGACAAGGCCGTGTACGGCACCGGCTGGGTCTACGCCGACGCGGCCACGGGAAACCTGGAGGGGACCTTCGCGGCGGAAGCAGGGACGGGCCAGGTCCGCTGGATCGCCGACTGCCTCGGTGACCACTACGGCGTGTACTCCACCGGCAAGGTCGTCTACACGACCAGCCACACGCACGCGTGCGGCACGATGAGCCTGCACCCGGAGCAGAACCCGCGCACGCACCGCTACTCGGAGGCGTACACGGCGGATGCTCGCGGCTCGCTGGGCAACCAGCCCGCAGCCGGCGGCACCTACAAGAACTGGGCGGGCACTCCTGCACCGTCGCCCTACGCCTGGACGCCCGACTGGGCCGTCGGTGTGACGACGGGCATGGGACAGGCCGGTCTGTCGATCACGGGCGCAGGCAACATGATCTCGATCGGCGGTGAGTTCCGGTCCGTGAACAACGGCCGCTTCGAGGGACTCGTGCGCTTCTCGACGAACCCCCCTGGCGGAGCCAAGGACGGTCCCCGTCTCGCGGCGGCGAACTGGACCGGCACGGCGCAGTCGTTCATCCCCGGTCGCGTCCGGGTGTCGATCCCGGCCAACTGGGACCGCGACGATCTGACGCTCACGTACGAGCTCCGTCGCACCGGCACGGCCACGCCGGTCGCCACGACCACAGCCAACGGCACGTGGTGGAACCGGCCGTCCGTCACCCTCGAGGACAAGACGGCGACACCGGGATCGCAGCAGGAGTACACGGTCAGCGCCAAGGACAGCGCGGGAAACACCGTCAGCAGCCAGGCCATGAGCGTCACGGTCGCATCGGGAACGGTCTCGAGCTACACGAACGCGATCTCGGCCGACAACCCGCAGCTCTACTACCCGCTGGGCACCGCGGCGCAGGACTGGGCGGGCGCGAACCCTCCCGTGTTCGGCTCCGGCGTGACGTCGTCGGCTTCGGGCGTGGAGAACACCGCGACCGGCGCATCGACGTTCAGCGGAACCTCGTCGGGGCGAGCCTCTTCGACCGACAAGATCGCCGCATCGACGGAGTTCTCCACGGAGCTGTGGTTCAAGACCAACACCACCACCGGTGGCAAGCTGCTCGGCTACGGGTCGGCGGCCTCGGGTGACTCCACGAGCTACGACCGTCATCTCTACATGACGAACAACGGGCGTCTGGTGTTCGGCACCTACAACGGCAGCACGCAGACGATCCAGAACACCACGGCGCTGAACAACAACGCCTGGCACCATGCGGTGGCCACGCAGAGCGCTGACGGCATGAAACTGTACATCGACGGCGTGCTCGTCTCGTCCGCGGCCGGCGCGACTACCGCCGAGAACTACGTCGGGTACTGGCGTGTCGGCGGGGACAACCTCAACAGCTGGCCCTCCGCACCGAGCTCGAGCAACTTCAAGGGAGCTCTCGACGAGGTCGCGGTGTACCCCTACGCGCTCACCGCCGCGCAGGTGCAGACCCACTACGGCATCGGCAAGGGCTTCCAGCCGCCGACCGCGGCCTTCACCTCGACGCCGACGGATCTCGCCGTGGCATTCGACGCCAGCACGTCCGCGCCGACCGGCTCGGCCACGATCACCGGCTACCGCTGGGACTTCGGGGACGACTCGGCCACCGCGACGGGTAAGACGGTGTCGCACACCTACACGGCGGCGGGCACGTACACCGTCAAGCTCACCGTGACCGACAGCAACGGCCTGGCCACCACGACGGAGAACCCCGTCACGGTGCAGGCGGCCAACGTCCTTCCGACCGCGTCCTTCGAGCTGTCGGGCACCGGGCTCTCGGTCTCGGCCGACGCCTCGGCATCGACCGACTCGGACGGCACGATCGCCTCGTACGACTGGAACTGGGGCGACGGTTCGACGTCCTCCGGCCAGGTCGCCAGCCACGTGTACGCCTCGGCGGGCACGCGCACGGTCACTCTGACGGTCACCGACAACCGCGGTGGCACGGCGACGACGACGCGGGAGTCCGTCACGACCCACGCGAACCCGGTCGCCACCTTCACCGCGACGGCGTCGGGGATGAACGTGGACGTCTCGGCCGCGGGCTCGAGCGCCTCCGACGGCGCGACGCTGTCGTACTCCTGGAACTGGGGTGACGGCACGGCCGCGGGCAGCGGTGCGACCGCCGGTCACACCTACGCCCAGCCCGGTGCGCACGACATCACGCTCACGGTGACCGACAGCCTCGGCGGATCGGCCAGCGTCACGAAGTCCGTGACCGTCCAGGCTCAGGTGTTCGCCGCATCCGACTCCTTCGGTCGTGTCGTGTCGAGCGGATGGGGTGCGGCCGACGTCGGCGGCACCTGGGCGCCGATGAGCGGTTCGGCCGCCGTCACCTCCGTCGGAGACGGCGTCGGCAAGGTGAACCTCACGCCGGGTGAGACGCGCGAGATGCTGCTGCAGGGAACGTCTCTCCTCGACACGTCCGCGCGCATCACCTACACGCTGGCCTCCGGCCCGTCGACGGGTGTGGCCTACGAAGGACTCGGTGCACGTCGCTCCGGCTCCAACGGGTACCGCGCACTCGCGTGGCACCGGGCGGACGGGACCACGTGGCTCGTGATCCACCGCAACGGAACCGCGATCGCCAGCACCGCCGTCGCCGGTCTCACCTGGACCGCGGGAAGCACGTTCAACCTCGCCATGGAGACGACGGGGTCCGGGACGACGACCATCCGCGCGAAGCTGTGGGCTGCCGGAGCTGCGGAGCCCGCCAACTGGCAGCTCTCCACGACGGACACGACGCCCGCCTTGCAGGTCGCGGGAGCGCCGACGGTCTTCTCCTACCGCGCAGGCAGCGCGACCGGCACCAACCTGGCGAGCTTCGACGACTTCACGCTGAAGAACCTCGGGGCGGCGACACCGCAGCCCGAGCCGCAGCCGGAGCCGCAGCCGCAGCCGAACGTGCCGCCGACCGCGGCCTTCACGGCGACGACCACGGGGCTGACCGTGAACGTCAACGGTGGGGCATCGACCGACTCGGACGGCACCATCGCCTCCTATGCCTGGAACTTCGGAGACGGATCGACGGGCACGGGGGCGACCAGCTCGCGGGCGTACACCGCGGCGGGCACCTACACGGTGACCCTCACGGTGACGGACGACAAGGGGGCCACCCACACCGCGACCCAGCAGGTCACGGTCACGGCACCGCCGGTCGACCCGCAGCCTCAGCCCAACCCGGCCGCGCTCGCGAGCGATGAGTTCGACCGCACGGCGGGGCCCGGCTGGGGAACCGCGGTCACGGGCGGAGCGTGGACGGTCGCCGGCGGTTCGCAGGCGGCGGCGACCGTCGCCGACGGCCAGGGCAAGCTGAGTCTGGTCGCGGGGGACACCCGCCACGCCACGCTCAACTCGACCTCGATCGGCGACGCGATCCTCGAGACGCAGTTCCGCGTCGACCAGGCTCCTGCCGCTGGCGGCGCCTACGTCGGCGTGATCGCGAGGCAGACCGCTGCCGGGAAGTACTTCGCCCGTGCGTGGCTCCGTCCTGACGGAACCGTCTGGCTCGTGGTCCACCGCGAGGGAACGGTGCTGCTGACGCAGGCGGTACCCGGACTCGTGTGGGCGGCGAACACGTCGTACAGCCTCAAGGTCTCCGTCACCGGATCGGCCTCCACCGCCATCTCGGCGAAGATCTGGGCGACCGGCACGACAGAGCCCGCGAACTGGCAGATCAACGCGACGGACACGACTCCGCTCGCTGCGGGTTCCGTCGGTCTCAGCGGCAACCGGTCGGGCAGCTCCACGGCGCCCCTGAACGTCTCGTTCGATTCGTTCCGCGTCACCGCGCCCCAGTAAGATCCTGACGCATGGCCACTGCTGTTCCGATCGCGCTCCTCGCCGTCGGAGGAATCGCAGCAGTGGCCATCGTCGTTTTCGTGCTCAGGCTGCTGCCGCGCACGGCGTTCGTGGGCTGGGCCTGCGTCCTCTTCTTCGTGCCGCTCTGGGTCGGCGTCAACATCGGCTTCTACTGGGCCGCGATAACGCTGCTGACCGCCCTGATGATCATCGTCAACTGGTCGGTCGTCCCGCTGCGCGCCGCAGATGCCTGGGTCGTGGCATTCGTCATCGTGATTGTCGGGCTGTACGGCTTCGGAACGGTCGATCTCCCGTCGCTCGTCGCCGCTCTGCTCGAATGGGTCATCCCCTATCTCTGGGGACGCGTGGTGCTCGCCCGGGTCGCGCCGGAATGGGTCACGTCGACGATCGCGGTCGTCGCCATCGTGGCAGCCGTCCTCGGCATCATCGAGTTCTTCACCTCCCTCAATCCCTTCGTCCTGATCCCCGGATCCGGCGTGGTCTACGACACCTGGAGTCCTCTCCAGGAACGCGGCGGGGTGCTGAGGGTCGAGGGCGCGTTCGGCCACTCGATCGCCCTGGGAGCGGCGCTGGCGATGTCGTCGGCTTTCATCGTGGCGACGAAGTGGCGGCTGATCCCGAAGATCGGCGGCGTGGTGATCGTCGCGGTGGCGACGGTGCTGACGTTCAGCCGCGCCGGACAGCTCACCCTCGTGCTCACGCTGGTGCTGTCCACGTTCCTCATCGTCGGGGTGTCCACGCGGTTCCGGGTCGCCGTCGTCACGGCCGGTGTCATCGGCACCGCCATCGCCATCCCGATCATCGACTCCGTCTTCGGGGCGGCGGGTGACGAGGCGGGCGGCAGCGCGGACTACCGGACCGATCTCCTGGTGCTCCTCCAGCAGGTGCAGCTCTTCGGCAACCCGGGGGACTGGCACTCGCTCGTCTCGGGGGACTACTACCTCGGCTACTTCGCGCGCTCCGTCGACAACGCGCTCGTCCTCACTCTGCTCCGGTACGGGTACGTCCCCACACTGCTGATCATGGCCGCCCTGGTCTGCGCGGCGATCATGACCGTACGACGCTCGACCAGGAGCCCGGCGTCGATCGCCGTCGTCGGACAGCTGCCGAGCCTCGTGGTGGTGGCGTTGATCACGCAGTACAGCATGTTCCTCTGGTTCTGCGTGGGCCTGGCGATCACGTGGGCGCGCGACGCGGACGTGATCGGCAGAGGGGGGCAACAGTCAGAGGAAGCACTCCAAGGCGGGCTCGGACCCGTGCACCGGCAGCGCCTCGTCGGGAAGCCCCCTGCACAATCATGAGGTCGCAGGAACGAACACCTCTAGAATCGAAGTCTCAGGGGGAATGGGGAGTCATGGGCGAGAGCCGGGTGAGTCTGCGCGTGATCGCCAGCTCGTTGCGCAAGTTCTGGTGGGCGATCGTGCTCTGCGCGGTCGTCGGGGCTGCAGGGTCCTTCGGGTACGCCTCGTTGCAGACCCCCCTGTTCCAGGCGACGACCTCGTTGTACTTCGCCCTGAACCAGGGAACCAGCGCCTCTGACCTCAACCAGGGCTCTGTGTACACGCAGAGCCAGATGCTGTCGTTCGCCCAGTTGGCGACCAGCTCGCGGGTGCTCGACCCCGTCATCGAGGAGCTGGGGCTCGACACGACTCCGCGAGCCCTCGCAAGGGACATCGAGGTCACGATCCCCCAGAGCACGGTCACGTTGCGGATCACGGGGATCACGGACGATCCGAAGGCAGCGGCCGAGCTGGCCGATGCCGTGGCGGACCAGCTCATCATCGTGGTCAAGGACGTGGCGCCCAAGGACCCGCAGGGCGAATCGACGATCACGGCGCAGGTCATCGACGACGCGGTCGTGCCTGAGTTCCAGTTCACGCCGAGCAAGCCGCGCGATGCCCTTCTCGGAGGCTTCCTCGGGGGCGTCCTGGGCCTCGCCATCGCGGTGCTCATCGGAGTGCTCGACACCCGTATGCGCAACGAGGAGACGCTGACGGAGGCGGGTGGCGACCCTGTTCTGGGCGTCGTCTCGAAGTCGCCTCTCCTGGCCATGCGGGGCATCGCCGTCGCGCAGGAGCCGCTCGGCCACACCTCGGAGGAGTTCCGCCGTATCCGTTCGGCTCTGGCCTACGCGAACGTCTCCTCGCGGGTGAAGGTGCTGCTGGTGACGTCGGGCATGCCGGCGGAGGGCAAGTCGACCATCTCGGTCAACCTGGCCATGACCCTCGCCGGTCTGCGCAACTCGGTGCTGCTGATCGACGCCGACATGCGGCGCCCGCGGGCGCACGAGCACGCGGGCATCGACGGCTCGATCGGTCTGACCAGCGTGCTGCTGGACGAAGTCGAGTTCGAGGTCGCCAAGCACAGTGTCGCCGACAGCACGCTCGATATCCTGCCCGCAGGTACCATCCCGCCGAATCCGGCGGAGCTCCTGACGTCGGCGCGCATGAACCAGCTCCTCGACTTCGCCGCAGCGGAGTACGACTACGTGGTCATCGATTCCCCGCCGATCCTCAGCGTGGCCGACGCCAACCTCTTCGCCACCCAGACCGACGGCGTGATCCTCGTGGTCGACGCGACGAAGACGCGCCGCGCCGCGCTCGCCAAGAGCATCAAGTCGCTCGAGTCGGGCGGTGCCCGCATCCTCGGCACGGTTCTGAACCGCGCCCGGCCGGAGCGTCACCGCAGCGAGTACTACAGCGACTGAGGCGACATCCGAGGCCCCTCGGGTCGCGGAAGCGACGAAGTATATCGGTGCCTCGCCGTTTCCGTTTGTCTTCGCCGGGATGGCCGGGGTATTCTTCATGAGTTGCGAGGGGGACTCGCACTTTGCTGCCCGGGGTTGAAACTGCGGCGGAGCTGCGGGGTGATCATGAATCTGCCCCAGAAGACGGTGACACCGTGCCCACTCCGCTCCTCGACCGCACCTCACGCGAGACTTCGAGTCCGCCCCGGCGACGCACCCGCACGATGCTCGCAGGAGTGCTGACCGCTGCCGTCGCGCTCACGACGGCGCTGACAGCCGTTCCTGCGTCGGCACTGGCCGACGACGCTCCGCTCCTCGCACAGTCCGCCGATGCCACGGACGCTCCCGTCATCGCCGACGACATGGATCGCACGGTCGACTCGGGGTGGGGGTCCTCGCCCGACGGCCCATGGCGTGTCGTGGAAGCGACGGCGAGCGTGACCGGCGAGCAGGCGCTGCTCGCCAGTCGCAAGCCGGGTATCACCGCCAGGGCCACCATCGACGGTGCGGTCGCCGCTGATGTGGACAGCCGGTTCTCGCTGACCGTTCCCGAGCTGCCCGTGGGAGGGCCGCTCTACCTCTCCCAGGCGGTCCGGGTGTCCGGCGCCGACTCGTACGGGGTGCGCCTGCGCGTCCATCCCGACGGCTCGGCCTACGTATCGGTCGTGCGGCTCACCGACCTCATGCGCGTGCAGCATCTGGCCGAGCGTCGGCTTCCCCTCACCGTGACGGGCGGTGACACGCTGACGGTGGCGTTCAGCGTCGCCGGCACGAGTCCGGTGGCGCTGGCGGCCAAGGCCTGGGAGTCGAACGCCGCGGAGCCGGCGGATTGGCAGGTGACGTACTCCGACGACTCGAACGCGCGGATTCAGTCCGCAGGCGGATACGGCTTCGCGCTCTACACGTCCTCCGGGGCCAGGGCTGCTGTTCCGGTCGGAATCGACGACTTCGCGGTGACCGCGCCCGCGCCGTCCCCGGAGCCCACACCCGCTCCCGAGCCCACGCCGGAGCCCACTCCGACCCCGGATCCTGAGCCCACGCCGACCCCGGCTCCTGAGCCCACCTCGACGCCGTCACCTGAGTCCACGCCGTCACCTGAGCCCACGCCGGCTCCCGAGCCCACGCCGACCCCGTCTCCGGAGCCCACACCTGCTCCCGAGCCCACACCGGCCCCGGAGCCCACGCCGGCCCCTGAACCCGAGCCGGTGCCTCCCGTGACGCCTGAGGGCCTGCGCGGCGAACCAGGGGCCAAAGCCCCAGGGACGCTCGTGTACGAAGCTCCGGCGACGGCCGTCTACGTCTCACCCGCAGGGTTCGACGGAGCCTCCGGCACCAGGAACGCACCCGTCAAGTCGGTCGCTGCCGCGCTCCGCATCGTCCCTAACGGGGGGACGATCGTCCTGCGTGGCGGCTCGTACCACGAAGAGGTCGTGGTGCCCGCGCAGAAGCGGGTCACCATCCAGCCGGCGCCCAACGAGTCCGTGTGGTTCGACGGCGCCGAGCCGGTCACCGGCTGGAAGGCCTCGGGAAGCACCTGGTTCGTCGACGGCTGGAACACAGCCCTCGATGCGAGTCCGACCTACACGAAGGGCGCGCCCGACAACACGGCGGCGGAGTGGAGATTCGTCGATCCGGCGCACCCGATGGCCGCGCACCCGGATCAGGTCTGGGTGGCAGGAGTCCAGCTGCGCGAGGTCGCATCCGTCGCCCAGGTCGCAGAAGGCACTTTCTTCGTCGACGATTCCGCCAAGCGTCTGGTGATCGGAACGAACCCGTCGGGCAAGTCGGTCGAGGCGAGCGTGCTCACGCAGGCGCTCTCCATCCGCTCCGCAGGGACCGAGGTGCGCGGGATCGGAGTGCGCCGATACGCCACCAGCGTCCCGCAGATGGGCACGGTCATCGCCGCTGCACCGCACGTGTCGCTCACCGATGTGACGATCCGCGACAACTCGACCACAGGCTTCTACTCGTGGGCGCCGGCGACCACGCTGACCCGTGTCTCCCTGATCGGCAACGGTCTGCTGGGCGGCGGCGCATCGCAGGCCGACGGACTGACCGTGACGCAGATGCTCTCCGTGGGCAACAACATGGAGCACTTCAACGACGCACCGGTGTCCGGCGCGTTCAAGGTCACCCGCACCAGGGGGGTGACCGTCACGGACAGCGCGTTCACCGGGAACGACGGCCGCGGACCATGGTTCGACGAGTCCGTGCTCGATATCGCGTTCACCGGGAACGATGTGATCGGCAACACCGGGCATGGCGTGATGGTGGAGCTGTCGGAACGTGCGGTCATCGCCGACAACGTCATCGCCCGAAACGGAGAGTTCGGCCTGTGGGTGCTGAACTCCGGCAGCGTCAAGATCTGGAACAACACGCTGGTCGGCAACGGGAACCGGAACATCAGCATCGCGATGGACGCCCGCCGCGCCTCCGACCCGAACACGCCGGGGCACGACCCGCGGACGCGGTACGCACCCGAGGCGTCCTGGATCACGAGGAACATCGTGGCATCGAACAACATCGTGGCCGAGAGCGCGGGCAACTGCCTGGTCTGCGTCCAGGACTTCTCCTTGCAGTACACGGGTTCGCAGATGATGTCGAGCGTCAACGGAAACCTCTATCACCGCACGTCACCGGGCACCCCCCGCTGGTTCTCCGCGTGGTCGAAGGGTTCCGTCTCGAGAGACCCCGCGGTGACGGATACGCTGGCCGCGTTCACCGCGGCCACGGGGCAGGATCGACGGTCGCAGTTCGTCGAGGGAGCCCCGGTGGTCGACGCCGGCTTCGCCCTGCTGCCGCAGTTCGCCGCGACGCAGGGGTCGGTGGCGGTGCCGGTGCCGTCCGACATCGCCTCAGTATCGCGACTCCCCGGCAGCAGCACGACACTGGGAGCCCTGCCCCGGTGACGATGTAAACATGGGTTCTCTTCTCGCTGTCGGCGCGCGTGCGCTGACGATGGTCATCGCGCTGGTCTGCGGCGTCATCACGACCCGGATGATCATCGGCGGCGCCGGCGTCGACAGCTTCGCCCTGTACACGTTGTTGACGACCATCCCCTCGCTGCTGACGTTCACAGACCTCGGCAGCGGCGCGGTCCTCGTCAACGCTGTCGCGACCAGCACGAACGTGCGCACCGACGAGAAGCTGCGGTACCAGCTCACCTCCGTCGGCCGGGTGCTGCTCACCTTCGCCGCCACGGCGATGGCGATCAACACGGTCCTCGTGCTCACGGGTGCCTGGGAGCTGGTGTTCGGTGAAGCCGGAGGGCGACCGGGTGCCTCGTTGGCCGCTTTCTACTGCGTCACGATCTTCTGTCTCGGTATCCCGCTCGGGGTGTGGGCGCGGATCATGCTGGGCCAGCGTCGCAACCACATCGTGATCCTCCTCCAGGGGCTGATCTCGCCGCTCACGATGACGGGCGTCTGGCTGATGCTCACCTTCGGTGGCGAGAATCTCCATTCCTTCGTGGCGATCGCCTCCTTCGGCGCGTCTTTCCTGGTATCCGTGCTCGGCATCCTCATCACGGCTCGCACGACTTCGCCGCTGATCCCCTCGGCCGCCCGGATGGTCCTGCATCCTCGCCGCTACCCGGGCGTGCGGGTGATGGACGTCGGGTGGCCGATGCTCGCCCAGATGGTGACGTATCCGATCGCCGTCGGCTCGCAGCGCTACGTGATCGCTCAGCTGGGCGGACCCACCGACGTCGCCGAGTACGGCGTGGCGGGCCAGGTGTTCTTCGCCCTCAACGGACTCGTGATGGCCGGTGGACTCGCGCTCTGGCCGCACTTCGCGAAGAGCCGCCACGACGGTGACCTCCGGCGTGGGCCGTTCCTGCTGTCGGTCTTGTTCGCTGCGGCGATCGGCGTCGCGACTGTGATGGTGTGGCTCGTCGGCCCGTGGCTGTTCGGGTTCATCACCCAGGGTGAGCTGACGGTGCGCACGAGCACGATCTTCGCCTTCGGTCTGATGATCATGATGACGGCGGCCGTGTACCCCCTGGGGATGTTCATCATGGACAAGCCGGGAATCCGCTTCCAGGTGATCCCCACGCTCAGCATGGCGGCCGTGGGCATCACCCTCTCGTTCGTGCTCACTCCTGTGCTGGGCATCGCCGGACCCCTGATCGGCGTCGCCTTCGCCCTCGTCGTGTGCCAGCTGATCCCGTTCTCGATCTACATCGTCCGGAACAAGAAGCGGCTCACCGTGGGCGAGCTGGAACAGGTGTAGCGAGAGCGCTGACCCGCCGGCGGGTGTGGCAGACCGGGGTGCGGGTCAGCCCAGGAGATGCGTCGAGATGCTCGAGCGGTAGACCTGAGGCGCGTGCCTGCGCAGGGCCTCGGCGCGGCTGTCTGCGACGGTCGAGACGATCTCATCCCACCGGGCGTCGATGTCGGTCAGCGCGGAAGCGATCGCCTCCGCATCGCCGGCCGCGACGAGCCTCGCCGTGCCGTAACCGCCTGCTGCTTCCCGGAGTCCGCTGCTGTCGCTCGCGATCACCGGTCGCAGGGCGAGGACGCCTTCGACGGCGGTGTTCCCGAAGGGTTCGTCGACGCGTGATGGCACGAGCAGCACATCGGCCTGCTCGAGGAACGGCCAGATGTCGGTGTGGAATCCGGCGAAGTCGACGGTGACCCCGGCCTCGGACGCCTGTGCACGAAGGTCGCGTTCGAACCACTCGTAGCCCTCGAAGACCGCGCCGAGGAGGGTGACCTCCACTGCGCGCCCGGCGGAGTGGAGGCGTGAGGCCGCCGCGATCACGAGATCGGGGCCCTTGCGGGGGGAGAGACGCCCGATGTAGAGCACGCGGAGGGGGCCCTCTGTGCGGGGACGGGGAGACAGCGGCTGCGGGGGAGAAGCGACGCCGTTGTACACCACGTGCGAGCGCCGGGCCAGGGCGGGGAGCGCGGTGCGGATGGTGTCCAGACTGAACCGGCTGTTCACGAGGGTCTGATGGGAGGCCAGATGGGGGGAGTAGAGGAGAGCATTGACGATCCTGTTGCCCGAGGCCTCGGCTTCATGCACGTGGCTCACGGTGCGGACTCCGCGCAGCCGGGCGATCAGCGGCCACTCGGGGATGATGATCGTAGACACGTACACGACGTCGGGACGCAGCCGGCCGATCAGCCGCCAGGCAGCGCCCAGACCTCGGAACGTGTCTCGGAACAGCCTCGGCAGTCCGCGCGGGGTGAGCAGCACTTTGCGGAGCACGAGCATCGGCAGGATGACGACCTCTGCGCCGGCCGCGCGCAACTCGTTCACGAGAAGGCCGGAACTCGGCAGAGCGACGACGACACGCGCCCCGGATTCGACGAGGCCGATGGCGCTCTCCAGGAGCATGCGATCGGACCCGAACATCTCGGCGCCGGGGTGGACGAGTAGGACGGTCGGTCGCTTCGACTCGTTGCTCACGAAGTGCTCGATTCGGCGCGAACGGGCGCCCAGTCCGTCGACCGTCGGCGTGCCCGCCTGGCTGAGGGGTGAATGGTCGCACCTTCGGAGATCCGCTGCGCGAGTGCCTCGTACTCGTCCGCGACATCATCCCAGCGGAAGCGGGTGCGGGCGATCTCCTGCACGGCGGTGCCCTTGGCCGCGGTCGCTGCCGGGTCGGATTCGGCGGCCATCACCTGCTCGGCGACCTGGGCGGCATCCGCGAAGAACCACCCGTTGCCGTCGAGTACCTCGCGGTTGAAGGGGACATCGAAGCCGATGACAGCGGTCCCGGCCCCCATGGCGCGCAGGAGCGAGGGGTTGGTGCCGCCCACAGAGTGGCCGTGCAGATACGTGAGCGCATTCGCATAGAGCGCATCGAGCAGCTCCTGGTCATAGACGCCCCCCACGAGACGGATGCGGTCGTCGCCGTCCGCCACACGCTGGATCTCCTGGGTGTACCCCGCGCTGTAGGGCGCCGAGCCGACGACGACGAGCGGCAGCTTCGCGTCGCTGTCGCGGTAACCCCGGACGATCTCGAGTACATGGTTCTCCGGTTCGAACCGTGCGACGACCAGGTGATACCCCTCAGGGGTGAGGTCCATCTCGGCGACGCCACGTTCCGGGAGCTGGTCGAGGATCGGGGCGCCGTAGCGGATCAGCTCGGTCGGAACGTCGAACTGGTGCCGGTAGTAGTCGGCGATTCCGGGCGCATCCGCGATCAGTGCATCGGCCGTGCGCACCCCGAACTGCTCAGCCCAGCGGTAGTACGCCTTGCCGCGCGGACCCCACTTCGAGCGTCGCCATTCGAGTCCATCCATATGCAGGGCGACCGGCGCGCGGCGCAATCGCAGCAGGGGCAGGAACGGGGAGTTCGCCGCGTTGAAGACGAAGGTCGCATCCGGCCGCCGCCGGAACATGAGGTGCAGAGCCGACAGCCCCGTGTGGCTCAGCGTCTCGATCTGCTTCACCGGGATCGCGGGAAGGTGCACGACCCTCATACCGAGGTACTCCTTCTCGCGCCGCTCGGAGCCGCGGGTGTACACGACGACATCGTGTCCGCGGTCGGCGAGACGGCGTCCGACCTCTTCGATGGCGGTCTCGAAGCCGCCGTATGCTGCGGGCACTCCTCTGGTCCCCACCATCGCGATGGTGAGGCGGTTCGAATTGCTCATCCGATCAGTATGCCCCGCTGGGCTGCACCATGACCTTGGCGGTGCGCCACATGATCTGCAGGTCGTTCATCACGGACCAGTTCTCGACGTAGCGCAGGTCGAGCCGGACACTCTCGTCCCAGGAGAGGTCGCTCCGACCGGAGACCTGCCACAGCCCCGTGATCCCCGGCTTGATGTACAGGCGACGGAAGACGGTGCCGTCGTAGGCGGTGACCTCGCTGGGCAGCGGCGGCCGAGGCCCCACCACGCTCATGTCGCCGATGAGGACGTTCCAGAACTGCGGCAGCTCGTCGAGGGAGAGCTTGCGCAGCACTCGGCCGACCCGGGTGACGCGGGGGTCGTCCTTCATCTTGAACAGGAGTCCGGCGCCCTGGTTCTGCTCCTTGAGCAGGGCGAGCTGCTGCTCGGCGTCCGTCTTCATCGACCGGAACTTGACCATCTTGAACCGTCGACCGTCGCGGCCGACCCGCTCCTGGAAGAAGAAGACCGGACCGGGGGAGTCCAGCTTGATCAGCAGCGCGAGCACGGGAGCCAGCAGCGCGATGGGAATCAGCGCGACCGTGGCCACGGCGATGTCGAGGGCGCGCTTGAGCAGGTGCTGGCCACCTTCATAGGTGGGGATCTGCACCTGGATCAGCGGCAGTCCCTCCACCGGCGCGAAGGAGATCCGCGGACCCGCGACGTCGGTGAGGCGACTCGAGAGCACGAGCTCGGCGGCGGTCCCTTCCAGCTGCCAGCTGAGCTGCTTCACGAACTCGGGCTCGCCCTCGGGGCGGCTCGCCACGATGATCGTGTCGGCACCGACCTCGGCCGCGACCGACGACACGGAGTTCACGTTCCCCAGGACCGGGAACCGCGTGTCGTCGATCACGATGTCGCGAGCGTTGCCGTCGAGCAGCGTCGCGCCGACCACCTGGTAGCCGGAGGCGCCGATCGGGTGCAGCGTCCGGACCACATACTCCACGTCGTCCCTATTGCCGACGACGAGGGTGCGGGAGGCGAACCTCCCCTGGGATCGCTGCTTCTGCAGCCAGTGACGCCACAGCCACCTGGTCACCAGGAGAGTCAGCACACCGACGGGCAGCCCCAGCAGCAGCGTCAGTTGCATCGTCTTCCAGGCGAGCAGCACCGCCACGATGGCGATGATCCCGAACGCGAGTCCCGTGGCGTGCACGACGCCGCGGTACTCGGTGGCGCTGGCGCGGAACAACGCGGCGTCCCGCGTGTGCAGCGCGCTCAGCAGGAGGTACCACAGCGCGGCGAGCGGAATGCCGTCGCGGAGGACCTCAGGCCCGGAGACGCCGTTCGCCAGCTGGATCGCTGCTGTCAGACCGAGTGCGAAAAGGATGACGGCCGCATCCGTGATCCGCAGCTGCATCCGATAGCGACGTTCCCACTGACGGCGCCGTTCCAGAGTCGCCGAAGCGCGCGGCGTGACCACCGTGCGCGTCACCGACTTCGTGGCTCGCGGAGCCGCGACCGGCACGAAGCCCGTACGAGCGATGCTCAGGGCATCCTCGACGGAAGTCATGCCGAGGCCCCATGAGCCGTGAATGTACGCAGAAATCCCCAGTGCGACATGTGTTTCCCCAGTTTCCCCAGACCATGAACCCCACGTTCACGGCTTTCGTCTGCGTCCCGACCCCTCGGGTCCTGCTGAAACTCCCCATGATTCCCACATCACGGAGTGCGTTCTCACCGTCCCACACGGTGATCGCTGACAGCAGGCACTGCAGACTCGACTCAGTGTAGCGGAACACCGGCTGCACCGGAAGGTAATTCTGTTGATTGGATGAACGGCGGCTGCGGGAGGCGGCCGCCGGCGGGCTATCCTGTCGCGGTGACCGCGAACATCGACAATCCACGCTTCCAGCTGCGAACCATGCTGCCGCGCGACCCGGCGCAGCCGCATCGCACCGCGAGTCCGCTCGAGCTCTTCTTCGACCTCGTCTTCGTGGTGGCGGTGAGCATCGCCTCCGCTCAGCTGCACCACGCCCTCAGCGAAGGAGAGTTCCTGCACGGCATCACGTCCTATGCGATGCTGTTCTTCGCGATCTGGTGGGCCTGGATGAACTTCACCTGGTTCGCCACATCGTTCGACACGGACGACTGGCTCTACCGCGTCACGACCTTCGTGCAGATGGGCGGCGTCCTCGTCTTCGCCGCCGGCATCCCCCGAGCGTTCAACGAGGGGGACTTCACCGTTCCGGTGCTCGGGTACGTCGTGATGCGCGTGGCGATGGTGGCGCAGTGGCTGCGGGCGTCGCGGTCGGCCGGTCAGCTGCGGTCGGTGACGCGACGGTACGCGTTCGGCATCGCTGCCGTCCAGGTGCTGTGGATCCTGTTCCTCCTCATACCCACCGGCCCCCTGCAGATCGCCGCGTTCGTGCTGTTCGCCCTGATCGAGATCAGCGTCCCGGTGTTCGCCGAGTTCCGCAAGCAGAATCCGTGGCATCCGCATCACATCACCGAGCGCTACGGACTCTTCACGCTCATCGTGCTCGGCGAGAGCCTGCTGGCCTCGGCGAACGCGATCATCGATGCGCTCGACAAGGTCGAGAGTCTCGGGCCGCTGATCGCGATCTCGGTGTTGACGCTCGTCGTGACGGCGTCTCTCTGGTGGATCTATTTCTGGCCGCCGCATCACCGTGCCATCTCGAGCTTCGCGCGGTCGCTGCGCTACGGATACACGCACTACTTCGTCTTCGCGGCGGCGGCCGCCTTCTCGGCGGGCATCGAGGTGGAGCTCGACGTCCTGACCGGGAAGAGCCATCTGTCGAACATCGCCGCATCGTTCACGGTCACCATCCCGATCGCGATCTTCCTGGTGGGCATCTGGTGGATCGCCATCCGTGAGAACGCGGATCGTGTCGTGAACACGGTCGTCCCGGTCGCGGCGGTGCTGGTGCTGCTCGACCCCGTGCTGCCGGTTCCGGTGACGCTCACCGCCCTCATCCTCGTCGGAGTCGTGGTGGTGCTGGTGCTGCGTCCGCCGGTCGATTCCCCGCACATAGAAAAGGCATAGCGGGCGCAGGAGCGCCTGATCGGAAGCTCCGCGACGCTGGTGGTCATCACCAACAGCCCGTCGAGGAGGAGAGCTTCATGAGCATTCCGGAACCCACCCAGACCCCCGATGGTCCGGCGTACGAGGGGAGGCTGCTCGATCGTGTCGACGAGGAGGTCGTCGACCAGGGGGCGGCCTTCGACATCCGCACCCTGCTGAGTCGACGCGGTGTGCTCGGCCTCGCGGGTCTCGGTATCGGAGCCGTGGTCCTCGCGGCCTGCACGCCGTCCGACTCGGGCGGAGCTGCGACGTCGACACCGACGCCGACGCCGAGCACGACGACGACATCGGATGGCGAGTCCGTGAGCGTCGATGAGATCCCCGACGAGACGGCGGGGCCGTATCCGGGGGACGGGTCGAACGGGCCCGATGTGCTCGAGGACGCCGGCATCGTGCGTCAGGACATCCGGTCCTCGATCGACGGCGGAGCGACGGCGGAGGGAGTGCCCCTCACCTTCGAGCTGCGGGTCATCGATCTGGCGAACGGAGGCCTGCCTTTCGCCGGTGTCGCCGTCTACGCGTGGCACTGCACCGCCCAGGGAGAGTACTCGATGTACTCCTCGGGGCTGGAGGACGTCACCTACCTGAGGGGTGTGCAGGTGGCGGACGCCGACGGCAGGGTCTCGTTCACCTCTGTGTTCCCCGGGTGCTACTCGGGCCGCTGGCCGCACATCCACTTCGAGGTGTATCCGGATGTCGGCTCGATCACCGACTCGACGGCGGCCATCGCTACCTCGCAGCTGGCACTTCCGGAAGCGGCATGCGCGGACGTCTACGCCGAGTCGGCCTACGACGGATCCGCGAGGAATCTGTCGCAGATCACGCTGGCGAGCGACAACGTCTTCGGCGACGATTCCGGAGCGCTGCAACTGGCCACGGTCACGGGCGGCGTGCAGGGCGGGTATAAGGCGACGCTCGTGGTCGGCATCGATACCGAGACAGCTCCCGCCGCGGGCGGAAGTCAGGGCGGGCCAGGCGGCGGCCGGCCGTCGAGCTGAGCCGCATCGGGGCTCCTGAGGTCGAGAGGGGAGATCTGCTATGCTTGTCGAGCAACGTGTGTGCATCGCCCCTCTCGGCCGCCACGTCGCCACTGATCAGGGCCATCACGGACCGCGCACATCGATGCGTGCGGAATCCGCCCTCGGTCTCACATCTTGCGGAGCGCCACGCGTGTCCGCCACACAGCAATGAGTATGACCATGAGCAGCACCACACTTCCCCCTTCCGACCCGTTGACCTGGAAACAGGCCGACGTCGATGTGCACGTCGCGACGCGCGGCGGCGAGTTCGCCGGCTTCGTCGAGTTCGACGGCAGCGCGCACCTCGTGCGCGACAATCACGGCACCGAACTCGGAGTCTTCGATTCGCTCGATGCCGCCTTCCGCGCCCTCGAAGACGCGAACCGACCCTCTCGGTCGACCCCCGACTTCCCCTCGATCCTTCCGCGAGCGTGGCGACGCCGGACCCGACGCGCGCGGGCCTGAGCCCCCTCGGACATCCGCAGCCGGGCTCGGCTGAAGGGTCGGCGAGAGGTTCCGATGTATTCCCTGACGCGTATAGAGCTAGGGCTACTGTGAGGTAAGCGTTGGGCAGCTGCCTTGGGCTTTCACAGCTCAAGGGCTCCGATCGTCAGGAGAAGATCATCTCCCTCACACAGATCGAACCGACCGCGGCAACGCTGGGTCCGATTCGTCAGACGTATTCCGGCAACGCAGACTTCCCTCCCATGGCGAAGGCGTACAAGCAGGTTTCGCAGGTGGTCAAGGAGACCGGGCTGCTGCAGCGGACCCAGTGGTTCTACATCTTCGTGGCCACCGGCATCGCTGTCGCGCTCGGCGGTCTCATCACCGGCTTCATCCTGCTCGGCGACAGCTGGTTCCAGCTGCTCATCGCCGCAGGGCTCGGCATCGTCCTGACGCAGATCGCGTTCCTCGGGCATGAGGCCGCGCACCGCCAGATCCTCTCCACCGGGCCGGCGAACTTCAAGCTCGCCCGCATCGTGATCGCCAGCATCGGCATGAGCTACTCGTGGTGGGACTCGAAGCACACCAAGCACCACGGGAACCCGAACCAGGTCGGCAAGGACCCCGATATCGAAGTCGACACGATCTCGTTCCTCGAGGAGGATGCCGCCAAGTCCAAGGGCCTGATCAAGCTGATCACCCGCAAGCAGGGCTGGCTCTTCTTCCCGCTCCTCACCCTCGAGGGGCTGAACCTCCACTTCCTCGGCCTGAAGTACCTCATGACGACGAAGAACGTCAAGGGACGTTGGACCGAGCTGAGCATCATTGCGCTTCGGTTCGCCCTCATCCTGGTGCCCGTGTTCATGATGCTCCCCCTCGGTATGGCTTTCGCCTTCATGGGGGTGCAGTTCGCGGTCTTCGGCGTCTACATGGGGGCCGCGTTCGCGCCTAACCACAAGGGGATGCCGATCATCGAGCCCGGCGCCCGTCTCGACTTCTTCACCAAGCAGGTGCGCACCTCCCGCAACATCAGCGGTGGATGGTGGACGACCTGGCTCATGGGCGGCCTCAACTACCAGGTGGAGCACCACCTCTTCCCGAGCATGCCGCGACCGCACCTCGCGAAGGCGCGGGAGATCGTTCGCGACTACTGCGCGGCGAACGACGTGCCCTACACGGAGACCAGCCTCGGTCGGTCCTACATGATCGTCATCGAGTACCTGAACCGGGTCGGTCTCTCCGCCGGAGCCGATCCCTTCGACTGCCCGGCAGTGGCGCAGTTCGGCCGGGGGTAGCCCCCAGACATCACCGGGCCTGATCAGTCCGGGAACGACAGAGGCGCGAGCAGGAATCCCTGCTCGCGCCTCTGTCGTTCGTGCGTTACTTTGAGGACTTCTTCTTGGTCTCCACCACGTCGATCGTGATCTTCTCGAGCGGACGGTCATCGTCAAGTTCGTCCTCGAGCACCTCGTCGCCGAGGAAGGTCTCCTCCGGCGCCTCGTCGGCGACCGCAGCTTCGGGAGCCGGGGCGGCAGGCGCGTCCGCTCCGGTGATCTCCGTCGGCAGCGACTCGTCGGAGAAGATGCCGTCGGGGCGGATGAGTTCGCGCACCTCCGCCATGAAGCTCGACAGCTGCTGCTGCTGCCACCGCAGCTGGCGGGTGCGGTCCTCCGCGTCGTGCAGCACGGCAGTGGTGTGGCCGGTGACCGAATCGACGATCTTCTGGGCCTTGGCGCGTGCGCGCTCCAGGGTCTCACGTGCGCGGACCTGAGCCTCGGCCTCGATCGCCTGCGCCTGCGAGCGGGTCAGGCGCTCGTAGTCCTCGGCGCGTGCAGAGATGCGCTGGGCGTGCTCGAGCGAGGCCGTGACCTGCTCGTTGGCGTCGTTGGTGATCCGCTCCGCGTGCGCCACCGCCTGGTTGTGCAGCACCAGGAACTCCTGCTGCGCGTCGTCCTGACGGCGGGTGAGGGTCTCCTCGAACTCGAGCACGCGGGCGTTCATGTCGCGCACATCGCGCTCGGCATCGGCGCGCAGCTGGGTCGTCTCACGGGTGACGAGGGAGCGCAGTGCTGCCGCGCCCTTCTCGGCCTCGGTGCGGATCGCCGTGGCCTCCTGAGCGGCCTGGTTCACCTTCTCCGCGGCGTGCGCGGCCTCGCGCTCGATGCGCGCCTCGTGAGCCGTGTACTCGGTGTCCATCTTCAGGCGCACCTGATCGGCGTCGCGCTGCGCCTGGTCGGTGATGCGCTCCGCGTCGGCCTCGGCCTCGGCGCGCTGCGCGGCCACCTCCTCGCGAGCGGAGGTCATCAGGCGATCGGCCTGCACCGCGGCGTTCTGGATGAGGACGTTCGCCTGCTCTTCCGCGACACGGAGGATCGCTTCGAACTGCTGGCGCGACGGGGCCTCCTCGCCGTCGGGCTGCGGGGCGTCGACGAGCTCGGAGGTGAGTGTGGCGACCTGCTGCTCGGCGTCGGAGGCCTTGGCGTTCGCGGCCGTGAGCTCGCTCTCGAGCGCCTCGCGAGCCTTGCGCTCCTCTTCCCGCACCGCTTCGACGGCTTCTTCTTCGCGCGCCTGAGCCTCGGCCACGTCTGCGGCGGCCTGCTTGAGCTGGTTGCGAAGCGCGGAGAGCGCGGCGTCGACCTCGCCCTTGTCGTATCCGCGGAAGCCGATGGTGAACGCGCCCTGCTGGTCGCGGGGCGAGGTCTCGATCAGCTGGTCGAAGAAGTCCGGCGAGCGCTCGCCGTCACGGTCTGCGGTTCCGGGGGATTCGCTCATGGGTATTTGCCTTTCTGGCGTGGCCACACCGGGAGCGGCGGCTCCGTCCCGTCAGTCGGGACCGTGTGGACCGGAGGAGGTCGTCAGGGCGCACGCCACCACCGTGACCCGGCGGAGGCCCGGCGGGCGGGGCGCGCCCTCCAGCCTAGTTGCGTCTGCGGTTTGTTGTGCGTCCGTGTTTCGCCTGCATCGGCTGAAGGCGCGTGACCCAGGTCAGGGGGCCTGCACCCAGCGGGCGTTCCGGTCGTCGATCGTCTCGCCGCGGACGTAGCGGATGGGCTTGCCCTCTGCGACCGTGACCTCGTGGGCCTCCGCCGCGGCGGCGACGCGTGCACGCAGCTCCGTCCAGAACTGAACGGTCTGGGGAAAACCGAAGTAGTCGCGGAAGGTCTCGATCTGCATCCGGGTGCCCTCGGTGACGGGACCGAGTCGGACGAGCGTGTCATCGGGTTCGACGAAGCGGATGCCGTAACCGCCGTCGCTGCGGATCACGTACTCCCGTTCCTTCCCCGCCATCGCGGAGGCGATGATCTCTCTCGCGCGCGGCTCTGGTGCGTGGATCACCAGAGTGGTGCCGAGTTCGCCGAGCGCCGTCTCGAGCTTCTCGTCCGCGAACTTCTTTCCTGCCTTGGCTCCGGTTGCAGAGGCACGGCGACCCATACGACTCCTGAGGATCGGGCCGCCGATGATCAGCGCGAGGATCGGCAGACCGAGCAGGAGATAGGGGGCGGCATCCACGGGCACAGCGTAGCCGGATCCGCGGCGGGTCCTGCGGAGGTACTCGGGGTCAGGCGGGGGAGATCAGATGATCGAGCACGAGTTCGCCCGACGCGTTGAGCGCCTGCATCATGTCGGCGATCAGTCGCGGATCGATCGCCGGAGGCTCGGCGGCGTCGTACCCGAACTGCAGCGGGATCGCCGGATGGATCCACACGGTGGCGCGCTTGTCGACCCCGCCGTTGACCGGGAGCCAGGTCATCATGAAGCTCTCCTGGCGGCGGAGCTTGGTCGAGATGACGATCTTGAGGTGCGCCAGAGTCGCGTCTTCGATGAGGATCGGATCCGAGGTCCCGTCGTAGCGGAGTCTGCCCATGTGATCACGGTACACCGGCGCACTGCCTCTTCTGCGGCTCATGCGCAACCCCCTCTGCGAGCCCGGATGTACTCGTTACCGTCTCAGGATGACGACAACGGAATGACAACGAGCGGAGGACAAGGTGCAGACGATGGCGCGCACGCGGATTGCGCTCAATGAATCAGAGTTCTTCCTGGCGCAGGGGGAGGATGCCGTCGAGCTGAGAGGTCGGATAGAGGAGGCGATCCAGACCGGAGGCGGGTTCGTCGAATTCTCGGTGGTGGGCAATCGCTCGGTCAGCGTGTTGATCTCCTCGGTCACACACGTCGTGATCTCGGTCGAGACGGTGGAATTCGACGCGCGGGACACCGGCGACAGTGCGGTGCCGTACGGCGGGGAGTACGACTTGTTGTGATCGCGGGCGGGGTCACAGGGCGGAGCCCGGGCGGGCGACCGGTATCGGCGTAGGGTGGCGACATGGTCGGTCCCACATTCGAGGAGATCGCAGCCGTGCTGTACTCCGACGCCCCGGAATCGTTCGTGGCGTCGCGCAAGGCCCGGGCGGGGGAGGCTGATCCGGAGCTCGCCTCCCGGATCCTCGCTCTCAGGAAGCCGTCGATCGCGGCCTGGGTGGTGAACGTGTTCGCGCGCGAGCGGGCGGCGCAGCTCGGGGAGGCGCTGGAGCTCGCGCGAGAGCTTCGCGAAGCCCAGGACGACCTGGACGCGCCGGCGCTGGCGAAGCTGGGACGGGAACGCCGTGCCCTCACCCGGCGGCTCGCCCAGGCCGCAGGAGAGCTGGCCGCAGCGCGCGGGGAGCGCGTGACGCCGTCGACGCTCGAGGCGGTCGAGCAGACCATCTCGGCGGCGTTCTTCGATCCGGCGGCGGCCGCAGCCGTCGCCTCCGGCCGACTGCTGCGGGCTCTCGATCCCTCGGCCACGGCGAGCGAGATCCGTGAGGCGGTGGCGGGCGACGTGCCCGACCGCGAGCCGACGCCGCGACCTCCGACGGATGAACTGCAGGCGCGACGGGCGCGCCGGGACGCCGAGCGGGCGATCGCGGCGGCGGAGAAGGAGCACACGGTCGCGGAGCGAGAGCTCGCACGGAGGGATGCGGCGCTGCAGAGGGTGCGAGCGCACATCTCTGAACTCTCGGACAGGACCGCCGAACTCGAGGCCGAGCTCGCCCGCGCCCGCGCCGATGCCGAGCGCGCCGAGGCCGAGGTGTCGCGCGCGGAGGCGGAACGAGCTGCTGCGGCTCAGCGCACGGAAGTGGCGGCGCACGATCTGGAGCAAGCGCGGGAGGCTGCGGAATCGCTGTGACGACGACGGGGCCTTCCACCTCGCGAAGAGCGCTCGACGCGAACCCGTTTCGGTGCGTTCACCGCATCTCGGAGCTGTGGGCGGCGAGGAGCGCATCGTCGACCAGCTTCGCTGCCGCGCTGATGGCGGGCTGACCGTCTTCGATGTCCCACAGGGTGTTCTGCAGCAGGCGGGCACGGGTCCAGACAGCCGCGCGGTGGCGGTCGAGCTCGAGCATCTCGGTGAGGATGTCGAAGCGTCGCCGCACGAGCCGGGTTGCATCGGTGCGGGTGGGGTCGTCGCTCCATCCGCTGTCGAGCGCGGGCCAGAGGTCGAATCCGGGATCGCCGACGAGCGGTTCCGGGTCGATCGCCAGCCAGGGTTCGCGATCAGCCGCGAGCACGTTGCCGTAGTGCAGGTCCCAGTGCAGGAGGCGGTCGCCGGTGTCATCGGCCACCGCCGACACCGTGTCGACCCATCGGTCCAGCCGCGACCGGTCGTCGTCGTCGAGCACGCGCGCTGCCGCAGGAGCATCGTCGATCATCTCGGCGGTGACCGTCGCGAGCTGGGGGAGCCCGTCCGGGGCGGCCACAGCGTGCAGGCGTGCGAGGAGGCCACCGACCACGCGAACGGCAGCATCGTCGTCTTCGACGGTCTCCAGAGGGCGGTCCCCATGGAGGCGTTCGAGCAGCATCCCTCCGCGGTCGGCATCACTGTCCAGCAGGCGGACGATGCCGGCTCCCTGCCAACGGGTGAGGCCGATGATCGCAGCCGTGGTCTCGGCGCGGGGGACCTGCAGCTTCAACGCCGCGGGTGTTCCATCGGCACGGCGCACCGGAATGAAGACCCCGGCCTCTCCCGATCGGACCGTGCCTTCAGGGCGGAGCTCCCACCGCTGCAGCAGGTCCAGCGCGATGCCCGGTACGTGGGACACCCATTCCCAGGTCGCGTCGTCCCCGGGCCGGAAGCCTCGGAGGGCTTCGACCGGGATGACGGACGACTGCTCTGAACGCATACGCAACAGTTGATCACAGGGCGTCGGTGGAAAGGTCTCGCCGCGGGCAAAGCAAAACCCCCGCCATGTAGAAGCTAGGCGAGGGTTTCTGGAGTGATTGTAACGATCACTCGTGTGGCTCCGACCGGCATCGATCCGGTGACCTTTCGATTTTCAGTCGAACGCTCTACCAACTGAGCTACAGAGCCGCGCGACCGGCGAACCTGTCGCGTCCTAGACGAAGAGCCCTCTCCGAAGAAAGAGCTCATCGCACGGAGCGACCCTGACGGGACTTGAACCCGCGACCTCCGCCGTGACAGGGCGGCACGCTAACCAACTGCGCTACAGGGCCATACTTGTTTAATTATATCGGAAGGTGTGACCCCAACGGGATTCGAACCCGTGCTACCGCCGTGAAAGGGCGGCGTCCTAGGCCGCTAAACGATGGGGCCGAGTCAGTCCCGGGGGACTTCCTTGCCGACGCTCAAGCATAAGGGATGTTTCAGGCAAATCGCGAATCGAGGGCGCGGCGCCGCAACCCGGGCGTGTTTCCGGGGCACGATCGACGGGTCGGTGGAAGGCGGAGGAGCGGCCGTGCCCCTGGTGCGGATGTGAAAGTTGTTGTTACTGTGGCAACTGTGAAACCGGCGGAAGGGGCCGTGTGAACGACAAGATCACGCTGGATGCTGCGGTCGCAGCAGCGTCCGAGGACTGCGGCTGCGCGCCCACTCCCACAGAACGCCGCGCCTTCGGTGCGACAGGCATCAGTCGTCGAGGAGCCCTCGGCATCGGCGCGCTCGGCGTCGTGGCGCTCAGCGCCTTCGGCATCACCAACGGTGTGAGCGCCGCGTATGCCGCCACGTACCCGAGCTGGGATGACGTGCAGCGAGCGAAGAACAACGAGGCGGCCAAGGCTGCCGAGGTCTCGCGTATCGAAGGGCTGATCCAGTCCCTCACGCAGAAGGTCGCCGAGACGCAGGCCGCGGCGAAGGTCGCATCCCAGGAGTTCTACGACGCGCAGCAGGCGTACTTCGCCGCAGCGACCGAAGCCGACACCCTGCAGGCGAAGGCCGACGAGCAGGCTGCGGTCGCCGACAGCTCCGCCCGCAAGGCGGGACAGGTGGCTGCGCAGCTCTACCGCAACGGCGGCGACGACACGTCGATGGAGCTGTTCTTCGCCGGGTCGGCGAACAACGCCGATGAGCTGCTCGCGCGCCTCGGCACGATGGACAAGCTGCTCGAGTACAACCAGTCGGTCTACGACAAGGCTGTCGCCGCTCGCAACTCCGCGCAGTCGCTCAGCGACCAGGCCGTCGTCGCCCGCAACGAGCGCGACCGGCTGCAGAAGGTCGCCGAAGAGAAGATGGTCGTCGCGCAGCAGGCGGCGGAAGCCGCTCAGGCCGCCCTGGACGAGCAGTCCGCGAACCTCGCCACCATGCAGGCTCAGCTCGCGGCCCTCAAGGACGTGACGACTCAGACGGTGGCCGGCTACCAGGCCGGTGTCGAAGCCGAGGCGAAGGCCCGTCGCGAACGCGAAGCCGCCGAGCGTGCTGCCGCAGCTGCGGCCGCCGCTGCCGGCGGTGGCGGTGGTGGCGGCGGAGGCGGTGGCGGAAGCCAGGGCTCCGGCGGCTGGTGCCGTCCGCACGGCGGCGGGAAGAGCTCGGGCTACGGCCCTCGCTCCGTGCAGTGCGGCTCCCAGGGCTGCTCCTCGTCCTTCCACTACGGAACCGACTTCGCCAACGGCTGTGGCTCTCCGATCTACGCCGCGAACTCCGGGACCGTCGACTATGCGGGCCCCAACTCCGGTTACGGCAACTACATCCGCATCCAGCACGGCGGCGGCATCGGCACGGGCTACGCCCACATCCGCGACGGCGGCATCCTCGTCCGTTCGGGTCAGCGCGTGAACTCCGGCCAGGTCATCGCGTACGCGGGCAACACCGGCCGCTCGTTCGGCTGCCACCTCCACTTCGAGGTCTACGTCGGCGGTCGCCCCGTGAATCCCGTCGCGTTCCTCGGCGATCGCGGAGTGTCGGCCTGAGCCGCTCCCTCCTGACATGAAGAAGACCCCCGGCCGCTGAGCGGAACCGGGGGTCTTCTGCGTGCGTGAGGGTCAGTGGCCCTGCTCGCCGAAACGGACGATCGCCTCGTCGAGGATGCGCTGCGCCTCGGCGGCGTTCCCCCACTCATCGACCTTGACCCACTTGTTGGGCTCGAGGTCCTTGTAGTGCTCGAAGAAGTGCGCGATCTCCTTCTTCGTGTACTCGGCGATGTCGTCGATGTCCTGGATGTGGGCCCAGCGCGGGTCCTTGGAGAGCACGGCGACGAGCTTGTCGTCTCCGCCGGCCTCGTCGCTCATCTTGAGCACGGCGACGGGGCGGACCTCCACGACGACGCCCGGGTAGATGGCGTGGTCGAGCAGCACGAGCACGTCGAGCGGGTCGCCGTCCTCGCCGAGCGTGTTGTCGAAGTAGCCGTAGTCGGCCGGGTAGCCGAAGGTCGTGTAGAGCACGCGGTCGAGGTGCACTCGCCCGGTCTCGTGGTCGACCTCGTACTTCACGCGGCTGCCGCGCGGGATCTCGATGACGGCGTCGTGTGCGCCCATGCGTGTGCTCCTCAGGAAAAGTTCGGTTGGATACCGCCGACTAGCCTACCTGCGGCGCTCGCACCCCCATGGGCAGTGAATGCTCAGGATCCGGCGTCGGTCTCCGGCCGAGGCTCTTCGGTTCCGCGCCTGCGCAGCAGCCGATTCAACAGCCGGCTCGTCGGGTCGCTGAGCAGCAGCAGGAAGAGCCCGGCGTACCCGTTCGGCGCAGCGAGGACGGCGATGGCCAGGGCTGCGGCGAACAGGATGATCGCCGCGAGGTCTCCGATCGCCCCCAGCCGGATCGTCTCGGTCGACGCCGTGGTGAGTTCGCGGTGGCGTGCGAGATAGAGCCAGCCGGCGAGAGTCGTCACCTGCGTCATGATCAGCGTGCCGATGTAGACCACCGCCTGGAGGGCATCGGTGTCCATCTGCCCGATCATCGCCGTGGGAACGGGCAGCCAGACGATCGTCGCCATCCACGCGACGTTGATCCACAGGAGGGGGACGGTGATCCACTCCACGTCGCGGTACTGGCGATGGTGGCCCATCCAGAACGTCGCGATGAGGAGGAAGCTCAACCCGAAGCTGAGCAGCTGACCCGCGTGCTCGTTCAGGAACTCGGCGGTGGTCAGCTGACCGGAAGCCGCTTCGGAGACGGACTCCATCAGCGGGAGGATGAGCAGTGTCATGGCGATCGCGACGACGGCATCGACGAAGGCCTTGAACCTCTCGGTGCGGAACGGTCGTGTGCTCGTCTCATCGGTCACGGCGTCAGGATAGCCCCGCCCGCGGCCGTCGCCGGCGACCGGGACAGGGCGCGCCGTTCCCTGCGGTGCCCTAGCGTGGAGGCGTGCCGTCACTCGCTCCCGCCATCGCCGAGATCCGCCTCGCCGTGCGCACCGCGCTCGCCGACCTTCCCGAGGGAGCGGCCGTCATCGTCGCCCTGTCCGGGGGTGCGGATTCGCTCGCGCTCGCCGCGGCCGTCGCGTTCGAAGCGCCCAAGCTCGGACTTCGTGTCGCGTCCCTGACCGTCGATCACGGCCTGCAGCACGACTCGGCAGACGTCGCATCCGCGGCGGCTCGTGCAGCCGCCGACCTCGGCCTCGACCCGTTGATCGTGCGCGTGGACGTCGCAGGGGAGGGCGGTCCTGAGGCCGCCGCCCGAGAGGCGCGATACCGGGTGCTGCGAGACGCGGCTGCCGACGTCGGAGCTGCCGCCGTGCTTCTCGGGCACACGCTCGACGACCAGGCGGAGACCGTTCTGCTCGGCCTGGCTCGTGGCTCCGGGGCGGCCAGCCTGCAGGGGATGGCTCCGGTCCGTGAGGATGAGGACGATGTGCGATGGGTGCGTCCGCTCCTGGGCGTGCGCCGCGAGACGACGCGCGCCTTCTGCGTCGCCTCCGACCTCACGCCGTGGGACGATCCGCACAACCGCGACGACCGCTACGCCAGGGTCCGAGTGCGCGAGCGCGTGCTCCCGGTTCTCGAAGACGAGCTCGGTCCCGGCATCGCCGAGGCCCTCGCCCGCACGGCGGAGCAGCTCCGGGAGGACGCCGAGGCGTTCGACGAGATGATCCACGAGACGATCGAGGACATCGTCGAGCACGCGGAAGCCGGGATCTCCGTCAGCGTGGCGGCGCTTGCCGCGAATCCCGCCGCACTGCGCAACCGGATCATCCGGCTCGTCGTCGACAGCGAGTTCGGGGTGAGCCTGACCAGGTCGCAGACGATCGAGGTCGCG
Organism: Microbacterium oxydans; assembly: GCF_006540085.1. Lineage (GTDB taxonomy): Bacteria > Actinomycetota > Actinomycetes > Actinomycetales > Microbacteriaceae > Microbacterium > Microbacterium oxydans. Next base: position 351,534 of record NZ_BJOG01000008.1, on the reverse strand, counting down.
CGGCTGGTCACCGACTGGAATGGGCAGGGGCCGATCGACCTGCCGGAGTGCTCGGCCATGCGCCACGGGGGGCGCATCGTCTTCGCCGCATCCGGTCGCTGAGCGGGGACCACCGTTGCGCGACCGGATGCGTGCATGTGGTCTTACTTCTTGCCGCCGAACAGGCCGCCGAGAATCCCGCCGAGGTCGATGCCGCCGCCGGAACCGCTGCTGTTGCCGCCGCCGAGGAGTCCGCCGATGACATCGCCGATGCCGCCGGACGAGCCGCCGCTGTTGCCGCCGCCCAGCAATCCGCCGATCACATCGCCGATACCGCCGGAGCCCTCCGCGCCCGCGTCGGCCTTCGTCGACTTGTCCTTGGTCGCGTTCGCGATCAGGCCCATCACGATCGGGGCGAGGATCGGAAGGAGCTTGCCGAAGTCGATGCCGGGGGTCGCCTTCGACTCCGTGAGCTCCTTCGTCACCTCTTTCTCCTTCGAACCGAGGATGTGGGAGACGATCTTGCCGCCGTCGGCCTGATCGATGTCGTCGACCTTCGACGCGCCGGAAGCGCCCTCATGCTTCTTCAGCGCGTTCCGGATCGCCGCGGAGCCCTCATCCGTCTCGGCGTTCTTGGCGAGGCCGCCGAGCAGCACCGCACCGCCCTGCTCGACCGCGACCTTGGCTTCGTCCCGCGAGACGCCCAGCTTCTCGGCGATGTCGTCGATCGGCACCTGGTTGAGGATGTCGTCAAGAGCCATGGTGAATCCTTCCTCGGGGCGTCCGCCCGCATCACCGCTCACAGTAGTGCGGATGCCCGACGAGGGGCAGATGCCGTCCCGATGAACAGACCTGGGACCGAGCATCCGATCGCGTCGCCTAAAATCGATCCATGCGCGCCGCGGAGATCCAGGACGACCTTGCACAGATCCTCGTCACCGAGGAGGAGATCCACGCCAAGCTCGACGAGCTCGCAGCGCAGGTCGCCGAGGACTACGCGGGCAAGGACCTTCTCCTCGTCGGCGTGCTGAAGGGCGCGGTCATGGTGATGGCCGACTTCGCGCGGGCGCTGCCGTTCCACGCTCCGATGGACTGGATGGCCGTGTCGAGCTACGGTGCCAGCACGAAGTCGAGCGGCGTGGTGCAGATCCGGAAAGACCTCGACACGGACCTCAACGGCAAGCACGTGCTCATCGTCGAGGACATCATCGATTCCGGCCTCACGCTGAGCTGGCTGCTGGAGAACTTCGGATCGCGCGGCGCGGAGTCGATCGAGGTGCTGGCGCTCCTGCGCAAGCCCGAGGCGGCGAAGGTCGAGATCGACTGCAAGTACGTCGGCTTCGACATCCCGGTGGAGTTCGTCGTCGGTTACGGCCTCGACTACGCAGAGCGCTACCGCAACCTGCGCGACGTCGCCGTGCTCGCCCCGCACGTCTATTCCTGAGGTCGCAGACCCGGCCGCGGTGACGCGGCGACTCCGACCTCGCCGTCGAACGCTACGCCGTGGGTGAACGCACAGCGACCCCCTAGGGCGCGCGCGATACGCTGATCCGATCATGGATGTGAAGAAGCTCACCCGGAATCCGCTGATCTACGTCGCGCTGATCGGCGTGCTCCTGTTCGGCGGTTTCCTGCTGATCTCGAATCTGGGTGCGCCCAAGCAGATCACGACGCAGGAGGGGCTGAAGCTCCTCTCCGGCACCACGGTCACCGAGGTCGTGAACACCGATGGCGATCAGCGCGTCGACATGACGCTCTCCAAGCCGTTCCAGGGCTCCGAGAACGTCCAGTTCTACTACGTCGATGCGCGCGCCGACGAGGTCGTCAAGGCCGTCAACGATGCAGCGCCGAAGGACGGCTTCAACGACGCCGTCCCGCGTGCGACCTGGTTCGACGGCTTCCTCTCCCTTCTTCTTCCCCTCGTGCTGCTCGGTCTGCTGTTCTGGTGGCTCCTGTCCTCCATGCAGGGCGGCGGCGGCAAGGTCATGCAGTTCGGCAAGTCCAAGGCCAAGCTCGTCAGCAAGGAGACCCCGACCGTCACCTTCGCCGATGTGGCCGGTGCCGACGAGGCCATCGAGGAGCTCCACGAGATCAAGGAGTTCCTGCAGGACCCCGCGAAGTTCCAGGCGATCGGCGCCCGCATCCCGAAGGGCGTGCTGCTGTACGGCCCTCCCGGAACCGGAAAGACCCTCCTCGCCCGCGCCGTCGCCGGTGAGGCCGGCGCCCCGTTCTACTCGATCTCCGGTTCCGACTTCGTCGAGATGTTCGTCGGCGTCGGTGCCTCTCGTGTGCGCGATCTCTTCAGCCAGGCCAAGGAGAACGCTCCGGCCATCATCTTCATCGACGAGATCGACGCCGTCGGTCGTCACCGCGGCGCCGGCATGGGCGGCGGAAACGACGAGCGCGAGCAGACGCTGAACCAGATGCTCGTCGAGATGGACGGCTTCGACCCGAACGCGAACGTCATCGTGATCGCGGCCACCAACCGTCCGGACATCCTCGACCCCGCACTGCTGCGCCCCGGCCGCTTCGACCGTCAGATCGGCGTCGACGCCCCCGACCTCAAGGGTCGCCAGAAGATCCTCGAGGTGCACAGCAAGGGCAAGCCGCTGTCGAAGAACGTCGATCTCGAGGTCGTCGCCCGCAAGACCCCCGGCTTCACCGGTGCCGACCTGGCGAACGTGCTGAACGAGGCCGCGTTGCTCACAGCCCGTTCGAACGCGCAGCTCATCGACAACCGCGCCCTCGACGAGGCCATCGACCGTGTGATCGCCGGCCCGCAGCGCCGCACCCGCGTGATGAAGGACAAGGAGAAGCTCATCACGGCGTACCACGAAGGCGGACACGCGCTCGCGGCGGCGGCGATGAACTACACCGACCCGGTGACCAAGATCACGATCCTGCCTCGTGGCAAGGCGCTCGGCTACACGATGGTGCTGCCGCTCGACGACAAGTACTCGGTCACCCGCAACGAACTGCAGGACCAGCTCACCTACGCCATGGGCGGCCGCGTCGCGGAGGAGATCGTCTTCCACGACCCCACCACCGGTGCCTCGAACGACATCGAGAAGGCGACCTCGATCGCTCGCAAGATGGTCATCGAGTACGGCATGACGACGCAGGTCGGTCCGGTCAAGCTCGGCACCGAGGGCGGCGACATGTTCGTCGCACGCGACATGGGCCGTGGCCGCGAATACTCCGAGAAGGTCGCCGAGCGCGTCGACGCCGAGGTGCGCGCGCTCATCGAGCAGGCGCACAACGAGGCCTACGAGGTCATCAGCGAGAACCGCGACATCCTCGACAAGCTCGCCCTGGCCCTGCTCGAGGAGGAGACCCTCGACCACAACCAGATCGCGGAGATCTTCACCGAGATCAAGAAGCTGCCGGAGCGCCCGCTGTGGCTCTCGAGCGAAGGGCGTCCGGTCTCGGAACGTCCTCCGATCGAGGTGCCGAAGAAGGACGTCTCGCTGGCGGCATCCGTCGAGGCTCCGGCCGGCGTGCCGCGCACGCAGCAGGGCTCGGCGGGAGCAGGGAACCCGCGGCCTGCGACGGCGTGACGTGACGGTCGACAGAGAGCGCGTCGAGCGGCTCACGCGAGAGCTTCTCGCGGCGATCGGCGAAGACCCGGACCGACCGGGATTGAAGCAGACCCCGACGCGCATGGCCGAGCTGTACACGGAGTTCTTCTCCGGAGTGGGCGAAGACCCGGCTGAACCGCTCGCGCGCACCATCAGTGTCTCCCGAGGCCCCGCGCCCGACACGCTGCCCTCCGGCGCCGTGCTGCTGCGCGACATCCGCTTCCGCTCCGTCTGCGAGCACCACCTGCTGCCCTTCGCCGGGCACGCGCACATCGCCTATCTCCCCGGCGAACAGGTCGTCGGGTTGGGAGCGCTCGTGCGGGTCGTCGAGATCCTCGCCGCGCGTCCGCAGGTGCAGGAACGGCTGGGCGAGCAGATCGCCGACACGATCGCGGAGCACCTCGACACCCGCGGTGTGCTGGTCGTGCTCGATGCGGCGCACGGCTGCGTCACCATGCGCGGCGGACGCCAGACCGAGGCCTCGACACTCACCATCGCGGCGCGCGGTGAGTACAACGATCCCGTCTCCCGGGCCGAGCTCATCACTCTGATCGGCTCGGCCGGCTTCGGAGCAGCGCACGGATGACGGGCATCTGGGGCATCGTCAACGTCACTCCGGACTCGTTCAGCGACGGGGGTCGCTACCTCGACGTCGACCGCGCGGTGGCCCACGGGCTGCGGCTCCGCGCCGAGGGAGCAGCTGTGCTCGATGTGGGTGGTGAATCGACCAGGCCCGGCGCCGACCGGGTCGGCACCGACGTCGAGCAGCAGCGAGTGATCCCGGTGATCGAACAGCTCGCTGCCGCTGGCGTGCCGGTCAGCGTCGATACGCTCAGCGCCGCCACAGCAGCCGCCGCCGTGCGGGCGGGGGCCAGGATCGTCAACGACGTCTCCGGGGGGCTCGCCGATCCGGAGATGCGCGCTGCCGTCGCGGAATCCGGCGCCGACTTCGCGATCGGGCACTGGCGCGGGTTCTCTTCGGACATGTATGCCAATGCCGAGTACCACCGCGTCGCGCGCGAGGTCGCCGGCGAGCTGCAGGAGCGCATCGGTGAGGCGGCCTCATCGGGGATCGCGCCGTCTCGCCTCATCATCGATCCCGGCATCGGGTTCGCGAAGTCGGGAGCGCAGAACTGGGACATGCTGCGCGGGCTCGACGAGATCGTCGCACTGGGCCCTCGGGTGCTGATCGGCACGTCGCGCAAACGGTTCCTCGCAGAGGTACTCCGTCAGGAGACAGGTCCCGACGAGGAGGTCTCCGAATCCCGTCGCGACCTCGCCACCGCCGTCACCAGTGCGCTCGCGGTCAGAGCCGGAGTGTGGGCCGTGCGTGTGCACGACGTGGCATCCACGCGCGACGCCCTGGCGATCGCGCACGCCTGGGAAGGCTGAGGGCGTCTCGGGGCGATCCCCGTACGCTAGACGTATGGAGCCCCTCGACGAGATCGTCCTCACCGGTCTGACGGTGTTCGGCCGTCACGGCGTCTTCGAGCACGAGCGTCAGGACGGCCAGGAGTTCACGATCGACCTGCGACTGCGGCTCTCCCTCGCGCGTGCCGCTGCCTCCGACGATGTCGTGGACACGGTGCACTACGGCGAGCTGGCCGAGAAGGTCGCCGCGGTCGTGTCGGGGGAGCCCGTGAACCTGATCGAGACGCTCGCCGAACGCATCGCCGCGGTCGGTCTCGACGACCCACGGGTGCAGGACATCACCGTGACGGTGCACAAGCCCCACGCCCCGATTCCCCTCGACTTCGCCGATGTGGCGGTCACCCTGCATCGCCGCCGAACCCCTGATGCGCCGGAGGACACCACCGCATGAGCCGCAACCTCGCGAACCCACCCGCAATGCCGGCGCCTCGCCCCGGGCGGCCGGAGGTGACGGCCGTCGTCGCCCTCGGCGCGAACCTCGGCGATCGCCATGACACGATCACCGCTGCCGCCGAGCGGATCGCACGACTGCCGCTGGTCAGCGAGGTGCGGTTGTCGAAGCTGTTCGAGACGGTCGCCCTCCGGCCCGACGGTCCCGATCCCGACGCCCCCGGCTACGTCAACGCGGTGGCACTGGTCACCACGCGTCTGGCCCCCGAGATCCTGCTCGGAATGCTGCACGCCATCGAGGATGAGAACGGTCGGGAGCGCCGTGAGCGCTGGGGCGACCGCACCCTCGACCTCGACCTCATCGCGTACGGCGACGTCATCTCCGAGGAACCGCATCTGCAGCTGCCGCACCCGCGTGCCGCCGAACGCCTCTTCGTGCTCGACCCCTGGCTCGACGTCGATCAGGACGCGGTGCTGCTCGGTCGGGGGAGGGTCGCCGACCTCGCGGCCGCCCTTCGTGCCGGAGGCGAGGGATGAGACGTACCTCCGCCGGCGTGCTCGTCCTCCTCGCACTGCTGGGCGGCGGCGTCGGCTTCCTGCTCGACCATCTGCTGACGGCCTCGGGGCGCGCGACTTTCACGCCGTCGCTCCTGCTGCCGGTACTCCTGCTGCTGATCGCCGCGGCATCTCTCGGCGTCGCCTGGCCGGTGCGACGCAGTGTGCGTTCGGGCATCCGCATCGATCCGTTCCGTGCGCTGAGAGCGGCGACGCTCGCCCGTGCATCCAGCCTTCTCGGCGCGATCATGGCGGGGTTCGGAGCGGGGCTGCTGGTCTTCCTCCTGTCGCGCCCCGTCGTTCCGCCGGTAGGGTCGACTGTGGCCATGCTGGCCCTGATCGGAAGTGCGATCGTCCTCGTGATCGCTGCTCTCGTCGCCGAACAGTTCTGCACCCTGCCGAAGGATCCTGATGACTCAGAACCCAGAGACCGCGCCCCTGAACCCGGCGGAGGGCACTGACCTCGACGCCCTCGACCGTGGCACCTACACGCAGCTGCGCACGGCGCGCAACGAGGCCCGCCTGGAACTCGACGGCACCTGGCACCAGATCTCGCCGCGCTACGTCGTCTCGCAGATCGTCCAGAACGTGATCTTCCTCGTGATCGTCGCCGCCGCCGCGATCGTGCTGAACATCGTGCTGGAACAGGACTGGGTGTGGATCCCGGCCGGTGTGATCCTGCTGATCACGGTGGTCACCCTGATCATCCTCCCGCGTCAGGCGAGGGCGATCGGCTACATGCTGCGCGCCGACGACATCGTCTTCCGCAAGGGGATCCTCTGGCAGCGCATGATCGCCGTGCCCTACGGCCGCATGCAGCTTGTCGACATCACGCAGGGGCCGCTCGACCGTGCCTTCGGGATCGCCCAGCTCAAGATGGTCACGGCTGCGGCGACGACCGGTGTGCAGATCCCCGGTCTCACGCAGGAAGCGGCCGAGGCACTGCGCGACACGCTCATCCATGTGGCCGAGACCCGACGGACCGGCCTGTGAGCGAGCAGCAGCCTCCGCTCGCGACGCACAGCCCGCAGGCATCGGCGGGGGAGGCCCCGACGACCCTCGCGAACGGCGAGTGGCACCGGATGCACCCGCTCACGCCGCTCTTCAAGGGCGGCCTGGCGCTCATCATCATCGGCGGCATCGTCATCGCGAACATGCGCGACCGCCTGATCTCCTGGGCCGTCGCGCTCTTCGCGCCGGAAGAGGCGCATTACGGCGACTACGCCGGCGCCGATCCCGTCGACTGGGTTCTCTCGAACAACCTGATCCTGGTCGCGTTGCTGAGCGTGCTGGGCCTCGTGATCGTGCTGATCCTGATCTTCTGGTTCATCTGGCGCTTCCAGCAGTTCCGCATCACCGGTGACCACGTCGAGGTCCGCAAGGGCATCATCTTCCGTTCGCACCGACGCGCGCCGCTCGACCGCGTGCAGGGTGTCAACCTGACGCGTCCGTTCCCCGCGCGCATCATCGGCCTCGCGAAGCTCGAGGTCGTCGGTGCCGGCAACGACGCGAACGTCGAGCTGGAGTATCTGGCGACCCCGCGTGCCGAATCCGTGCGCGCCGACATCCTCCGTCTGGCGTCCGGCGCGCGCGCGGCGCGCGACGCCGCGCTCAACCCGGCAGCAGCCGCAGCGGCGGCGGCCGCACCGGCATCCGCGCGAGCGCAGCTCGTCGGATCGATGAACGCGGGAGTCAACGGTCTGATCGCCGGAGTCGATCTCGCCGACGTGGTCCCCGAGAGCGTCGTGAAGATCCCGACCGGTCGGCTGGTCGGATCGCAGCTCATCTCCGGACTGCTGTGGTTCGTCTTCTTCGGTGCGATCTTCGCGATCGCGATCGGCAGCGCCCTGATCGGGATGCTGGCCGACGGCAACTCGGACGGGGGGTTCATCCTCCTCGGGCTGGGACTCGGCATGGGCGTTCCCATGATCGTCGCCGTGGTCGGTATCACCTGGGCGCAGATCTCCAAATCGCTGCGCTACTCGATCGCGCCGACACCGGACGGCGTGCGGATCACGTACGGTCTCCTCACGACCGTCACCGAGACGCTCCCGCCCGGTCGCATCTTCGCCGTGGAGGTGTCGCAGTCGCTGCTGTGGCGTCCCTTCGGCTGGTGGACGATCAAGATCAACCGGATGAGCGGCAAGAGCGCGGCGCAGCAGTCATCGGGCAGCGGCCAGCAGTTCAACGTGGTGCTGCCGGTCGGCAAGCGTGCCGATGTCGAGCGGGTGCTCGCGCTCGTCCTTCCCGACGTGCCCGCCGAGAGCATCCCCTCGCTGTGGGAGCAGGGCATCGTCGGCCCTGAGGGTGACGACACCTATCGGACCATGCCCCGCCGAGCGCGGTGGCGACGTCCGTTCTCCTGGAAGCGTCACGGCTACCTGGTCGCAGACTTCGGGCTGCTGCTCCGCCGCGGGAACGTGTGGCGCAAGCTCGCCGTGTTCCCGCTCGCACGGCTGCAGGGCGTCTCGCTGAGCCAGGGGCCGATCGACCGCGCGCAGCGTGTGTCCGGTGCGCAGGTGCACACCGTTCCCGGTCCCATCACCGGCTACCTGTCCGGTCTCGAGCGTGCCGATGCGCTGGCGCTGATCGACGAGGTCACGGCCGCAGCGGCGGAGGCCGCGTCCCGCGACACCACTCACCGGTGGAGCGAGCATGCGGCGCCGCAGCCGGTCGCCGCACCTCCCGCACCTCCTGCGTACACGGGACCGCCGCCCGTCGCCGCACCTCCGGCGTACACGGGGGCGGCGCCGGTCTTCCCGGCTCCGGAGCACACGGCTCCGCCCGCGCCTCCGCTCGTGCCGCCCACACCTCCGGCAGCTCCGCCCGCACCTCCGGTAGCGCCGCTCGCGCCTCCAGTCGTGCCACAGGCGACAGCGCCGGTCGCTCCGCCCCTGCCTCCGGCGGTTCCGTCTTCGCCCTCGGTGAACGCCACGACCCCGCCCCCGGTTCCTCCGGCCGTGCCTCCCGCCGCGCCCGAGGCTCCCTCCGAACCCCCGCTGCGACGGCGGAGACGGAGCGACGATGGCACGTGACGGGCGCCTCGGTGTCGGCATCATCGGTGCCGGCCGTGTGGGCCCGGTCGTGGGCGCAGCCCTCGGTGGTGCAGGCCACGCCGTGATCGGCATCACGGGCGGCTCCGACGACGAGCGAGCCTCCGCCGTGCTCCCGGATGTGCCGGTGCTCGAAGCGCTGGAGGTCGTGCGTCGAGCCGAGCTCGTGATCATCGCGGTCCCCTCGGAGCAACTGCCCTCTCTGGTCGCCGGCATCGCGGAGGTGGGCGGCTGGCAGATCGGTCAGCTCGTGCTGCACACCGACCCCGCCTACGGCATCGAGGTGCTGCGTCCTGCGGCCGAGCGCGGCGCGATCCCTCTCGCCGTGCATCCGGCGATCACCTTCACGGGGACGTCGATCGACCTCCGCCAGCTCCAGGCCGGGTTCGCCGCGGTGACTGCGCCGGCCGCCGTGCTGCCGATCGCCCAGGCGCTCGCCGTGGAGATGGGATGCGAGCCCGTGGTGATCGCGGAAGCGGATCGTCCCGCCTATGCGGATGCCATCGCGACGGCCACGGAGTTCTCGCGGTCGATCATCGGTCAGTCGACCGAGCGACTGCGGCAGATCGGTGTGGAGAACCCCGGAGGGTATCTCTCGGCGCTCGTGCAGTCGACCGTCGAGAGAGCATTGCGCGAAGCCTCCGACGTTCCGCCGTTGATCTGAGCGGTTCCCGCCGCGTCTCAGCGCAGGGTGCCGGAAGCCGCCGTGTCATCGTCCGCCCGAGAAGCCCCCGCCGCCCCCGCCACCGGAGAATCCGCCGCCGAAGGACCCGCCCGCGCTGGACGAGGACCCCGTCGACGGCGCCGAGTAGGTCGCCGCCGAGTGCGACGAGGCCACGAACGAGGCGAGCTGCGCGCGCAGCACGAACGAGGTCGGGTCGCCGATCCAGGTGGCGCCGTGCTGTGCACGCGTGTACGCCTTCTCGAGCACCTCGCCCCATTCGTCCTCCATGCCGAAGAGGATGGCGTAGGGGAGGAGGCGCTCGTAGACGTGGATGACGTCGGCGGTGCCGTCTGCTCGACGTTCGGCCCCGCTGTAGGACTGCAGCATGCGCAGGCGGTCGGCGTCCGCGACGCGGATGAACTCCTCGACGCCGCGCAGGTACTCGTAGGTGCGGGCGCCTTCGGCCGTGAGCACCGTGTGCTTCGAGAAGCCGTAGATGCTGGAGAGCAGCACCAGGAAAGCGCCGAAGGAGATCACCACGAGCGCCGGGATCGCGGAGAGCCGCCCGCTGGCCGCGCTCCAGATCCCGAACGCCAGACCGATGACCGCGATGCCGATCGCACACCACTGCAGGATCACGGCCGCCCGACTGCGCGCCTTCTCGGTGAGCCCGCGGTTCTGCGCCTCGATCGTCCCGCGTTGCTCCAGGGCGGTCATCCGCGCGGCGAACGTCTCATCGGCGGTGGGCAGGTCGACCACACCCTCGCCGTCCGCGTCGGTGAAGAGGGCATCCAGGGCCTCGACGTCGAGCTGGTCGGGGAGTCGCGTTCCGGGGAGCCGACGCAACCGGGCCTCCTCCTCCTCCGCCCCCTCCTCGATGCGCAGCGTGCCGCGGACGGCCAGGTGCACGATCTCCGAGGGGATCACGTCCTTGGCGCCGGGCACCACGGCGGCGGCCAGCAGGGGAGGCAGTGAATCCGGCACGTCGTACTGGGCGACCACGATTCCGGTCGCCCTTCGGCGTCTCCGGGTGAAGGCCGAGACGGCCACCCAGCTGCCGACCGAGAGCCCGAGCGCGCCGACGGCGGCGACGATCGGGGTGACGTCCGCCACGGGGTCGGGGGTGCGGGCGAGAGGCTGGGTGACCGTACCGGCGTCGAAGCCGATGGCGACGGTCACCCCGTCGCCGGCAGGACGGGCTCCCGATTCGACGCGGAACGTCACATCGCGCCCGTCCGCGATCGGACCGTCCAGCTCGCACTCGTCCTTCGAGCCGGAGGGACCGGTGTAGCAGCGCGTGGCCCCGTTGAGCGCAGCGCTCAAGGAGGAGTCGAGCGTGACGTCAGCGCGGAAGCGATCGATGGACTGCGTGCTGTCGAGCGGCAGCAGGTCCCAGTAGAACTCGTCCGCGGGAGGAGCCGACGATCCCGCAGAGGGTTTCGTCGCCAGGATCACATCGCGCATCTCGTACTCGATCACGTACGTGGTGAGACCCCGGACGAAGTCGTCGTCGTTGCCCGTGAGCACGTAGAGGAGACCGTCCTCCTCGTCCGTCTCGTAGGGCACCTCCGCGCCGTTCCCGTCGGTCACGGAGAGTACCGTCGTCTCCGTGCTGGCCCCTTCGTACGAGGTCGCGAGCCCCCGGACGATGCCGTGATTCTGGTCGGCGTCGGGGAAACGCGCCACGAGCGTCTCCGTCACACGCATCCGCGCGCGGCCGTCGTCATCGAGCCCGACCTCGTACGCCGCGTCCCAGGAACTGTAGGAGAAGTCGTCGACATCGGTCGTGGCGGCGCGGATCGGACCGGCTGCGGCGTGAGCGGCGTGCTCGGCTGACGTCGCGAACGCCGCAGCCGGGGTGAAGGCCGCCACGAGGGCGAGGGGGAGTGCAGCGAACGCGCGGAGGATCCGTGTGTGGGCCATTCTCCGAGGCTACCCAGCACGCGACCGATGGCGTCACGCCGCCTCGGTAAACTGGGAGGGACTTCCAAGGAGCCCCCCACATGACTGACGCGTCGCCCGCGCCCGAATCGGCATCGACCGACCCCTCCACCGACGAGGACGTCCACGAGCAGAAGGCCGTGCGGCTCGCCAAGCGCGAGCGTCTGATCGAGAAGCGGTCGAACGCGGGGGGAGGGGCATTCCCCGTCGGAGTGCCCGTCACTCACACGATCCCTGCACTGCGCGCCGAGTACGGCGACCTCGAAGCGGGTGCCGAGACCGGCGTCGTCGTCGGGGTCGCCGGCCGAGTGGTGTTCAGCCGCAACACCGGCAAGCTCTGCTTCGCCACCCTGCAGGCCGGCGACGGGTCGCGTATCCAGGCCATGATCTCCCTCGCGAACGTCGGCGAGGAATCCCTCGCGGACTGGAAGGAGTACGTCGACCTCGGTGACCATGTCTTCGTGCACGGTGAAGTCATCTCGAGCCGTCGCGGCGAGCTGTCGATCATGGCCGACGACTGGACGATCGCTGCGAAGGCGATCCTCCCGCTGCCCAACGCGTACTCCGAGCTCAGCGAAGAGGGCCGGGTGCGCAGCCGCTACCTCGACCTGATCGTGCGGGAGCAGGCGCGCAACACCGTCCGTGCTCGGGCCGCCGTGAACGCGAGCCTGCGTTCGACGTTCACGAGCCACGACTACCTCGAGGTGGAGACGCCCATGCTGCAGGTGCAGCATGGAGGAGCCTCTGCCCGCCCGTTCATCACGCACTCGAACGCGTTCGACACCGAGCTGTACCTGCGCATCGCGCCGGAACTGTACCTCAAGCGCGCGGTCGTCGGCGGCATCGAGCGCGTCTACGAGATCAACCGCAACTTCCGCAACGAGGGTGCTGACTCGACGCACAGCCCCGAGTTCGCGATGCTCGAGGCCTATCAGGCGTACGGCGACTACAACCAGATGGCCGCGCTCACGCAGGAGCTCGTGCAGAACGCGGCGATCGCGGTCGCCGGCTCCACCACGGTGACCTGGGCCGACGGCACCGAGTACGAGCTCGGCGGTGAGTGGGACCGCATCTCGATGTACGAGTCGCTCTCGGCCGCTTCGGGTCGTGTCATCACCCCGCAGGACTCCGTCGAGGACCTCATCGCCTTCGCGGAGGCCAACGATGTGGATCTGCCACCGCAGGCAACCCACGGCAAGCTCGTCGAGGAGTTGTGGGAGCACTTCGTGAAGGGCGACCTCGTCCGCCCCACGTTCGTGATGGACTTCCCCGTCGACACGTCGCCCCTCGTGCGCGAGCATCGTTCGATCGCGGGCGTCGTGGAGAAGTGGGACCTGTACATCCGCGGCTTCGAACTGGCGACGGGATACTCCGAGCTCGTCGATCCCGTGATCCAGCGGGAGCGCTTCGTCGAGCAGGCCAAGCTCGCAGCACGCGGCGATGTCGAGGCCATGCCCGTGGATGAAGAGTTCCTTCGCGCCCTCGAGCACGGCATGCCGCCGTCCGGCGGGATGGGCATGGGGATCGACCGACTGCTGATGGCCATCACGGGTCTGGGCATCCGGGAGACCATCCTCTTCCCTCTGGTGAAGTAGTCCACGGAGTCGTTCATCCCATCGGGCCGCGCCGGAACGCCCATTCCGGCAGCATGGCCCCGCCGATCATGGTCTCCAACAGTGCGGCGAGCGAGTACCGAGGGTCGATCTCGCGCACCATCTCGAGGTAGCGGCCCGCGTGACTGGCGCGCCCCAGCGCCCAGGACAGCCACGCGGCCACGGTGAGCGGGGCGGGTCGCGAGTGCCGGGGTGCACGGGCGGCTGCCTCGCGCGCGACCGAGAGGGCGCACCGCAGGCGTTCGGTGTCGGGCGTCGGTCCGCGTCCGAGGAACACGTCGCCCACTTCGTCGGGAACCATGACGCCGGACTCGGCGAAGGCGGTCTGGGCGTCGAGCGTGCGGGTGCCTCCCGCGAGGTCGGTCGCCCATTGCGCGATCGCCACGTCGCGCAGCAGCGGCTTCTCCAGACACCACAGCAGCGCGGCTGTCGCGAAGGGTGGAAGACCGTCGGGTGCAGCCAGCACCGACTCGAGGAACGCGGGCACGTCGTCGAGCAGGACGAGTGCGGCGATGAGCTGAGGATTCTCCCTGGCGCTTCGCGGAGCGCGCCCGCGCCGATCGAGGAGCGCGTCGAGGTCGGCGGATGCTCGCCCGACCCGCTCCTTCTCCGCCAGATCGACGGTCGGCAGCTCCGTGCCGACGTTCTGATCTCCGGACACGTCTTCCATCGGCGGCAGGTCGGACGGAAGGCGGATCTGCGCGAGAGACCCGAGCTCCGGTTCCTCCTCGAGGTAACTCGACCAGCCGGACGGCGTCACGCACAGAGCGTCGACGACTCGCAGACCCGCATCCTCCGCGCAGCCGAGCACCTCGTCGATCACCACCGCGTGCGGGAGCACCAGGCCGTCGCGCGTCGGGTGCGCATCCTGATCGGTGTAGACGACGACGGCCACCGCATCCGTTCCGGAGACCCGTGCCACGAGCCCGACCGCGTTGTCGGCATAGCGACCGACATCGGTGCTCTCCTCGGGGAGGTCCAGACGCATGGCACCGTCGGTGCGCGAGCCGCGGAACGGGAGGAGGACGATGCTCCGACGGGGCGTGAAGCCGGCGAGAGAGGGGACGATGCCGAGGAATGCGGCGGAATCGGTGGCGCGGAGAACTGTGGTCATCTCGAGAGTGTGCACGTCGGCGGGGCGGACGGGAGGGGAAAAGGGGGCTTGTGGACGCAGATCCTGTGAGTGCCGGAGTGTGCACGAACAGTGGCTCGCGTACCATGGAGGGATGGACAACTTCTGGCTCGCCGCGGCATGGTCGCTTCTGCCGACCGTCGGAGTGAGCGTCGTGTTCTTCCTCGTGGTCCGAGGCATCCTCCGTTTCGACCGCACCGAACGCAAGGTGCACGCGCAGATCGAAGCCGAGGAGCGCGCAGCGCGGGGCCTCCCGCCACGCGGCTGATTCCCACCCCATCGGCTACTGTGAAGCCAGTGCATCTGCTCAGATGCGCGTGAGCTGTGACGGTCACTGCGGTGGCGAGGGGGCACGATGACGGCGGATAGCTGGGCATGGTGGATCGCCGCCTTCCTGCTGATGCTCGACATCGTCATCCGCGTCACTGCGATCATCGTCATCCCCCGCAACCGCCGCCCCACCGCCGCGATGGCGTGGCTGCTCGCCGTCTTCTTCATCCCTTTCGTCGGCGTCTTCCTGTTCCTCATGATCGGCAACCCCCGCCTCCCGCGGGCGCGTCGACGCAAGCAGGATCAGATCAACGAGTACATCGCGGAGACCAGCGAGCACCTGCACTTCGGCACCCTGCGTCCGAACGCCCCTGCGTGGTTCGGCCCGATCGTGCAGATGAACCAGAAGCTCGGCGCCCTCCCGCTCTCCGGCGACAACGGCGCCCACCTCATCTCCGACTACCAGGAGTCGCTCGATGAGATGGCCGAGGCCATCCGCACCGCGCAGGAGTACGTGCACGTCGAGTTCTACATCCTGCAGTCGGACGACTCGACCGACAACTTCTTCCGCGCCCTCGAAGAGGTCTGCGCGCGAGGGGTGGAGGTCCGCGTGCTGCTCGATCACTGGGCGAACCGCGGAAAGCCCCGCTACAAGCAGACCATCGCGCGACTCAACGCGATGGGGGCGGACTGGCACCTGATGCTCCCGGTGCAGCCGCTCAAGGGCAAGATGCAGCGCCCCGATCTGCGCAACCACCGGAAGCTCCTCGTCGTCGACGGCAACATCGCATTCCTCGGGTCGCAGAACATCACCGATTCGACCTACAACCTGAAGAAGAACATCAAGCGAGGACTGCACTGGGTCGACCTGATGGTCCGTCTCGACGGTCCCGTGGTGTTGAGCGTGAACGCGATCTTCGTCGCCGACTGGTACAGCGAGACCGACACGGTGCTCGAGGGCATCGACATCGCCCACGCGAACATCGGCTCCGGGGATCTCGACTGCCAGGTCGTGCCCTCCGGCCCGGGGTTCGAAGTCGAGAACAACCTCCGTCTCTTCCTCGCACTGCTCTACGCGGCGAAGAAGAAGATCATGATCGTCAGCCCCTACTTCGTCCCCGACGAAGCCCTGCTCCTCGCGGTCACGGCCGCCGTCGACCGTGGCGTGCACGTCGAGCTGTTCGTCTCGGAAGAGGGCGACCAGGCGATGGTCTATCACGCCCAGCGCAGCTACTACGAGGTTCTGCTCAAGGCGGGAGTGCGCATCTGGATGTATCGCAAGCCCTACATCCTGCACACCAAGACGCTCACGATCGACGAGGAGGTCGCGGTGGTCGGGTCCAGCAACATGGACATGCGCTCCTTCGGTCTGAACCTCGAGGTCTCGATGCTGGTGCGTGGCGAGGAGTTCGTCGCCGAGATGCGGGAGGTCGAGGACAAGTACCGCTCCCTCAGCCGTGAGCTGACGCTCGAGGAGTGGATGCAGCAGCCGCTGCGCTCGACCGTGCTCGACAACCTCGCCCGCCTCACCTCCGCGCTGCAGTAGTCGTCGCGCTATCCGTCGCGAGTCCGCGAGGGCTACCCTGTGAGCATGACCTCCGCGCTGCGTCCTCTCGCCCCTGTCGTCGGTCTCGTCGCCGCGGCGCTCCTCGTCGCCGGCTGCACCGCGAGCCCCGGTACGGAGACGCCGACGAGTTCCCCTGCGCCGAGCGCGGGCGGCGTCGACGACCGGAACGACATCGAGGGTGCGCTGCTCGACGACGGACGCATGTTCGCCGTCGTCACTGTGGGCTCCTCCACGTGCGTCCCCCAGGTGGACCAGGTGAGCGCCGAGGGACAGACCGTCACGGTCACTCTCGTCGACGCCGAGGGCGAGTCGCCACGGCCGTGCACGAAGGACCTCGCTCCGCGGGCCAGCATCGGCGCGCTTCCCGAGGGCGTGGATCCGACAGCCGACATCACCCTCGAGGTCACCTATGGCGACATCACCGACGACGTCGACCTCGACGGCGACCCCGCCGCGACGGGCACGCCCGGCACGTCGACCGAGTACCTGCCGTCTGCCGGCTGGTCCGGCGACGGCGCTCTGGTGCTGCTCACCTGGGGATCGTCGTCCTGCCCGCCGGTGATCGAATCCCTCGAGGGGTCGGGGAACAGTGGCACGGCGACGTTCGTGACGGATGAGACCAAGGCCTGCACGATGGACATGGCTCCGCGCGCCACGCTGCTCTCCTTCGGGGACGACGCGGTCGATGACGACGCGCCCTTCACTCTGACCCTCGTCGGCGGAGGCCTCGAAGGCACGGTCGAGGTGCGCTGAATCCGAAGCCCGCGGGCCTTCAGAGGATGTGCACGGGGTGGCCCGTCGGCAGCGCCAGCAGAAGCGCCCCCGGGTCTGCCCAGCAGGTGATGCGCACGGCTTCCCCGAATTCGTCGCCGTCGAGCTCGATCGGGATCGGGTCGGGCGCTGCAGCCTCGGCCGCGGCCCCGTGGAAGTAGTGGACGGAGGCGTTCTTCCCGCGCCGTTCGAGGACTCGGCGTCCCGCGCGGAAGCGTCGCAGCACGGAGTTGTCCCACCAGATCTTCCGCCAGACGGCGAACCAGCCGAGCATGCCGGTCGGCTGGATGACCGCCACGTCGAGGGCGGCGTCGGTGATCGATGCCTCGGGGATCAGGGATATCCCGGCAGGGAGCGTGCCGCAGTTCGCGAACAGCAGGCTGTAGGCGCGATGGGTATGCAGGCGTCCGTCGTCGATCTGGTAGACCGCGCGGAACGGCTTCGCGCGAGGCAGGGAGCGGGCGGCGCCGTCGACGTACGCGATCCACCCGACGGATTTCTTCAGATCGGAGCGGGTGTTCGCGATCATGTCGGCGTCGAGACCCATTCCGGCGAGGACGACGAACGCATGCTGCGCCTCCTCACCGTCCTGTCGAGTCAGCCGCGCCCAGCCGATGTCGATCGGGTGTCGGAAGTCGCCGAGCGCCGCCTGGATCATCTCGGTCGGGTCGCCCAGCGGGAGCCCGAGATTGCGCGCGAGCAGATTCCCGGTGCCGCTGGGCAGGATCGCCAACGGCACCCCGCTGTTCGCGATCGCCTCCGACACGGCGCGCACCGTGCCGTCGCCTCCCGCGACCAGCACGACGTCCACCCCGCGCTCCAGCGCCTGCGCCGTGGCGAGCTGGCCGGCGTCCTCGACGGTCGTGGGATAGAACGCGGGATGCTCCCAACCGGCCTCCCGGGAGAGATCGCGCACTCGGCCCCGGAGGTGCTTGCCGTCGACCTTGATCGGGTTGTAGATGAGCGCCGCCTGTCGCCGGACGGGTTCGCTCGTGGTCATGGCGCTACTCTAAACCGCGATCCACTCGGGTCGCCCATCCGGCGCCGGGCCTTCCCGGCGCGAGGAGAATGGAGACATGCGCGATGACTCCGACGACACCGCTCGCACCGTGCTCTCCGCGATGATCGAAGGCGACCCCGATCGTCTGCGGCGACGGAGCATCTCGCTCGGGGTTCCCGTCGACGACGCCGACGACGCGGCGCAGAACGCGCTGCTGCGCGCCTGGAGGTCGATCTCTCACCTCGACACCCCGCAGCCAGGGCGCATGTGCGCCTGGCTCGACGTGATCGCCAGGAACGTCGCCGTCGACCTCGCCAGACAGCGCTCCCGTCGCCCCGCCGCGACGCTGGAAGAGGCGGCGGACGAGCACGTCAGCGTCGAGTCCGTCGTCGAGGCGCGAGTCCTGCTCGACGGAGCAATGGCGGCTGTGCATGCGCTCCCACCCACGCTTCGGGAACCACTGCTGTTGACGGTAGCCGACGGGCTCTCGGCGGAGGAGGTGGCGACGCGACTCGGAATCGAACCCGCCGCCGCCCGGCAGCGCATCTCGCGGGCACGCAAGGCGCTGAAGGCCTGCCGCGGCACAGGCATGGGGGTGGCGTGAGGGAGACTCTCCTGCAGGTCTCCCTCACGTCATCTCAGGCGGTCCCGAACGGGTTGTCGATCGCGTAGCGCCAGCCGTGCGCATCGTCGTACACCGCGACGTCGGCGGTCGTCCCGGCGAGGGAGACCTCCGACCCGTCGGGTGCGACGCCCGAGATCGTCCAGTCGGCGACCGCGAGGCCGGTGCCCGCGCTCTCGAAGACGTGACGGACCGTCATCGAGATCGGCAGGTTCAGGCCGAGGAACTGCTCGAGCGCGCCCCTCACGGCTTCCGTGCCGGTGACCGGTGTCCCCGGCGCGGGGACGAAGACCACCTCCGGGGTGTTCAATGCCATCAATCCGTCGAGGTCACGGGCGTTGAAGCGGTCGGCGAACGCCAGGTTCAGCTGATCGAGGGCGGTGACGCGAGTGCTCATGGGTGTTCCTTTCCGAGGGTCGGCGGAATGCCGGCCGTTGCAGAGGAAGACGATGCTGCGCCGAGAGTGTGACATCCGAGAGGGTGTGACGATCACCGTAGACTTGGTGGATGATCGACCTCGCACTCCTCCGCGACAATCCGGAGATCGTCCGCCGCTCGCAGACTGCTCGTGGAAACGACCAGAGCACCGTCGACGTCGCACTCGAGGCCGATCGATCGCGCCGGTCGGCGCTCTCCGCATTCGAGGAGCTGCGAGCAGAGCAGAACGCCTTCGGGAAGCTGGTCGCGAAAGCCCCGAAGGAGGAGAAGGCCGCCCTGGTCGCGCAGGCCAAGGACCTCGCCGAGCGAGTGAAGCAGGCCCAGCACGCCGCGAACGAGGCGGCTGAGGCAGCGGCCGCAGCCCTCGCCCGGATCGAGAACGTCGTCATCGACGGTGTGCCGGCCGGTGGCGAAGCCGACTTCGTCGAGCTGCGGCGTGTGGGAGACGTGCCCGCTTTCGACTTCGAGCCGAAGGACCACCTCGAGCTGGGCGAGCTCCTCGGTGCGATCGACATGGAACGCGGTGCCAAGGTCTCCGGCGCCCGCTTCTACTTCCTGCGCGGCATCGGAGCACGTCTCGAGATCGCGCTGATGAACCTCGCGCTCGACAAGGCGCTGCAGAACGGCTTCGTGCCCCTGATCACCCCGACGCTCGTGCGCCCCGAGATCATGCAGGGGACGGGCTTCCTCGGCGAGCACGCCGACGAGGTCTATCACCTCGACAAGGACGACGATCTGTACCTCGTCGGCACCAGCGAGGTCGCGCTCGCCGGGTACCACAAGGACGAGATCGTCGACTTGACGGACGGTGCCCTCCGGTACGCCGGCTGGTCGACGTGCTACCGGCGTGAGGCGGGCTCGCACGGCAAGGACACCCGAGGCATCATCCGTGTGCACCAGTTCAACAAGCTCGAGATGTTCGTCTACACGACGGCCGAGGACGCGGAGGCCGAGCACCTGCGCCTCGTCGCGCTGCAGGAGGAGATGCTGACCTCTCTCGGCCTCGCCTACCGCGTGATCGACGTCGCAGCGGGAGATCTCGGTTCGAGCGCGGCCCGCAAGTACGACATCGAGGCCTGGGTCCCCACGCAGGGTGCCTTCCGCGAGCTGACGTCGACCTCGAACTGCACGACGTTCCAGGCGCGACGTCTCGATGTGCGGTACCGGCCGGTGGTGGAGACCGCGGATGGTGCTGCGCAGGGCGCGGCGAAGACGCAGCACGTCGCCACGCTGAACGGCACGCTCGCCACGACGCGCTGGATCGTGGCGCTGCTCGAGACCCATCAGCAGGCGGATGGATCCGTGCGCGTCCCCGAGGTGCTGCGCCCGTATCTCGGCGGCCTCGAGGTGATTGAGCCGCTCGCTGAGGGGCGGGCCGCACGATGACGGACGCCTGGCTGGTCGGCCTCGACGTCGACGGGACCATCCTGCTGCAGGACGAGACGATGAGCCCCGGTGTTCCGGAGGCGATCGCCCGCCTGCGCGACGGCGGACATGTCGTCACGATCGCGACCGGACGAAGCTGGATGGCGACGCGGCGCTACGTCGAGGAACTCGGACTGACCGCTGACTTCGTCGTCTGCTCCAACGGGGCCGTGACGATGCGGCGATCGGGCGATGACTGGGAGCGTTGGAACGTGGAGACGTTCGACCCCACCCCGGTTCTCGGTCTGCTGCGAGAGCGGCTGCCCGACGCCAGGTACATGGTGGAACTGGCTTCGGGGCAGCGGCTGTTCACGGAGCAGCTCGACGACTGGACGCTCGACGGCGGTCGACAGGTCGACTTCGACGAGCTCGGAGCCCTTCCCGTCTCGCGCATCGTCGTCGTCTCTCCCGGTCACGACGAAGAGGACTTCCACCGTCTGGTCGCTGACGCCGGTCTGAACGAGGTGTCGTACGCGATCGGCTGGACGGCGTGGCTGGACATCGCACCGCAGGGTGTGGACAAGGGCACGGCGCTGGAGCAGGTGCGTACCGAGCTCGGGCTCGGCGGGGGGCGCATCCTCGTCGCCGGGGACGGGCGCAACGACATCGGGATGTTCGGCTGGGCGCGCTCGCTCGGTGGTCGGGCGGTGGCGATGGGCCAGGCTCCGGACGTGGTGAAGGAGGCAGCCGGCGAGGTCACCGCAGATGTCGTCGACGGTGGCCTGGCGCGAGCGCTCGACACGCTTCCAGCCCCCGCCCAGGTCAGCGCCGGAGAATAGAACTCGGCTAGACTCACGCCTGGTCGGCAGAAGTGCCTGCCGGGAGGGTTGTCCGAGCGGCCGATGGAGCTGGTCTTGAAAACCAGTGGGCAGAGATGTCTCGTGGGTTCGAATCCCACACCCTCCGCATTGTGAGCACGGTGTCCCCCGCACCGGCGCTGAATCCGAAAGGTCCCGAGTGAGCCAGAACCCCCGACGCCGGCACACCATCGCGCGCCATGGTCAGCTGGGTACTCCCGGTACCGTCGGCCAACTCCTGAAGTTCATCGCCATCGGCCTCGCCGTGGTCCTGGTGAGCGGCCTCGGCGTCGGCGCCTACGTCTTCTACGACCTCACGAGCACGGTCTCGGCGAATGCTGTCGAGATCGAGGGCCAGGACCCCATCCCGCCGGACATCGGCGAGTACGAGGGCGGCTTCAACATGGTGCTCACCGGGGTGGACACCTGCGAGGAGAAGTACAAGGACCTGTTCGGCGAGCGGTGCACGGGAGCTGACGCCGAGGGAACGCTCAATGACGTGAACCTGCTCGTCCACGTCTCGCAGGAGCCGCGCCGCATCACGGTGGTCAGCTTCCCCCGAGACCTGATGGTCCCGATCCCGTCCTGCACGGACAAGAACGGCAACGCCACCTCTGCGATGAGCAAGCAGCCGCTGAACACGGCGTACACGGACGGCGGCCTGAACTGCGTCGTGAAGACCATCTCCGAGCTGACCGATCAGGAGATCCAGTTCGCGGCCGGCGTCACCTTCGGCGGCGTGATCGAGATCACGAACGCCATCGGAGGCGTGGACGTCTGCCTCGCCAACCCGATCAAGGACCGCTACACCGGACTCGACATGGCCGCGGGCACGCACACGGTGGAGGGGCTGCAGGCGCTCCAGTTCCTGCGCACCCGTCACGGGGTCGGCGACGGCAGCGACCTCGGCCGCATCGGCAACCAGCAGCAGTACATGTCGAGCCTGGCCCGCAAGATGATCAGCGGCGAGGTGCTCGGCAACGTCCCGGTGATGCTCAAGCTCGCGAACACCGCGATCCAGAACCTCGAACCGAGCGAGTCGCTCACGAATCCGATGACGCTCGTGCAGATCGCGCTCGCGGTCAAGTCCGTGCCGTTCGAGGACATCGTCTTCGTGCAGTACCCCAACGGCGCGGACTCGGCGAACCCCAACAAGGTCGTCCCCAACTACACCGCAGCCGCTGCGCTCTGGGATGCGCTCGCCGAGAACGCGCAGCTGCAGATCACGCACGAGAACAACCGCAACGACGGTGTGATCGTGCAGGAGCCGACCACGACCGGCGAACAGCCCACGGACACAGCGGCGACTCCGGACCCCGCAGCGACCCCCGACAACGTCGTGGCGCTTCCCGATTCGATCAAGGGCAACTCCGCCGCGCAGCAGACCTGCTCCAACGGCAACGTCCGCTGACGACTCCGCGAGGGAGCGCAAATCGCTTGCGCCTTCTTGCAAGGACTTGCGTACACTGACTGCATGTCGAAGCGACTCGCCGAGGTGGCCCGCAAGGTCGGAGTGAGTGAGGCGACGGTCAGTCGCGTGCTCAACGAGAAGCCGGGGGTCTCGGACGCCACGCGCCAGGCGGTCCTCACCGCCCTCGACGTCCTCGGCTACGAGCGGCCGACGAAGCTGCGCGGAGAACGCGCCCGCCTCGTGGGCCTGGTGCTGCCCGAGCTGCAGAATCCGATCTTCCCCGCATTCGCCGAGATCGTCGGCGGTGCGCTCACCCAGAACGGGTACACGCCGCTGCTCTGCACGCAGAATGCCGGAGGTGTGACGGAGTCGGACTACGTCGACCTGCTCCTCGCGCAGCAGGTGTCCGGCGTCATCTTCCTCGGGGGGAACTACACGCAGGCCGACGCCGCGCATCAGCACTACGAGCGCCTGCGTCAAGTGAACCTCCCCACCGTGCTCGTCAACGCCCGGGTGCCGGAGCTCTCGTTCGCCACGGTGTCGACCGACGACGCCGCCGCCGCGGAACAGGCGGTGCTGCACGTGCATCAGCTCGGGCATCGGAAGATCGGCCTGCTGCTGGGGCCGGAGGATCACATCCCGTCCCGCCGCAAGCTCGAATCGGCGCGACGCCTGCTCGAATCGCTCGGCGCACCGCTGGCGGACGAACTCGTCGTGCGCGGCATGTACTCGCTCGAGTCCGGCCAGGCGGGGGCTTCACGACTGTTCGCCGCCGGTGCGACGGCGATCGTGTGCGCGAGCGACCCGATGGCGCTCGGGGCGGTGCGCGCGGCGCGGCGTGCCGGGCTGTCGGTGCCGGGTGACGTGAGCATCGTCGGATTCGACGACTCCGCGCTGATGAGCTGCACCGAGCCGCCGCTGACCACGGTTCGGCAGCCGATCGAGTCGATGGGGCGAGCTGTGATCGCCCTCCTGCTCGCTCAGATCGCCGGCACGGCTCAGCCGAGCGACGAGCTCCTGTTCGAGCCTGAACTGGTGCTGCGCGCCTCGACGGGCCCCCTGCCTCTCTGACCACGGGTCCCCGAAGGGGCGCTGATTGTCGTGCCCGCAAATCATCGCAAATTTGCGACAACTCGTTTAGTTCTTGCGTTAAGTGATTGAGAAAGCTACATTCGACTCATCGCCACCGACGACGAGGAGTTCCGTGGACACTGACGTTCTGCGCACGACGGCACCCGCCGGCACCCTGACCATGCCTGCTGGCGACGGCTGGTGGCGGACGGCCGTGATCTACCAGGTGTACGTGCGCAGCTTCGCGGACGGAAACGGCGACGGCATCGGCGATCTCGCGGGTGTCCGCTCGAGGCTCCCGTACTTGAAGAGCCTCGGGGTGGACGCGCTCTGGTTCACCCCGTGGTACCTGAGCCCCCTCGCCGACGGCGGGTACGACGTGCAGGACTACCGCCGCATCGATCCCCGTTTCGGCTCTCTGGAGGAAGCGGAGCAGCTGATCGCGGAGGCGCTCGCTCTGGGCATCCGCACGATCGTCGACATCGTGCCCAATCACATCTCGGATCAGCACGAGTGGTTCCAGCGGGCGCTGGCGGCGGGTCCAGGCAGTCCGGAGCGGGAACGGTTCTGGTTCCACCACGGCCGCGGGGAGCACGGCGACGTCATCCCGACGAACTGGGTGTCGAGCTTCCAGGGAGAGACCTGGTCGCGCACGCGGAACCCCGACGGCACCGACGGCGAGTGGTACCTGCATCTGTTCACCCCCGAGCAGCCGGACCTGAACTGGAACCACCCCGATGTGCGACGTGAGCACGAAGACGTCCTGCGGTTCTGGTTCGACCGCGGGGTCGCGGGTGTCCGGATCGACTCGGCGGCTCTTCCCGTCAAGGACCCCGCGCTTCCCGACCTCCCCGCAGGTTCGGCGCCCACGGTGGACCATCCGCACATCGACCGCGACGAGCTGCACGACATCTATCGCGAGTGGCGTGCGGTCGCCGACGAGTACGACGGGGAGCGGGTGCTCGTGGGCGAGGTGTGGCTCGAGGATGCAGAGCGATTCGCCCGGTACCTGCGGCCGGGGGAGATGCACACCGCCTTCAACTTCGGCTTCATGACGCAGCCGTGGAGTGCGCGTGCCATGCGCGATTCCATCACCCGCACCCTCGCGGAGCATGCGCCGGTCGGTGCCCCGGCCACGTGGGTGCTCTCGAACCACGACGTCACGCGTCCGGTCACGCGGTACGGGCAGGCGGATTCCTCTTTCGCCTTCGAGCGCAAGCGCTTCGGCACCCCGACCGACGCGGCTCGCGGTGCGCGAAGGGCCCGCGCCGCCGCGCTGCTCGTCGCCGCGCTGCCGGGCAGTCTCTACATCTACCAGGGGGACGAACTCGGCCTTCCTGAGGTCGAGCTGCCGCTCGACGCGATCGAAGACCCCATGCACTTCCGCTCCGGTGGGGTCGACCCGGGACGCGACGGCTGCCGAGTGCCGCTGCCCTGGACGGGGGCGACGAGCCCCTACGGCTTCGGCGGCGCTCCCTGGCTGCCGCAACCCGAGGACTGGGCGGCGCTCACCGTCGAGGCGCAGGATGCGGACCCCTCTTCGACGCTCAACCTGTATCGCACGGCGATCGCTCTGCGACGGCGCATCGACGACTTCGCCGGCGACCACCTGGAGTGGCTCGAACTGGGCGCCGACGTCCTTTCCTTCCGCCGTGGTGACGGCACGCTCAGCGTCACCAACCTCGGGGCGGTCGCCGTGCCGCTGCCTGCACACCATGAGGTCCTCCTCTCCAGTGCGCCGCTCGACGGCGTGCTCCCACCCGACTCCACAGCCTGGCTCGCTCTGCGCGCCACCCCCACGCGCTCGCAGTGAGCGCCGTCGTGATCCTGCACCACCCGTTCAGCACCACATGGAAGGACAGACAATGAAGTCACCAACGAAGGCCATGGTCGCCGGCATCGCCGTGCTCGCGACGGTCGGCGCCCTTGCCGGATGCACGTCCGCCGGCGACGGGGACGGCGCCGACGGACGCCTCGAGCTGCGCGTCGCGACGTTCCCGCCCGGGGCGGATGCGGCCGCGTACGATGCGTTCGCCGCGCAGGAGAAGCAGTTCGAGAAGGAACACCCCGATATCGACATCATCGGTGTCGAGTACGAATGGGAAGGCCCCACGTTCGCCGTGCAGCTCGCCGGGGGAAGCCTGCCCGACGTCTTCACCGTGCCGTTCACCGACTCCAAGACCCTGCTCGAGAACGGGCAGCTGATGGATGTGACCGACGCGATCGAAGAGCTCGGCTACACGGACAAGTTCAACCCCATCATCCTCGACGGGGTCACCGGCGCCGACGGCAAGATCTACGGCTTCCCGCGGCAGGCGTACGCCGCAGCACTGCACTACAACCGCGACCTGTTCGAGCAGGCGGGGCTCGACCCCGACAGCCCTCCGGAGACGTGGGACGAGATCCGCGAGGCCGCCAAGAAGATCACGGACGCCACCGGCAAGGCCGGCTACGCGCAGATGGCCATCAACAACACCGGTGGATGGCAGCTCACGTCGCAGACCGTGGCCCGTGGTGGTCGCACGCAGACCGACAACGGGGACGGCACCGCCGAGTCGACGATCGACAACGACGCGACCAAGGCCTCCCTCCAGTTCCTGCACGACGTGAAGTGGGAGGACAACGCCTTCGGCTCGAAGGTCGACCTCGACTGGGGGACCATCAACCAGGAGTTCGCCGCGGGCAACATCGGCATGTACACCTCCGGCTCCGACATCTACACCGCTCTCGTGCGCGACTTCGGCATGGACTCGGACATCTACGGCATGACCGTCGTGCCCATGGAAGGCGACGACCCCGGCACGCTCGGCGGCGGTGACATCGCGGTGATCAGCCCCACGGTCGACGACGCGACCAAGGAAGCCGCAGTGACCTGGATCGACTGGTACTACATGCAGAAGCTCATGGACAAGGACGCCGCGGTGCTCGACGCGAAGACCCTGAATGAGTCGGGCCAGGCCGTCGGCACTCCGCTGCTGCCGGTGCTCAGCCGGGAGCTGTACGACGAGTCGCAGAAGTGGATCGCCGACTACATCAACGTGCCGGTCGACCAGATGGCGCCGTTCAGCGACCGCATCTGGGATCAGACGCCGGTGGGGGAGCCGAAGGTCAAGACGCAGGAGGTCTACGCCCTGCTCGACACCGTGGTGCAGAAGGTCCTGACCGACCAGAACGCCGACATCGACGCTCTCCTTGCCCAGGCGCAGAGCGATGCGCAGGCGAAGCTCGACGAGTAACCCTTCATGACGATGACGCTCCCCGAGCAGCGGGCGGCGGTGGAGGATTCTCCGCCGCCCGCTGTGCGCCGCTCCCGCCGCCGCTCACCCCTCACCTGGTTCCGCGGCGGCGGGCTCGCGAACCTCCTGTTCGTGCTCCCGATGCTGTTCGTGTTCGTGTTCTTCTCGTGGTCGCCGATCGTGCAGTCGGTGGTCATGAGCCTGCAGAAGACCAACCTGATCGTCTCCGAGTGGGTCGGGTTCGACAACTACCTCGCGGTGATCGGTGACCCCGAACTCGGCCGCGCTGTGGCCAACACGCTGTGGTTCGCCGTGCTCGCTCTGCTCTTCGGGTTCCCGCTGCCCCTGCTGATGGCCGTACTCATGAGCGAGGTGCGCCGCGGCAAGGGCATCTATTCCGCGCTCGCCTATCTCCCGGTCGTCATCCCGCCGGTCGTGGCCGTGCTGCTGTGGAAGTTCTTCTACAGTGCCGATCCGTCCGGTGTGTTCAACACCGTGCTCGGCTTCGTGGGCATCCCGCCGCAGCCGTGGATCCAGGACGCCGTCCAGGCCATGCCCTCGCTCGTGCTGGAAGCCACCTGGGCCGGAGCCGGCGGATCGATCATCATCTACCTCGCGGCGCTCCTGGGTGTGCCACCGGAGCTCTACGACGCGGCCGAGGTCGACGGTGCCGGCGTCTGGAAGAAGGTCTGGCACGTCACGCTGCCGCAACTGCGCGGCATCCTCTTCATCATGCTGATCCTGCAGGTGATCGCGACCGCTCAGGTCTTCCTCGAGCCGTTCCTGTTCACCGGCGGTGGCCCCGCGGGAGCGACCAAGACCGTGCTGCTGTACATCTACGACAAGGCCTTCCGGAACAGCCTGGGCGGCGACTACGGCGAGGCCACGGCTGTCTCGGTGCTGCTCGCGATCGTCCTCGCCCTCCTCTCCTGGCTGTACTTCAAGCTGACCGACCGTTGGAGCACGACGTGAGCCTCACCACCCGCCTCTCGACCCGCGCCGCAGAGAGGGCCGCGGAGAAGGCCGCTGACAGTGCGGGCGATCGCACCGTCATCTCCGACTCCGAACGTCGGCGCCCCGGCATCCGCATCGGGATGACGCTCACGCACGTGTTCCTCGCCGTCGGGCTGGTCGTCGCCGGACTCGGTCCCATCCTGTGGCTCGCGAAGTCGGCGATCACCCCGACGCAGGACACCCTGCAGCAGCCGTTCGCGCTGTGGCCGAACGGCATGGACTGGGAGAACCTCTCGACCGCGTGGAACGACATCCACATCGACCAGTACTTCCTCAACACGGTGATCATCGCGCTCGGGGCCTGGTTCGTGCAGCTGTTCATCGCGACGACGGCGGGCTATGCGCTCTCGGTGCTGCGCCCGACCTACGCGCCCATCCTCAACGCGCTGGTGCTGGCGACGCTGTTCATCCCCGGGATCGTGCTGCTGGTGCCGCTGTACCTGACGATCGTGCGTCCACCGCTGCTGGGCGATGTGAGCCTGCTCAACAACTACCTCGCGGTGTGGCTGCCGATGGGCGCGAACGCCTTCAACATCCTGCTGGTGAAGCGGTTCTTCGACAGTCTTCCGCGCGAGGTGTTCGAGGCCGCGCGCACGGATGGCGCCGGGCCCTTCCGGCTGTTCTGGTCGATCGTGCTGCCGATGTCGAAGCCGATCCTCGGGGTGGTCTCGGTCTTCGCGATCATCGCCGCGTGGAAGGACTATCTCTGGCCCATGCTGGTGCTGCCCGATCCCGCGGTGCAGCCGCTGTCGGTGCGGCTCCCCGCCGTGCAGTCGCAGACCGAACTGGACGTGTTCCTGGCCGCGCTCGCGATCGCGACCCTGATCCCGATCGCGATGTTCCTCGTCTTCCAGTCGGTGTTCCTGCGCTCGGCAGGTCTCGGCGGTGCCGTGAAGGGGTGAGACGCGTCGAGACCCACGTTCCGCGTCGAGACCCATCGCCGGCGACGCATCCTGCGATGGGTCTCGGCGATGGTAATGGGTCTCGACGACTCAGGTGGGTGGAGTCGGAGGAAGCAGCGCGTCGATGAGGGCGCCCATGATGCCGGGCATGTCGACGGTCGGGTCGATCATCCACTGCAGCTGAAGTCCGTCGGATGCGGCCTGGATCACGCGGGCGAGGGCGTCCGGATCCAGGGGGGAGCGGCGACCGTCGGCTCCGAAGCCGTCGGCGATCGACTCCCTCAGCCGCTCGCTGCGGTCAAGGAAGTACTGGTGGGCCGGATGCTCCGGGTCGGCGGCATCCACCGAGAGCCGCGAGAACAACGCGACGATGCCGGGAACCTCGGTGTTGTGGCGGATCACGTCGAGGAAGGCGGTGCGGGCATCGTCGGCCCCGAGCCCTGTCGGGTCGAGACCGTCATGCGCATCGCGGGTGCGGAGCACCTCGGTGAAGAGCTCCTCCTTCGATCCGAAGTAGTGCAGGAGGGCGGCGGGTGTGACACCGACGACTTCGGCGATCTCCTTGAGCGAGGCGTTCTGATACCCCTTGCGTCCGATCACGTCGAGGGCGCTCTCGAGGATCTCCTCGCGCCTCGCGACACCCTTCGCGTACGAACCTCGTCGTGCCATGACTCGACCCTAATCCTGAATGACGTTTGAAATCTAATACTGAAAGGCATAAGGTTTTCGCAAGGACATCGCCGTCGCCCGCGAAAGGAACACAATGACCGAGAACTCGGCTTCCGACCTGACCCTCGAGGAGAAGGCTTCGCTCACCAGCGGTGCGGACTTCTGGACGACGAAGGCGATCGACCGCGTGGGCATCCCGTCGGTGATGATGACCGACGGACCGCACGGTCTGCGCAAGCAGTCGGGCAGCACCGATCACCTCGGCCTCGCGAGCAGCGTCCCCGCCACGTGCTTCCCGCCCGCCGTCGGCATCGGCTCATCGTGGGATCCCGAGATCATCGAGCGGGTGGGCGCCGCGATCGGCATCGAGGCCGCGATCGAGGACGTCGCGGTCGTGCTCGGACCCGGCATCAACATCAAGCGCTCACCGCTGTGCGGCCGCAACTTCGAGTACTTCTCGGAAGACCCGATCGTGTCGGGCGTGCTCGGAGCCGCGTCCGTCCGCGGCATCCAGTCGAAGGGCGTCGGCACCTCGCTCAAGCACTTCGCTGCGAACAACCAGGAGTTCGATCGCATGCGCGCGAGCTCCGACGTGGATCCGCGTCCGCTGCGGGAGATCTACCTGCGCGGATTCGAGCGTGTCGTGAAGGACGCTGCGCCGTGGACGGTCATGTGCTCGTACAACAAGCTCAACGGCGTCTGGACCTCCGAGGACCCCTGGCTGCTCACCAGCGTGCTCCGCGACGACTGGGGCTTCGACGGCCTCGTCGTCTCGGACTGGGGAGCCGTGAACGACCGCGTCGCCGGCGTCGCCGCAGGACTCGACCTGGAGATGCCCTCCTCCGGTGGGAGGACGGATGCGCAGCTCGTCGCAGCCGTGCGCGCCGGCGAACTCGCCGAGAGCGTGCTCGACACCGCAGCCGGTCGCGCGATCGACCTCGTGCGCAAGGCCGCCCGGCGTCCTGCCGTGTCCGGCCCGCTCGACGTCGACGCGCACCACGCGCTGGCCAGGGAGGCCGCTGGTCGGTCCATCGTGCTGCTGAAGAACGACGGTGCGCTGCTGCCGCTCGCCGACGACCAGAAGGTCGCCGTGATCGGCGCGTTCGCGACCGAGCCGCGGTTCCAGGGAGCGGGCTCTTCGCTGATCAACCCCACGCGCATCGACGAGGCCCTCGACGGACTGCGCGCCGTCGGCGGCGACCACGTCACCTACGCCGCGGGCTTCGCGGTCGAAGGCGGTGCCATCGCCGCGTCCGGACGCTCTGCAGACGACCTGCGGGCGGAAGCCGTCGACATCGTGACGGCGGCTGACGTGGCCGTGCTCTTCCTCGGGCTCCCGGCCGCGGAGGAGTCGGAGGGCTTCGACCGCGACCACATCGATCTGCCCGCCGAGCAGCTTGCGGTGCTCGATGCCGTGCTCGCGGTGAACCCTCGTGTCGTGGTGGTGCTGTCGAACGGCGGCGTGGTCGCGCTCCCCTTCGCCGACCGTGTACCCGCGATCGTCGAGAGCTGGCTGCTCGGTCAGGCGGGCGGCAGCGCTGTGGCTGATGTGCTCTACGGGGCGGTGAACCCCTCGGGCAAGCTCACCGAGACCGTGCCGGTGCGGCTCGAGGACAACCCCTCGTTCGGCAACTTCCCCGGAGAGTTCGGACATGTCCGCTACGGCGAGGGCCTGCTGGTGGGCTACCGCTGGTACGACGCGAAGGGTCTCGACGTGACCTTCCCCTTCGGCCACGGTCTCTCGTACACGACGTTCGAGTACGCACCTGCGACGGCCGACGTCGGAGCGGACGGCGACATCGTCGTGCGCGTCGACGTCACGAACTCCGGAGACCGCGACGGCCGCGAGGTGGTGCAGGTGTACGTGGCTCCGGCGACATCGATCGTGCAGCGCGCACCCCGCGAGCTCAAGGCCTTCTCCTCCGTCGCGCTCGCCGCAGGGGAGACCCGCACGGTCGAGCTGGTCGTGCGGCGCGAGGACCTCGCCTACTGGGATGTCCGCGTCGACCGCTGGGTGGTGGAGGGCGGCGAGTACATCGTCGACGTCGCCGCCTCCAGCCGCGACATCCGCTCCACCGCGACCGTCGACATCGCCGGAGACACGGTGCGCCAGGAGCTGACGATGAACTCCTCGGTCGGCGACCTGATGTCGCACCCCGTCGCGGGCCCGATCGTGCAGCAGGCTCTCGGTGGTCTTCTGGGCGGGTCCGGCGGCGATGCGGCAGCGGCGTCGATGATGCCGAACGACGAGGCGATGCAGAAGATGATGGCGTCGTTCCCGATCGGTCGCCTGGCCGGTTTCCCGGGCCTTCCCGTCGACTTCGAGCAGATCGAGCAGCTCATCGCCGCAGCGAACGCGGGGGACTCAGCCGCCCGCTGACCCGTCGGTGCCAAGCGACATTCCGGTCGCACTTTCCATCGCTCCCGCCGAGCGGGAACGACGGAGAGTGCGACCGGAGTCTGCATTCGGCCAGGCCGTCACGACCGCATGCGCACCGCCCGCGTGTGGGAGCCGTGCCCGAGTTCCTCGACGGATGTTCCTGGCAGGTCGAGTTCCGCGGTCGCGCCGACCGGGACCACGACGTCGACGTGCAGTCGGTCGCCGTCGACGCGCCACGAGATCGACGCGACTCCGTAGGGAGTGCGCTGCGTCGATGAGGCATGCGTGAGCCCACCGCCAGGGCGCGGGGCGAAGCGGATGCGGCGGTAGCCCGGTTCCGCGGCGGCGAGCCCTGCGACGCTGCGGTGCAGCCAATCGGCGACGGCGCCCAGCGCGTAGTGGTTGAACGATGTCATGGTGCCGGGGTTCACCGTGCCGTCGGGGAGCATCGCATCCCAGCGCTCCCAGACCGTGGTCGCTCCCTGCACGACCTGATACAGCCACGACGGGCAGCCCTGCTCGAGCAGCAGGTCGTACGCGGTGTCCGCATGGCCGGTCATGGTCAGCGCGTCGCAGACCAGCGGTGTGCCGACGAAGCCCGTCGCGATGCGATTGCCTGCCTCTCGCACCAGCTCGGCGAGACGCGCCCCTGCCGCTGCGCGCTGCGTGTCGTCGAGCAACGCGAACACGATGGCGAGGGCGTACGCGGTCTGAGCGTCCGAGGTCATCGTGCCGTCGGCTCGCACGTAGGCCGCGCGGAAGGCGGCGGCGACCTCGGTGGCGAGAGTCGCATAGCGCGCAGCCTCTGCGGGGAGCCCGAGCACCCCGGCCATTTCCGCGAGCGCCCTGGCCGATCGGGCGAAGTAGGCCGTGGCCACGAGGTACCGATCCGTGCGGCCGGCTCCGGGATCCTGCGGGGGAGCGGCGGGATCGAGCCAGTCGCCGAGCTGGAACCCCTCGTCCCACAGTCGGTCGGGTCCGGCCAGCGAATCGACCTTGTCGACCCAGCGGCGTGCGCTCTCGAACTGCGTCGCCAGCACGCCGGTGTCGCCGAAGCGCTCGTACAGGGTCCAGGGCAGCAGCGTGGCGACGTCTCCCCAGGCGGCACCAGCCCTGGCCGGGGACCAGACCTTGTGCGACGGGATCACCGGCACGAACCAGGGCACAGTGCCGTCGGGCAGCTGATCGGCCTCGACGTCTCTGAGCCACCCGGACAGCATCCCCGAGACGTCGAAGAGTGTCGACGCGGTCGGGCCGAACACCTGCACGTCGCCCGTCCAGCCCACGCGTTCGTCGCGCTGCGGACAGTCGGTGGGGATGTCGACGAAGTTCCCCCGCATGCCCCAGACCACGTTGCGGTGCAGCTGCTCGACCAGCGGATCGGAGCACGTGAACCATCCGGTGCGCTCGAGGTCGGTGTGGAGCACACGGGCGACGAGTGCGCCGGCCGCGGCATCCGCGTCGAGGTCGCCCGGCCACCCCGAGACCTCTACGTAGCGGAAGCCGTGGAAGGTGAACCGCGGCTCCCATTCTTCGCCGCCCTGATGTCCGGCCAGCGTGTAGGCGTCGCTCGAACGGGCGCTGCGCAGCGGACGCGTGTAGATCTCGCCCTCCTGTAGAACCTCCGCGGTGCGCAGCGTCACGGTGGCACCGCGGGAACCCGCGACGCGGATGCGGACCCTGCCGACGAGGTTCTGCCCGAAATCGAGGATGCGTGCGCCGCTCGGTGAGGTGAGCACGGCGATCGGGGCGACCTCCTCCGTCACCCGCACGGGCGGGCCGGTCGGGGCGACCAGGGTTCGCGGGTCGCGTTCGCGCACGGCGACAGGGAACCAGCCGGTGTCGTCGAACGGCGCGGTCGTCCACCCGGTGTGCTCGTGCCGTGCGTCGTAGTCCTCGCCGTCGTAGATGCCGGAACGCAGGATGGGGGAGAGTGATGCCCTCCAGGATTCGTCGGTCGCGATCGTCTCGCGCCGTCCGTCCACGTAGACGAGCTCCAACTGGCCGAGGAAGGACAGGTCGCTGCCGAAGACGTTGCGATGACCGCCGCGCCAGCCCAGACGACCGCGGTACCAGCCGTCGCCGAGCCAGGCGCCGAGCGCGTTCTCGCCGTCGAGGAGCAGTGCGGTCACGTCGTAGGTGTAGTACCGCAGGCGTTCGCGGTAGGTCGTCCATCCGGGTGAGAGCGTGTCGGAGCCGACGCGGACCCCGTTGATCTCCGCCTCGTACAAGCCGTGCGCCGTGGCGTAGAGCCGGGCGCTGGCGATCTCGCCCTCGACGCGGAAGCCGCGTCGAACCAGGGTCGCGCGGCGGGCATCGCTCTCCGGATCCTCGTCGAGGTCGACCCCCACCGGTCGCGCCGACCAGTCGTCTGCCCGGAGAAGGCCGGCCTCGAGCCAGGTCTCCGGGCTGTCGGCGGACCAGCTGCCGTCGCCGCCCCGCACTGCCACGCGCACGCCGACGCGCTCGCGCGAGTCGAGGGCGCCGAAGGGCCAGGGCACCAGGACCTGTCTTTCGGACGTCACCTCGATGCGCTCCTCGTCCCGGTCCTGGCTGCTGCCGCGCACCACCGTGACGGCATAGGACTGCTGTCGCCAGTCAGCGGGGGCGTCTGCGATGCTCCAGCTCAGACGCGGGCGGCTCTCGCCGATGCCGAGCGGCTCCCGGTGGTGCTCGATGCGTGGCGCGGAGACGGTGGTCATGTGCTTCTTCCTGCCCCTGCGGCTCGTCGGGTGTCGATGCTCTGTCGCGGGTTCACTCGGACGGCGCCGGGGTGCGCTTGGCGCTGGCGCCCCGCATGATCCGGGCGACAGCCGTGATGAGGAACAGCTGTCCCGTGATCCCCTCGGCGATCGCGACCGCCTGCCCGCCGGTTCCGACCGGGACGATGTTGCCGTAGCCCGTCGTCGTCAGGGCTGTGAAGGAGAAGAACAGCTGGTTTCCGAGGGAGTCGGCGGTCGCGTCGCCGAACAGCGGAGTGGGAGACAGCTGCGACATCAGGTTGTACACGAACGCGAAGAACATCCCGACGAGGATGTACGCCGTGACCGCAGCCAGGAGCGCTTCGAAGTCGAGCCCGCGACGGGTGACCTGGTGGGCGATGATGACCCACGGCGCCACGAGGAGCGCGAGCATCGAGGCGGCGGAGAGCGGGATGGCCAAGAGCGGGCCGTCGAGCCCGAGGGCGCCGGCGATGACCGCGGCGAGACCGGCAGCGGAGAGCACCACCCACGACACACGTTGCGCCAGCCGCGTCGCTCCGGTGACGTAGAAGACCACGGCGACGGTCGCCAGCATCGGCAGGAAGGCCCACGGGCTCGGGTCGGTGCTCGGCTGCGTCGCGCACAGTCCATACGAGACGACGAGGAGCACGAGCAC
Source organism: Microbacterium oxydans (assembly GCF_006540085.1). Lineage (GTDB taxonomy): Bacteria > Actinomycetota > Actinomycetes > Actinomycetales > Microbacteriaceae > Microbacterium > Microbacterium oxydans. The sequence goes on along the minus strand of NZ_BJOG01000008.1, from coordinate 316,247 downwards.
GACCCCGTACCCGGCTGCGCGTCGGGTCCACAGGCCGCCGGGAGGCGAGGAGTCGGTCCCGTGCGCGGTCAGCTTCTCGGTCATGGCGTCCCTCCGGATCAGCGGCTGGCGATGTCCGTGATCTGCGGTCAGTATCCCAGGCGGGTGACGACGAGGAGGGACGACCGGCCGGGCGCGGTTCGTGTCCGCTCGCCGGACCCGTTATGATGGCTAGGTGCATCCGCGCTTTCCGGCCGGATGCCTGGAGACGTCGCATAGTCCGGCCGAGTGCACCACCCTGCTAAGGTGGAGTCCCCTCACGGGGACCAGGGGTTCAAATCCCCTCGTCTCCGCAGAAGAACCCCCGCTCCGGCGGGGGTTTTCTCGTTCCCGGCCCCTGGGCTCCCGTGTCGGGGCAGACTCGAATCATGCGTCGCGACATCACCACCATCGTCTTCGACGTGCTGGGCACCCTGGTCGATGAGCCCGGAGGGCTTCGCGCTGCCATCGAGGAGGCGGGTGGCTCTCCCCGCGATTCCGATGGACTCCTCGCCGTCTGGCAACGTCATATCGACGGGGAGCAGCGCCGGATCGCACGGGGTGAGCGCGACTACGTCGACTCCGGGATCCTGGATCGCGAGGCGGCGACACTGGTGGCGCAGACTGCGGGGGTCACGGATGCCGCCACCGTCGATCGCCTCGCGACCGCGGCGAAGCGTCTTCCCGCCTGGCCGGATTCGCGCGAGGGCATCGAGCGTCTCGCCGCCCGCTTCCGTGTGCTCGGGCTGTCGAACGCGAACCCGGAGTCGCTGCACGCGCTCGGGGAGCACGCCGGACTGCCGTGGCACGGAGCGCTATCGGCGGACGCCGTCGAGGCTTACAAGCCCTCCCCGCGGGTCTACCGGCTCGCGGTGGAGGAGGCGGGCGGCGACCCGACGCGCGTGCTCATGGTCGCCGCCCACGCCTGGGATCTCCGAGGCGCCGGAGCCGCGGGGATGAGGACCGCGTACGTACCGCGTCCGGCAGGTGATCCGCCCGAGGACACCGACGCCTTCGACGGGCGCTTCCCCAGCCTGGCCGAGCTGGCGGAGGCGTTGGGCTGAAGCGGCGGGATCGTCTCGTGTCTGTGTCCGACCCGACGTTCGGCTCAGCCCTCGGGTAGCCTCGTCCGCATGTCCTCCGCCACGACGCAGACCCACAAACGCGAAGCCTTCGGCTCGCGGAACGTGTTCATCCTCTCCGCGATCGGCTCAGCGGTCGGCCTCGGGAACATCTGGCGGTTCCCCTACGTCGCCTACGAGGGCGGCGGCGGGGCGTTCCTCATCCCGTACCTGTGCGCGCTGCTGACCGCCGGCATCCCGCTGCTGTTCTTCGACTACGCGATCGGTCATCGATACCGCGGATCGGCGCCTCTCGCCTTCCGTCGTCTGCACCGTGCTGCCGAGCCCCTCGGATGGTGGCAGGTGCTCATCTGCGTCGTGATCGCCGTCTACTACGCCGTGATCATCGCGTGGGCGGCCATGTACACCTGGTTCTCGGCCCAGCTCACCTGGGGCGCGGGCAACGAGAACGACTTCTTCTTCATCGACTTCCTGCGCTCGGCGGACGTGGCCGAAGTCGGCGTCTCGACCGACTTCGTCCCCCAGGTCGGCATCCCTCTCGTGGTCGTGTGGCTCATCGTCATCGTGATCATGGCGCTGGGTGTGAAGCGCGGCATCGGCAGGGCGAACATGATCCTGATGCCGTTGCTCACGGTCATGTTCGCGATCCTCGTGGTGCAGTCGCTGTTCCTCCCCGGTGCGATGGACGGCCTCAACGCCTTCTTCACCCCGAACTGGGAGGCACTCGCCGACCCGGGCGTCTGGGCCTCCGCGTACGGCCACATCTTCTTCTCGCTGTCGGTCGCGTTCGGCATCATGGTGACCTACTCCTCGTATCTCAAGCGCAAGACCGACCTGACCGGTTCGGGACTCGTCGTGGCCTTCGCGAACTCGGGCTTCGAGATCCTCGCCGGCATCGGTGTCTTCGCGGCCCTCGGCTTCATGGCGCAGGCGCAGGGGACCGAGGTGGCGGGAGTCGCCTCTTCCGGCATCGGATTGGCGTTCATCGCGTTCCCGACGATCGTGTCGCAGGCGACGGGCGGATCGATCATCGGCGTCCTCTTCTTCGGGGCCCTGGTGTTCGCCGGAGTCACCTCGCTCATCTCCATCCTCGAGGTGATCGTCGCCGCGCTGCAGGACAAGCTGGGCTGGGCGCGTGTGCGCACGACCCTGACCGTGGCGATCCCGCTCGCTATCGTCTCGATGGCGCTGTTCTCGACGACGACGGCGCTCTCCGTCCTCGATACGGTCGATGCCTTCGTCAACTCCTTCGGCATCATGGCGGTCGCCCTGGTGGCCGTGATCATCGTGGCCTGGTTGCTGCACAAGCTGCCGGTGCTGGTCGAGCACCTCAATCGTCGATCGAGCTTCCGGGTGGGCGCGATCTGGAAGCTGCTCGTCGGCGTGCTGGCACCCGTCGTGCTCGGGTACCTCTTCATCAGCGAGCTCATCGCGAAGACGTCCGAGCCGTACAGCGGCTATCCGGCCTGGTTCCTCGCCGTCTTCGGATGGGGCATGGTGATCGCCCTCGTGGTGCTGGCCCTGGTCCTGTCGGCGTTGCCGTGGAGCGGCCGTTCCCACGCGAAGGACGATCCCGAGTACGACGAGTTCCTCGTCGAAGAGGAGTACGAGCCGGATGCGGAGACGTCCGCGATCCCGGCGGTGGGCACCACGACGAAGGGAGCGAGCGCATGACTCCGATCGCTGTCGTCATGATGATCATCGCCATGGTCACGGTCTGGGGCGGGCTGGTCGCCGGGATCGTGAACCTGGCCCGTCATCCCGAGGAGTCGGAGACGGAGCCGGCACCTCCCGTCGAGCTCTGACCGGGCGTCGACGGAGAACCGATCGCATCCGACCGGAGAAGTCGGGTCGGCTTATGAGATGCGCAGCGACGATGGTGGGGAAAGGAGGACCTCATGATCGGCACGCTGAACGCCCTGGTCGACCTCGTCGACACCTACGGTGTCGCGGGAGAGATCGACATCGACGCGTTCGCCCGTGAGAACGGCACGACGGAGTACCACCTGCGTCGGATGTTCTCGGCGCTGGCGGGGATGCCGCTCTCGGAGTACGTGCGTCGTCGCCGGATGACGCACGCGGGAGCGGAACTCGCAGCCGGCGCTCCGAGCCTGCTCGATGTGGCCGTGCGCCACGGATACGGCTCGGTCGAGGCGTTCGCTCGCGCCTTCCGCGCGGTGCACGGCATCGGACCGGCCGATGCGCGCCGTGACGGGGGCCCTCTCCGTACACAACCCTCGCTCCGGTTCCGCCTGAGCGTGGAAGGGAGCATCCCCATGCACGTCACCATCACCCACCGGCCCGCGCTCGTGCTCGTCGGTCACGCCGTGGAGGTTCCGTTGATCCGCGAAGGCGCCAATCCGCACATCCAGGCGCACATCGCGGCCATCCCGCCCGAGGAGCATGCGCGGCTCAAGACCCTCGGCGATGCCGAGCCCTCGGGGATCCTGGCCGTCACGGCAGACGTCGAACCCGACGCCCCGGAAGGCTCGCTGCTGAGGTATCTGCACGGCGTCGCGGTGCAGAGCACGACATCGGTTCCGGAAGACCTCGACGTGCTTCCGGTCGACGAGGGATCGTGGGCGGTCTTCGCCGCCAGTGGGCCCTTCCCCGCCGCTCTGCAGACGCTGTGGGCGGCCACGGCGACGGAGTGGTTCCCGTCGAACCCGTGGAGGCTGCGCCCAGGCCCGTCGATCGTGCGCTACCTGGAGTTCAGCGGTGACTCCGCGTCGTGCGAGCTCTGGCTTCCGGTCGAACCGGCCTGAGGCCGGCGGGGTGGGCGCGCGTGCGCACCCACCCCGTGTCCGTGGCCCGTGCGACACTGAGCGCACGATCCAGGGAGGCACGTGATGGCGGCCATCGATCCGAAGAAGACACTCGACGCGTACCGGGCGAAGCGGGGCGAGTTCCGCGTCGTCGAGGTGCCGCCCCTGCAGTACCTGATGATCGACGGGGCAGGAGACCCGAACACCGCGCCCGCCTATCGGGACGCCGTGTCGGCCCTGTTCCCCCTGGCATACGCGCTGAAGTTCGCGAGTCGGAACGACCTCGGCATCGACACCGTCGTGATGCCGCTCGAGGGACTCTGGCATGCGCCCGACATGGAGTCGTTCACCTCCCGACGTGACAAGTCGGCCTGGATGTGGACGATGATGATCATGGTCGGCGATCACATCACCCCCGCGATGTTCGCGGCAGCCGTCGAGTCGGTGTCGCAGAAGGCTGTGAAGAAGAGGGAGCCGATCCCTACGCTCGACTCCGTGCGGCTGCAGACCCTCGACGAGGGCAGCTGCGTAGAGACACTCCACGTCGGACCGTTCGACGACGAAGGACCGGTGCTCGAAGAGCTGCATCACCACTTCATCCCCGACAACGGGTTCCAGATGCGGGGGCTCCATCACGAGATCTACCTGAGCGACCTGCGCCGTGCCGATCCGGCGAAGCTGCGCACCATCCTCCGGCAGCCGATCATGCCGCACGCCTGAGCGACAGGGCGGGAGCGACAGGGCGGGAGCGACAGGCGAGGCGAAATCAAGCCCCTCGGCGGGGTTCCGCACGACGGATACGCTTCAACGATGAGCACGGTCAAGAACGCGGCGCGCGTCGCCAAGAGGTCGTCGACGTTCCGACGGATCGCCCGTGCCGGCTTCGTCGTCCTCGGTCTTATCCACGTCATCATCGGCTCGGTGGCGATCTCCATCGCGGCCGGCGCCTCCGGTGACGCCGACCAGGACGGGGCCATGGAGCAGATCCGCCAGAGTCCGATCGGAGGGCTGCTGCTCGTGCTCGTGGCCGCCGGGCTGATCGCGCTCGCCGTGTGGCAGATCGCCAGTGCCTTCCTCGCCGCCGATCCGGCCGAGACGAAGAAGTGGGGTCAGCGCGTCAAGCTGTTCGGCATCGCCGCCGCCTACCTCATCGTCGGGGGCATGGCCCTGATCTACGCCGTGGGTGGCAATGCCGACTCCGAGACGGCGTCGAAGACCCTGAGCGCGGTGCTGCTCTCGGCGCCCGGCGGCGTCGCCCTGTTGGTCGTCGTAGGGCTCTCGGTCGTCGGGGTCGGGGTCGGGTTCATCGTCGGCGGCTTCACCCGCGGCTTCGAGAAGCTGCTCGACCTGCCATCGGGAGTCGCCCGCAGGGGCATCGTGACCCTGGGAGTGATCGGCTACTTCGGCAAGGGCACCGCCGTCGCCGTGACCGGGGTGCTCTTCGTCGTCGCCGCCGTCACGCAGGACCCGGAGAAGGGCGCGGGGCTCGATGCCGCCCTGCACAGTCTGCTCGATCTGCCCCTCGGCGGACTCGTCCTGGGTGCTGTCGGCGCGGGGTTCGCCGTCTACGGCGTCGTCTGCATCGCCAGGGCCCGCTACGCCAGGATGTGAGTTCGAGCGTTCACGCGGTGGCGGGTTTCTCGCTCCACACCAGCAGGAAAGCGCCGAGAGCGATCATCAGCCCGCCACCGGTCGCCCCCATCGCCTCGATGCGTCGGGGCGAGCGGCCGAACCAGTCACGGGCGGCGCTCGCCAGGAGCACCCATACGGCGTCGCAGCTCACGCCGATCACCACGACGACCACCCCGAGCAGGAACAGCTGCGCCGGCACCGATCCGGCATGCAGATCGACGAACTGCGGGAGGATCGCGAGGAAGAACGCGATGGACTTCGGGTTCGTGACGCCGACGACGAAGCCCTCGGTGAGAAGCCGCCAGCCAGAGCGCTTCGCCGGCGCCGTGGCCATGGCTCTCGCCGCGTCCTTCCGGTGGCGGATCGCCTGGATGCCCAGGAAGATCAGGTAGCTGGCGCCGAGCACCTTGACGATCGTGAACAGCACGACCGACTGCGCGATCACGGTGCCGACGCCGAGAGCCACCGCGACGACGAGCACGATCGATCCGACCGCCGTGCCCAGGATGCTGAGGAATCCGCCCATCCGGCCGAGCGCCATGGCTCGGCCGATCGTGAAGAGCACGGTCGGCCCGGGGATGACGACCATGATGAACGCCGCGACGACGAAGGTGAACAGCGTGTCCTGGGCGATCATGGGACGAGCTTAGAGGCGCGGACGCCGGGCGGTCGAGGTCCGCGACCACCCGGCGTCGCTCGAATCGGGGGACGGATCAGGCCGTACCCCAGAAGCGATCCTCCGCTTCCTGGTCCTCGCTCATCAGCCAGACCTCGACGATGCGGCCGTCGGCGACACGGAACACGTCGACACCGTGCTGATCGAGAACGTGCTGATCGTGGTCATCGTGCCCCACGCGCTGCGCGCGGAATCGCACGGTGGCGGATACCAGGGCACCGCTCTCGGTCGCCGACTCCGTCTCGAGGGCGAACGTGCCCCCGCTCAGCTGCATGAACCGTCCCAGGTGCGCGATGATCGCGTCGGGGCCGACGTGATCTCCTGACAGCTGGTTCGCTCCGGGCTGGTGCCAGACGGCATCCGGATGGAAGGTCGCCGCCAGCGCCTCCATGTCTCCGGCGGCCATGGCCGCACCGTACTGTCCTACGACGTCGATCGCCGACATGATGCTCCTTCTCGATGGGTCGGTACTGTGGAGCATCCAGCGTCTCGGCAGGGACGCGGTTACTTCAACGTCACCGGAAGGGGCAGCGGATGTCGAACACGTGGACGGTGTTCTCGGCCAGCTGCCCGTCGCGCGCATCACTCGCGCGCATCGCGAACAAATGGACCGCGATGATCGTCGTCCTCCTGCACGAGCAGCCTCTGCGCTTCGGCGAATTGCACACCAGGATGGACGGAATCACGAAGAAGGTGCTCGTCGACACGCTCCGCGCCCTGGAACGCGACGGCATGCTGGAGCGCGGCGTCGGAGACGACGGCCACTCCCGCTATCTGCTCACTCCGCTCGGGCGCACGCTGTATGCGCCGCTCCAGGCGCTGCAGGTCTGGGCGGAGTCGCATGTCGAGGACGTACGTGACGCGCAGGACCGCTACGACGCGGCCGCCGACGCGAAGACTCTCGGCGGCCCCTGACCCGTCGCGCCCACCCCCGGTCCGCAGGTGGGAACATGGAGGGATGAGCACTTCTCCCGGTCTCGACGTGATCGCCCCCCTGAACGACGCCGAGGTGCGGCGCATTCGCGGCGACTTCCCGATCCTGGGTGCACAGGTGCACGGGCGCCCGCTGGTGTATCTGGACTCCGGGGCGACGTCACAGCGACCGGTGGCTGTGCTCGACGCCGAGCGCGACTTCGCCACCTCGATGAACTCGGCCGTGCATCGCGGTGCGCACACGCTCGCTGCCGAGGCGACCGAGCTGTTCGAGGACGCCCGCACGGCCGTCGCCCGATTCGTCGGCGCGGACGACGACGAGATCGTCTGGACCTCCAACGCCACCGAGGCGATCAACCTCGTCGCGTACTCCCTCTCGAACGCGTCGCTCGGGCGTGGCGGTGCGGCTGCGGAGCGCCTGCGGCTCCGAGAGGGCGACGAGATCGTCACCACCGAGATGGAGCACCACGCGAACCTCATCCCGTGGCAGGAGCTCGCGGCCCGCACCGGCGCCACGCTCAAGGTGATCCCCCTCGACGACGACGGTGCCCTGCGGCTCGACGCCGCGGCCGAGCTGATCACGGCACGCACCAAGCTCGTCGCCTTCACGCACGTCTCCAACGTTCTGGGAGTCATCAATCCCGTGGAGCAGCTGGTCGCGCTCGCCCGTGAGGTCGGGGCGCTGACGCTGCTCGACGCCTGCCAGTCGGCACCGCATCTGCCCCTCGATGTGCGCGCCCTCGACGTCGACTTCGCCGTGCTGTCCGGACACAAGATGCTCGGACCCACCGGGATCGGTGCCCTCTACGGTCGCCGCGAGGTGCTGGCAGCGATGCCGCCCTTCCTGACGGGCGGCTCGATGATCACGACGGTCACCACGACCGAAGCCGAGTATCTTCCGCCGCCGCAGCGTTTCGAGGCGGGCACCCAGCGGGTGTCGCAGGCGATCGCGCTCGCCGCAGCGGTCGGCTACCTGACCGAGGTCGGGATGCCGCGTATCGCCGCCCATGAGGCGGCCTTCGGTCGACGACTCGTCGACGGTCTGAGCGCGATCGACGGGGTGCGCGTGCTCGGCGCCGGTATCGACCTGCCCCGCGTGGGACTGGCGAGCTTCGACGTCCAGGGCATCCACTCCCACGACGTGGGGCAGTTCCTCGACGATCTCGGCATCGCGGTGCGCGTCGGCCATCACTGCGCACAGCCGCTGCACCGCCGGCTCGGCGTGACCTCGTCCACCAGGGCGAGCACCTATCTCTACACGACCGATGCCGAGGTGGATGCCGTGATCGAGGGCGTCGCCGGAGCCATCGACTTCTTCCGGAGGGGCGCATGAGCGACCTGCAGAACCTGTATCAGGAGCTGATCCTCGACCACTCGCGCACCCCGCACGGGTATGGGCTGCGGGAGGAGATCCCGGCGCAGTCGCACCAGCTGAACCCGACCTGCGGCGATGAGATCACCCTCCAGGTGCACCGCGGAGCCGACGGCGGCATCGAGGCTATCGCCTGGGAGGGACACGGCTGCGCGATCTCGCAGGCATCCGCCTCGCTGCTGGCAGAGCTCGCCGAGGGGCTCAGCGTCGAAGACCTCGAGGTGCGCATCGCCGCATTCCGCGAGGCGATGCGCTCCCGCGGCAAGATCGAACCCGATGAGGAGCTGCTCGGAGATGCCGCAGCTCTCGGTGGGGTGTCGAAGTACGTCGCACGCGTCAAGTGCGCCATGCTCGCCTGGGTCGCAGCGGAAGACGCGCTCACCCGCAGCTGAGGTGCAGGATGGACGCATGTCCGTGCAGCTGATGCCCCTGCCCGCCGAACGCTTCGACGAATGGCGGTCCGCCGCGCGGAAGCGTCTCATCGACGGCAACAGGGCGTCGGACCGGCGCCCCGGCGTCGACGCGGTCGCCCACGTCGATCAGCTCTTCGGCGAGGTGTTCCCGGGCTCCGCCGCGACCGCGACCGCGCGGGTCATGCGCGTGGTCATGGACGCGGAAGGGGAGGTCGGGACGCTCCTGCTGATTCTGCGGGACGACAAGCTCTTCCTCCTCGACCTCGTCGTCGACGAGCCGTTCACCGACGCGCACAGCGACGATCTGCTCGCAGAGATCCTGCGGGTCGCGCGAGAAGAGGGCGCCACGCAGGTCGGCATGCAGCTGTTCCCCCAGGACTCGACCGGTCGCGCGTTCGCGAGCGGGCGGGGCTTCGAGGTGGCCTCCATCCAGATGGTGCTCGAGCCGCTCCCTGCGCGCGACGTCGCTTCCCACGTCGACGTGTCGCCGATGACCCCGGACCGCTTCCCGACGTTCGCCGCCGCATCGGAGGAGGGGTTCGCGAACGACCTCGTCGAGTCCGGTCGCTACACCCCGGAGGAAGCGCTCGCCGAGTCGCATCGTCAGATGATCGCCGAGCTTCCCGACGGACTCGACACCGCGGGGCAGGAGCTCTTCACCGCCTCCGTCGACGGGACGGAGGTCGGCATCCTGTGGGTCGGCGTGCGTCAGCGCGAAGGTCGTCCTCATGTGTTCGTCCTGGACATCGAGGTGGCCGTCGAGCACCGGCGCAGAGGGTACGGGCGCGAACTGATGCATGCCGTCGAGCGGGAGGCGCGCCGGCTCGGTGCGGACTCGATCGGTCTGCACGTCTTCGGCTTCAACACGGGAGCGATCGACCTGTACGAGCAGCTGGGCTACCGCCGCACCGAGGAGAGCCTGCTCCGTGACGTCTGAGCCGTCGTAGGAGGACTCGACGGGAATAGCCTCGAGCGCCCGGCGTTGGTCCCGACATGACAACTCTCGGAATCATCGGTGCAGGACACATCGGCAGCCAGGTCGCACGCGTGGCGATCGCGAACGGGTACGACGTGGTGATCGCGAACTCGCGGGGACCGGAGACTCTCGCCGACCTCGTCGCCGAGCTCGGCCCGAACGCTCGCGCCGCCACTGCGGAGGACGCCGCCGCCGCTGCGGACGTCGCGGTCGTCACGGTGCCGCTCCGTGCGATCGACGACCTGCCTGCAGAGCAGCTCGCCGGCAAGATCGTGCTCGACACGAACAACTACTACTTCGAGCGGGACGGGCACATCGAAGCCCTCGACAAGGGGGAGACCACGACGTCGGAGCTGGTGCAGCGCGCGCTCCCGAACTCCAAGATCGCGAAGGCCTTCAACCACATCTTCGCCTCTGAGATCACGTCGGACGGCACTCCTGCCGGCACGCCGAACCGGCGGGCGTTGGCGACTGCCGGTGATGATGCGGAGGCTGTCGCCTTCGTGACCCGCTTCTACGACGAGGCAGGGTTCGACACCGTCAACGTGGGACCGCTCAGCGAGTCGTGGCGGGTCGAGCGTGACCGTCCGGCGTATGTGGTCCGGCAGAACGCGGAAGAGCTGACGGAGAACCTCGCACGCGCGAACCGTCTGCCCTGAGCATCGATGCGGGCGGGGGGACGCATCCTCTCGCCCGGTCGTCGGGGTCCATCGGCGCGGAGCCTTGGGATACCAAAAGTTGAGGAACACCGGCAGGGGTGCGAGAATGCCCAGATGGCGGGGGCTATAGCAGCAGGCGGGGAACTCGAGTCGGTGCGAGTCACCCGCATCCTTCGTGACGACATCATCCTCGGACACCGGAAGCCGGGTGCGCGACTCGTCGAGCGGGACATCGCCGCGGAGCTGAACGTGTCCCGCCTTCCGGTCCGCGAAGCCATCCGCACACTCGTCGCCGAGGGGATCGTGGTCGCGCGTCCTCGTACCTGGGCTGTCGTGAGGGAGTTCACGCACCGCGACATCCAGGACTTCGCAGAGGTGCGCGAGGCCATAGAGACGCTGATCTTCGTCTTCGCGGCGGAGCGGCACGACGAGGCGGGTATCGCCCGCATCCGTGCCGCGTACGAGCGCGAGCTCGCGGCCGCACGTGCCGAGGATTCCGAGGCGGCGAGGATCGCGGCGGCGGAGTTCCATGAGGTCGCCGTCGAACTCGCCGCGAACGAGATGCTCGGAGAGCTGATCGCCGTCTTCCTCACCCGTCTGCGCTGGCTGTTCGGTCAGCACGACGACCTGCTCGCCATGGCGGACGAGCACAGGATCATCCTCGAGGCGATGACGGCGCGGGATACGGAAGCGCTGCGTCGGATCGTGCCGGCGCACCTCGCCAGCGGCCAGTCCGCGGCGGAGCGGCGGCTTGCGGCGCGCAGCGACCTGACGGTCTGAGCCTCGCGGGTCCGCGGCCTCCCGAGGTGAGGTCCTGCGGAGGCACCTCCGGTTGTATATTGGGGCGATCGGAGTCGGTCCGGAACTGGTGCGCTGTCCTGGGGAGCGAGATGCGAGGTCTTGCTGTCGCGGTCGGATGCCTCTTGCTTGTCGGTGGGATCACAGTCGTCGCCATCGCCGATCAGGAGCGTCTGGAATCGATCGCCGCGGTCAAAGCGGAGATCGTCCGGATCGAACGTGCGCTGGAGACGACGCGGGGCGACAACCGGGAGCTCGCCGAGCAGCTGACAGCGCTGCGCTCACAGCTCGCGGAGCAGGACGCGCAGATCGCGGACACGACGGGCTTCCTCCCGTGATGCGTCGCGCCGTGGCCGTCGCGCTCGCGGCCTCCGTGCTCCTCGTCTCGGGGATGATCGGCAGATCCCAGGGCCTCGAGCAGGAGAGGGCGTCCGCCGTCGCTGAGCTGACCGCGCTCACCGAGCAGTACCACGATGCCGGACAGCGCACGGACTACCTCGATGGCGCGGTCGACCGCGCGGAGCAGGACACCGCGGAGCGCGCCGCCGTCCTCGCCCAGCGTCCCGCCTTCCTCGCGGAGGTGCAGGCGCTCACCGTCGCCCTCAAGGGTGCGGAGGGGCGGGTGGACACCGCCGCGCACCGTGCTGCCGCGCTTTCGGCACAGCAGACGGTCGCCGCCGAGAAGGAGAACCCCGACACGGTCGCTGCGGCCACGGCGACCGTGCACGCGCTCACCGAGAAGGTCGGCACGGAGGTCGCCTCGTGGCAGGCGGCGCAGAGCTCGGGCCCCGGCGGGCCGGCGTGGTCGTCGAGCGGCCCTGACGGCTACGCGCGGGTGCGGGCGGCGCTCGACCTCGTCGGCGGTGGAGGCGTCGGGCTCTACGAATCGTCGTCCTGTGCGGGGGGAAACGCCCCGGCCTGCGCGAACAGCAACGGGTACATCAAGTACCGCGCCGACATCGCGAGCTGGGGGGCCGGCCGGTTGAACTGGGCGATGGCGCACGAGCTCGCGCACATCTATCAGTTCCGTGTATGGGGCTCGCTCACGTCGTCCGGTGCCTACGGGTCGCTGTTCGGCGGCGACCCGGAGTTCCTCGCCAACTGCATGGCCGTGGTGCGCGGATATCCCGGATCGGTCGGCTGCAACGGCGATCAGCAGGCGTGGGCCTCGGGCATCTGGGTGGGCGTCGTCCGCTGAGGCGGTGCGCCTCAGCGTCGTCAGGACATCCGCGTCAGGATATCGGCGTCAGGATATCGGCGTCGTGGTGTCGATCGCCTCGCGCAGCGGCCGCCGCATCACACGCCAGTACGACGCCGGCGCGATACGGGTGAGCACATCGATCAGGCGCGCCTCGCGGCCGACCATGGTCCGTGCAGCCCGTCGTTCGGTCGCGCGGATGATCCGCGCCGCCGCGTCTGCGGGCTCGGTGTGGTACATCTCCGCCTGGGCGGCGGCGGCGCGGGCGGCGACCTTCGGGTCGATCGCCGCGGCATAGCGGCCGTGCAGGATGATCCCGGTGCGCACCCCTGCCGGGTACACGGCGCCGACGGTCACAGAGGTGCCCTCCAGCTCGTGCCGCAGTGCTTCCGAGAAGGCGCGGACGGCGAATTTGCTCACCGCGTAGGGGATCCGTCCGGCGGGGGCGGCGAGGGCGTAGACGCTCGCCAGATGGGTGATGTGGGCGGCAGGGGCGGCACGGAGCGCGGGGAGGAGCGCTTTGGTGACGGACACGGTGCCCCAGAGGTTTACGTCGGTGAGCCAGCGCATCTCCTCCATCGTCAGCTGGTCGATGTCGCCGAGCATGGAGGAGCCGGCGCACGTGATCAGCGCATTGATCCGCGGGTGCGACGCGGTGATGTCCCTGACGGCGGCGAAGACGGCGTCGTCGTCGCGGAGGTCGACGACGTGCGTGGTCACGCGTGCGTCGTGCAGCTCCTCGGCGATCCTCGCGAGAGCCGCGGTGTCGTGGTCGACCAGCGCGAGAGATGTTCCTCGGGCAGCGAGCCGGCGTGCGATCTCCGCGCCCATCCCGTTGGCGCCTCCGGTGATCACGGTGGTGCCCCCGGTGAGGTCGAGGTGTTTCATGCGTCTCCTGCAGGGCGTGATCGGGGCGCGAACCCGCGGATGTCGGATGGGTGGGGCATGCTGATTCCGACCATTCTGGCCGACACCGGGCCGCATCGATACCGGTACGCTCAAGGAGAGGAGGTACCGGTGGGACGGACAGCGGATGCCATCGCCGAAGGCGTCGCGATCGCGACCGCTGCCGCGCGCCTGGCCGTCAAGAACCACATCCTCATCGGCACCATCGCCGAGGACGGCGTGTTCGACATGGACAAGTACATCGACGACGCGCGTGAGGCGCTCCGTGCCATGGCAGAGGAGTCGGAAGAAGCCGCGGCCACCGTCACCGCCCTGCGCAAGCGGGCGAGGGGCCGCCATTCCGATCCGGTGGGGACGCACGACTACCGCGATCGCGATGTGCGCAACCTCCGCCGTCGGGCCAAGCAGTCCACCGGCGTCGCCGTGCGTCTGCGCGAGATCATGCAGGACCGGGAGCAGCTCGCCGCCATCGTCGAGGAGGCGAGGAGCGCGGCCTGGGCCGACGTGCGCCACAACCTCGACCGTCGACTGCGTGTCGAGGGGATGCGCCCCGACCAGGATCCCGACTACAACCGCATGCGCGAGGCCCGGATGCAGGCCCTTCGGCTCGTCGACCTGCAGGCGCTCTCCTCGGAGCAGAGAGCCAAGGCCAAGAGACGGAAGAAGCAGCAGAAGGCCGCATCGGCCGACGACTGAGGCCTCGTTTCGCTTTCGCGTCGGGACTGTTGTAGGCTGTTCTACGGCCCGCTGAGCGGGCCGGGCGCCCGTAGCTCAATGGATAGAGCATCTGACTACGGATCAGAAGGTTAGGGGTTCGAGTCCCTTCGGGCGCACACTGTGTTGAGACAGTGAGAAACGGCTTCCACTCCGGTGGAGGCCGTTTCTGCATTCTCCGACGGTCCGCTCACCGGCGATGTGCCGAGTCGGACCTCTCAAGTCATCCGACGTCGCCGAGGGCCGCGAGAGCGCGAAGGTCGAGCGGTTTGTCTGCCGATACGGCATCGATGAGGACCAACGTCGCCTGCGCGACGAGGCGCGGGCCGCCGGGGCCGTGCGTCCCCGTCACCCCGGGAATCGGAGCGAGGAGGAGCCCCGCATCGACGAGCCCGAGGTGGGCGACACCGTCGAACGTGAGACGTGCGCCGGTGCCGTCGGAGAGGAGGGTCTCGACAGTGGCGTCGTACGCGGGATTCGGGTCCGCATCGCCGGCGATCAGGAACACAGCCGGTCGGCCGAGGGTCGTCCCCTGCGGAGAACGGGGCATGCCGTCGATGTCGATCGTCCCGCTGATCCTGTCGTCGAGCCGCGCCGCCTCGATGGCTGCGGCACCTCCCAGAGAGTGGCCGGCTGTGACGATCCGCTCCGGGTCGACGGCGCCGAGAGCAGCGATCGGGGAGCTTCCGTCGACGAGTACGTCGACGACGGCGATGATGTCGGCTGCGCGGACCGCGGCCGCGTGGTCGGCGGCAGCCTGGTCGCGCGCGTCGTCGCCGGTGGAGACGAGTTCGCCGAAGGCGGTCGTGCCGTCGGCGAGTTCGGCTGCTGCCGAGTCGTACGGGTGGTCCAGGGCGATCACGATGACTCCGTGACTGGCGACCTCCTCCGCCCACGACGTCGCGAACCAGCGCGTGCTCTGGCTGCCGGGAGAGGCGATCACGACCGGGAAGCTCCCGGCCTCGGGATCCGCATCCCCGCCGGCGTTCGCGCGCGCCGCCGCGAGTCCGTCGAAGACGAGGGACGGCATCCCGTACTGGTCGGCGAGGGCTCGCGTGAGGGTGTCGACACGTTCCCGCTGCGGCAGGAAAGCCACGGAGTCCTCCGACGCCTCGGCGGGGTACCAGATCGTCGCCGGGATCGAGCGTCGCTCGCCGTCTCCGTCGCCGTCGCCGTCGCCTCCGCGGGCGTCGCGTGTCGCATCCGTCCAGACCGTCGTGGTGATACCGACGGCGTGAGGCCCGGTCGGTGCAGGCACGTAGACGGGCGGCAGGCCCCATGCCGCGACGCCGGTGCCGACCAGACCGATGGCGAGCACCACGCCCGTCGCGGACGCGAGACCGCGGAGGCGTCCCGATCGCGCCCAGATCACCGTGCCGGCGACGAGGGCCGCCAGGCCGGCGAGCAGGAACAGCTGCCAGCGTGCTCCTTCGACCAGGAAGGCGACGATGAGCGTGAGCGCGGTAGCGACTGCGACGATCCAGGTCGCGGTCGGCGGGCGGCGCCGTGCGGCGATGCCGATGACGAGAGTCGCCAGGACTCCGGCGGTCGCGGCGATGTCCAGCCAGGGCATGGCACTCCTCCATCGAGTGGGTGGAGCCACAACGCTACGTCGGGAGATCTCTGCGGGGCGTCATCCTCGGGAGCGAGCGGGCTCATCCTTGCGGATGATCCCTTCGTCGTCAGGTGAGCAGGCTCGTGATCGCCGGGTCGCGGTCGGCCACCTCGGCGGCGGTCGCGACGATCACGTCGCGGATCGCGGCGACGGCGACGGCCGGCGTCACATCCGCACGGTGGGCGAGGCTCACCGTGCGGGTCATCATGGGGTGCGTCAACCGGACCGACCGCAGGGCGGGGCGATCGAGGAGCACCATCGCCGGCACGACCGCGACGCCGACACCGCGCTCGACGAAACGCAGCACCGCGTCCATCTCGGCGCCTTCGAGCACATGGGTGGGCCTGAGGCCCTCGGCGCGGAAGGCCGCATCGGTCGTGGCTCGAAGCTCGTAGGTCTCGTCGAGTGCGATCAGGGGGAGGGACGCGAGGTGGAGCAGCGTCATGGATGCCGAGCTCGATACGGGCGGCTCGGTCGCGGCCGAGACGACGACGAGTTCCTCGGTGAGCAGCGGCATCCGCGTGAGGCTGAACCCCGAGGGTGGAGGGCCGTCGGATTCCGTGATGAGTGCGATGTCGACGGCGCCGACGGCGAGCTCCTCGACGAGGCGGCGAGATCCGCTTTCGGTGAGATGCAGGTCGACGCCCGGGTGCGCGGCATGGAAGGAGCGGATCGCCTCGGCGACGAGGCTGATGCAAAGGGTGGGAGGGGCGCCGAGGCGCACGCGTCCCCGTCGGAGCCCGGCGAGTTCGCCCATCTCGTCGCGGATGGCGTCGGCCTCCGCCAGCATGCGCTGCGCACGCGGCAGCAGCGTCTCGCCGGCGGCCGTGAGGGCGATGTGGCCGCGCGCACGATGGAACAACTCGGCGCCGAGTTCGCGCTCCAGCGTCGAGATCTGCCGGCTCAAAGACGGCTGTGCCAGGTGCAGGTGCTCGGAGGCGCGGGTGAAGTGTCCGAGACGCGCGACCTCGACGAACCCGCGGAGCTGCTCGAGGTTCATGGCCATAGCCTACCCGCATCGTTTCAAGTCGAACTATGCATTGGAGTTATTAGGATCCCCTAACTACCGTGGACCGCATGGCTACGCGCGAACGTCAGATATCCACCACCGTCCTCGTCATCGGCACCGGAGGCTCGGGTCTCCGGGCAGCGATCGAGATCGCCGAACACGGCGTCGACGTGCTCGCCGTGGGCAAACGGCCGCGGCAGGACGCGCACACCTCCCTCGCCGCCGGCGGCATCAACGCCGCGCTCGGCACGATGGACGCGGAGGACAGCTGGCAGCAGCACGCGGCCGACACCATCAAGGAGAGCTACCTCCTCGCCAACCCGCACACGGTCGAGATCGTCACTCAGGGCGCCGAGCGGGGCATCCGCGACCTCGAGCGCTGGGGCATGGACTTCGCGCGTGAAGACGACGGCCGCATCTCACAGCGGTTCTTCGGCGCTCACACCTTCCGCCGTACGGCATTCGCCGGCGACTACACGGGGCTCGAGATCCAGCGCACCCTCGTGCGCAAGGCCGAGCAGCTCGACGTGCCGATCCTCGACCACGTCTACATCACCCGCCTCCTGGTGCGCGACAACGTCGTGTTCGGGGCCTACGGCTTCGACCAGGCCGACGGCACCCGCTACCTCATCCACGCGGATGCCGTGATCCTCGCCGCGGGCGGACACAACCGCATCTGGCGCCGCACCTCTTCCCGCCGTGACGAGAACACGGGCGACTCCTTCCGCCTGGCGGTCGACGCGGGAGCTCGCCTGCGCGACCCCGAGCTCGTCCAGTTCCACCCGTCCGGCATCATCGAGCCGGAGAGCGCGGCGGGAACCCTGATCTCCGAGGCGGCTCGCGGCGAGGGCGGCATCCTGCGCAACGCGCTCGGTGAGCGGTTCATGGCGAAATACGACCCCGAGCGGATGGAGCTGTCGACGCGGGACCGCGTCGCGCTCGCGGCGTACACCGAGATCCAGGAAGGTCGCGGCACCGAGAACGGTGGCGTCTGGCTCGACGTGTCGCACCTGCCGCGCGAGACGATCATGACCCGCCTGCCACGCGTCTATCAGACGATGATGGAGCTGCAGATGCTCGACATCACCACCGACCCGATCGAGATCGCACCGACCGCGCACTATTCGATGGGCGGTGTGTGGGTGCGGCCGGAAGACCACCAGACCGATGTCGACGGCCTCTACGCGATCGGCGAGGCCTCCAGCGGACTGCACGGCGCCAACCGACTCGGGGGCAACTCGCTCATCGAGCTGCTCGTCTACGGGCGGATCGTGGGGCAGGCGGCCATGGAGCATGCGGCCGGGCTGGATGCGCAGCGTCGGTCGGCGACGGCCGTCGCCGAGGCGCGTGCGGAGATCGACGACCTGCTCGCCGCGGAGGGACGTGAGAACGTCCGCGCGCTGCAGCGCGCGATCCGCAACCTGATGACCGAGTACGCCGGAGTCGTGCGCTCGGAGGAGGGGCTGCGCGCGGGACTCGCCGACCTCGACATGATCGAAGGGCGCATGGAGGACATCGGCATCCACCCCGACATCGCGGGTTTCCAGGACCTCGCGCACGCGTTCGATCTCAAGGCGTCGGCGCTCGCTGCACGCGCCACCCTCGAGGCGGCGCTGGAACGTCGGGAGACCCGTGGATGCCATAACCGCAGCGACTTCCCCGACACCGACCCGACACTGCAGGTGAACCTGGTGTGGTCGCCGAAGGACGGTGTGACCCGAGAGGCGATCCCTGAGATCTCGCCTGAGATCGCCGAGCTCATGCGGGAGGTCGACACCGAGGGCAAGCTCGTCGAGTAGCGGGGACGCGTTCACGACCGAGGCCCCGTCCTGCCGATGACAGCAGGACGGGGCCTCTGTGGTGCTCCGGATTCTTCGGGAGCTCAGTCGGCCTGCGGCTCTTCCGTGTCGATCACGCCGATGCCGACCGCCTCGTGATCGGGCTCGGGCTCATCGCGCTTCGGAGCCTTGGGCTCTTCGCCCGGGGCCTTCTCGGTGCTGGGCTCTTCGAGCTCCTCGGTGCTCGGAACCTCGCTCGGGTCGGCGTCTTCTGGCGATTCCGCCTCGGCGGGTGTCGTGACCTCGCCCTCGCTCGTGTCCGACGACGGCGTGGGCGTGGGGGTCTGCGATTCGGGGGAGGCCTCGTCCGTGGTCTCCGGGTCGGGAGTGGTGTCGGTCATGATGACCCCTTTCGACGATGTGGTCTGAACAGGATGGCTCCGCACACGCAGGACGGGAAGGGGCTTGACGCGCTGATGAGTTAACCGCGGTGAACCGAAGTGGTGAATCCGGCGTAGCCTGGAGGGGTGACAGCGTACGTCTCGGCCTTCGACCTCTTCTCCATCGGAGTGGGGCCATCGAGCTCCCATACGGTCGGACCGATGCGAGCGGCTCTCGACTTCGCTCGGCGACTCACAGCGACGGGCATCCTTCCCCAGGTCGCCCGGATCGGCAGCACCCTCTACGGTTCGCTCGGAGCGACGGGTATCGGGCACGGCACCCCGGATGCGGTCGTCGCGGGCCTGCGCGGTCTCACGCCGGAGACCTGCGATCCTGCCGACGTCCGTGCAGCCTGGACCGATCTGCCCGCGCAGGCCATGATCCGCATCGACGGCACCCACGACGTCCCCTTCGCGAAGGACGACATCGTGTTCGCGCCGCGCACCCGGCTTCCCGGGCACCCGAACGCCATGACGATCACCGCCTGGGACGACTCGGGTGCGGTGCTCGCCGAGGAGACCTACTACTCGGTCGGCGGAGGCTTCATCCGACGCGACGGCGAGGAAGCGAAGCTCGCGACCGCCGGATTCCCGTATTCCTACGCGGATGCGGCGTCGCTGCTCGCCCTCTGCGACGAGAACGGACTGTCGATCGCCGAGGTGGCGCGACTGAACGAGACATCGCTGCGCTCGGAAGAGGAGGTCGCTGCCGGGCTCGATGCGATCTGGGATGCGATGTCGGGGTGTGTCGATGCCGGCCTCCACGCCGACGGCACGCTCCCCGGAATTCTCAAGGTCAAGCGGCGCGCCGGTGTGATCCGCGGCCAGCTCGAGGAGGTGGAAGCCGACGGGCATCGCGAGCTTCCCGGGGAATGGCTCGGGGCCTTCGCGCTCGCCGTGAACGAGGAGAACGCGGCGGGCGGTCGCGTCGTCACGGCGCCGACCAATGGAGCCGCAGGCATCCTCCCAGCCGTCGCGATGTACTGGTGGCGTTTCCTTGCCGACTCGGGGCTCGGGGCGGGCAATGCGGTCACTCCGTACGGCGAGCTGGTCGGCAGTGCGCTGCTCGGTTTCGAGTCGGACGTGCGTGCGGTGAGCGACGGGAGCGAGCTCGACGAGGAGCAGACCGCTGAGGCGAACCGTCGACGCGGCATCCGTCGCTTCCTGCTGACCGCGACGGCACTCGGGTCGCTGTTCAAAGCCAACGCGTCGATCTCCGGCGCGGAGGGCGGGTGCCAGGCCGAGGTCGGCAGCGCCTGTGCCATGGCGGCCGGCGGCCTCACCGCGGTGATGGGCGGCACGAACCGGCAGATCGAGAACGCGGCCGAGATCGCGATGGAGCACCACCTCGGTCTCACATGCGACCCGATCGGCGGGCTCGTGCAGATTCCCTGCATCGAGCGCAACGCGATCGCCGCCTCGACCGCCGTCACCGCTGCGCGGCTCGCCCTTCGCGGCGACGGCAGCCACTACGTCTCGCTGGACGCCGTCGTCGAGACGATGCGTCAGACGGGGGCCGACATGTCCACCAAGTACAAGGAGACGAGCGAGGGTGGCCTCGCTGTCAACGTCATCGAGTGCTGAGGCTCCTTCCCGTGTCCCTGTCGGGGGATGCGGGTAGCCTCTCCGAGACGTCACACGGGGAGGGATCACGATGGATGCGTTCTGGGAGCCGACCTCTCGGCGACGACGGCAGCAGCCCGTCGTCGCGGTCCGTCCGAACGATGAGGCGCAGACGACGGGCACGGGGTGGCCGACGAACATCCCCGCGGTCGCCCAGGTGCTGCGTGAGGGGATCGACCTCGACCCCGGGGTGACCTTCCTGGTCGGCGAGAACGGCAGCGGCAAGTCCACCCTGGTCGAGGGCGTCGCGATCGCGTACGGCCTCTCACCCGAGGGAGGTTCCCGGCAGGCTCGACACACCACGCGGGCGACCGAATCGCCATTGTCCGAGTGGTTGCGGCTGCAGCGGGGAGTGGGCTCGAGCCGTTGGGGGTTCTTCCTCCGTGCAGAGACGATGCACTCCTTCTACACCTACCTCGAGGAGAACCCGTCGACCAGCGCACCCGATGTGCCGTTCCACGAGATGAGCCACGGCGAGTCGTTCCTCGCACTGCTGGAGAGCCGTTTCGACGAGCCGGGCTTCTACTGCCTCGACGAGCCGGAGGCCGCGTTGTCCTTCAACTCCACCCTCGCCCTGATCGCCGTGCTCCGACGCATCGCCGACGAGGGAGGGCAGGTGCTGTGCGCCACCCACTCGCCGGTGCTGGCGGCCCTGCCGGGAGCGAAGATCCTCGAGGTCGGCGAGTGGGGTGTGCGCCCGGCCGAGTGGGACGACCTCGAGATCGTGAACCACTGGCGTTCGTTCCTCGAGCATCCGACGCGCTATCTGCGTCATCTGCTCGACTGACCGGCGCGCCGTGCCATCGCCGCGCATCATAGGCTGACGGGCATGACCGAGCACAAGCCCCCCAGGCGGCGTGGCCGTCCCCGCGGCGTCTCGGACTCGCGGGCGCGCATCATCGCGTCCGCCGTGGACGACTTCGGGGAGAAGGGCTACGACGGAGCGACGATCCGCTCCATCGCCGCGAGGGCCGGGGTGGACTCCGCCCTCGTGCACCACTACTTCGGCACCAAAGCCGACCTCTTCGCCGAAGCCGTGGGCATCCCGCTGCGTCCGGACATCGATGTGCCGGGGATCCTCGCGGGTCCGCGTGACGAGGTCGGTGAACGTCTGATCCGATACGTCCTCGAGGCGTTCGAGCAGCCCGAGGTGCGCCGGCGCGGGGTCATGCTCCTCCGCACCGCGATCGGGAGTCGGGTGACGACACCGCTGCTGGCAGGATTCCTCTCGCGTGAGCTCCTCTCCCGCATCTCGCGGAGCCTCGACGTCGACGACGCCGACCTCAGGGCATCGCTCGTCGCCTCGCAGATCGCCGGGATGCTGATCGCCCGATATGTGCTGAAGCTCCCGGCGCTCGCTGCCGCCCCGGTGGAGGACCTCGTCGCACGGCTGGGCCCCACGGTGCAGCGCTACCTCTTCGACTGAGCTCCACTTCCTTCTGCTCTGCACCTTCTACGGCGCTGCACCTTGCTGCCCTCTGGAGAACCCGTTGACGCCGTCGAGCGGGAGGCGCATAATTCATCGCATGATGAATAATGCTGCCGTCGAGATCACGCAGCTGCGTGTGCGGCGCGGGGCCGTTCGTGTGTTCGACGGCATCGACCTCGCCGTGCCCCGCGGCCAGATCACGGGACTGTTGGGACCCTCGGGGTGCGGCAAGACCACGCTCATGCGGTCGATCGTCGGCGTGCAGCGGATCGCGTCGGGCGACGTGACCGTTCTCGGTGAGCCGGGCGGTTCCCGCCAGCTGCGGCATCGTGTCGCGTACGGCACGCAGGGTGCCTCGGTCTACGGCGATCTCAGCGTGCGGCAGAATCTCACCTACTTCGCCTCGCTCCTGAAGGCGCCGAAGGGCGACGTCGACCGGGTCATCCAGGAGGTCGGTCTCGGCGCGCAGGCGGCGCAGCTCGTCGATTCGCTGAGCGGCGGCCAGGCGACGCGGGTGTCGCTCGCGGTCGCGTTGATCGGCGCCCCCGAGCTCATCGTGCTGGATGAGCCGACGGTCGGCCTCGACCCTGTACTGCGTGCCGAGCTGTGGAGCCTGTTCCGACGCCTTGCCGACCGGGGCGTCACACTCATCGTCTCGAGCCACGTGATGGACGAGGCTGTGCGCTGCGACCGGCTGCTCCTGATGCGGGAAGGGCGGATCATCGCCGACACGACGCTGTCGTCGCTGCTTGCCGACACCGGCACGCACGACGCCGAAGCCGCGTTCCTCGCTCTGATCGAAAGCGACAGGGCGGCCGGCACCGCGACCACAAGGCGGGCGCGGCGAGAGGCGCACGAGCGGAATGAGGAGGTAGAGGGATGAACGGACGTCGGCTGTTCGCGACCGCCGGGCGCGTGCTCACGCAGCTGCGGCACGACCCGCGGTCGATCGGCCTGATGCTCATCGCCCCGAGCCTGCTCGTCGGTCTCTTCGCCTGGCTGTTCAGCGAGCAGGACGGTGTGTTCGATCAGTTCGGCGGTGCGATCCTGGCGCTGTTCCCGTTCATCGTGATGTTCCTCATCACATCGATCACCACCCTGCGCGAGCGCCGTTCCGGCACGCTCGAACGGCTGATGACCACGCCACTCGAGAAGGCCGACTTCATCCTCGGCTACGCACTCGCGTTCGGGCTGATGGCCCTGCTGCAGGCGGTGATCACGGTGTCGTTCGCGGTCGCGGTGTGCGGCCTCGACGTCGACGGGCCGCTGTGGCAGCTCGGCCTCGTCGCGGTTGTCGATGCTCTGCTGGGCACGGCGCTGGGGCTGCTGGCGAGCGCGTTCGCCCAGACCGAGTTCCAGGCCGTGCAGTTCATGCCGCTGCTGGTGTTCCCGCAGATCATCCTCGGCGGTCTGTTCATGCCCCGAGACCAGATGCCCGATGTGCTGCACGCCATCTCCGACTGGCTGCCGCTCAGCTACGCGATCGACACGATCAACGCGGTCGCGGCGGGGGACGAGGGCGCGGACGTGTTCGGTCCGCTGCTCATCGTCGTGGCGTTCGCCGTCGGCGCCCTGGCGCTTGCCGCCCTCACACTGCGGCGGCGAACTGGCTGAGACCGGCTCGGTGGTGCGGGTCAGCGAGCGGCGCGGTTCTTGGTGTGCTTGGTCGGCGCCGCGGCCCATGGGTCCTCGGGCCACGGGTGCCGGGGGTAGCGGCCGCGCATCTCGGCGCGCACCTGGGCGTAGGGACCGGACCAGAAGGAGGCGAGGTCGTCTGTGACGGCGAGCGGCCGCCCCGCCGGGGACAGCAGGTGGAAGAGCACGAGAACGCGTCCGTCCACCAGCCGCGGCGTCTCCGCCCAGCCGAAGCACTCCTGCAGCTTCACTGCCACGACGGGGCGTGCGGTCGCGTCGCCGTCGGGCTCCGGGTAGGTGATGCGCACCCGGGACCCGCTGGGCACGGCGAGCCGTTCCGGGGCGAGCGTATCCAGGTGCGCGGCTTCCGGCCAGGGCAGCAGACGGCGAAGGGCGGACGTGAGATCCAGCCGGCTGGCGGGGGCGCCGGACGCGAGGGCATCGAGCTCCGTCGCCAGCCACGTGTCGAGCGATTCGAGCAGCCCCGAGTCCGACACGTCGGGCCAGGGTTCGCCGAGCTCGCGTCGCAGCAGCGCGAGTCGGCGGCGCAGGGCATCCGCACTCTCGGACCAGGTGAACATGCCGAGTCCGTCGCGTCGGAGCGCCCGCTCCACTGCATCCCGGCCTTCCGACGCCGCCGCCCGCACCGGCACCGATGAGCGAACGATCGCCCCGATCCGGCGCTCACGGCGGGCCTGCACGCGACCTCCGACGAACGCGGCCTCGATGCGGTCTGTCATCAGGTGGCTGGCCGCGCTCTCCATCTGCCCCTCCGTCAGCACCGCCGCCGATCGGATGACCGCACCGGAGCCCGCCGCCGCCCGCGATGAGGCCCGGGTGACGTCGGCCACGGCCAGCCACTCCACGGCGGCGAGCGGACCGGTGACCCCGGCCCGGGTGCCCGAAGCCAGCAGGAAGGTCGCGCCCGACTCCGAGCGCTCGACGCGGTGGGCGACACGGTCAGGGAAGGCCAGCGCGATCACGAGACCCACCCCCTCGAGGCCCGAACGCGTGTCCGGCGTCGGATCGACCATCCGCTCCAGGCGACGCGCGTCCTCGTGCCAACGGCGAGCGTCGGGGGTCCGACTTCCGCGCAGTGCGATGAGAGCGTGGGCGACGTCGGCGTCGGGGACGCGCTGGTCTCCGCTCAGAAGCGCGACCACCTCAGCGGCGAGTCGGTTCCCCACCACGGGACTGCCGTCCCGCAGCGCCCTGGCCAGTCGCGGGTCGGTCGGGATACGTGCCAGCACTCGGCCGTCTGCCGTGGCGCGACCGTCGTCGTCGATCGCGCCGAGTCCGCGGAGCACGGCCACGGCGTCGGCGAGGCTGTCGGCTCGCAGCGGTTCGATCATGCGCAGACCCGCGCCATCCGGTGCGCCCCAGCAGGCGAGGAGGAGGGCGGCGTCGGCGAGGTCGGCCGTGGCGATCTCCGGCGACGGACGAGCGGGAGCCGCGGCGTAAGTGCGCTCGTCGACGCAGCGGATCACGGCGCCGGGGCCCTGCCGGGTGGCGCGTCCGGCACGCTGCACGCACGAGGAGCGTGAGGCGGCGGTGGTGACCAGACCCGTCATGCCACGGGCCGCGTCACGCTGGGGCTGCCGCGACAGGCAGGTGTCCACGACCAGCCGTACACCCGGCACGGTGAGAGATGACTCGGCCAGGGAGGTGGTGACGATGATGCGGGGGACCTCTCGCGGCGCGCGGCCGCGGATCACGGCGTCCTGTTCCGCCGGGGCGATCCGCCCGTGCAACTCGCGCACGTCGAAGGCGTCGCTGAGGGAGCGGAGGCGTCGCGCGATCTCCGACACCTCACCAGCGCCGGGGGCGAAGACCAGCACATCGGCTTCCGGGTCTTCGCGGACCAGTTCGGCGGCTGCGGATGCGGTGATGCTCGCGACGTGGTCGAGGAACCCCCGGGTGACTCCCCGTTCGTCGAGGCGGGGCACGGGACTCGGAGCCCATCGCTCGGTGAGGGGGAAGGCCGGGACGTCGTGGTCGACGACCGGCGCAGGGGACTCGTCGGTGCCGATGACGGCGCCGATCCGGGCGGCGTCGAGGGTGGCCGACATCGCCACGACCATCAGGTCGTCCCGCAGCTCGCGCACCTCGGAGAGCAGACCGACGAGGAGGTCGGTCTCGATGGCGCGCTCGTGCACCTCGTCGATGATGACCGCGCCCACACCGTCGAGTCCCGGGTCGTCGAGCATCCGTCGCAGGAGGACCCCCGCCGTGACGAACTCGACTTTCGTGTCGGCTCCCGCGGAGCGCTCGCCGCGGACGGTGAATCCCACGCGCCCGCCGAGAGGCGAGCCGTCGAGCTGCGCGAGTCGGCGAGCGGCCGCGCGTGCGGCCACCCGGCGCGGTTGGGTGACGATCACCCGCCCGGGGGTTCGCGAGGCGAGAAGCGGAGGCACCAGGGTGGTCTTGCCCGTGCCCGGCGGTGCGGTCACCACCACGGATGAACTCGTGTCGAGGGCGGCGGAGAGCTCCTCGACGGCGCCGGCGAACGACAGGCCGGCGCCGATCGTGGCGATGTCGAAGGCGGCGCGCGTCATCCGTCCAGTCTGCCCGGTCGGAGAAACGGCGGATGCCGCGACCGAATCGATCGCGGCATCTGCCGTCATGCGCCGACTACTCCGCGGGCGGCGCGGGCGGCGGTGGCGTGGTCGGCGTCGCGACGCGCGGCGTGGGCGCGGCCGCCGAAGCCTCTGCGACTCCTGCGCCGAAGCCGCGGCCCACGGCCTGACCCTGGATGATGCCGGCCAGGTCGAGTCCCGTAGCCGAGTGGACGCTGTCGAACACCGAGGCGAGTGCCTTGGCGCTGTCGGCGCCCACGACGGTGGATGCGCCGTCTTCGCCGGAGCTGCCGATGATCGACACGTTGCCGATCGCCGCATAGCCCTTCGAGAACTCGGCCATGATCGACGGCAGCACCTCGAGGACGCGCTGCGAGAGGAATGCGTCCTGGTTCGAGGCGATGGCCTTGGCCTCCGCCTCCAGGGCTGCCGCACGGGCGTCACCCTCGGCACGGATCGCGTCGGCCTCGGCGCTGGCGCGGAGGCGGCGGGCTTCTGCTTCGGCCTCGGCCTGGGCTCGGAGGGCGTTCGCCTCACCGCTGGCCTTCGCGATCGCCGCTGCTGCTTCACCCTCGGCACGGGCCTTGTCGGCCTGGGCCTGCTGTTCGGCGATGCGCGTGCGGGCCTCGGCCTGCTTGACCTGCTCGATCGCGGCGGCTTCGGCCGAGCGCTCGCGTGTGTAGAGCTCGGCCTGGGCGCGGGTCTCCGCCTCGTAGCGCTGGGCGTCGGCGACGCGCTTCACGTCGGCGTCGAGCTGTGCCTGCTTGTTCTCGGCCTGCTGCTGCAGCACCGCCTGCTCGGCCTGCGCGCGGGCGAGTGCCTCGGCCTGCTCGGCTTCGGCGCGCGCCCGGCCGATGCCGGAGTCCGCGTTGGCGGTGTTGGTGTCGAGCGCGGTCTGCTCGATCAGGTTCGCTTCCTGGTTGGCGATGTTCTTCTGGTTGATCGCGCGGTCGGCGTTGGTCTGCGAGATCTCGGCGGACTGGCGCTTCGCCTGGATCTCGGGGGCGCCGAGCGACTGGATGTAGCCGACTTTGTCGGTGATGCCCTTGATCTGGAACGAGTCGAGGATCAGCCCCTGCTCGGCGAGCTCCTGCGAGACGTCTGCCGCGATCTGGTCCGAGAACTTCTTGCGCTCGCGCATCAACTCGACGACCGACAGGGTGGCGACGATGCCGCGGAGCGCACCTTCGAGCTGCTCGGTGGTGAACTGCTCGATGGCCTTGTCCTGCGAGGCGAATCGCTCGGCTGCGCGGCGGACCAGGATCGGGTCGGATCCGATCTTCACGATCGCGACACCGTCGACGTTCAGGGTCACGCTGTCGAGCGACTGCGCTTCGGCGTTCAGGGAGACCTGACGTGAACGCAGCGAGATGATCTCGTGACGCTGCGTGATCGGGTTCACGAGCGACTTGCCGTTCACGATCACGGTGACCGGCGACTCCGACATCTCGGACCTGCTCGAGCCGTCGGCCGAGAGCACTGCCGTCTGCACCTTCTGCTTGCGTCCCGAGATGACGAGTGCCTCGTCGGCGCGAGCGACCTTGATCCAGCTGCGCGCGAACAGCAGCAGGACGAGCAGTAGGACGACGGCGACGACGACGGCGATTCCGACGATGACGAGGATGCCGACGATTCCGGCGATCTCCATGGATGACCTCCCTGGTTCCCCCCGAGGGGGCGGTCTCGGACGCGCCGTAATGCGCGCCTTCGCCCCCACCCTGCCAGAAAAGCGCCCGGCGTCGCCGCGGCGGACGTCATCTCCCGTGCCCCATGGGGAACTCATCCTCCCCAGAGAAGCTGTGGAGGAGAGTCGGACGTCAGCCCTTGCGGAGCTTCTCCGCGAGGTCGCGCAGGGCGCGGAGCTCGTCGTCGTCGAGGCGGGACATGCGCTCGGCGATCGAGCGTCCGTGCACAGTGGCGAGCGAGCGGAAGGCCCGTGCCCCCTCGTCGGTTGCGCGGATCAGTGCGCCGCGACCGTCGTCGGGGTCGGGGCACTTCGCCACGAGACCGCGCGCGACCATGCGGTCGACCAGTCGCGAGACGCTGGGTTGGCTGATGAGCATATTCGCCGTGATGTCCCGCAGCCGCGCTGTGAGGTCGGGGGAGCGGGTGACGGTGAGCAGCACGTCGTACTCGGCCTGCGCGATATCGCTGTGCTCGAAGTCGCCCATCATCTCGGTGAACAGCTCGTGCTGCGCGCGGAACAGGCTCTCCCAGGCCTCCAGGGCGAGCTTGCGATCGGTCATCCTCACAGAATAGTGCGAACAGTAAAGGGCCGGTCGGAGAGGCTCCCGACCGGCCCTTGTCCCTTGCACCAAGAGTGTCCTGCAATCACATGCGGTGGATGCCACAGCAAACATTCACCGTGCGATCACTGTATAACGGCGAGGTAACGAATGCAACGGTTTGATCACGGAAAGTTCCGCGAGGCCTCGGGTTTGTCCTGTCTCACCGGATCTGTAGAAATCTCATCTACCTGTGGAGCGTCGCACGGGGGTCCCCATGGGTGCCGCGGGGCGCGCATGCATCGCCGTCACTGTGCGCGGTGGCCCAGTATCGGGGGATGGGAATCCCAAAGTCGGAATCGCGCCTTCGGCGAATGTATGGTGTCTCGACGCTCAAAGAGGTGCACGCGGAGACCGTCGCCAGCATCTGTCATCTGTTCGCGCTCGATGAACAGGTTGCCGCAGCGGTCCGCTCGGCGGCGGGACTCGATGATGACCCCGTCGACCTCGCAGGGCGGATGCGGGGACAGCGGCCGCCCGACCTTGTCGATGTTGCACATTTCCCGGCCGATGCCAAGCAGATCCTCGGCGGAGCGGACGCCGCGCTGGCAGAGGTCCCGGAGTGGCGCGCCCGCGTCGTCCCGTGGCTGGATCGGGCGCGTGAGCCCTCGGCGGACGTGCTTGCCGTTGTCGCCGAAAGACTGAACGAGCTGCCGAGGGGCGTGAAGGCTGCCAGCAACGTCGACGCCGTCGTCGGGATGGCGCGACGTGGTGAGGCAGGAGACGTCGTCAGCGCCGGCTTCGTGCCGCAGATGCTGATCGCAGCGGATCACCGAGACTATGCCCTCTTCGGCGGTTCCTTCTCTGCAGATGACATCGCGGCGGGGATCCTGCGCGTCGAGCCCGGATCGCGATTGGAAATCGGATTCCTGACCCCCGGCGAGGAGAGCGCGATCTTTGGCATCCCCGTGACGCTTGCCAATGCCCGGTCGACCGTGTCGACACTGCTCGTCGGAGCCGCCCGAGTCGAGTTATGGGGCACGACGGGCTTTGACCCTATGTGTGAGGAGTCGACCTGGACGGAATACTCGTTCCCAGAAGGCGGCTTATCGCGCGTACTGACGCTCATTGCTGACGTCCTTGCACGGCAGTCCGCGCCTGAGTATGGGGAGCTTCCCGGCTCCGACTTCGCCGATGGCGACTTCTTCCGTGTCGATTACCTCAGGCATGGAGACCTGTGGTCACTTTCTGCGCCGCACCGAGCGATCGCGTACGACGAGGAGGAATGGGGCGAAGTTGCGCAAGCCGAGGTTGAGGCTTTCGTGCGGTGCTGCCAGTTGGCGGCGCGGTCTGCGGCGTCTCTTGATCGCCACCCGTTCGCCTCATTGCCCGATGCGATGCGGCTGCGCCGGATGCCGGTGTTCGACCCCGCCCGGCTGCTTGGTGAGGACGAGGCCTTCGCCCTGTTCGATCTCACGCCTGATGGGCGGCTCCAGTGCCGCGCTCGCATAGCCCTGATGGAGTCCGCGTACACGGTGCCGCTCTCAACCCAGACACTCGGCCTCCTCGAACGGCATGCGCGCGATCGCGCCGTTGGCGCTGTGCGGTGTCGCGATGGAGCGCTCGCCTTACAGCGACTGATCGCCTCGCTGTCCGCTGACATCGCGGAGCGCCTTGCCGCGTTGAAGGGAAAGACGCGTGTATATGTCTCGCTCGGCAGGGGACTCACGTCGAGCCCCTTGCTGGAGGTGTTGTTGCGGCTGGGTGTGGGCGCCGTCAGGTCGGTCTCGCTGGCGCTCAACGCCGCGACGGACGCGGCGTTAGGCGACGACCGGCTCACCCATTGCCGCGACGGCTACGCGAACGCCGCGACTGCGCGGATCGTGGTCGATCGCGCGGACGCTCATCCCTCGGGCTCGCTGCCCTGGGCTGAGTTCGAGGCGACGTTCGTCTCGAAGTGGTACCCGAAGAACCAGGTCCTGTCCGCGCGCGAACACGTGACGGGAGTGGGCGCCGACGTCTTCCATTTCTGCGGACATGCGCGTGGGAACGGCGAGGTGTTCGACAACGCGCTCCACCTCTCCGCTGAACTAGGCGGACCCGTCACCGCGTACGACATCCTGGGTGGCGAGGGAGTCTGGCAAGGCACAGCGCTGGCGGTGCTGAGTGGATGCGACGCGGGTGCGGGGAAAGCTCACGCACCGTTGCGCGTGCGGTCGGCATCGGTCGCTGAAGCGCTGCTGGTTCGAGGTGTCCGCTGGGTGCTCGCACCCGCCTGGAAGGTAGGCGATCAGTTCGCGGCGGTCTTCACCGCAGTGTTCCACTTTGTCTTCGCGCAGGAGCGGAATCCCTACCTTGCGCTGTGGCATGCACGGCGACTCGCTAGCAACGACTTCGCGAACGTCGCCGAACTGGACGCCTTGGAGTGGCACCTCGATCGCGTTCTGGGCGAAACGTGGCGCTGCGGCTTGACGCAGCAGCGGGATGTGGCCGCCGTCACCGCGGACGTCGCCGCTTTCGAGCTGCATGAGCGCGTGATGCTGCTTCCACTCGGCGTCCCCGACGCGGTCGAGAGGACGATCGCGGCGAGCCGACAGATGACGGCATTTCGGAACCACGTCGAGGACTGAGAGGGACTGCCGTGCAGTTGCTGACAACTCTGGTGAGACAAATCAGCGCCGTCTTGAGATCCGCCACGCGTGAGAATCCGCGATTCTTTCCTCTCACGAACTGTCAACTCCCGTGAGATCGGACACTCGGGTGACACCGCTGGGTAGATCACACCCGTGACTCCGCTGAGCAGACGCATCGGGGACCCTCTACCTCCCACTCGTAGGCGCGACCAGACTGTCCCCTCTCGTTTTCCAGCATTCCTCGTGCGGGTGTGTCCACTGCGGGGTCGGTCTCGTTCGGCCGTGCGGAGAGCGCCCAAGCGCTCCGACGCCTCTGCCACTTTGTCTTTCTCCTTTGAGAACTCAGTGGTCCGCCAGCACCCTTTCGCGCCGTCGTCGAAAACGCCGTCGATCCTGGCACGGTTGCCAACCACAATGGAGTCATGACCGGTGACCGCCTCGCCCAGCTCAGCCTCCGTTTCGACGCGATCTATTGCATTGCGCTCGGCCTCGTCGTGGCAGTCACCGCCCCACTCACCGCGCAAGGGTTGGCCTTGCCCGCCCCGGTCCTTGTCGTCCTGGGCGCGGCCACCGTCACCTGGGGCGCTTACGTTTGGTACGCATCGCGCCGTGGATCAGTCCGGACGAGCGCCCAATTGGTGATGATCGCCAATGTTGTCGCCAGCCTGGGGTTGGCGGCGACTGGCCTGCTCTCTGGCACGGCCGTGCTCAGCCTCGCCGCATTCGCCATCGCAGTCGACGTGGCGGCTTTCGCGGTGAGCCAGGGGGTCGCTCTGCGGCGAATGAAAGATGCGACAGCCTCGTAGCACGTCCATCAGTGTCGACCGAAAGCCGTTGCGGGAGGTGTGGTCCTGACGGGGTTGTGCACAAATCACAAATCACAAATCACAAGGAGCTTGACCTTGTCATCGTGACAGGGTGTTAGTTGTGAGACGGAGGTGGTCCCGATGACCGAAGACACCACAACAATCCGCGCCACACGACTGAGCGAAGCCCTGCGCACGGAGGAACCGTCTAGTCGCCTACAGGCAGCTCTCACCGCGGGCATTCAGGCCGATGGGGCCTATCTGCCTATCCTCATCGAGCGGTGCGCGGTAGAGCCCGATTTCTACGTGCGCGACATGCTCACCTGGGCGATTACGCGACACGACCGCGGCGACGCCGTAGATCTTCTCTTGCGTGAACTTAAGTCGTCGACACCCCAGGCGCGTAGCCAGGCGCTGCACAGTCTGTCCAAGATCGGTGACTCACGAGCCTGGCCAGCAATCACTGTCGCCCTATTGCGTGATGTTGACGACGAGGTGGCCAAGGCCGCGTGGCACACCGCGGCGGGACTCGCTCCCGAGCGAGAGCGCGGCGAGCTGGCCCGCGAGCTGGGAAGAAACTTCGGTCGTGGTGATCGCGAGTTGCAGAGGAGTCTCAGTCGCGCAATCGCCATGCTCGGAGACGCTGCCTCCTCAGTAGTGGGAACGGCGGCGGAATCCGGTGATCCGGCTGTTCGGGCTCACGCTCTTGCCACCGCGCACGTCATGGCCAACCCTGACGACAGCTTCGAGGCAGCCGTCGAGGAGGCGCGACGGGTCGTCGCTCTCCGTGCTGCGCCAATGGGTGAGGTCGACTAGTGCTCATTGGTGAGGTCGCGCGGCGGACTGGCGTCAGCGCTCGGATGTTGCGTCACTATGACCGCATCGGGCTCGTCGTCCCGACCGAACGCACGGGCGGGGACTACCGCCAATACACGGATGCGGACGTGGAAAAGCTCTTCTACGTCGAAGGGCTACGATCACTCGGCCTCAGTCTGTCTGAGGTCGCCGCGACCCTCGAAGCCCCCGACTTTGCGGCTGGCCAACTCATCGAACGCATCACTGAGCGTGTGCGCAGACAGAGAGATGCGGCGACGGAACTTCTCTCTCGACTTGACCAAGTGCGGGCGAGTGAGCCTCAGCAGTGGTCGGACGTGCTGCGCGTCATTGAGCTCATCCGCAGGTTCGATGCTGGCAGCGCGTCCGACCGGCAGCGATTGGCACTCTCTCTGGTCACGGGGGACGAACGCAACTCTGCAGTCCTGGTAGAGCTTGCGCTGCGCGAGGACGATCCAAACGTTGCGGGCGCTCTCGTGTGGTCGGTGGCCCGGATGAATGACGCCGCGGTTCCTGCGCTCACCGAAGCGCTCTCATCGACTGATCGGCAGCGATCCCGACGTGCACTGGAAGCGTTGTTGAAGATAGGGACGCCTCTCGCACGGGAGGTGGTTGCCGGTCAGACTCAGAACACGGATGGGGTCGTGCGTGTGCGGGCCAACGTCGTTGCTGGTGCAGACGGCGATGAACGGGCGATCCCCGCATTGGTGGAGATGGTCGCGACGGGCGACCTGGACGTTGAGGCAGCAGATGCGATCGAGGCGCTTGCAGTCGACGAACGGGTGACGCTTCTCCTCGTCGACCAGGTAATCGCCGCGATCGAGTTGGCGGGAAGCGACGGACGCCGACGTCTCGCTGGACTGCTCGCCACCATCCCAGGAGAGAAAGCCGACTCAGCCCTCAGCCTCCTTGCGCGTGATGCCGACAGTGCTGTCGAGGTGACAGCCCGGGCCCACCTCCTAGCCCGTGCCGGACGAGCCACATGAGCGCGACCCGTCGACGAAGCACGTCGCAAACGTTGTGTATCCACAGCGGCCCGAAGCTCATTGACTTCGGCACCGCTCACCCGGGAATTCGGGATGTCGTGTCTCAGTGACTGACAGCCTTCGTGAGATCGACCGCCTGCGGGTGAGGAATCGGAAGCTGACGTCCCAGATGTACTCGAGCGGTCCAGCAGCACGAATGCCACCACGAAACCGAGGATCGCATAGGCCCGGAGCACGTCGAACTGCACCACGAAGATGTAGTTCAGCACTCCGTCGAGGAGCAGGAGCCCGAGGGACTTGCCGTTCGAGGCGGCCGACAGCAGGTCATCCCACCAGATGTCGATGACCCGTTCGCCGCAGAACGCGCGGAACAGCCAGATGTTGCTCGTGAGGGTGCCGATGATGGCCACGCCGCGGATGACGTCGAGCGACGCGATACGGGCGGGATATCGGCTGTGGGTGGAGAGCGGTCAGTCGCCCCGGACCAGGCGTGGGACGAGCGCCACCATCACGACCATGACGATCAGTTCCACCATCGTCTGCGTCACGACGATGAGCGGGGCGATCGCGAAAGCATTCGGAAGAGCCAGTGCCAACGGCAGCACCACGAGCGAGTTGCGGGTGACGGCGCTGAACACCACGGCACGCCGCCCCGGCGCATCGAGTCGTGCGACGCGTGCCGCCAGGGCTCCGAGCGGCCCGACGATCACGGCGAATCCCAGAAAGAGCGGAACCGTCACGAGCACGCCTGCCCATGCATCGCCGAGGTCCGCCACCTGCGAGGCGACGACGGTGGACAGGGTCAGCATCATGAGCGGCACCATTCCCCCTGCCGATCCCTGCTCGACGGCCCGAGCGAACGCGTGTCTCCTCGCCGTCAGCTGCGTCAGCGCGGCCAGCCCGAGAGGCAGCACGATCAGGAGGAGGAACGCGTCGACGAAAGGGCGGGCATCGAACGAACGCAGAACGCCCGGCCCCATGATGAGGGAGACATAGACGGGGAGCAGGAGGATCTGCACCAGCATGAGCAGTGGAGTCGCCGCCAGCAGCCGGGCGCGGTCGCCACCGGCGAGGCCGGTGAACACGATCACGTAGTCCACGCAGGGAGTGAGCAGCACGAGCAGTACACCGAGGAGCACGGCTTCGTCGGTGGCGACGAACCTGGTCAGGCCGAACACCACGAGCGGCACGACGGCGAAGTTCACGATCAGCAGCGTGACGAGGAAGCGCCAGTCGGTGAAGGCCCGCCCGACGCGAGAGAAAGGCACGCTCAGGAACGTCGCGTAGAGCAGCAGCCCCAGGGCAGGGGTCATCGCAGACTCCCACCACGGAGCACTTGCAGGTGCCCATAGACCGATCGCGGCGCCGACGACGATGGACGTCAGGTACAACATCACCTGGTGCCGCTCGCCCCATGCCGTCAGCTCGCGCATCACCACCTCCAAGACCCTGTTTTTTCACGGCGATTACGCGGGATGCGATACATTGCAGTGTAGGTAGAACTTCAGGCTCTACTACATTTGCGTGCTCGAGCGGAGGACAAGGCAGTGGCACTCTCAGGCGGACCCCTCGAGCGCAGGTCGATGAGCGATGAGGCCTACAACCGGCTGCAGGACGCGATCATCAGCGGTGAGCTGCGCCCGGGAGAGCGGCTGCGTGACTATGAGCTCGCCGAGCGCCTCGGAACCTCGAAGACTCCGATCCGGCACGCTCTCGACCGACTGGCAGACCACGGCCTCGTCGAGATGCAGCGCAACCGCTACACCCGGGTCGCGCCGATCGACCTCAATCAGGTCCGCAACGCGGTCGACCTCTTCGGAGACATCTGGATCGGATCGGTGCGCCACGTGATGCCGCTCATCCAGGATGACGATCTCGCGTACCTCGCCGAGCTCGCGGATGAGATGTCTGCCGCGATCAAGTCGCGCGACGTCGCCGGCTTCGGTGTCGCGCTGCGAGGCACGGCGACGGGCTTCGCGCGCATCGAGGGCAACGCCTCGCGGGCGGTCATCATCGAACGCCTCGGGCCGCAGATCCGCCGGTTCGGTCAGCACGCGAGGGATGCCTTCGACTGGGAGGGTGTCGGTGGATTCGTCGACTCCCTGCGCAGCGCGATCCTCGAGCGCGATGCCGTGGAGACCCGGGCCGTGCTCGTGACGTTCTTCGATGAAGTGCTCCCCGCGATCATCGATCGCGCCGAGGAGCAGGAGCTCACCCGGCCCGAGATCGGGGACTAGCAGCTCCCGCATCGATCGCCGACGCTCCTTCCTCGCCCGGAGCGGGACGTTCCCGGCAGATCCACAGGAAGCGCAAAGGGTGTTCTCCTAATCTGGGGGAACCCAAGGGGAGTACTCCGACACGGTGGGGTCGTCATTACGGATGCATGTCGCATCCCGGGCCACCGGTTCCATGTTCCATGGAATGGAGAAGACTTTGGCGGTACTGTCGTACCCCGAGTCTGGAGCCCGAATTTGGACGTCACCCCCCTGATCTGGATCATCACGATCGCCGTCACGATCGCGTTCTTCGTCTACGAGTTCTTCGCGCACGTGCGCACGCCGCACGAGCCGACGATCGGTGAATCGGCCCGCTGGTCGATCTTCTACATCAGCCTCGCGCTGCTGTTCGGTGTCGGTATCGGCGTCGTCTCCGGCTGGACGTATGGCGGCGAGTACTTCGCCGGCTACCTCACGGAGAAGGCGCTGTCGATCGACAACCTCTTCGTCTTCCTCATCGTGATGACCGGCTTCGCCGTGCCGAAGAAGTACCAGCAGAAGGTGCTGATGATCGGCATCGTGATCGCGCTGATCCTGCGCGGAATCTTCATCGCCATCGGCGCGACGCTCATCGAGAACTACTCCTGGATCTTCTACCTGTTCGGCGCTCTGCTGCTCGTGCTCGCCTACCGTCAGGCGTTCAGCGACCACGAGAGCAACCCGGCCAACGGGCGGTTCATGACCTTCGTGCGTCGTCACCTGCCGGTGAGCGAGGACTACAACGGCGACCGCCTCACCGTCGTGAAGAACGGCAAGCGCTTCGTCACTCCGATGCTGCTGACGATCATCGCGATCGGTTTCATCGACCTCGTGTTCGCGGTCGACTCGATCCCCGCGATCTACGGCCTCACCGACCAGGCGTACATCGTCTTCACGGCGAACGCCTTCGCGCTCATGGGTCTGCGTCAGCTGTACTTCCTGATCGGCGGGCTGCTCGAGCGGCTCGTCTACCTTGCTCAGGGCCTCGCCGTCATCCTCGCGTTCATCGGCGTCAAGCTGGTCCTGCACGCGCTGCACGTCAACGAGCTTCCGTTCATCAACGGCGGCCAGGGCGTCGAGTGGGCCCCCGAGATCCCGATCTGGTTCTCGCTGCTCTTCATCGGCGCGACGATCGCCGTGGCCACCGTGGCCAGCCTGATCAAGACCCGTCGCGTCCCGGCCTCGGGCCACGAGGTCTCGTCCACCGAATCCACCACCCACACCAACAACACCACCGACAACAAGGAGCATTCTTGAGCGCGCAGCGCTGTTCTGACTCTTCGGACTCTGACAGTACGAGCGCCCGGTTCGTCCCGGGCGCTCACCCCACCACAGACGAGGCGGCCCGCTGATGGGCGACCTGCTCTGGAACATCGCCCTCGTCCTCGCGTTCGTGCTGATCGGCGGTGTCTTCGCTGCGACGGAGATGGCGCTGGTCACGCTGCGTGAGAGTCAGATCAACGCCATCGGGCAGCGCGGTCGTCGTGGAGCGAAGGTCGCCTCCCTCGCTCGCAATCCCAACACCTTCCTGTCCGCGGTGCAGATCGGTGTGACCGTCGCGGGCTTCGCCTCGGCGGCATACGGTGCGACGTCGATCGCGCCGTCCCTGGCACCGGTTCTCGAGTC
The DNA here is from genome assembly GCF_006540085.1 of Microbacterium oxydans. Taxonomy (GTDB): domain Bacteria; phylum Actinomycetota; class Actinomycetes; order Actinomycetales; family Microbacteriaceae; genus Microbacterium; species Microbacterium oxydans. Next base: position 278,635 of record NZ_BJOG01000008.1, on the reverse strand, counting down.
GTGGGGGCTGACGCCCGCCCTCTCGCTGACCGTCGCGACGCTCGTGCTCACCCTCGTGATCGCGTACCTGTCGCTGGTGCTCGGCGAGCTCGTGCCGAAGCGTCTCGCGATCCAGCGCAACGCGCAGTTCGCCTACGCGGTCGCGCCAGCCCTCAACGGGTTCGCGACGATCATGCGTCCGGTGATCTGGCTGCTCTCGGTCTCGACCAACGCCCTCGTCCGGCTGCTCGGAGGGGATCCGCACAAGACCAGCGACGAGATGACCGACGAGGAGGTGCGCGACATCGTGGCCAGCCACCAGGGGCTCCCGGATGACGAACGACGTATCCTCGACGACGTGCTGTCCCTGCGCGGACGCCAGGTCAGCGAGGTCATGCGGCCGCGCCCCGAGGTCGTCGCCCTCGACGAGGCCGCGCGGGTCGGAGAGGTGATCGCGCAGGTGCGCGACCTGCCGTTCTCGCGCTACCCCGTGTCGGAGACCTCGATCGACGACATCACCGGGTTCGTGCACGTGCGCGACCTGTTCGAGGCTGCCGCCGACGATCCGACCCGTCCGCTGAGCGCGCTCATGCGCGACATCCCCTACATCCCCTCGACCGCGCGCGTGCTGCCGACCTTGACCCGCATGAGGGCCGAGGGGCATCACATCGCGGTGGTCGTCGACGAGTACGGCGGGACGGACGGTCTCGTCACCCTCGAAGACCTCGTCGAGGAGGTGGTCGGCGAGATCTTCGACGAGTACGACGCGGAGGTGTTCATCTCGGCGGACGACGGCATCGACGGGCGACTCAACCTGCAGGACTTCGAAGAGGCGACCGGGTTGGCGATGCCGCGCGGATCGTCCGACACCATCGCCGGCTTCGTGACCGAGCAGCTGGGACGCCTCGCCGTGGTCGGAGACACCGTGGAGGTTCCCGGTGCGACGATCCAGGTCGCCGAGATGGACCGCCGACGCATCGCGCGTGTGCGGGTCATGACCGATCCCATCGCGGAGTCGGACGCCTGATCCCGCGCCTCCGTCGTCAGGTGCGCGGTGTCAGGGTTCCCAGCTCGTGGAGTCCCTCCGAGAGGACATCGACCAGCAGGCGGGCGTAGCGCCCGTCGGGGTCGAGGTCGGGGTCGAAAACCGTCACGGAGGCGCCGACGGCGCGCGGCGCGAGCTCCCGCAGCAGTGCGGTGAGCTCCGCCGCGCCGATCCCTCCCGGGTCGGGACTGTCGACCGCGGGCATGACGGAGGGGTCGAGCACATCCACGTCGAGCTGCAGCCAGTAGGCCGGCCCTGCCACTGCGGCACACTCCGCGCCGACCCGCTGTGCTCCGCGGGATAGGACCTCCGCTGCCGGAGCAACCCTCCCCAGGACGGCGCGTGCCTCCTGCTGCTGCTCGTCGTCGTCGCGGTGGCCGATGTGCGCGGTGCGGGCGGCAGGGAAGTAAGGGCCGCTGCCGTCGATGTCGGCGATGGCCGGCCAGTGCAGTCCCACCGCCGCGGCGAGGTCTTCCCCGGCCACGCTCGCGCTGTCGGGGTCGTTGCCGGGGTGGCGGAAGTCGGTGTGGCCGTCGATGTGCACGAGTCCGATCCCGCCGCGATGGGCGCAGGCGATGCCTGCACCCAGGAGGATCGAGCAGTCGCCGCCGATCACCAGCGGCGCCTCATCCCTGTCGAACGCCTGACCGATGCGGGCGGCGAGGCGTCGCGCGTGATCGACCATCGCGACCTCGTTCCGCACGTGGCCGGGGGGCCTCGTCGCGGCGTCGTCGACATAGCGTCCGGGGAGGACGACGCCCGAGTCGGTGGCGCCGACCGCGGCGAATCGGCTGAACAGCCCGGCCTCGCGCAGCGCTTCCGGGGCCTTCGCCGCACCCGGAACCGCGCCGGGCTGTGGCGGGCGGAGGCCGAGGTTGGACGGCGCGGAGAGCAGCGTGATCATGGCCTCATCCTGTCGCGGGGGTCGGACACCCGGCGCCGTCACGTCGGGAAGGGCACCCCGGTGAGGCGCTCGGCCGCCGCCCACAGCGCCGCGCCCACTTCGGATGAGCGCACCTTCTCCGACGCCGCCACCCGCGCGGGGCTTCCGCGGAACTCGAGCACACCGCCGGGACCCCAGTACTCGCCGTTGAGGACTTCCGCCGATGTCGCAGCATGGACGATCGGCAGCGCCCCGCCATCCTTGCCCTGCACGAGCATCTTGGTCGGTGCCGCCAGCGCGCGGACGATTCCGGGCACCGCCGCCAGGCCGGGGCGCTGAGGGGTGAGCGGGTCGACCGCATAGCCCGGGTGCGCGCAGACCGCCGAGCGGGATGAGCCGCCCCAGCGCCGTGCCAGCTCGAACGCGAAAGCAATCAGAGACGCCTTCGACCGCCCGTACTGCTGCAGTGAGGAACCGGTCCACGGGTCGTCGAGCGTCGCCGGGTCGAGGCGTGCGAAACGGTGGGCGATCGAGCCGACCGCGACCACACGGGCATCCGGAGCGAGCCCCGCCTCGAGCTGTGCGACCAGGGCGAAGTGACCGAGGAAGTTCGTGCCGACCATGAGGTCGTGGCCGTCGCTCGTGCGCGCCGCCCGATCCGCCGCCTTCACGCCGGCGTTGCAGATGATCGCGTCGAGGCGTTCATCCACTCCGGAGGCTGCGTCTGACACGCTTCCGAGCGAGCCGAGGTCGAGTGCCAGCACGCGCAGGTCGGCGTCCGGCACCCGGCTTCTGATCGAGGAGACCGCCGTGCGCGCGCGTTCGGGGGAGCGACAGCCGAGGACGACGCGTGCGCCACGTGCGGCGAGCTGCTCCGCGCACCAGTAGCCGATGCCCGCGTTCGCGCCCGTGACGAGAACCGTCCGACCTAGCAGATCCCGAGCCGACGTCGGGGGAGCGGTTTCCATCCCCTCAGCCTAGGTGCCGCCCCTGGGGGCGGCTTCAGCGTGCGTCGTCGTTGTCGTGGTCGTGGTCGTGGTTGTGGTTGTGGTCGTGGTCGTGGGCGTCGTCCTCGAGCAGCATCCCGACCGACGTCGCGCAGGCGTCGCCCCGCCATGCCTCGAGGCCCTCGCGCACCGCGAAGGCGGCGATGACGAGACCGGCGACCGCATCGGCCCACCACCAGCCGAGCAGCGAGTTCGCGACCAGCCCGACCAGCACCGCGGCGGAGAGGTAGGTGCAGATGAGGGTCTGCTTCGAGTCTGCGACCGCCGTGGCCGAACCCAGTTCTCGCCCCGCCCGGCGTTCGGCGAGGGAGAGGAACGGCATGACCGCGACGCTGATCGCGGTCAGAGCGATGCCGATCGTGCTGTGCTCGGGGCGCTCGGCCGTGACCAGCGCAGTCGCGGACGTCGCCGTCACATAGATCGCCAGTGCGAAGAAGGCGATGGCGATCACGCGCAGAGTCGGCTTCTCCCAGCGTTCCGGATCGCGGCGGGTGAACTGCCAGGCGACCGCGGCCGCGGAGAGCACCTCGATCGTGGAGTCCAGTCCGAAGCCGACGAGCGCGGCTGACGAGGCGACGGATCCGGCGGCGATCGCGATGACCGCCTCGATCAGGTTGTAGCCGATGGTGATTCCGACGATCAGGCGGATGCGGCGGTGGAGGGTCTCGCGGCGCGTCGCGGCTGCCGTGGGGGTCATCAGCAGGTGCAGCCTTCACCCGAGCAGCAGTCCGGCTCGACGATGAGCGTGACCCGCATGAGCATGTCGAGGGCTGGAGCGAGGTGGCGATCCGCGAGTCGGTAGCTGCTTCGGCGTCCGTCCGGAACGCTCTCGACGAGCCCGCATCCGCGGAGGCAGGCGAGGTGGTTCGACATGGCCTGGCGTGAGACGCCGAGCGCATCGGCCAGGTCGGCGGGGTATCGGGGCGCTTCTCGCAGTGCCAGCAGCACACCGGCCCGGGTGGCGTCCGAGAGGGCGTGCCCCAGACGGGCGACTGCTGCCGTGTGGGTGAGGGAGGCGAGAGCGGTGGTCACAGCTCAACTATACAGAAAAGACTGAATTCAAGATATTCTGAATCCAGTCTCCTTACGAAGATCAGCGGATCGCGTACACCGCGCTTCCGACGATGACGGCGACGACGGTGGTCCAGCCGATGATGGCCAGAGCCTGCCAGAAGAGGATGCGCGCCCTGCCGATGCCGGAAGCCGCAAGCATGGTCGCGGTGAACTGCGTCGGCAGCAGGAGCGGTCCGAGCAGGCTCACCCCGGGAACGCCGTAGCGCTCGAACGCACGTTGGAACTTCTCGCGACGCGCGGTGCCGCGACCAGTGTCGGCCGCATCCGCGGCCGGCTCGTCGATCGTGCCGCCGCCGGCACCGGCGAGCGCCGCGGTCTTGGCTCGCGAACGGTTCACGACGGCCTGTCGGGCTCCGGAGCTGACGATCACTACCACCAGGACGCAGAGGAAGTTGCCCACGATCGCGGCGATCGCGGCGATCACCGGAGAGATGCCGCCGATGATGCCGATGCTCACCGCCCCTTCACCCTCGATGAAGGGGATCGCGCCGGCGAGGGCGACGATGAGCGGCTGCACGAGTTCGGGGACCTGGGCCACCAGGTTCTGGAAGGTCTCGATGAGGTTCATGGGATACTCCCGGTTGTCGGTGCGATCGGAGTCTCCGATGCGATGACTCCAGTCCAGCCGAATGCTCCCTTCGGCGGCAGTGTCGGCCCGTCATCGCTTCCCGGGCAGATCGCACGACGCGTCCGTGACAACTGTCACGGCCCTATCGTGGGGAGCGTGAGCAGTCGTATCGAGCCCCCTGCCCCCGTCGGGCCGAGTCCGGGAGCGAGGCAGTTGTCGCGGGGTGTGACCGCGACCTGGTGGTACACGGCGTCCGCAGTCATCATGTTCGAACTCGCGCTTGTCGCTGCGTGGACGGTCACCACGCTCGCGGTCGACCTCCGGGGTATCGGCGGTGTGATCGTCGGAGGCGGTGGAATCCTCTGGGTCGGCTCCACAGTCTCGCTGCTCCTCGACTATCGGCATCGTCTGGACGCGGAGCCGGGTGTGCGTTGGATGCGCCTCGGCGCACCGCTCCTCATCGCGGTCGCCTATGGTGCGGCTGCCGGCGGCTTGATCGGGAGCTGGCAGCTCGCCCTCATGCCCATCGTGCAGTCGATCGTGCTGCTGAACTGGCAGCCGGGTGTCCGATACAAGGTCGTCATCGCTGCGACGGTCGTCCTGGCCGCCCTCGCAGTGGTCGACTCGCACCTCGACGTCGCTCCCGAGGTGCCCTTCCTCTTCACCGCCGCCTACACCGTCTTCCTCCCCGTGATGACGGTCACCTCGCTGTGGTGGTGGGATGTCTTGATCACGCTCGATCGCGCCAGGGCCTCCGAGGCTCGGCTCGCCGCCACGCAGGAACGCCTCCGGGTGGCGACCGACGTGCACGACCTGCAGGGGCATCACCTCCAGGTCATCGCGCTGCAGCTGGAGCTCGCCGAGCGTCTGCTGCCGAGTGACGCCGATGCGGGGATGGAGCAACTCCGTGCGGCGCGGATCAGCGTCGACGAGGCGCGACAGGGGACCAGAGACCTCGCGACGCGCTTCCGCTCCGTGCCGCTGGGAGACGAACTCGCCAACGCCCGTGATCTCCTGACGGCGGCCGGCCTCGATGTGGGAGCCACGATCGATGCGGATGCGAACGCCGCACCGGCATCCGCCCTCGGTCCGGTCATCAGGGAGACGACGACGAACGTTCTCCGACACGGCGGCGGACGGTATGCACGCCTCCTGCTGGGTCGCGTCGGCGACGACTGGCGCTATGAGATCGCGAATGATGTCGCGGTCGACGCCGATATCGAGCACGACGGATCGGGCCTCGACGGTGTGCGGCGGCGGATCGAGGAAGCGCGCGGAACTCTCGATGTGCGGCGTGAGGCCACCGAATTCGTCGTCGTCGTCACTGTGCCGATGGGATCGGAGGAGGGTCGATGATCCGGGTGCTGCTCGCCGATGACGAGGCGATGATCCGATCCGCGCTCGCAGCCCTCCTCCGGTTGGAAGACGATATCGAGGTCATCGCCGAGTGCGAGGACGGCGAGCAGGCGGTCGTCGAGGCTCTGCGACTTCAGCCGGACGTCTGCCTGCTCGACCTGGAGATGCCGGGGCTCGACGGCGTGCAGGTGGCCGAGAAGCTGAACAGGGCGATCGCGACGCGGTGCGTGGTGGTGACTCGACATGCACGCCCGGGAGTGCTGCGACGTGCCCTGGCGTCGGGCGTCTCCGGATTCCTCCCCAAGTCCCGTGGCGCCGACGAGGTGGCCGCGGTGATCCGGCGCGTCGCGGCTGGCGCCCGCTACGTCGATCCGGAGATCGCGGCCGACGCGCTCAGCGACGAGCGCTCTCCGCTCACCGACCGCGAGCTCGACGTGCTGCGTGCCGGTCGGCGTGGGGAGACGACCGGCCAGATCGCACGGGCGCTCTCACTCGCCCCGGGGACGGTGCGCAACCATATCTCCGTCATCCTCGGGAAGCTCTCGGTCGGAACCCGTCAGCAGGCCGTGCTGATGGCCGAGGAGCGCGGCTGGATCTGAGGGCGGATATGCTGGCAGGCATGGGAACAATATGCGCAGCGCCCGTGATGGGGCGCACTCTCGTGTTCCGCGACCGCCGCGCCTGACGGCGCGCTCGCTCTCCGCACGCATCTGCGCGCCGTCCACCGAGATGTCATCGCACCTCGGGACGGGCAGTCCTCACTGACGCTTCTTCGCGTCGTCTCCCTCCTCCGAGGTGCTCCGATTCTTCTTCTGGAGCGCACTCATGCCTCGTTCAATCCATGGCGGCCGTCACGAACTCGGCCAGAACTTCCTCACCCACCGCCCGACCCTGACCCGCATCGCCGCCCTCGTCGGTCGTACCTCGGGCTCGATCCTCGAACTCGGCTGCGGCGACGGAGCGCTCACTCGCGTGCTCGCGGATCTGGGCAGACCGCTCACCGCGATCGACGTCGACGAGCACCGCGTGCACCGATTGCGCAGGGCATTGCCCGGTGTGCGCATCGAGATCGCCGACGCCACACGGCACCCGCTCGATGCGGACACCGTGGTCGGCAACATCCCCTTCCACGTGACGACGCCCATCCTGCGGCGCCTGCTCTCGGGCGACCGCTGGAACGAGGCGGTGCTGCTCACGCAATGGGAGGTGGCGCGCAAGCGCGCCGGTGTGGGCGGCGCGACCATGATGACGGCGCAGTCCGCGCCGTGGTTCGAGTTCGCCCTGGAAGGGCGCGTCCCCGCGTGGGGTTTCACACCGCAGCCGAGTGTCGACGGCGGTCTGCTCGCCATCACCCGTCGGGGGTCGCCTCTCGTCGCGGTATCGGATCGGCAGCGGTACGAGGCGTTCGTCCGCGCGATGTTCACGGGCCGAGGGGGGAGCCTCGCCGCGGTCGTGGCCGCCGCCGCACGCATCCCTGTGGGCAAGGCCCGGCGGGCAGTGGCGGCAGCCGGGGCGAGGGAGTGTCGCCTTCCCCGTGAGCTGCGCCCGGAGCACTGGGCAGCGCTTTGGCATCAGCTCTGCCGCGGTTGACGTGTCGAGGCCGTCGAGCTGGTCGTGCGCTCGATGGCCTCGATCGGCGGGCGTTCCTCAGCGGTCGAGCACCTCACGAAGACGCGCGGCGAACTCCCCGGGGTGATCGACGAATCCGGTGTGGTCGCCGGGGAACCGGGTCGGCTCGACTCCGAGCCGTTCCCCGAGGGCAGTCGTCGTGCGTTCGCACAGCTGGCCGACCGACTCCCGGCCGATTCCGAGCACGAGGTCGGCCGTGCGCGCTCGCAGTGCCGCCAGGTCGGGTTCCCAGCGCACGCTGGCCGGAAGCTCGTGACGGAACCAGAACTGTTCGTCGGCGTGGTGCTGCGGATCGACCTCGCCGCCGAACCACTGGACGAGCGCCTCCTCGGGCATCGGGATGTTCGCCTGCGCGAAGAAGAGCCTCCAGGCGCCGACGCGGTCGCCGGAGAGCGCCGCCGACCGGAGTTCGTCGGTGAGGCGGCGCTGTTCGACGCGGTCGGGCAGCAGTTCCAGGAGTGGGGGTTCGTGGGCGATGACGACGGATACGAGGTCGCCGTGCGCCTGCAGGACCGCCAGGCTGGTCACGCCGCCGCCGCTGGAGCCGAAGACGGTCGCTGGTCCGCGATCGACGTGCTCGATGAGCGCCGCGAGATCATCGGCGCGCTGCCCGGGGCTGGAGCCCTGCGAGCGGTCGTGCAGGACACTCCGTTTGACTCCGCGCGGGTCGGTGGTGAGGACGGTGTGATCGGTGGCGAGCTCGTCGGCGAAGGGAGCGAAGGCGTCGGCATCCATCGGCGCGCCGATCAGGACGAGCAGCGGTCCCTCGCCGCGGAGCTCGTAGTGCAGACGGACGTCGGCGAGGTCGAGCGCGGCCGTGGTGGTGTTCATGGGGTGCTCCTTGTCAGCGAGATGGTGATCGTGCCCGGTAAGGGGATGCCACCATCCAGGGTCGCGCCGGAAGCGGCGGGGCGCCATACCCTCTCCCCGCGAGATCGCTCCTCCGCGCCGTGATCGTTCGGCCGGTCTGCGTGTCCGGAACGGGCGGTACTCTCGACGCATGTCGGCTTTCGGAACGCTCGCGACTCCGGTCGGCGTCGTCGGAGTCGTCAGCGACGGTGGGGCGATCACCCGCGTCACGTGGCGGTCGACTCCGCCCGACGGGAGTGTGGTGGTGTCCGAGCCGGGCGCCGATCCGCTGCTCACGGAAGCTCTCGCGCAACTGCGCGCCTATTTCGACGGCCGGCTGCGGTGCTTCGACGTGCCGGTCGACCTCGGTGTGCAGACCGCGGCGACCAGAGCTGTGCTCCTTGCCCTGCACGAGACCGTCGCGCAGGGTGAGACGATCACGTACGGCGGCTTGGCCGCACGCAGCGGAACCGCGGTGCCCGCCAGGGGGATCGGCTCGATCATGGGAGCCAACCCCGTGCCCTTGATCGTCCCCTGCCACCGGGTCGTCGCCGGCGACGGACTCGGCGGCTATTCGGGCGGCGACGTCGGTCGCGGGCTCGAGACCAAGCGTTGGCTGCTGGAGCACGAAGGGGCACTGCCCACCTCGCTGTTCTGAGTGCAGCGCCCGCCTCCGTCATCGCGTCAACTCGACGGGGAACACCCTGCGAGAATGGACGGGCCGAGTCCCGAGCCGAGGAGCCAACGTGCAGTTCATCTCCACCCGCGGCGGCATGCAGCCGCAGTCGTTCAGCGAGACGCTTCTGGAGGGCCTCGCGCCCGACGGCGGACTGGCGGTGCCCGAGGTCATGCCGACCGTCGATGGCGAGACGCTCGAGCGCTGGCGTGCGCTGACGTATCCGCAACTCGCGACCGAGGTGCTCGGGCTGTTCGCCACCGACATCCCCCGTGCAGACCTGGCCAGGATGACGGATGCCGCGTACGCCGACTTCCCCGACGGTGTGGTGCCGCTGCGCGCGATCGACGACGACCTGACGCTCGTCGGGCTCTCCGAAGGACCGACGCTCGCGTTCAAGGACATGGCCATGCAGTTCCTCGGCCAGGTGCTCGAGTACACGCTGGAGCGCAACGACGCGGTGCTCAACATCCTCGGCGCCACCTCGGGAGACACCGGCTCGGCGGCGGAGCACGCGCTACGCGGCAAGGAGCGCGTCGCCGTGTTCATGCTGTCGCCGCAGGGCCGCATGAGCGCGTTCCAGCGGGCGCAGATGTTCTCGCTCGATGACGCGAATGTGCACAACATCGCGGTCGAGGGCGTCTTCGACGACTGCCAGAACCTGGTGAAGAAGCTCGCGGGCGACCTCGACTTCAAGCGCGCCCAGCACCTCGGCGCGGTGAACTCCATCAACCTGGCACGCATCACGGCGCAGACCGTCTACTACTTCTGGGCCTGGCTGCGGGCGACGGATGCCGGAGGCTGGACAGAGCTGTCGTTCACGGTGCCCTCCGGGAACTTCGGCAACATCCTGTCCGGTTTCTTCGCGAAGCAGATGGGACTCCCGATCCGTCGTCTCGTGCTCGCCGCGAACGAGAACAACGTGCTGGACGAGTTCTTCCGCACGGGCGTCTACCGACCGCGCAGCGCCGCCCAGACCCTCGCCACGTCGAGTCCCTCGATGGACATCTCGAAGGCGTCCAACCTGGAGCGCTTCATCTTCGAGCTCGTCGGCCGCGACCCCGCTCGCGTCGTCGGCGCTTGGGACGATCTGGAGGCGCAGGGCCACTTCGACTTCTCCGCCGACAAGGAGCGCTTCCTCGAAGAGTTCGGCATCGTCAGCGGCACGTCGACGCACGCGGATCGACTGGCGACCATCCGCTCGGTGTACGAGGCGACCGGCGAGGTCATCGACCCGCACACGGCCGACGGTGTCAAGGTCGCCCGCGAGTATGTCGAGCCCGGCGTGCCGATGCTCGTGCTCGAGACCGCGAAGCCCGAGAAGTTCGCAGAGACGATCCACGAGGCCATCGGTGTCGAGCTCGGCTACGCGCCGGAGCTGCAGGAGATGCTCGATGCGCCTCAGCACGTGACCGAGATGGGCGACGACGAGCAGGCCCTGCGCGCCTTCATCGAGACCAACGCGCTGCACTGACTCCACGCGCCCCAGGCCGTCCTCGAGACCCACGCCTGGCGCCGAGACCCACTCCTGCCCGCGTCGGCAGGAGTGGGTCTCGGCGTTGAGCGTGGGTCTCGGCGTCGTTCTTGGACAAGAGACAGGCGAGGGAGAGGAACCTAAGGTGTGCGACCTGCACATCCTCGCGTGATTCTCGTGCGATATGCACATGTCGGGGCCGTGGGAAGCGTCGCTACTGTGGCGCACAACCCGTCCTCCTCCTCCCGAAGGATCCTCATGGCACGCACGGCGCACGCAGACGACTTCGCGCTCTCCCGAGTGACTCCGGAGGCCCGCAAACCCTGGTTCGGAATCGCCGTGCAGCGATTCGGACAGGTCTCGGCCCTCTCGCAGTTCCTCCTCGGCGCGACCCTCGGCTACAGCATGACCTTCGGCGAGGCCGTCCTCGCCTTCCTGTTCGGCTCGCTCATCCTCGAGGTGATCATGTGCGTGGTCGGCTTCATCGGCCAGCGCGAAGGCCTGAACACCGCACTCCTCGCCCGCTGGACCGGCTTCGGCGAGATCGGAGCCTCGCTGGTCGGCCTCGCGATCGGCATCAGCCTGATCGGCTGGTTCGGCATCCAGTCGGCCATCTCCGCCCAGTCTCTCGACGCGCTCATGCCCGGCGCCCTGCCGGTGTGGGCCTGGAGCCTCATCTTCGGTCTCGCCGTCACCGCGATCGTGGCCTTCGGCTTCGTGGGGATGCAGTGGCTCGCGAACATCACCGTGCCGCTGTTCCTCATCCTGGTCGGCTGGTCAGTCATCTCCGAGCTCACCCGCCACGACATCGGCGAACTGCTCACCGGTCCTGCCCCTGGTCCGACCATGAGCGTCTGGGCCGGGACCGGCATCGTCGCCGGCGGTCTCATCGTCGGTGCGATCATCACCGGTGACATGACCCGCTTCAACCGCTCCCGTGCCGACGTCATCAAGCAGACCGTGGTCGGCGTCTCGCTCGGTGAGTTCGTGATCGGCCTCGCCGGCGTGCTGCTCGCCCACGCGGCCGCCAGCGGCGACATCGTCGCGATCGTGACCTCGTCGGTCGGCTTCATCGGTCTGTTCATCGTGCTCACCGGCACCCTGAAGATCAACGACTGGAACCTGTACTCCTCCACGCTGGGGCTCGTGAACTTCATCTCGACCGCGTTCGGCAAGAACCTGCACCGCGTCACGACGACCATCGTGCTGGGCATCGTCGGGTCCGTGCTCGCCGCAGTCGGCATCCTCGGCCAGTTCACCGAGTTCCTGATCGTGCTCAGCGTCGCATTCCCGCCGATCGCCGGGATCATGGTCGCCGAGTACTACATCGTGCGTCGCTGGCGCCCCGAGCTCGACGCCACCCGAGAAGCCGGCACATTGCCGGCGACGGCACCGCGCATCGTGCCCGCGACCATCGTCGTCTGGCTCGTCTCGGCACTCGTCGGATACTTCGTCACGTGGGGCATCCCGTCCCTGCTCAGTCTCTTCCTCTCCATGGTGCTGTACATCGTGGCGGGCAAGCTCGGCTGGGTGCGCGGGGTCGGAGTCGCCACGACGCGACAGGCAGCCCCGATCGAAGAAGCGGCAGCAGCGGCCTGACCGGCCCCGAGACAGACATCCCCTCACCGGAAAGCGAGAATCATGCACATCGGCATCGACGTCGGCGGCACCAACACCGATGCCGTCCTCATGGACGGCACCCGCACCCTGGCGGGGGTGAAGCACTCGACCACACCCGATGTGACGAGCGGCATCATCCAGGCGATCGAGGATTTGCGGGTCGGACACGCCTTCGCCGGTGCGGACATCGACGCCGTGATGATCGGCACGACGCACTTCATCAACGCCCTGGTGCAGGCCAGCCGTCTCGCGCCCGTCGCCGCCCTGCGCCTCGGACTTCCGGCGACGCGCGCACTGCCGCCGCTGGTCGACTGGCCGGAGGTGCTGGTCGAGGCGACCCAGGCCCGCAGCTACCTCGCGCACGGTGGCTACGAGTTCGACGGCAGGCCGATCTCGCCCCTCGACCCCGAGGAGATCCGCGCGCACGCCGAGGACATGAAGGCGCACGGCATCCGCTCGGTCGCCATCTCCTCGGTCTTCAGCCCGGTCAACCACGACCTCGAAGTGCAGGCCGCCGAGATCGTCGCGTCGGTGCTGGGGGATGATGCCGCCATCTCGTTGTCGCACGAGATCGGACGGATCGGCCTGCTGGAGCGCGAGAACGCGACGATCATCAACGCCGCGCTCCGTGAGCTCGCCTCCGAGATCGTCGACGGGCTCACCTCGGCGGTGCGTGCCCAGGGCATCGAGGCGCCGATCTTCCTCAGCCAGAACGACGGCACGCTCATGGACGAGGAGTACGTGCGCCGCTACCCGGTCGCCACCTTCGCCTCCGGACCGACGAACTCGATGCGCGGAGCAGCGGCCACCAGCGGTCTCGACGACTGTGCCGTGATCGATGTCGGCGGCACGACCGCCGACATCGGACTGCTGATCAACGGCTTCCCCCGGGAGACGGCGAACGAGGTGAAGGTCGCCGGCATCCGCACCAACTTCCGGATGCCGGACGTGCTCTCCCTCGGCATCGGCGGCGGCAGCATCGTCGATGAGGAGACCGCGGAGGTCGGACCGGCATCGGTGGGGTATCGGCTGACCACCGAGGCCCTGGTCTTCGGCGGTTCCACGCTCACCGCCACGGACATCGCGGTGGCCGCGGGTCGCGCCCAGGTGGGCGATGCGAGCAGGGTCGCACACCTCGACCCCGTGTTCGTGCAGCGAGTGCTCGCCCGCATCGCCGAGCGCGTTTCCGAAGCAGTCGACCGCATGCGCACCTCGCCGGAGCCCATCGCCGTGGTGGCCGTCGGCGGCGGATCCATCCTGCTCCCCGACGAGCTGCCCCTGTTCGGCACCGTGCACCGGCCGGAGAACTACGCGGTCGCGAACGCCATCGGCGCATCGATCGCCCAGGTCGGCGGCGAGATCGACAAGGTCTATGCGATCGAGCCCGGTCGTCGCGATGAGACGATCGCCGAAGTCCGCGCGGAAGCTGTCGACAAGGCGATCGCGGCGGGTGCGAAACCCTCGACGGTATCGATCATCGACTTCGACGAGGTTCCGATCCCGTACCTCCCCGGCAACGCCACGCGCATCCGCGTGAAGGCCGTCGGCGACCTCGACATGGGGGCGTGACATGAGCTGGACCATCACGTCTGCGCACATCGACGGACTCGCCCGCGGTGCTGCCGTCCTCGGCACGGGTGGGGGAGGAGACCCCTACATCGGAGCACTCCTCGCCCGTCAGGCGCTGGCCGCCGGTGAGGTCACGGTCGTGGGCCTCGACGAGGTGCCGGACGACGCTCTCGTGCTGTTCGTCGCGATGATGGGCGCACCGACCGTCATGGTGGAGAAGCTGCCGAGTCTCGCCGAGGTCGTCGAGCCGGTCAAGGCGCTCAGCATCCATCTCGGCCGTCCGATCACCCACATCGCGTGCGCCGAGGTCGGCGGAGTCAACTCGACCATCCCGATCGCGGCCGCCGCAGCACTCGGTCTGCCGCTCGTCGACGCCGACGGGATGGGACGTGCCTTCCCCGAGCTGCAGATGGTGCTCCCGACCCTCTACGGGGTGACCGCCTCCCCTCTCGCGTTCAGCGACGAGAAGGGCAACACCGGCGTGCTGCAGACGGTCGACAACTCCTGGACGGAGCGCATCGCCCGCGTGGCCTGCGTGGAGATGGGCTGCTCGGTCATGATCTCCGGGTTCTCGATGTCGGGTTCCGCCGCACGTGAGTCGCTGGTGGCGGGCTCGCTCTCCCGATGCATCGAGATCGGCGAGCGCATCACGGCGGCGCGGGACGCGAAGACGGACCCGGTCGATGGCGTCGTCGATCTGCTCGGCGGGCGTGAGCTGTTCGACGGCAAGGTGGTCGACGTGCACCGGGCCACCACGACCGGCTTCGCCCGGGGACGCGCGCGCATCGACGGCGACGGCGGGGCGACGCTGACCCTGCAGTTCCAGAACGAGCATCTGGTGGCGGAAGCCGACGGCGTCGTCCTCGCGACCACGCCCGACCTGATCATGGTGCTCGACGGCGAGTCGGGTGAGCCGATCACGACCGAGGCGCTGCGCTACGGACAGCGGGTGCGGGTGATCGCGGCTCCGGCCGACGAGCGCTGGCATTCGCAGGCGGCGCTCGCGATGGTCGGCCCCGGGTACTTCGGGTACGACATGGATGCGCACCGCTTCGACGGCAGCGTCTCCGTCGGAACCGCTGCGGCGGGAGCCGCCGTATGAGCTGGCAGCTCACGGCCGCCGACCTGCCCGACCTCGCCAGGGGCGCGACGCTGCTCGGTACCGGCGGGGGAGGCGATCCGTACATCGGCAAGATGCTCGTCGAGCGCGTTCTCGGCGAGGGCAGCATCACGATCCTCGACCCGGATGAGCTCCCCGACGATCTGTTCGTGATCCCGACCGCGCAGATGGGGGCGCCGACCGTGATGATCGAGAAGATCCCCGCGGGCACGGAGCCCACGCTGGCTCTGCGCACGCTCGAAGAGCACCTGGGGCGCAAGGCCGATGCGACGATGCCGATCGAATGCGGTGGCATCAACTCCATGATCCCGCTCATCGTCGCCGCGGAGACCGGGCTTCCCGTGGTCGACGCCGACGGCATGGGACGGGCGTTTCCCGAGCTGTCGATGGAGACCTTCGCCGTGTACGGCGTGCACGGATCGCCTCTCGCCCTCGCCGGCGAACGGGGCGAGAAGGTCGTGATCGACACGGGCGACGACGACCGGCAGATGGAGTGGCTCGCCCGCGGGATCACCATCCGTCTCGGCGGCGTCGGGCACATCGCCGAGTATGCGATGACCGGAGCCGACGTGCGGAGGACGGCCGTGCCACGCACGATCTCGATGGCGCTCGCGCTCGGTCGCGCGATCCGCCTCGCGCGCGAGGAGCATCGCTCGCCGTTCGAGGCGATCGCCCGCACGCTCTCGACCACCCTGTACCCGCACCTGCGCGAACTCTGCGTCGGCAAGGTCGTCGACGTCGAACGCCGCACGACCGAGGGATTTGCGAAGGGGCGAGCCGTCATCGCACCGCTGGGCGCGGACGAGGGCGACACGTTCGAGATCTCGTTCCAGAACGAGAACCTCATCGCGCACCGCGGCGAGACGCTCGTCGCGATCGTCCCCGACCTGATCTGCGTGGTCGATCACGAGACGGCCGAGCCCATCACGACGGAAGGGCTCCGGTACGGTCAGCGCGTCCGGGTACTGGGTATCTCCACTCCGGAGATGATGCGCACGCCCGATGCCCTCGCCGCCTTCGGACCTTCGGCGTTCGGCCTCGCAGCGGAGTTCGCTCCGATCGAAGCGCTGGCCGCGGGTGAGGGCGTTTCTCCCTAGGCTGGAGCGCATGATGCTGCAGCGCGACGACCTCACGGCGCTCGCCCGCGGCTATGCGCTCCTCGGCTCCGGCGGCGGTGGCTCGACGACCATGCTCGAGCTGATGCTCGCCGGAGCCGAGGGCTGGCCGATCGAGGTCTCACCGGTCGCGGCGCTGGACCCGGCAACGCCATGCCTGGGTGTCGCCTTCGTCGGCTCCACGATGCTGCTCGGTGAGCGGCTCCCCGGGGCGAACCCGTTCGCCCGGCTGCTGGGCGCGGTCGAACGCTGGATCGGCCATCCGGTGCCGGCCGTCTGCTCTCTCGAGGGCGGGGGCATGAACGGCCTCGCTCCGCTGACGCTCGCAGGTTCACACGTGATCGTCGACGCGGACTGCACCGGTCGCGCAGTGCCCGGCCTCGACCAGATGTCGTTGTTCGTGGATCAGGTGCCCGGTCTCGTGTTCGCGTGCGACACGGGGTCCGACGGCGTCGCGCTCGTCGAGGCGCACCGCGCGATCGACGCCGAGAGGGTGGTGCGGTCGGCGATCGTCCAGGCGGGCGGGGTCGGATGTGCCGTGCTCGGCGGGTTCACGGTCGGCGATCTGACGGAGCACGCGATCGGTGGACACCTCGCCTACGCGCTCGAGCTGGGCCGGGCCTACCTCGCAGCCTCGGCAGCACCCCTCCCTCTGCTCGCGGACGTCCTCGGGGCGGAACTGCTCGCCGAGGGTCGCATCATCTCGGTATCGCCCTGGGCGCACGATCCACACGTGAACGCGGTGGAGATCAGCGGTCTCACCGGCGCAGTCCATCGCGTGGTCAGCCGCTCCGAGACCCTCGCGGTGCTCACGGATGGCCGTCTCGTGGCGTCGGCGCCGGAGATCATCGTGGTCGTCGACGCGATATCGCGCGAGATCCTCGAGGTGACCGAGCTCCGGCTCGCGCGCACGGTGGCGGTGCTCGCGATCCCGGCGCCTCCCTGGTGGAACGCCAGAGCGGACCGACGCGCGAAGGTGCTGCCCTCGGCGTACGGCCTCGAGGGTGTGGACGCCGCGTGAACGAGAGACTGCAGCTGAGCGCGCTGCTCGCCCACTCCGAGAACGGCGCCCTCAGGCGTGTCGCCGGACCCGTGGATGCACTGTGGGATGCCGTCGCGGTGGGGGCGAGTGAGGCAGAGCTGGTCGAAGCCGGCACCGGCCGACTCGCGATCATCACGGCGGCAGCGCCGACATCGACCTGGCAGCAGGATGCACTGCTGCGCCGCCTGCGTGATCGCGGGTACTCGGGGCTCGCCCTCCCCGGAGCCGCCTCGTTCGACGCGGGCGCGTTCCGCCTCGCAGACCGGATCGGCCTCTGCCTGCTCGATGTCGAGCGACCGATCCAGCTCGCGAGGGCCTGCTGGATGCTGATCGAGGCGCGGGATGCGTTGACGCTCAGTCAGGTGCGCAAGGTCGCCCAGTCCTTCGAGTACGCCGCCGATGACCTGGCCGACCTGCTCGGCCACATCGCCGCGAACCTCGGCGTCGGAGCTGCGCTGATCGACTCGTCCGGCGTGCTCCAGGAGGCGGGTGCTCACCTGGACGAGCGGCTGCACGCCGCGATCGGCTTCGAATCCTGGCTGGATCGGACGAGCATCGGGGATGCTGCGGCCGCATCGGTGCGCGTGGACAGCCCGGGGCGCAGCGGTCTGCGGCTCGTGCTGTTCGGCCGGGGGCTCGGTGAGGCGCAGGTGCAGTCGCTGTCCGTCGCGGCCGAGGTCGCGATGCCCGCCGTCGCCGCACGCATCCTGATCGACGAGGTGGCGGCCGTGAACGACGTCGCGGTGTCGTCCGGACTGCTGCGGGACTTCGTCGACCTGCACGGTGCGGCGGATGCCGACGTCGAACGACGGATGCTCGAGCGCGGGTGGCGCACCAGCGGACATCACCTCGGCTTCCGGATGGTGGCACGGGGCCGCCTCGACTCCTTCTCGCTGCTGCGTACGGTCAGCGCCGGCCTCAGCGCCATCGACGGCGAGGCGCATGCGACGACGGCCGGTCGTGGACTGAGCGGGTGGCTGACCTTCGCCGAGTCGCCGGATCCGGATCAGGTGGAGCGGGCCGTCGCCGCTCTGCGGGACCTGCATCTCGGGGTGCTGCGCGATTTCGCCGTCGCCACCGGGGTCGGCTCGCTCCAGGGCGGTTCGGAAGGCCTCGCAACGACGCTCGACGAGGCGGGCGACGCGGCGCGCATCGCGGCATCGCGGTCGGCGACGGGATGGTTCGTACGGGTGGACAGTCTCGGACTGGAGCAGCTCCTTCTCGCGTGGACCGGCAACGACACGTTCGTTCCCGCGGCGGAATCGCTGTTGGCTCCGCTGCGGGAGGGAGGCGGCGAACTGCTCGTCACGCTCTCGGCCTACCTCGACCACGAATCGGGCATCGCCGCGACCGCGACTGCGCTGGGCCTGCACCGCAACACCGTGACCATGCGGATCAGACGCGTGCAGGAGCTTCTCGGCATCGACCTGACCGACCCGGAGGCGCGCCTCGCCCTGCACCTCGCATGTCGCGCGGTGCAGCCGCGTTGAGCCGGGGAGTCTTCACTCCTGCGGGTCGCCGTGCAGCATCCACGGGATGCCGAACCGGTCCACGAGCATCCCGAACAGTCCACCCCACGGGGGCACGTCGAGCGGCATGGTGATCGTCGCCCCGTCCGAGAGCCCGTCCCACACGGTGCGGGTGGTCTCCTGCGAGTTCCCGCTCAGCGAGACCCAGAATCCCTGCGGCTTCTCGTAGGGCATGCCGTCGGGGGTGTCCGAGGCCATCAGCACCAGACCGTCCGGAGTGTCCAGCTGCGCATGCATGATGAGGTCCCGCTGGCTCGGATCCTGCACCATGTCGGGGAACTCCCCGAACGTGTTCACCACGAGGTCGCCCCCGAGGACGCGTTGATAGAACTCCATCGCCGCGCGGGCCTCGGTGCGGAAGGACAGGTACGGGTTGAGAGCGGGCATGAGAACTCCAGGAGGCTGACACGGACGACACGGCCGGTGCCGCTGAGGCTCAGTCTGCGCCGCGGTCGTCGTGCCCGCAAGAGGTTCAGGCCGGGAGCGCTCTGACCGCGGCGGTGAGTACCTGCGGCACGGTCGGGACGCCGGCGGCGCGGAACACTTCGAGGCCACTGGCGTCGCGGATGATCACCGTCGGTGTGACCTCGATGTCGAGTCTCTCGGCGGTATCCGGGTCTCGCGCGACGTCGATCTCCGTGATGGTCGCGTCGGGAAGGAAGCGTGCCGCCTCGGCCAGCACGGTCCTGGTCCGTGCACACGCGCCGCAGAACGACGACGACACCAGGGTCAGTTCCATCCGCACCTCCTCGGACGCTCTCGCGTCATCACCACAGGTGCAACCTCCGCCCGGTTCGTCGTGTTCCCCGACCGGCTCCAGGACGCTATTGCGCGGCGAGCCACTCGGCGAAGCCCTGGTGCCCGAGGTCGGCGTCGGGGCCGGGGAGCGCATGGCCCGCCCTCATCCCCGCCATCTGCGGCCCCGGCACGTTCACGGTGGGCACCCAGCCGCGGTATCCGCGACGTCGAGCGAAAGCGCGGACCATGTCGGACAGCTGCTCCTCGCGGGGTCCGGCGAGGTCGCGTACCCGGCCCTGCGGTTCCGCCCCTGCCAGTGCCGCGAGACGTGCGCCCACCTCACGGGCTGCCACAGGCTGGGTGCGGGCGTTCGGGGCGAGGTGGAGTGGTCCGAGCTTCGCCCGCTCGAACATCTGCCCGGCGAACTCGTGGAACTGCGTCGCTCGCAGGATCGTCGACGGCACGCGGGATCCCTCGACGATCTTCTCCTGGGCGATCTTGCCGGCGTAGTAGTCGTACGGGATGCGGTCGATCCCGACGATCGACAGCAGCACGAGATGTCCGACACCCGCGTCGGCAGCCGCAGCGGACAGGTTCCCGGCCGCCGCGGTGAAGAACTCGATCGCCGTGCTCGCCTTGAGGGTCTCGACGCTCACGACATCGATCACCGCATCCGCGCCGGCGAGTGCCTCACCCACGCCCTGCCCGGTCACGAGGTCCACTCCTCGGGATCGGCTGAGGACGACGGCGTCGTGGCCGGCCGATCGCAGCGCCTCGACCGTGTGTCGACCGACGGTCCCGGTTCCTCCTGCGACGGCGATCCTCATGTGCGTTCTCCTTCGTCTCGGTCCATCCTCGTCTTTTTCGCCGAGCCGGACGAGCGCGAACGCAGTCGGAAGGCTTCCGATGAGCGGATCCGCCGCTGGGTACGATGGCGCTGTGACCACATCGACCGTGCGCCCCGGCATCGCCGAGAGGCTTTCGCAGATGATCCGGATCCCGACGGTGTCGGCCGAACTCGATGAACGCGGCTCGGCTCCGTTCGAGGAGTTCGTCGCGCTGATCGCCGAGCTCTACCCGTTGACGCACGAGAGGCTGCGTCTGGAACGGCACACCGAATTCGGCCTGCTGTTCCACTGGAAGGGGAGCGGGAGTGCTGCGGCGGACGAGGGGCCGGTCGTGCTGATGGCGCACTACGACGTCGTCCCCGTCGACGAGAGCGACGCCTGGACGCACCCGCCCTTCGCGGGCGTGATCGCCGGCGGATCGGTCTACGGTCGAGGTGCTCTCGACGACAAGGGGCCGCTGATCGTGATCCTGGAGGCGGTCGAGAATCTGCTCGCCGACGAGTTCGTCCCGCCCCGCGACGTGTACCTCTCCTTCGGCGGCAATGAGGAGACGTACGGACGCGCCGCCGAGGAGATCGCGCGGGTGCTGCGCGACCGGGGAATCGTCCCCTGGCTCGTCGTCGACGAGGGCGGTGCCGTCGTCGATGCGCCCTTGCCGTTCGTTCCCGGACGGGCCGCGATGATCGGTGTCGGCGAGAAGGGTGTGATGACCCTGCGGCTCTCTGCACGGGGCGAAGGCGGCCACGCCTCGGCCCCGCCGGCCCTCACGGCGGTCCGCCGCATCGCCAGGGCTGTCGACCGACTCGGCCCGACGACCTTCCGCCCCCGTGCCTCGAAGGCGATCCTCCGGATGCTGTCGCAGTTGGCCGCGCAGACGCCGGGCACGGCTCGCCACCTGCTGCGGTTCCTCGGCTCTGCGCCGCTGCTGACCGCGCAGATCTTCGCCGCGCTGGGTGGTGAACCGGCCGCTCTCGTGCGCACGACCGTCGCGCCGACGATGCAGTCCGGAGGAACCGCGGCGAACGTGCTGCCGTCGCAGGCTTCGGCCACCGTCAACCTGCGCATCGCGCTCGGGGAGACCACGCAGCAGACGGCGTTCCGGGTGCGCCGGCGGGTCCGCGATCCGCTCGTCGCGGTCGAGGTCGTCGAAGCGAGCGAACCGTCGCCGGAATCATCGACCGATAACGCTCAATTCGCTCTGCTGGCCGACGCGCTCGAGGTCGCGTTCCCCGGCGTGCCTGCCGTCCCGTATGTGATGATGGCGGCCACCGACTCGCGACACTTCCATCGCTTCTCACCCGCGGTCTATCGGTTCGCGCCGCTGGACATGTCGAATGCGCAGCGCGCGTCGATCCACGGCGTCGACGAGAGCGTGGAGATCGCCGCGCTGGAACGGGGAGAGCGGTTCCACAGGGCGCTGCTCGAACGGCTAGGGTGATCTCACCCTCCCCTCGGAGCCTGCCGGGGGACCCGAAGCAGAAGCAGGAGACGCGATGACGCGCACCCGCACCCTGGGCACCCTCGCCGTCGTGGTCGGCTTTCTTGCCTTCGTGGAGTTCACGAGCGGTGTGCTGCAGGGGTACTACACCCCGATGCTCACGGACATCGCCCGCCATCTGGGCATCCACGACGCCGACGTGAACTGGCTCGAGGGCACGCAGCTGATGCTGTCGGCACTCGTCGTCCCGGCCTTCGCCAAGCTGGGCGACATGGTCGGGCACAAGCGCATGCTGCTCATCTCCACCGCGGTCACGGCGGCCGCGGCGCTGGTGCTGCCCTTCACCGATTCGTTCCCGGTGTTCCTCGCCGCGTGGGCGCTGATGGGCTTCTACGTCGTCTGGCTTCCACTCGAGATCGCCCTGATCTGGTCGCGTTCGCGCCGCATGGAGGGTCGGTCGTCGATCACCGCCAAGGCTGCGGGGCTGCTCGTCGCCGCTCTCGAGGGCGGCGCGATCATCGGCGCCCTGGTCGGCGGTGCGCTCATCGACGTGCTTCCCCTCACCGTCGTGCTGCTGGTCCCGGCCGTGCTCATCGTGGTGTGCTTCTTCGTGATCCTCTTCGGGGTCAAGGAATCGCCGGAGCCCACCGGCGGTGTCTTCGACACGGTCGGCCTCGTGCTCATCTCTCTCGCCCTCGTCTGCTTCACCGGCGGGCTCAGCCTGCTCCGCCTGGAGGGCGGTCTGACCAACCCGTGGTCCTGGGCGGTGGTGATCCTCGGCGTGCTGCTCGTGGTCCCGTTCGTGCTCTGGGAGCTGCGCTGCGCAGACCCGCTGATCGACGTGCGCATGTTCCGCTCGCCCGCGCTCGGACCGGTGTTCCTCACGGCCGGGCTCTTCGGCGTCAGCGTGCTCGGCGCGCAGGCCCCGCTGTCGACGTTCGCGCGCACCGACCCATCGGTGTACGGCTACGGTCTGGGCACGACCGGCTTCGCCACCTCGTTGATCATCGGCGTCTACCTCATCGCCATGATCACGGGGGCGCTGCTGTTCCCGACGGTGGCGCGGCGTGCCACACCGCGGGTGACGCTGATGGGAGCGTCGATGCTGGTCGGCATCGGCTTCCTCCTCTTCCTGCCGTTCCACGGCTCCTATGCGCAGGTCATCACGAACATGGTGGTCGTGGGGCTCGGGTCCGGGGCACTGGTCGCGGCGCTCCCCGCGGCGGCGGCCTCCGCGGCTCCGGCCACGCAGACCGGCGTCGCGACGGGCCTGACGAATTCGGTGAAGACCGTGGGCGGAGCGATCGCGTCGTGCGTCTTCGGCATCGCGCTCCTGCACGGCGTCGCGAGCACCGCCGGCGCGACGGATGCCACCGCCGGTTCGCTCGCCGGGTACTTCACGGTGTGGATCGTCTGCGGGGTGACGGCGCTCGTCGCCGCCGTGATCCTCGTGTTCGTCCCGAAGACCGCATTCACCGATCGTGCCCCGGAGGTCGAGGTCGCGCCGGCGCTCTGAGCGTCAGGCCCGCAGGTGGAGCGCGTTCACGATCCGCGGCCATGCGAGTGCGCCGAGCTCCGCGTCGGCGGCGGGAGAGCCTCCCCGCGCCATCGTCACTCCTGCGGTCACGGCCGATTCGCCGGGGAGCAGCAGTCGGTGCCCCGCGTCCGGGTGAGTGATCACCGTCGTGTCCAGACCCTTCGCCGTGCGGCGTTCGACGAGCTCGCGGGCGAATCGGGTGCTGGGCCAGACGCGGTCGTCGCCGCCGGCGACGAGCACGACGACACCGTCGATGTCCTCCGCCCGGATCGCGGCGGCTGCGGCGGCCGAAGGGTCACGATCGACGCTCGACTCGTACAGAGCACGATACTCGGGCGGGTCGGTCGACGGCGTCCACGACGGATCGAACGGGACGAACGGCATCGGGGTACCCCGACGGGTCCAGTGCGACGACCAGGTCCCCTCTGAGTTGCCAGCCCAGACGACAGAGGACGGGGCGACGGCGACCGTCGCATCGATCGGGTGCAGGGACGCGGTCACCAGCGCCGCCTCCGCTCCGAACGATGTTCCGAAGATCGCCACGCGATCGGCGTCACGACGCAGCAACTCCACCTCTTCGACAAAGGTCTCGATCGGCACTTCGTGCGGGGCAGGGCGCTGGCTGATGCCGCCGAACCAGCGGATGGCCCTCACACGGGCGCCGTGCCGTGCCAGCATCTCCGCCCGCTCGACCTCCACACGCCCGCTGGATCCGGCGAGGAGCAGGACAGCCGTGCCGCACGGGTTCTCCGGGAAGGCATCGTGGCGGTCGGCCGGGTGCACCCCGATGCTGTGTCGAGGCGTCATCGTCACTCGCGGTCGAGGCCGAACGTGCGTTTGACGAGCGCCTGCACGTCGCGGTCGAGACCGTCGATGCGGGTGTTCACGGAATCGAAGCGGGTGTTCATCTCGGTGCGCAGCCCATCGATCTGGCCGTTCATCTCGGTGCGCAGCCCACCGATCTGGCCGTTCATCTCCGTACGCAGGCCCCCGATCTCGCTGCGGAGGATGCGGACGAACAATGTCGAGACGACGGTGAGCGTGCTGAACATCAGCACGGTGAACGACCCGATCATCGTCCAGATCTGCGCGTCGTTCATGACTCCCACTCCCTCATCGTCGCATCGATCCGGCAAGCCTGCCAGAGCGCAGGAGCCGAAGATATCGGTTGCCCACGATCCGTGGATGACACGCTCTCCGTCGCGTCGGTGCAGGAAGGACTGGGCGGGGGAGGCCCCGCCCAGTCCCGGTCAATCGCCCTTCACGTTGACGACCTGCCGCAGCGTGTGCCGGATCGACACGAGGCTCGCGGCATCCGCCATCACCCGGTCGATCGGCTTGTACGCCTGGGGGATCTCGTCGATGAACGCGTCGGTGTCACGGAACTCGATGCCGGCCATCGCCACACGTAGCTGCTCGTGAGTGAAAGTCCGTCGCGCCGCGGACCGCGAGTACTCCCGGCCGGCGCCGTGCGGCGAGGAGCTCAGCGACTGCGGGTCACCGAGCCCTTCCACCACGTACGAGGCGGTGCCCATCGATCCGGGGATCAGACCCTGACGACCGGCGTCCGCCTGGATGGCGCCCTTCCGGGACACCCATACCTGCTTTCCGTAGTGCTTCTCCGACTCTGTGAAGTTGTGGTGGCAGTTGATCCGCTCCTGCTCCTCGACCGGAGTGCCGAGGAACTCCGACACCTGGCGGATGACCCGATCCATCATCTCCTCCCGGTTCAGCAGGGCGAAGTGCTGTGCCCACCGCAGCTCCCGGATGTATCGGGTGAACTCCGGTGTGCCTTCGACGAGATAGGCCAGGTCGGGGTCGGGGAGGTCGATCCACCACTGCTTCGCGAGCCGCTGCGCGACACCGATGTGGTGGCCGGCGATCTTGTTGCCGACGCCTCGCGACCCCGAGTGCAGGAACAGCCACACCCGGTCGAGCTCATCCACCGACACCTCGATGAAGTGGTTCCCGGATCCCAATGTGCCCAGCTGCAGGCGCCAGTTCCCGGCGTACTGTGCGGGGTCGAAACCGCTCTTCTCTGCCAGCTGCTCGAGCTCGGCGATGCGAGGCTCGGCTGTGGCCACGACCTTGCGGTTGTACCGGCCGGCCGACAGCGGGATGGCACGCTCGATCTGCTCCCGGAGCTCGGCGAGTTCGCGGCCGTCGAGGTCGCTCCTCGTGAACTGCGTGCGGACGGCGATCATGCCGCAGCCGATGTCGACGCCGACGGCGGCGGGGATGATCGCGCCGAGCGTCGGGATGACCGAGCCGACCGTCGCCCCCTTGCCGAGGTGCGCATCCGGCATCAGCGCCAGGTGCGGGTGGATGAACGGCATGCGGGCCGTGGTGCGCGCCTGAGCGAGTGTCTTCTCGTCGATCAGTGACGCCCACGACAGCAGCCGTGCGGAGAGCCTCTCCATGATTCCTTTCCTTGTGGTGGTGTTCAGCCACAGGTCAGGGGAGTCTCCAACGGAAGAACGCCCCGGACCTGACGGTACGGGGCGTTGCGAGAGCGGATGCTGTCACACGACGCGTGCCGGAGGGTACGACTCGTAGCGGTCATTGCGCTTGTGCTGAAGCTGCAAGACCGCGGCGATGGGGAGGTTCCGCTGCGCGGTCATCCGTCGACTCCTCGGCTGGTGTGCTGCACCGATCGGCACAGCTTTGCCACCCTAGGGCGCGACACGCCCGGGAGTCAACTCGCCTCGCGAGGAGGGTTGTACATGAACTCGATCCGGATGCCGTCGAGGTCTTCGACGAAGGAGGCGAAGTAGCGCTCCGAGTAGCGGGGGTACTCCTTGGGCTCGCGCACGGCCGTCCAGCCGGAATCCACCGCGATCGCGTGCAGGCGTTCGACGTCGTCGCGCGAGGGCACCGCGAACGCGATGTGCTGCCAGCCCACGCGGCCGTGCCGGTGCGGAGTGGTGTCGTCATCCCAGGTGTAGAGGATGATCTCGGTCTCGTCGCCGTTGTTCCACGAGATCGAATGATCGTTCGCTCCGCCGCTGACATACCCGAGGGCGGAAAGCACGGGATGGAACTGCGCCCTGCCGCGTTCGAGGTCGGTCACGGTGATGCCGAGGTGATCCAGAAGTGCCATGTGCCGAGTCTCCCAGCAACGGCCGACGTCGCACTAGTGCGGAGCGTGGTACTCCGCCTCGCCGCGCTTCCAGTACCCCTTCACGACTGCTTTCGCACTGTCGACGCCCCACCGTTCGAGCAGTGCCCTGCCCGGCTTGACGATCGACTGCTCGGCGGCGACGAAGACGAACGGGTCGAGGCCGACCGTGTCATCGGCCGTCAGCCCCTCGAGGAAGGCGATGAGGGCGGAGCCGGAGGGCTTCTCTCCCCGGTGCAGCCACTCGACCTCGACCGGGGCCTCGACCTCGACCTCTCGGCCGGGGTTCACCGTCTCGATCACGATGCGTGCAGGAGTGCCGTCGGGGATGAGCGCGGCGAACCGTCGGATCGCGGGGATCGCCGTCTCGTCGCCGACCAGCAGCCACGATCCGGGCTCGCCGACCAGCACGGCCGCCCCGCGGGGGCCGCCGACGCCGATCGTGGATCCGAGGGGCGCGTTCGCCGCCCAGGGGGCGGCGACTCCCTGGTCGCCGTGCACCGCGAACTCGACGTCGAGCCAGTCGTCGCCCCAGGCGAGCGGCGTGTACTCGCGGCTCGGGGAGGCGCGCAGCTCCTCGACGGAATCCGTCGGGCCCGCGGGGAAGAACAGGCGCATGTGGTCGTCGGAACCGGGCGAATCGAAGCCGGCGAGATCCGAGCCGGTCAGTCGCACCCGCACGAAGTCCGGCGCCAGCCATTCACGCGCGCTCAGTGTGACGTTGCGGAAGCGCAGCTCGAGGCCGCGACGCTCGATCGAGAAACCGGATTTCGTATCGCTCATAAAGTAAGGCTAACCTAAATGAGACGGCGCGGGTGATCCCCGTGCGTCGCCCCGGCGCCCATCGTGTGCGCACCGATCCCGCAGAACAGGAGTCTCTCCATGTCCGTGCCCAGAACCCTCACCGCTACGAGTGCCGCTCTCGTCGGCCTCCTCGCCCTCGCCGGGTGCACCTCCGGAGGCTCGGAGGAAACGGAGAAGACCGAACCGGCAGCAGCCACCGTCACGATCGAGGACAACACGGGCACGAAGGAGATCGCCACCCCACCCGCATCGGTGGTCGCCCTCGACAACCGCACCTTCCAGACGCTCTCCGACTGGGGCGTCGAGCTCTCCGCCGGGGCCGTGGCACTCATGCCGGAGACCGTGTCGTATGTGAAGGACGACGGGATCGTCGACATCGGCCTGCACAGCGAGCCGAACCTCGAAGCCGTCGTCGCCGTCGAGCCCGACCTGATCATCAGCGGCCAGCGTTTCACGCAGCACAACGCGGCGATCGCGGACCTCGTCCCCGACGCCACCATCGTCGACCTCGAGCCGCGTGACGGCGAGCCCTTCGACGAGGAGCTCAAGCGCCAGGTCACGGTGCTCGGCGAGATCTTCGGCAAGCAGGACGAGGCGAAGAAGCTCGTGGACGACTTCGATGCCGCCGTCGAGCGCGCGAAGGCCGCATACGACGACGCCGACACCGTGATGGCCGTCAACACGTCGGGAGGCCAGATCGGCTACCTCGCGCCGACCGTCGGCCGATCGCTGGGACCGATCTACGACATCCTCGGACTCACGCCCGCTCTCGAGGTGGACGATGCGAGTGACGACCACCAGGGCGACGAGATCTCCGTCGAAGCCATCGCCTCCTCGAACCCGGACTGGATCCTCGTGCTCGACCGCGATGCGGTGTTCGCCGCTGAGACCCCCGACTACGTGCAGGCGGCCGAGATCCTCGAGAGCTCCGAAGCCCTCGCCTCGGTCACCGCCGTGAAGGAGAAGCAGCTCGTCTACATGCCGACAGACACCTACCTGAACGAGGGCATCCAGACCTACACCACGTTCTTGAACGACCTCGCCGACGCCCTCGAGAAGAGCGCGAAGAACTGAGCTGACGCGGCGGCATCCGGGTGATCCGGATGCCGCCGCCGCACCACCATGGTCTCCACAGACATCGCTTCGCCGCCCCGCAACGCCGGGCGGCTCTTCGACGTGAAGCTGCTCATCGGCGTGCTCGTCGTCGCCGCCCTGCTCGTGATCTCGCTCTTCACGGGTGTGTACGACATCGCCGGCGCGGACGACGGCGCGCAGATGTTCCAGATCACACGTATCCCGCGCACGGTCGCCCTCGTCCTGGCCGGCGCCTCGATGGCCATGGCGGGACTGGTGATGCAGCTGCTCACCCAGAACCGCTTCGTCGAGCCGACCACGACGGGTACCACGGAGTGGGCAGGGCTCGGCCTCCTCGCCGTCATGATCCTCGTGCCGCAGCCGTCCCTCCCGCTGCGGATGGCCGGTGCGGTACTGGCAGCCTTCGTGGGCACCATGGTGTTCTTCGCGTTCCTGCGGCGGGTGGCGCTCAGATCATCCCTGATCGTCCCGATCGTCGGCATCATGCTCGGTGCCGTGGTGGGTGCTCTCTCGACCTACCTCGCTCTGGCCACGAACTCGCTGCAGATCATCGGCGTCTGGTTCGCCGGCAGCTTCACCTCGGTGATGCGCGGCCAGTACGAGATGCTCTGGATCGTGGCCATCATCGGCGTGATCGTCTTCATCGTCGCCGATCGACTCACCATCGCCGGACTCGGCGAAGAGATCGCGACCAACGTCGGGGTGAACTACAACCGGATCATCCTGCTCGGCACCGTCCTGATCGCTGTCACCACCGGCGTGGTCACCGTCGTCGTGGGAAATCTCCCCTTCCTCGGATTGATCGTGCCGAACATCGTCTCGATGGTGCGCGGCGACGATCTGCGCAGCAACCTGCCCTGGGTGTGTCTGCTGGGGATCGGGATCGTCACGGTCTGCGACATCATCGGGCGCACGATCATCATGCCCTTCGAGGTCCCGGTCTCGCTGATCCTCGGGGTCGTCGGCGCCGTGGTCTTCGTGCTCCTCCTGCTCAGGCAGCGTCGACGTGGCTAGCGGCGTGATGCGCGCCGCGATGAGCGACGCGGCGACTGCCGGAGGGCTCCGTTCGGCGGGCTCCTTCACGACCCCGCAGGCGCGGCGTCGGTACTTCCTCGTGCTCGGCATCCTCATCGTCCTCGCCGCAGGTTCCGGTTTCGGTCTGCTCGCGTGGGCGAATCCCATGCCCGTCGGCTCCGCGGGCTTCTGGCGCATCGCTCAGCACCGAGCGACCGACGTGACCGTGATGGCGCTCGTCGCCGTCGCTCAGGCCGTCGCCACGGTGAGCTTCCAGACCGTGACGAACAACCGCATCATCACGCCGTCGATCATGGGCTTCGAGTCGCTGTACCGGGTGGTGCAGACCTCGACCGTGTATCTGTTCGGCGTGGCGGGCATCGTTGCCATCCAGGGCGTGGGGCAGTTCGCGATCCAGGTGGCGATCATGGTCGGCCTCGCGGTGGCGCTCTACGGCTGGCTGCTCTCGGGTCGTTACGGCAACCTGCAGATCATGCTCCTCGTCGGCATCGTGATCGGAGGCGGTCTCGGCGCGATCGCCACCTTCATGCAGCGTCTGCTCACCCCCAGCGAGTTCGACGTGCTCGCCGCGCGTCTGTTCGGCAACGTGTCCAACGCCGATCCCTCGTACCTGCCGCTGGCGATCCCGCTGGTGGTCGCGGCCTCGGGGCTGCTGTGGCTGCGCTCGCGCCGGCTCAACCTGATGGCACTCGGTCCGGATGCCGCGCGCTCACTCGGCGTCGATCATCGGCGCGAGCTGTTCATCGTGCTGTTCCTCGTCGCCGTGCTCATGGCGACCTCGACCGCGTTGGTGGGGCCGATGACCTTCCTCGGCTTCCTGGTCGCGACGCTCGCGTACCAGTTCGCCGATACCCATGATCACCGGTTGATCTTCCCGGTCGCCGTCCTCACGGCCTTCACCATCCTGGCCGGGGCGTATTTCGTGATGAAGAACATCTTCTACGCGCAGGGCATGGTGTCGATCCTGATCGAGCTCGTGGGCGGCATCGTGTTCCTCATCGTCATCCTCAGAAAGGGCAGGCTGTGATCGCACTCGACGGCGTCCGCCGGGACTACAGCAGCGAGGTCGCGATCGGCCCCGTCGACCTCGAGATCCCCGCCGGCGGCATCACCGCTCTCATCGGTCCGAACGGTGCAGGCAAGTCGACTCTGCTCACGATGATCGGGCGTCTCAGCGGGATGGACGCCGGAGCCATCGAGATCGCCGGACTCGATGTGGCCTCCACGAAGTCGAAGGACCTGGCGAAGGTCGTGTCGATCCTGCGCCAGGAGAACCACTTCGTCACGCGCCTCACCGTGCGTCAACTGGTCGGCTTCGGGCGCTTCCCGCATTCGAAGGGTCGGCTGAACCGCGCGGATGAGGAGATCATCAGTCGAGCCATCGACTTCCTCGACCTCGGCGCGCTGGAGGGCAGGTATCTCGACGAGCTCTCCGGTGGGCAGCGCCAGCGCGCCTACGTCGCGATGGTCCTCGCGCAGGACACCGAGTTCGTGCTCCTGGACGAGCCGCTCAACAACCTCGACATGCGGCATGCGGTGCAGATGATGAAGCACCTGCGACGCGCGTCGGAGGAGCTCGGGCGCACGATCGTCATCGTGCTGCACGACATCAACTTCGCGAGCCACTACGCCGACCACATCTGCGCCATGAAGGATGGAGCCGTCGTGGAGTTCGGGGCGCCGGCCGCGATCATGACGGACGACGTCCTCACGCGGGTCTTCGACACTCCCGTGCGCGTTGTCGACGGTCCGTCAGGGCCGCTCGCCGTCTACTACTGAACTGTGCCGCTACTGAACTGTGCCGCTACTGAACTGTGCCGCGACTGAACTGTGCCGCTACTGAACTGTGCCGCGTTCCCACGGGCGAGGGGATCGAGGTCAGAGCTCGATGCCGTGGTCCTCGTCGTTGACGCCGGCGTTGTTGCCGCGCCGCGATTCGTACCCGAGGAACCAGCCCAGCCACACGATCGCGGCGAGCAGCACACCGAGCCAGACGTTCTGGAAGATCAGCCCGATCACGACGCCGACGATCAGAAGGCCGACGGTGACGAGGATGCGCAGCATGGAACGGGACATGGCACCAGCATAGGTGCCGGTGTCAGCGGCGGCGATGGTCCTCCGGTGCGAGGCGAGGACCCCGTCGCGGTTCCTGCACACCGCTGGCGTGGATGAGGCGCACGACGCGTTGCCGCTGCCCGGACCAGGGGGAGAGGAGTTCGATCATCCCGTCGTCATCGGTGCGAGTGCCGGTCAGGGCGTAGCCGACCTGGTGGGCGAGGTGGTAGTCGCCGACGCTCACCGCGTCGGGGTCGCCGAGCGAGCGGATGCGGGTCTCCGCCGATGTCCACACCCCCACGCCGGGAAGGCTCGTGAGCACCCGATCGCGATCAGCCCCTGTGGAGGCCGTGCGTACGGCGCGGGCGATGCGGTCTCCGCGTTCAGCCGCACGCACGATGGTGCGAGACTGCGGTGGCTCGACTCCGGCTCTGTGCCAGGCCCAGGAAGGGATCCGGTGCCACTGCTCAGGTGCTGGCGCGGTGAACATCGGGCGCGGCGTCGGTCCCGGCGCGCGCGTTCCGAAGCGGCTGACCAGCCAGCGCCACGCGCCGAAGGCCTGCATGCCGGTCACCTTCTGCTCGATGATCGCGCACGCGAGCGCGTCGAACACCTCGTCGGTGCGGGTCAGGCGCAGTCCCGGATGCCGCCGCGCGGAATCGGCGATGAGGGGGTGATGCGACGCGTCGAAGTCCCCGGCGTCGTCGTGCGCCCCGCACAGGGCGGGGACGAGCTCGAGGGCCGGACCCGATCCGGGGCCCCACGCCGTCGCGCGCACCTCGCCGCCGATCATTCGCAGCGCCAGGGTGGCCGGTCCGAGCGGCGTGCGCATCGCCCGCCAGATGACCGGCCCGTCGATGACCATCGTCGGGTCGTTGCCACCGCGTCGGAGCATACCCACGGTGCTGCGCAGATCGAGCTCGTGCGGCGGTCGGTAGACCGTCTCTCGAGGGGCCTCCGAGCGAGCGGCTCCTGCCTCAGCGGGGTCGGCCGTCAGAGTCATGCGCCCACCCTACGCTCCGGTCCTGACACCGGAGTCCTGGGTGCTCAGAACCGGTCGGGCGAGGGCGTGCCGTGACCGTAGCGGATCACGACGTCGGCGTGCCGATCGAAGCGGTAGCCGATTCCGCGCACGGTGCGCACGATGTCCTCGTAGCGACCCAGCTTCGCCCGGAGGCGGCGCACGTGCACGTCGATCGTGCGCTCGCCCGGCGTCTCGTCGTCCTGTGCCTGCCAGAGCGCTGACACCAGTTCGCTGCGCTCGATCGTGCGTCCCTCGCGCAGCACCAGGTACTGCAGCAGCTCGAACTCCTTGTAAGTGAAGGCAGCGGACTCGCCGTCGATCAGCACACGCTTGCGGGAGATGTCGACCGTGACGCCGCTCTCCTCGTCGGTGGTCTCCTCCTCGGCGGCGGCCTTGGTGCGGGCGATCGCGCCCGGCTCCTGCAGTGCGAGGCGCACGACGTCGAGGTCGCGCCCTCCCGAACCGTGGGGCGCGAGGGCGACGGTGGCGTGGGTCTCGGCTCCCGGCGCGAGCTCGGCGAGCGTGCGACGCAGGGCATCGACGAGCAGGGGGAGGCTGACTCCGGCCTCTGCGGCCTTGATCTCGTCCAGGCCCACGTAGAGGGCGAAGCCACGGGGCGAGCGCACGGCGGGGAGGTCGGCTCCGGCAGGAGAGAGCGGCGCGGCGGTCTCGGGGTGCGTGCGGACGGCGGCGGTGGTGGCGGGACGCTCGAGAAGTGCGGTGTTCGACATGATGATGAAGTCCTCAGGACGTGAGCCCGGACCGAAAGGGGCTCTGATGCGTTGCATGAATGACCGGCGGAGCCGGGAATCGAGCAAAGGGTGGATGCTCGGTGACACTGACCTCGCAGATGGCGAGGGGTTCAGGTCAGGCGGGGTGGCTGTTCGTTCAGCGACACATTCGGCAACACATGCCAACGCGACCGGGCATCATCATCCCGGCAGTCCTGTTCGCCTCCTGGGCGGACGAGGGGCTTGCGTTGGTAGTCATGGGGGGATTATGTCCGATCGTGACGTCTCATGTCAAAACGCCCGGGCGTCCCTGACGGGCGTAACGTGGTTCCAATGACGATCTCGCACACCGTCGGCGGCTTCATCCTGACCGACGAGAAGGACGCCTCGCGTTACACGCTCATGCGTGACGGCAAGCTCGTGAGCGTGCTCGACTACCGTGACGACGGCCACACGATCGCCCTCACCCGAGCCTTCACGATCCCGACTTTCCGCGGGAACGGCTATGCGGGGAAGGTCGTCGAGGGTGCGGTGGCCGACATCGAGGAGCGCGGCGATCGCAAGGTCGATGCCGTGTGCTGGTACGTGGCCGACTGGTTCGCCGCCCACCCGGAGCGCGCCGGCCTGCTGCGTACTCGCTGACTCTCCGACCGTATGACGAACTGTTACGCCGCGCCCCTGCGAGGATGACGTCATGAAACTCGCCGAGGCCCTCACCGCACGTGCCGACCTGCAGCGCCGGATCGAGCAGCTGCGGGCGCGCATCGTCGCGAACGCCCGCTACCAGGAGGGCGAGGAACCGGCGGAGGATGCCGCCGCCCTGATCGTCGAGGTCGACGCGGCGTTGACGCAACTGCGCGACCTCATCCGCCGCATCAACGCCACCAACGCGCGACTGCATCTGGGTGCGGACGGCACCATGACCGACGCGCTGGCTTCCCGCGACGTGCTCCGTCTTCGGCACTCCGTGCTGACGGATGCGGCAGCCGCCGCTTCGGGGGCCAACGACCAGTTCCTCCGCCAGATGCGTTCGGAGCTGCGTCAGGTCTCCGCACTCCCCGTCTCACAGCTGCGCTCGCGCGCCGACGCCGTCGCGCAGGAGTTGCGTGAGCTCGACAACAGGATCCAGCAGGCGAACTGGTCGAACGATCTCGAGGAGGAGAGCGGGAGTCGGTAGTCACGACGAAGCGGGCACAACCCTCAGCCGGCGGGGCAAGCCGGCACCTGTCGGGCGGAGGGCAGCCCTGATCTCGCATCGCGCAGCCCTGCACTCCGCACAGGTGAAGGTGCACAACGCATCTCGCATCACCGCGTGCCGATCGTCGTGGCGAGGGTGGGTCAGGGGACCTTCCGCTCCCTCCTCCGCGCCGGGTGCGGGCCGCGCACGGCACGCCTCGGACGGAATGTCGGAGGGGGTTCGTACCGTGTGAGTATGCGGATCCTGCACACCTCGGACTGGCACATCGGCCGGACGTTCCATGGCAATTCGACCATGGACGCTCTCGCCGAGGTGCTCGAGGCGCTCACCGCGCAGGTTCGCGACAATGCGGTCGACGTGGTCGTCGTCGCGGGAGACGTCTTCGATTCCGCCACCCCGTCCGGCGCGGCATACACGCTGCTCGGCGATGCGCTGGTGGCGCTGCACGAGACGGGCGCCCGCGTCATCGTCACGAGCGGCAACCACGACTCCGCCGCACGACTCGGGTTCCAGGCGCGCCTTCTCCGCGAGGGCATCCACGTGCTCACAGACCCCCTCGCGGTGGGTGTGCCGGTGACCATCGCCGATGACCACGGACCGGTGCATTTCTACGGCATCCCCTACCTCGAGCCGGCCATCGTGCGTCAGCACTGGCCCGAGGGCGATGCATCCGGGCGTCAGCTGCGCACGCAGGCGCAGACCATGGCGCATGCGATGGACCTGGTCCGCGCCGGCATGGACCAGCACGGAGGCCGAGCGGTGGCGATCGCGCACTGCTTCGCCGCGGGTGTCGACGCGACCGCCGGGCTCGAGCGCGAGGTGCGACAGGGCGGTCTCGACGTCGTGCCGCTGAGCGTGTTCGACGGACCCGACTACGTGGCGCTCGGCCATATCCACGGACGCCAGCAGCTCAGCGACCGCGTGCGCTACGCGGGCGCGCCTCTGCACTACAGCTTCGGAGAGCAGCACAAGCCCCGTGGTTGCTGGCTCGTCGACATCGACGCCGAAGGACTCGCCGGCGTGGAGTGGATGGAACTGCCGGTGCCTCGGCGGCTCGTCACCCTCACCGGCCCGCTCGACGAGATCCTGTCCACCGAGTTGGTCGCGCAGCACGCGGATGACTGGGTCTGCGCCGTCTACACCGATGCGGTGCCGCAGCGCGAGCCCATGCGGCGTCTTCGCGAGAGCTTCCCGTACTGCGCCATGGTGCAGCACCAGCCGGAGGTGACCGCCGAGGTCGACGAGCGCTCCTATGTGCAGCGGCTGCGCACCGCTGTCACCGATGCCGACCGCATCGATGCCTTCCTCGAGCACGTGCGGGCCGGGCACGGACCCACAGAGGCCGAGAGCGAGCTGATCCGCGCGGTGCTCGACGAGCGGGTGCGTGCCGAGGCGCTCGTCTAGATGCGTCTTCATCGTCTGGTGGTCGAAGGCTTCGGCCCGTTCCGGTCGCGACAGACCGTTGACTTCGACGCCTTCGCCGACGACGGCATCTTCCTGATCGCCGGACGGACCGGGGCGGGCAAGTCGAGCATCCTCGATGCGGTGTGCTTCGGCCTGTACGGCGGGGTGCCTCGATACGAGGGCGGCGAGAAACGCCTCCGAAGCGATCACTGCGAGCCTGACGATCCCTCAGAGGTGGTCGTCGAGTTCAGCACGCCGGCCGGTCGATACCGCGTCACGCGCTCGCCCGAGTACCTGCGCCCGGCCAAGCGCGGTGGTGGCATGACCAAGCAGGCGGCCGCCGTGTCGCTCGACGAGTGGACGGACAGTGGATGGATCGGCCGTGCCGCGCGGGCGGTCGACGTCGCCGGCGAGCTCGATGAGATCCTTCAGCTCAGTCGGGAGCAGTTCCTGCAGGTGATCCTGCTCGCACAGAACCGGTTCTCGGAGTTTCTGCTCGCGGGCAGCCGCGATCGCCAGGCACTGCTGCGGCGGCTGTTCGGAACGCAACGATTCGAAGACGTGCAGGCGCGGTTCGACGATCGTCGCCGTGCGGCCGAACAAGTGCTCGGCAGTCGTCTCGCCGCCGTCGAGGCGCGTATCGACGAGGCCGAGAACCTCGTGGTCGCCGGCGGGCTGTCGGGAGACGGCGATGACACCGTGGCGGAGACGTCGCAGGCTCCCGCGTCGATCGACGAGCGGCTGGAGGCCCTCCGGCGGGCGAAGGCTCGCGCCGACTACCGTGCGGAGCGTCGTGCCTCCGATCGCGCCGATGCCGAGCAGCAGTCGACCGCTGCCGACGCCGAACTCGCCATCGCCCGAGAGGAACGACGCGCGCAGCAGGAACGCGATCGAGCCAGATCCGCCCTCGAACGCCTCGATGCCGAGGCGCCGTCGATCGAGCACGCCCGTGCCGAGCTCGCCGCGTCGCGCGCCGCCGAGTCGCTTCGTCCGATGATCGCCGCCGCTGCGCGAGCGGCTGGAGCGCTCGAGGCTGCCGGCCTGGAGGAGCAGAACGCCCGCGTGACCGGGCAGGCGATGGGGCTTCCCGTCGACGACGACCTCGAGGCGTGGGCGGAGGAGCGCACCAGGGAGATCGGCGCCTGGCAGCGGGCGCGGGAACTCGAAGAGAGCGCACCGGCTCTGGACGCCGAGGTGCGCGCCGCCGAGGAGGCGGTCGCGGTCGCCACCGCACGCATCCAGGCCGCCGATGCGAAGCGGGCCGCGCTCCCGGAAGAGGTCACCGCACTCAACGCATCGCGCGACGCGGCGCGGAGCCTGGCAGATCGGGTGGAGGACAGACGGGCGGCACAGGAGACCGCAGACGCACGTCGCGTGGCGGCGCGGGAGGCGGAGAGGCTGCGGACAGCGGAGCTCTCGGTAGACGTCGAGCTCACGCAGGCGACGGCGTTGCATGCGGCGGCTCAGTCCACGCTGGCCGAGCTGCGCCGGCGCCGCACGGACGGCATGGCGGGAGAACTCGCGTCGACGCTCCGACACGAACAGCCCTGTCCGGTCTGCGGCTCGCTCGAGCACCCTGCGCCGGCCACGCACGCCGATCCCGTCTCGCCGGAGGACATCGCCGTCGCGGAAGAAGCGCGCGACTCCGCGGCCCGGCGGGAAGGCGAGCTGGCATCCAGATCCTCTGCGCTCCGCGCCGAACTCGCGGCCGCCACCGCTCGCGCCGACGGGCGCGACGTCGAACGTGCCGAGACCGAGTACGAGGAGGCCGCTGCGGCTCTCGCGGACAGCCGCGCGGCTGTCGAGACGCTGACCGCGCTCGACACGCAGCTCGCGGACCTCGTGACGCGGCTCGAGCATCTCGACACCGAACGAGAAGACGACGCGAGGGCTTTGGCGGAGGCACGCGAACAGCATGCCGTCCTGCGTCAACGTCGCACGGAGGCACAGGAGCTGATCGCCGCGGCGCGGGCTGCATTCCCCACGGTCGCCGAACGGCTGGCGGACAACGAGGCCAAGGTCGCGGCTGCGCGTGCGCTGAGCCAGGCGATCTCCGAGCGCGTGCGCAGGGCCGAGGCCCTCGTCGGCGCCCAGGCACAGCGCGACGCCGGTCTCGCGGACTCCGTGTTCGCTGACGAGGCAGCAGCGGAAGAGGCGCTGCGCCCGCTCTCAGTCCAGGAAGCGCTGGACGCGCGGATCACGCAGCACGCGGTGCAACGGGAGAAGGAGCGGGCCGTGCTGTTCGACCTCGAACTCCGCACCCTGCCGGAAGAGCCCATCGACCTGGCACCGGCCGAACGAGCATCAGCGGAAGCTCGTAGCCTCTGGGCCACGGCGGTCGACGAGGCAGCCAAGGCCGCCGGCACCGCGGAACGGCTCGGCGGGCTGATCGATTCTGCCGCGATCGAGCAGGCTCGCAGCGCCGACGAGGCCGCGGAGTTCGAGGTGCTGCAGAACCTCGCGGACACGATCGCGGGCAGGGGCGTCAACACCCGCAAGATGACCTTGGAGACGTTCGTCCTCGCGGCAGAGCTCGAGGAGATCGTCGAGGCGGCCAACCGTCGGCTGCACGAGATGTCCACCGGGCGGTATCAGCTGCGGCACTCCGACGCGCTCGCGGCCCGCGGTGCGGCTTCCGGACTCGGCATCGTGGTGTTCGACGCGTTCACCGGCCAGACCCGACCACCGCAGTCGTTGTCGGGAGGTGAGACCTTCCTCACGTCACTCGCGTTGGCGCTGGGATTGGCCGAGGTGGTCACTGCGCGCGCGGGGGGAATTCGTCTGGACACCCTCTTCATCGACGAGGGGTTCGGTTCCCTCGACGGTGACACTCTCGACGTAGCCATGCGCACACTCGATGAGTTGCGTCAGGGCGGCAGGACCGTCGGCGTGATCAGCCATGTCGAGGCCATGCAGGAGCAGATCCCCGCGCAGCTCACGGTGCGAGCGCTGCCCAACGGCCCCAGCGTCATCGACGCCCGCTGACGCTCGCTGACGCGGGCCAGTGCGATCCGCCTGTCGTGCGTCAGACGCCGTATTCGCTGCGGATGACGTCGCGCAGCTGCACGCTGCAGCGGGCGACGGCCTCGCGCCAGTCTGTCAGCGCGCCGTCTTCCGCCTGGTCGGACACCGCACGCAACACGCGGATCGGAACACCGAACTGCTCGGCGACCCAGATAAAGGCGTAGGTCTCCATGTCGACCAGTGCAGCACCGGAGGGGCGGATCACGGCGGTGACCTCGGCGTCCTCGACGAAGTGGTCACCGGTCGCGATCAACACGCCGTCGCGTCCGGTGGAGACGCGTGCAGGCAGTGAGACGTGCTGCCCGCGAACGCCGTCGAGGTCGGTGACGTCGTGCTGGAACGCGCTGCCGACCTCGTGGACGGTCGCCTCGAGGCCGGGCTCGATGGCTCCGGCTGTTCCGACCACCACGATCTCGTCGTAGATCTTGGCATCGAGTGCGCGGGTCAGGCCGTACGTGGCCGGCAGCTTTCCGGCGCCGGTCACGAGTCGGTCGAAGCCGTCGAGCTCCTCCGGGAATGCGGACAGTTCGGAATCGAGGGCAGCGACGAGGAGCTTCACCGGTCCATTCTCTCAGGCCTTCGCTGGCAGGAGCATGCGAACGCCGCGGTGTCACCCGGACGTAACACGCAGGGGCGATACTGGTCGAGGACAAGACGGAGGATGACATGTCGTTGCAGAAGCAGATCTCTGAAGACCTCGGCGTCAGG
Source organism: Microbacterium oxydans (assembly GCF_006540085.1). GTDB lineage: Bacteria > Actinomycetota > Actinomycetes > Actinomycetales > Microbacteriaceae > Microbacterium > Microbacterium oxydans. The sequence goes on along the minus strand of NZ_BJOG01000008.1, from coordinate 239,343 downwards.
CCCGAGATCGATCCTGAGGCCGAGACCGATCGTCGGATCGGCTTCCTCGCCGACTACCTGCGTGCCACCGGAGCGAAGGGGTTCGTGCTCGGGATCTCGGGCGGGCAGGACTCCACGTTGGCCGGCCGTCTGGCACAGCTCGCGGTGGAGCGTGTGCGCGCCGAGGGCGGCGAGGCGAAGTTCCTCGCGGTGCGTCTGCCCTATCGGGTTCAGCACGATGCCGAAGACGCGGAAGCCGCGCTGGCGTTCATCGCGCCCGACTCCTCCGTCGAGGTCAACATCCAGAACGGTGTCGACGGAGTGGAGGAGGACATCGAGTTCGCGGTCACGAGCGACATCAGCGACTTCAACCGCGGCAACATCAAGGCTCGCGTCCGCATGGTCACGCAGTATGCGCTCGCCGGTCACGACGGACTGCTGGTGATCGGCACCGACCATGCGGCGGAGGCGGTGACCGGCTTCTACACGAAGTTCGGTGACGGCGCTGCCGACATCCTCCCGTTGTCCGGGCTCAGCAAGCGGCAGGGACGCTCGCTGCTGCAGTTCCTCGACGCTCCGGACCGACTCGCCTTCAAGGTGCCGACGGCCGATCTCTTGGACGGCCAGCCCGGACGCGCCGACGAGGACGAACTCGGCCTCACGTACGAGCAGATCGACGACTTCCTCGAGGGGCGCGAGGTCGATCCTGAGGTCGCCGGTCGCATCGAGGCCAGGTATCTCGCGACGCAGCACAAGCGACACCTCCCGGTGACGCCCGACGACACCTGGTGGCGCTGAAGCCGCGCGTCGAGGAGCCGTCCGCTTTCGCCTGTGTCCGATGCCGCGGATAGTGTCGAAGCATCCGACAGAACGGGAGCATCGTGCGGATCGACACTCAGGCGCAACGCGTCATCTGGAGCGCGAGCGACCTCAAGGCGGCCGCCGAGTGCGAGTTCGCGTGGGCCCGGGCGATCGACGCGAAGCTGGGGCGCGTCCCCGCCGTCGAAGAGCCGGAGGATGCGACTCTGAAGCGCGCGGCCGAGCTCGGCGACGTGCACGAGCAGAACGTGCTCGACCGGTACATCCACGATCTCGGTGACGAGAACGTGCACCGCATCGAGAAGGTGTCCTCGGTCGACGCGGAAGCGCTCGCTGCAGCAGTCGACGAGACGGTGGCTGCACTGCGCTCGGATGCGCTCGTCGTGTTCCAGGCGGCTTTCGCGACGGACGAGTTCGTCGGGTTCGCGGACTTCCTGCGCAAAGACGATGAGGGGCGCTGGCGTGTGCAGGACTCGAAGCTCGCCCGCAAAGCCCGTGTGACAGCTCTCATGCAGCTCGCGGCATATGTCGACCAGCTCGACCGCCTGCGGATCCCCCGTTCCGACGAGGTAGACCTGATCCTCGGAGACGGCACGCTCAGCACGCACGCCGTCGACGATCTGCTCCCGTTGTTCCAGGTGCGCAGGGCAAGGTTGCGCGCCCTCATCGCGGATCGCCGCATCGCCGACGGCGCCGCGGGCGCTCCTCTGGCCTGGGGCGACGATCGCGGTGACCTCCAGGTGGTCGCCTGCGGGCGCTGCGCGACCTGCGAGGAGCAGGTGCTCGCACACCGGGACCTGCTGATGGTGGCGCGGATGCGTCCGGTGCAGCGAGCTCGGCTCCGGGCTGCAGGCATCGAGACGATCGACGCCCTGGCCGGCGCGATCGAGGCGCCGACGGGGATGAACGCCGATACGTTCGAGACGCTCCGTGCCCAGGCCCGCCTGCAGCTGCGGGCTGACACCGAGGGTGTGCCGACCTTCGACGTGCACTACGCGCAGGCCATCCACACGCTCCCGCTCCCCAGCCACGGCGACATCTTCTTCGATTTCGAGGGCGACCCGCTGTACACCGAGCCTGCTCCCGACGGCGAGGCGCACTGGGGGATCGACTACCTCTTCGGTTGGGTGGACAACGCCGACCAGTACTCGGCACTGTGGGCGCATACGTTCGCCGAAGAGAAGCGGGCGCTAGAGACGTTCCTCGACTTCGTCAATGCCCGCAGAGCGGCGCATCCGGGAATGCACATCTATCACTATGCCCCGTACGAGACCTCGCATCTCGTGGCCATGGCAGCGCGGCACGGAGTGCGCGAGGGCGAGGTCGATCGGCTGCTCCGTGAAGGGGTGTTCGTCGATCTGTATCCGCTCGTGCTGCGGACGGTCAGGGTGGGCTCCCGGTCGTACTCGATCAAGAAGCTCGAGCCGCTCTACATGGGCGACGACGTCCGGACGAGCGACGTGCAGAAGGGTGACGACTCGATCGTGCAGTACGTCGCGGCCCGCGAGCTCGCCGCGGCCGGGCAGCGGTCCGAAGCAGACGCGGTCCTCGCCGACCTCGCCGACTACAACCGCTACGACTGCGTCTCGACACGGCGCCTGCGCAACTGGCTGATCGACATCGCGAGGGAGAAGGGCGTCACGCCGGCGCCCCCCGACGACGCGGACGAGGTCATCTATGAGCCGTCTCCCCGATCGGTCGCGCTCCTCGCCGATGCGGAGCGCGCCGTGGAGGCAGGCGGCGACGGACAGGTGCACCGCATCGCGGCCGCGGCCATCGACTACTTCCCCCGTGAAGCGAAGAGCTTCTGGGTGTCGCACTTCCAGAGGCTGCGCGAACCGGTCACGATGTGGGACGGCACGCGTGATGTGGTGCGGGTAGACCGTCCGTCGTCATCGGTCGTCCGGGAGTGGAGCATCATCGAGGGGCGGAGAGTGATGTCCAGGGACATCGAGATCCGCGGCGAGGTGTCACCCGGCACCACGCTCGGTCCCGGTGCCCAGCCGTTCGCGCTGTACGAGGTGCCAGCCCCGTTCGACACCGAGGTGCCCTCACGCGCCGTCCACGTACCGCACACGGTCACGATCGCCGAGGTGCTCGACGACGGCTACCTCGTCACAGAAGCGGCTGTGCAGGGACAGACCTGGGATGAGCTGCCGCTTGCGCTCACTCCGGCGGCTCCGCCTCGGGTGGTGTCGCTGCAGGGCGCGATCGACGAGTGGGCCGACGCGGTGCACCTGGCCGCGCCGGGCTTCCCCCAGGATGCGGCCACCGACATCCTGCGCCGACTGCCCCCGCGCACCTTCTCGGGCGGCGCGCTCCCGGAAGCAGGTGATGACACGATCGATGCGATCGTGCGCGGAGTGCTCGACCTCGATCACAGCTACCTCGCCGTGCAGGGCCCTCCGGGGACGGGGAAGACCTACACGGGTTCGCGCGTGATCGCGCGTCTGGTCAACGAGCACGGCTTCAAGGTCGGCGTCGTGGCGCAGTCGCACGCCATCATCGACACGCTTCTCGAGCGGATCGTCGCCGACGGCGTCTCGCCCGCCCAGGTGGCGAAGGCGCCGAAGGATCCCGATGCGGACCCGTCATACACCGTGATCCCGAAGAACGGCATGGCCTCCTTCCTCGCCGAGCACGCCGGTGAGGGCGCGGTCGTGGGCGGTACGGCCTGGGACTTCAGCAACACCCAGCGCGTCGAACGGGCCGGGCTCGATCTCCTCGTGATCGACGAGGCGGGGCAGTTCTCGCTCGCCTCGACGATCGCGGTCGCGGCCGGAGCGAAACGGTTGCTGCTCCTCGGCGACCCGCAGCAGCTCCCGCAGGTGAGCCAGGGCGCCCACCCCGAACCGGTGGACACGTCCGCTCTCGGCTGGGTGATGGACGGCGATCCGGTCGTGCGGCCCGAGTACGGCTACTTCCTCGCTCGGTCGTGGCGGATGCACCCCTTCGTGGCCGCTCCGGTGTCGAAGCTCGCCTACGCGGGACAGCTCGCCTCGGCTCCCGGAACCGAACTCCGGTCGCTCGAGGGTGTCGACGCGGGTCTCCATGTCGTCCCGCTGCGCCACCGCGGAAACGCGACGCAATCGCCCGAGGAAGCGGCAGAGGTCGTCCGCCTGGTCGCCGATCTGGTCGGCCGGGTCTTCACCGACAACGACCCCGAGGCGTCGACGCGACCACTCGCGCAGTCCGACATCATCGTGGTCACGCCCTACAACGCGCAGCGTCAGCTGGTGCTCGACGCGCTCGCCGACGCCGGCTTCCCCGACGTCCCTGTCGGCACGGTCGACAACTTCCAGGGCAAGGAGGCAGTGGTCTCCATCACCTCGCTCGCGGCGTCGAGCGGTCGGGATGCGCCGCGCGGTCCGGAGTTCCTGCTGCTCCAGAACCGCCTCAACGTCGCGATCTCCCGGGCACAGGTCGTCGCCTACCTGATCCACTCGCCCGCGCTGCTCGACGACCTGCCGTATACGCCGGAGGGCGTCGCCAGGCTCAGCGCGTTCGCCCGGCTCGTCGGAGCGGCGGAGTGAGCGCCCACACCACCGACCAGATCATGCGCGCCGCGGCAGCGTGGGTGTGGTTTCCCCGCGACAGTGAGCACGAGCGCGAGCATCTGCTCCTCGTGCGGGATCCTGCACGGTTCGGCGGGGGAGTGCGAGGTTCGCAGGTCGACTCCGCGCTGTCGGCCGTCGACGTGGTGGATGGCGCACTGGCGCGGACGAGAGCATGGGGCGCCTCGCAGTTCACGTTCTGGACGAATCCTTCCGATCGGCCCGACGTCGAGGACGAGCTTCGGCGACGCGGGGCAGAGCACATCGATACGGTGGCGGTGTTCGCACGACCCGTCGACGAAGTGGAGGTCGAGGTGCCGTCCGACGTGTCCACCGAGATCGTGCGTACCCTCGATCAGGTACGCGACCTCGACGGCGTCAATGTGCCCGTGTGGCACCAGCAGCCCCTCGATGAGGAGGGTCTCCGGGCCGAACTCGACGAGGTGTCCGCGGCGCTCGAGGCGCAGACCGGGTTCCGTGTGCTCGCGCGCATCGATGGACGCGCCGTCAGCACCGGAGGATGCACGATCGAGGACGGGTTCGTGCGGCTCTGGGGCGCATCCACACTGGAGAGCCACCGCGGTCGCGGCGCCTACCGCGCAGTGCTGGCCGAGAGACTGCGGCAGGGTGCGGCATGGGGAGCGAAGACGGCCCTGGTGAAGGGTCGCGTCTCGACGTCAGCGCCCATCCTCGCCCGCGCGGGCTTCACTCACCACCGAGATGAGCGCGCCTACTGCCTCACCATCTGAGGCGGAAGACGCACCGAAGAGGTCGTACGCTGCCGAGGATCAGACCGTGCCGTAGAGCCGGTCGCCCGCGTCGCCGAGGCCGGGCACGATGTAGCCCTTCTCGTCGAGACGCTCGTCGAGCGCGCCGAGCACGAGGGTCACGTCGCGGTCGCCGGCCATCGCCTCGATCGCGGCGACGCCTTCGGGAGTGCCGAGCAGGCAGATGGCCGTGACATCCTTGGCGCCGCGGTCGAACAGGAACTGGATCGCGGCGGCGAGCGAACCACCGGTCGCCAGCATGGGGTCGATCGCGAAGCACTGGCGGTCGCTCAGGTCGTCGGGCAACCGCTCGGCATAGGTGGTCGGCTCGAAGGTGGTCTCATCGCGCACCATGCCGAGGAAGCCGACTTCAGCCGTCGGAAGCAGCTTCACGAGGCCTTCGAGCATGCCGAGACCGGCGCGCAGGATCGGCACCACGATGGGGCGGGGCTCCGAGATCTTCACACCCGTCGTGGTGGTCACCGGAGTCGTGATCTCGATCGGGCTGACCTTCACGTTGCGGGTCGCCTCGTACGCGAGCAGTGTCACGAGCTCCTCCGTGAGCTGCCGGAACACCGGTGAGGGTGTGCGCGCATCGCGCAGCACCGAGAGCTTGTGAGTGATGAGAGGGTGGTCGGCCACGTGAACACGCATGAATACAGGGTAATGCGCCACGCGGTCAGGCACGACATCGGGACTCCGGCCGGGCTCGACGGCTGTCGTAGGCTCGACGCATGACCGCAGCCGACCGACGCGCGATGACGCGTGCCCTCGAGCTCGCCAGCGAAGCGGCCATGGCATCCGAGATCCCGGTCGGAGCGGTGGTCCTCGATCCCGAAGGCCGGATCATCGCGGAGGGACGCAACACTCGCGAGGAGACCCACGACCCGACGGGGCACGCCGAGGTCGAGGCGCTCCGTCGCGCGGCGGCAGCGGTCGGGTCCTGGAATCTCGAGCAGCACACACTCGTGGTGACCCTCGAACCCTGCATCATGTGCGCCGGCGCCGTCCTGCAGGCACGCATCAGTCGCGTGGTGTTCGGAGCATGGGACGACAAGGCCGGTGCTGCCGGATCGATGTACGACGTGCTGCGCGATCGACGGTTGCCCTATCGTGCCGAGGTGGTCGGCGGCGTCGAGGCTGAGGCTGCGACCGCGCTGCTGCGTTCGTTCTTCGAGCAGCGGCGCTGAACGCGGTCCCCGTTCAGTCCGACGACTTCAGCACGAAGACGTCGGTCGAGGGCTCCGGGTCGATCGCGGGGCGGTAGACGTCGGGCTCGATGTAGACGACCCGCGCGACAGGCACGGCCTCCCTGATCCGAGCCTCGATCGCGTCGATGTCGTCGGCGGCCTCCCGCAGCGGCTTGTCCGCGTTGAGGGCGATCTTTGCCGCCACCATCAGCTCGTCCGGGCCGAGGTAGAGGGTCTTCATGTGGATGATCTTCTCGATCTCGTCGCCGGCGTTGATCGCATCCACGATGCGGTCGTGGTCGGCCTGGGTGGCGCCCTCGCCGACCAGGAGGCTCTTCGTCTCGACACCCAGCACGATCGCGATCAGCACCAGCAGCACACCGATCATCACGGTGCCGAGTGCGTCGAACATCGGATTGCCGGTGAGCAGCGTGAGGCCGACGCCGAGCAGGGCGAACGTGAGGCCGGTCAGGGCGCCCACGTCCTCCAGCAGCACGACGGGGAGCTCGGGTGCCTTGGAGCGGCGCACGAACGACACCCACGACTGCCCCTTCTCCCGCACGAGGTTGCTCTCCCGCACGGCTGTGCGCAACGAGAACGACTCGAGCCCGATCGCGATGACGAGCACCACGAGCGGAAGCCACCACCACGTCTTGTCGAGCTCATGCGGATTCGTGAGCTTCTCGACGCCCTCGTAGATCGCGAAGAGACCGCCGACCGAGAACAGGATGATCGACACGACGAACGCGTAGACGTAGCGCTCGCGACCGTAGCCGAACGGGTGCGCGCGGTCGGCCTCGCGCCGAGCCTTGCGTCCGCCCAACATCAGGAGCAGCTGGTTGCCGGAGTCCGCGACGGAGTGGATGGCCTCGGCGAGCATCGAGGCGGAGCCGGAGAGTGCCCAGGCGATGAACTTCGCGAGGGCGATTCCCATGTTCGCCAGGAACGCCGCGACGATGGCCTTGTTGCCTCCGGATGCACTCATGGGACGAGTCTAGAACCGCCCGCCCGGGGATGTCGGAGTGCCCGCCGTAGGATGACGACATGTCTGACTCGCTTCCTTCGCTCGCTTTCCTCGGTGCCGGCTCGATGGGCGGTGCGATCCTCCGCGGAGTGGTCGCCTCGGGTGTCCGCATCGATGGCGGGATCACCGCGACGAACCGCACGGCGGAGAAGGCAGAGGCGTTCGCCGGCCTCGACGGGGTCACCAGCATCGCGCTCGCCGATCGGCCGGAGGGCAACGTCGAGGCGGCTGCCGGTGCGCGGATCGTGCTCGTCGGCGTGAAGCCGGCGATGGTGCCGGACCTGCTCCGCGAGATCGCCCCGCACCTCGCCGCTGATGCGATCGTGGTGAGCGTCGCCGCCGGGGTCACGCTGCAGACCTTCGCCGATGTGCTGGGTTCGGAGGCGAGGGTGATCCGCTCGATGCCGAACACCCCGTCGACGGTGCGCAAGGGAGTGACGGGGCTCGCCGCCGGTGCCGCGGTTCCCGCCGAAGACATCGCCCTCGTCCGTCGTCTGTTCGAGACCGTCGGCGCCGTCGTCGAGGTTCCCGAGTCGCAGATCGACGCGCTGTCCACGATCTCGGGATCGGGACCGGCCTACGTGTACCTGCTGATCGAGGAGCTCACGAAGGCCGCCGTCGGCATGGGCTTCACCGATGCGGATGCGCGGCTCATGGTCGAGCAGACGTTCATCGGGGCGACGGCCCTGCTCGACGCCTCCGGCGAGGCTCCTGCAGAGCTGCGTCGTCGGGTCACGAGCCCGAAGGGGACGACGGAACGGGCGGTCGCCGTGCTGCAGGAAGCACGCCTCGATCGCACCTTCGCGGAGGCTGCGGATGCCGCACTCGCGCGTGCCAAGGAGCTCGCCGCCGGAGCCTGAACCATGCGGCTGAGGATCGAGGGACCCATCTGGTACTGGCGCGGGCCCGCGCCTTTCCACTTCGTCACCGTGCCGCCTGCCGAGAGCGAGATGATCCACGAGATCGCCTCTGTCGTGACCTATGGCTGGGGCATGATCCCGGCCAGGGTTTCCGTAGGCACCACCACCGTGGCCACGGCCCTGTGGCCGAAGGACGGCGGCTACATCGTGCCGATCAAGAAGACGCTGCAGGACGGCGAGGGCCTCGGGGTGGACGACGTGATCGAGGTCGTCCTCGACATCGACGCCTGACCCGTCGGGCCTGATGTCGCGGGAGGCCTGGCGCCCGGGGCCTGCGTGTCGCGTGGGATCCGTCCGCGCTCAACTCTCGCTGGACACGTCGGCGAGCACCTCGGGCCAGCGGCGATCCAGGATCTTCCCGCCCAGCACGGTCCCTCCCCAGAGCGCGAGGCCGCCGAACGCGAGTCCGCACGCGAGGCTGATCCAGCCGAGCGTGGGACTCCAGATCGCCGCGATGGCGAACCCGAATGCGGGTGCTCCGAGGACGAGCGTGATGGGCCCGATGATGATCATCGCGAGCAGCGACTGCACCCCGCCGGATGATCCGCGCCCGAAGGGATTGGCTTCCGGAGCGGGCGCACGGCCCGGAAGGAAGCTCCCCACCCAGCCGCCGGCCCCTGCAGCGATCGCCGTGAGACCGAGGGATGCGCCGATGCTGCCGGGGAGCAGATCCGGCCGCCCGGCGAGGAGGCAGGTCGCCACGCACAGGGCGAGCGTCACCGGCACTGCGATCATCCCGAAGCCGAGCAGGCGCCCGGCACGGTCCGCCGCCCCGGACACACCCGTGAGGATGTGCGCCGCGACGGCATCGTTGTCATAGGCGATCGACATCTGCACGATCGTCCCGGCGAGGAGAGCGTTGATCGCCGGGATCAGTGTGATCGCGGGGGCGAAACCGAGGGACTCCTCCTGCAGGCCGTTCATGAGCGCGATGCCGATGAAGATCGCGGGCAGCAGCAGGAGCATCACGATGTTGACGAGCTGCCGCGGGTCGCGGCGGTAGTAGTGCAGAGATCGTGCGGCGATCGCACCCATCGGGTTCGCCGGCAGCAGTCGATCGAGCAGACCGCCGGAGCGCACCCGTCCACCGCCGCTGCTCTGGATGGGGGAGACGAGCCGGGCGGCGAGCAGCCGCTGAGACGCCCACCACAGGACCACGACCGTCGCGAGGGCGATCAGCAATCGCAGCGTCGCGGTGAGCACGTCGCCCTGCGCTGCCGATGCCGACACCCCGAACACGGCGCCGAACGGCGTCCAGGCGGCGATGTCGGCAGCCGAGGCGAAGGCACTCCCGGCGTCCGTCACGGTGGTGAGCGCCCCGATCCCGAGGTTGAGGATGAGGCCGGACGAGGCGGCGAGCAGCACCCCGAGGGTCAGCACCAGGTCGCGGGTGCTGCGTCGGGCCAGCCATCCGGCGAGCAGTCCGCTCACCACGCGGGCACCGAGCACGCAGGTCACGACCGCCACCGGGATCATGATCACCGCGGTGAGCAGTGCGGGAAGGCTCACCGACCAGCCGAGGAGCATCAGCAGCAGGGCGACCGTGGTCCCGATGCCGCCGATGGTCGTGGCTCCGGCGACGACGAAGCCCGGCAACAGGGAGGGGGCGGTCACCGGCAGCAGGGCGAAGCGCTCGGGGGCGAGGGAGTCGTCGGCGCTGACCAGGATGGAGCCGATCCACCATCCGAGGACGAGCACGGACCCGGTGAGCACGATGGCGGTGACAGCGCCCTCCGGTGCGGCGAAGCGCAGAGCGACCAGACCCGCAGCGAGTCCGGCGAGGAGCCCGAGGGCGATCATCCCCGTGATGATCAGGGTGACGATCATCCACGGGTTCCGCGACAGTTGATGCCGCAGCTGCCGCCAGCGCAGGCTTACGAGGAGCGCAACCATGCGAGCGTCTCCGTCCCGAGATCGTGCGCCCCGACGAGCGTGAGGAACCGCTGCTGAAGCGAGAGTCCGGCTCGCACCTCGTCGAGCGGACCGTGCGCGAGCAGGCGCCCCTCGGCGACGATGGCCACCCGGTCGCACATCGACTCGACGAGCTCCATCACGTGGCTCGACAGCACCACGGTGCCGCCGCCGTTGACGAACGAGCGCAGGATCTGGCGGATCGTCTCGCCCGAGACGGGATCGACGGCCTCCAGCGGCTCATCCAGGATGAGCAGGCGGGGAGCGTGGATCAGCGCGCAGGCGAGCCCGATCTTCTTGCGCATGCCGGCGGAGTAGTCCACGACGAGGGTGTCTCGCGCCTCTGCGAGCCCCAGCGCCTCGAGCAGGTCACCCGTCCGCGAGACGACGTCGGCCTCTGCCATGCCGCGCAGCAGTCCGGTGTATCGCAGCAGCTCTGCTCCACTGAGACGATCGAGCATGCGGATGCCGTCGGGGAGCACACCCATGCGGGCTTTCGCCTCGGCGGGGCTCTGCCACACGTCGGCGCCCAGCACCCACGCCGTGCCGGCATCGGGGCGGAGCAGCCCGGTGGCCATCGCGAGCGTCGTGGTCTTGCCTGCGCCGTTCGGCCCGAGCAGGCCCAGCATGGATCCGGGCGGCACGTCGAGGGACAGACCGTCGACGGCGACCTTCTGCCCGAACTGCTTGCGAAGCCCGCGAAGGGCGAGGACGGGCGGGGCCGCTGTGGGGTCGGTCATGGCCCCATCCCACCACGGCCGCCGGGCGTCGCGCATCCGCCGCGAGGGGGAGTCGCTCGGAAGGCGGGAGGGAGACGTCAGCGGTCGAGGCCGGCGAACCGCTCGATGTCGCTGTTCGTACCGGACACGATGATCAGGTCGTGGTTGGTCACGATGGTGTTCGCCTCGGCGTAGCGGAACGGCTTGCCCGGGCTCTTCACGCCCACGACGGTCACCTTGTACTTCGAGCGCACGCCGGACTCGTTTAGGCCGACGCCGCGGATGAACTTCGGCGGGTACATCTTGGCGAGCACGAAGTCGTCGTCGAAGCGGATGAAATCGAGCATGCGCCCGGAGACGAGGTGCGCGACGCGCTCGCCGGCCTCGCGCTCGGGGTAGATGACGTGGTTGGCGCCGACGCGCGCCAGGATCTTGCCGTGCGACTGCGAGACCGCCTTGGCCCAGATCTGCGGGACCTTGAGGTCGACGAGGTTCGCCGTGATGAGCACCGAAGCCTCGATGGAGGAGCCGACGGCCACGACGGCCACCTGGAAGTCCTGCGCACCGATCTGCCGCAGGGCGTCGATGTTCTTGGCGTCGGCCTGGACGGTGTGCGTGACGCGGTCGGACCACTTCTGCACGAGCTCGAGGTTGTCGTCGATCGCGAGCACCTCGCGGTCGAGGCGGTCGAGCTCACCGGCGCAGGCGGCACCGAACCGGCCGAGGCCGATGACGAGGACGGGAGCGTCGCCCCGGAGGACTTCAACCAACGATCGGCCTTTCCACGGGCAGTGAGTAGTACTGCGTTCGCGATGTCGCGGCGACCGCCGCGGCGAGAGTCACTGTACCAACGCGGCCCATGAAGATCGTCGCGGCCATGACGTAGGAGGCGGAATCCGGCAGCTCGCCGGTGAGGCCTGTCGAGAGACCGACGGTACCGAACGCGGAGATCACATCGAAGAGCACGTGACTGATGTCGGCCTTGGTGATCTGCGCGATCACGATGGTCGACAGCGCGACGATCGTCGCTCCCCACGCGACGACGCTGAGGGCGACGCGCTGCACGTCGCTGGGGATGCGGCGACCGAAGGCTTCGACGGACTGGCGTCCCTTGGCCTCGGACCAGACGGCGATGGCGAGGACGGCGAGGGTGGTCACCTTGATCCCGCCCGCGGTCGAGGCGGAGCCGCCGCCGACGAACATGAGCATGCTCGCCGCGAGCAGGGACGAGCCGTTCAGGTCGTCCATCTCGATCACGTTGAAGCCGCCGGAGCGTGTCATCGCCGACAGGAAGAAGGCTTGGAACGTGGTGTCGGTGGCATCCATCGAGCCGAAGGTCTTCGGGTTGTTGAACTCGAGGATCACGAAGACGGCAGCACCCAGGATGAAGAGCAGGACGGTGGTGACGATGGTGAGCTTGGAGTGCAGGGACCAGCGCTTCACATGCCAGACATGCTTGGCGAGGGTATAGATGACCGGGAAGCCGATGCTGCCGAGGAAGACGCCGACCATCAGGAGCGAGAGCACCAGGTAGTCGTCGGCGAAGACGGCGACGCCGCCGTCGTTCGGCGCGAATCCGGTGTTCGTGAACGCCATCGCCGCGAAGTAGGGCGCCTCCCAGAGCGCCGCGATCGGGTCGACCTTGGCCATCACGAGGGCGGGGTAGAGGAGGATCGCGAGCGACGCCTCGATGATCAGCGCCGAGACGGCGACCGTGGTGAGCAGCTGGCCGACCTCGCCGAGTCGCACGGTCTGGCTCTCGTTGACGACACCGCCGTGCGCGCGCATCGGGTTCGTGTCGCCTGCCGCCATCAGCTTGGCTCGCAGACCGAGACGCTTCGAGATCAGCATTCCCATGAGCGATGCGAGGGTCAGCACCCCCAGCGCGCCGATGTTCACGCCGAGGAAGATCAGCACGTGTCCGAAGGGCGACCAGTAGTTGGCCATGTCGACGGTGGCGAGTCCCGTCACGCAGATGGTGGAGACGGCGGTGAACAGCGCATCGCTGAGGGGGGTGACCCTGCCGGACGCGGAGGCGATGGGCAGGGAGAGCAGCACCGTGAAGACGAGGATCAGCAGAGCGAAGATCACGATCGCGAAGCGCGACGGCGATGACGTCACGAGGTGCTTGACCCAGCCGGCTGCGCTCTTCAGGCTCTCGCGCGGGGACGACGCCGAAACGATGCCCGACATCGCTGCCCCCTGTGTGTCGTCGCACGCCCTGCCTCGGGCGGCGGCACGGCGCCTGTCGCCGAGCCTTCGTCATGGTACTCCGTGCCGGGGACGACTACCCTGAACTCATGACGGACATCTTCGACGTGATCGCAGACGGTACGAGGCGAGACATCCTCCAGCTCCTGCTGCGGCGCACGACCGAAGGAGAGGCCGGCACCAGCGTCAGCCAGATCGTCGCCGATCTGGGTATCAGCCAGCCCACCGTGTCGAAGCACCTCAAGGTGCTCCGCGATGCCGAACTCGTCACCGTGCGCGAGGACGGACAGCGTCGCTTCTACAGCCTCGCGGTCGAGCCGCTCGAGGTCGTCGACGACTGGCTGGTGCCGTTCCTGGTGGATGCCTTCGGAGATGGTGCGCCCGACATCGCATACCCGGGTGCCTCGCTTCCCGACAGCGCCGCCCACGCGGCCGAGGTCGTCGGACGCGCGGCGGCATCCGCGAAGCATGTGGTCGCGTCGGCGCTCAAGCGCCTCGGCGCCTGACGTTCGGGCGATCCCCGCAACGACTCTCCCCTGACGACACGGGGGGCTTGCCGTCAGGGGAGAGGTGCGGGTCCCCACACCCGGGGGGCGGACTCGGCGGTGCCGCACGAGACCTGCGATGACTCTGCCAGTCGCGATTGAGCGAAGCCCGCAGAATGCCTATGCGCCGGCTGGGCGCCTCTCAGAGTCCCGCGATGCCTCACTGATCACACGGGTCACAGAGGTTTACACGTGTCCCAGCTACCACATAGAGTGTGCACATCGAGAAAGGGGTACGTGGGATGCCCGAGGTTCCTGACGTCCGATTCCTCACGGTTGCTGAGGTCGCCGAGCTGATGCGCGTGTCCAAGATGACCGTGTACCGGCTGGTTCATGCTGGGGAGCTGCCCGCCGTCCGTTTCGGCCGCAGCTATCGTGTTCCGGAGTCCGCTGTGGCCGATGCGCTGCAGCGACCCATCGCCGACGTCGGTTGACGTCGCAGGCTGTCCCATGCTCGGCCGCCCTCGGGCGGAAGGCGCGTGTGACAGCCCACGCCTTCGGGTTTGCTAGACTGACCCGAGGCATTTTCCGTGCCCGTACCCGGGTGTCCGATTTCGGAGACACCCAGCCACTGACTTAGTGAGGTTTCCGTGGGTTCTGTCATCAAGAAGCGCCGCAAGCGCATGGCGAAGAAGAAGCACCGCAAGCTGCTTCGCAAGACTCGCCACCAGCGTCGCAACAAGAAGTAAGCGACCAGACACGAGCGCCTGTCTTCGGACGGGCGCTTTGTGTCTCCGGCCCCATCTCCGTCCTGCCGAGAGGTTGTCATGAAGTCGATCACCGTCACCGAGCTCGCCGAGCGCACCGGTACCCCGCTCATCGATGTACGGGAAGTGGACGAGTTCGCCGCGGGACACGTCCCCGGCGCCGTCAACATCCCCATGTCGGAGATCGGCAACCGTCTCGAGGAGCTGCCGAGCGAGGCGTTCGACGTCATCTGCCAGGCCGGCGGTCGATCGGCGCGTGTGGTCGAGGCGCTCGAGTCGCGCGGCTACGACGCCACGAACGTCGAGGGCGGGACCGGCGAGTGGATCGCCCAGGGCCGCGCGGTCGAGGTGCCGTCGGCGTGACCACGCTGACTCTGATCGGCAAGCCCGACTGCCACCTGTGCGACGTCGCCTCCGACGTCATCGACGCCGTGGTCGCCGAACTGCCAGACGCCGCAGCCGAGCAGATCGAGATCGTCGAGGCGTCGATCCAGGACGACCCCGCACTCTACGACCTGTGGTGGGAGAAGATCCCCGTGGTCCTGATCGACGGCGAGCTGCATGCGCACTGGCGCGTGGCACCCGATCGACTGCGTGAGGCGCTCGAGGGCGCTCTCCGTGACGGGGCGGCGAAGACCGGAGTGAAGGAAGCGCTATGACGATCCGCCACGTCGTGACCTGGAAGCTCGCTTCCGAAGATGCTGCCGAGCGCGCGGCGCAGGCTGCGGAAGTCGCCCGCCGCCTCAACGCGCTCGACGGCGTCGTGCCGCAGCTGCTCACCATCTCGGCAGGGGCCAACGTCGCCTACCCGGAGGCGAACTGGGACGTCACGCTCGTCGCGGACTTCGCGTCGGTCGAAGCGATCGACGAGTATCAGGTGCATCCCGCGCACGCCGAGGTCGCCACGTACATCCGCTCGGTGGTCGCCTCCCGAGTCGCCGTCGACTTCGAGGTCTGAGACCGCGTCGCGCCGGCTCAGGGACTCGGTTTCCACGTGTGATCGGGGCCTACTCGCAACACAAACGTAATGTGCGCGGACGTGGATGTCATTGGTCACGCGACGAGCCGCATGTTTAGATGAACTCCTACCCGTCAGCGGGCCTCCGTGCCCTCGACTCACAGGAGCCGACATGCCTCGTCGCAACCTCATCGCCGGTCTCGCCCTCGTGGCGACGGCCACCCTCGCGCTCGCCGGCTGCGCCACCGGATCGTCCGACGCGGGCAGCAGTGACGCTCCCGCCGCCGACGACAAGTACGGCCTCGTCGAGGCCGGAACGCTCACCGTGTGCTCCGACGTCCCCTACCCGCCGTTCGAGGTCGAGGACCCCTCCAGCGAGACCGGCTACTCGGGCTTCGACATCGACCTGCTCAGTGCGATCGCCGAGAAGATCGACCTGAAGCTCTCCGTTCAGGACGTCGGGTTCGACGCGTTGCAGTCCGGCACCACCCTCGCGGCAGGCACGTGCGACATCGGCGCGTCGGCGATGACGATCACGGATGAGCGCAAGGCGAACATCGACTTCTCCGACCCGTACGTCGACTCGTTGCAGTCGCTGCTCGTGCGCGCCGACTCCGACATCAAGTCCATCGACGACCTCGACGGGAAGAACGTCGGCGTGCAGCAGGGCACCACCGGCGAGACCTACGCGGGCGAGAACGCACCGGGCGCGCAGCTCGTGCAGTACCCCTCGGATGGCGAGCTGTGGCCCGCCATGCAGGCGGGGCAGATCGACGCGATCCTGCAGGACCAGCCCGTCAACTACGTGCACGAGCAGGACGACCCCGACTACAAGATCGTCGAGACGTACCCGACCGACGAGTCGTACGGGTTCGCCTTCGCCAAGGGTGAGAAGGACGAGCTGCGCGATGCGGTCAACAAGGCGCTCAAGGAGCTCCAGGACGACGGCGGCTACCAGAAGATCTACGACGAGTACCTCGCGGCCAAGTGACCGGCGGGATCGGTAGAGCGGGAGGACCTCGACGATGGCGTTGAGGCGTACCACCAAGAGCAAGCTGTATCGCTACACGGTCTACGTGGTGCTGATCGCGATCGCCGTCTGGGCGATCGTGAGCACCGACTGGGCGAAGATCGGACCGCTGTTCTTCAATCCTGAAGTCGCGGCGAAGATGTTCCCCGGGATCATCACCACGGCCCTGGTCAACACGCTGTGGTTCACGGCCGTCGCTTTCGCCGGCGGGCTGGTCCTCGGTGTCGTGCTGGCACTGATGAAGCTGTCGACCATCGCCCCGTTCCGCTGGATCGCGACGGTCTGGATCGAGTTGTTCCGCGGTCTGCCGGCGATCCTCACGATCTTCGGCATCGCCTTCATCCTGCCGATCGCCCTGGGTGTGCCTGGGACGAAGCTCGGTGGGCCGGTCGTGCTCGGGCTCATCGGTCTCGTCCTGGTCGCCTCGGCCTACATGGCCGAGACGATCCGCGCGGGTATCCAGGCCGTTCCGAAGGGGCAGACCGAGGCGGCCCGCTCGCTCGGCATGTCGCCCATGAAGACGACGTTCTGGATCATCGTGCCGCAGGGGTTCCGGATCATCATCCCGCCCCTGACCAACGAGTTCGTGCTGCTGCTGAAGGATACGTCGCTGCTGTTCGTGGCGGGTTCCTTCATCTGGTCGAAGGAGCTCACCACGTTCGCCCGCGATGCGAGCACGCAGAACGCGAACGGAACGCCGTTGATCATGGCGGCGATCCTGTACCTGATCGTGACGATCCCGCTCACGCGCTTCAGCGCGTGGCTGGAGCGACGGATGTCGAGGCAGCGATGATCACCGACCTGATTGATGTCCACGCCCCCGCGATCGATGTGCAGGGGCTCGTGAAGTCGTTCGGCGACAACGAGGTGCTCAAGGGCATCGACCTCACCGTCACCAAGGGCGAGGTCGTGTGCGTGATCGGACCTTCGGGATCGGGGAAGTCGACGCTGCTGCGCTCGGTGAACCTGCTCGAGGAGCCGACCGGCGGCAAGGTGCTGATCGAGGGGATCGACATCACCGACCCCGACGTCGACATCGACCGCGTGCGCACCCGCATCGGAATGGTCTTCCAGAGCTTCAACCTCTTCCCGCACCTCAGCGTGCTCGGCAATCTCACGATCGCTCAGCAGCGCGTGAAGAAGCGGTCGAAGAAGGAAGCCGAGCTGATCGCCCATGCCATGCTCACGCGGGTCGGTCTGGCGGAGAAGGCCGACGCCTACCCCGGGCACCTCTCGGGAGGGCAGCAGCAGCGCGTGGCGATCGCCAGGGCGCTGTGCATGAACCCCGACATGATGCTGTTCGACGAGCCCACATCGGCACTCGATCCCGAACTGGTCGGCGAGGTGCTGCAGGTCATGCGCTCGCTGGCCGACGAGGGGATGACGATGCTCGTCGTCACGCACGAGATGGGCTTCGCCCGCGAGGTCGGATCCCGTCTCATCTTCATGGACGGCGGCTACATCGTCGAAGAGGGCGACCCGCGCGAGGTGCTCGGCAACCCGCAGCATCAGCGCACGAAGGACTTCCTCTCCCGCGTGCTCTGACACGAGATCCGGTTCGCCGAGACCCATCGCAATCGCCGAGACCCCCTGTTGCAGACGTCTGCAACAGGGGGTCTCGGCGTGAAACGTGGGTCTCGAGCTCAGTCGGCTTCGACGACCTCGGCGTCCGCGGCGTTGCGGCGCACGGAGTCGATGCCGTTCAGAGCGGCGGACTTCGACGAGTAGCCCTCGCTGATGGCGATGACCTCGCCGTTGCCGGCCTTCAGGCGGAACCGGTACTCGCCGGACTTGTCGGTGTACAGCTCGAACTTGCCTGCCATGAGGCGTCCTTTCTCTCTCGGATGGAGGGAACCCCGCCCCTCGGCCCTCACGCTAGCGCCCGGGGTATGTCAGGGGAAGAGCGGTGAGTCAGCCGCGCGGATGCACGGCCACGGGCTCCGGGGCGATCGCGATGCGCACCCGGTCGCCGAAGGCCGGATGAGTTCCTGGCGCATGCTGCACCCGGACGAGTTCGCCGGACTCGGTGCGCACGAGCGTGCGACGCATGCTGCCGAGGAAGGTGCTCTCCTCGACCAGGGCCTCGGCTGCGGCGTCGGCCTCCGACGCGAAGTAGACGTTCTCCGGCCGCAGGTACACGTCGACCGGACCGTCTGCCCGCGACTGCAGCGGAAGCCGCTGTCCCCACACCATGACGTGATCGCCCTCGGCCACCCCCGACACGACGCTGGACAGGCCGACGAACGCCGCCACCCCGGCCGTGGAGGGCATCGTGTACAGCTGCTCCGGTGAACCGATCTGCTCGATGCGGCCGGCGTTCATCACCGCGATCCGATCCGAGACGGCCAGAGCCTCTTCCTGATCGTGCGTGACGAACACGGTCGTGATCCCGAGCCTCAGCTGGATGCGGCGGATCTCGTCGCGCAGCTGCACGCGCACCTTCGCATCGAGCGCCGAGAGCGGTTCGTCGAGCAGCAGTACCTTGGGTTCGGTCACCAGCGCTCGTGCGAGTGCCACGCGCTGCTGCTGGCCGCCGGAGAGCTGGTGGGGGAACCGATCCGCGAAGTCGGCGAGGCCGACCAGGGCAAGGGCGTCGACCGCGCGCCGTGAGGCCTCAGCCTTGCCGACGCCGCGTCGCCGCAAGCCGAATGCCGTGTTCTCGGCCACCCGTAGGTGCGGGAAGAGCGAGTACGACTGGAAGACCATGCCGATGTCGCGCTTGTTCGTGGGCACTCGCGACACATCGCCGCCACCCAGCAGCACGGCGCCTTCGTCCGCGCCTTCGAGACCGGCGAGCACACGCAGCAACGTGGTCTTGCCGCACCCGGAGGGTCCGAGGAGCGAGACGAACTCGCCGGGGGCGATGTCGAGGTCGACCCCGTGGAGCACCCGGTTGCCCGCGTAGCTCTTGACGATGCCCCGCAGCTCGACACGGGTGCCTTCGCCCGCCTGGGCGAGCAGCAGATTGTCCTTGGTGCGCGGCAGCGCGTGGTTGACGGTCATGAGCGGGCCTTTCCGGTGCCGCGGGCGACGCGGCCGATGACGAGGAGCAGGAGGAAGACGAACACCAGCGCGAGCAGCGTGAAGATGGCCGGCGCGTAGGGGTCCTGTTTGTTCACCACGACCATGGCCGTCTGGAACACCTGGCGGTTCAGGAGCGAGGCGATCGTGAACTCTCCGAGCACCACGGCGATGGAGATGAGGGACGCGGCAAGCAGCCCCTGTCGGAGATTCGGGGCGAGCACCTTCAGCACCACGGTCGGCCAGCTCGCGCCGAGGGACCGCGCGGCTTCGGAGAGCGTCCGGAGATCGGCCGCATCGATCGATGCCTGGATGGAGCGGAATGCGAACGGCAGCACGGTGATCCCGTAGGCGAAGGCGAGAGTCCAGGTGCCCGTGCCGAGGGCCCGCCCGATCTGGAGGTAGATCGGTGCGAGGCCGACCACGAGCACGATGGCGGGGATCGAGATCGGCAGCAGCACCGCGAACTCGAAGGCAGGCTTGAGCTTCGGGAAGCGCAGGTTCACCAGGATCATGGTCGGGGCGAGCAGCAGCAGCACGATGGCGACAGTCACCACGGCGAGTACCAGCGAGTTGCCGAGACCGGTCCAGATCGGCTTGAGGGTGGCTGCGGCCGCCGGGTCGAACAACGCGATCCAGCGGGCGAAGGAGAGTCCGCCGGCGGGGTCGCGCAGTGTGAAGAGGAACGTCGACACCAGGGGCACCGCGAAGAACGCACCCACGAGGACGCCGATCACCCACCGGGTCGTGCGGGAGGGGCCGAGCCGGTTCACGACTGCCACCTCGCCGCGCGTCGCTGCACGAGGGAGTACAGGGCCATCACGACTCCGACGATCACGATCATGCCGAGCGCAAGCGCGCCGGCGAGATTCTCCCGACCGAGCACCGTCTCGCTCGTGAGCGCCGTGCGGATCTGCAGCGGCACGATCTGGGCACCCTGGCTGGCGAGAGCGGCGGCGGTGGCGTACGACGAGAACGCGTTCGCGAACAGCAGCAGCAGGCTGGCGAGGAACGAGGGCGCGAGCACGGGGATGCCGATGCGGAGCCAGAAGCTCGCGCGGGTACCGCCGAGAGTGAGGTTGGCTTCGGCCCACTGCGGCTTGAGGGCCGCGAGGGCCGGCATGAAGGTGATGACCATGAGGGGGATCTGGAAGTAGAAGTAGGGGAGTACGAGGCCGGGCAGCTCGTAGAGCCAGGTGCCGTTCTCGAAGATGTTCACGCCGAAGGTGTCCTTAAGGAACACGGTGACGACGCCCTGGATGCCGATGGTCGCGATGAAGGCGAAGGCGAGCATGACGCCGCCGAACTGCGCGAGCACACCCGCGGCGGCATCCACGGCCGAGCGGGTGCGGCCTTCGGGGTCCATGCCGAGGAGCGCGTAGCAGACGAGGGCGCCGACGAGCGCCCCGACCACGGCGGTGAGCAACGAGAGGCCGGCAGAGTTGGCGAAGGTGTCGAGCACGACCGGGTCGGCGAGGGCCGACATGTTGGTCCAGGTGAAGGAGCCGTCCTTGGTGAAGAAGCCGGAGCCGATGGCCAGGATCGTCGGCACCGCGAGGAAGAGCACGACATAGGCGGCGAAGGGGACGAGCCCGAGCCAGGCGAGGGACGGAGCGGACCGCCGGGCCCTCGCGTGCTGCGAGGACCCGGCGGGGGTGGTGGGGGCGGACGCCGCAGCATCCGCCCCCGTTGCGGTGAGGGTGGTCACTGGACCGCCGCGGCCCACTTCTCGCCGAGCAGCGTGCCGGCGTTCGTCGACTGCTCCTCGGTCGGGACGACGGTCTCCTCCGGAGCCTCGGGGAGCGCGGCGGCGAGGTCGGCGTCGATCGTGCCGGCGTCGGTCATGGCCTCCATCCGCACCGGACGGGCGCCGCCCTTCAGCCACAGGTTCTGCACCTCGTCGCTGTAGAGGAACTCCTGCCACAGGCGGGCAGCGGCCGGGTGCGGGGCGTCGGCGTTGATGGCCTGGTTGTAGTACCCGGCGTAACCGGTGCCGTCGAACACGACGACCTTCCAGTCCTTGTTGTCGGCCGTGTGCGAGGCGTTCAGATAGTCCCAGTCGAAGACGACCGGGGTCTCGCCGCTCGCGATGGTCGCGGTGGTCACGTCGACCTTGAGCAGGTTTCCGGCCTTCTGCAGCTCGGAGAAGAAGTCGATGCCCGGCTGGAAGTCGTCCAGCGTACCGTCGGACTGCACGGTCGCGAGGCCGACGGCGGCGAACGCGGCCCCCGCCTGCGTCGGGTCGCCGTTGATGGCGACGGCGCCCTTGTAGTCGGCGGAGAGCAGGTCGGAAAGCTCGGCGGGAGCGTCGAACTTCGACGAGTCGTAGCCGATCGACATGTACCCGCCGTAGTCGCCCACGAAGAGGCCGGTGGGCTCCTTCAGCTCGTCGGGGATGTCGTCCCACGTCTGCACCTTGTAGGGAGCGAACACATCGGTGTTCTGCAGGGCGACCGTGAGGCCGATGTCGAAGACGTCGGGTGCGGTGTCGAGACCCTCGTTCGTCTTGGCGGCCTGGATCTCCTCGGCGCTGGAGACGTCGGGAGACGCCTCGTTGATGGTGATCTCCGGATACTTCTCGGCGAAGAGGTCGAGGATCTCGCCGTAGTTCGCCCAGTCGCGGGGCAGCGCGATGACGTTGAGCGAGCCCTCGGCCTTGGCAGCAGCCTCGAGGTCGGCGAACGTGCCGAAGTCGGCGACCGAGGCCGCTGCGGCGGCATCGACGTCGGAGCTGCCGCCACCAGTGGCGTCCGCTGCTCCGGAGCAGGCGGTGAGCGCGAGTGCGGCGGTGGTGGCCAGGGCGATGCCCGCGCCGATGCGCGCGCGGCGGGTGAAGCGAGCCATGAGTGTCCTCTCGGTGTCCGGCGCTGTGAGCCGGTGTCGGGTTGCGAGAGGACACTATGAGGCGGAGGTTGCCGCCCGTCGCGGGTCAGGTGAACGGATGGTGGCTGGGTGCTGTCCGGTCGGGGCCGCCGGGGCTTCAGCTCTGGGAAACCGTGTACTTGAAGCCGCGATGCGAGCCGACGTAGCCGAGCCGCTCGTAGAAGCGGTGGGCATCGACGCGGGCGGCGTCGGAGGTGAGCTGCACCATCGATGCGTCGACGGCTGGGGCGGCGACCTCTCCGACCCAGCGCATCACGGCGGAACCGATGCCAGACGAGCGCAGACTGCTCTGCACCCGTACTGCCTCGACCAGCAGCCGCCGTGCACCGCGACGCGCCATCCCCGGGATCGAGGTGAGCTGCAACGTGCCGACCACCGCACCGTCGAGCTCGACCACGAGCAGGTCGTTCGACGGCTCGGCCAGGATCTCGCGGAGACCGCGCTCATAGGCCGGGCGGTCCTCGGCGGATGCCACATCGCCGCGTGCCGCACTGATCGGGTCGTCGGCGAGGAGGGCGATCACGGCATCCGTGTCGTCGACCGTCGCGCGGCGCAGGAGCGCGGTGCCGATGCGCGATTCGAAGGAGTGGGGCAGCGGGAGGGCTTCGAGCATGGCTCCAGTCTGTCAGCGGATGAGTCTGTCGGCGGATGCGAGGGCGGCGTCGACTCTCTGGAATCATGGCGAGGTGGATATCGGCGCCGTGCTCGGACTCGAGCAGCTCACCTGGGGGATGCTGCTGCTCGTGGTGATCGCCGCGTTCTGCGCCGGCTGGATCGATGCGGTCGTGGGCGGGGGAGGGCTGCTGCAGCTGCCGGCGCTGCTCCTGATCCCCGGCATCTCCCCGGTGCAGGCGCTCGCGACGAACAAGCTCGCCTCGGTCTTCGGCACGGCCACCAGCAGTGCGACCTATTACCGACGAGCCAAACCGGACCTGCGCACCGCCTTGCCGATGGCGATCATCGCGTTGATCGGCTCCTTCGGAGGGGCGGCTGTCGCCACCGTGCTGCCCCCTGCCGCGTTCAAACCCATCATCGTGATCGCTCTGCTCGCTGTGGCCCTGTTCACGGCGTTCCGGCCGCAGATGGGCGCGGCGACCCAGCTGCGCTTCCATGGGCACAAGCACCACATCATGGCGGGCGCAGCGGGACTCGGGATCGGCTTCTACGACGGGATGATCGGTCCTGGCACCGGTACCTTCCTCGTGATCACGCTGGTCGCGCTGCTCGGCTACGACTTCCTGCAGGCGAGCGCCAAAGCCAAGATCGTCAACCTCGCGACGAATGCGGGTGCGTTGATGCTGTTCATCCCGCACGGCGCCGTGCTGTGGCTGCTCGGGGGCATCCTCGCGGTCGCGAACGTCGCGGGAAGCTACCTCGGATCACGCATGGCGATCTCGCGCGGGACCACGTTCATCCGCGTCGTGTTCCTCGTGGTCGTGATCGCGCTGATCGGCAAGCTCGGAGTCGATGTGTGGAACGAGAACATCGTCCCGGCCTTCGCATCGATCGCAGGCTGAACGAAGCGACGCCGCCGCAGGCAGAAACGCCGGATCAGGCAGGTTCCTCGCAGAACCGCCTGATCCGGCGTGTGTGCCTGTGCTCGCGCGAGGCGGCTGGACTCAGTCTTCGTCCTCGGGCTCGAAGTCGACGCCGGCCTCGGCGCGCTGCGCATCGGTGATCGGAGCGGGAGCGGAGGTCAGCGGGTCGAAGCCGTTGCCCGACTTCGGGAACGCGATGACCTCGCGGATCGACTCGGTCTTGGTCAGGTGCTGCAGCACGCGGTCCATCCCGAGTGCGATCCCACCGTGGGGCGGAGCGCCGAACTTGAACGCGTCGAGCAGGAAGCCGAACTGCTCGTCGGCCTGCTCGTCGCTGATGCCCATGACCTCGAACACGCGCTTCTGGATGTCTTCGCGGTGGATGCGGATCGAACCGCCGCCGAGCTCGGAGCCGTTGCACACGATGTCGTACGCGTACGCGAGGGCCGATCCGGGGTCGGTGTCGAACGTGTCCTCGAACTCGGGCTTGGGACCCGTGAATGCGTGGTGCACGGCCGTCCAGGCACCGGCGCCCACTGCCACGTCACCGGAGGCCACCGCGTCGGCGGCCGGCTCGAACATGGGAGCGTCGACGACCCACGTGAAGGCGAACTCGTCGGGGTTCAGATAGCCCAGGCGGCGACCGATCTCGACGCGCGCTGCACCGAGCAGTGCCCGGCTCTGCTTGGTGTCACCGGCGGCGAAGAACACGCAGTCGCCCGGCTCTGCACCGACGAGCTCTGCGAGTCCGGCCTGCTCGGCCTCCGACAGGTTCTTGGCTGCGGGGCCGCCCAGCGTGCCGTCCTCGTTGAACAGGACGTAGGCGAGGCCACGTGCACCGCGCTGCTTGGCCCAGTCCTGCCAGGCGTCGAGCTGCTTGCGCGGCTGACTCGCGCCGCCGGGCATGCGCACAGCGCCGACGTACTCGGCCTGGAAGACGCGGAACGGGGTGTCCTTGAAGTACTCCGTCGCCTCGACGAGCTCGAGGCCGAAGCGCAGGTCGGGCTTGTCGGAGCCGTACTTGGCCATCGCCTCGGCATAGGTCATGCGCGGCAGCGGGGTCTGCACCTCGACGCCGATGGTCGCCCACATCG
Organism: Microbacterium oxydans; assembly: GCF_006540085.1. Lineage (GTDB taxonomy): Bacteria > Actinomycetota > Actinomycetes > Actinomycetales > Microbacteriaceae > Microbacterium > Microbacterium oxydans. Next base: position 214,473 of record NZ_BJOG01000008.1, on the reverse strand, counting down.
CCACGATGAGCGACTCCATGAGGGCGATCACGTCCTCCTGGTCGACGAAGCTCATCTCGATGTCGAGCTGCGTGAACTCCGGCTGGCGGTCGGCGCGGAAGTCCTCGTCGCGGTAGCAGCGGGCGATCTGGAAGTACTTCTCGACGCCGCCCACCATGAGCAGCTGCTTGAACAGCTGAGGGGACTGGGGCAGTGCGTACCAGCTGCCGGGGCTCAGGCGCGCGGGAACCAGGAAGTCACGGGCGCCCTCCGGCGTGGAGCGGGTGAGGGTGGGCGTCTCGACTTCGGTGAAGTCGTCGGCGTGCAGCACGTCGCGGATCGCCTTGTAGACGTTCGAGCGCAGGCGCAGGGCGGCGGCCGGGGCCGGGCGGCGCAGGTCGAGGTAGCGGTACTTCAGGCGTGCTTCCTCGCCAACGGTCTCGGTGTCGGCGAGAGCCGTGGAGACCTGGAAGGGGAGCGGAGCGGACTCGTTCAGCACCTCGACGTCGGTCGCGATGAGCTCGATCTCGCCGGTCGGCAGGTTCGGGTTCGCGTTGCCCTCGGGGCGCTGCGAGACTTCGCCGGTCACCTTCAGGACGAACTCGTTGCGAAGCGGGTGCGCGATCTCCTCGTCGCGGATGACGACCTGGGCGATGCCGGAGGCGTCCCGCAGATCGATGAAAGCGACTCCTCCGTGGTCACGACGGCGATCGACCCAACCCGAGAGGGTGACGGTCTGACCGATGTGCTCGGCTCGCAGAGAGCCTGCCGAGTGGGTGCGAAGCACGGAGTATTCCTTCTGATCTGGGAAATGGGGAACCCGCCCATTCTACGGGGGCGGTTGGCCGGTCATCGGCCCGGTCACCGGCGGCCGGGACGGCGTATCAGTAGGATCGCCACGACACAGCTCATACACAGAAAGAGTGCACCGTGGACAACAACGGCATCTCCGATCTCTTTGCGTCGATCTTCTCGGGTACCACCGGCCTGATTGCGCTCGTCTTCTACATCCTCGTCGCGGTCGGCCTGTGGAAGGTCTTCACCAAGGCCGGGTACCCGGGAATCCTCGCCATCATCCCGTTCGTGAACCTCGTCTTCCTGGTGAAGATCGCCGGCCTCTCCGGCTGGTTCGCGCTGCTGTACCTCATCCCTGTCGCGAACCTGATCCTGGCGATCATCGTCGCGTTCAAGCTCGGTGGACGCTTCGGCAAGGGCGGGGTCTTCTCGTTCTTCCTGCTGTTCCTCTTCCCGTACATCGGGTACCTGATCCTCGGCTTCGGGGACTCGCGCTACAGCAAGGCGTGACATGACGGCGTCCCGGCTGCACCTCGTGCGACACGGTGAGGTGCACAATCCGGCCCGCGTGCTCTACGGACGTCTTCCCGACTACCACCTGAGCGACGCGGGCCGGGGGATGGCCACAGCAGCAGCCGACCATGTGGCCGCGCTCGACCGTCCCGTCTCCGCGCTGTACGCGTCACCTCTCGAACGCGCCCAGGAGTCGGCCGAGCCGTTCGCCGCGACGTTCGACCTCGTGCCGGAGATCGACATCCGGCTGATCGAGCCGACGAACGTGTTCGAGGGGACGCAGATGCGCCGTTCCCTGATGAACCCCCTGAACTGGTGGCATCTGCGCCAGCCCTCGGTTCCCAGCTGGGGCGAGCCCTACTCCTCCATCGCTGAGCGGATGCTCGGTGTCATGGACGAGGCGTGGGATGCGGCACCCGATGGAGACGTCGTGATGGTGTCGCACCAGGCGCCCATCTGGATCACGCACCTCCGCGTCGCGGGGCTTCCGCTGCAACACGACCCACGCACCCGACGCTGCGCGCTGTCCAGCGTCACCTCGTTCGAGCGCGTCGGTGACGTCTGGCGAGAGGTCGCCTATGTCGAGCCTGCCGCGACCGGCGGTGCAGTCGACGTCGGCGCGGTCTGACCCCCACTTCCGAATCGCGCAGGTGGTTCCATTCCGGCGACGGATGGACCCACGTGCGCGATTCGAAACGGGGTCAGTGCTCGGCGGCCAGGAGTGACTGGATGATGCCGACAGCGGCCAGCTGACCCGCGGCGGCCGCCAGCAGCACGGATGCCATCGGGCCGGGGAGGGTCGCACGGTGGGCGAGGTCGCCCGCGGCGAACACCCCGGGGTGCGAGGTACGTCCGAACTCGTCGATCTCGATGCACCCGGACTCGAGCATGCCGAGTCCGAGCTGCGCGGCGAACGGCGACCGCTGACGCATCGCCCCTGCGGCGATGAAGACTCCGGCGACCACACGCTCGTCGTCGTCCGTGCGGACGAGCACGCCGCCTTCGACCTTCTCGACGGAGGCGACGGGGGTGCGACTCACCCGCGCGCCCTTCGCCTCGAGCGTGCGGATGTCCTCGTCCGTGAACGCCTCCTCGACCGGCACGACCGTGATGTTCGCGACGATCCTCCCCAGCAACCCGATGAGGTGCTCGGCGCGGGGCGCGGCGCCGACGATCGCTATGTCCTTGCCGGCGTGCTCGTGCCCGTCGCAGAACGGACAGCTGAAGGCGAGCGTGCCCCACAACTCCTGCAGTCCGGACACGATCGGAAGATCATCGGCGACCCCGGTGGCCAGCACGACGCGGCGCCCTTCCACCACCGAGCCGTCGGCGAGTGCCACCACGAACGCATCCTCGCCACCCGTGATACTCGACGCCGCGGTCTCACGGACCTCGACGTCGTCGTAGTCAGCGAGCTCGGTTCGCGCCGTCGCCCGGAACTCGGCGGGGGGAGTGCCGTCCGCGCCGATCATGTTGTGCATGTGCAGGACGGTGCCGTTGCGGTATTCGCCCGAGTCGAGGAGGAGCGTGGAGCGGTGCATCCGTCCGAGGGTCAGAGCGGCCTGCAGCCCTGCCGGTCCTGCGCCGATCACGATGGCGTCGTACATGGTGGTCCTTCCTCTGGATGTTGCGTTCCACGCCAGTCTGTGACTTCATGTCAACATGAAGTCAAGTTCCGAGCATCCGTGGTCCGTCGGTGATGTCGCGACCCGTTTCGACCTGCCGACGAACGTTCTGCGGCATTGGGAGTCGGTGGGGCTGCTCACCCCTCCGCGCGACGCCGCCGGGCGGAGGCGCTACGGCGAGGACGAGGTCGTGCGCATAGCCGTGATCCAGCGCAGCAAGGCTGCAGGGATGACGCTCGAGCAGATCGCGGTGCTGCTCGATGACGGGAGTTTCGGTCGGCATCAGGTGCTGCAACAGCACCTGGACGATCTCGATCGGCGCATGGAGGAGATGCGTCGATCGCGCGAGATGACCGAGCACGCGATGGGCTGCCGCGCCCACGACATCGCCACATGTCCACGCTTCCGGGCGGGTGTGGACGACATCCTGGCGCGCTTCTGAGGGGCGTCGGAGGAGGTCCCGTTTCCGGCTCGCGCATAGGATCCTCTGCGTAAACTCGGAGTCGTGCCAAGCGATTCGACGGTCCGTCAGATCCGCAGCGGCCGCTCCTCCCGCACCCGGCGTTCGCGTCGTGCGGTCGGTGCCGCGCTCGCTGCGGTGCTCGCCATCGGTCTGAGCGCGTGCGCTCCCGATCCGGTCAGCGAATCGTTCCTGAACGGCGAGAACACCGGCTACGTCGCAGCCGACGGCGCGATCGTCGAGATCCCCGTCGCCGAGCGCGGCGAGCCCGTCGTGTTCAGCGGCGTGACGGAGAAGGGCGAGGAGTTCGACAGCGCCGACATCGCCGGCAAGGTCACGGTCGTCAACTTCTGGTACGCCGGCTGCGCACCGTGCCGCCTCGAAGCGGCAGATCTGGAAGGCGTCTGGCAGGACTTCACCGATCAGGACGTCGCGTTCATCGGCATCAACACCCGTGACCAGGCCGACACCGCCGTGGCCTTCGCGAACGAGTACGACGTCACGTACCCGAGTCTTATCGACGTCGACACCGCTCAGGCCAAGCTCGCCTTCGCGAAGGAGACTCCGATCGCCGCGACGCCGACGACTCTCGTGCTCGACAAGCAAGGGCGCGTCGCGGCGCGCATCATCGGGCCGATCGACGGCAAGTCGATCCTCTCCACGCTCGTCAAGGACGCCCTCGCGGAGGACTCGTGAGCGGCCAGGACTGCTCATGAGTCCCGAAGCGATCATCGGCTCCGGGGCCCTCTGGATCGCGATTCCCGTCGCGATGCTCGCGGGACTCGTCTCGTTCCTGTCTCCCTGCGTGCTCCCACTCGTTCCCGGCTACCTCGGCTTCCTCGGCGGTGCGGTCGCACCTCGGTCGACCGCTGCTGCCGGCGGGGAAGGCGGGACGACGACGCAGACGGCAGAAACCGCGACGCGGGGGCGACTCGTCGGGGGAGTGCTGCTGTTCATCCTCGGCTTCACGATCGTCTTCATCCTCTACACCGTGCTCGGCGGAACGGCCGGGGTCTTCCTGCTGCAGTGGGGCGACCTCATCACCCGCATCCTGGGCGTCGTCATCATCGGGATGGGCCTGGTCTTCCTCGGGCTGTTCGGGTTCGCGCAGAAGGAATTCCGCTTCCACGTGGATTCCAGAGCCGGAATCGTCGGGGCGCCGCTCCTCGGCATCGCGCTCGGCATCGGATGGGCTCCCTGCATGGGACCGACGCTCGCGGCGATCCTCGCGCTGTCGTTCAATGCCGGAGACCCGGTGCGGGCGGGCTTCCTCGGCCTTGCCTACTCGCTCGGCCTCGGTATCCCGTTCCTGCTCGTCGCGCTCGGCTTCGGCTGGGCCACGAAGGCGATCGGGTTCCTGCGTCGGCACATCCGGGTGGTGAACATCATCGGCGGCGTGATGCTTCTCCTCCTCGGCGTCCTGATGGTCACCGGACTCTGGACCGACATCATGTCGAGACTGACGGCGGTGATCGGCAGTGTCATCCTCCCGCTCTGACGATCCCGAGACGAGCGAGCGAGATGGTAGCCGTCCCGACAAGCCCATCCGTCCCGAGAAAACTCCCCGCACTGAGAAGGTCATGACCAAGAACAAGGGTGCCGCGAACAGCGACTCCAGCGATCCGCTCCGCCCGTCCGACCACGTCGACGGAGACGACTCGATCACCCAGCCGCGCCTCGGGTTGGTCGGCTGGCTGCGCTGGGGCTGGCGTCAGCTGACCTCGATGCGCACGGCACTGATCCTGCTGCTTGTCCTGGCGATCGCCGCCATTCCCGGCTCGATCTTCCCGCAGCGGATGGCCGACCCCAACGGTGTGACGCAGTGGGAGCGCGACAACCCCGACCTGTTCCCGATCCTCGACGGCCTCAAGCTCTTCGACGTCTACCTGTCGCCGTGGTTCTCGGCGATCTACCTGCTCCTGTTCGCCTCGCTCGTCGGCTGCGTGATCCCGCGCATCAAGCACCACGCCAAGGCGCTGCGTGCCCGCCCGCCGCGTACCCCCGCCCGGCTGCAGCGCCTCGAGGACTACCGCGCCGTCACGCGCGATCCCGCGGCGGACTCCGGAACCAAGACCGGCGATGCGGAAGCCGAGGCGGCCGCGTCCATCGACGTCGCGACGAAGCAGCTGAAGGCCCTCGGCTACCGGGTGGAGCGCTACGACCGCGGACGCACGTTCTCGGTCTCCGCCGAGCGCGGCTATTGGCGCGAGACCGGCAACCTGCTCTTCCACCTCGCGCTCGTCGGCGTGCTGGTCACGGTCGGCATCGGCGGAGGGTTCTCCTACACCGGGCAGCGGGTGCTGGTCGAGGGCGAGACCTTCGCCAACACGCTCCTCGACTACGACTCGATGAACCGCGGACGGTTCGTGGGCGACGACGCGTTCTCCCCGTACTCGATGCGCCTCGACTCCTTCGACGTGACCTACCAGCCGTTCGGTGAGCCGGGGTCCGGTCAGGCCGGCGACTTCTCCGCCAACGTCACCGTGCAGGAGAACGGCGAGGAACGTACCGGCTCCGTCAAGGTCAACGAGCCCCTCGGTGTCGCCGACGACGACGTGTTCCTGCTCGGCAACGGCTACGCGCCGACGGTGACGGTGCGCGATCCCGAGGGCAATGTCGTGTTCACCAACAGCACGCCGTTCCTGCCGCAGGACAACAACATGACCTCGCTCGGCGTGCTCAAGGTGCCGGACGGGTTGGCCGAGCAGGTCGGCCTGGTCGGGTTCTTCTACCCGACCACGGGTGTGCTCGAGAGCGGTGCGTTCTTCTCCGCGTACGGCGACCTCACGAACCCGACGCTCACGCTCGACGTGTACACGGGTGACCTCGGCATCAACGAGGGTGTGCCGCGCTCCGTCTACGTGCTCGACACCACTGGCATGACGAAGCTCACGGGCCGCACCACCGACGTCAAGTCGATCGAGCTTGCCCCCGGGCAGACCGCGCAGCTGCCGAACGGCCTCGGCTCGGTGACCTTCGAGGACGAGTCTCCGGCCGGCGCCACGGATGCCTCCCAGTCGGTGAAGCGCTTCGCCTCGCTGCAGATCCACCGTGACGAGTCAGGTGTGTGGGTGCTCGGCTTCGCGCTGCTGGCCCTCGGCGGTCTCATGGTCGCGCTGTTCGTTCCGCGGCGACGTGTGTGGGTCAAGGCCACGGCGCAGGACGGCGAGGTCGCCCTCGAATACGCGGCGCTCGCCCGTGGGGAAGACCCGACGCTCGCGGCAGCGGTGGACGACCTCGTCGCCGGCCACGCCCGACTGCTCGACGCGGCAGGCGGCACCACGGTGCGGGCCGAGGACGGCGAGAACCCTGCCGACGACACCGCGGACGATCACACCGTGGCTGATGACATCGCGACCAAGTCCGCCGAGGTGGAAGCCCCGGCAACCGACACCCGGAAAGTAGACTGACACCATGCTCGAGCTCAACGTGATCTCGCCGGTCCTGCTGTGGACGGCGATCGCGATCTACGCGGCAGCCTTCGTGGCCTACGCCTTCGATCTCGCGCGGCGTTCGCAGGCGACGGCCGATGCACAGAACGTGCGGGAGTCGGTGCTCGTAGGGGCCGGTGGAGCAAGCATCCCCGCAGCGTCGGGCGGGTCTGATGCGGGTTCCGCCCCGCAGCGATTCGTGATGGCCAGGATCGGCACCTCGCTCACGGTACTCGGCTTCCTGTTCCACCTCGCGTCCGCTGTCACGCGTGGCATCGCCGCCGGTCGTGTGCCGTGGGCGAACCTCTACGAGTTCGCGATGATGGGCACGCTGCTCATCATCGCCGTGTACCTCGTCGTGCTCACGCGTATCGACCTGCGGTTCCTCGGCACGTTCATCACGGGCCTCGTCGTCGTGCTGCTCGGCCTCGGAGCGACCAACTTCTACGTCGACGTCTCGCCGCTGATGGACCCGCTGAAGAGCGTGTGGCTCGTCATCCACGTGTTCGTCGCCTCGCTCGCGACGGCATTCTTCGCGCTGGCTTTCGCCCTCTCGGTGATCCAGCTCATGCAGTCGCGACGTGAGCGCCTGCTGGGCGAGGGGGCGACCAAGACGGGCCCAGGCTTCCTCCGCACCTTCCCGAACGCGGTGCGCCTGGAGAGCCTGGCGTACATGTTCACGATCATCGGGTTCATCCTCTGGACCTTCACTCTCATCGCGGGCTCCATCTGGGCGTACTACGCCTGGAGCCGCTTCTGGGGCTTCGACGTGAAGGAGACCTGGACCTTCGTGATCTGGGTCATCTATGCCGGCTACATCCACGCACGGGCTACCCGCGGTTGGCGGGGCAACCCCTCGGCGTGGCTCGCGATCGTCGGATTCTCGGCCGTGATCTTCAACTTCACGATCGTGAACGTCTTCTTCAAGGGTCTGCACGCCTACTCCGGCCTGAGCTGAGCCGCGCTCGGCTGCGACGACTCGGCTGCGAAATCCCGGCCGCGAACACTCAGCCGCGAACACTCAGCTGCGAAAACAGAGACCTCCTGCATCAGGCCCGGCGCGTCCACACAGGACACGCGGGGCAGAGTGCGGGAGGTCTCTGTTTCGGCCGGAGCGGGAGCGAGGTCAGCCGCCCAACGGCAGGACCTCGGCGTGCTCGATGCCGTCCTCGTACCAGACCAGCTCGGCTTCGGTGATGGTCTCGGCGGGCGCAGGCTCGAGAGCACGCGACTCGGGCTGCGCGAAGTGCGACCAGACCTCCGGGTCGAGAGTCTTGCCGTAGAGCACCGAGAGGTGGAAGGTCCACTCCTCCAACGGCAGCTCGCCCAGGCGGCGGAAGTCCGTGGCATCCAGCGCGGTGGTCAGGGACGAGTACGCCGAGACGAGTGATGCGGTGCGGGCGAGGCGCACGATCAGGATCTGCCACGGCGTGGGGAACTCGTCCACGGCCTCGGCGGTGATCTCGATCGGCGTCTGCTGCGCCGCCCAGGAGCGGATCAGCGTGGCGAGTTCGTCGCGCCGCTCGGGCTCGTAGAAGCCTCGGAGCGTGACGTGCCCGGTGTGCGGTCGTCGTACCGGAGCGCCGAGCCGTGCGAGTGCAGTGTCCTGCACTTCCCGGTAGGTATCGGCGACCTCGACAGTGGGCCGGAGCACGAGGTACTGCTGCCCCTCCAAGCTCTCGAGCTGGTCGGGGGTGTCCATGAACGGTCGACGCATGTCAGGAGCCTAGGTCCTGGTCACCGCATGCGAAAACGGAGACCGTCACGCGCACGGCTCGGCGCGTCACATGTCGACGCGCTGAGCTGAGGGGAGATGGTCTCCGTTTTGGCAGGTCAGGGCAGGGCAGGGGGCAGGGCAGGGCAGGGCAGGGCAGGGAGGGGGCAGGGAGGGGGCAGAGCAGGAGGGAGTCAGGTGGTGGCGAGGACCGCCTTGGCCGAGGTGGTGCGTCGCAGCGTCACGGCGAGCGTGGTGGCCACGAGTGACAGCACGCCCCAGACGACCAGCGCGGCGACGGCCGAACCACTGGCCGTGATGAGCCCTGCGAAGGCCGGGGCCGTCGGAAGTGCCGCACCGATGCCGGCGAGCCAGTCCGGCACGGTCGAGATCAGGCCCGTCGCTACGGCGAGCACTCCCACCAGGGCCGAGATCCAGCGACCGACGCCGCCGAACACCGCGACGAGAGCCTGGTTGACGGCGGCGAACACCACTCCGGCGAGGACCGCTGTGCCCGCGAAGGCCCACCAGGTGCCCGCGTCGTAGCTCGCCACGATCTGCACGATCAACGACACGAGCAGACCCTGACCGGCACCGATCAGCGCCGCCGGAGCGAACGCGCGCAGAGTCAGACCCGCCGAAGACCGTCGAGAGGTGAGCGTGCGAGCGGTGTGGGCGCGCATCACGACGAACGTCGCGAGTCCACCGAACCAGAGCACGACCGCGGCGAGCAGCGGGATCGCGGTGGGGCCGAAGATCGTGTCCACCGACGAGTTCGACGACACCGGGTCGGCGATCACAGAGGCGAGCGACTTCGACTCGGTGTCGCTGAACGAGGGGAGCGAGTCGGATGCCGTGCGCAGCCCGCCCGCGAGGTCGCCCGTGCCGGTCGCCAGCGTGTCGAGTCCGGTCGTGAGCTCGGTCGCGCCGTCGGCGAGAGCGGTCGCGCCGCCGGAGAGCTGGGTCGCACCGGATGCGAGGCTGCGCGCGCCAGAGGCGGATGCCCCGATACCCTGGTCGGCGAGCTGGGTGAGGCCGGAGGACAGCTGCGTGGCGCCAGCGCCGGCCTGGGACATGCTGGACGCCAGAGTGCTGAAGGTGCCAGGGAGGGCTGCGACACCACCGGCGACTTCGTCGTTGGTGAGGATGCCCGATGCCGTGCCGGCGTCTTTCGCGACAGCTCCGGCGTCGGTTGCAAGCGACGAGTACAGATCGCACTGCGCTTGGTCGGTGACCGGAGGTGTGCATGCCTGCTGAGCCAGGCCGCCCAGACGCTGGGCGAGCGCTACCGAGCCGGTCGCTGCCGATTGCGCCGATGCGGAAGCGCCTTGCACGGCCCCGACCAGCTTCTGAACCCCGCCGACGTTCTGCTGCAGCTCCGCACCACCAGCCGCCAGCCCGGACCCGATCTGTCCCGCACCCGCCGCAGCTTCACGGGTCTTGCCCGCGATCGTGTCGAGCCCCGAGGCGAGTGAGGACGCACCCGTGCTGAGCTCACCCGCGCCGGAGGCGAGTTTCGCCGCACCGTCCGGGATCGCCGCGGCTCCGGTGGCGGCGTCGCGTGCTCCGTTCGCGAGCTTGACGGCACCATCTGCGGCCTCGCCGATCTGGTCGCCGATCGTGGTGAAGCCGACCAGGATGTTCTCGGTCGTCGCCTCGGAGAGCATCGTGCCCATGGTCGAAGCGGCGACGTCGGCGATCTGGCCCGTGATGAGGTCGTCGGCGACGAGTCCGTCCTTCGGGGTCGTCACCTCGATGGTGGCCTTCTCCGCCTTCCCTCCGCCGTCGGAGATCGCGGTCCCGGCCGAGGTGGCGGCGGACGAGAAGTCCTCGGGAATCGTGATGACGGCCTGATAAGAGCCGTCGGCGAGTCCGTCAGCGGCGTCGTCCTTGTTCGAGATCACCCACGTGAGGTTCGAATCGAGGTCGTCCGATCCCTCGACGAGGCCCGAGGCGAGCTGACGTCCGAGCGGGGTCATCTGGCCGTCGATGGTCACGGGCTCGTCGAGATTGACGATCGCCGCGGTCATCGAGTCCAGCCGCTCGGTCGGGTTCTGCAGTGCCGCGACCAGGATGCCGCCGACCGCCGCCGGCAGCAGCAGCACGCCGAGGATGGTCAGCCACGTGATGGGCTTGCGGGAGCGCGCGCGCTCGATGGGGAGGGTCATGCGGTCACCTCGGTGGATTCTGCGGCGCTCCGGCGAGGGGCGCGCGTGTCGAGTGTCTGGGCGTCTGGCCATCCGGCCTCGGCGAGGGTCGTCCGTGCCGAGTCGGCATCGGATGCGGTGGTGAAGACCGCGATCGTGCGGGTCGCTGCAGCATCGCGGAGCATCGCCGTCGCCTGGTCGCGCTGCCCGCCGCTCAGCCGGTCGATCCCGTCGATCACGACGATGGATGACTTTCCGCGCAGGGCTTCTGCGAGATCGTCGAGCCCTGTGTCGGCATCGTCGATCAGCACGCAACCGACATGTGCGCGCACCCAGGCGGCGCGGCCGGGGAGGAGGTGCCCCGCAACCCTGAGTCGTCCCTCCGTCGGGGTCAGACGTCCCGCGATCGTCAGAGCCAGTGCGCGGCGGCTGCGGTGGTCGCCACCGGTCGCGATGAGGGCACCGCCCTCCGGGATCCGCATCGACAGGTTCTCGATCAGCGGCGCATCCGCGCTGATCTCGAGGTCGTCGGCGGCGACGACCGATCCGTCGCCCGGCCACGCGGCCAAGTGGCGTTCCCGTTCGACGGCCTCGCCCTCGACGTCGATGCGGGGGAGGATCTTCTCCAGCCAGCGCGGGAGCTCCCAGGCGCGCTCGCCCAGGATGGCCATGAGGGCGGGGATCAGCGTCATCCGCACCAGGAAGGCATCGAACGCGATGCCGGCGGCGAGGCCGAGTGCGATGGGCTTGAGCGACGAGTCGCCCTCAGGGACGAAGGCCACGAACACCGCGAACATGATGAGTCCTGCCGCCGTGACGACCTTCGCCGAGCCGGTGAAGCCGCTGCGCACGGCGCGGAGGGCAGCGGCCCTGCGGGTGGCGCGGTCGGGACTCTTCGCGTCCTTGTCGTGCACGAAGTCCTCGCGCATGCGGGAGACGAGGAACACCTGGTAGTCCATGGCGAGGCCGAACAGCACGCCCATCAGGATGATCGGCATGAAGCTGATGATCGGTCCCACCTTGGCGACATGCAGCAGATCGGCGAACCAGCCCCACTCGAACACGGCGCCGACCACACCGAAAGCGGCCACGATCGACAACAGATAGCCGATGGCGGCGGTGATCGGCACCCAGAGGGATCGGAACACGATGGTCAGCAGGATGAGCGAGAGGCCGATCACGAAGATGCCGAAGGGCAGCAGCGCGTTGCCGAGCTGGTCGGAGATGTCGATGCCGACGGCCGTGAAGCCGGTGACTTTGAGGTCGATGCCGAACTCGTCGAGCCATTCATCGTGGTGGCTGCGCAGCTCGCGCACGAGGTCGGCGGTCGCGGGGTCGTCGGGCGCGGTCTCCGGCACGATCTGCACGATCCCGGTGTCTGCGGTCTCGTTCGGGGTCGCGAGGGCGACCTCCTTGACGCCGGGGACCTTCGCGACCGCGTCGCCGAGGTCCTCCATCAGCGTCAGCGGATCGGTGGAGGTGACGATCGTGCCCGTCAGGATCATCGGACCGTTGAAGCCGGGGCCGAACTCCTCGCCGACGAGGTCGTAGGTCTGCCGTGCCTCGTTGTCCTTAGGTAGCACGCCGGCGTTCGGCAGAGCGAGGTCGAGGCTGAGCGCGGGGACGGCGACGATCCCGAGTCCGAGCACCACTGCGATCGACACCAGCACGGGGTGCTTCATGACGCCGCCGACCCACCGGGCGCTGCCCTTCACCGGGACGACCGGCTTCGAGGGCACGGAATCGTCCGCCTGACCGGCGGCGGTCTTGTTCGTCTTCGGGGTCCTGACCTTCTTCGGGCGCCCGACGACCCTGCCCTTCATGAAGCCGAGCAGGGCGGGAGTGAGGGTGACGGCGATAGCGACGGCGACGGCCACGGCGGCGGAGGCGGCGATACCCATGGTCGTCAGGAACGGGATGCCGGCGAAGCCGAGGCCGATCAGGGCGATGAGCACGGTGACACCGGCGAACACGACGGCGGATCCGGCGGTGCCGACGGCACGGGAGGCCGACTCCTCCGGGTCGACGCCGTCGCGCACCTGGTCCTGATGTCTCGCCATGATGAACAGTGCGTAGTCGATACCCACCGCGAGCCCGAGCATGAGAGCCAGCAGCGGGGTGGTGGACGATACGGTGGCGAACGCGGTCGCGGTGAAGATGCCGGCCATCGAGATGCCGACACCGAGGATCGCGGTGAGCAGGGGGAGGCCGGCCACGATGAATGAGCGGAACGTGACGATCAGCACCAGCAGGGCGATGAGCAGTCCGACGGCTTCGGTGAGCGTGACGCCGGGGATCGAGATCGCGAACAGATCTCCGCCGAGCGAGGTCTGGGACCCTGTCGGGAGTTCGGCTCCCAGGTCGCTCACGACCGTGCGCAGCGCATCCTTCGTTTCCTCGGAGACGTCAGTGGATTCGCCGTCGAACTGCACGCGCACGATGGCGGCGGTGTCGTCGTCGTTGATCATGCCCTTGACCATCTCGTCGTACGGCGAGGTGGCAGCGAGCACGCCGTCGAGGTCGCCGAGCTCATCGACCGCGCCCTCGATGTCGTCCTGGTACTCGGCGTCCGTGATCTTGTCGCCGTCGGCGGCGACCACGATGAACTGCGCATTGGTGCCGCTCACCTGCGGGAACGAGCGCGAGAGCTGCTCGAGCCCGGCCTGCGACTCGGTACCGGGGATGGAGAACGTGTTGTCGGTTCCCGCGCCCAGGACGAGCGCTCCGGCGCCGGCGATGCCGAGCGCGAGCAACCAGGACACGAGGACCCGCCACGGGTGCCGGAAGGACCAGCGTCCGAGCGAGGACAGGAGAGTGGACACGCGTTCCTCCGAGGGGTGCGGGGTGGATACACAGGTGTATCCAATACATAGATGTATCGTAAGGTGACCCGCCCGGCCAAGCCTGTGTGCGGGGTGTGAATCATGCGAGAGTGAAGGGCTAGGAGGTTTCGATGTCGACACCCGCAACCCGCAGCCGCGAGAACACGCGCGCTCGCCTGCTGGAAGCCGCGGCGCAGGTCTTCGCCGAGGTCGGGCTCGATGGAGCGTCGGTCGAGGCGGTGTGCGAACGCGCCGGATTCACGCGCGGCGCGTTCTACTCGAACTTCGAGTCCAAGGATGAGCTGTTCCTCATGCTCGCCGCCAGCGTCTCCGAGGTGCGCGTGAACGCCGTGCGCACCCGTGTGGAGGAGTTGACGGCCGCCGGTGCCCTGGTGGAAGGCTGCGATCCGATCGAGCTCGTGCAGCAGATCATGGAGCTCGGCGGCGACGACAGGCTCGGCGTCATGCTGCTCAGCGAGATCCGTATCCGTGCGCTGCGCGACGCGAAGTTCGGCGAGGCGTACCTCGCGCAGGAGCGGGAGATGGTCGCCAGCATCGCCCAGATCGTCGACGACATCGTCGCGGCCGGTCTGCTGCGTCTGCGACTGCCCGCGGTGGTCGCCGCCCGCATGCTCATGATCATCTGGGAGGGCATGACCGTGCGCGGGGCGATGGCCGGACAGGACGATGCCCAGCTCCGGCACTCCGGTGGCGAAGAACTCGGGCGCCTGGTGCAGCTGCTCATCGAGTCGTAGGCCGGGCTTTGGTTCCGCGGATTCAGCCCGGCGTGGACAGCTCGCCGTAGCAGCGGGCGAGCCGGGCGAGCCACCATTCGCGACGCTCGTCGGGCGCCGCGAGCCGGCTGAGCGACTCCGCGTCCGGCGTCACGCGGCCGACGGGGATCGAGCCGTCGACCGGGCGAAGATCTGCCACGTCGTCCAGGAACAGGGAAGCCGTTCCGAGCCCGCAGTCGTAGTCGAGCGTCGGGAGCGCGGCGGCGAGGGCGGCACCCTGGGACAAGCCGATGGCCGTGTCCAGCGCGCTCGAGACCACGACGGGAAGGCCGGCGGCGGTGACGATCTGCAGGGCGTGCGTGATCCCGCCGAGGGGCTGCGCCTTGATCACGAGCAGGTCGGCGGCTCCGGCGCGGGCGACCGCGAGGGGGTCGGACGACTTGCGGACGCTCTCGTCGGCGGCGACGGGGATGCCCATGTACTTCACGCGTCTTCGGAGCTCCGCCAGTTCGGGAACCGTCGCGCACGGCTGCTCCACGTACTCGAGGTCGCACTCACCGAGGGCGTGCACCGCGTGCTCGGCCTCGTCGACGTTCCAGGCGCCGTTCGCGTCGATGCGGATGCGGCCCTCCGGACCCATCGTCTCCCGCACCGCCCGGACGCGCGCGACATCGTCGGCGAGCGTCTGCCCTGGTTCGGCGACCTTCACCTTGGCCGTGCGGCAGCCGGCGAAGCGCGCCAGCAGCTCGGGCACCAGTGACGCCTCGATGGCCGGAACCGTGGCGTTGACGCCGATGCGATCCCGCAGCGCGGTCGGCTGACGATTCCAGGCGAAGTCGATCGCGGCAGCCAGCCAGGTCGCCGCCTCCACGTCGTCGTACTCCACGAACGGGGAGAACTCCGCCCAGCCTTCCGGCCCCTCGAAGAGCAGTGCCTCCCGTGTGTCGACGCCACGGAAGCGGCTGTGCATGGGGAGGGCGACGACCCTGGCCGAGTCGAGCAGGTCTGCGAGCGGCGGGATCATGTGCCCATTCTGCTCCGAGTCGCCCTGCGGGCGTGGCCCGTGGAGGGGTGAGTCTCATTTCGGTGTGCGGTTGACGATAGTGTGCGACACACAGTAATGTGACGGGCATGAACGAAACCCTCGACATCCACCTGCAGGAACTGCGGCGCGGCACCGTGGTGCTCGCCTGCCTGCAGCTGCTGCGCTCGCCGGGATACGGCTACGCGCTGTTGGAGATGCTCGAGCAGCGCGGTTTCGCCACCGATGCGAACACCCTGTACCCGCTGCTGCGCCGTCTGGAGAAGCAGGAGTACCTCACGAGCGAGTGGAACACCGACGAGGCGCGTCCCCGCAAGTTCTACCGCACCTCGGAAGCCGGCGTCCGCCTCGCCGACGCCCTCACCGACGAATGGCGGTCGCTCACGGCGGCGATCGCGTCCCTCACCTCAGAGGAGAACTGACATGACCACCACTCTCACCGAACGCTACGTCAGCGCCACGATCCGCAGTCTGCCGCCGGAAGCGCAGGCGGATGTCCGTGCCGAGCTCGAAGCCTCCATCGCCGACGCGGTCGAGGCGCGCGTGGAGCAGGGAGAAGCGCCCGAGGATGCCGAACGCGCGGTACTCACCGAGCTCGGCGATCCCGGCGCTCTCGCGGCAGGCTATGCCGACCGCCCCCTGTACCTGATCGGGCCCCGTTACTACCTCACCTGGTGGCGTCTGCTGGTCCTGCTGCTCAAGTTCGTCCCTGTCAGCGTTTTCGCCGCCGTCGCGCTGGGCCTGACGATCTCCGCGGCCCCGGTCGGGGAGATCATGTCCACGTCGCTCCTCGCCACCGGCGGCACGATTCTCCACCTGTGCTTCTGGACCACCCTGGTCTTCGTGATCCTGGAGCGAGCCGGTACCGACACCGGGGTGAGATGGGATGTCGATCAGCTTCCCGAGCCGACCGACGACGGGGTGGGCCGCAGCGAGCTGATCGCCTCGCTGGTGTTCCTCGGCATCAGTGTCGGAGCGCTGTTCTGGGACCGCTTCCGCGGTTTCGTCCAGGTGGACGGTGAGGCGCTGCCGATCCTGGACCCCCAGCTGTGGCCGTGGGGGATCGGCGTTCTGTTCGTGCTGATCGCGGCGGAGGTCGTGTTCGCCTTGGTGCTCCACCGGCGGCGGCGATGGAGCATCGGTCTCGCCGTGGCGAACACGGTGCTGGCCCTGGCCTTCCTCGCCTGGGTCGTGATCCTGCTGCTGACGGATCAGCTCGTGAACCCCGAGTTCCTCGCACAGATCGCGACGGCCGGTGGCGAGGGTTTCGCCGCCGGTCAGGCGGAATCGGCCGACGAAGGCGGGGTGTTCAGGATCCTCGCCGTGCTGCTCGGATTCGGCGTCGCGATCGGGGTCGGGTGGGACAGCGTCGACGGCTGGCTCAAGACCGCCCGCGCGAACAGACGACCGGAGCAACAGGAATAGGGTGGATGCCGTGACCGATGCCTTCGTCTCCGACCTGTTCGACCCGGCCGAATGGGTGCTCGCGCCCGGCGCCGAGGACTACACCGACATCACCGCGCATGTCTCGCGGGACGGCGGAGTCGCGCGCATCGCCTTCAACCGGCCGGAGGTGCGCAACGCCTTCCGTCCGCACACGGTCGACGAGCTCTACCGTGCCCTCGACATCGCCCGACAGGATGCGCGCATCGGTGCGGTGCTGCTCACGGGAAACGGACCGAGCCCGAAGGACGGCGGCTGGGCGTTCTGCTCCGGTGGCGACCAGCGCATCCGCGGTCGCGATGGATACAAGTACTCCGACGCCGAGACGGCGATCGTCGACGGGGCGAGCCGCGCGGCGGTCGGTCGACTCCACATCCTCGAGGTGCAGCGGCTCATCCGCTTCATGCCGAAGGTCGTCATCGCGGTGGTGCCGGGGTGGGCGGCCGGCGGCGGCCACTCCCTGCATGTGGTGTGCGACCTCACGATCGCCTCGGCGGAAGAGGCGCGTTTCAAGCAGACGGATGCGGACGTCGGCAGCTTCGACGCCGGATACGGCTCTGCATACATGGCGCGTCAGACCGGACAGAAGTTCGCCAGAGAGGTGTTCTTCCTGGCGGAGGAGTACTCCGCACAGCGCGCGTACGAGGCCGGTGCGGTCAACCGCGTCGTGCCGCACGTCGACCTCGAACGCGAGGCGCTGAAGATGGCGCGCACCGTGTTGACCAAGTCCCCGACCGCCATCCGGATGCTGAAGTTCGCCTTCAACGCGGTCGATGACGGTCTCGTCGGCCAGCAGGTCTTCGCCGGCGAGGCCACTCGCCTCGCCTACGGCACCGACGAGGCCGTCGAGGGGCGCGACTCCTTCCTCGAGAAGCGCGACCCCGACTGGTCGTCCTTCCCCTGGCACTACTGAGTCCGTCGGTCCCACAGAGTCGGAGACACGCATGACCGCCCTGATCCCCACAGATGCCGAAGACCCGGTTCTGCTGCGGGAGGCCCTGCAGCGGGCGCTCGACGGCGGCCCCGCTCTGGGGCTGGGGATGGTGGCCGATGCCCCGGAGAACGTGGCGGACGGACTCGCGGCGGTGATCGCGACGTCGGGATCGAGCGGCATCCCGAAGCGCGTCGCCCTGAGCGGTGAGGCGCTGAGGGCGAGCGCAGAGGCGACGGCGGCACGGATCGGCAGCGGCCGCTGGCTGCTCGCACTGCCCGCCGGCTACGTCGCCGGGCTCCAGGTGCTCGTGCGGTCGATCCTCGCGGGTACGCAGCCCACACGGATCGAGGGGCGATTCTCGCCGCAGGTCTTCGCCGAGGCGACGTACGAGATGATGCGGCCGTCGTCGAGCACGGGGATGCCCGACCTGTACACCTCGCTCGTGCCCGCCCAGGTCTCGACGCTGCTCGACGCCGCGGACGAGACGTCGGTCCGTGCGGCCTTGACGGCGTATCGGGCGATCCTCGTGGGCGGCCAGTCTCTTCCCGAGCCGCTGCGCGAGCGAGCAGCCGACCTCGGGGTGCGACTGGTGCGCACCTACGGTTCGACCGAGACCAGCGGGGGATGCGTCTACGACGGCGTACCGCTCGACACGGTCGGCGCCCGCACGGTGGACGGAGAGCTGCGCATCGCCGGTCCCATGCTCGCCGAAGGATACCTGGGAGATGCGGCACTGACCGCGCGCACCTTCGTGCGTGATGAGCACGGCATCCGCTGGTACCGCACCGGCGACCTCGGCCTCGTCGAAGACGGCACCGTGCGCGTGCACGGCCGGGCCGACAACGTGATCGTCTCCGGCGGCATCAACATCTCCCTCGACCGTGTGGAGCGGGTCGTCCGCCGCGTCCCCGGTCTCCACGAGGCCGTGGTGGTCGGCGTGGAGGATGAGCGGTGGGGCGAGGCATCCGTGATCGTGGCGGCGCGGGGGGAGGTGCTCCGGCGCAGCGAGTCCGAGCAGCTCGCGCACGCCCGGGACGCGGTCGAGGAAGAGCTCGGCAAGCATGCCAGGCCCGCACGGTTGATCGTGGTCGACGAGATCGACGTGCTGTCCTCGGGCAAGCCCGACCGCGAGTCCCTCCGACGGATGGTCGCCGAGCTGCGCTGAGGCGTGCCACGACCGGTCTCGAAGCGCTCTGCCAGACTGACCCCATGGCCTCGTACACGCATGGACACCACGAAACCGTCCTCCGCTCGCACAACGTCCGCGACATCGCGAACTCCGCCGAGTACCTCCGTCCGCACCTCGGGGCCAGCACACGACTTCTCGACGTGGGCGCAGGTCCTGGGAGCATCACGGTCGACTTCGCCGGCATCGTGGCGCACGTGACAGCGACGGAGATCGACGAGAACGCCCTGTCCCTCTCGGAGCGGCTCGCCGCCGATCGCGGCCTCACGAACCTGTCGTTCTCCGTCGAAGACGTGCACGCGCTGAGCTTTCCCGACGAATCCTTCGACGTCGTGCACGCGCACCAGGTGCTCCAGCACGTCGGCGACCCCGTGCAGGCTCTGCGCGAGATGCGCCGCGTCACGGTTCCGGGCGGCGTCGTCGCCGCACGCGATGCCGACTACGCGGGCTTCGTGTGGTTCCCCGTGCTGCCGGAACTCGACCGGTGGCTCGCGCTGTATCGCGCCGCGGCCAGGGCCAACGGCGGAGAGCCGGATGCGGGACGACGGCTGTTGGCCTGGGCACGCGCTGCGGGCTTCACCGACATCTCGGCGACGGCGTCGACCTGGTGCTACGCGTCTCCGGAGGAGCGGGCTTGGTGGGGCGGCATGTGGGCCGACCGCATCCTCGAATCCGCGCTCGCACGGCAGCTCGTCGACAGCGACATGGCGACGCCCGCTGATCTACAGGAGATCAGCGACGCCTGGAAGCGCTGGGCAGATGACGGCGACGGCTGGTACCTGGTGCCGCACGGCGAGATCGTCGCACGCGCCTGACCCGGCACGGATACATCCCTCGACGGATGCCCACGCGCAGACGCTCGCGTAGCGTGGGGGAGTGATCCGCCCGCTCTCCCGCACCGCGCTGATCCTCGACATCGTCGGGGCGGCGTTGCTCTTCCTCGTGCTCGCACCGATGTCGCTGGTGTTCTACGGGCCCGTCACGGACAACCCGGCCGTCGGCGGCGCGGCGATCGTGATCCTCGTCTTCGCGAGCGTGCTCATGTCCGGCGCCGTCGCCATCGGACGGCTCGCGCCCGGATGGGCGTTGGCCGCTGCCTGGGCCGGCGCCGTGCTGCAGATGATCGCCGGTTTCGGGCCGCTGCCGATCGACGTCGCGATCCTGCTGGTGCTGTACGCGACCTCCGCCTGGGGGACGCGCCGGGTGCTCTGGTGGGGATTCGGTTCAGCGCTCTTCGGCGGTCTCGTGGCCGCCGTATTCATGGTGATCGTCAACGGTGTGGCGTTCGGAACCGGCGACGGATGGCAGAAGATCACCACGGGGACGCTGCTCCTCGTGCTCTCGGTCATGGCGCTCGGCTTCGCCTGGGTGTGCGGCCTGCTGTGGCGTGTCGTGCTGCGCGCGCGCCGAACGAGGTCGGCCCAGCTGCAGGCCGAGTCCCTCGCCGCCGAGGAGCAGGAACGGGTGCGCATCGCGCGCGACATGCATGACGTCGTCGCGCATTCGCTGGCCGTGGTGATCGCCCAGGCGGACGGTGCCAGGTACGCGGCCGCGGTGCAGCCCGAAGTGGCGACCGAGGCTCTCGGCACCATCGCCCAGACCGCGCGCGGAGCTCTGAGCGACGTACGGATGCTGCTCACGCAGTTGCGGCATCGACAGGGCGACGGTCCGCAGCCGACGCTCGCCGACCTCGAGGCGCTGTTCGCGCAGGTGCGGCAGGCCGGGATCGAGCCGCGCGTCACCGTGGATCCGATGCCGCCGGGGGAGCCGCCCGCCGCGATCCAGCTCGCCGTGTACCGCATCCTCCAGGAGGCGCTCACGAACGCGATCCGCCACGGAGACGGCGCGGTCGACGTGCACATCGCCTGGCTTCCCGACCGCGTCGACGTCGATGTGCGGAACACGGTCGCGAGCGAGGCGACCTCCGTCCCCGGCGGACACGGGCTCATCGGCATGCGTGAGCGTGCGCAGCTCGTCGGCGGTAGTCTGCAAGCCGAGCGCAGAGGGGCACAGTTCGTCGTCCACGCCACGCTCCCGATCGGAGTCTCCGAATGATCAGAGTCGTGCTCGTCGACGACCAGGCGCTCTTCCGTGCCGGAATCCGGATGCTCATCGCGTCACAGCCCGACCTCGAGGTGGTCGGCGAAGCCGGCAACGGCCAGGAGGCGATCGACGTCGTCCGCACGACCCGCCCCGACGTGGTGATGATGGACATCCGGATGCCGGTGATGGACGGGCTCACGGCGACTGCGGAGATCCTGGCCCGCCCTGATGCCCCGCGCGTCGTCATGCTCACCACGTTCGATCTGGATGAGGCAGCGGCGAGGGCGATCCGGCAGGGCGCGAGCGGATTCCTCCTCAAGGACGCCGACCCCGAGTTCCTGCTCGCGGCGATCCGCACGGTGCACTCCGGGTCGAGCGTGATCGCTGCTTCGGCGACCCGCGATCTCTTCGAGCACTTCGCCGAGGCTCCCAAACCCGTTCCGCCGCAGTATGCCGACCTGACGGACCGGGAGAGGGAGATCTTCGCGCTCGCGGCCCGAGGGCTGTCGAATGCCGAGATCGCGAGCCGGGAGTACCTGAGCGAGGCGACGGTGAAGACGCACATCAGCAGGATCCTCAGCAAGCTGGCGCTGCGCGACCGGGTGCAGCTCGTGGTGTTCGCCTTCGAGCACGGCCTCGCCTGACGCAGACATCCCCTGACGCACGTCTCGCCTGACGCACGTCTGGCCTGACGCACGCCTGGGTGTGACGGGATCATCCTTGCGATGTATGCCGATGCGCCCCGCGGGCGATGACCCGCCATGGGCGGCGGAAATAGCGTCGGGGACATGGAGATCACGACCACCGACCTGGGGCTCGCCGCCCGCGTCCAGCACCTGAAGAAGACCTACGGCTCCGGCGAGGGCACCGTCCACGCACTGGACGACGTCAGCGTGGGCATCCGCCGCGGGCAGTTCACCGCCATCATGGGGCCTTCGGGTTCCGGCAAGTCGACCCTGATGCACATCATGGCGGGACTCGACAGCCCGACCGAGGGACGCGCGTGGATCGGCGACACCGAGATCACCGGCCTGGGCGACATCGACCTCACCATCCTGCGGCGTCGCCGGGTCGGCTTCATCTTCCAGGCCTTCAACCTCGTCCCGACGCTCGACACCCTCGGCAACATCATGCTCCCGTTCGAGCTCGACGGTCGCCGTCCGAGTGCGATCGAGCGCGCGCGCATCGACGGGCTCGTCGAGACGCTCGGCCTGGGCTCGCGGCTCTCCCACCGTCCGCACCAGTTGTCCGGCGGTCAGCAGCAGCGTGTCGCCATCGCCCGCGCCCTCGCCACGGCACCCGACCTCGTGTTCGCCGATGAGCCCACCGGCAACCTCGACTCGAAGACCGGCCGTGAGGTGCTGCGCCTGCTCGCCACCGCGAGCCGCGAGCACGGGCAGTCGATCGCGATGGTCACGCACGACGCGATCGCCGCCAGCCACGCCGACCGTGTGCTCTACCTCGGCGACGGACGCATCGTCGCCGACCACCCCCGTCAGACCGCTGAGGAGATCTCGGCCTACATGCTCGCCGCGGAGGTGGCCGCATGAGCGCCGTCGCCACGGTCGTCCCCGAGACTCGGGCGACCGGACCCCGACTCGCGTGGCTGCGCGACCGCGGGATGGGGGCCAGCATCCTGGTCGCGGCACTGTCCGCGGCGTTCGGCGTGCTCCTCGTGGAGATCACCGCCTACATCGGCGCCGTGCTGCAGAACGATCCGTTCATCGGCGACAGCGAGACTCTCGCCTTCGTCGTCGCCCTGCTCTCCGTCCTGTTGACCGTCGTCGCGATGTACGTCGCGGCCATCGTCACCGCCAACACCTTCTCGACGATCATCGCCGGTCGTACGCGGCAGATCGCGCTCATGCGCCTGATCGGTGCGACCGCGCGCTCCCAGCGCGCCGAGGTCGGCAAGCAGGGACTCGTCGTCGGACTCCTCGGAGCAGCGATCGGTCTGCTGGTCGGGATCGGGCTCGCGGCCGTCGGAGTGCAGATCGGCGGGCAGCTGATCACCAATGCCCCGTCCGATTTCTCCCTCGCTCAGCCCTTCGTGGCGCTTCCGGCGATCGGCGTGGCCCTCACGACATGGGCGGCGGCGTGGGCCGGTTCCCGACGCGTGCTCGCGGTGACCCCGCTGCAGTCGCTGGGCGGTTCGGTCGAGCGCACCCTCGACGAGGTCTCCGGCAAGCCGGGCCGGCACATCGGCGCCTGGGTGCTGCTCATCGCCGGTGCGCTGCTCCTCGTCGGCGGGATTCTGGTGGGGCTCATGACGCCGCTCGGCGTCGTCGTGGCGTTCGTCGGCGGTGTGCTCTCGTTCACCGGCCTCGCTCTCGGATCCGTGCTGTTCATGCCGCCCGTGCTGCGTCTGGTCGGCCGGATGTTCGGGTCGAGCGCCACCGCTCGCCTCGCCGCCGAGAACGCGCTGCGCTACCCCGAGCGTTCGTCGCGGATGGCGATCGGCGTGGTGATGGGTGTGACCCTGGTGACGATGTTCGCCGTGGCCTTGGAATCGGCCAAGGCGCTGATGATGAGCCAGTCGACGGGAGAGGTCCCTCCGGAGTTCTTCGCCCCGATGGACGCTTTCGCGGCGGTGATGATGGTGCTGGTCGCCGTCTCCGCGGTGATCGCCGCTGTCGGCCTCGTGAACCTCCTCACGATCGGAGTGGTGCAGCGACGCAGGGAGCTCGGACTGCTGCGCTCGATCGGTCTGTCGAATCGCCAGGTGCGACGGATGGTGCTGCTCGAAGCCACGCACATCACGGTCGCGGCGACTCTGACGGGCCTCGTGCTCGGGGTCGTGTACGGCTGGATCGCCGCGCAGTCGCTGCTCGGTTCGGTGCCGACGTTGCCGAACTTCACGCCGGCGGGGCTCGTCGCGCCCCAGATCCCGTGGGTTCCCGTGGTCATCATCGTCGTCGCGACGGCGGTGCTCACGCTGGTGGCGGCCGCGACGCCGACGCGACTGGCGACCAGGGTGGCCCCGGTCGAGGCTCTCGCAGCCGACTGACGCCTCTAGGCTGGTCGGGTGCCGTCGCCGTTCGATCAGTCCACGTATCAGGTCCGCCTCGACTGGGGGACAGCAGGTCTCGACCGGCTCGCCGGCGCCGACGTCGTCGTGGTCGTCGATGTGCTGAGGTTCTCCTCGATCGTCGTCGACGCCGTCGCGTCCGGCGCCGAGGTCGGTGTGGCCGAGGCGGAGACCTGGTCGCGCAACGGCGCGGCGGTCGCGGTCGCGGCCTCCCGCGGATCGACGGTGCTCGTGGGAAGCATCCGCAACGCCGGCGCCGTCGCTCGCGCGGTGCAGACCATCCAGGAGCGTCGGCAGGCACGCACCTCCGTCGCCGTCATCGCGGCCGGCGAGCTCGACGAGAACGAGCTTCTCCGGTTCGCCGTGGAAGACCAGCTCGGTGCGGGCGCGGTCATCGCCGCGCTCTCGGCTCGGGGCATCGATCACACGGCCCCGGACGCCGCGGTCGCCGCCGAGGGGTTCCACGCACTCCGCGCCGCCGTGCGGCATATGGTCGGGGCGAGCGGTTCCGGGCGGGAGATCGCGGGCGGCGTCGCGGCGACGGCCCGCATCGAAGCAGCAGGACTGACACCCACCACGGTCGCCGACGCGGCGGTGCTCGACGCGGTCGACGTCGTCCCCGTGCTGCGTGATGGGGTGTTCACCCGCTTCGAGTGATGTCGCCTGGCCCGTCCGGCGCGATCCTGCCGGCACGCAGATGTGTGCCGGATGCCGCGGGGCAGGCCCCGGTGTGGGCGAGGACACGTAGGGTCGTGTCATGAGGTACCTTCCCGCTGTCGTCGTCGACGTCGTGCTCGTGCTGATCTTCGCGGCGATCGGTCGCGCCTCCCATGACGAGAACCCCGCAGGGTTCCTCCTCACGGCATGGCCGTTCCTGATCGCCCTCCTGGTGGGGCACGCCCTCGCGGCCCTGTTGCCTGGTCGACCCCGCCGCCCCTGGTCATTGCTGTGGGGCGCGGTGGTCTGGATCGTGACGGTCGCCGGTGGCATGCTCATCCGCGTGCTGAGCGGTGATACGGCGGAGGTGCCCTTCATCATCGTCGCGACGCTCGTGCTGGGGGTGTTCCTGGTCGGCTGGCGCGCGATCGCGGCGCTGGTGCGTCGTCGGCGCAGCTCGGCGGAGAGCATCGACGGATCCGCACCGGTCGAGACGGAGGGCGTCGACGACTCCGACAGGTGAGTCGCGGTCAGCGCGGGAGCTGCGCGGCGAGCCGCACGTCGCTCGTGATCTCACGTCGGGTCCAGGCGAACAGGTGCCGGGAGTCGAATGTGCGCGAGCAGCGTGCACACGACGTCGGCCTCGTGGGCCGGCGGTGCCGGTACGTGACGTGCCCGGCGGGGCAGCTGCCCACCCAGGGCGCGAGCTCCACCGCCGTCTCGCCGTGATGGGTGGTGCCGCCGACGTAGCCGAGGTCGCGGGCGACGCGCTTCCAGATCGGTCCGTGGGCGGCTTCGTGGCCGGCGAGGGCGTGCGCGACCTCATGCAGCAGCACCTGGTGGATGTCGTCATCGTCGAAGCGCGCGGCGAGGTAGCGAGACACGGTGATCCGCTTCTTCGTGTAGTCGCACTGACCGGCCCGACGCTTGGCATTGTCGAAGCCGAACGACCAGCTGTCGTCGAGATGCAGCGTGATCAGTGCCTCGCCCCAGACGCGCACACGGTCAAGTTCCGCCATGCGATCAGGCTAAGCCATGCCGGTGACATCGCGGCCGCGCCGGGCCTCAGCCGGGGATGAGCTGCGGTGGGCGCCGACGCTCGACCGCTTCGATCGCCAGGAGCGCGGTCTCGAGCTCGCTGTCTTCGGCCCCGGACTCGCGACGCAGGAACAGCGACTGCTTGAAGCTCTCGCGCGCGGTCTCGTAGTCGCCGGCGTCGTAGGCGTTCTTGCCATGGTGCTGGTACGCGAAGGCCGCGATCGACAGCCACCGCTGGCCCTCGGCCTCGGCGGCGCAGGTCGCGAGCTCCTGTTCCGCTGCGGCGTGCGCACCCCGATACTGCAGGATCGTCGCATGCAGCACGCGTGCGCGAAGCACGTCCTTGCGAGTCCCCGCCATGCGCGCCTGGCGCACCGTCTCGTCCGCCAGCGCGAGCGCCTCATCGAGGCGGTCGAGCACCTTCAGCAGCCACACGCGCTCCAGCAGAGCGGGCAGGCTGCGCTGCGAATCGATCTCCGCGAGACGGGCCTCGCACTCATCGAGATCGACCTTTTCGCGGAGGGTCTCCTGGTCGTATCCCCGGATGAAACTCATTGCTCTCCTTCCGCAGCGTCCCCACCCAGTCTGCCTTCCGTGCGCGGGGTCCACCCGACGGCGCGCCCTGGTCCGCCGCATCCTGATTTCGACACGCCGCCATCGCTTTCCGGGGGGCGCCGTCCGAGCCGCTCGCGCGCGGGAGCGGGCGGTGCGTCAGCGCAGGAACAGCGAGGCGTCCGGCCGCGGTGAGGCGACGGCGTCGGCATCTGTCACGATCCGCGCCCCCTGGATGAAGGCGTCGACCTCGGCGCCCTGAGCGATCTTGGCGGGATGGGGGCCCGCGGCCAGGATGCGCGGCAGCCACTCCGTCGGCAGGGGAGCGGCGGAGGCGGCGATGACGAGATTCCCGAAGCGCCGGCCCTTGAGCACCTGGGTGTCGGCCAGGATGCCGACCTCCGGAAGCACGTCCGCGATCGTCGCGGCCTGGCGGCGGGCGAAAGCGAGTCCCGGCCCGTCGGCGACGTTGACGAGGAGCACCCCGCCCGGGGCCAGCAGCTCTGCGAGTTCCCGGTAGAACTCGACGCTGGTGAGATGCGCGGGTGTCTGCGCACCCGAGTAGACATCGGAGACGACGAGGTCGCAGCTCGCGCGGAGCGCGCTCGGCAGCTTGGCGACTCCTTCGCGGGCATCGCCGATCCTGATCCGGATCGGCGCTCCCTTCGGCAACGGGAGGTGTTCGCGCACCAGCTGCGCGAGCGGAGCCTCGAGCTCGATCACCTGTTGACGTGAGCCGGGCCGCGTCGCGTCGATGTAGCGCGGTACGGTCAGCGCGCCGGCCCCGAGGTGCACGGCGGTCAAGGGGCCGGGGTCGAGCTGATCGATGACCGCGCCCATGCGGACGATGTACTCGAAGTGCAGGTGCGTCGGGTCGTCGAGGTCGACATGGGACTGCGGGGTGCCGTCGACGATGAGCTCGAAGCCGCTCGTGAACTCCGAGGGCACGATGCCGGCGATGCCGCCGTGGTCCAGCCGGACCTGGGGATGCTCGGTGTCGCGCGATCTCGTCCGGCCCATGGGCACGAGCCTACGCGCTGCTCAGCGTCTCAGCGGCTCAGCGCTGCTTGCCGTTCGCACACGTCTCCTGATCGACCGTCTGACCGGAGATCGCCGAGTCGAGCGTCGCACGGGGAGACGGCGCGTCCGTGGCAGGAGCATCCGTCGCCGGCGGATCCGTCATCGGAGCCTCGCCTTCCGTGCCCGGCGCAGGTTCGACGAGTTCGACGCCCCCGTTGTTGCTGACGTCGCCGGTGAGCTGCACGGGCTGACCCGCTTTCAGAGCGTCCCAGATGGTCGCGGCGGCCTGCTCGTTCGGGATCACGCGGTCGGAGTCGTCGGGGTCGGCGAAGACCGGGTACTGGAGGAACACGAACTCGGAGAACGGCACGTCCTTGATCGACAGGGCCAGCTGGGCGAGCCGGATGGGGTTTCCCAGCTCGACGCTCGGATCGATGTTGTCCACGATGGTGTCGGCGAGCCCCAGCACCTTGCCGGGGTCGGACAGCACCTCGTCGCTCATGATCTTCTTCACGAGGCGGGACATGTACTGCTGCTGGTTCGACACGCGCGCCATGTCGCTCTCATCGCCGACGCCGTGCCGCGTGCGGATGAATTGCAGGGCCTCGTAGCCCGACACGGTGCGCAGACCCGGCTCCCAGTCGAGCGCGGTGTGCCGGTCGCGGATGCCGTCGCCGCCGATGCACACCTCGACGCCGCCGATCGCGTCGGTCACCTCCATCACGCCGTCGAAGTCGATCTTGGCGGCGAAGGGGATCTCGATCCCGGTGAGCTCGGTGACGGTCTTCGCGACGCAAGACATCCCGGCGTTCTGATAGATCGAGTTGATCTGCGTCTTGCGGGTCTCCGAGGCGATCGATCCGTCTTCTCTGGTGCACTCCGGCGTCGGGATCATGAGGTCGCGGGGAAGCGAGACGACGGTGACGTTGCGCGGCTCCGCCGAGACGTGGACCAGGAGGTTCACGTCGTTGAGGATCCCACCGTCGGCCTTCGAGCAGCGCTCGCCCAGCAGACCCGTCGACACGGCACCGCATTCGTCGGTGCCGAGGACGAGGATGCTGAACTCCCCGGGGTAGGCGCTGATGGACGGCGGCTCCACCTCGGGGGCATCCTCCAACGCGACGGCGCCCTCGTTGAAGCGGTTGAAGTAGTCGGTGACGACGAACGCGGCGACCGCGATCGCGGCGACGAGGATGACACCGACGGAGATCCCGGCGATCTTCAGGAATCCTCTGGCGGGCTTCTGAGCGGGGCGTGTCGCGTGGCGAGCGACCGTCGAGCGGTCGTTGTCAGGAGTGCGGCGAGCCATCCGGGGAGCCTACCGGGGGAACCTGATGTTACGGCCACATGACGATTGTGAGAGGAACTTGCAGGTAATTAGTTAGTCGTGGATACTTTTTCCTAACCCCCGGTGAGTACCCGATGCTTGCCAGGACTTTTCAAAGAGGAGATCCCCGCAATGCACAAGCGCATTCTCTCGGCTGTGGCGCTCGGCGCCGTGGCCACGCTCGCCCTCGCCGGTTGCGCCGGCGGCAGCGACACCGGCTCCACCGACGGCAAGGGCCAGGAGCTCACCGTCTGGATCATGAAGGGCACCAACCCCGACGCCTCCGCCTTCTACGACAAGGTGTCCGACGCCTTCGAGAAGGAGACCGGCGCGACGGTCAAGATCGAGGAGATCCAGTGGGCCGACGCCCACGACCGCTTCGTGACCTCCATCGCCGGTGGCACGACCCCCGACATCGCCGAGACCGGCACCACCTGGACCGCGGAGTTCGCCGACGCCGGCGCGCTCGAGCCGCTCGATGAGTACGTCGACGCCGAGAAGGGCCTCCGCGACGACCTCGTCGAGGGCCTCGAAGTCGCCGGCACCTACGACGGCGAGCTGTACGGCATGCCGTGGTACGCGGGCGTCCGCTCGCTGGTCTACCGCGCCGACGTGTTCGAGGAGCTCGGTCTCGAGGCTCCGAAGACGTGGGACGACATCGTCGCCGCGGGTGACGCCATCAAGGCGGCCAAGCCCGACATGCTCCCCTTCCCGGTTCCCGGTGACGCCGAGTTCCAGGTCTACCCCTGGGTCTGGGGCGCCGGCGGCGAGATCGCCACGAAGGACGGCAAGACCTGGACCAGCGAGCTCGACAGCAAGGAGTCGCAGGCGGGCATCGAGTTCTACACGGGCCTCGCCACCGAGCACGGCTTCTCCTCCGCAGGTGCCACCACCTGGAAGGAGACCGACCTCCGTGACGCGTTCACGCAGGGCAACGTCGCCATGATGCTCTCGGGCTCGTGGACGCCGAAGTCGCTCATCGAGGCGAACCCCGACCTCGAGGGCAAGATCGGCGCAGCCGTCATCCCGGGTGAGGACGGCGGTATCGCTCCGTCCGTGCTCGGCGGATCACACCTCTCCGTGTTCAACACGACCAAGAACGCCGACCTCGCGTGGGAGTTCGTCAAGCTCATGACCACCGGCGAGTTCGCCGAGCAGTGGTCGAACGAGACCGGCTACTTCCCGGGCGTCCAGTCCGCGATGGAAGAGGCGCTGGCCTCGACCGACCCGCTGGTCGCACCGTTCGCCGAGCAGATGGTCGACGGTGGCGCATCCGTCCCGGTCACCCCGAACTTCGGCGCCGTGCAGGCGAAGAAGACGACCAACTCCATGATCCAGGCCATCCTCAGCGGGCAGAAGGACGTCGCGACCGCGACGAAGGACGCCGCCGCCGAGATGACCGAACTCCTCAACCAGAAGTAAGGAAGCATTCCTTCCATGTCGATGGTGCAAGCGCCACTGCCGGCCACGGAAGCGGAGTCCCCCTCCGCTCCCGTGGCCGGCGGCCGGAAGCGACGCGGTCTCTCGATCGTCGCGGCCCGCCCCTGGCTCCTTCTCGCGCCCGGGCTGGCCATCCTCGCGGTGCTCATGCTCTGGCCGCTCATCCAGGTGTTCATCTACTCGCTGCAGGACTACGGTCTGCGCGAGATCAACACCGGGGAGAACAACTGGATCGGTCTCGACAACTACGTCGAGGCGCTCACCAACCCGACTCTCTGGACGGTGGTGCTGCCGAACACCGTCGGGTTCGCCGCCGTGGCCGTGTTCGTCACGGTCGCCGTCGGCACGCTCGTGGCGCTGCTGCTCGCGCGGCTGGGCACCACCTGGCGCGTCATCGTCTCCAGCTGCATCATGGTCGCGTGGGCGATGCCCGCGGTGACCGGCACGTATGTCTGGACCTTCATCTTCGATGCCGACCGCGGCATCTTCAACACCGTCCTGCGCGACCTCGGCCTGATGGACGATCCCGTGAACTGGTTCACGAACCAGTGGTCGTTCTACGCCATCGTGCTCCTCAACGTCGTGCACCACGGCTTCCCGTTCGTCGCCATCACGGTGCTCGCCGGCCTGCTGGGCGTCTCGAAGGAGATGCTCGAAGCCGCAGCGCTCGACGGCGCGGGCGCCTGGCGCCGGTTCTGGAAGATCATCTTCCCCACGCTCAAGCCCGTGTTCTCGGTCGTGATCATCCTCTCCACCATCTGGGACTTCAAGGTCTTCGCGCAGGTGTACCTCATGCCCGGTGGTGGCGGTGGCAACCGTCAGGTGCTGAACCTCGGCGTCTGGTCGTACGTGGAGTCCTTCGGCCAGAACCGGTACGGCTTCGGTGCGGCTCTCGCCGTGCTGCTCACGCTGGTGCTGATCGGCATCACGATCGTCTACATCCGCTCCCTCATGAAGGAGGACGAGCTGTGAACCCGCGTCCGAGGCTCCGCTCCCGCATCGGAATCGGGATCGCGGTCGCCGCCGTCCTGATCTTCACCCTCTTCCCCGTCTACTGGATGGTCTCCAGCGCCTTCGACGGCAAGGCGTCCAGCGGTGGACAGTCGCTCCTCCCGCAGGAGTTCACGTGGGACAACTTCGCCTTCGTGCTCACCGACGGCGGATTCGGCACGTACCTGCGCAACTCGGCGATCGTGGCGCTCGTCACGGTGCTCGTGAGCGCTCTGGTGTGCCTGCTCGCCGCGGTCGCGGTTGCACGCTTCAAGTTCAAGTTCCGCACCACGATCCTGATGATGATCCTGATCGTGCAGATGGTGCCGCTCGAAGCGCTCGTCATCCCGCTGTTCCTGCAGGTCAAGAGCCTCGGTCTGCTCAACAGCATCCTCGGCCTGATGGTCGTCTACGTCGCGCTCTCCCTCGCCTTCGGCATCTGGATGCTCCGCGGCTTCGTCGCCGCCGTTCCCGTCGAGCTCGAAGAGGCTGCCTACATCGACGGTGCGAGCTGGTGGCGGATGTTCCGCTCGGTGCTGCTGCCGCTGGTCATGCCGGGCCTCGTCGCCACGAGCATCTTCAGCTTCATCACCGCATGGAACGAGTTCATCTTCGCGATGACCATCCTGGGTGCGCAGACCGACCAGTACACGGTCTCGATCGGTCTGAAGTCGTTCTTCGGCCTGCACTCCAACGACTGGGGCAGCATCATGGCCGCGTCGACCATCATCACGGTGCCCGTCATGATCTTCTTCGTGCTGGTGCAGCGCAAGCTCGCCTCCGGCATGGTGGCAGGAGCGGTGAAGGGATGACCGACGAGCTCGAACGTCTCGCGAACGGCGTGCTGTGGCCGGGCTTCTTCGGCACCGAGGCGCCCGCGTGGCTGCGCGACGAACTGCGTGATGGACTGGCCGGAGTCGTGTACTTCGGGCAGAACGTCGGAGAGGGCCTGCCTGCGTTGAGCGCCCAGATCCTCGACGCGAACCCGAATGCCCTGATCGGCATCGACGAGGAGGGCGGCAGCGTCACCCGGCTCGAGTCCGCCACCGGGTCGACGGTTCCCGGTGCCGCGCAGCTCGGCCTGCTCGACGATCTCGTCGCCTCGGAGGAGACCGGAGCGGAGTTGGCACGTCGTGTGCGTGCGGTCGGCGCCAACGTCGTGCTCGGTCCGGTCGCCGACGTGAACACCGACCCCCGCAACCCGGTCATCGGCGTTCGCGCGTTCGGTGACGACGAGGCGCTCGTCTCCCGGCACGTGGTCGCGACGATCGACGGCATCCAGGACGGCGCGGTCGCGGCGTGCGTGAAGCACTTCCCGGGTCACGGCGACACCCACATGGACTCGCACCACTCGCTTCCCGAGATCACGCTCGACCTCGAGGAGTTCGAGCGTGTGCATCTGGAGCCGTTCCGCGCGGCGATCGATGCGGGCGTCGATGCCGTCATGACCGCTCACATCGTGGTCCCGGCTTGGGGCGAGCAGCCGGCCACCCTCAATCCGCGTGTGCTCGGCATGCTGCGTGACTGGGGCTACGACGGCGTCATCATCACTGATGCTCTCGACATGGCGGCCATCCGCGAGACGGTCGGACTCGGCGGGGGAGCGGCCATGGCCCTCGCCGCCGGAGCCGACCTCCTGTGCATCGGAAACCCGACCAACCCCGGAGATGCGGCTCTGCCCGACCAGGACGAGCAGGACTTCCGCGCGGCGAGAGACGGGATCGTCGCCGCTCTCCGTGGCGGCTCGCTCCCGCGTGAGCGCGTCGAGGAGGCAGCAGCCAGGGTCGCTGCGCTCGCGACCAAGCTCCGCTCCGCTGCGGTCGCGGTAGAAGCCACGCAGGAGCCCACAGGCGACTTCGACGCCGCCGGGATCCTGCGCCGAATGGTGACGATCTCCGGAGGTACTCCCGAGGTGTCGACGGAGCTCGCCGTCATCGATGCGCGTCGCCGATCGACACTGGCGGTCGACAGCGCAGGTTCGTACGTCGCGAGTGCGCTCGCGGAGGAGGGCCTGCGCGTGCGTCTCGACGTGACGTCCGCGCCGCTGTCCGAGCAGGACCGGGTGCTCGACGAGATGGCGGCCGCGGCGGCCACAGCCTCCGCGACGACCGTGCTCTTGATCGACCGGCCGGACACCGACGCGGCGCAGCGGGCACTCGTCGAACGCGCTGCCGTGCGCGATCCGCACGCTGTGGTCGTCAACGTGGGGCTTCCGACGGCGCAGCCGTTGCCCCTGCCGACCGTGGAGGTCGCCGCAGCCAGTAGGCTCGGTGCCCAGACGGCGCGTGAAGCACTCCTCGGACGCTTCACGGCGCAGCAGAGGATGACCAGCGCCGGCTGAGACAGGACCCTCCATGGACGATGACGTTCTCGCTCTGGTGCGGCGCTCCCTTCCCAAGGTGAGCGCCGCAGAGGCGCGCGTCGCGGAGAAGATCCTGGGCGACCCGACCCTGGTCGTCGACCTGGCGATCAACGACCTCGCCCAGCTCTGTCAGACCTCGCTCTCGACGGTCGCCCGCTACGCCCAGTCCCTCGGATACAGCGGCTACCGCGAACTCAGGGTCGCGGTCGCCCGCGCGATCACCCTGGAGCAGGCGCAGCAGGCACGGTTCGGTCTGGACACCACCGCGATCGACCCCGACGACGGTCCGAGCGCGATCGCCGCCAAGCTCGCCGCCCAGGAGATCGACGCGATCGAGAAGACCGCGCTCGCCCTCGACGCGGCCGCGCTCGACAGGGTCGCCCGTGCGGTCGTCGATGCCCGGCACATCGATCTCTTCGGCCAGGCCGCGTCATCGCTGACGGCGCAGGACCTTCAGCTGAAGCTGTCGCGCATCGGCTGCTCCGTCTCGCACTCGGCCGACCCGCACCTCGCGGTCACGACGGCTTCGCTGCGCAGTGCCGCCGACGTGGCGATCGCC
This sequence comes from Microbacterium oxydans, assembly GCF_006540085.1. Lineage (GTDB taxonomy): Bacteria > Actinomycetota > Actinomycetes > Actinomycetales > Microbacteriaceae > Microbacterium > Microbacterium oxydans. The sequence continues at coordinate 180,632 of NZ_BJOG01000008.1, read as the reverse complement.
TTCTCCCATGGCGGCGAGACCACCGAGACACTGCGTGCCCTCGAGGTCGCGCGCGACGCCGGTGCGCTCGCGGTCGCGGTCACCAGCGCTGCGGACTCGCCTGTGGCACTGGCGGCCGATGTCGTGCTGCTCACGCACGCGCACGAATCCCCCTTCCGGATGGCCGCGATGTCGAGCCGCATCGCACAGCTCGCGCTCGTCGATGTGCTCTTCGTGCGGGTCGTGCAGCACCGCGGGGAGCCGGTCGCCGTCTCGCTGCAGCGCACTCACGACGCGGTCCCGGCCCGGCGTCGCAGCTGAGGCCCGGCGTCGCAGCTGAGGCCCGGCGCGAGAAGCACCGGTGCGAGAAGGCAGGCTCGAGAAGGCCCGGCGAGAAGCACCGGTGCGAGAAGGCACGCTCGAGAAGGCTCAGTCGACGTGGTCGCGGGTGCTGACCAGGGCGCGGGTCGCGATGCGATGTCCGCGCGCGAGGCTCCCCGTCAGCGAGAGGCCGGTGAGCACCCCGGCGAGGAAGCCGGCCGCGAAGGCATCGCCTGCGCCGATGGTCTCCACCACGGGCGCATCGAGCGCGTCGCTCTCGGCGGTCTCGGTGCCGTCGAACGCCACGGCACCGCTCGCGTCGGTGATGAGCAGATGGCGCGGGTGGGGGAACAGGGCGCGGATCCGCTGCGGCTCGCTCGTGCCGAACACGGCCTCCGCGTCGGGTCGGGTGCAGAACACGATGTCGGCGCGGGATGCGAAGTCCGCGACGATCCTGCGGCCCTCGGCCTCGCGTCCGAGCCAGAGCGCGGGTCGCCAGTTCACATCGAAGCTGAGCAGGCGGCCGGGGCGTCGCTCCGTGAACAGCGCTTCCTGGGCGGCGAGGGCTGTGGCCGACAACGCGGGTGTGATCCCCGAGGTGTGCACGAGCGCCGCATCGCCGAGGAGTGCGGATGCCACCGGCGTCGTGAGCGTCCGGGGCGACAGGGACGCGGCGGCCGACCCGGCACGGTAGTAGTGCATGGTGCCGTCGACGGCACCGTCCTCCCGTGCCGACAGCTCCTTCACGTAAAGCCCGGTGGGTGCGTCGCCGTCGACCTCGACCGCGGAGTCGTCGACGCCGTGGGCGCGCAGCTCAGCGGTGAGGAAGCGCCCGAAGCCGTCGTCACCGACGCGGGAGAGGACCGACGTGCGCACACCTGCCGACGCCAGAGCGATCGCGGTGTTCCACTCCGCCCCGGCGAGGGAGCGGTGGAAGGTCCGGCAGTCCTCGAGCGGACCCGCGGTGGCGGCGACGAGGGCGACCATGCCCTCTCCGAAGCAGACGGCGAGCGGAGTGGTGTCTGGCACGATCTGGACACTACCGGATCGATGCCGGTCCCGCCGATATCGGATTGCAACCTGGATGCGTTTGGTATCTGAGGATCTGCTGGGTACCGTCGAGTCATCACCGTCACCGAGGCGAGGAAGCCTCGGGACGCGCAAAGAAGCGCCCGACAGGGAAGGTCACACAATGCACCAATCAGTCAAGCGTCGGCGAGGACTCATCGCCGTAACCGGAGCCTCGATCGCGGCGCTCGCGCTCGCCGGCTGCGTCGCCAGTGAGCGTGGCGACGAGGGCTCGGAAGGATCGGGCGACGTCGACGGGACGTTCGTGTTCGCTGCGTCCTCGGACCCGGCGAGCCTCGACCCCGCCTTCGCGCAGGACGGCGAGAGCTTCCGCGTCTCGCGCCAGATCTTCGAGGGTCTCGTCGGCACCGAGCCCGGCACCGCCGACCCGGCACCGCTGCTCGCCGAGTCGTGGGAATCGTCCGAAGACGGCATGTCGCACACCTTCGAGCTGAAGAAGGACGTCACGTTCCAGGACGGCACGCCGTTCAACGCCGAGGCCGTCTGCGTGAACTTCGACCGCTGGTTCAACTGGACCGGTCTCGCGGCTTCCGAAGCCTTCGGGTACTACTACAACAAGCTCTTCAAGGGGTACGCCTCCAACGCGGCCGACGCCGTCTACAAGTCCTGCACCCCCGACGGCGAGAACTCGGTGACGATCGAGCTCAACAAGCCGTTCGCCGGCTTCGTCGCCTCGCTCTCGCTCCCGGCCTTCGCCATGCAGAGCCCCTCGGCGATGCAGGAGTTCGGTGCGGATGAGGTCAGCGGTTCCGCCGAGGCCCCGCAGCTGTCCGAGTACGCCATGGGCCACCCGGTCGGCACCGGCCCCTACGCCTTCGACGAGTGGGCGCCGGGCGAGCAGGTCACGCTCAAGTCCTACGACGGGTACTGGGGCGAGAAGGGGCAGATCGACGAGATCATCTTCCGCACGATCGACGACCCGACCGCACGCCGCCAGGCGCTCGAATCCGGCTCGATCGACGGCTACGACCTCGTCGGACCGGCCGACACCAAGGCTCTCGAGGACGACGGCTTCACCATGGTGTCGCGCCCGCCGTTCACGATCCTGTACCTCGCCTTCAACCAGGCGGTGCCGGAGCTGCAGGACCCGAAGGTGCGTGAGGCGCTCTCGTACGCGGTCGACAAGGACGCGCTGATCAGCCAGGTGCTGCCGGAGGGCACGCAGAAGGCCATCGAGTTCGTCCCCGAGGTCGTCAACGGCTACAACCCCGATGTCACGACCTACGACTACGACCCCGAGAAGGCGAAGTCGCTGCTGGCCGAGGCCGGCTACACCGAGGCGAACCCGCTGAAGCTCACCTTCAACTACCCGGTCAACGTGTCCCGTCCGTACATGCCGGACCCCGAGCAGATCTTCACCGTGCTGTCGTCGCAGCTGTCAGAGGTCGGCGTCGAGACCACCCCGGTCTCGGAGGAGTGGGTCGAATACCTCGACCGCACCACCGGCACCTCGGACCACGGCATCCACCTGCTCGGCTGGACCGGTGACTACAACGACACCGACAACTTCGTCGGCGTCTTCTTCGGCCAGCAGAGCTCCGAGTGGGGCTTCGACAACCCCGAGCTGTTCCAGAAGCTGAACGAGGCGCGCGGCGTCTCGAACCTCGAGGACCAGACGGCGCTGTACGAGGAGATCAACGAGATGGTCGCCCAGTTCATCCCCGGTGTTCCGCTCGCGCACCCGGCGCCGACCCTGGCGTTCGACCCGCGCGTGAAGAGCTACCCCGCCAGCCCGGTGAACGACGAGGTCTTCACGGACATCGTCCTCACCAAGTAGGCCTGACCACTTGATACGTCGTTCCCCGGTCCCACCCCTTCGGCGGGACCGGGGAACGACGTACCTTCTGATCGACGGAGATCTTCGTGCTGCGCACCATCGGCAGGCGACTGCTGTTCCTCATCCCCACCCTGTTCGGGCTCAGCATCCTGCTGTTCGCCTGGGTCAGGGCCCTTCCCGGCGGCCCCGCGGTCGCCCTGCTCGGCGAGAAGGCCACACCCGAGGCCGTCGCCAGAGTCAACGAGCTCTACGGCTTCGACAAGCCGCTCATCGAGCAGTACTTCATCTGGATCGGGCGGCTCCTCCAAGGAGACTTCGGAACCTCCATCCAGACCAACCGTCCGGTGACCGAGGAGTTCATGCGGCGCTTCCCCGCGACGCTCGAGCTCAGCGTGATGGCGCTCATCTTCGCGGTCGGCATCGGCATCCCGCTCGGATACTGGGCCGCCCGCCGCCACGGCAAGTTCACCGACCACGCATCCGTGGTGCTGAGCCTGATCGGCATCACCATCCCGGTGTTCTTCCTCGCCTTCATCCTGAAGTACGTCTTCGCGGTGCAGCTGGGCTGGCTGCCGTCGGACGGACGACAGAATCCACGAATAGACGCGACCCATCCCACCGGGTTCTATGTGTGGGACGGCATCATCACCGGAGAGTTCGATGCCGCATGGGATGCGATCCTGCACCTGATCCTCCCGGCGCTCGCGCTGGGTACGATCCCGCTCGCGATCATCGTCCGCATCACCAGGGCCAGTGTCCTGGAGGTGCAGAACGCGGACTACGTGCGCACCGGTCGGGCCAAGGGCGTCGGTGCGCCGACGCTGCGCAACCGCTTCATCCTGCGCAACGCCATGCTCCCGGTGATCACCACGATCGGCCTGCAGACCGGGCTGCTGATATCCGGGGCGGTGCTCACCGAGACGGTGTTCGCCTTCCCGGGCATCGGCTCGTTCCTGGCGAGGGCGATCTTCACCAGGGACTTCCCCGTCCTCCAGGGGTTCATCATCTTCATCGCGATCGCGTATGCGCTGATCAACCTGGCGGTCGACGTCTCCTACAGCTTCATCGACCCGAGAGTGAGGGTCCAGTGATGTCCCTCTCCATCGTCCGAAAGGAGGCGGTCGCATGACCATCGCACTCCCGCCCGCCCAAGGTCCCTCGGCGGAAAGCGGCGGCAGCATCGACACCGTCGCCATCGCCCAGGCCGACCTGAAGAACGGCTCCGGCGGCTTCTGGCGGGATGTGTTCCGCCGCCTCCGCCGCAATCCGACGGCATGGATCGGCGCGGCCATCGTGGTGGCGTTCCTGCTCATCGCCGCTCTCGCACCTCTGATCGCTCCCTACCCGGAGACGGCGCTGCCCGGCGCGAAGTACATCACGCCGACCTACATCCCGGGGCCGGGGGAGCTGCCGCAGTTCCCGCTGGGCCTCGACCGCTTCGGCGGCGACGTGCTGTCCAAGCTCATCTGGGGTGCGCAGGCGTCGCTCATGATCGGTGTCATCTCCACCGCGATGGGCCTGGTCGGCGGCATGATCCTCGGGTTGCTCGCCGGCACGTTCGGCGGATGGGTGGACACGCTCATCATGCGCATCGTCGACATCATCCTGTCGGTGCCGAACCTGCTGTTGGCCGTCTCGATCGCCGCGATCCTCGGGCAGACCCCGTTCGCGATCATGATCGCGATCGGGGCCTCGCAGGTGCCGATCTTCGCGCGGCTGCTGCGCGCATCCATGTTGCAGCAGCGCTCCAGCGACTATGTGCTCTCGGCGCAGACGCTCGGTCTCGGCCGCGGCAAGATCACCATGTCGCACGTGCTGCCCAACGCCATCGGGCCCGTGATCGTGCAGGGGACCCTGACGCTCGCCACCGCCGTGATCGATGCGGCGGCACTGTCGTTCCTCGGCCTCGGCGGAGGCCGCCCGGAGACGGCCGAGTGGGGGCGCATGCTCACCTACGCACAGGCCGAGCTCGCCATCGCGCCCTGGCTCGCCTTCCTGCCCGGCATCTGCATCGCCGTCACGGCGCTCGGCTTCACCCTGCTGGGTGAGGCGCTGCGCGAGGCGATGGACCCACGGACGAGGGCGCGATGAGCGCCGCGAAGGAGAAGCAGATGTCGACCGAGCCGTTGCTGTCGGTCCAGGGCCTCGCCGTGGACTTCGCCACCATGGACGGTGTCGTGCACGCGGTCGAGGGCGTCGACCTCGAGATCCGTCCCGGTGAGACGGTCGCGATCGTGGGAGAGTCCGGTTCGGGCAAATCCACCACCGCGATGGCCATCATCGGGTTGCTCGCCGGGGGAGGCCGGATCGCCTCCGGCAGCATCCGCCTCGATGGCAAGGAGATCTCCCGAGCGCCGGAGAACGAACTGCGCACGATCCGCGGCCGCGACATCGGCCTCGTGCCGCAGGACCCGATGTCGAACCTGAACCCGGTGGCGAAGATCGGCACACAGGTGGCGGAGACGCTGCTCGCGCACGGCCTCGCCACGCGGCAGAACGTGCAGGCGAAGGTGGTCGAGGCCCTGACCGCCGCCGGGCTCCCTGATCCGGCGCGGCGCGCGAAGCAGTACCCGCACGAGTTCTCCGGCGGCATGCGCCAGCGGGCGCTCATCGCGATCGGTCTGGCCTGCAAGCCGCGCCTGCTGATCGCCGACGAGCCCACCAGCGCCCTCGACGTCACCGTGCAGCAGACCATCCTCGATCAGATCGGGCAGATGACGCGCGAGCTGGGAACGGCGGTGCTGCTCATCACCCACGACCTGGGACTCGCTGCCGAGCGCGCGGAACGGGTGATCGTGATGCACCGCGGCAAGGTCGTGGAGCAGGGCGACGCCCGGCAGATCCTGGAGGATCCGCAACATCCGTACACGCAGTCGCTCGTGAAGGCGGCACCCTCGGTGGCGGCGGCCCGTCTGCGGCCGGAGGCGTTCCGGGTGCAGGAGCCGGTGGACTCGGCGACGGACGCTTCGACAGGATCAGCGACCCCCGGGGTTCCCGGCTCCCAGGGCTCGTCGAAGGGCAACATCGTCGAGATCGAGAACCTCACCAAGGTCTACCCGGTACGCGGCCGCGGGGAGGACTTCGTCGCGGTCGACGACGTGTCGCTGGTGATCCCGCGCGGGGAGACGGTCGCGATCGTGGGGGAGTCCGGTTCGGGCAAGACCACGACCGCGCGGATGCTGCTCAAGGTGATCGAGCCCACGAGCGGGCTGATCCGCTACGAGGGCAAGGACATCGCGTCGCTGAGCCGGGCGGAGACGAAGGACTTCCGCCAGCGGGTGCAGCCCATCTTCCAGGACCCGTACTCGAGCCTGAACCCGATGTTCACGATCGAGCGGCTGATCGCCGAACCGTTGGAGTTCTACAAGCGGGGGAGCACTGCGGATCGTCGCAAGCGCGTGCGGCAACTGCTCGACGACGTGGCGCTGCCGCAGTCCATGCTGCGTCGCTACCCGTCCGAGCTCTCGGGCGGTCAGCGGCAGCGCGTCGCGATCGCCCGTGCGCTCGCGCTCTCGCCCGATCTGATCGTGTGCGACGAGCCCGTGTCGGCGCTCGACGTGCTCGTGCAGGATCAGATCCTGAAGCTGCTCGGCGACCTGCAGCGGGAGTACGGCCTGAGCTACCTGTTCATCTCGCACGACCTCGCGGTGGTGCGGCTGATCAGCGACTACGTGTGCGTCATGAAAGACGGCAAGCTGGTGGAGGCCGCGACCTCGGAGGAGATCTTCACGAATCCCCGCGACCCCTACACGAGGCGTCTGCTGGCGTCGATCCCGGGCAACGAGCTGAACATCGCCTCCTGAGGCCCCGTTCGCCGACACCCATCCCGCCCGCCGAGACCCATCGCCGCAGACGTCTGCGGCGATGGGTCTCGGCGCTGACGGTGGGTGTGGACGACTCCGGCGGGGTGCCAATACCGCAGGTTCGAAGATTGGTCAAGGATTGCGCTTGCCATGTCGCAGAATCGTGCGTATAGTTGGTAGTTGCGCTCGCTTCTCCCTGCCCTCATATGGTGGTCGGCATCTGTTGAGTTCCCGGGCGCACACTCCACCTGACGACAAAGGAATCGAGAAGCCCTACGGGGCTCACGGAGGTTATTCCCTTGGCTGCTGCTCGCAACGCATCCACATCCACCACCACCAAGAACGGACGCGGAGCTTCCCGTCTTTCGTTCGCCAAGATCTCCGACACGCTGACGGTCCCTGACCTTCTCGCCCTGCAGACCGAGTCCTTCGGTTGGCTGGTCGGCAACGACGCCTGGAAGGCGCGCGTGGCCGAAGCCAAGGCCGCCGGTCGTACCGACGTGAACGAGAACAGCGGCCTCGGCGAGATCTTCGAGGAGATCTCTCCGATCGAGGACCTCGGCGAGACGATGCAGCTGTCGTTCACGAACCCGTACCTCGAGCCGGAGAAGTACTCGATCGAGGAGTGCAAGGAGCGTGGCAAGACCTACGCCGCTCCGCTGTACGTCGAGGCCGAGTTCATGAACCACCTCACGGGTGAGATCAAGACCCAGACGGTCTTCATGGGCGACTTCCCGCTCCAGACCGACAAGGGCACGTTCATCATCAACGGCTCCGAGCGCGTCGTCGTCTCGCAGCTCGTGCGCTCGCCGGGTGTCTACTTCGACAAGACCCCCGACAAGACGAGTGACAAGGACATCGTCTCGGCGCGCGTCATCCCGAGCCGTGGTGCATGGCTCGAGTTCGAGATCGACAAGCGCGACCAGGTCGGCGTGCGCGTCGACCGCAAGCGCAAGCAGTCCGTCACGGTCTTCCTCAAGGCGCTGGGCATGACCAGCGAGGAGATCCTGGCCGAGTTCGCCGGCTACACCTCGATCGAGGAGACGCTCGCGAAGGACACGATCGTCACGAAGGAAGATGCTCTCCGCGACATCTACCGCAAGCTCCGTCCGGGCGAGCAGGTCGCAGCCGAGGCCGCGCGTGCGCTTCTCGACAACTTCTACTTCAACCCGAAGCGCTACGACCTCGCCAAGGTCGGTCGCTACAAGATCAACCACAAGCTGGGCCTCGACCAGCCGCTGACCTCGTCGGTGCTCACCGTCGAGGACATCGTGGCCACGATCAAGTACCTCGTGCGTCTGCACGCCGGCACCGAGGAGACCTTCACCGGTATCCGCGGCGGCAAGAAGGCCGAGATCCGTCTCGCGACCGACGACATCGACAACTTCGGCAACCGTCGCATCCGCGCGGTCGGCGAGCTCATCCAGAACCAGGTCCGCACGGGTCTGTCCCGCATGGAGCGCGTCGTCCGCGAGCGCATGACCACGCAGGACATCGAGGCCATCACGCCGCAGACCCTGATCAACGTGCGCCCCGTCGTCGCCGCGATCAAGGAGTTCTTCGGAACCTCGCAGCTGTCGCAGTTCATGGACCAGAACAACCCGCTCGCGGGTCTGACGAACAAGCGTCGTCTCTCCGCGCTCGGCCCCGGTGGTCTCTCGCGTGACCGCGCCGGTGTCGAGGTCCGTGACGTCCACCCGTCGCACTACGGCCGCATGTGCCCGATCGAGACTCCTGAAGGCCCGAACATCGGTCTGATCGGTGCGCTCGCGACCTTCGCGCGCATCAACTCGTTCGGCTTCATCGAGACCCCGTACCGCAAGGTCGTCGACGGTGTCGTCACCGAGCAGATCGACTACCTGACGGCTTCCGAAGAGGTCGACTTCAACATCGCGCAGGCCAACGCCCCGCTCGATGCCAAGGGTCGCTTCGTCGAGAGCCACGTCCTGGCACGCCCGAAGGGCGGCAGCGGCGAGGTCGACATGTTCCTCCCCGAGGACATCGGCTACATCGACGTCTCGCCGCGCCAGATGGTGTCCGTCGCGACCTCGCTCGTCCCCTTCCTCGAGCACGACGATGCACAGCGCGCCCTCATGGGTGCCAACATGCAGCGTCAGGCCGTGCCGCTGCTGCGCAGCGACTCGCCGCTCGTCGGAACCGGTATGGAGGGCTACACGGCCATCGACGCCGGTGACGTGATCACCGCCGAGAAGGCCGGTGTCGTCTCCGAGGTCTCCGCGGACCGCGTCGTGGTCATGCTCGACGAGGGCGGAACGCAGGAGTACCACCTGCGCAAGTTCGACCGCTCGAACCAGGGCACGTCCTACAACCAGAAGGTCGTCGTCAACGCCGGTGAGCGCGTCGAGGTCGGAGAGGTCATCGCCGATGGCCCCGCCACCGAGAACGGCGAGCTGGCCCTCGGGAAGAACCTCCTCGTCGCGTTCATGACGTGGGAGGGCTACAACTTCGAGGACGCGATCATCCTGAGCCAGGACCTGGTGAAGGACGACACCCTCTCCTCGATCCACATCGAGGAGTACGAGGTCGACGCCCGCGACACCAAGCTCGGCAAGGAGGAGATCACCCGTGACCTCCCCAACGTCAGCCCGGAGCTGCTGAAGGACCTCGACGAGCGCGGCATCATCCGCATCGGTGCCGAGGTCCGCCCCGGCGACATCCTCGTCGGCAAGGTCACGCCGAAGGGTGAGACCGAGCTGTCGGCCGAGGAGCGTCTGCTCCGCGCGATCTTCAACGAGAAGAGCCGCGAGGTCCGCGACACGTCCCTGAAGGTGCCTCACGGCGAGCAGGGCACGATCATCGCGGTCAAGGAGTTCAACGCCGAGGACGGCGACGACGAGCTCGGCTCCGGCGTCAACCGCCGCGTCGTGGTCTACATCGCCCAGAAGCGCAAGATCACCGAGGGTGACAAGCTCGCCGGCCGTCACGGCAACAAGGGTGTCATCGCGAAGATCCTCCCGATCGAGGACATGCCGTTCATGGCGGACGGCACCCCGGTCGACATCGTCCTGAACCCGCTCGGCATCCCGGGTCGAATGAACTTCGGCCAGGTGCTCGAGACCCACCTCGGGTGGATCGCGAAGCAGGGCTGGAAGGTCGAGGGCACACCGGAGTGGGCAGTGCGTCTGCCGGAGCAGGCCTTCGAGGCAGCCCCCGGCACGAAGGTCGCGACCCCGGTGTTCGACGGTGCGAGCGAGGAGGAGATCGCAGGTCTCCTCGACGCGACCATCCCGACCCGCGACGGTGTCCGTCTGATCGACTCCACCGGAAAGGCCCAGATGTTCGACGGCCGCTCCGGCGAGCCGTTCCCGGCCCCAATCTCGGTCGGCTACATGTACATCCTGAAGCTGCACCACCTGGTCGACGACAAGATCCACGCACGTTCCACGGGTCCCTACTCGATGATCACCCAGCAGCCGCTCGGTGGTAAGGCGCAGTTCGGTGGACAGCGCTTCGGTGAGATGGAGGTGTGGGCCCTCGAGGCCTACGGCGCCGCGTACGCGCTCCAGGAGCTCCTCACGATCAAGTCCGACGACATCCTCGGCCGCGTCAAGGTGTACGAGGCGATCGTCAAGGGCGAGAACATCCAGGAGCCGGGCATCCCCGAGTCCTTCAAGGTGCTCATGAAGGAGATGCAGTCGCTCTGCCTGAACGTCGAGGTCCTCTCGGCCGACGGCACGCTGGTCAACCTCCGCGACACCGACGATGAGGCGTTCCGCGCCGCAGAGGAACTCGGTATCAACATCTCCAGCCGCTTCGAGGCCGCCTCGATCGACGAGATCTAATCCTTCGGAGGGCCCGGGACCCACGTCTCGGGCCCACCGAAGCAGACTTCTCAAAAAGAATTTCCGACACAGGAGAACTAGTGCTCGAGTCCACAACTTTCGATGAGCTTCGCATCGGCCTGGCGACCGCAGACCACATCCGCGCGTGGTCCTACGGCGAGGTCAAGAAGCCCGAAACCATCAACTACCGCACCCTCAAGCCGGAGAAGGACGGTCTCTTCGGAGAGCAGATCTTCGGCCCGTCCCGCGACTGGGAGTGCGCCTGCGGCAAGTACAAGCGCGTCCGCTTCAAGGGCATCGTCTGCGAGCGCTGCGGCGTGGAGGTCACCAAGAGCTCCGTCCGTCGTGAGCGCATGGGTCACATCGAGCTCGCCGCTCCCGTCACCCACATCTGGTACTTCAAGGGCGTGCCCTCGCGCCTGGGATACCTGCTCGACATGGCACCGAAGGACCTCGAGAAGGTCATCTACTTCGCCGCCTACATGGTCATCTCGGTCGATGAGGAAGCTCGTCACCGCGACCTGGGCACGCAGGAGAACAACATCCGTCTCGAGCTGAAGACGCTCGGCGACCGCCGCGATGCCAAGATCGCGGAGCGCCTGGCCAAGCTGGAGGAGGAGCTCGCTGCTCTCGAGGCGGAGGGTGCCAAGGCCGACGCCAAGAAGAAGGTCAAGGACGCCGCCGAGAAGGAGATGTCGCTCATCCGCAAGGGTGCCGACGAGGCGATCCTGAAGCTGGAGCGCGTGTGGGAGGACTTCCGCACGCTCGAGGTCGGCGCACTCCGTCCGGAGGACGACGTCTTCCACGAGCTGCAGGACCGCTTCGGTCAGTACTTCGAGGCCTACATGGGTGCCGAGTCGATCCAGCGTCGTCTCGCGGCGTTCGACCTCGAGGCCGAGGCGGAGAACCTGCGTCTGCAGATCTCCGAGGGCAAGGGCCAGCGCAAGATCCGTGCGATCAAGCGCCTGAAGGTCGTCAGCTCGTTCCTCGAGACCGGGATGAGCCCGGCGTCGATGGTCCTGGACGTCGTCCCGGTCATCCCGCCGGAGCTGCGCCCGATGGTCCAGCTCGACGGTGGCCGCTTCGCGACCTCCGACCTGAACGACCTGTACCGCCGCGTGATCAACCGCAACAACCGTCTTCGTCGTCTGATCGACCTCGGTGCCCCCGAGATCATCGTCAACAACGAGAAGCGCATGCTGCAGGAGGCCGTGGACGCACTGTTCGACAACGGTCGCCGTGGTCGCCCCGTCACCGGTACCGGCAACCGTGCCCTGAAGTCGCTCAGCGACATGCTGAAGGGTAAGCAGGGTCGTTTCCGTCAGAACCTGCTCGGAAAGCGTGTCGACTACTCCGGCCGTTCGGTCATCATCGTCGGCCCGCAGCTCAAGCTGCACCAGTGCGGTCTGCCCAAGCAGATGGCTCTGGAGCTCTTCAAGCCGTTCGTCATCAAGCGTCTGATCGACCTCGGCCACTCGCAGAACATCAAGGCCGCCAAGCGTGCGGTCGAGCGCACCCGTCCCGAGGTCTGGGACGTGCTCGAGGAGATCATCCGCGAGCGTCCGGTGCTGCTCAACCGTGCACCCACCCTGCACCGTCTGGGCATCCAGGCGTTCGAGCCCCAGCTCGTCGAGGGCAAGGCCATCCAGCTGCACCCGCTCGTCTGCGCGGCGTTCAACGCCGACTTCGACGGTGACCAGATGGCTGTCCACCTGCCCCTGTCGGTCGAGGCTCAGGCCGAGGCCCGCGTGCTGATGCTCGCGTCGAACAACATCCTGAAGCCGTCGGACGGCCGCCCGGTCACCCTGCCTTCGCAGGACATGATCATCGGTCTGCACCACCTGACCACGGTCAAGGAAGGCGCGACCGGCGAGGGCCGTGCATTCGGTTCGGTGGGCGAGGCGATCCTGGCCAAGGACGAGGGCTCCCTCGACCTGCAGGCGAAGATCCGCATCCGCATCCCCGGCCTGACGTTCCTCGAGGGCGAAGCTCCCGAGGGCTACGAGCGTCACGGTCTCGTCGACGCCTCGCTGGGTCAGGCGATCTTCAACGACACGCTGCCGAAGGGCTACCCGTTCGTCCGCGAGCAGGCTGACAAGAACAAGCTGTCGCAGATCGTCAACAAGCTGGCCGAGGAGTACCCCAAGGTCGAGACGGCTGCGTCGCTGGACCGCATCAAGGACGCCGGCTTCTACTGGGCAACGCGCTCCGGTGTGACCGTCGCCCTGAGCGACATCCTCACGCCGCCGAACAAGGCGGAGATCGTCGCGGGCTACGAGAAGCAGGCCGCGAAGGTCCAGTCGCAGTACGAGAAGGGTCTGACGACCGACTCGGAGCGTCGCCAGGAGCTCATCAAGATCTGGACCGAGGCCACAGACGAGGTTCAGGCCGCCATGAAGGCGAACTTCCCCGAGGACAACACCATCAACCGCATGGTGTCGTCGGGTGCTCGTGGTAACTGGCTGCAGATCCGGAACATCGCCGGTATGCGTGGTCTGGTGAACAACCCCAAGGGTGAGATCATCCCGCGTCCGATCATCTCCTCGTACCGCGAGGGTCTGTCGGTTGCGGAGTACTTCATCGCGACGCACGGTACCCGTAAGGGTCTCGCCGACACCGCTCTGCGTACCGCCGACTCGGGTTACCTGACCCGTCGTCTGGTGGACGTCTCGCAGGACGTCATCATCCGCGAAGAGGACTGTGGTACGTCGAAGGGCCTCGAGCTCCCGATCGCCGCTCCGAACTCGCAGGGTGAGCTGGTGCGCGACGCGAACGTCGAGAACTCGGTGTTCGCCCGTACGCTGGCCTCGGCCGTGGTCGACAGCAAGGGCGAGGTTCTCGCCGAAGCCGGTGAGGACGTCGGTGACGTGCTGATCGACAAGCTCGTCGCTCTGGGTGTCGAGACCATCAAGGTGCGCTCGGTCCTGACCTGCGACTCCGCCGTCGGTGTGTGTGCACAGTGCTACGGCCGTTCGCTCGCGACCGGAAAGACCGTCGACATCGGCGAGGCCGTCGGCATCATCGCGGCCCAGTCGATCGGTGAGCCCGGTACCCAGCTGACGATGCGTACCTTCCACACGGGTGGTTCGGCATCGGCGGATGACATCACGCAGGGTCTGCCCCGCGTGCAGGAGCTCTTCGAGGCGCGTACCCCCAAGGGCGCGTCGCCGATCGCCGAGGCCGACGGCCGCATCGCGATCGACGAGACCGACAAGGGCAAGAAGGTCATCCTCACGCCCGACAGCGGCGACGAGCCCGTCATCTACCCGGTGCTGAAGCGTGCCACGCTTCTCGTCGAGGACGGGCAGCACGTCACGGTCGGTCAGCCGATCCTGGTGGGCACGCTCGACCCCAAGGAGATCATGCGCGTCATGGGTGCTCGCGAGGTGCAGCGTTACCTCGTCGGTGGCGTCCAGGGCGTGTACCGCTCGCAGGGTGTGCCGATCCATGACAAGCACATCGAGGTCATCGTCCGTCAGATGCTCCGCAAGGTCACCGTCGTCGATCACGCCGACACGACCCTGCTCCCGGGTGAGATGGTCGACCTCAAGCGCTACCAGTCGATCAACCGCGAGGCTGTGGCAGAGGGCAAGCGCCCCGCGTCCGGCCGTCCGGAGCTGATGGGTATCACGAAGGCGTCGCTCGCGACCGAGTCGTGGCTGTCGGCCGCCTCCTTCCAGGAGACGACCCGCGTGCTCACCGAGGCTGCGATGCAGGGCAAGCGCGACCCGCTGGTCGGTCTCAAGGAGAACGTCATCATCGGTAAGCTCATCCCCGCCGGAACCGGTCTCTCGAAGTACCGCGACGTCACGGTCGAGGCCACAGAGGAAGCCAAGAGCGAGCGCTACCCGAACCGGATCTTCGCATCCGACGGTGCGTACGCCGATGGTGACTTCGGCTACGTCGACTTCGACGCGTTCTCGACGGACGACATCACCCCCGGCACCTACAACTGATTGAGGCGAGAGCCGGCGAGCTTGCTCGTCCGGCCGAGCCGATTGAGGTTGTCGAGCGACGAAGTCGCGACACAACTGAGTGCTGAGTGACGAAGAAGGCCCCAGGGTTCGCCTTGGGGCCTTCTTCGTGCCCGGGTTTCACGCCATGCCGTCGACGGGGGCTCCGGCGCGGCGGGGTCAGTCGAAGATGTGCTCGATGATGCTCGAGGTGTAACCGGTCGGCGCCAGGTTCGAGTAGCGGGTGTCGATCATGACGTCGTCACGCCAGAACAGGGTGCGGCCGTCCGTCACGGGATACTGCTCGTTGGGCCAGGTCTTCTCGCATCGGGTGCCGCCGTCCGGCGTGAAGCAGGAGAAGCCCTCGTCGTCGGCGAGTGCATTGAGCATGTCGAGCGCGGGACCGCGGTTCATCCGCGAGATGGTGGTCGTGAGCCTCGTGGTGTCTGCGCGCGGGTCGGCCCAATTGCAGGTGAGGGCGCCGTCTGCACCCACGCCCGAGGGTCCGAAGGCGGCGTCGTTGAGCGGGATGTCTCCGAGCTCGGCGAGCACGGATTCCGACAGGATCGCACGGCAGTCGGTCGGGAGCGTGACGGGCTTGGCGGTGGGCGTGGGGGAGGGCGTTCCGGGCCCCTCCGTGCTGGTCGAGTCCGGGCTGGGCGCGTCGCTCGCTCCCGGGCGTGCCGAGGACCCTCCTTCGGCGTCGGCCTGCGGAGTGCACGCCGTGAGGGCGACGAGGAGTGAGAGGGCCACGGCGATGCCGGCGAGGCGGGCGTTCATGGCCACACCGTACTGCTCTCGGACGTCGGGACGCGAGAGGATCGCGGTGTTGTCAGGGCGTCCCGACACCGCGATAGTGTCAGCGGGTGAGCAACGAGACTTCTGCTGCCGGTTCCGTGGTCGTGATCGGCGATGCCCTGATCGATGAGATCCGTGATGATGCGGGGGTGCGCGAGCTCGTCGGCGGCGCTGCGCTGAACGTGGCCGTCGGCCTTCGTCGGCTGGGGGTCGACACCACGCTGATCGCGATGGTCGGTGACGATGAAGCGGGCGCCCACATCCGCGAGTACCTCGGGGATCACGGGGTGCGCCTGATCTCGAGCGAGGCCCCGCACGGCTCCTCTCGTGCCGTCGTACAGCGCGCGTCGAACGGCGAGCCGCAGTACGTGTTCAATGAGGCGGCGCAGAAGCGCAGCATCCGATACTCCGATGAGGCGCGTCAGGCGATCTCCGACGCCGCGCTCGTCGCCATCAGCTGCTTCCCCTTCGATGTGCCGGCAGAGGTCGATGCCCTGGTCGATGCCCTGGGCGATGCGAGGGTCGCCGTCGACCCGAACCCGCGCACCGGGATGCTCAGCGATCGCGAGGAGTTCGTCCGCGGGTTCGAGCGGCTGGCGACGTCGGCGTCCGTCGTCAAGGTCGGCGCGGATGATGCAGCGATCCTCTACGACGGCGACCTGGACGCACTGCGGGGGCGCCTGCGAGGCCTCGGAGCCGCTGCCGTACTGGCGACCGCGGGAGCGGAAGGTGCCACGATCGATGCGGACGCCGGTGTCGTCTCCGCGCCCATCGCCCAGCTTCCCGGTGCGGTGATCGACACCGTCGGGGCGGGGGAC
This sequence comes from Microbacterium oxydans, assembly GCF_006540085.1. GTDB lineage: Bacteria > Actinomycetota > Actinomycetes > Actinomycetales > Microbacteriaceae > Microbacterium > Microbacterium oxydans. The sequence continues at coordinate 164,291 of NZ_BJOG01000008.1, read as the reverse complement.
GCGACACTCGCGGCGGTCTCCGAGGGCCTGGTCTCGGCGTCGCCGTCCGACCTGGCGCAGTGGCGCGTGCTCCTGCTGCGAGCCATGGACATCGCCGCTGCGACCTGCCGCGCAGAGGGCGGCCTGCTGCGGACTCCGGAGTCTCTGGCCGACTCGGGGCGGGGCGTGAACGGCAGCTGACGTTTCGATTTCTTGCACCCGCCTCGGACAGGTATGCTTGTCTCTCGTGCCCCCGGTTGGCTGTTCAAGTCGGACGGGTGCGCTCTGGCGAGTTACCCAAGCGGCCAAAGGGATCTGACTGTAAATCAGACTGCACTGCATTCGGGGGTTCGAATCCCTCACTCGCCACCACCTCTGCGGAGAAGCGCAGAGATCGAAGGCCCACGCGATCACCGCGAGGGCCTTCTCTCGTTGGTGTGACCCTCCCCGCGAATAGGGTGGTGACATGTCGCCGATGATCCGAACCCAGTCCGACGTCCGGATTCGATCGTGACCGCGCCCGCAGGCTGGTACGTCGATGACCAGGGCTCGACGCGGTGGTGGGACGGTTCCCGGTGGGGTGAGGACGCGCCGGTCGTAGCGACATCACCGGAGTTCCCCTCGGTCCCTGAGGGGACCGATACGAACACGGCATGGGTCTGGTTGATCGTGCTCCTCCCGGTGCTGAGCGCGATCGCCGCAATCGGTTACCTCGTGCAGATGCAGCAGGGGATGTTCGAGGTGCTCGCGTTCGTGCCTCTGGACGGCTCGTCGTCGCTCGACGTGGAGAGATTCATCGCTGCAGAGTTCAACGCCTTCCTCACGCCGTGGTACCTGGTCCTGACGCTGTCGGGCTGGGCGGTCTACGGGCTCTCCGTGTGGTTCGCCGCCCTGGATGCCCGAGAGCTCGCAGCGCGGGGGTTCGTTCGTCCCTTCCCCTGGGCGTGGACCTTCCTGTCCTCGCTGGTCTATGTGATCGGCCGCCACGTGGTGATCCGTCGGCGGGGCGGAAGGACTCTGGCACCGCTCGTTGTCACGATCGCGATCCAGGTCGCCATACTCCTCGCCGCATCCGTCTGGGCGTCCGTGTTCGCCGTGCAGCTGCTCGAGACGGTGTTCGAGATGGCCACGACCCGGCGACTGTGACGCGGCCCCGCCCCGCGAACGGTTTCCTAGACTGGAGAGATGCGACCGCTCACCGAAGCCGAAGTCCGGGCATCGTTCGTCAATGCGGACGATGACGAGCTGCGTCTGATGGAGATGCCTCATGACTTCCTGCTCGTCGACTGGGACTATCTCGACTTCTTCGCGTGGCAGGATCCCGGCGCGGGCCGACGCGGCTACGTGCTGATTCCGCATGACGACGAGGTGGTCGGCATCGTGCTGCGTGCGACGGAACCCGGCCGTGCACGTTCGGGCATGTGCAACATCTGCCACACGATGCAGCCCGGCAACCAGGTCGCGCTCCTCACCGCACGCCGGGCCGGCGAAGCGGGCATGCGGGGCGACTCGTTCGGCACGTACATGTGCGCCGACCTCTCCTGCCACGAGAATGTGCGCCTCGCCCACCCCCTCGCCCCGAACGAGGTCAGGACCCCGGGGCAGGTCGACTTCCGTCTCGACGGCACGCGCCGGCGCATGGAGAGCTTCGTCTCGCAGGTCTGGGAGCGGGTCTGATCGCGGTTACGCTGGTGCGACACGTTCTGTGCTCGAAGGAGAAGCCATGACTGACGCCATCCTGTTCGCCGTCGAAGAGGGGATGGCTCGGCTCACACTGAACCGGCCCGCTCGGCTCAACGCGTTCAACGCCGACCTGGCGCACGCCTGGAAGGACGCGACGGCCGAGGCCACGTCGCGCACCGACGTGAAGGCGATCCTCATCGATGCCGCGGGTCCTGCGTTCTGCGCGGGAGGCGACGTGATCGACATGGCGACGACCATGGGCGCGTCCGGTGCGGAGATCACCGCGCTCGCCGAGGTCATCAACTCCGGCATCCGCTCGCTGACGGAATCAGCGGTGCCTGTCGTCGCCGCGGCCCACGGCACGACCGCGGGAGGTGGCCTGGGCATCCTGCTGTGCAGCGACTACGCCGTCGTGGGCTCGCGGTCGAAGCTCGGCAGCCTGTACGCGAACATCGGTCTGACCCCAGACCTGTCGGTCTCCGCTCAGCTCGCTCGTGCCGTCGGCCAGCGCCGTGCCCTGCAGCTCGTCCTGCAGGATCGGCTGCTCACCGCAGCGGAGGCCGTCGAGTGGGGACTCGTCGCCGAGGCCGTCGAGGGTGAGGACGCCGCCGCGGAGGCGGAGCGTGTGCGAGCGCGCGGTGAGGAGATCGCACGCTTCTGGCTGGCGGGTGCCGCCGACGCCTACGGTCAGGCGAAGAGGCTGGTGCGCGAGCAGCCGGAACGCTCCTTCGTCGAGCAGCTGGGCGAAGAGGCGCGCTCGATCGGTGCCGCCCTCGAGACACCCGACGCGCAGGCGAGGGTCGCGGCGTTCGCTGCGGCGTCGGCGAAGAAGACCGGCTGACCTCTCCTCCCCAGACCAGAAGGGTCAACAGACTTCCCGCGACGGGGTCGAACCCCTGGCAACCGTCGGCGCGCATGGCAGGATGAAGGCATCGCCGCTCGACGAGAGGAACGCCATGTCCCAGCCGGACATCACCACGCATCGACCGCAGGGTGAGAAGAAGAACATGTCGCTGCTGATCAGGGGCTCCCTGTGGATCGCCATCGGCGCTCTCATCGCCGCGGCCCTCGTGTGCGTCATCTGGGTGCTCATCGGTGACCAAGACGGTCTGATCGGTCGCGCGTTCCTCACGATCCTGCTGCTGGCGGCGTTCGCGGGAATCGCGATCCTCGAGGCCGGGTTGGCGCCGAACCGCCCCGACTGGCTGCAGCTGGCGAGCATGGTGAGCTGGATCGTCGCTCTCCTCGTCGGCGCCGTGAAGATCTGGCTCCCGGAGGACGGGTTCTACTTCGGCGCCGAGCGCTTCTTCCAGCTGCTCCTCGTGATCGGCATCCTCCAGCTGGCCCTGCTGCACGTGCGCCTGTTCACGCCGGCAGCGCAGCGATACGTCACGACCTTCACCCGAGTGATCTACATCGTGACGGTCACTTTCCTCGTCGGTCTCGTCGGCATGCTCGTGTTCTTCCTCGCCTTCCCCCACACGTTCCACTACGGCGAGCTGTATTGGCGCATCGTGGTCGCACTCACGATCCTCGTGGCCGTTGGCACCACGCTGATCCCGCTGCTCAATGCGCTCTTCGCGCCGAAGAAGAAGACCCCGGCCAACCGTGCCGTCGCGTCGGCGCCGTCGTGGCCGACCTACGCCGATGGCATCACCCCGCTTCCGGCGCTGCCCGATGCATCACCCGACTGGAACGCCTACTACACCGGGTACCCGACGGTCGCCCCGCCCCAGCAGGCACTCCCGCAAGCGCCCGTCTCGGGGTTCCCCGTCGTGCCGCAGCCCGCGCCGCCGCAGCCCGCGCCGCCGCAGCCCGCTGCGTCTCAGTTCGCGCCGCCGCAGTTCTCGCAGCCCGCAGAGCCCGCGCCTTCGACTCCGGGCGAGCACCCGGTGCCCCCTGCCCCGGCCACGCAGACTCCGGCCTCCCCGCAGGAGGCTTCGCAGGCTTTCCCGCCGCCGCCGCCCGCGCCCCGGCAGCCCGAACAGTGACGCTGGAACTCGAACTCCGCGACCTCGCGACCGAGATCGCCGAGGAAGCAGGGCAGCTCGCGCGACTTCGACGACAGGAAGGGGTACGCCTGGCGGCGACCAAGTCGTCGTTGGCCGACATCGTCACGGACGCAGACCGAGAGGTCGAAGCGCTCATCCGTTCGCGTCTCCGCGCGGCGCGGGCGGACGACGGCTTTCTCGGCGAAGAGACGGGGGCCGAAGCGGGGAGCAGCGGGATCACGTGGATCGTCGACCCCATCGACGGCACCGTCAACTACGCGTACGGCATCCCGGCGTACAACGTGAGCATCGGCGCGGTCCGCGGGGAACCCGATCCCGAGACCTGGGAAGCGCTCGCCGGCGCTGTCAACGCCCCGGCGTTGGGAGAGACCTTCTCAGCGGCGCGAGGTCATGGCGCCTGGTCGAACGGCATTCGTCTCGCGGTGACGGACACGACCCCGGCCGGCGCTCTCCTCGCCACGGGCTTCGGCTACGACCCCGCCACCCACGAAGGCGACATCGCGACCGTGGCGCGGGTCATGCCGATGGCTCGCGATGTGCGACGTATGGGCGCGGCCGCACTCGACCTGGCCTTCGTCGCTGCGGGGCGACTGGACGGTTACTTCGAGCGGGGCCTTCGCCCCTGGGACTTCGCCGCCGGTGCGCTCCTCGTCGAGGAAGCCGGAGGCGTGGTGTCCCGAACGGATGTCGACTCCCCGCGCCCGATGCTGGTGGCGGGAGGAGTCGATGTGCACGCCCGATTGCTCGCGATCCTCGCGGAGAATCCGTGAAAGATTCATGGCATTCTCAGCCTGGTCACGGTAGGGTTTACCCGATCGTTACTTTCATCACCCGAAGGTGAAAGTCAAAGTTTGCGCCCCCCGAGCACGACGCACGACCGAGAGAAACGCTTTGCCCCTCGAGAACTCCCAGGCTGCCTCTGCGCCCACGCGCCGATCCAGCCGACTCCGCACTGCGGCCTCCGAGGCCCCCGCGGCGGGACCGACGGCACCCCTTTCTGCCGCTGATTCCACTGCCGTAGCCCTCGCTGCTGTCGCCCCCCTTTCCCGACGCGCCGCCCGTCAGCGGTCGGCACCCGACGAGGTGGTCACGGAAGCGCTGATCGAGCCTTTCGTCGCCACGAACTCGGAGCCGGTGATCGCCGATGTTCCCGCGGTTCCTGTCGCCTCGGAGCCGGTCGAGGCTCCTGCGGCTCCGGTCCGCGAAACCGGTGAGGCCGGGCGTGGACCGGCGGTCGAAGCCGACGCGTTCGAGCGCGCTTCCCGTGCCTTCCGCGCGACAGGTGCGGTTCCGACGGTTTCCACGGCTGAGCGCTCGCCCTCCGCAGCGAGTTCGGACGCTGAGTCTGTCGTCCCCTCGCATGTGGCCCCTCGTCGCCCCCGCAACCTCCGCAAGGTGGTCACGGTCGGAGCAACCGTCGGTGTGATGAGCCTCGCAGGGCTTCTCGCGGTGTCCATGACGCTCCCCGCGGAGGCGGTCGCCGGTGTGCGGGGCGGTTCGGCCGCATCCATGTCGTTGGTCTCCGCTGCTGCCGCCGACTCGAAGGACGAGGCCGAGGACGAGATCCAGGCTTTCGTCGCACCGTCCGGCGTCGAGAGCGTCCCGCTCTCCCGCTCCGATGACTTCAGCACGGTCTCGCTCGCCGAGGTCGCCGCCGAGCAGGGCATCAACTACTCGGGTGAGATCTTCACGAACGACCCCGACGCCGCCATCCAGTGGCCGTTCCTCGTCGGTGTCGGCATGAGCTACGGCTATGGGATGCGCAGCGGCCGCCTCCACGAGGGCATCGACTTCGTGCCGGGCAACGGTGCGCCGATCCAGGCCATCGCCGACGGCACTGTCCGCATCGCCACAGAGCAGGGCGGGGCCTTCGGGGTCACGGTCTACATCGACCACGTCATCGACGGCCAGGTCATCACGAGCCACTACTCGCACATGCAGTACGGCTCCCTCAACGTCAAGGCCGGCGACACCGTCAAGGTCGGAACGATCGTCGGCAAGACGGGTAACACGGGTCGTTCCTACGGCGCTCACCTGCACTTCGAGCTCATCGTCAACGGAACGACCATCGACCCGATGCCGTGGCTCAAGGCGAACGCCGGTCGATCGTCGCTGACCGCGGAGGAGTGACCGGCTCGATTTCATGAGGACGCCACAGTAATGGTATTCTCGTACGGTTGCCCCGCGAGGGGCAGCACGCCCCGATAGCTCAGTGGCAGAGCACTTCCATGGTAAGGAAGGGGTCGTCAGTTCAATCCTGACTCGGGGCTCGCAAGCATTCTTCTCACGCGGACGGATGCCTCGCGGCAGGGTAGCTCAGCTGGTTAGAGCGCACGACTCATAATCGTGAGGTCGCGGGTTCAAGCCCCGCTCCTGCTACAGATGAAAACCCCCGGATTCCCGGGGGTTTCGTCGTTCACGGGGGGCAGCGCGTCGAAGCTCAGTCGCGGGACTGGCGCGCCGGTTGGAGCCCACCGATCGGCGAATCAGCCTCGCCGTTGACGTACATGTAGCCATCGATGATGTCCGCGGATCGCCCTCGGCCGAGCCATGCGTCGATGCCGTCGCAGGCGTTCTCCGTCTGGGGGAGGAGCGTCTCCAGCTCGATCCTTCCCGCCGAATCCTGCGACCAGCGGCCGCTCAGATCGTTGCACCCGTCGCTGCCCGTGACGGTCCCGTCGGGACTGAACGACAAGAACGTCGCTCCGTCGACGCTCGCCTCCCAGCCCCCGACGGGGTCGGGGAGTGGCGGAGTCGTCTCGGCGGGGACCTCACCGTTCGCGATCCTGTCGTTGCGCGCGTACATGGGGGCAAGCCCGGCTTGGAAGACGGCGCTGGTGGTGATGGCCGACACCAGCACGAGGACCACGCCGAGCAGGGGAGCCCAGTAGGCGGGCTTTCTCCGATGCCGGAGCGTGAACGCGGCCACGATCGCCGCGATGACCGAGGCAGCGACCGCCCACGGGAAGACGGCGCGGGCGCCGAAAGCGACTGCCAGGTCGCAATCGCCTTCGCAGCCGACGGCGCTGAACGACTCGAGGATCTGCGCGACGTACGCCGCGACGACGAGCAACGGAACGAGCAACCAGAGGGCGACGGCGAGTGCGGAGCGGTGCGCACGGTCGCGATGGGCAGGTTCCGGATCCTCGACGGTCATGTCCCTGAGGGTATGGCGGAGTGCTGAGACGGACCGCAGGCGCGACGCGTGTCGTCGGCGCGGTGATGGCACGTCTCGGCTACGACGCGGCAGAGGTCGTGGTCGCCGTCGGCGAGGAGTCGACCCGCTTCGCCGTGGGGGATCGCGTGTTCTACGCCGGGCAGATCGATCGCTCGGGCACGAACGCGCGGTTCCACCTGGTGAACGAGAACATCGTCGGCCATGCTCCTCGCACGCTGTCGGTCGCCGAGGCGGCCGCACTGCCGCTGACGGTCATCACCGCGTGGGAGAGCCTGTTCGACCGCCTGGCGCTCACCCGCGAAAGCACGGGAGTGCTCCTGGTGATCGGCGCGGCAGGGGGCGTCGGCGCGCTGATCATCCAGCTCGCGAAGGCCCTCACGCGTCTCGAGGTCATCGCCGTGGCCTCGCGCCCGGAGACGGCGGAGTGGGTGCGTCAGATGGGGGCCGACCACGTCGTCGGCCGTGACTTCGCCGGCGAGGTGTCGGCGCTCGCCCCCGCCGGCGTCGACTACGTGTTCACCTCGTTCACCCCCGGCAACGTCAGGGCGATCGCCGACGTGATCCGTCCGCGCGGACAGGTCGTCTCCATCGACGAGACCGGGGGCAGCATCGACGCGCTCAAGGCGAAGAGCGTGACCTGGCACTGGGAGCTCATGTTCACGAGGCCCGTCACCGATCCCTCCGACCACTACCAGCACGACCTCCTGGAGAGCGTCGCGAACCTGGTGGATTCCGCTGGACGCCGCGACGATGCGTCGGGCCCACGAGATCGTGGAGGCCTCCCGGACGATCGGCAAGGTCGTCGTCACCGACTGGCCAGAGGCGAAACGCCCCTAGCGCTGCGGTGCGTCGAAGGCCGGACCCACGTCTCCCGCCGTAGCGTCTGCGACGCCGACACGTCCGCGGATGAAGAACAGCAGCACGAGACCGACCACGATCACGGCGGGGTTTCCGAGCCCAGCCAGCGTCGAGACCGGACCCTCGACCGGATAGGCCGTGTGGAGGAAGATACTCGGATCGGTGCTGGCGTGCAGCAGGATAGGCGCGATGAGAGTGCCGGTGACCCGCATGGCGAGGTACATGCAGATTCCGAAAGCGAAGGTGTAGACCACCTGGAACGCGGTGGCGAACAGCGATTGACCGCTGAGCAGGTTCCCGGAATGGAGTCCGGCGAACACCGCGGCCGAGATCACGGCGACGACGATCTCGCGGTATCCGGCCTTGCGCAGCATGTTCACGACGAGACCGCGAGTGAGCACCTCTTCGGCGAAACCGATGAAGACGCCGGCGAGCAGCCAGGTCGCGACCACCTGGAACCCGGCCTCGCCGTAGTCGATGCTGAGCAGGTGCAGGACGTTGAACAGCAGCACGATCACGATCGCGATCCACATCCAGCCGCGGCCCGTGATCGGCTGCCGTCTGAAGAGTTCGCCGAGCCAGCTGACCGACGCGGCGAAGCCGACCAGGAGCAGACAGCCGACGAGAACGGGAAGCGCGTAGAAGACCAGGATGCCGGTGGGGCCCGTCGGGTCGTCGATCTGTGCCGCGAGCGGAGTGAAGGCGAGCGACAGTCCGTTGTAGAGCACGAAGTAGACGGCTGCGAGAAGGAGTGCGCGCCACCAGCCGCCCTTCTCCCAGAATCTCTTCCAAGGGGTGCCGGTCGCGGCGGCGGGGGCGGGTGCGGTCATGAGAGCTCCAGGGCTCGGGGGACGGTTCTCCCGATCAGTGTGGCGCAGCCGTAGGCGCCGCGTCCATCCGCCTGGTCATCGCGGGCGCGTCCCGCGCCCTGCTCTCCCCGTCGGCGGAGGTAGACGAGGGATCGGGATCGGGCGGGTGGCGCGCGAGGTGTCGTGGAAGCGCTGGACAGCGGTGAGCACGTCGTCCACGGACGAGTAGCGCAGGGCGAGGGGGAGGTCACGCAGCCAGAGCACTTCGACCTCTGTCGGCGCATCCTCATAGACGCGGCACACGACCCGCCGGTGATCTACGTCCGGGTATTGCAGATCGACGATGGCCCAATCCGTGGCGCTGACCTGCTCGAGAGCGAACCGTGGGTCTGGTACGCGATCCATCATTCTCCTGACTGTCCCCACGATGAAGCATGCCCGCAGGTGAGCCGGGGCGGGAGCCCCTTGACAGACGGCGGCCCCTGCTCCAGAGGGGGCAGGGGCCGCCGTGTTCACCGAGCTGGCGTGTTCATCGAGATGGCGGTGTCGAGTCAGACTCCTCCGGTGCGCCAGGCGACGCGACCGCAGCTCCCGACCATTCGACGCCTCGTTGCTCGGCCTCCAGACGCTCCGCTTCCTCTCCGCTGATGGCCTCGCCCCTGGCCACGAGCCCCGCGGTGTCCGACAGCGGGATCTGCTTCAGGAACAGCGAGAGCAGCAGCGCGAGGGCGATGAACGGCACGAGATACCAGAAGACCGGGGCGAGGGCATCCGCATACGCGGTGACGATGCCGTCGCGCACCTCGTCCGGCAGGGAGTTGAGCGTGGAAGGGTCGATCGTCGATGCGGCCTCTGAGGCGGCATCGGGCGATGCGCCGGCGCCGGCGAAGACCCCGAGCAGGTTCTCGGTGAGGCGAGTGGTGAAGATGGTGCCGAAGACCGCGGTGCCGAGAGACGCGCCGACCTCCCGGAAGTAGTTGTTCGTGCTGGTCGCGGTGCCGATCTCACCCGCCGGAACCGCGTTCTGCACGACCAGCACCACGACCTGCATGATGAGGCCGAGCCCCGCTCCGAACACGAACAGGAACACGCAGATCAGCCAGATGGGAGTCGACGCCGAGAGTGTGGTCATCGCGACCATGGCGATACCGGTGATGATCGTGCCGAGGATCGGATAGATCTTGTACCTGCCGGTCTTCGAGATCGCGATCCCGGAGAAGATCGACGTGCCCATGAGGCCGACCATCATGGGGATCATCAGCAGACCGGATTCCGCCGCAGAGGTGCCGGAGGACATCTGCAGGAACGTCGGCACGAATCCGATCGCCGCGAACATGCCGATTCCGAGCACCAGTCCGATCGCGGTGGCGTTCACGAAGATCGGGTTGCGGAACAGGCTCAGCGGGATGATCGGGTCCTGCACGCGCGATTCGGTGATCACGAACGCCGTCGCCGCGACGATCAGCCCGGCACCCCATGCCCAGGTCGCGAGCGAGTCCCATCCGAACTCCTTGTCACCGCCGAAGTCGGTGAAGAAGATGAGGCACGTCGTGGCGATCGAGAGGAAGAGGACCCCGAAGATGTCGATCGGCTTCTCGGCCTTCTTGCTCGGGAGCTTGAGGGCGATGAGGGCGATGATGAAGGCCGCGATCCCCACCGGGATGTTGATGTAGAACGCCCACTGCCAGGTCAGGTGATCCACGAAGTAGCCGCCGAGGAGAGGGCCGGCCACGGCCGAGAGGCCGAAGACCGCCCCGAGGGGACCCATGTACTTGCCACGCTCGTTGGCGGGCACGATGTCGGCGATGATCGCCTGGGACAGGATCATCAGGCCGCCGCCGCCGAGACCCTGCAGGGCGCGGAACACGACGAACATCCAGAAGTCCGTGGCGAACGCGCAGCCGACGGATGCCAGCGTGAACAGTGCGATCGCGACGAGGAACAGGTTGCGCCGGCCCAGCACGTCGCCGAACTTGCCGTAGATGGGCATCACGATCGTGGTGGCGAGCAGGTAGGCGGTGGTGATCCACACCTGGTGGTCGACGCCGCCGAGCTGTCCGACGATCGTCGGCATGGCGGTGGACACGATGGTCTGGTCGAGGCTGGAGAGCAGCATTCCCGCGATGAGAGCGCTGAAGATGATCCAGATGCGGCGCTTCGTGAGCAGGAACGGCGCATCCTTCGTGGCGGTGGCGGACATTCAACGGGCTTTCTGTGACGGTGCGTAGAGCGAGCGGGCGAGGTCGAGGCGTCGCGCGATGAGATCGGCGAACGGCTCGGGGGACTGGTGGTGCAGGAGCTGGTCCATGCTCATGCGCACGAGCGCGCCGACGGTGTGCACGACCACCTCGGCGCGGAGTTCGGCATCATCGCCGCCCTCGGTGCGACGGAGGATCAGGGTCTGGTCACGGCGCTCGTTCTTGGCGAGCTGTTCGAAGGCCGCCTTCAGCAGCCGCGGCTCCTGCTCGATCACGGCGAACATCGCCGGCGCATCATCGACCGGGTTGAAGAGCTCGAAGCGACTGATCGTCAGCTGGATGAAGTCGTCGAGGAGGTCTCCGCGCTGCGTGGCGAACTCCTCCTCGAGAGCTTCCTGGCGGGAATCGATCGTCGCGAAGCCGAAGACCGCGTTCTCCTTGCTCTCGAAGTAGTTGAAGAACGTGCGCCGCGAGACTCCGACCTCGGCGCACAGCTCCTCGACCGTGAATCCGGCGAACCCCTTCTCCGTGGTCAACCGGCGTGCGGCATCGGTGAGGGCTCGGGAGGTCTCCCGCTTGCGCTGTTCCCGCAAGGATTCTGCACTGTCGCTCATAGAGTGCAATATTGCACTTCGAAGCTTGGAGTGCACTGTGAAGTGCTCGTATCCGTTGTCGGCGACTTTCTTCGGATCGATTTGTGACATCCGCTGCTCGCGATCCGTCCTAGTCATAGCGTCGCCGACCGCGACCGGCGCCCCTACGGGCAGAACACGGATGAAGGAGCTCATGATGGCGAACACGACTCCGGGCACGCAGCCCGAGATCCACGTCGAAGCACCGCTGCAGGGGGCTGCAGTGGGCACGACGACGATCGAGGATGCGGTGGTCGCGAAGATCGCCGGCATCGCCGCGCGGGATGTCGACGGGGTTCATGCGCTCGGCGGGGGCGCTGCGCGCATGGTGGGAGCCATCCGGGATGCCTTCAACACGACCGACCTCTCGCAGGGAGTGTCCGTCGCGGTCGGCGAGGCGCAGATCACCGTCGACATCACGATCGTCGCCGAGTATCCGGTCGCCCTGCAGAAGGTCGCCGACGAGGTCAGGGCGGCTATCCATCGAGACCTCGTCGAGCTGGCAGGGGCGGACCTCGTCGAGGTCAACGTCACGATCGACGATGTGCACGTCCCCTCGGACGACGTCGAGGGCGAGACCGCTGTGACAGCGAGCGAGTAGTCGCCACATCCAAGACACGGCTCCGAGACCCGGGGCCGTAACGAGAAAGGGAGAAGAAATGAGCGCTGAAGACAAGATCAAGGCCACAGCCGAGAAGGTCGCCGGAAAGGCCAAGGAGACCGTGGGCAAGGTCATCAACGATGACAAGCTCGTCGCCGAGGGCAAGGCCGAGCAGGCCAAGGGCAACGTGCGCGACGCTGCGGAGGACGTGAAGGACGCGTTCAAGAAGTAGGCGGGACCGGGGGAGAGGCCGCACCGCCTCTCCCCGATCCCTCACAGGCGGGTGAGACATGATCCGATCCGATGGGGCATCTGTTCCGAATTCCTTCGGGGATCGGATCGAGGGGTGGGGTAGATGGAGAAGGAACGCTTTCGGACAGCGCTCGAGGATGCGGACGACGGCATCGTCGCCGGACGGGCGATGGATGGGGACGTCGAGGCGTTCGCCGTCTTGGTACGCAGGTATACGCCGATGATGCGCGCCTATACGCAGCGGATGCTGAACGCCTCCGCCGACGTCGATGACATCGTGCAGGAGTCCTTCGTGGTCGCGTGGCAGCGGTTCGGCGAGCTCGAGGATCCGGCGAAGGTCAAGAGCTGGCTGATGCGGATCGTCAGCCGGAAGGCGGTCGACCGCATCCGTGCGATCCGCCCGGCCGTCGACATCGACTCGATCGACCGACCGGCACCTCTTCATGCGGCACCGTCCGCGGTCGTCGAGGCTCGCGCCGGTGTCGCAGCCCTCGGTGCTGCTCTGCGGGAGCTGCCCGACGCTCAACGCGAGTGCTGGGTGCTTCGTGAGATCGGCGGCTACACCTATGAGGAGATCTCGGAGCAGTTGGACATCCCGATCTCCACGGCGCGCGGCCTACTGGCCCGCGCCAGAAAATACATGATCGTACGGATGGAGGAGTGGCGATGACCGACGACAGAGACGCGCCTGAAATCCGCAGACTCGGACTCGAGCCCACCGATCTCGACGGGCACACCCTGGACGAGCTCACCGACTACCTCGACGCCGGAAGACGCCCGGCCGACCGTTCCATCGACGAGTCGCCCGGGTGTCAGCTGGCCTTGGATGCGCTTGAGCGTCTGCGAGGGCTCGGCGCGGAGCTGCTCGCTGCGGAAGCCGCAGCCGAACCCGAGGTCGATGACAGCTGGGTCGACCGCATCCTGAGCGGCATCGCGATGGATGCGCGGGCCGGACGCCGCATCCCCTTCGAATCGCCCGATCCGAAGGCGGATCTCGCCATCACCGAGGGAGCTGTTCGCGGTCTCGTGCGCTCCTCGGAAGACGCCGTTCCCGGTCTCCTCATCGGCCGGTGCCGGCTGGAGGGCGATGTGACCCGGCCAGGCGCCCCGATCCGCGTCGGGATCGATGCGAGCGCGCTGCATGGACAGCCGATCCCGAAGGTCGCGGACGAACTTCGAGCCGAAGTGGATCGTCGCCTTCGCGCGCACACCGAACTGAACGTGGTCGCGATCGACATCGCGATCCGAGACATCAGAGAGGTGTCGTCGTGAGCGGCGGAGACGTGAGTGGGGGAGACGTGATGCAGGCGGAGGAGCGCGAGGAACTCGCTGCGGCGATCGAGGCGACCCTGCGATCGACCCCGGGGGTGCGCAGCGTCTACAGATCGGGATCTGTGATCTCTCAGCTGTTGCGACTGGGCGCTGAGGCCATCGGCGCGCGAAAGGACGATGAGCCCATGGTCTCGGTGATCGTCGCCGACGGCGGGGTGGTGGTCGAGGCCACACTCGGGGTCGAGTCCACGGCGAGATCGGGCGACATCCTCCACGCCGGGCACGGGGCCGTCGACACGCTGCTCGACGCCCGAGGCCTGCGTCACGAGAGCATCACCCTCACGGTCGCGCACGTGCAGCCGGCCGAACGCCCTCAGGTGCCTGCGACCTCCTGAGGCACGGAACCACCGAGTGCCGCCGTCCGGGGGGACGGCGGCACTCGGTCTTGCGGGGCCGATCAGGCGGAGGCGGCGCGGAGTCCCTCGACGAGCGGGGTCGTGGGGCGCCCGATGAGGCGAGCGAGCGTGCCGTCGGTATCGGCGAGCGCGCCGTCCTTGATGCCGGAGTCGAGGGCGGCGACGAATCCAGCCGTCCCCTCGTCGAGCCCGGCCTCGCGGAGCGCGGCGACCTGGTCGTCGTGGTCGAGCGCGACGAACGCGACTTCGCGTCCCGTGACCTCGGCGATGGCAGCAGCGAGATCGGTGTAGTTCCAGGCGACATCGCCGCCGAGCTCGTAGACCTCACCGACGTGTCCGTCCTCGAGCGCGACGACGGCTGCGGCCTCGGCGAAGTCCTTGCGGCTCGCGGAAGCCACCCGCCCTTCTCCCGTGCCGGCGGCGAGTACACCCGTCTCCGCGGCGCGGGCGAGGTCCGCGACATAGTTCTCGGTGTACCAGTTGTTGCGCAGGATCACGGCGGGCAACCCGGCCGCGGCGATGAGCTCTTCCGTCGCCTTGTGTTCGGGGGCCAGGATCAGGTCGCTCGTCGTGGCCTTCGGGGCGCTCGTGTAGACGAACTTGGAGACGCCGGCCGCCTTCGCGGCATCGATGACCGCCCGGTGCTGCGGGACCCGCTGGCCGACCTCGGAGCCGGATACCAGGATGACCGTGTCGACGCCTTCGAGCGCGGACGCGATCGATGCGGGGTCGGTGTAGTCGAGGTGCGCGACGCGAACGCCGAGGTCTGCGGCCTTGGCGGTGTCGCGGGCTCCTGCCACGATCGACTGGGGGTCGGTGCCGCGCTCGAGCAGGCTGGCGATGATGAGGCGGCCGAGGTTGCCGGTCGCACCGGTGACGAGGATGGTCATGAGGGTCCTTTCGTAAGTGACACCCACGACAACCCGCGATCGGGTGTTCGGCATTCCGATCTGACGGTACCCACTTTGAAGTAAGTTACCCACATGACGGTTAGTTTCGCGCAGATAAAGGAATCGACTCCGTTCGTGTTCGACCAGAATTGCGGCACGCGTGTCGTCCTGGATCACATCATGAGCAAGTGGGGAGTGCTCGTGCTCTCCTGCCTGTCCGACGGCACCCACCGCTGGGGCGCCCTCCGCAGGGAGGTCGACGGCATCAGCGAGAAGATGCTGGCCTCGACGCTGCGGACGCTCGCCGATGACGGCCTGGTGCACCGGGAATCCCTTCCGACCGTCCCTCCGCACGTGGAGTACAGTCTGACCCCGCTGGGGCGTGACCTGATGGAGCGCATGCTGCCGCTGATGGAGTGGGTGGCTGACCACGCCGACGGCATGCTCGAAAGAGGCTGAATCTGCGGATTCCGTCGTGAGCTCCACTTCTTTGCTTCGGATTCATGCTGTCTGAGAAAGCCGTTGACGCGAGAACCGTTGTGGCTCTACTGTTCTGACATGGCAGCAACGACGCCGATTCATCTGGAACGACCCGACGGCAAGGGTCTGGCCGCCGGCACTCTGGGACTCTGGGGATCGACCGTGATCGGTCTCGCCTCGACAGCACCGGTGTACTCGCTCGTGGCGACGCTCGGCTTCGTGGTGCTCGCGGTGGGGGCGCAGGCTCCGATCGCGTTCATCATCGCCTTCGTCCCGATGCTCCTGATCGCCTTCGCGTACCGCGAGCTCAACAACGCCGTCCCCGACTGCGGCACGACGTTCACCTGGGGAACCAAGGCGTTCGGTCCCTGGGTGGGCTGGATGGGCGGGTGGGGAGTCGCCGTCGCGGGAATGGTCGTGCTGGCCAACCTCGCGCAGATCGCCTCGGTCTACTTCTGGTCGCTGATCGGACAGGATCTGGAGAACAACGACTGGCGCGTCGTCGTCGTCGCCGTGCTCTTCATCGCGGCGATGACCTGGGTCAGCTGGCGCGGCGTCGAGATCGGCGAGCGCATCCAGAACATCCTCCTCGCGATCCAATACCTGGCACTGGCGATCTTCATCGTCGCGGCGCTGTGGCAGTTCTTCGACGGCACGGCTCCGAACGCGACGCCTTTCGACTGGGAGTGGATGAACCCGTTCGCGTTCACCGACTGGTCGGGCTTCACGGAGGCGATCCTTCTGGCGCTGTTCATCTACTGGGGGTGGGACACCTGCCTCGCGCTCAACGAGGAGACCAAGGACCCGAAGCGCATCCCCGGACGCGCCGCGCTGCTGACCACCGTGATCCTGCTGTTCACCTACGTCGCGGTGACCATCGCCGCGATGATGTACGCCGGACTCGGCGAGGACGGCACGGGCCTGGGCAACGAGGCGAACGCCGACGACTTCTTCCTCGCGATCAAGGACGGGTTGCTCGGTCCGTTCGGCTGGGTGCTGGTGGTGTCCGTGATCATCTCGGCCATCTCGTCGACCCAGACCACGATCCTGCCGACCGCCCGGGGAACGCTCGCCATGGGTGTCTACCGCGCCCTGCCCGCCAAGTTCAAGGAGGTGCACCCGACGTACAAGACGCCGTCGTTCTCGACCATCGTCATGGGTGTGGTCGCCTCGGTCTACTACGTCGGGATGACGCTGATCAGCGACAACATCCTGCAGGACTCGATCCTGTCCCTCGGTCTCGCGATCGCTTTCTACTACGCCATCACCGGCTTCGCGTGCGTGTGGTACTTCCGCAAGGACCTCACCTCGTCCGCGCGCGAGTTCTTCTTCAAGGGGCTGTTCCCGCTGCTGGGCGGGCTCATGCTCGCGTGGGCGTTCATCCAGTCGGCCATCGACATGTGGGATGTCGACTACGGCTACACGGTCCTGTTCGGTATCGGCGGCACGTTCGTGATCGGCGTCGGCTCGTTGGCATTCGGTCTGGTGCTGATGTTCGTCTGGTACCTCTTCCCGCGCTCGAAGCGCTTCTTCCGTGGCGAGAGCCTGAACCGCGACACCGAGGTGATGGTCCCGGACGAGCCTGCCGTGACCATCCGGTCGATCGACGGAGGCATCTGAGGATGGCGGTCGCGACGGCGGACCTCTACGACGAGCTCGGGGAGGAGATCCAGTCGCTCTCGCTGCAGCTGCGCTCCTTCGGCCGGCGGTCGGCGTTCGACGGGCCGATCCGCACCGTGCGCTGCTTCGAGGACAACGCGCTGGTGAAGGCGGTGCTGGCGACTCCCGGTGCGGGCGCGGTCCTGGTCGTCGACGGCGCTGGATCGCTGGAGACGGCACTGATGGGCGACCTGATCGCGGCGTCCGCCGTGGCGAACGACTGGGCCGGGGTCGTGATCAACGGCGCCATCCGCGACAGTGTCGCCATCGATGCCCTCGAGCTGGGGGTCAAGGCCCTGGGGACGAATCCGCGCAAGAGCGCGAAGCTCGGAGCCGGTGAGACCGATGTCGCGCTCGTGATCGAGGGTGTGGTGTTCCGGCCGGGGGCGCATCTCTACAGCGATCGGGACGGAATCCTGGTCGAACGGTGAACGCCGCCTGAAGTCCGGCGGTCTCGGTGTCCTAGGCTTGCTGCGTGCGCATCCGGCTCGACATCGCCTACGACGGCACCCATTTCCGAGGGTGGGCGAAGCAGCCGACTCTGCGCACGGTGCAGGGCACGCTGGAAGCCGCCCTCGCGCGCATCGTGGGCTCGGACGTGCAGTTCGTGGTGGCAGGTCGCACGGATGCCGGCGTGCACGCGAGCGGCCAGGTCGCGCACGTCGACCTCGACGAGAAGCAGTGGTCGCGCATCGAAGCCCGGCAGGGGCGGGCGCCGTCGGAGCCCGCCGAGACCATCGCGGGCCGCATGCGGGGTGTGCTCGGTGCGTACTCGGATGTGACCGTCACGCGGTCGTCGATCGCCCCCGAGGGGTTCGACGCGCGGTTCTCCGCGGTCTGGCGTCGCTATCGCTATCGTCTCGCCGACGGACAGGCCGGGTACGACCCGCTGCGGCGCCACGACACGACCCTCGTCCGCGGCCGCCTCGACGAGCGCGCGATGGATGCCGCGGCGCGGACGCTGATCGGACTGCACGACTTCGCGGCGTACTGCAAGCCTCGGGAAGAGGCGACGACGATCCGCACACTGCTCGACTACCGCTGGGAGCGCGATGCCGACGGCGTGCTCGTCGCGGAGGTCAAGGCCGACGCGTTCTGCCACAGCATGGTGCGCGCACTCGTCGGGGCCTGCGTCGCCGTGGGGGAGGGGCGCCTCGATGTCGACGACCTCGTGGTGCTGCGCGATGCGCTCACCCGCACCAGCGAGTTCAAGGTGCTGGCCGCGCGGGGATTGATCCTCACCGAGGTCGGGTACCCCGCCGACGAGCTGCTGTCGTCGCGAGCGATCCAGACGCGCGCGCGTCGAGACCGCGACTGACGCGCGCCTCGAGCAGGGGGCATGCGGCGCAATACCGCAGACGAGTCACGGTGTGCAACCCGGAGCCGATGCACAGCGGGCCGGAGTAGCGTGGAACGGTCATGAAGGTCATCTCGTACAACCTCCAGAAGCATCGAGCCGCGGGTGAGCTCGTGACTCTGGTGCGCGAGCACGATCCCGACATCCTCTGTCTGCAGGAGTGCGACGTCCCCGCGCTGCCGACGCAGATCGGCGACCTCGTGCTCGCCGACGCCACCCAGGGCAACCGTCTCGGACTCGCACTCTTCTATCGCGCGAGCACGTTCCACCTGCAGGCGATCCGCATGCTCGGACTCAAGAAATCCCTGCACGACCGGATCGCGAAACCCGCACACGAACGCGTTCTCGGTGCGCGATTGCGCGACATCGACGACGGCCAGGACTTCATCGTCGCCTCCTTCCACGCCGCTCCGCTGACCGCGTTGAACTCCCTGCGCCGTCACCAGATCCGCGCCGCGCTCTCCGAGCTCGCCGCGCTCGGAGAGGGCCTGCCCCAGCTGATGGTCGGTGACTACAACTATCCGATCTTCAAGGAGAACCTCGGTCAGGCCGTGCGCGACCACGGTTACGCGCTCTCCCTCAGCGACGACCACACGTACACGCGCTACCGGGTGTTCCGGGGCCATTACGACTTCGCCACGTCGACGGGCTTCGAGATCGAGCGCATCACGACCCTGCCGCAGGGGGCGAGCGATCACCGTCCGATCCTCGTCACGGTCAAGCCCGACTGAGCCGCGGTTTGGGCATACGGCACCGGTGGCGTATGATTTCCCTTTGGTGCCTTTCCCGTCCGCGGAGAAAGCGCATCGTCCGAACGTGAGCCCTCCACTGGCGTGTTCCTCCCTGTCGGGAAGAACCACCCCGGAGTGGGATTCACGAACTTCTCCGTTCGACACAAGAAAGCAGCACTATCGTGACGCGCACTTACACTCCCAAGGCTGGCGAAGTCCAGCGCGATTGGGTCGTCATCGACGCCACCGACGTCGTTCTCGGCCGTCTGGCTTCGCACGCCGCTACGCTCCTGCGTGGCAAGCACAAGCCGACCTTCGCCAACCACATCGACTCGGGTGACTTCGTCATCATCGTGAACGCCGACAAGGTCGCGCTCACCGGTCAGAAGCTCCAGAAGAAGATGGCCTACCGCCACTCGGGTTACCCGGGCGGCCTGAAGTCGGTCACCTACGCCGAGCTCCTCGAGAAGAACCCGGTCCGCGCTGTCGAGAAGGCCATCCGTGGCATGCTCCCCAAGAACAGCATCGGCCGCCAGCAGCTGTCCAAGCTCAAGGTGTACGTCGGTGCCGAGCACCCGCACGCCGCGCAGCAGCCGACGCCGTACACCCTCGACCAGGTCGCCCAGTAAGCGCCGTAAGACTTAAGGACATACTCGTGGCTGACATCCAGGACACCACCGAAACCCCCCAGAACTTCTCGACGTCGACTCCCGAGACCGACGCGGTCGAGGCGGCTCCCCGCCCCGTCCTCAGCGTCCCGGGGGCCGCTGTCGGCCGTCGCAAGCAGGCCATCGCCCGCGTGCGCATCGTCCCCGGCTCGGGCACGATCACGGTCAACGGCCGCACGATCGAGGACTACTTCCCGAACAAGCTGCACCAGCAGCTGATCAACGACCCGTTCACCGTGCTGAACCTCGCCGGTGCATACGACGTCATCGCGCGCATCTCCGGCGGAGGCCCCTCGGGCCAGGCCGGTGCGCTTCGCCTCGGCATCGCCCGCTCGCTGAACGGCATCGACGAGGAGAACAACCGTCCGACCCTGAAGAAGGCCGGCTTCCTCTCGCGCGACGCTCGCGTCAAGGAGCGCAAGAAGGCTGGACTCAAGAAGGCCCGTAAGGCGCCTCAGTACTCGAAGCGTTAAGGTCAACTGCTCCGATGCCGATCTTTGGCACGGACGGTGTGCGAGGACTCGCCAATGGCATCCTCACCGCCGACCTGGCGCTCACCCTGGCCCAGGCGACTGCTGTCGTCCTGGGCCAGGGCCGTACTGCGGAGGCTCGCAAGGCCGAAGGCAAGCGGCTGACCGCAGTCGTGGCCCGCGACCCCAGGGTCTCCGGGCACTTCATCGCGGCGTCCGTCGCTGCCGGTCTCGCCTCCTCGGGAGTGGACGTGCTCGAGGCGGGGGTCATTCCGACACCCGCGCTCGCCTTCCTCGTCGCCGACCGTGACGCCGACTTCGGTGTGATGATCTCCGCATCGCACAACGCCGCTCCCGACAACGGGATCAAGATCTTCGCCCGCGGGGGCCGCAAGCTCCCCGACGAGGTCGAGCGGCGCATCGAAGAGGCCATGTCCGGCGAGAAGTTGCGCCCGACCGGCGCCGGGGTGGGACGCATCGACCGGTTCTCCGACGCGGAGGACCGCTACGTCATGCATCTTCTCGGCTCGCTCCCGAACCGCCTCGACGGTATCCACGTGGTGCTCGACTGCGCCCACGGCGCCGCCTCAGGAGTCTCTCCTGAGACGTTCCGGGATGCGGGCGCCGAGGTCACCGTCATCGGCGCCGACCCTGACGGCTGGAACATCAACGACGGCGTCGGCTCGACCCATCTCGACAATCTCGCCGAGGCCGTCGTGCGCCTCGGCGCCGACATCGGGATCGCCCACGACGGCGACGCCGATCGCTGCCTTGCCGTCGACGCCGAGGGCAACCACATCGACGGCGACCAGATCATGGCCATCCTCGCGGTGTCCATGAAGGAGCGCGGGCACCTCACCGACGACACCCTCGTCGCGACGGTGATGAGCAACCTCGGTCTGCACGTCGCCATGCGCGAGCACGGCATCACGGTACGGCAGACGGCCGTCGGCGACCGCTACGTGCTCGAAGACATGAACGAGGGCGGCTACGCGCTCGGCGGTGAGCAGTCCGGTCACGTGATCATGAGCGAGTTCGCCACCACGGGCGACGGGATCCTCACCGGCCTGCACCTGGTCGCCGAGATGGCGCGGCAGCAGAAGTCGATCGCAGAGCTCGCCTCAGTGATGACGGTCTACCCGCAGGTGCTCATCAACGTGCGCGACGTCGACAAGGACCGTGTGTCCGAGGACGAGGTCGTGCAGCAGGCTGTGCGCGACATCGAGTCGGAGCTCGGCGATTCCGGAAGGGTGCTGCTGCGCAAGTCCGGAACCGAGCCGCTGGTGCGTGTGATGGTGGAAGCCTCCGACGCGGAATCCGTCCACGCCTACGCCGGTCGCCTCGCCGAGGTCGTGCAGGATCGTCTGTCGCTCTGACCTCGCGACCGAACACGGCCGACCGCTGATCTCAGCGGTCGGCCGTTTCGCGTTCCCCACCGTGCCGAGCGGCGTCGCGATGGGTGCGCAATGCGCGGGGCGTGGCACCGTAGTCCTCCTCGATGGCGCGGCGAAGGCTGATCGGAGAGGCGAAACCTGAGCGCTGCGAGATCTGCTCGACGCTCAGATCGTCGTATCGGCTGTCGGTGAGCAGCGACCGCGCCAGGAGCGTGCGTCGGTGTCTGATCTCGCCCGCGACCGTGTTCTCGACCTCGGCGAAGACCAGTTGGAGCTGGCGGAGGGAGGTCTGCACCTCGCGGGCTACCCGCGCGGGGTTCAGCCCCGGATCGCCGCACTGCTGGGCGATCAGGGCGACCGCTCGGTCGCGCAGGGCGGCGTGAGCTGAGCGCGGTCCGGATACGGCGTCCACGCGGTCGAGCAGCACCGCTCCGCTCATCTCCACGATCAGATGCTCCATCGCATATCGTTCGATCGCGGTCGTCTCGTCATCGACGGCCAGCACCTGCTCGATGAACGCCTGCATCGCCCGATCGAGCGGACGTCGCTCCTCGAGGATCCATGTCGAGGAGGGGAGTGCGGCGACGTATGTCCCGAGCGCGGTGCGGGGAACATAGGCGGCGGTGATGTACCACGTGCCGACACACCGCACGCGCTCCGCGACCCCGGGCGGGGCCAGCACGAGCCCGCTCTCGACGGGCATCCACGGACCGTTCTGCTCCTTCGCCGCGAGCCCTGCGGCGTCGACGAAGGCGAAGACCGCGTGGTCGGGGTGAGTCGTGGTGGTGTCGATGGCGAGCTCCGTGGTGCTGCCCTGCAGGGACAACAGGGTCACCGGACCCGACGTCCGCCGCGTCACCAGGAGGGGGACACGTTCATCCACCGCGTGCACGCCATGCGCGCTCAGCTCCGCGGAGTCGATCGCGCTCTCATCTCCAGGACCCACTCAGCACCCCCCGACGCCGAGCGATCACCTCCCGTCCTCCTCCGTGCGGGCGGGCCGGTGCTCGCTTGATCAGAGGATACCGGCGCGGACCGGGCGGGCAACAGAGGATGTTCATCCGATGTCACGCACCGCTCAACGGGAGGAGTCGCTCCAGTTCAGCTGTTCGATGTAGCGCAGCAGCACGCCTTCGCGCAGCGCCCATGGTGAGACCTCGAGCTCGTCCACGTCGAGGGCGGTCATCGCCGCATGCAGAGACACGGCCGCGGCCACGATCTGGAACGTCCGATCCGGGGTGATGCCGGGCAGCTCCTGTCTGGCGGACGCGGGCAGACGTGCAAGCCGGGGGATCCACGATCCGAGAGCGGTGCGGGGGAGCAGCATCCGTTCGCTCCCCGACCATCCCTGGGCCGGATATCCGACCAATCGGGCCAAGGAACGGATGGCCTTGGACGAGCCCACCACGTGATCGGGGCGGGGGAGGGCGACGAACCTCGGCAGCACCTCTGCGAGCGTCGCCGTCGCGTGCGCGCGCAGTCGTTCCACGTCCGTCTCACCGGGCGGGTCGTTCGGCAGGAACTGTACGGTCATGCGCCCCGCGCCCAGGGGGACCGAGACCGCAGCGTCCGGCAGCTCCTCGGCTCCCGCTGCGATCTCCAGTGAGCCGCCGCCGATGTCGAGCAGCAGGAGCTGACCTGCCGACCAGCCGAACCAGCGACGGACCGCGAGGAAGGTCAGCTCCGCCTCGGTCTCGCCGTCGAGCACCTGGAGACTCTGTCCCAGCGCTGCTTCGATGCGGGCGATGACGTCGGCGCCGTTGCGGGCATCGCGCACGGCGCTCGTCGCCGTGGCGAGCAGGGCATCCACGCGCTCGCTCTCCGCGACCCTTCGGGCCTGCGCGACCGCGGCCTCGAGCGCGACGACGCCCTCCTCCGCGATGGACCCGTCGGGGGTGAGGTAGCGCATGAGGCGCAGCACCGTCCGGTCGCTCGTCGTCGCGAGCGGACGTCCACAGGGGCGGACGTCGGCCGCGAGCATGTGGACGGTGTTGGATCCGATATCGAGGACTCCCAGGCGCACGGGATGAGAATACTCTCCCGCGGACATCGCGCCGTGAGCGCGCCGATACGATGGACCCCGTGACCACCGCCGACCCCACGCTGCCGCTGTCTCCGTATCGGGAGATCGGGCGTGCGGAGTGGGCGCGCCTCGCCGCCGGACTCGACCAGCCACTCACGGAGACCGAGGTCGTCGAGCTGCGCGGCATCGGAGATCGCCTCTCGCTCACCGAGGTGCGCGAGGTGTATCTGCCGCTGAGCCGATTGCTCAGCCTGTACGCGACGTCGACGAAGCGACTGGGTGCCGCCACCTCTTCGTTCCTCCAGGAGGACGACACCACCACCCCGTTCGTCGTGGGAGTCGCCGGGTCTGTCGCCGTGGGCAAGTCGACCATCGCGCGCCTGCTGCGCGAACTCATGAGCCGTTGGCCGGGGACCCCGAGGGTGGAACTGGTGACGACCGACGGGTTCCTCTACCCGAACGCGGAGCTCGAGCGCCGCGGCATCATGGACCGCAAGGGCTTCCCCGAGTCCTATGACCGCCGCGCCCTGATCGAGTTCCTGACCGAGGTCAAGAGCGGTGCCGCCGAGGTGCGTGCTCCCTTCTACTCGCACATGCGCTACGACATCGTCCCGGATGCGAACGTGGTGGTGCGCCGCCCCGACGTCGTCATCGTCGAGGGCCTGAACGTGCTGCAGCCGCCGCCCGCGCCGAACGACGTGGCCGTGAGCGACCTCTTCGACTTCTCGATCTTCGTCGACGCCGACACCTCGCATATCGAGAAGTGGTACGTCGATCGCTTCCTCGCCCTTCGTCAGGCCGCGTTCAGCAACCCCTCGTCGTACTTCAACGTGTTCGCGCACCTCACCGACGAGGAGGCGATCACCACTGCACTGGGATATTGGAACGAGATCAACATGCCGAACCTCGTCGAGAACGTGATGCCCACCCGGCACCGTGCGCGGCTCGTGCTGCGTAAGGGCGCGGATCACGACGTGGAGAGCGTGCTCCTGCGCAAGCTCTGAGGCGGCCGCCGGCACCCGATTGTACGGACGACTCGCAAAAAACGCGCCTTACTCTTGATCCCATGTGTGGAATCGTCGGATACGTGGGCCCGCGCCCCAGCCAGGACATCCTTCTCGCAGGCCTCGCACGCCTGGAGTATCGCGGATACGACTCTGCGGGTGTCGCGGTCATCGATGGCGACGGCACGCTCGGGATGCGCAAGAAGGCGGGCAAGCTCGCCATCCTGCGCGACTCGCTCGCCGATGCCCCGCTCCCCGACGGCTCGACCGGCATCGGGCACACCCGTTGGGCGACGCATGGGGGTCCGACCGATGGCAACGCGCACCCGCACCTGGCCGATGACGACAAGCTCGCGGTCATCCACAACGGCATCATCGAGAACTTCTCGGCCTTGCGTGACGAGCTCCTCGCCGACGGCGTGGTGTTCCGCAGCGAGACCGACACCGAGGTCGCCGCAGCCCTGCTCGGACGGGAGTACGCAGGCAACGGCGGCGACCTGCAGCTGGCCTTCCGCAGCATCGTGAACCGCCTGGAAGGGGCCTTCACTCTGCTGGCGATGCACCAGGACCACCCGGGCCTCGTCGTCGGCGCTCGTCGCAACTCCCCCCTCGTGATCGGGCTCGGCGAGGGCGAGAACTACCTCGGATCCGACGTCGCCGCCTTCATCGAGCACACCCGCAAGGCGCTCGCGATCGGTCAGGACCAGATCGTCTCGATCACCCCGGACTCCGTGACGGTCACCGACTTCGCCGGCACGCCCGTCGAGCCGGAGCCCTTCGACGTGTCATGGGACGCGGCAGCCGCCGAGAAGGGCGGATGGTCGAGTTTCATGGCCAAGGAGGTCGCTGAGCAGCCCGAGGCGGTGGCGAACACCATCCGCGGCCGCATCCAGGACGGTCAGGTCGTGATCCCGGAGCTCGACGGGTTCGACGAGCTCTTCGTCGGCATCAACCGGGTCATCATCACCGCCTGCGGTACGGCCTCCTACGCGGCGCTGGTGGGCAAGTACGCGATCGAGCAGTGGGCACGCGTGGCCGTCGACGTCGAACTCGCACACGAGTTCCGCTACCGCGACCCGGTGATCGGCGCCGACACCCTGGTCGTGTCGATCAGCCAGTCGGGGGAGACGATGGACACCCTGATGGCCGTGAAGTACGCCCGCGAACGCGGTGCACGCACGCTGTCGATCTGCAACACGCAGGGCGCCACCATCCCGCGCGAGTCGGATGCGGTGGTCTACACGCACGCCGGGCCCGAGGTCGCCGTGGCCTCGACCAAGGCGTTCTCGGCACAGATCACCGCCCTCCTGCTGCTGGGGCTGCACATGGGCCGGGTCCGCGGTGCCGTGGCCGACGCCTCGCTCGATGCGGCAGAGCTCGCAGCGCTCCCCGAGAAGATCGCCAAGGTCCTCGACAGCGAGCAGGAGCACGTGACGCAGCTCGCCGGGTGGATGGCGGACACGCGCTCGGTGCTCTTCCTCGGCCGGCACGTGGGGTACCCCATCGCGCTCGAGGGTGCGCTCAAGCTCAAGGAGATCTCCTACATCCACGCGGAGGGCTTCGCCGCCGGCGAGCTCAAGCACGGTCCGATCGCATTGATCGAGCCGGGGCAGCCGGTGTTCGTGCTCGTGCCGTCGCCGCGTCACTCGGCGCTCGTGCATTCCAAGGTCGTCTCGAACATCCAGGAGATCCGCGCGCGCGGTGCCAGGGTGATCGTGATCGCCGAGGAGGGCGACGCGGCCGTGCTGCCGTTCGCCGACGAGGTCATCCGCATCCCGCTCGCCGGCCCGATGTTCGAGCCGCTGCTCGCCGTCGTGCCGCTGCAGATCTTCGCGATGGCCCTGGCCACGGCGAAGGGACTCGACGTCGACCAGCCGCGCAACCTCGCGAAGTCGGTGACGGTCGAGTAGACCCGGCCTCCGATTCGCGCGAATGGCTTCGTTTCCAGCGGAAACGGAGCCATTTGGGCGATTTCAACGGGATTCAGGCTCGGTAGGCTGAACGGGTGATCATCGGAACCGGCATCGACCTCGTGGACATCCCGAGGTTCGAGCGGACGATGGAGCGGACGCCGCGACTTCGCGAACGCCTCTTCGCCCCGTCGGAGCGCACGCTACGCCTGCCTTCCCTCGCCGCGCGCTATGCCGCCAAAGAGGCGTTGATCAAGGCTCTGGGCGGATCCGACGGTGTGCACTGGACCGAGATCGAGATCGCCTCGGAACCCTCCGGTCGCCCGCACTTCGTGCTCTCCGGGTCGACGGCCGCCGTCGTCGAGGAACGGGGCATCCTCACACTGCATCTGACTCTCACCCATGACGCCGGCCTCGCCGCGGCGTTCGTCGTCGCCGAAGGAGCACCGCTGTGACCGTCCCGTTCCGAGAAGCGACCATCGATCTCGATGCCATCGCCGACAACGTGCGGCACTTCCGGCGCCTCACCGGCGTCGAGGTGATCGCCATCGTGAAAGCCAACGCCTACGGTCACGGTGCGGCTTCGGCAGCGGTGGCCGCGCTCTCGGCCGGTGCCACGCGGATCGGCGTCGCCGAGATCCCCGAGGCGCTCGAGCTGCGCAGACAGGGCGTGCACGCGCCGATCATGGCATGGTTGCATGCGCCGGGGGAGAGGTTCGAGCACGCCGCGGCACAGGACATCGAAGTCGGGATCTCCTCGTTCGATCAGCTCGAGGCAGCCGGCGCGGCAGCCGCTGTCGACCGGCCGGTCGGAGTGCATCTGAAGCTCGAGACCGGGCTGTCGCGCAACGGTATCGCCCCGGCGGACTGGGGACGTGTGCTGGCGGAGGCGGCGCGGCTCGAGCGCATCGGGCGCCTGCGCATCGTGGGACTGTTCAGCCATCTCTCCAACACCTCCGTGGACGACGACAGGGCGGCGCTCGCGAAATTCGAAGAGGGGGTCGCCACCGCTGCGTCGTTCGGCGTCCATCCCGAGATCCGACACATCGCCGCCACGGCAGCAGCCATAGACCTGCCCGAGATGCGCCTCGACGCCGTCCGCATCGGCGTGGGACTCTACGGCCTCTCGCCCTTCGACGACCGCAGTTCAGCGGAACTCGGGCTGCGGCCGGCCATGACCCTCCGGGGCGCGATCGCCGCCGTCCGTCGCGTGCCGGCGGGAACCGGGGTCTCCTACGGCTATGACCATCGCACCGACCGCGACACGACCCTGGTGCTCGTTCCTCTCGGCTACGCCGACGGGGTGCCCCGCAACGCCTCGGGGAAGCTTCCGGTCTCGATCGGCGGGCGCCGGTTCCTCAACGTCGGACGGATCGCGATGGATCAGTTCATCGTCGACGTCGGGGACACCCCCGTCTCGATCGGGGATGAGGTGGTCCTGTTCGGCGACCCCACCCTCGGCGTGCCCTCGGCTGCGGACTGGGCCGAAGCCGCCGACACCATCAACTACGAGATCGTCACCCGGATCGGCCCCCGGGTGCCTCGGAGGACGTCGTGAGCGTGGATCCCGCCTTCCTCGGCCGCCGGGAGATCGCCACCGCCGAGGAGATGGAGCAGCTGGGTCTGCGCATCGGCGAGCAGCTCGAGGCGGGCGACCTGCTCGTGCTGACCGGTCCTCTCGGCGCGGGGAAGACCACCTTCACCCGCGGTCTCGCCGAGGGGCTGGGGGTGCGCGGACCGGTGCAGAGCCCGACCTTCGTGATCGCCCGCACTCATCCCTCCCTGGTCGGCCGAGCATCACTGGTGCACGTCGACGCCTACCGGCTCGGCTCGGCTGCTGAGCTCGACGACCTCGACCTCGACCTCGAGCGGTCCGTCGTGGTGATCGAGTGGGGGCGTGGCATGGCCGAGGAGCTGGCGGACTCGTGGTGGGACATCGAGGTGGAACGGCCCGTCGGAGCGGCGGATGTCGACCCGTCCGAGCTGGATGCCGACGCGCCGCGCTTCGTCACGATCACGCGCGAGAGCGCCTCGTGAGCTCGGGGGACGTCCGCGCCCTGGTCGCCGTGATCATCGAGGACGATCCCGGTGTGCGCTCCCTGCTCGACGAGGTCTTCCTCGCGGCGGGCTTCGAGACGATCCTCACGGGGTCGGGTGTGGACGGTCTCGGGGCCGTCGAGCGGCACCAGCCGGTGATCACGACCCTCGACATCAACCTGCCCGGCATCGACGGCTTCGAGGTGGCGCGGCGCATCCGTCGGGTCAGCGACACCTTCATCATCATGCTCTCGGCGCTCTCCGACGAGTCCGACGTGGTTCTGGGGCTCACCTCCGGTGCCGACGAGTATCTGGTGAAGCCGTTCCGCCCGCGCGAGCTGCGTGCCCGCATCGAGGCGCTCCTGCGTCGTCCTCGACTGCCGGACGTCCGCAGTGCGTCGAGCCTGCGTGCCCCGGTCGAACCAGAGCC
This sequence comes from Microbacterium oxydans, assembly GCF_006540085.1. Taxonomy (GTDB): domain Bacteria; phylum Actinomycetota; class Actinomycetes; order Actinomycetales; family Microbacteriaceae; genus Microbacterium; species Microbacterium oxydans. The sequence continues at coordinate 135,348 of NZ_BJOG01000008.1, read as the reverse complement.
CGTGGCCGACGGCGCGACCGTGCTCACCTGGCGTGGGCGGGTGCACCGGGACCTCAGCCTCGACCTCGACACGCGGATGGTCCTGATCGGGCAACGGCGGATCGACCTCACCCCGACCGAGTTCGATCTGCTCGCCGCACTGCTCGAGGCGAAGCAGCGCGTATGCAGCAAGGCCGAGCTCGCCCGGGGGTTGCGCGGCCTTCCCCCGGGCTCGAGCGACTACGTGAGCGAGCCGGACAAGCGCGCGATCGAGACGCACATCGCCAACCTGCGGCGAAAGCTCGGTGACAGCACGAGCGCCCCTCGCTACGTCGAGACCGTGCGCGGGGTCGGCTACCGCCTGACCCCCGCAACGATCGAAACGAACTGACCGGGGCGGAGCCGCGGCTCCCCAGCCGCGGCCCCGGATGCCTGCGAATCCCCACTCGCCTGGCCCCGGCGTCTGCGTTGTTCCCCAGTCGCAGTTTCGGCCCCACTCAGAATGCTAGGGGTGCGAGGCCGCCCGAAGAGCGGGCTGCACCGATCTTTGAGTAATCTTGCGGGAAAGCTGAGGATCGACCGGAGGGCGGGCGAAGAGCATGATCCGCACCGTCTCGATCTGGCGATGGCAACTGGTGTTCATGGGCAGCATCGTCGCCATCGTGGTGATGATCACCGCCTTCAAGCCCCAGACCTTCGCCAACCCTCTGATCGTCACGGGGATCGCCCTCGTCGTCGTGACCACTCTGGTGACCCTGGCCGTGCCCTGGCATCGACTCCCGCACAGCGCGGTGGCTGCCATCCCGCTCCTGGACGCCCTCGCCGTCGGCTTCACGACGAACGCGCCCGACATCCGCCTGGGCTTCCTCTGGGTCTTCCCCGTGGTCTGGCTGGCGACCTATTTCTCCCTGCCGTGGGTGCTCGGAGGCATCGCCTTCATCAGCGGTACCCTCGTGGTCTTCGCGGATCAGAACGGCACTCCGGCGGACATCCTGCTGCGGCTGTTGACGCTCGTGATCACCCTCGGGTTCCTGGGCGTCACGGTGCGCATCGGCGCTCAGCGCTCTCGTGCGGCACGCCGACTTCTCCAACGGCGGTCGGAGCAGGTCAATCGCGCGGCCGAGCGCGCCGAAGCCAACCAGCGCAGGGTCACGCAGATCGTCGACGCGCTGGGCGCCGCGCTCGTCGTCGTCACATCGTCCGGTCGCATCCTGCAGATGAACGACGCGTACAGGTCTCTGTACGGGCGCGACCGCTTCGGCGCCGCTCTGCCCTCCGCCTCGGTCGAGTACGACGCGCGTCGCGGCCATGCCGTGCCGCAGACGCGCACGACGCTGGCAAGGGCGGCGCGCGGAGAGACGTTGCAGTCCGAGCGGGTCTGGCTGTTCGACGGCGGTGGACAGTGGAGGGCGCTGGAGGTGAGCACACAGCCGATGGCCACGGCCGGCGAGGGGGAGGACATCACTCTCGTCGTGATCGATGATGTGACCGCGATGCTCGAGGCCGAGGAGGAACGCAGGGCGTTCACGGCGGTCGTCTCGCACGAGCTGCGCAACCCGCTCACCGCGATCATCGGCCACGTGGAGCTGCTGCGCGAACGCGAGGATCTCCCGGGCAGGGTGCCCGCTCAGCTCGAGATCATCGCGCACGCGGGCGATCGCATGCAGGAGCTCGTCGGGAGCATCCTGGAGCAGACGAGCCACACGGCTCCGGAGCCGTTCGCCCCTGTGGACCTGCGCGAACTCGTCGAGGCGTCCGCCGCTTCGTACTCACCGCTCATCGCCGGCAGCAGACAGACCCTCACCGTGGAGGGGGAGGGCGGACTCGTCGTCTCCGGCGACGCTTTCCGCCTGCGCCAGGTGCTGGACAACCTGCTCAGCAACGCCGTCAAGTACACCCCCGCCGGAGGGATCATCACCGTGGACCTCTCGACAGGGCCCGATGGGTACGCGGAACTCGCTGTCTCCGACAACGGTACGGGGATGTCTCCCGAAGACCTCTCACGGGTGTTCGAGCCCTATTTCCGTGCGGACAGCGCGATGCGCGCCGGCATCGGCGGAACGGGGCTCGGGATGGGGATCGCCAGGGAGATCGTCGCCGCCCACGAGGGCACCATCGATGTGGTCAGCGAGGCCGGCACCGGAACCAGGGTGACACTGCGGTTCCCGCATCACCGAGCGAAGGAGAAGCACACATGAGTCCGCTCGTTCCGGTGAGCGTCGACATCACCACCAGCATGGTGGCCGTCGTCACCGTGCTGACAGCGCTGGTGGTGGGGCTCGGAACGCTCGCCCGCCCGAGCCGCGCGACGGTGACCTGGGCCGGCGCGTTCGGGCTCGGGATGCTCGGGGCCTACCTGTGGCTGGCCGGGCAGCAGACCGATGAGCAGATGCTGCGCGCCGCGGCCTCTGCGCTGATGCTGTGCTTCGAGCCGCTGGTGTGGATCGGACTGCGGCTGCACTTCGGTCGCCGCGCATCCTGGTGGGCGGTGATCCCCTTCCTGGTGGCCGCCCCCGTGCTTCTCGTGGCGACGACGGAGACGCCCTGGTATCTGCCCACTTTCCACGTCGTCTTCCTCGTCAGCGGGGTGTTCGCCGGCATGGTCGCGTACGAGCTCCTGCGCGGACGGCCCGTGGCCAGGGACATCGTGCTGCCGCTGGCTCTCGCCTCGTGCGGATTCGTGGTCGTGGCGGTCGTGAGCGCCGCCTCCGCCCTCGTCGTGGGCGGTGCGGGAACCCAGGAGCAACTGAGCGCGCTGCGCGGCATGAACGCCGTCGGGACCCTCGTGGTGAGCACCTGCGCGGCCTTCACCCTCGTGCTGCTGGTGCGCGTGGGGGAGAAGGCCGCTGCCGGTCGCAGCACCGACGGGGCGGATCGCGCCCGCAGACGTCTGCGCAAAGCCGAAGCGCAGAACGACCAGCCGTGGTCCGTCCTCGACATCCGCCTCGACGATCCGGTCGACCTCCGCGAAGCATCGACCGGAGCGGAGTTCGCCCGCATCGTCGATCGCTTCCACGACGACATCGAAGACGCGCTGCCGGCATCGGCGGACGCCGATCGGATCGAGGACGGGCGGGCCGTCGTGATCATCCGTGGCAGCGACGAAGCGGTGCGGTATCACCTGCGCGCCATGCTCACCCGCATCGCCATGCTCGAGAGGGGAGCCTCCGCGAGTGGTATCCGCTCCTCCGCCAGCATCGGCTGGGCGCCCGTGTCCGTCGTCGGCTACGACTACGACCTGCTGCGGGCTGCGGCGGACCGGGCCGCGGTCAGAGCCAGGGCGGCGGGCGGCGATCAGTGGAAGCGCGCCAACGCGGACGACCTGATCGGCGTGCGACCGGCGGGCTGACTACCGCGTGCGGGTCTCTCGTCCTCGCGCGAGGGCAGCGACGATCGCGCCTTCGGCGTCGTCACCCGTCTCGGCGGCGGCCGACACGTTCTCGGCGACCACGGCCTCGATGATCTCGGTCCTCTGGATGCGCGTCTCGCGCGGCGCCTTCACGCCGATGCGCACGCTGTCGCCCTTGATCTCGAGCAGCGTGACCTCGATGTCGCCGTCGATGCGCACGCTCTCACCGATCCGCCTCGTCAACACCAGCATTCGTTCAGCCTAGTGCTGCGGGGACGACGCCGACCGCCGGTGCGGGGATGTCGTGCACGACGCCCACCGTCTCGATCGTGAGAGCCGCGGCAGTCGCCTCGTTGTACGACAGCACGGGGAGGCCGTCGGTCTGCGCGGAGATGAGGCGCCGCACGGCCGGTCGCAACGAGGGTGCGCACACGAGCACCGGCTCGCCGCCTTCCCGCACCGAGGAGACGGCGTGCTTCACGGACTCGATCACGGTCTCCATGCGCTGCGGATCGAAGACGATCTGACTGCCCTCGTCACTCGAGCGCAGGCTCTCGAGCATGGCCTGCTCCAGCAGCGGGTTGATCATGACCACGCGCAGGGTTCCGGCATCGGCGAAACGGGCGGCGATCGCCGGGCCGAGGGCGGCGCGGGCGGCCTCGATCAGGCCCTCCGGCTCGGTGGACACCCTGGCCCGCAACGCGAGAGCCTCGTAGATGCGGCTGAGGTCGTTGATGGGGACCCGCTCCGCCAGGAGGCCCTGCAGCACGCGCTGCACCTCTGCCAGTGAGAGCAGAGCGGGGGTGAGCTCCTCGACCGCAGCGGGCGAGACCTGCTTGAGGGCGTCGGTGAGCTGGCGCACGTCTTCGCGGCTGAGCAGTCGAGCGGCGTGGGCGTGGATGACGCTGGAGAGATGCGTGATGATCACACTCGCGCGGTCGATCACGGTGGCCCCGGCGAACTCCGCGCTGTGGCGCATCTCCATGGGGATCCACTTGCCCTCGAGACCGAAGACCGGGTCGAGCGTCGCCGTGCCGGGAAGGCTGTCCAGCCCCTGTCCGAGCGCGAGCACCGACCCGACGGGTGCCGTACCGCGACCGGTCTCGACCCCGGCGATCCGGATGACGTAGGTCGCCTGCGGCAGCTCGATGCTGTCGCGGGTGCGCACCGGTGGCGCGACCAGCCCCAGATCGAGGGCGATGCGGCGTCGGAGGGCTTTCACGCGTGCGAGGAGGTCGTCCGGGCCCCCGGTGACCAGATCCACGATGTCGGGGGCGAGCAGGATCTCGAGAGGATGCACACGCATCTTCTCGATGAGCTCCTCCGGCTGGTCGGTCGGAACCGTCGACGGGCTCTGCACCGCAGCCGCCTCTTCGCGTTTCTGGGTGGCCTTGATCCGCTGCGCGATCAGCAGCAGCGTCGCGCCGATCGCGACGAACGGCAGCATCGGCATGTGCGGGATGAGCGACATGATGATCGCGGCGCATCCGGCGATGATCAGCGCATTGCGGGACTGGCCGAGCTGGGCGGACGCCGCCGTCCCCATCTCCGCCTCCGCCGTGGAGCGGGTCACGATCATGCCGGTGGAGACGGCCATCAGCAGGGCGGGGATCTGCGTGACCAGACCGTCGCCGATCGTCAGCAGGCTGTAGGTGCTCACGGATTCGTCGATCGTCATGCCGTGCTGCACGATCCCGATGGCGATGCCGCCGACGATGTTGATGATGATGATGACGAGACCGGCGATCGCGTCGCCCTTCACGAACTTGGACGCACCGTCCATGGCTCCGTAGAAGTCGGCCTCGGCCGCCACCTCGGCGCGGCGCTCGCGGGCCTCAGCATCGGTGATGAGTCCGGCGTTCAGGTCGGCGTCGATGGCCATCTGCTTGCCGGGCATCGCGTCGAGCGTGAATCGTGCGCCGACCTCGGCCACGCGCTCCGCACCCTTGGTCACGACGACGAACTGGATGACGACGAGGATGAGGAACACGACGGCGCCGATGATGAGCGAGCCGCCGACCGCGATGGCGCCGAAGGCCTCGATCACCTGCCCCGCATACGCCTCGCCGAGCACCAGACGGGTGGAGGCCACGTTGAGCCCCAGGCGGAACAGCGTCGCCACGAGCAGCAGCGAGGGGAAGACCGAGAAGTCGAGCGGCTTCTTCACGAACATCGACGTCAGCAGGATCACGAGCGCGAACATGATGTTCAGGATGATGAGGATGTCGAGCAGGAACGGCGGCACCGGCACGACGAGGAGCATGATGATGCCCACGACGCCGATCGGCACTCCGAGCTTGGGAAGCAGCTGTCTCATGCGGTCCTCCGGTAGGGAAGGGAGTGGATGCCGCGGGCGGCCCCGCGTCGTCGCAGCGAGTCGACGAACACGAGCACACGGGCCACGGCGTTGTACAGGTCTTCGGGGATCTCGTGCCCGAGCTCGCAGGCGGCGTGCAGAGCCCTGGCGAGGGTGATCTCGCGCACCAGTGGAACACCGGCGCGCACGGCCTCGTCGCGGATGCGCTCCGCGATCACGCCGCTGCCCTTCGCGACCACCTTGGGCGCGGCCCTGCCGGGTTCGTACCGCAGTGCCACGGCGATGTGGGTGGGATTGACCACCACCACATCGGAGCCGGCGACGGCCGCGATCATGCGGTTGCGGCTGACAGCGAGCTGCCGTGAACGGCGCTGCTGGCGGATGAGCGGATCGCCTTCGGAGTTCTTGCTCTCGTCGCGGATCTCGCGCTTGGTCATGCGCGTGTGCTTGCGGTTGCGTCGCATCACCACGAACATGTCGATCGCGGCGAGGGCCAGCCCCACGCCGATCGCGGTCTGCAGCAGGGCGGTCGTGCCTTCGCTCGCGGTGCCGAGCAGTCGGGTGACGGAGTGCGCCCCGCTCGCGGTCAGCACGGGCATCAGGCTCGCGATCACGAACCAGAGGGCGATGCCGATGGCGGCGGTCTTCATGAGGGCCTTGGCGCCCTCCCAGAGAGCCTGCATGCCGAACACGCGGCGCACGCCGTTGACGAGGTTGAACTGCTCGAAGCGGCCCGTCAGAGGGCGCAGGTGCACACCCCCCTGGATGACCGCGCCGATCAGGGTGACGATCGCGACGGCCGTCAGCATCACGGTGAGCGTCGGGAGCACGGAGGCCAGGCCGCGGCCGAGCGCTGCGAGCGCGGCCTCCGGCGTCGGCGCCGCGACCAGGGAGTCGAGCGTGAGCAGCTGCTCCGTCCCCGCCGATGCACCGAGCGCGATCGCGGCGGGCATCGTGACGGCCGCCGCGCCGATACCGAGCCAGGCCGTGAGGTCCTGACTGCGTGACAGGCGTCCCTTCTTCCTCGCTTCGCTGAGGTGCTTGTCCGTCGCCTTCTCGCTGCGTTCGCCGGTATCGGTCCCGCTCATCGGTGCACCCCCTGCATCATCCGCAGGGCGTTGGCGGCGAGAGCGTCGACGATGCCGGGGAGCACGGCGTACACGGCTCCGGCGAGCAGCAGCGTGAGCAGGATCTTCACCGGGAAGCCCATCGCGAACGCGTTCAGGGCAGGGGCGACACGGGTGATGAGCCCGAGCCCGACATCGGCGAGGAACAGCACGAGCACGAGCGGTCCGGCGATCTGCACGGCCGCCAGCACGAGCTGCGTCACCCCGTCGACGAGCAGTTCGGCAGGACCGGCCACCTGGAAGATACCGTTGACGGGCACGGCCTCGAAGCTCCGCGCGAGCCCGGCCAAAATCAGCTGGTACCCGCCCGAGGCGAACAGCAGCGTGAGCGCGGTGATGTGGAACAGCCGGGTGAACTGCGCGCCGTTGACCATCGAGTGGGGATCGAACGCCTGCGCGAGCTGGAACCCGCCGAAGACGTCGATCAGGCTTCCCGCAGCCTGGAGCGCGGAGAAGCACAGCAGCACCAGGAACCCCAGCAGGGCACCCGTGACGAGCTGCAGGACGAGCGCGCCGAGGAAGGGACCGGTGTCGAGGTTCTCGTACCCGGGGGCGACGGCGGTGCCGACGGCGAGGGAGAGCCCGATCGCGAGCATCGCCTTCACGCGCACCGGGATCGCCCCGTAGGAGAACGGCGGAGCGATCATGATGAAGGCCGTGATGCGCACCGCGGTGAGCATCGTGGCCTCCAGCCACGCGAAATCGATGGGGATGTACACGCCGTCATCCACTCAACAGCGAGGGGATGCGGGCGAACATCTCGTTGGTGAAGGCGATCATCTCGGCGATCATCCAGTTGCCGGCGATCAACAGCGCGATGCCGACCGCGACGATCTTCGGCACGAAGGACAGCGTCACCTCCTGCACCTGGGTGATGGACTGCAACAGCGAGATCGCGAAGCCGACGACGAGCGCGGTGACCAGGACGGGGGCGGCGAGCTTCGCCGCGATGATCAGTCCCTGCGTGCCGATGTCGATGACCGCCTCGGGGCTCATCCGACCCCTCCGTAACTCTCCAGGAGGGCTCTGATGATGAGCCCCCAGCCGTCGACGAGGATGAACAGCAGGATCTTGAACGGCAGCGAGATCATGACGGGCGGGAGCATCATCATGCCCATCGACATCAGCGCCGCTGCCACGACGAGGTCGATCACCAGGAACGGGATGAAGATCACGAAGCCGATGATGAACGCCGCGCGCAGCTCGGAGATCATGAACGCGGGGATGAGCGTGTACATCGGGACGCTCGAGGGGTCCTCGGGGTTGGGCTGGCCGGCCATCCGCGTCATGAGCGCGAGGTCCTCTTCGCGGGTGAAGCGGAGCATCCACTCCTGCAGGGGCAGCTGGCCCACGTCGATGGCCTGTGTGAACGAGAGCGAGCCGTCGATGTAGGGCTGCACCGCGACCGTGTTGATCTCGGTGAGCACCGGCCACATGATGAACAGCGACAGGAAGAGGGACAGCCCCGCCAGCACCTGGTTCGGGGGGATGGTCGGCAACGAGAGGGCGTTCCTGGTCATCGCCAGCACGACGAAGATCTTCGTGAACGACGACATCATCAGCAGCAACGCGGGGGCGACCGAGAGCAGCGTGATGCCCAACAGGGTCAGGATCGACCCCGACGGACCGCCGTCGACGCCGTTGATGTCGATCGTGACGCCCTCGCCCTGATCGTCCGGGGTCACCTGTGCGTGGGCGGCCGTGCCCGTGATGAGGGTGAGGACCACGACGAGTGCGAGTGCCGCGGCGAGGATCAGCGCGATTCGTCGCAGCGCGCGCCCGTCGACGACCCCACGGGTGACGCTCATCGGGTGCGCCGGATGGCCTCGGCGGTCTGCCGCCACGTCTCGGGGGAGAGGATGGAGCCGCGCAGCGGATCGTTGCGGTGCCGCACACGGCGCTGCGGCGCTGATGACTCCGGCGGGATGTCCGTCGATTCCGTCAGAGCGGCCGCGGCCAGGATCCGGTCGAACTCCGCGGCGTCGGACGCCGCTTCCGTGGTCGCCGGCGACCATGCCGGGCGGGGTGTCTCCTCCGAGGTGTCGGTCCGCTTGACCGGCAGCCGATCGACGACGTTCACGCCGTGCTCCGTGACGCCGAGCACGTATCGGGCGTCCTCGGTCTGGATCACGACGATCTGCGCCTTCGGGCCGACTCCCTGGCGTCCGAGCACCGTGATCGCCTCACTGTCGCGACGACGGGCCTGCGTGCGCGCGACACGGCGCTGCAGGAACCACAGCACTCCGAGTACTGCGGCGAGCGAGAGCACGACCCGCAGGCCGAGCAGGAGGTCGTCCAGGGTCAGGCCTCGACGTTCTCGAGGATGCGGGTGATGCGCACCGCGTAGTCCTGATCGACCACGACGACCTCGCCATGGGCGATGACGCGTCCGTTGAGCTTGATGTCTGCGGGGGCGCCGGCGGAGCGGTCGAGCTCGACGATGCGTCCGGGTTCCAGGTCCAGCACGTCGCGCACCGCCATCCTGGTGCGGCCGATCTCGACGGTGAGCTCCATCTCGACGCCGGCGATGCGGTGCAGCCGGCGGGACGGGTTCGCGGCTCCTGCCGGCGCGCGGGTGACGACGACGGCCAGGCGTCCGACCGTGTGGTCGGCGTCGTCCTGCAGATCGAACAGCTGCACAGCCGGGTCCGCGAAGAGGGCGGAGGCATCGCCCACGGCGGCCTCGCCGAGAGCGCCGGAGCCCAGTGCGCTGGTCGCGGTTTCGAGGGCATCGCGCAACCGATCGGTGAGCGGTGTGCCGCCGAGCCCGTCGACCAGGATCTCCGGCTCGAAGAGCTGCACGGCGAGCTGGGCGCTGGCCTCGCCGACGAACTGCACGATCACGGCGTCGCCGGTGTCGCCCGAGACCTGGGAGGCGCGTGCGACGAGCGGGGAGGGCGTCGGGAGCGATGCGGCGAAGGCGGCGGCGACGGCGGACTCGTAGGTGGTGGTGCTGCTCACGCGGACTCCTCGGCGGATGCGGGATCGGGGACGGTGGTGGTGACGACACAGGCCAGCCGCGCGCCCGCGCTGCCAACGGCAGCGGTCGCGATGGTCTGATCGCCGACGGTGAGGACCATCGGACGGTCGGCGGAGTGCGGGAAGGCGATGATGTCGCCCACAGCGAGATCGAGCACCTCGCGCGGCAGCACCGTTCGGGGTGCGAGCCGCAAAGCCACCTCGACCGGTGCCACCTCGACCTGGCGGCGGATCCGGTCGGGTGCGGCAGTGCGCTCGAGGTCGGAGGGACGCACGGTGAATCCGGCGAGCACCGAGGCGGGCAGCATCACGCTCGTCGGCACCGTGCGACCAGCCAGACGCATCGAGAACCGCGCGACGATGACGGGCTCACCGGCAGCCGCGACCTGCGCGAACTGCGAGCTGTACTGGATGCCGCTGAACGAGACGCCGACGGGGAGCAGACCATCGAGCGCCCCGGTGAGGTGGTCGATCGCGTCGACGATCAACGAGCGGATCAGGGCCTGCTCGATCGGGGTGAAGGTGCGGTCCTCCGAGGCGGTCGATGCACGGCCGCCGACCATCTGCACGATCCACGCCGTCGCGGCGGAGGTGGGCAGCTGCACGATGAGGCGCTCTTCGGATTCGGGGAGCGCGCACACGATCATGGTGGTCGTGGTGGGGAGGGACTGAGCGTACTCGCCGTAGGTCATCATCCCGACGTGCTCGACCGCGATCGTGGCCCGCACGTGGATCTTCGCCGACAGCTGCGCCGACCACTGCCGCGAGAACGTCTCGAAGGCGAGTTCCAGGGCGCGGGTGTGCTCGCGGGAGAGGGTCGCGGAACGGCCGAAGTCGTACACCTCGACTTCGGGGGCCTTCGCCGTCGTCCCCGCGCGCACTTCGGAGCGCACGCTGTTATCGATCACCACGAACCGGACTATCGGGCGGTGATCGGCGTGCGTTAGGAGGGAAGGGTGCTCAGGAGGCCGGCTTCCCCGCCTGGGCCTGGGGGATGAGGGCTCGCACCTCCTCGTTCGCATCGGACAGGACCACGATGTCGACCCTGCGATTCTGGGCCAGTGCGTCCGGTGCATCTCCGGCGGCGACAGGACGCGTGTCGCCGAAGCCGACGGACTTGAGATGGGCGGGGGGAAGACCCGAGGCCTCCACGAGGTGTCGCAGCACCTGCGTCGAGCGGCCGGCGGAGAGCTCCCAGTTCGTCGGGTACGGGGCGACCGACCCACGCACGTCGGCGTGGCCCTCGACCGAGATCTCGTTGGTGGTGGTGACCAGTACGGAGCCGAGCGCATCGAGGACCAGGAGCGCCTTGTCGCTGAGCGTCGTGCTGTTCGTGTCGAAGAACGTCTCCGCGCTCACCAGCCCGATCGTGAGGCCGCGCTCGTCGATCGTGAAGGTGACATCCGTCTCGAGACCGTTGTCGGCGAGCACCTGGCGCAGACGCTCGCGAAGCGCCGAGAGCTCGTTGAACTCGGTCTGCGCGGCGGCCAGGTCGACGTCGGCGAAGTCCTCGCCCTTCTCGTCGACCAGCTCCGGGGGCACGACCACGCCCGTGGTGGCGTCGATCTCGTCGGACGGCTCCTGCCCGAAGCCCGTGGCGAGAGAAGCGCTCAGAGCCTCGAACTTCTCCTGGTCGACGGTCGACATGGCGAACAGCACGATGAACATGCACATCAGCACGGTCACCATGTCCATATAGGATGCCATCCACCGCTCGTCCGGACCGCTGTGCTCCTCCTGCGGCACGCGGCGACGGGCACGGACGCTCATGACGCCTGCTCCGTCTCCTCGGCTGCTGAGGTGCGGGCCTTCCGGCCGGATCGGGCAGAGGGACGCTCGGACACCAGCGCTCGCAGACGCTCATTCACGAACTGGGGCGGAGCGCCGGCCTGGACCGCGAGCATGCCCTCCATGAGCACCGTCATGCGCTCGACTTCGAGCTCGCCGAGCCGCTGCAGGCGACCGCCGATGGGCAGCCAGATGAAGTTTGCCGAGAGCAGACCCCACAGCGTCGCCACGAATGCTGTCGCGATCATCGGACCGAGGGTGTCCGGCTTGTCGAGCTTCTCGAGCACGTGCGTGAGGGAGACGACGGTGCCGATGATGCCGACCGTTGGCGCGAAGCCTCCGAGCGTCATGTAGAAGCGTGAGGCGGTGCGGTTGCGGGCGGCGGTCGAGGTGAGCTCGTCCTCCAGCAGCGTGCGCAGGTCTTCCGCGTCCGTGCCGTCGGCGATGCTCTGCAGTGCCTGGCGCAGGAACGGGTCCTTCTCGTCCTCGAGTCCCTGCTCGAGGGCGAGGAGCCCTTCGGCACGCGCCTTCTCGGCGTAGCCGACCACCGTGTCGATCATGCTCGACGCGGTGCGGCGCTCACCGCGGAACGCGCGCGGGAGCGATTTGACCGCATGCAGCGCATCGCGCATGGTGCCGCTCGCGATGCCGACGGCGATCGTGGCTCCGAAGACCAGCACCATCGGGGCGGGGATCAGCAGCGATCCGAGGGTCGCGCCCTCGAGGTTGATCATGGCGATCAGGGCGCCGAACGCGAGGATCAGTCCGAGGATGAGAGACGGATCCATCAGAGACCGACCTCAGAAGCGGGGGCCGCGGAATCGGTTCCCGCTTCGGCGATCAGGGCGGCGGCGGTTGCCAGCACCCCGGCGCGGAACCGGGTGATCTGCGCGATCACGTCATCCATCGTCTCGGTGACGACGAAGGTCGCACCGTCGACCATGATGAGCGTCGTGTCCGGCGTTGCCTGGACACGTTCGATCAGGTCGGGATTCACCGCGAACCGCGAACGGTTCAGGCGCGTGAGGACGATCATGGGCTCCATCCTGGAAAGATCCGTCCGCGTTCCGAAGAGCACAGACCCGACGGCCCGTCCTGGGCTGTCGGGGGTGACTGTCGGCCGGACGGCGTTGCGCGTTAGGCGGGCTCGCCGTCGGTGATCGACGCCAGGATTCAGCGGACTCAGCGGTCGGCGAGCAGCTGGTCGCGCACTTGGCGCCGCAGCACCTTGCCGATGAGGGACCGGGGGAGGTCGTCGACGGCCGTGATCCGTCGCGGCACCTTGTAGGGCGTGAGCCGGGTGCGGCAGAAGTCGCGCAGCGCATCGACCTCGAGAGCAGCTCCGTCGCGGAGCACCACTGCCGCGACGACCTCTTCTCCACCGTGCGGCTTGGGGAGACCGACGACCGCTGCGGCCTCGACATCGGGGTGGGCGACGAGCGCATCCTCCACCTCGCTCGGCGACACGTTGAAGCCTCCCGTGATGATGAGTTCCTTGAGCCTGTCGACGATGGTCACGAAGCCGTCGGGCGAGACCTGGGCGATGTCGCCTGTGCGGAGCCACCCGTCGGGCAGCAGCGCGTCGGCCGTCTCACCCGGACGACGCCAGTACCCCTGGAACACCTGCGGGCCGCGCAGGAGCAGTTCCCCTGGATCGCCGGCGGACAGGTCGACATCGGGGTCAGCGGGGTCCACGATCCGGATCTCCGTGCTCGGGAAGGGAACACCGACGGTGCCGGGGCGACGTGTCGGGCCCATCGGGTTGCCGAGCGCCACCGGCGAGCTCTCCGTCATGCCGTAGCCCTCGACGAGCAGGCCGCCGGTCGCCTCCTCCCAGCGTTTCACCGTCGCGACAGGGAGGCTCATCGCTCCGGAGATGGCGAAGCGCACGGTCGAGAGGTCGATGGTCCCTCGGGCGGCTGCGCGGGCGAGAGCGTCGTAGATCGGCGGCACGGCCGGAAGGAACGTGGGTGGCGTCGTCCGTGCCGCAGCCGTGACCAGGCCCAGGTCGAACGCGGGGAACAGGACCAGCCGCGCTCCGATGCTCATCGCGAAGGTCAGGCACAGAGTCATGCCGTACGCGTGGAACAGCGGCAGCACACCGTAGAAGGTCTCCTCGCCGTCGACGAGTCCGGGCACCCACGCCCGCCCCTGCATCGCATTGGCTCGGAGGTTGGAGTGGGTGAGGATCGCTCCCTTCGGGACGCCCGTCGTGCCGCTGGTGTACTGCAGGAGCGCGGTGTCGTCCAAGGTCGGCCCCGGCACTCGGCGTGAGATGCGTCGGTGCGCAGCGAGCTGCTTCCACGCGATCAGGTGCCGCGCTTTCGGGGTGCCGGTGAGCTTCGCGCGGGCCTCGCGGGCTTTGGGCAGAGGTAGACGGAGAGCGAGGCGCTTCGACAGCGGCATCGCCTCGGTGATGTCGACGCTCACGATGTGCTCGACCCTGACGTCGGCGGGGAATCCAGCGATCGTGTCGGCGGACTTGTCCCACACGACGGCGACCCGCGCCCCATGATCTTCGAACTGGTGGCGAAGCTCGCGTGCGGTGTACAGCGGGTTGTGCTCGACCACGATCGCCCCGAGCCGGAGGATCGCATAGAACGCCACGACGTGCTGCGGGGAGTTGGGCAGTACCAGGGCCACCCTGTCGCCGGCGCCGACCCCGAGCCGACGCAATCCCTCGGCGGCCCGTTCGACCTGCTCGCCGAGGTCACGGTACGACGTGACGGCACCGAAGAAGTCCAGCGCCGGTCGTCGAGAGAACGCCTTGACACTCGCGGCGAGCATCTCGGGCAGCGTCTGCGATGGTTCCTCGATCTCGGCGGGAACGCCGTCCGCATAGGAATCGAGCCAGGGACGTGCGGCGAGCGGTGATGCGGACATGTCTTCCATCCTGCCCGCGAACACTGTGTGCCGACTCCGTGCCTCAGCCGACGAACAGCAGGACGACGGAGAGGACGACCGCACAGCCTCCGACCGCGGCCAGAGTGATCCCGAGCACCTGGAAGGCATGGAGCAGCGGTCGTCGGGGCTCGAACCGCATCAGGCCGGGGTGACGCGCGCTGACGAACGCGTCGACTTCCTCACGTCCGCGCCAGTGGACGGACTCGTCGGAGCGGAGCGCTCGTTCCCGGAAATCGCCGGACGCGAACCAGCGGGCGCGTGCCCGGCCATCCTGCTCCTCGACGATGACGACCTCCTGAGGCAGCCAGGAGCCGTCATGCATCTTCACCAGGAGCACGATGACGAGCAGGGGCAGGCCGATGCCGAGCCCGATCCAGGACAAGACCTCGGCGATGGTGCCGAATGCGTCGAGGGCGTTCATCTCCGGCTCCGTTCTTCCGGATACGACAGTACCGGGGGAGCGCGGGGTGTTCGGATCAGCTGGGACCGAACGACGTGTTCGTCGTGCCGAAGGGTGTGGAGCACTGCCCGCGAGCCGACGAAGAAGTGCACGCCATCCTCTTGGAGCCGAAGGGGACCGTCAACACGGGGGACGCCGGCGGGGAGATGACCTCGGAGCTCCGCGAGCTCTGACGATCGAGGTGCTCAGACCGCGTGGAGAGCAGCGGCAGCCGCATCCATCGCGTCGACGTTCAGAGCGAAGTACGCCCACTTGCCGCGCTGTTCTCGCGTGACCAGTCCCGCTTCCGCGAGCAGTTTCATGTGGTGGGACACCGTGCCCTGCGAGAGTCCCACAGGCTCGGTCAGGTCGCAGATGCACGCTTCTCCGCCAGCTCCGGCGGCGATGAGCGACAACAGTCGGACGCGCGTGGGGTCGCCGAGCGCTTTGAAGACCCGGGCAACGCGTTCCGCATCCTCGACGGTCATCGAGGGTGCTATTGGCGGAACGCAGCAGGATGTCGCTTCGATTGTCGTTGACACGCTCACGGGTCTAGTCTGCCACGTATTGACAATCTTCGATAGGTGAGCGACAGTCTTCATATTGAACTTTGTCAATGTGAGGAGATGTCATGTCTGAGCTACCTGTCGTCATCGTCGGAGCGGGTCCGCAGGGCCTCGCCGCCGCGGCGCATCTCGTCGAACGCGACGAGAACGTGATGGTGATCGAGCGTGGTGAGGGGCCTGCTGCTGCGGTTTCCGAGTGGGGACACGTGCGCCTGTTCTCGGCCTGGCCGGAGCTCGTGGACGCTGCAGCACGTCGTCTTCTTGAGACGACCGGCTGGGCTGCACCGGTGTCGGGATATCCGACCGGCGCCGACTGGGTGGACGGCTACCTGGCGCCTCTGGCGAATGCCTTGGGTGAGCGGGTCCACTACGCGACGACCGTCACTGGAGTCGCTCGTCACGGCCGTGACAAGGTCGTCGAGGGCGGGCGCAGGGGCCAGCCCTTCGTCGTGCATACGGTCAGTGCGGACGGACAGGAGTCGCGAGTTCTCGCTCGCGCTGTCATCGACGCGAGCGGCACTTGGGCTCTTCCGAATCCGGCGGGAGCGGATGGATATCCCGCCCTCGGGGAGGCCGCAGCATCGGATCTGATCTCGTATCGCATCCCGGCCGATGTGGCAGAGCTCGCGGGGTCGCAGGTCGTCGTCGTGGGAGCGGGGCACTCTGCCGCGCACGCCGTCCTGAGATTGAGCGAGCTGGCACGACGGGCCCCTGGCACCCGCGTCACCTGGATTCTCCGTAGGGGGGCGGCAACGAACGTCTTCGGAGGCGGCGCCGGAGATGAGCTTCCCGAACGCGCCGCGCTCGGCTCTCGCGCGCGCAAGATGGTCGACGAGGGTGTCGTGGAGCTGGTGACCGGATTCCGGGTCGCCGAGTTCCGGCAGACCGCTGACGGGCTGACCGTGGTCGCCGAAGACGGGCGCGAGGTGGACGGTGTCGGTCGCGTGTTCGCACTCACGGGCTTTCGGCCGGACACTGAGATGCTGCGAGAGCTCCGGATCGATCTCGATCCCGCGCTCGAGGCGGTCGCTGGCATCGCGTCCGAGATCGACCCGAACATCCACTCCTGCGGATCCGTGGGTGCCACGGGAGCGCGAGAGCTCGCGCAGCCGGAGCAGGGGTTCTTCATCGTCGGCGCGAAGTCCTACGGCCGGGCGCCGACGTTCCTCGCGTTGACCGGCTTCGAGCAGGTGCGAAGTGTCGCCGCGCACCTCGTGGGAGATCATGAGGCCGCAGGGCGCAGCGAGCTCGTCCTCCCCGATACCGGCGTGTGCGGGGGATCCGGCGACTACGACGACGACGCGGGCAGCTGCTGTGCGGCTCCCTCGGCTATCCGGATCGGCGCGCGGCCCGTCACTGTCGGCTGATTTCCGATGGCGGAAGGGCGGGACTCCTCAGAGGAGGCCCGCCCTTCCGTGTCCAACCGACGAGTCAGGTTGCCAGGGCGCCCGGCAGATGAACTCCCCGAGCAGCGATTGCGTTCTATATTTATGAATGTCAATATAGACGCATGTCGACACAAGAAGCTGAGCTTGGAATCATCGGGTCCGGCCCTGCGGGGTGCACCGCGGCCGTCTACGCCACGCGTGCAGGTCTCCAGCCCACGCTTCCGGCCGGTACGGTGACTCAGGATGCCCAGCACCACCTGGCCGCGCTTGACGAACCTGCACCCGTAGAGATCGACACCGAGAAGGTCTTCGCATGAGCACCGCAACCGTGCCCACCACCGCCCCGGCCGCTCGGCGTCTGTCCACCTTGGATCGGTGGTTGCCGCTGTGGATCGGCCTCGCCATGGTCGGGGGTATCCTCGTCGGCCGCTTCATCCCGGGCGTCTCCGATCTCCTGGCCGGCCTCGAGCTCGGTGGGATCTCCGTTCCCATCGCGCTCGGCCTGCTCGTGATGATGTACCCGGTCCTCGCGAAGGTCCGCTACGACAAGGTCGCCGCCGTCACGGGTGACAAGAAGCTGCTCATCTCGTCGCTGGTGCTCAACTGGATCGTCGGCCCTGCGCTGATGTTCGTCCTCGCCTGGGCGTTCCTGCCCGATCTGCCCGAGTACCGCACAGGACTCATCATCGTCGGGCTCGCGCGCTGCATCGCCATGGTCGTCATCTGGAACGATCTCGCCTGCGGTGACCGCGAAGCGGCCGCAGTCCTCGTCGCCATCAACTCGGTCTTCCAGGTCGTCGCATTCTCGCTGCTGGGCTGGTTCTACCTCACCGTGCTCCCCGGCTGGCTGGGGCTGGACTCGCAGGGGCTGGAGATCTCGGTCTGGCAGATCGCACTGAACGTGCTGATCTTCCTCGGCATCCCCCTCATCGCCGGCTTCGCCTCCCGCCTCATCGGAGAGCGTGCGAAGGGGCGCGACTGGTACGAAGACCGCTTCCTGCCGAAGATCGGTCCCTGGGCCCTCTACGGGCTGCTGTTCACCATCGTGCTGCTGTTCGCCCTCCAGGGGGAACAGGTCACCAGCCGCCCGTGGGACGTCGCCCGGATCGCGCTTCCTCTGCTGGCCTACTTCGCGGTCATGTGGTTCATCGGCCTGTTCACCGGGAAGACACTCGGACTCGGTTACGCCCGCTCCTCGACCCTGGCATTCACCGCGGCCGGCAACAACTTCGAGCTCGCCATCGCCGTCGCCATCGGCACGTTCGGAGCGACGTCCGGGCAGGCCCTCGCCGGCGTCGTCGGCCCGCTGATCGAGGTCCCGGTTCTCGTCGGGCTCGTGTACGTCTCCCTCTGGGCGGCCCGCCGCTGGTTCCACACCGACCCGTACACCGCTGAAAGGATGCCGTCATGAACGTCACCGTTGCGACCGACACTGACACCTGCAGTCCCGTCGCCACCCATGCCATCGGTCTGGAAGCAGCCTCCTCAGTGGCGGCCACCCTGAAGGCGCTGTCGGACCCGCTGCGCCTGCGGATGCTGTCGGCCATCGCCTCCGACCCGCGCGGCGAGTCGTGCGTGTGCGACCTCGCCGAGCTCGCCGATGTCTCGCAGCCGACGGTCTCCCATCACCTCAAGGTGCTCAAGGACGTCGATGTCCTCACCTCCGAACGACGCGGAACCTGGGTCTGGTACCGCATCAACCCGACCAGGCGCGGGGCCGTCACCGCATTGCTGGACTCCTTCGCCCCCGCCTCGGTCGCACCCGGAAGCATAGACGACGACGGTCCACTGCGACCGGACTTCGACGAACGGGTGACCCGTCTCGCCGAGGAGCTCGCAGCGGAAGTTCCCGAACTCGAAGCAGACGTCGTCCTCACCACCGTCCGCGAGTCCTACACCGCGCTCGCACGCACCGCACGCGTCACCTCAGCACTCGTTCCGCTGACTGAGCGCTTCGCCCGTCAACGGCTCGCGGACCTGACCCGCGACCGCGAGGCTGCAGCACCCCAGGTGCTCTTCGTCTGCGTCGCGAACGCGGGGCGCTCACAGCTCGCTGCCGCTCTCGTGAACCAGCTGGCTGCCGGAAAGGTCGTCGCACGCTCTGCGGGTTCCGCTCCCGCCGACGTCGTCCACCCGCACGTCCGCTCGCTTCTCGCAGAGATCGAAGGCGACCAGGCTGCAGAGCGCTTCCCGAAGCCGCTCACTGATGACGCCGTGCGTGCAGCCGACGTCGTCATCACCATGGGGTGCGGTGATGTCTGCCCCATCATCCCCGGCGTCCGCTATGACGACTGGGCGGTCGGAGATCCTGCCCTCGCGTCGCGCGAAGGCGTCGAAGCCATCCGCGACGACATCGCCGAACGCGTGCGTGCCCTCGTCGACGAACTCCTCAACTGACAAGACCTCTCACCTGGAGCAACCATGACTGACACGACCACCAAGCCCTCGGTCCTCTTCGTCTGCGTGCACAACGCCGGACGCTCCCAGATGGCGGCCGGTTTCCTCCGCGACATCGCAGGGGACCGCATCGACGTCCGCTCTGCCGGTTCCATGCCCGCCGACCAGATCAACCCGATCGCGGTCGAAGCCATGCGCGAGCTCGGCATAGACATCACCTCCGAGCAGCCCAAGGTGCTCACGACCGAAGCCGTGCAGGCATCTGACGTCGTCATCACGATGGGATGCGGCGACGCCTGCCCGTTCTTCCCGGGCAAGCGCTACGAGGACTGGAAGCTCGACGACCCGGCAGGCCAGGGCATCGATGCTGTCCGCCCCATCCGCGACGACATCCGCGCGCGCATCGAACAGTTGGTGAGCGAGCTCGTCTGACGTCGGGGGAGCCGCGGCGCGCTCGTGAGCATGCAGGCCGCCGCGGCTCCCCCGACGGCTCAGCGCTTGAGGTTCGTCAGCTCCTGCAGCACCTCGTCGCTCGTGGTGATGATGCGGGCGTTGGCCTGGAAGCCGCGCTGCGCGACGATCAGGTTGGTGAACTCCTGCGACAGGTCGACGTTGGACATCTCGAGCGCGCCGCTGATGATGCCGCCGAGACCGTCGGAGCCCGCCTGACCGAGCGTCGGCTCTCCGGAGTTCCCGCTCGGCCGGTACTGCGAGGAGCCCGCCTTCTCGAGTCCGCCGGGGTTGACGAATCCGGCCAGCGCGACGCGGGCGAGTACCTCGGTGTCGCCGTTGCTGAACGTGCCGACCAGGCTGCCGTCGTTCATCAGCGCGTACGAGCTCAGGGTGCCGGCCGGCTTGCCGTTCTGCTCCTTGATCGCGACGTCGCTGACATCCGCGAAACCGGTGACCGCTGAGAGGTCCACCGTGACACCACCGGAGACGATGGACGAGGCTGCGCCCTGCTTGCCGTCCGTGAACGTGAGAGCGGTGTTCGTGCCGCCCGGTTCGGTGACGTTCCAGCCGGTGGCCGTGCGGGTGAAGGTGAGGCGCAGCGAGGTCGCCGTACCCTCGGCGTCGTAGGTCTTGATGTCGCGCACCAGCTGCTCGCCCACGGCGGCACCCGAGGGCAGGTTCCCCGTGACACGGGCCGTGGTGGTCGCCGCGGCGGGGCTGAGCGCGCCGACCGGAAGTCGGATGTCGCCGATGCCCTGACCGGGGACGATGACGCCGTTCTGCGCCGTCCAGCCCTGGACAAGGGCACCGTCTGCCGAGACCAGCTTGCCGCTCGCGTCGAACGAGAATCCACCGTTGCGGGTGTAGAGGGTCTCGCCGCCCGAGCGCACGACGAAGAATCCGTCTCCGGCGATCATGAGGTTGGTCGGCACGCCCGTGGGCTGCGGTGCCCCGGAGGCGAAGTTGGTGCTGATGCCGGCCACCTGCACGCCGAGGCCGACCTGGGCGGGGTTCTGACCGCCGGCGGCCTGCTGCGGCATCATCGAGTTGCGCACGAGCTGGGAGAGCGAGTCCTGGAACTGCACGGCCGAGGCCTTGAAGCCGGTCGTGTTGACGTTGGCGATGTTGTTGCCCGTGACGTCGAGCATGGTCTGGTGGGAACGCAGACCCGAGATTCCGGCGAACAGAGAGCGGAGCATGGTGATGCCTTTCTGGATGGACTGGTCAGGACTGCGGACGGGGAGCGACGGAGACGCCGGAGACGGCGTCGAGGGGGATGGAGGCCTCGCCGATGGTGACCAGCGGCACGGCGCCGGCATAGGACACCGATGTGACGATGCCCTTCTGGGTGACACCCTTCTCATCGACGTACTGCGCCTCGTGGCCGATCAATGCCGCAGCGGTCTGACGCATGCTGAGGGCGAAGCTCTCGGTCGAGGTCGCCGTGAGGGCGGTCAGCTGCTCCATGGAGGCCAACTGCGTGGTCTGCGAGATCATCTCGTTGGTGTTCATGGGCGAGCTGGGGTCCTGGTTGGTCAGCTGCGTCACCAGGAGCTTAAGGAAGACCTCGGAGTCGAGCGTCTTCTTGCGCTCGGACGCGGGTGTGGTGCTGCCGGTCTGCACTCCCGAGGGCGGGATGGTGCCGGAGATCGGTTCGACCATGGTCGTGGGTTCCTCTCGGATCAGGCGAAGATGTCGATGCCGCCGTGCGGCGAAGTCAGCGGGGAAGTCGGATCGACGGATAAAGGGTGATCCGCGGAAGGTGAGCCTCCCGGCACTGCGGTTCCGGTCGTCCCGTCACGGCCGTTCGGTGTTCCCGGTCCCGCCCGACCCTGGTCCGCCCCCGCGGTGTGCGAAGACCCACCGGCTGCACCGCCGCCGCCGGAGCTCTGCGGGTTCGAAGCGGCGGGTCCGTCGTCCGAGGTCGACAGCAGGAGGGACGCATGGGGTGCCGCGGCGGCGAGGTCGCGACGGAGGTCGACGAGGATCGAGCGCAGCGCCTCCCTGCCGAGGTCGTTCGGCGCGTGCAGCTCGATGTGGATCGCGCCCCCGGAGATATGGGCGCGCACCGTCACGGGACCGAGGTTCTCGGGCGACACGGTGAGCGTGAGGCTGTGGTCGCCGTCCGGTGCCTGCGCGAGCGAGACGATGGGGGTCGCGATCTGGGTGAACAGCGCGGGACGGGCCGTCGCGACGACGCTCGGAGCCGCCGCAGTGGACACGGGCGTCGCGGGGGTCGTGCCCCCGATCGCCGGAGTCGCGGTGGACGCGTCCCCGGTGGCATGGGGGACCGAATGCGCCGGGGTCGCCGACGGGCCGGTCGGCGCGACCGGGGCCGTGGACTCCGACACCGGATCCGACGGGACGATCGTCTGATCCTCCGCGCCCGCTGCTCCGCGGGCATCTGCTGCGGTGCTCCCGCCGGCGGGGAGGGCCGCGGTGGTCGAGAGCGCTGACGCGGCAGTGCCGGCGTTCCCCCCGCTGGAAGTCGATGTCGAAACCGAGGTCGAGGTCGAGGTCCAGGTCGAGCTGAGCGCATCCGTCTCCGGAGCAGCCACCGTCGTCGCATCCGCCGAGATCCTCATGGCCGCCGGTCCGCTGAGCGGCGGCGATGGCAATGCACCGCCGGTCGCGAGACCTGAGGCGGCGGCGACCGATCCCGCGGGGGACGGTGGCGACCCGATCTCGATCACGCCCGCTGCCCCTTCGCCCACGGCAGTGCCGCCGGACGCACCCGTCGAAGCGGCGCCTCCCGGGGCGTGAGCCGTCGGCGGTGTCCCCGTCGGAGCTCCGACGCCGAGCAGGGTCTCCTCCACGGGCGGAGCCGGGCTGGTCGGCACGGGGGTGGGCAGGGCGACGCTGGGCGGAACCGGACCGGATGGCACGGGTGAGGCCGTGGGGTCGGACGGCGCGGGGTGAACTGTCGCGAGATCGGGGGAAGAGTCGTCGGCGGGTGCGCTCGCCGACGTGTCAGCCGCCCGATCGTCGGTGGCACGCGAGGCATCGATGATGACATCGGCGAAGGCCGCGGCTCCGGGGGTGGGCTGACGGGCGTCGGCGGGCGATCCCGCAGCACGGTTCATCCGCGGGGTGAGCATGTCGACGATGCCGAGAGACGTCATGCGTGGTCCTCCGTGGTCGTGCTGCTCGTGCGCGAACCGATCTCGTCGAGTTCCGTCTGCTCGGCGTGCAGCTCCGCGGTCCGCATCCGGAGGGCGTGCGCTTCGGCGAGCCGGTCGAGTCCGCGCATCGCCCTCCGCGCTTCGGCGTGCTCTGTCCTCGCCTCGTCCACCGTCCGCTTCTGCAGTTCGGACAGGGTCGTCAGGTCGACCAGCAGGGTCCGGCCGGCGACGCGAGCTGCCGCGAGCGCGGCGAGGGAGCGGACGTCGACGGCTTCGCTTCCGACCCCGGACAGGTGCGCGCGGAGGGATCGATCGCGCGCCTCCGTGTGCTGCGCGTCGATCACGGCGCGCGAGAGGCGCTGGGCCGCTGCGCGTTCCTGGATCTCCCTGACCCGCAGCAGACCGGCGAGCGAGAACGACCGCTTCATGACACTCCTCCGAACGATGCCACGAGGTCGTCCAGGCGACGCCAGGAATCCTCGATCTCACAGGTCTCGTCGAGGGGCTGCGTGAGGAACGCGCTGATCTCCTTCTCATGGGCGATCGCGGCGTCGATGCGGGCATCCGCTCCGGCTTGATATGCACCGATGTCGATGAGGTCGTTGGCGCGTCGGCGGGCGGCCAGCACGGCGCGGAGCGTCGCGGCGTGCGCCCGGCGCTCGGGGGTCGTGACCTTGCCGGCGACACGCGACACCGATCCGAGCACGTCGATCGCGGGGTGGTGCCCTGACAGTGCGAGCGCCCGGTCGAGCACGACATGGCCGTCGAGGATCGACCGCACCGTGTCGGCGATCGGCTCGTTGTGGTCGTCGCCGTCGACGAGCACCGTGTAGATGCCGGTGATGGAACCGCGCGTGTCCGTGCCTGCCCGCTCGAGCAGACCGGCGAGGAGGGAGAACGTGGAGGGCGGGTATCCGCGGGTGGCCGGAGGCTCCCCGGCCGAGAGCCCGATCTCGCGCTGCGCCATGGCGACGCGCGTGAGCGAGTCCATCATGAGGATGGCGTGTGCGCCGTCGTCGCGGAAGGCCTCGGCGATCCTGGTGGCGGTGTACGCGGCGCGGATGCGGGCCATGGCAGGTTGGTCCGAGGTCGAGACCACCACGACGGAGCGGGCGAGTCCTTCGGGCCCGAGGTCGTCTTCGATGAACTCGCGCACCTCGCGTCCGCGCTCGCCGACCAGCGCGATCACGGTGACCTCTGCTTCGGTGCCCCGCGCGATCATCGACAGCAGCGACGACTTCCCCACACCGGAACCCGCGAAGAGTCCGACGCGCTGACCGCGTCCGACGCTGACGAGTGTGTCGAGCGTCCGTACGCCGAGCGGAAGGGGCGAGTCGATCCGGTCGCGGCCCATGATGGAGGGCGGAGCATGGTCGAGGCTCACCGGCACAGCACCGGTCAGCGGACCCTTCCCGTCGATCGGGCGGCCCAGACCGTCGAGGACGCGTCCGAGGAGCGCTGCTCCTGTCGGCACCCGCAGTGCTCCTCCGCGAGCGCGCACAGGGGCTCCCACCGTGAGGCCGGCGACAGGGGCGAGTGGCATGCAGCGCAGTCCGCCCTCGCTGATCGCGACGACCTCGGCATCGACACCGTCCAGCGTCACGACGTCGCCGACGGCCCCGTCGAGGCCACGCACCTGCACGCTGAGGCCGCGTACCTGGGAGACCTCGCCGATGCGCTCGGGTCGAACCGCCTCGCGCACCGCGCCCCAGACGCTCACGGGGCGTGCTCCGTGAGGGCGCGACGGGCGCGCTCGAGCGCGCTTCCGATCCTGGCGTCGATGTGGCCGTGAGCCAGGGTGGCGACGGCATCTCCCCGGTGGAGCGCGTCGTCGGCGACGAGGGCGATGTCGCTCGGCTCCGCGGCGGACGTCTGCAGGGTCGCGAGGTCATCCGGGTTCAGGCGCACCTCGCGGATCGCTTCGGGGCCCGCGCCGGTCAACGCGCGTCGGAGGGCGGCGGCCGCGGCCGCCCCTGGCTCGGAGAGCTCCGAGACCAGGATCAGTTCCGCGATCTCGATCGCGCAGCGCAGCACCTGGTCCTCACCGGCGGCGGTGAGCTCCCGTTCCCGGTCTCCCAGGGATCGCGCTGCGGCGTGGAGCGCGGCGACCGCGGTCTCGATCCGCTGCGCCTCGGCCGCCTGGCTCGCTGCCCGCGCCTCGTCCGCAGCGCGCTGCTCCGACTCGGCCTCCGCGCGGCCGGCGCGGAACCCCTCCGCATGCCCGTCGGCGTAGCCGCGCGTGCGGGCGATCGCGTATTGCTCGCCGTCCTCGCGGCCGTCGAGACGCGGGAACAGCACCGGTGCGAAGGCCTCAGTAGACATATTCGTCCTCGTCGGCGCGTTGCACGGTGATGTCGCCGGCGGCCTCGAGCGCGCGGATCGTGCGCACGATCTCCGCTCTGGCCTCCTCGACCTGCGAGACGCGCACGGGGCCGAGCGTGCGGGCCTCCTCGTCGAGGTTCTCCCTGTTGCGCTCGGAGACGTTGCGACGGATGAGGTCGGCGATGGGCTGGTGCGCGCCCTTGAGAGCCAGGGCGAGCGAGCGGATGTCCATGCCCCGCAGCACGCGCTGGGTGTCGCGGTCGTCCAGCTTGACGATGTCGGCGAACGTGAACATGCGCGAGCGGATGTCCTCGGCCAACGCGCTGTCCCTGTCCTCGATGCTCGCCAGCAGCGCCTTCTCCACCGTGGCGCCGGAACGGGCGATGATCTCGACGAGGGGCTCGACGCCGCCGAGCACCTCAGGAGTGTCGCGCGCCGCGAAGGTGCCGGTCCGCGCCTTGAGGGCGTCCGCCACGATCGCGATCGCCTCCTGAGATGCGGTGCCCATCGTCGCGATCGCGTGGGCGACGTCCGTGCGTGTGGGGTCGGGGAGCGTGGAGAGCACGGCGGCAGCACGGTCCGTGGGCAGATGGGCGAGCACCAGGGCGACGGTCTGAGGAAGTTCGCCGTCGAGCAGCGTCGCGAGTTGAGCCGGGTCTGCAGACCCGAGGAACTCGAAGGACGAGTTCATCGACGACGATCCGACTCTGCCCAGCACGGCGGCCGCGCGTTCGGCGCCGAACGTCGCCTCCAGGAGTCCCGCTGCGATGTCGCGCCCTCCGCGGGCGGGTGGCAGGTGGCCCGACGCGATGCGGTGGAACTGGCCGAGCGCCTGAGCGGTGGTCGCCGCGTCCAGGTTCTGCAGGTCGATGATCTCGGCTGCGACGGCCTCGGCCTCCGCTTCGGACAGATGCTTCATCACCTCGATCGCCTGGGCGCGATCGAGGTTCATCAGGACGACGGCCGCTGTCTGCCGATCGGTCAGTCCGGTCATACCTGCTGCCTGTCGTCGATGAGGGTCCGCAGCAGGTCGGCTGTGCGCTTCGGGTCCTGCCGCGTGAGGGAGTCGATCTCCGCGCGCCGGCGCTCGAGGCTCACCTGCGCGGGCTCGGGGTCGGGCTCCGGCTCGGGGTCCGGCGTCGTCTCGAGGAACGCCAGCGGCGTGGTCGGCGCCTGATCGATCGCGGCGGTCGCGCCCGCGTCGAGGGCGGAGAGCGCGGGCGGACGGGCGCCGAAGAGCTCCTCGAACTCGGTGTCGGCCCCGCGGCGTCGGCGCGCACGCATGATGAGTGCGGCGAGACCGGCGAGCAGCGGGATGGCGATGGCGGCTGCGATGATGACGGTGTTCAGCAGCGCGGCCTGGCGCTCGGCGCCCTCGGCGTCCTTCGCCGCCTGGAGCGCCGCCTGCGCCGCCTCGGAACTGGTCTGGTTGAAGGCGACGAGCTCGACGGCGATCGAGTCGCCGCGGTCGGTGTCGATCCCCGCGGCGGTCTCGACGAGGTCGCTCAGCTGCGCGGTGCTCAGGTCGCCGCCCGCACCGGCGTCGACGGCCACGGACACCGACTGCCGCAGCAGCGAGCCGGCGGGTGTCGAGGTGCTCTGCGTGCTCTTGTTGACCGCGTTGGTCTTCGAGGTCTCCGTCGACTCGGAGGTGCCGTCGCCCCCGGCCGAGGGGACCGCGATGTTGTCGGGGCCCAGCACGCCGGCGTTCGAGCTCGAGCCGTTCTGCGTGTCGGTCCTGGTCTGCTCTGTCAACGGGGGCGCGCCCTCGGCGGGCGTGTAGGTCTCCTCGACGCGCTCGTTGACGGAGTGGTCGATCTCGGCGACCACGGTCACCTTGGCGTTGCCGGGGCCGACGACCGTGTCGAGCATCTGCTGCACGTTCGCGGTCACCCGTGCTTCGTAGTCGCTGGCCTGCTGGTCGATGCCGCCGGTCGTGCCGACGCCGGCGGCCGAGAGGGTCTGGCCGCTCTGATCCACCACGGCCACGTTCTCCGGCTTCATGCCGCTGACCGCGGCCGAGGTCAGATGCACGATCGCCTCGACCTGCTTCGGGGAGAGCGTCGAGTTGCCCGAGGTCTCCACGAACACGGAAGCCGTGGGGTCGACGGTCTCGGAGACGAACACGCTCTCCTCGGGGATGGCGAGCTGCACCGACGCGGCCGTCACGCCCTTGATCGAGGAGATGGTGGCGGCGAGCTCGCCCTCGATCGCGCGCTTGAAGGTCACCGACTGCTGGAACTCGCTCGTCGTGACGCCCATCTTGTCCAACAGCGAGTACCCGCCGGAGCTCGCGCCGGGAAGACCGGCGGACGCTGCGGCCAGGCGCTGGTCGTACACGTCCTTCTCGGGCACGAGCACCGTCGCTCCGCCGTCCGCCAGTTCGTACGGCACCGACGACGAGCGCAGCTGCTCGACCACGGCGTTCGCGTCGGAGGCGCTCATGCCGGAGAACAGCGGGGTGTAGGTCGGGCGGGTGAGCCAGCTGGAGAGCGCGACGATCCCGAGGGCGAGCACGGCGACGCCGATGATCGCGATCGTGCGCTGCGCGAGCGAGAAGCCCGCGATCACGCGCCCGATCCGCTGGAACACGTTGGTGACGGCCTGGGGCATCAGGCTTGCATCCGCATGATCTCGTTGAACGCGTCGACGCCCTTGTTGCGCACGGCGGCTACGAGCTCGAGGGTGACGGCGGCCCTCGACGACGCGATCATCGCCGAGTGGATGTCATCGAGGTCTCCGGTCACCGCGGCGACCTTGAGCTTGTCCGACTCCGACTGCAGCGTGCGCAGCTCGTCGATGGCGCCGGTGACACTGTTCGCGAACGCCGTGTCGTCGGTGGCCTTCGCGGGGGCGACGGCGGGAGGGGCGAGCGTGAAACTCGAGGAGATGGCTTCGATGCCGGGGAGTGCGGCCATCAGCTGCGTCCGATCTGCAGGGCGGATTCGTAGGAGTTGCGGGCGCGGTCGACGATGGCGGCGCTCGCCTGGTAGCCGCGCTGCGCGAGGATCAGCTGGCTCATCTGGTCGCCGAGGTCGATGTCCGGATAGCGCACGTAGCCGTCTGCGTCGGCGAGCGGGTGGTCGGGCTGGTGCACCAGACGTCCCTGTGCACTGCCCTGGGCGGTGCCGGCGACGTACACGCCGGGGGACTGGTCGCTCGTCTGGGCGAGGATGTACCGTGCGCGGAATGCCGCACCGTTGCTGGGAGCGGCGGTGTTGATGTTGGCGATGTTGTCGCTGATGGCGTCGAGCCACTTGCGGTGCACGGTCAGGCCGGTGCCGGCGATGCCGATCGCGTCGAAGGTCATGAGGTCCTCATCGCGGTGCGCATCGATGTGAACGAGCCGTTCACGGCCTGCGTGGCGAACTGGTAGCGCAGCATCGTGTCGATGCTGGAAAGGGTCTCGGTATCGAGGTTGACGTTGTTGCCGTTGAGGCGCGTGGGCTCGAGCGAGGTGCCGACCGTCGCCCCGACCCGTCCATCACCCGCATCGATCGACCGGGCGAGAGCCTGCTCGAACTGCACGCGCTTGGCGTGATAGTTCGGGGTGTTGATGTTGGCGATGTTGTCGGAGATCGCGCGCTGGCGCTGCGCGAGGCCGTCGAGCGCGCTCGTCAGCGCGTTCATGGTCACAGAATCGAACACGAAACCGGCTCCCCGTGTGTGGGTGGTATGGCCGATCCATGGCCGAAAATTGCGAGCCATCCGTGCTCTCCCTGCTCTATCGGCAGGGTTCAGCGCGACGTTAGGGAGCGAGCTCACCCATCGACGTCGAGGTAGGCAGGCTCCTCCGGCCGACGGGTGCTGGGGATGCGGCTCACGGCGCCGAGATGCCGGCGCATGCCGTCGAGGTCGGAGCGGGCACGGTCCATCGCTGAGCGCTGGAGGTCGATCACCCGCCGGGCGCGGTCAGCGAGCTCGGCGGGAAGCGGCGTGCTCGGCGGCGTCCACGGGGCGAGGTCGGCGTCGGCAGCGGCACCGGGGGCGGCATCGAGGATCTGCTCGGCCTCCTGTTCGAGCCGGTCGAGCAGCGCGGTCCACTCTTCCCCGCTCACGCCCGCGCCTCGGCGACGGTGCGAGCGGCCTCGTGCCAGGCGTCACGCAGCGGCGCGACGATCTCGTGGCACGCGTGCGTGCGCTCCGGGTCGCGGCCGATGTTGGCGCCGATGAGCGTCTGCGACAGGAAGACGTACAGCGAGCGCAGGCCGGCGCTGCCGTTCCAGTCGTCGGTCAGCGAGGACGACAGCTCGGAGACGATCGCCTGGGCGTGCTGCAGCTGGGCGTTCGCCTCGGTCCAGTCCTCTGCGCGCTGAGCGATCTCCCCGCGCTCGATGTCGAGCAGGAGACGGTCGTAGAGCATGGTCACCAGACGCTCGGGCGGCGCCGACAGCACGGCGTCGTCACGGTAGCGCTGCTGGGCGCGGAGCGCGGCGTTCATGCTCACTTCCCCGAGTTGGAGCTCGAGCCCGGAAGGGCGGCGATCTGCGAGGTCAGGTACGAGGACTGTGACTGCAGTTGCGAGAGCATCACCTCGAGGCGTGCGTAGGTGCGCTCGAGAGTGGTCTTGCGCTGCGCGAGGCGGACATCCCAGCGCTCCATCTGCTCGCCGAGTCCCTTGACCTCGCTCTCCTGGCCCGTGATCCGCGTGGTGAGGAGCCCCTCGTACTTGTCCGAGTACACCTTCGCGGTGTCCTGCACCCGCGAGGCGATGTCGGAGAACAGTCCTGCGACGGCATCCGGGTCCTTCGCGAGGGCTTCGGCGAACTTCTCCTCGTCGAAGCTCATCACGCCGTACATGTCGCTCGAGATGCCGATCGACGAAGGAGAGACGCCGTTCACGGGGTGCTGCACCGCATCGGCGAGGGCCGTGCGCAGTCCCCGGACCGCGCTGTCGCCGGTGAAGACGCCCAGAGTGGTCTTGTCTCCCTGCTTGGCGGCGATGGTCGCCTTCGAGCCGTTGTCGATGCGGGTCAGGATGTCCTTGACGGCGGCGATGAACTCTGCGGAGGCCTTGGTGCGAGCAGCGGTGTCGACGGCGACGCCGATGGTCACGGGTGCCGCCGAGGCCGCGGAGACGGTCACGTCTACCCCGTCGAACAGGTCGGTGAAGGTGTTGCTCGACGAGGTCAGCACCTGCTCCGCGCTGGTGCCGGCCCACAGGCGCACCTGGGCGTCGGCACCGACGTCGATGACGGCCGCTCCTGCTTCGGTGGAGATGTCGGAGGCGGTGCCGGCCGCTACCGCAGCGGTGTCTCCGCGGTAGGCGCGGAACTGGCCGGCCTCTCCCGAGTCGGCGGCCCGCAACTGCAGGCGGTGCATCGGGTTGCCGTCGGCGTCACGTCCGGCGGGGACGGCCGCGGCGACGATGCCGAAGCCTGCTTCGTTCACCGCGCGGGCGACATCCTGCATCGACGTGGAGTCTGCGGTGACCTGCACGCGTTCGCCCTTGGCGTTCTCGAGGGTGATCACCGGTGGGTCGACGGGCCACCCGGCGGAGGCTGCGGAGACGATCGTGTGGTTCTTGGCGACCTTGTCGACGACGATGTCGGCCGAGAGCGGCGCGGCACCATCGCGGGTGGCGACGGTGACCGTCGGCGAGGAGGACGAGGTGGTGAAGCGGGCGAGTCCGTCGCGGGTCGCGGCCTTCTCGGCTGCCGTGGCGAGGTTCTGCACCGCCGTGTTCAGGGTGCGCAGCTGGGTGACGATGCCGTTCTTGTCATCCATCTTCGCCTTGAGCAGTGAACGGGGGATGGAGGCGACATCCATCAGCGCCTTGATGACCTCGGTGGTCTTCAGGCCGGAGACGAGGCCGTCGAGCGAGAGGGACATGGTCGCCTTTCCTGTTGAGGAGCGGACAGGGTCCGGACGCCGGTGGGCGTCCGGACCCTATGACGTGGTTCAGCGCAGGAGCTGGAGCACGCCCTGGTTGGCCTGGTTGGCCTGTGCCAGCATCGCCGTACCTGCCTGGGACAGGATGTTCTTCGACGTGAACTTGACCATCTCGGACGCCATGTCGGTGTCGCGGATCCGGCTCTCGGCGGCGGAGAGGTTCTCCGCCGACACGTTGAGGCTGTTGATGGTCGACTCGAAGCGGTTCTGCAGCGCACCGTAGCCGGCGCGTGCGGTCGAGACCGCCTGGATCTGCGTGTCGATACCCGCCAGCGCGGCACCGTACGTCGCGGCGTCCGTCATGGTCCCCGCGAGCGTCTTGATGTCGGCACCGAGGGTGGCGAAGTCGGTCAGGGCGACCGAGATCTGGTCCTCGGCGGCGACGGAGCCCGCACCGACCTGGAACGTCAGCGTGTTGCCGCCCGAGAGCAGCTTGATGCCGTTGAAGTTCGTGCTGCCGGCGATCCGGGTGAGCTCATCACCGAGGGTGTTGATCTCCTTCTGGATCGCGTCGCGCGACTTCGTGTTGTTCGAGTCGTTCGCACCCTGAGCGGTCAGGTCGCGAACGCGCTGCAGGATCGAGTGGACCTCGGTCAGGGCGCCTTCAGCGGTCTGGATGACCGAGATGCCGTCCTGGGCGTTGCGTGCCGCGACGTTCAGGCCGTTGACCTGCGAACGCAGGCCCTCGGAGATCGCGAGGCCTGCAGCGTCGTCGGCCGCGCGGTTGATGCGGAAGCCGCTGGACAGCTTCTCGAGCGACTTCGACAGGTCGTTCTGCGTGTTGGACAGGTTGCGGTAGGCGTTGAGTGCCGACACGTTCGTGCTGATCTGCATACCCATAAGGGTTCTCCTCCGTGAATGGTGTTGTGCGGGAGACCATCCGTGGTCTCCCGGTCACACCTATCGGCGGAGGTTCCCGGCGCGTTAGTCGGGCCGGCGGGGAATCGGCTCAGGCAGTCGCCGATTCGCGGAAGACCCCGGCGATCCGGGAGCCGGCGGCGTCCGCGATCCTGGTGAAGTAGGCATCGCGGGCCGCGGGGGAGACCCGCGTCGTCGCTGCCGGCGTCGACCCCTCTGCGTAGTAGCGGTCCAGGGCGTCGCGCAGAAGCCGGATCGCTTCCGAGCGCTGCTGCGACACCGCGGAGTGCGTCACCCCGAGCTCCTCGGCGATCTCCTTGACGGGGCGTTCGTCGAAGTAGACCGCCTGCACGATCCGCCGCATGCGCTCCGGCAGGGCGATGACCGCCTGCTCGAGCACCTCGCGCCGTTCTCCCACCAGTGCCGATTCCTCGGGGAGGGGGATGTCGGCGGTGACGTCACGGGCGGCGGGGTCGTCGAGAGTGGTCAGCATCCTGGCGGCGTCGCCGAGTGCTTCGATCACGACGTCCTTCGCGACGCCCATCGCGGTGGCGACCTCGGCGACCGTCGCGGTGCGGCCGAGCCCGGCGGTCAGCGCCTCGCGGACGGCGACGGTCTCCTTGATGCGTTTGCGTATGCCGCGGGAGGCCCAGTCCATCGAGCGCATCTCGTCGGCGAAAGCGCCGAGGATGCGTCGGCGGGCGTAGGCCCCGAAGGGTACGCCGAGCTCCGGATCGAATGCTTCGGCCGCTGTCACGAGCGCGAGTGCTCCGACGGCCGCGAGCTCGTCGCGGGGGATGTGGGTGGCGCGGGCATGGGTCTCGGCGGCGAGGTATCCGACCAGGGGGAGGTTGCTCTCTATGAGCAGATTGCGCTCAGCGCGCGACGACATGGGGGATGATCCACCTCTCTGGATGCACTCCGAAAGATCCGAGGAGATGAACAGATGCACATATCACACGTTTTATGATTTGTACATGGGGAGAACTATCCATCGCCGTTCCACATAGTAACGTTAGGCAGACGCTGGCCGATAGTGACCTTTGGCCGCGTTGTCAGGCGGGGCGATCACTGGGGAAAAGGGGATCATGGGAGCCAACGAACTATCGATACAGCTGTGGCGAGAGCGCGAGCTGCTCGAGATGCTGCTGTTCAAGCTCGATGAGCAGCAGCTGCTTCTCGCCGCCGGGCGATCCCAGTGGATCCAGTTTGCCGCACGGGAGATCGATCAGGTGCTCGATCGACTGCGCGGCGCAGGCCTCGCCCGCACCGTCGAGGTCGCCACCGTCGCCGAGGAGTGGGGAGCTCCCGAGGCGTCGACGATCCGCGAGCTGATCGAGCACGCGCCGGAAGGGGCATGGCAGGAGGTGTTCGCCGACCATCTGCGAGCGCTGTCGAAGCTCGCCGCCGAGGTCGAGCAGCTGCGCGACGCCAACGCCGAGCAGCTCAGCGGAGTGCTCCGCGCGACGCAGGAGACGATCGCCGCGCTCGGGCACGACACGGGCGAGTACACGACCAAGGGTGACCGCGCGCGCGACGATGCCGCGCGGATCATCGACACCGAGATGTGACCGAGAGGGGATCATGTCGACCTTCAGCGGATTGAACACGGCGGCCAGCGGACTGGCGGCTGCCCGACGCGGCATGGACGTGGTCGGGCAGAACATCGCCAATCAGAAGACGGAGGGGTACACGCGGCAGCGTGTGACCACCTCGGCCGTCGCGGCCATCGCGCAGACCGGACGATTCAGCGTGGGCGCCCTCCCGGGGCACGGCGTCTCGATCGACGGCGTCGCACGCCTGGGTGACGCCCTTCTCGACGCCAGGGTGCGCGACGCCCTCGGCGCTTCGGGGTACTGGTCGACCAGGGCGGTGGCCGCGACCACGGTCGAGGCATCGCTGGCCGAGCCCACGGCGAACGGGCTCGCCGCCCGGCTGTCCAAGTTCTGGTCCGGCTGGCAGGACCTCGCGAACACGCCGGACTCGGGGGCAGCGGCCTCGAGCATCCTGGAATCGGCGAAGGAGCTCGCCTCGCACATCGCCGGCGGGTACCGGAACGTCGCCACCCAGTGGAGCAATGCGCGCGACTCCGCCGACCGCACGGTCTCCCAGGTGAACGCCACCGCCGCCCAGATCGCGGTCCTCAACGGAGAGATCCGCGATGCACTCGCTTCCGGCCGCTCGGCGAACGAGCTCATGGATCAGCGCAGCGTCCTCGCGCAGAACGTGGCCAGGATGTCCGGCGCGGCGGCGACCATCGAGAGCGACGGCACGATGACCGTGCGGCTGGGCGGCAACGCGCTGGTATCGGGTTCCGATTCACGCCACCTGGTGCTGACCGGGCCCGCCTCGATCGATTCGGGGCAGCGGTTCAGCCTCTCGTGGGCGTCTGCGCCCGATCTGCCCGTGTCGATCGACGGCGGTGAGCTCGGTGCCTCGCTGTCGGTGCTGGCCCCGGCCTCCGAAGGCGGCATGCTCGCCGGGCTCGCGGCGACGTACGACAAGGTCGCAACGACGCTGGCCGACGCCATGAACGCCCAGCACAGGGCAGGGGTGACCTCCACCGGCCAGGCCGGGGGAGACTTCTTCACCGTGCCGACGACGGGCTCCGCCGCACTGGGCCTGACCGTCGCCGTCGGCTCGGCCTCCGAGCTCGCGCTCGCGGCGCCCGGTGCCGGTGCCCTGGACGCGACCAACGCCGACCTGATCTCGCAGATCGGTCGGAGCGCTGGCTCCCCTGACGCCGTCTGGTCCGATCAGGTCACCCGGTTCGGGGTCGCGACCGCGGCCGACGTGCAGCGCGCGAAGCTCTCCGACTCCGCAGCTGTCGCCGCCGTCGGAGCCCAGCAGTCGGTCGCCGCTGTCGACGGCGACGAGGAGACCATCAGCCTGCTCACCTACCAGACCGCCTATCAGGCCGCCGCCCGTGTGATGACAGCGGTGGATGAGGCGCTCGACGTCCTGATCAACCGCACCGGCCTCGTCGGACGCTGAGCGAAGGAGCACCGTGATCTCTCGAGTGACGTCATCCGCCATGACGCAGACGGCCATGCGCCAGCTGCAGTCCAACCTCTCCGAGCTGGCGCGTCTGCAGGAGCAGGCGACATCCCAGCGTGCCTTCGCCGCACCGTCCGACGACCCGGCGGCAGCGGCCACGGCACTGGCGCTTCACGCCGAGCAGCGTCGCACCGAGCAGTATGCGCGCAACATCGACGACGGCCTCGCCTGGGTCACCGCTGCCGACACGGCCATCACGGCGAGCACCGCCCTGCTCGCGCGCGTGCGTGATCTGACGGCCCAGGGCGCGAACGACGGGGCGCTGGACGCGACGGCCAAGGAGGCGTTGGCGGTCGAGCTCGAAGGCATCCGCAAGGAGATGCTGTCCCAGGCGAACACGCGGCTGCTCGGCCGTTCCGTGTTCGCGGGCACGTCCGACACGGCCGCCTTCGCCGCCGACTACAGTCACAGCGGGGTGCCGGGAGCGGAAGTCACCCGTCGGGTCTCCGACGCCGCCTCTGTGCGCGTCGACACCGACGGCGCCGCGGTCTTCGGCACGGGAGACGACTCCGTCTTCGCGCTCGTGGACAAGATCGTGGCGGACCTCCGCTCCGGCACGAACGTCGGGCCCCGGCTCGGCGAGATCGACAGTCGACGCACCGCCATGCTCGGGGTGCAGGGCTCGGTGGGAACCAGGCAGTCCCAGATCGAACGCGCCAAGGAGGCGGCAGTGCAGAATTCCGTGTCCCTCGAGTCCCGCAGGACGGCGGTGGAGGACGTCGATTCGATCGAGGTGCTCGTGCGTCTGCAGGCGCAGGAGCTCGTGTACCGTTCGGCGCTCGCCGTCAACGCGCGTGTGCTGCAGCCGTCGCTCATGGACTTCCTGCGATGAGCGCCGTACTGACGTTCATCGCCCCGCCTCCGGGACTGGCTCCCCATGTGGACTTCGCACTCGCCCCCGTCGACGGGTCAGACGGGTTGTTCTCCCTGCGGGCGGTCGAGGATGCGGAACTGC
The DNA here is from genome assembly GCF_006540085.1 of Microbacterium oxydans. GTDB lineage: Bacteria > Actinomycetota > Actinomycetes > Actinomycetales > Microbacteriaceae > Microbacterium > Microbacterium oxydans. The sequence goes on along the minus strand of NZ_BJOG01000008.1, from coordinate 99,456 downwards.
GCCTGTTCCTGGTCGATCCTCGGACGGTGCTGAGCGACTACGCGCCGACCCTCAGCGATGAGCAGGCGGACGGCCTCGCTCTCGGCTCTCCCGACGACGCGCTGGTGCTGGTGGTCGCCCACCCCTCGTCCGAGGGCGTGAGCGTGAACCTCCTCGCCCCCGTGATCGTGAACCAGACCACAGGAGCCGCCGCGCAGGTGATCCTGGAAGACCAGGACTACCCCCTGCGCGCGCCGCTCGGCTGACCCGGGGTGCGCGGCTCGGGTCGGCAGCCCTCCCCAGGGGACGGCGGCTAATCTGGAGTCGTGATCCTTGCCGTCGATACCTCCCTGGGCACTGCCGTCGCCCTCATCGATGCCGACGGGGAACGACGTGCCGAAGCGGCTGCCGTCGACCCGCTCGGCCATGCCGAGGTCATCGGAGACCTGCTCGTGCAAGTTCTCAGCGAGGCGGGCGATGCTTCCGGCGGGGCGGGCGACACGGAGATCACGCACGTGGTCACCGGCATGGGGCCGGGGCCGTTCACCGGCCTGCGCATCGGCATCGCCGCCGCGCGCGCCTTCGCCCTCGGCCGCGACCTCCCCGTCGTCCCCGTCCCCAGCCACGTCGCGGCAGCCCTCACCGCTCTCGACACCGAGACCGCACCCTTCGCGATCGTGACCGACGCGCGCCGACGCGAGGTCGCCATCACCGTGTTCGATGGTCTCGACGACGACGGCATCCCCGCTGTGGTCGCCGACACCGTGCTCGTCCGAGCGGCAGACGCGGATGCCCACCTCGACGGCATCCGCCGCATCGATGTGTCGACGCTGTCCGCGACGGACCTCGCACGGGTCGGCGCGCGGGCTCTCGCGGCCGGCCGCACGCTCGCCGGGGAGGAGCCCCTGTACATGCGGCACCCTGATGTGACGCTCCCCGGTGCCCCGAAGAAGGTGGGCACATGACCCTTCGAGACGCCACAGCAGATGACCTCGACGCGATCATGGCGATCGAGAACGGGTCCTTCCCGACCGATGCCTGGAGCTCGGAGACCATGGTCGCCGAACTCGTCAGCCCGCACGGCCGGTATCTGGTCGACGAGCACGACGGCGAGGTCATCGGCTACGGCGGGGTACGGGCACTGCTCGGCAGCGCCGACGCCGACATCCAGACCATCGCACTGCTCGCCGAACATCGGGGACACGGGAGAGGACGCGCCCTGTTGCGCGCTCTGCTCGCCGCGGCGGCGGAGCGTGGTGCGCGAGAGGTCTTCCTGGAGGTCAGGGCCGACAACCCCTCCGCGGAGGGGCTGTACCGTGCCGAGGGCTTCGAGGAGATCGCCCGCCGCCCGCACTACTATCAGCCGGATGGCGTCGACGCGATCGTGATGCGAATGCACCTGCGGCACCATGCGGCGCCCTCCGCGGCGGACGAGGAGGCGAAGGCATGAGCGAACCGCTGGTTCTGGGCATCGAGACGAGCTGCGACGAGACGGGCATCGGCATCGTGCGTGGGCGCACCCTGCTGTCGAACACCATCGCCTCGAGCATGGACGAGCACGCGCGCTACGGCGGCGTCGTTCCCGAGGTCGCCGCGCGGGCGCACCTCGAGGCGCTGCAGCCCTCGATCGACGCCGCGCTCGCCGAAGCGGGGGTGGGACTCGCCGACCTCGATGCCGTCGCGGTCACCAGCGGGCCAGGGCTCGCCGGCGCGCTGATGGTCGGTGTCGGCGCCGCGAAGGGCCTCGCCGTCTCGATCGACAAGCCCCTGTACGCGGTGAACCACCTGGTCGGGCACATCGCGGCCGACATCCTCACGGCCGACTCCGCGCCGCTCGAATACCCGACGATCGCCCTGCTCGTCTCGGGCGGGCACACCTCACTGCTGCACGTGCGAGACCTCACCACAGACGTCGAGCTGCTCGGGGAGACGATGGACGACGCCGCGGGCGAGGCCTTCGACAAGGTCGCCCGGCTGCTGTCGCTCCCGTACCCCGGAGGGCCGGAGATCGATCGGGCGGCGGCGACCGGCGACCCGCACGCGATCCGGTTCCCCCGCGGACTGTCGCGGGCCTCCGACCTGGCGAAGCACCGGTACGACTTCTCGTTCTCTGGGCTCAAGACGGCGGTCGCCCGCTGGGTCGAGCGCTGCGAGGCCGAGGGGATCGACGTGCCCGTCGCCGATGTAGCCGCGAGCTTCCGCGAGGCCGTCGTCGACGTGCTGGTCACGAAGGCCCTCGCCGCGTGCTCCGATCTCGGCGTCCCCCGCCTGCTGCTCGGGGGAGGGGTCGTCGCGAACCGACGGCTCCGCGATGTCGCGCTCGAGCGCGCCGACGCCGCTGGCGTCACCGTGCGCATCCCCCCGCTCTCGCTCTGCACCGACAACGGGGCGATGATCGCCGCACTCGCCGCCGAGCTCATCTCTTCCGGGCGTCCGCCGTCGACGCTCGCCTTCGGGGCGGATTCGACGCTTCCCGTGACGGAGATCCAGGTCGCGGAGGCGGTGCCCGCATGAGCGCCGCCCCCGACGCTCCCGACGCGGAGCCGGCCCCGCCCCCGACGCCGGCGGCTCGCATCGAGCGCCCCAGCGACGAGGTGGAGCACCCCGCGGGAACCGCCCGCCTTCCCGGCGCGCGGCGCGACGGCTACACCCGCCTGCCCACGGGCCCGGTGGGCATCGAACCGGTCGTCGTGACGGGACCGGACATCGACGCCCCCGAGGAGACGGAGTGGGAGCCGTCCACCGGGACCGTGTCGATCGACGACACCCGACTGGCGCCGTGGGCGCTGGTGGCCGCGATCGTGGCGCTCGGAGCGTCGTTCTTCGTGGGGTGGGGGATTCCGGTCGCAGTGGTGGCGGTCATCGCGGCGATCATGTCATTGCGTCGCCCGGTCGAGAACCGTGCGATCGCGCGCTGGGCGCTCGTGCTCGGGCTCTGCGCGACCGTCTACAGCCTGGGCTGGCTGGTCTGGGCCGGCATGCAGTTCGAGCGGCTCGGCTGAACCGATGTCGGACGCGGCCGAGCTCGCCGAGCTGCGCTCACTGCAGGCGCGGGCGTACGGTCGCGATGCATCGCTCACGGCGGCCGAAGCGCTCAGACTGCGCGAACTGGAGCGGCGCCGTGCCGAGCCGACGCCCGACGTCGCGGATCCGCCCGTCGGAGCTCCTGTCGCAGCCTCGACGCCGGAGACAGGGAACGAGGAGCCTCAGACAGAGGACCTGCCGGGTGCGACCGACGGCGATGTGACGACGACCGGCATGGACCCGGGAGACTCGGGCGGCTCCGGTCGGCCACCGCAGAGATCATGGCTGCGTACGCGCTGGCTTCCGCTCGCCGCTGCCGTCGCGACGCTGGTGCTGGTCGGCGTCGGGCTCGGATGGGCGCTGTCCGGCGGGTCCGGGCCCGCCACCGTCGCCCTGAGTCCGGAGCAGCAGGAGTGGCAGAGCTCCCTGCTCGCCAGCGGGAACTACGACCGGGGCTCGCTGCGCGCCCTCGCCGTCGAGGAAGGTGCGGTCATCTGGGTGGCGACGAAGAATGCCGCCGCGATCACCTGCCTGCTCGTGGCGACCTCGCCGTCTGCACTGCCCAGCTGCGAGCGCACCGAGACGGTGGGCAGGACGGGACTGTTCGGCGCGGTCACGCTCGAGTCGAAGGCGGACACCCGCCGCGAGCTCAACGTGCAGATGGTGTTCACGGCCTCCGGCGAGCCTGCCGTCGCCGCGAACGTGGCGGAGTTCGGACCGGGCACCACCAATGGGATGACGTGGGCGAATGCCGACGAGGCGGAGAAGGCCAAGCGCATCGCGGATCAGGGGTTCCAGATCAACTCGCTGTGGGTGGTCGGCTATGACGGCGATGTGCCGGTGTGGACCGGAATGGAGCTCGACGGCTTCCAGACCTGCTTGATCTACGACGGCTCGGACGCGGCGTTCCCCCGGGTGTGCGCCGATGCGCTCACGATGCAGGAGCAGAGCGCCACCCTCGTGCTGAACGTGGTGGACGAGCCCAGCGGTGAGGTCGTCCGCCTGGAGCTTCCGACCGCCAGCAACGGGCACTCCTCTCTGATGATCACGCGCGAAGGAGGTGCTGACGGTGCTGCCGGAGAATGACGCCGACGAACTGCGACAGCTCCAGCGCCGCGCGTACGGCCGCGACGGCGCCGCGACCGAGGGGGAGCTGCGGCGGTTGCGTGAGCTCGAGGATGCACGGCGAGCGTCACCCGCCCCCTCGTCACCCGCCCCCTCGGTTCCCGCACCGGATGACGATTCCCGGCCAGCGCCGCCCGAACCCGCGGCCGACGTCGCCTCAGCGGCAGCGCCGGTCGTCGGTGAAGGGACCGAGCCGCCCCCCGATAGCGACGTGCCGCGCCGGCGGGAGATCCTCGCCCGGACGCTGCGTCGGCTCCCCGTGCTGGTGCCCGTCGTCTCCGTCCTGCTGCTGGCGGCCGGAGTGGGCATCGGCTGGGCGGTGTTCGCGCCGCCATCGCCGGAGGTCACGCTGACGGCGGTGCAGCAGGACCGCCGTGACGCGCTCGCCGCAGCCGACTTCGATCCCGGCTCGGTCGTGCCCCTCGCGCGAGAGGGGGATGCGCTGGCCTGGTACGCGACCCGTGAGGAGGCCGGCATCCGGTGCCTGATCCTCGACGTCGGCGCGCAGTCGCAGTCGACCTGCCTCCCGGTCGACAGCATCGGGCGCGGCCTGAGCGCGACGATCCCGGTCCCCATGGAGGACAGCGGTGACACCCCTCGCGGAGTGGAGGCGGTGAGCGCCTCGATGCTCCTCTCGACGACGGGGGAGCCGATCGTCACCCTGGAACGCTGGCCGATGACGTCTTCTTCACCGTCGCAGTTCGCGGGTGCGGAGCGGTCACGCGCGGAGGAGCTGGCCGGCGAGGGGTTCGTCTCGTCCCTCGAGATCGTCGGTTCCTTCCGCACCTTGCCGGTGTGGACCGGGGACCGCGTGTCGGATCTAGGCACCGTCGAGAAGTGCCTCATCGTCGATGCGGTCGATGCGATGACGTGCGCCGCCTCCACCGCCGCCGTCGAGTCCGGACTCGAAACGCGGATCGACCGCATCGACGGCGGAGACGGTGCGCTCATCGGCACCTCGACTCTCGCGGCGAGGTTCACGAGGTGGCAGACGCCCTACCTCGTCATCACCGAGGCATCGCCGGGGAGGGGAGGCCCGGGCGAGATCGTCCGGGTAGAGGCCCCACCCGGTGACCCCATCGTGGTCGAACCGCCGGGCCGCGATCCGGACGGCTGAGCGGACGTCAGCTCGCCGCGGGCACCCGGTCGGCGAGGATCGCGCGGCGCTGGTCGCCGATGCGGACGAGGATCAGCGTCGCCTCCTGGTCTCCGCGCAGCGTGAGCTTCTTCCGGAAGGCGGCGGGATCGACATCCACTCCGCGTTTCTTGATCTCCAGGCGTCCGACATCGTTCGCCTTGAGCGCGGCGTTGATCGCCTTGGGGCTCGCCGGAAGCGTCTCCCTGACGCGGAAGGACTGCACGAACGGACTGGTCAGGGCTGCGTCGGATGTCAGATAGGCGATGTGTTCGTCGAGCATGCCGGCGTCGAGACTGCGGGCGACCTCTCCGATCAGCCGCGCGCGGATCACGGCCCCGTCCGGCTCGTGCAGGAAGGCGCCGAGCTCGCGCACGGGCTCATCGGCGGTGTCGGCCGCAGCCGTGAGTTCGTGCGAGCGCTCGCCGCGGATCACCAGTGCCGCGCGGCGCACTCCTTCTCGGGCGAGGGATCCGCTCCACACGACGAGTTCGACCACGCTGCCGTCGGCGCTCACCCACTGCGCCTCGGCATCGGCGGGCAGTGCGTCGCGGTCGTGGGCCGGTCCGAGCTTGATGCCGGTCGGGCGACGTGCGGCCACATCGAACGCCCAGTCCAGGGAGGGGGAGTAGTCGTCGGCGGAGACACGCCTGGTCTCGCTGTGCCCGGAGGTGCGTCTGGCCGGGTCCATCCAGACCGCGTCCCCGTCGTCCAGTCTGGAGAGGGCTTCCTCCGCCGTCTCGTGCCGCACCGCGGCGTCGTCGCCGAACGGCGCCAGGTTGTATGCCGCGATGGCGGAGGTGACCTCGTCGGCGTCGACGGCGTGCACTTGGAGTCCGGCTCCGGCGAAGGCGAGCGCATCGCCGCCGATACCGCAGCCGAGGTCGGCTACACGGGTGAAGCCCGACTGACGGATGCGCTGGGCGTGCCGTGCCGCGACACCGAGCCGCGTCGCCTGCTCGAGGCCGGCCCTGGTGAAGAGCATGCGGGCGGCGAAGGGGCCGAACTTCGTCGCTGCCCTCGACCGCAGGTGCGCCTGCCCGACGACGGCGGACACGAGGTCGGGGGAGTGGCCGGCCGCACGCAGCCGCGACACCGCTCGCGCGACCTCGGTGGTCGACTCGATGGGACCGGTCGTGTCGAGAAGCTCGAGACCTTCGGGGGTGAGCAGGGCGCGCAGCTCGGACATCTCCACGGTCTCAGCCTAATCGGCCGCGCCTCGAGCCGAACCGCGTCGCTCACTGGCACTCGCATTGCGTGAGTGCCAGCCGAGCGCCTAGACTGGATTAGCACTCTCGGGTTGAGAGTGCGAACAAGTCTTTCGTGTCAGCGTCAAGAAAGAAGAGGTAGACCGTGTCGGTTTCCATCAAGCCGCTCGAGGACCGCATCGTCATCAAGCAGGTCGAGGCCGAGCAGACCACCGCGAGTGGCCTGGTCATCCCCGACACCGCCAAGGAGAAGCCCCAGGAGGGCGAGGTCGTGGCGGTCGGCCCCGGCCGCATCGACGACAACGGCAACCGTGTTCCGCTCGACGTCGCCGTCGGCGACCGCGTGCTCTACAGCAAGTACGGCGGCACCGAGGTGAAGTTCGGCGCAGACGAGTTCCTCGTCCTGTCGGCTCGCGACGTCCTGGCGGTCGTCGTCCGCTGATCTGCTGAACCTGTTCCCCGCCTCTCATGAGGGGCAGGGTGAGGTCCTCGAAGGGGGCCCGGATGCGTCTCGCATCCGGGCCCCCTTCTGCGTCCGCCAGCGTGCATCCCTTTCCTGCCAAACTCCGCCGGGAGGCTCAGCCGTCGCGGTCCGCATCCTCGCCGCGGGCATAGGGTTGTGCGGTGACCCCAGAGACGACCCGCGCCACGCAGACCGCCGGAGTCGCCTACGCCGGAGGGGCGTACCTCCTCTGGGGCGTGCTTCCCCTCTACTTCCTCCTCCTCGTTCCGACGGGTCCGTGGGAGGTCGTGGCCTGGCGGGTGCTGCTCTCCTTCGTCTTCTGCGTCCTGCTGCTCACCGTCACGCGCGGTTGGGTGGCCTTCGGCGTCATCATCCGCCAGCCGAAGCTGCTGGGGTTGACCGCGCTGGCGGGTCTGCTGATCTATGTGAACTGGCAGGTGTTCCTGATCGGAACGCTCAGCGGCAACGTCGTCGAGACGAGCCTGGGGTACTTCATCAACCCGATCACGACCGTGCTGCTGGGTGTCTTCGTGCTGAAGGAGCGCATCCGCCGACTGCAGTGGGCAGCCATCGCCATCGCGGCGATCGCCGTCATCGTGATCGTCGTCGCCTACCGGCAGTTCCCGTGGATCGCGCTGTCGCTGACCGCGTCCTTCGGCGTGTACGGGCTCATCAAGAAGAAGATCGGCCCTGCGGTCGATGCGATCAGCGGCCTGACTCTGGAGTCGTTCTGGCTGATCCCCATCGCGGTGGCGCAGCTGATCATCGTCGCGCTCACGTCGGGCATCACGATGGGCGCGAACGGGTGGGCGCACGCGTTGCTGCTGGCCTTCGCCGGTGTCGCCACGGCCGTTCCGCTGCTGCTCTTCGCCGCGGGAACCCGACGCATCAACCTCACGGTGATCGGCATGATCCAGTTCATCACCCCCGTCATGCAGTTCCTCATCGGGGTCCTGGTGCTGCACGAGCCGATGCCGGCCGAGCGCTGGGCCGGCTTCATCATCGTGTGGATCGCGATCGGCGTCTTCGTGGTCGACCTCCTGCTCGCCGCGCGACGAGGGCGCAGGATTCCACGGGTCGAGGCCGCCTGATCCCGAGGACCACGGGTCAGGGAACCCGGTCCCGGATCGTTAACGCACCGAGACACTTGCACCCCCTGTGCGCGATACTCACGCCCTAGTGTTAGAGCACCCGATTGTGGTCACAATCCACGTTCAGTTACGCAAGGGAGCATCATGAACGCATTGAAGGGCTCGCGCACAGCGAAGGTCTTCGCCGGGATCGCACTGGTCAGTGCATCCGCCATCGTCATCGCTGGTTGCAGCAGCACTCCGAGCGGGGAGAGCGGCGGCAGCGACAAGCCCGCAGCCGATCTGACGCTCAAGCTCGGCTCGCTGCTTCCGCAGACCGGCTCGCTGGCGTTCCTCGGCCCGCCCATGGAGTCGGGCGTCGGGCTGGCCGTCCAGGAGGTCAACGACGCGGCCGCCGGCATCACGATCGACCTGACGGCCGAAGACGAGGGCGACACCGACACCAAGGCCTACGAGACCTCGATCACCAAGCTGCAGGGCGCCGGCGTCTCCGCCATCGTCGGAGCTGCCGCATCCGGTGTCTCCAAGCTCATCCTCGACGGCAACGTCAGCGCCGGGATCCTCCAGATCTCCGCGTCGAACACCTCGCCCGACTTCACCACGTGGGATGACAACGGTCTGTACTTCCGCACCGCCCCCAGCGACCTGCTGCAGGGCGAGGTGCTCGGCAACCTCATCGCCGAGGACGGCGCGAAGACGCTCGGCATCATCTACCAGAACGACGCGTACGGCACGGGCCTCGACGCGGCGATCAAGGAGACCTTCGAGGGCACCGGCGGCGAGGTCGTCGCCGAGGCGTCGTTCAACGTCGGCGACGCGCAGTTCGACGCCCAGGTCGAGACGATCAAGGCGCAGAACCCCGACGCGGTCGCGATCGTGTCGTTCGACCAGTTCAAGACCATCGCGCCTCTGCTGGTGAACGCCGGCATCTCGGCCGACAAGTTCTACATGGTCGACGGCAACCTGTCCGACTACGGCTCGGAGATCCCGGTCTCGCTCGAGGGCGCGCAGGGAACCAAGGCCGGCCCCGCACTCGCCGACGACTTCACCTCGCGTCTGCAGGACTTCTGGACGGGTGAGGGCAACGCCGAGGTCAAGGACTTCACCTACGCGGCTGAGGCATACGACGCCGTCATCCTCGTGGCGCTGGCCTCCCTGGCCGCCGGCTCGACGGACGGCGCGGACATCGCGGCCAAGATGCAGGAGGTGTCGGGCGGCTCCGGTGACGGCAAGAAGTGCACCAGCTTCGCCGACTGCGCCAAGATCATCAACGACGGCGGCACGGCCGACTACGACGGCTACTCCGGTGACGTCACGTTCGATGAGGCCGGCGACCCGCAGGGTGCGTCGATCGGCATCTACAAGTACGGTGCCGACAACATGATCACCCGCACCAACTGATCAGACGATCACACGACGAAGGCCCCGGATCCGATCCGGGGCCTTCGTCGTGGTGTCGGCGGCTTTCTCGCTCGCGGCTTCTCGCTCGCCGCTCAGGCGGCGTCGGTGCCGAGCGTGCCGAGATAGAGACCGATGACCTTGGGGTCGTTCAGCAGGTCCCTGCCACTTCCCTCGTGCGCGTCCTTGCCCTGATCGAGGACGTACCCTCGGTCGCAGATCTGCAGGCAGCGTCGAGCATTCTGCTCCACCATGATCGTCGTGACACCGGCCTTGTTGATGTCGGAGACCCGGATGAACGCGTCGTCCTGTCGCACGGGGGAGAGGCCGGCCGACGGCTCGTCGAGCAGCAGCACCGACGGGTCCATCATGAGGGCACGGGACATGGCGACCATCTGCCGCTCACCACCGGAGAGCGAACCGGCGCGCTGCTTGAGGCGCTTGCCCAGCTCAGCGAAGATGCCGGTGACGAACTCGAGTCGCTCGTCGTAGATCTTGGGGTTCTGGTACAGCCCCATCTGCAGGTTCTCCTCGATCGACAGCGAGGGGAAGACGTTGTTGGTCTGCGGCACGAAGGCCACTCCGCGCCGGACGAGCTTGTCGGCCTTCAGACCCACGATGCTCTCACCCTTCACCGTGATGTCGCCGCTTCGCACGTTCACGAGCCCGAAGATGGCCTTCAGGAGAGTGGACTTCCCCGCCCCGTTCGGACCGATGATCCCGATCAGCTCTCCCTGCCGCGCCACGAGGTTGGCACCGTTGAGGATGTTCACACCGGGAAGATAGCCGGCATGGACGTCGGTCAGCTTCACGACGACATCGTCCTGAGCCGCGCTCGTCGCTGCATCGGTCGGCGTTTCCCCGCTCATGCGGTGCCCTTTCCCTCGGTATCGGTATCGGTATCGGTATCGGTATCGGTAGCGGTGCCGGGAACCGGATCGGTCGCCTCGAGCTCGGCCTCCGCCTCCGCTTCGATCTCCTCGCGGAGCCTGCTGGCGGCGGCATCGGGGAGCACCGGGATACGTCCGGTGACGGCGCCGAGGTCCACGTCCTGGTGTGCACCGAGGTACGCGTCAACGACAGCCGGGTTCTCCATGACCTCGTCGGGAGGGCCCTCCGCGACGACCCGCCCCTCGGCCATCACGATTACCCAGTCGGCGATGTGACGCACCATGTGCATGTCGTGCTCGACGAAGAGCACGGTCATGCCCTCCTCCTTCAGGTCGAGGATGTGGTCGAGGAGCGACTGCGTGAGCGCGGGGTTGACGCCGGCCATGGGCTCGTCGAGCATCACCAGCGTCGGGTCGCTCATCAGCGCCCTGGCCATCTCGAGGAGCTTGCGCTGGCCGCCCGAGAGGGCCGCGGCGAAGTCCTTCTCCTTCGCGTCGAGCTTGAAGCGCGTCAGCAGTTCGCGCGCCTTGGCCTCGATCTCGTTGTCCTGTGCCCTCCACAGGACAGGGAACAGGCTGGACCAGAATCCCTCACCGCGCTGATGCGGAGCGCCCAGCTTCATGTTCTCGAGCACCGTGAGCAGCGAGAGCGACTTGGTGAGCTGGAACGTGCGTACCTGGCCCATCCTGGCCACCTTGAACGACGGCACCCCGGAGAGGCTCGTGCCGTCGAACGACCACGTGCCGCTGTTGGGCTTGTCGAATCCGCAGAGCAGGTTGAAGAGCGTCGTCTTGCCTGCTCCGTTCGGGCCGATCAGCGCGGTGATGGCTCCTCGTGGGACTTCGAGGTGATCGACGTCGACGGCGGTCAGGCCTCCGAAGCGACGCTGGACGGCGTCGACGACGAGGATCGGATCGACCTTCGCGACTCCGGGCTTCACCTCACCCGTGGTCAGGCCGGTGGTCTTCGGACGTCGGATGCTCCCCGTGGAGGGAGCCGCGGTCACCGCGGCGTCCGCCGAGCCGGGGACCTGTTCCGGGGTCAGTTCATTTGACAAAGGTCATCTCCCTCTTGTCTCCGAGGATGCCCTGCGGGCGGAAGATCACGAGCAGCATCAGGGCGATGCCGACGAAGACGAAGACGAGGGTCGACGCCTGGCTGTCGGTCATCGGCAGCAGCCCGGCCTTCGCCATCGACGGGAGCAGGTTGGCCATGAAGGCGAACACCACCCAGAAGAGCACCGCACCGAGCGTGGGTCCGAACACCGTGGCCGCGCCTCCCAGGAGGAGGATCGTCCACAGGAAGAACGTCAGCGACGTCGAGTAGCTGCCGGGGACGACCGCGGAGGGGAGGACGAAGACGATCCCACCCGCGGCACCGATCACACCACCCACGACGAGCGCCTGCATCTTGTAGGCGAAGACGTTCTTGCCCAGCGAGCGCACGGCGTCCTCGTCTTCGCGGATGCCCTTGAGCACGCGGCCCCACGGGCTGCGCATCAGCGCCCACACCAGCAGGATGGCGATGACCAGGACGATCACGCCGAACACGCGGTTCCAGAGGTCGTTCGCGCTGTACGTCCAGGGTCCGAACCCGTAGGTCCCCGGCGGGATGGGGTTCGCGTCGCGGAATCCGCCGTTGTACTGGGCGAGGCCGTCGGCGCTGTTGGTCCATTCGTCGAACACCTGCGTGGTGAAGAGGAGACGGACGATCTCGCCCGCGGCGATCGTGGCGATCGCGAGATAGTCGGCGCGGAGCCGCAGCGTAGGTATGCCCAGGAGCACGGCGAAGAGGGCGCCGCCGACCAGGCCGATCAGCATGCCGATCCACCACGGCAGGCCGAAGCTGAGCACCGAGATGGCGTAGCCGTAGCCGCCGATCGCCATGAACGCGGCCATGCCGAAGTTGAGCAGTCCGGCGTATCCGAAGTGCACGGCGAGGCCGGTCGCCGCGAGCGCGTAGGCGATGGTGACCGGGCTGAACAGGTAGACGGCCGTGTTCGAGAAGATGCTTCCGAAGTCCATGGCGATCAGCCCAACCTTTCCCTGCGTCCGAGCAGCCCTTGAGGTCTCACGAGGAGGATGAGGATGAGGATCACGAGAGCACTCGCATACTTGAGGTCGGACGGGATCCACAGCGTCGACACCTCGACAGCCATGCCGACGATGAGCGATCCGACCAGAGCGCCGAACGCCGTGCCGAGGCCGCCGAGGGTGATCGCGGCGAAGATCAGCAGGAGCATCTGCATCCCCATGTCCCACTTCACGCCGGGGCGGAAGTACGCCCACAGGATGCCGGAGATGGCGGCGAGCGTTCCCGCGAGGATCCAGACGTAACGGATCACACGGTCGACGTCGATCCCGGACGCGGCAGCGAGCTGCGGGTTGTCGGAGATCGCGCGGGTGGCCTTGCCGATGCGGGTGCGCGTCAGGAAGAAGGCCACGGCCAGGATCACGACGATGCTCACACCCATCGCGATCATGTCGATGTAGGACAGGGAGATCGGCCCGAACTGGATCGGGGTGGGACTGGCACCGGGGAGCTGATATGTGCCTCCGCCGATGATGAACTGGAACGCGTATCGCAGCGCGAGCGAGAGCCCGATGCTGACGATCATCAGCTGGACGACACCGAGACCGCGCCGGCGGAGTGGACGCCAGATCCCGGCATCCAGCGCCCAGCCGAACAGGCCGCCGCCGATGACGGCTGCGACGATGCCGAGCCAGAGAGGAAGGTGCCAGAACGTGGTCGTGACGAGGGCGACGAGGCCGCCCCACGTGACCATCTCGGCGTGCGCGAAGTTGGAGAGGCGCGTGGTGCCGTAGATGAGGGCAGCGCCCATCGAGGCGAGAGCCAGCAGGAGTCCGAAGTTCAGTCCGCCGACGAGGCGTGAGAGCAGCTGGTCGACGAAGGAGACGGTGACCCGTTGCCCCTCGCCGAGGAAGAGGTTCATGATCTTCGTCCCGGTGAGGCCGAACTCGACTTCGAAGGAGGCCGTGGTCCCGGCGATCGGCTGGGTGCCCTCCGGGAGCTGGGTCGCATCGACGATCACGCCGTCCGGCAGCGTCGATTCATCGACCGTGAGGGTGTACTTCTCCTTCTCGGGCACGTACAGGCGCCATTTGCCGTCGGCATCGGTCTCTGTCTCGCCGTCGAAGCCCTTGCCCTCGATGGTCATGACCACGCCTTCGACCGGCTGGTCGTCGAAGGTCACGACGCCGGCGAAGTAGAAGTCGGTGACCTCCTGCCCGTCGTCCGTCGTCTCGGCCGAGGCCGCTGACGGGGGCAGGAACAGGAACGCTGTGAGCGCCATGAGGATACTGAGGAAGGCGACCACCCAGGGTCGCTTTCGCTGCACGGCGAGTGTTGTGGGTCCCACGCAACCTCCACTTTGAGTGCTGTGTCTCTGCGATCTCGGGTTTGTCCGCAGAGATGGACGACGCACTTGAGCGTAATGCGCCATCGCCGATTCACCTACGGTCGGGGCCAACGGTCCGGTAACGACGCGGCTCTGGGAATGTTCTCGGGCGTGTCTCGCTTAGAATCTTCATACGGGCCGCGGCCCCGCACCGGCCGACGTCGACCACCCCCTCGCACTCGGACATGCGCGACTCGCGCAGAAGGAGAATCCATGGAACAGCACGATCCCTTCGGCTTCGTCGGACTGACGTACGATGACGTGCTGTTGCTCCCCGGGCACACCGATGTCATCCCCAGCGAGGCCGACACCTCGTCGCGCATCACCCGGCGCATCTCGGTCGCGACGCCGCTCCTCTCGAGCGCCATGGACACGGTCACCGAGTCGCGGATGGCGATCGCGATGGCGCGTGAAGGCGGCATCGGCATCCTGCACCGCAACCTCTCCATCGCCGACCAGGCAGCGCACGTCGACCGCGTCAAGCGCAGCGAGTCCGGCATGATCACCGACCCCATCACCACGACGCAGGATGCGACGGTCGAAGAGGTCGACAACCTCTGCGCGAAGTACCGCATCTCCGGCCTCCCCGTCGTCGACGACGAGGGCAGGCTCGTCGGCATCATCACCAACCGCGACATGCGCTTCGTCTCCGGCTTCGAGCGGCAGACCACCTTCGTCAAGGACGTCATGACGCGGGAGAACCTCGTCACCGCTCCGGTGGGCGTGGCCGCAGGCGAGGTCATCGCCCTGTTCGCGAAGCACCGTGTCGAGAAGCTGCCGCTCATCGACGACGACGGCAAGCTCGCCGGTCTCATCACCATCAAGGACTTCGACAAGAGCGAGAAGTACCCGCTCGCCACCAAGGACGACCAGGGGCGTCTGCGCGTCGGCGCGGCGATCGGCTTCTTCGGCGACGCGTGGGAGCGTGCCGAGGCGCTGCGCGATGCCGGGGTCGACGTCCTCGTGGTCGACACGGCCAACGGGCAGTCGCAGGGTGTCATCGACCTCGTCCGCCGGCTCAAGGCCGACGAGTCCTTCGCACACATCGACGTCATCGGCGGCAACGTCGCCACCCGTGAAGGCGCTCAGGCTCTCATCGATGCCGGAGTCGACGCGGTCAAGGTCGGCGTCGGCCCCGGGTCCATCTGCACCACCCGCGTCGTCGCCGGCGTGGGCGTGCCGCAGGTGACCGCGGTCTACGAGGCTTCGCTCGCCGCTCGTCCCGCAGACGTTCCGGTCATCGCCGACGGTGGTCTGCAGTACTCGGGCGACATCGCCAAGGCGCTCGTCGCCGGTGCCGACGCCGTGATGCTCGGCTCGCTCCTCGCCGGAACCGACGAGTCGCCGGGCGAGATCGTCTTCCAGTCGGGCAAGCAGTTCAAGCAGTACCGCGGCATGGGCTCGCTCGGCGCGATGCAGACGCGCGGCAAGCAGACCTCGTACTCGAAGGACCGCTACTTCCAGGCCGATGTCCCGAGCGACGACAAGCTGATCCCCGAGGGCATCGAGGGCCAGGTCCCGTACCGCGGACCGCTCGCCGCGGTCGCCTATCAGCTGGTGGGCGGGCTGCGTCAGTCGATGTTCTACGTCGGAGCGCGCACGATCGAGGAGCTCAAGACGCGCGGCAAGTTCGTGCGCATCACCTCGGCAGGGCTCAAGGAGTCGCACCCGCACGACGTGCAGATCGTGGTCGAGGCGCCGAACTACAAGAAGTAGGCGTGACACGAAGAGGGGCCGGATGCGCATTGCATCCGGCCCCTCTTCGTGTCACGCCGCTGCGGTCACCCGCAGGTGTAGGTGACGCCGTTGACTTCCCAGACGCCGGCGCCCAGCTCGGCGCACGTGCCGAAGATCGCGGCGAAGACGGTGACGGACAGGATGATCCCGATGATGCCGAGGATCGTCAGGATCGCGCCGATGATGATGCCCGCGATGGCCAGCCCCTTCGGCTGCCCGGTCTTGCCGAGTTTCACCGCGGCGACGATGCTCAGGATGAGTCCGATCGGCGCCGCCAGGAAGGCGAGGACCAGACCGACGATCGACAGGACGCGACCGGGAGGCGTGGGCTCCGGCTGCGGGTACGCCGGTGCCGTGGGCGCCGGATAGGCCGGGGCTGCGGTCGGCGGAGCGGGAGGGGCAGCGGGCGGTGTCGTCGGGGTCGAGGAGTCGGCAGCGGGCGGTTCGGGGAACGGCGGGTTCGTCATGGTCTGTCCTGTCGACGGGGGTGGGGATCGCACTGGCGGCCCGGATAGCCCCGAGCGTAGCGAGCGGCCCTCGGCGGCACCATCCCCTGTCGTCGGTCCGACCCCGGTGGGCGGGGAGACGCCGCGACTCTTCCGTCGACCCGCCGTGCGGCGTAGCGTGCGGGTATGTGCCGCAACATCATCCCGCTGAACAACCTCGAGCCCGCTGCGACCGCGCAGGAATGCCACGATGCGGCGTTGCAGTTCGTGCGCAAGATCGCCGGGACCACGGCGCCGTCGCGGGCGAACCAGGCCGTCTTCGAGAGCGCGGTCGACGAGATCGCGGCTGTCGTCGACCGTCTCCTGGGTGAGCTCGTCACCACCGCACCTCCGAAGAATCGTGAGGACGAGGCGGCGAAGCGACGGGCGCGCTCGGCCGAGCGGTACGAGGCGATCCGGGTGTTCCAGGAGGAGAAGCGCGCCGCCCGCGCAGGAGCGTAGGCGCATACCGTCGCAATGGCGGCGGCGTATGCCAGAATCGTCATACCCCGCTCGACTTTCCCTGCGGTCCCGGTGTTGAAGGCCCCGAGATCGCGCCGCCGATCCCCATCGGTCAGGGAACCTCCCCAAGGAGAGCCGTACACATGCCTGAGGACTCTCCTCGCGTTCTCGTCGTCGACGACGATCCGGACGTCGCCCTGCTCGTCAAGACCGTGCTCGAGCGACGTGCCGCGTGCATCGTCGACGTCGCCGAGGACGGACAGGTCGCGATCGATCGGGTCGCGGAGGTGCGGCCGGACGTCGTGGTGACCGACATCGAGATGCCGGGACTGAGCGGCCTCGAGCTGCTCGCCGAGCTGCGACGCATCGTTCCGTCGGTGCCTGTCGTGGTGATGACCGCCCACGTCTCCGTGGAGTACGCGGTCTCGGCCCTGCGGGCGCAGGCGGACGAGTTCCTGACCAAACCGCTCGACAACGGCAAGCTCGTGGAGGCCGTCACCCGTCTGATCGAGGAGGGGCACCGCCGCCGAGCGGAAGCGCGCACACCGGAGCGGGTGCTCGCGATCGGCGCACATCCGGACGATGTCGAGATCGGTGTCGGTGGACTGCTCGCCGCGCACGCCAGGGCTCAGGACGAGATCACGA
Organism: Microbacterium oxydans; assembly: GCF_006540085.1. Classification (GTDB taxonomy): domain Bacteria; phylum Actinomycetota; class Actinomycetes; order Actinomycetales; family Microbacteriaceae; genus Microbacterium; species Microbacterium oxydans. The sequence continues at coordinate 82,395 of NZ_BJOG01000008.1, read as the reverse complement.
TCCTCACGCTCTCCCGCGGTGCCAGGGGTGGGGACGCCGACAGCAGGCAGAACGAATCCCTCGCAGCGGCGGAGATGCTGGGCGCCCGCCTCTTCCTGAAGGACCTCATCGACACCGAGATCTCCGGAGGGGGATCCACGGTGCGCATCATCGAAGAGGTCGTGCAGGAGATCCAGCCGACGATCGTCTACACGCATTCGCCGCACGACCGGCACCAGGATCACCGTGCCGTGAGCGAGGCGACCGTCGTGGCCACGCGTCGGGTCGGTACCGTCGCGTGCTATCAGAGTCCGTCGGCGACGATCGACTTCCGGCCCACGAGGTTCGTGCGCATCGACCAGTACCTCGACGAGAAGCTGCGGCTCCTCGAACGCTTCGGCTCGCAGACGGCGAGCCGCGACTACCTCGCGCCCGAGTTCGTCACGGCGACAGCGCGGTACTGGTCGAGATTCGGTGGGGGAACGGCCGTCGAACCGCTCGAGGTCGTGCGGGAGACCGCCGAGTTCATCGGCGCCCACGAGCTCACACGACGGGAGAGCTGATGACGAAGCGCGTGCTGGTGACCGGTGCCGGTGGTCCGGCGGGAGTGGCCGTGATCCGGTCGCTGCTCCGCCGCTCGGACCTGACCGTGTTCGCCGCGGACATGGACGGCTGGGCGAGCGGCATCTACCTGGTGCCCCCGGAGCAGCGACGCCTCGTGCCACCGGGACGTGACGACGACTTCGTGCCGGCGATCGCGCGCATGGTGGCGGACGACGGCCTCGATCTGGTGATCTCGACCGTCGACGTCGAGCTCATCGCCCTCGCGGGACGGCGCGATGAGCTGGCACCCGCCGTGCTGGCTGCGCCGTCCGAGGACACGCTGAACACCGCGCTCGACAAGCTCGCCCTCGCGGAACGCTGCGCGTCGACCGGTCGCGTCCCGCGCACCGTCCTCGCCGGGCGTGATGCCGAGGCCGTCGAGTGGGAGTTCCCGGTCTTCGCCAAGCCGCGTCAGGGTGCAGGGAGCCGTGGCGTGCGGCTCGTGCCCGACCGTGCTGCTCTCGAGGCCCTGCCGACGGACGAGGGACTCATCGTCCAGGACTTCCTTCCAGGGGAGGAGTACTCCGTCGACGTCATCGCGGATGCCACCGGGGCCGTCGTGGCCGCGGTACCCCGCACGCGAGCCAGGGTCGACTCCGGCGTCGCCATCGCCGGACGCACGGTCCGCGATGCGGAACTCGAGGAGACGGCGGCATCGATCGCCCGCGCGATCGGACTGGTCGGCGTCGCGAACGTGCAGCTGCGGCGCGATCGCACGGGTCGTGCGGTGCTGCTCGAGGTCAACCCTCGCTTCCCCGGCGCCTTGCCTTTGACGATCGCGGCCGGCGTCGACATCCCGTCGCTCGTGGCCGACCTCTTCCTGGGGCGAGAGCTTCCCGTGCAGATCCCGTTCCGCGAGGTCGCCTCCGTGCGCTTCCTCGAGGATGTGATCGTGGAGATCGACGATGTGCTGGTCTCCGACCATGCGGGGCATCAGGAGGAACTGTGAGCCACGCGCTGCTCCGCGGCGACCACCACGTCCACTCCACCTTCTCGGACGATGCGGTCTCGACACTCGCACAGAACGTCGAGGCTGCGGCCGCAGCGGGACTGACCACGGTGCGCCTCGTCGACCACGTGCGTCAGAGCACGACCTGGGTGCCGGAGTACCTCGCTGCGGTGCGGGTGCTCCGGGTGCCGGACGGGCTCACGGTGCTCACCGGTGTCGAGGCGAAGATCCTCGACGTCGGGGGAACTCTCGACATCCCGACCCTCCCCGACGGCATCGATCGGATCCTCATCGCCGACCACCAGTTCCCGGGGGTGGACGGTCCGCTCGGACCCACCGCGGTGCGGGAGCGGATGGCCGCGGGATGGGCCGCTGACGACGTTCTCGATCAGTTCGTCGAGGCGCTCATCGCCACGATGCGGCGCTACCCGGGGAACCAGCTCGCGCACTGCTTCTCGATCCTGCCGAAGATCGGTCTGTCCGAGGCCGACCTGGGTGCGCAGCGCGCGGATGCCTGGGCACGCACCGCCGCCGACACCGACACCCTCGTCGAAGTGAACGAGAAGTGGGGCTGCCCTGGGGTCGATGCGCTGGCCGCGCTGCGCCGCGCCGGCGGCACGGTGGTCGCCTCGACCGACAGCCACGACGCCGCCGAGGTGGGCCGGTACTCGAGGATCCTCCCGCTGCTCGACGCGGTGGCGGTCTCCTGATGGCCGATCTCACCTGGCTGGAGACCGTGGTGGTCATCCTCCTGCTGCTCTGCATCCTCGTCGGCACGCTGCCGGTGGTCAACACCGGCCTGCAGTTCCTCATCCTTCCGCTGCATGCGTTCCGCAACCATTACGGCAAGGCGGCGCCGTACCACCCGAACGTCGCCGTCGTCATCCCCGCCTGGAACGAGGGTGCGGTGATCGGCCCCGCGATCGAACGGCTGCTGCACCTGGAGTATCCGGCTGAACGCCTGCGGGTCTTCGTCGTCGACGACGCATCGACCGACGACACCCCCGAGGTCGTCGCCGCCACGTCAGCGGCCCACCCCGGCCGCGTCGTGCACCTGCGGCGCGAGAAGGGGGGAGAGGGCAAGGCGCACACGCTCAACCACGGTCTCGACGTGATCCTCGCCGACACGTGGGCCGAGGCCGTGCTCATCATGGATGCGGATGTGATCTTCGCCCGTGATTCGCTGCGCAAGCTCACCCGTCACCTGGCCGACGAGAAGGTCGGTGCCGTGACGGCCTACATCGCCGAGGGCAGCCGCGACCGCAACTACCTCACGCGTTTCATCGCCATCGAGTACGTGATCGGTCAGCTGTCCGCACGTCGGGTGCAGAACGTCGGCGGCGCCATCGCCTGCCTCGCGGGCGGCGCCCAGCTGCACTCGCGAGCGAACCTCGAAGCCATCGGCGGACGCATCCCCACGGGAACCCTCGCCGAGGACACCATGACGACGTTCGAGGGCCAGCTCAAGGGACGCCGGATGGTGTTCGAGCCGCATGCCGTGGTGCTGGCCGAGGAGCCGCGGACGATCGACAGCCTGTGGAAGCAGCGTCTGCGCTGGGCGCGCGGCAACGTGCAGCTCACCTCGATCTACCGAAAGCTGTGGTTCCGCCCGAGCCGGGACCACAACCTGGGCAGTTTCGGCTTCGGGCTCGCCTGGTTCACGATCCTCCTGCTCCCTGCGTTCATGCTGCTCGCGGCGGCCGGCCTGCTCGCGCTCCTCCTGCTGCACAGCGACATCGCGGAGTTCGTGTTCCGCTTCATGTGGATCGCGGCGGCCTGCATCTACATCTACTCGATGCTCTACTCGGTGCAGCTGGATCCCCGCATCGGCAGACAGTCCTGGCGCGAGGCGATCATGTTCCCAGGGCTCGGTGCCCTGATCCTGATGGCCATCGCGATCTTCCCGCAGCTGTTCGAGTCCGCGTTGCTCGCGCTCGGGCTGCCCGTGACGCACGAGGCCCGCATCATGTGGGCGGTGATCTTCTACCTGTGGGGACCGATCTCGATGCTGGGGATCTGGCTCGCCCGGGCGGTGGAGCCGCTCCCTGGCGGACGCTTCTTCGCGGGGCTGCTGCTCTACGTCTGCGGGTACGGCTCACTGCTGTGCGCCATCACCGTGGATTCCTACATCAAGGAGTGGCGTCGCGCCGATGCCTCCTGGATCAAGACCGAGAAGATCGGACGTGTCGACTCATGACCGCAACCCCGTCGAACGATGCCGAGGTGGAGGAGATCGCCGCGGATGCCCGACGTGAGCGACGTCTGATCCCTCAGGCTCTGCTCGCCCTCGCCGTGGTGGTCGTCATCGTCGTGGTGAGAGAGCTGCTGCTCCGATGAGCGGGAGGCCGTTGGCCCTCGTCGTCGAGGACGCGCCCGATCAGGCCGCGCTGCTGCGCCGCTATCTCGATCGCGAGGGGTTCGACGTGTTCGTGGCCCGTGACGCCGAGTCGGCGATCGCCGCGTTCTCCGAGATCGATCCCGTGGTGGCCGTGCTCGACCTGCTGCTGCCCGGTATCTCGGGACAGGAGTGCGCGCGGCTGGTCCGGGCCCGTTTCCCCGACTGCTTCCTGGTGATCAGCTCGGTGCTCGATGCCACCGACTATCCGCCGGCGGACGCCGCGCTCCCCAAGCCGATCACGGGTTCCGAGCTGCACGCGATCGTCGAGGGCGTGCGGCGATGAGGGCCACGCCGCTCGATCGCGCGGAGAACCGCTGGTATCAGGTCTTCGACAACCCGAGCCCGCTGCTCAAGCAGGCGCCGACGGTCACCGCGACGGTGATCGCGGCGCTCCTCACCTGGTGGGTTCCCGACCTTCCCATGACGCACGTCGCACCGGCCGTGGCGGGGATCATCCTGGTGCTCGCGGCCACGGCCTTCGCCGCGGTGCTGACGGCCCGCGGGGTGCACGAGGGATGGGCGCTCCTGCTCATCCCCATCGTCGACATCATCGGCCTCGGACTCTTCCGCACGGGTACCGGGGGAGCGACATCGCTCTTCTCATCACTCGTGCTCCTCCCGGTGGTCTGGCTGGCCGCCGCCCCGGGCATCCGCTGGGTGTTCGTGGTCGGCGGGCTCACGTCGATCGCGTTGCTGATGCCGTACGTCACCGCGCCACCCGCGACCTCGGTCGAGTGGCTGCGGGGCGTGGTGGGCCCGCTCGTGTTCTCGGCGGTGGCGGCCGTGATCAACCAGCTCGCGCGGCAGCAGCGGATGCGCGTGGAACAGGCGGAGGAGCTCGTCGCCGAACGAACCAGAGCGCTGTCCGAGAACGTGGCCATGATCGTGCAGCTGCGCGAGAAGGAGCACCAGTACCGCGAGCTGCTGGACTCGTTCGAGAGCCTGTGGTCGTCGATAACGGCGCAGGCCGTGGTGGCCACGGACTGCAGCGGTATCGTGACGGCCTGGAACCCGGGAGCGGTGCGCCTGCTCGGACTTCCCGTCGACGAGGCTCTCGACGACGTGCGCATCGATCGCTTCTTCTCGACCGCCGTGCTCTCGATGCTGGCGGCTGACACGGCGGAGCACTCCGCGCCGTCCGGCGACATGCCCGCCGGCTACGCCGAACTCGACCCGGGGATCAAGGCTCTGTTCGGACAGGCGGACGCCGGTGTCCCCGTCGACGGGGACATCGAGGTCGTGACCGCAGGCGGGACGACGGTTCCCGCACGTGTGACGGTCACTCCCCATAAGGACGGTGCGGGCGCGCAGCAGGGATATCTGTTCGTGCTGACAGACGAGACCAGGGCCGTCGAGGTCGCGAGGATGAAGGACGAGTTCGTCGGGATGATCTCCCATGAGCTCCGGACACCCCTCAGCGCCATCATCGGCTTCCTGGACCTGCTGCAGAACGATCCAGGGCAGCCGCTCACGGAGGACCAGCAGGAGTTCGTCGGCATCATCGAGCGCAACGCGCAGCGTCTGCTCAATCTCGTCGGCGACCTGTTGTTCACCGCCCAGGTCGAGTCCGGGCGATTCCCCCTCGAGCGAGATGAGGCCGATGCGGCCGCGCTGGTGCGATCCGCGGTGGTGTCGGCCGGTCCGCATGCGCAGCGGGAAGGGATCGAACTCGTTGCGGAGGTCGGTCCTGCGGCGATGCCCGTCTTCGTCGATGCCGGAAGAGTGGGGCAGGCCATCGACAACCTGCTCTCCAATGCCATCAAGTTCACCTCTCGCGGCGGGAAGGTCACCGCGCGAGTGCGCGCGGTCGACGGCGGCGTGGAGTTCTCGATCGCCGATACCGGGGTCGGGATACCGGAGGACGAACAGGGGATGCTGTTCACCCGCTTCTTCCGTGCGTCGACCGCGACGCGCAACGCGGTACCCGGCGTGGGTCTCGGTCTCACGATCACCCGTGCCATCGTCCTCGCGCACGGAGGGACGATGGACGTGACGAGCAAGGAGGGTGTCGGCACGGAGTTCCGCTTCTTCCTGCCTGCCGCTCCGCGCACCGAGGTGCTGACGAGTCTGAGTCGCGCCGAGTGAAGCCCCCGCCGTGAGGGGCGGTGGTATCGTCGAAGGATGGATACCACATTCGTTGCACCGATGGGTGATCGTGGTCGCCTCGTGGTCCCTGCCGAACTCCGCGACCGTCAGCATTGGGACCAGGGCGTGCCGCTGCTCATGATCGAGACGTCGGGAGGCGTGATCCTGCTCACCAGGGAGCAGGCCAAGGCCCTCGTCAGGTCGCAGCTGGAGGGGAAGCGCGCTCTCGAGTCGCTGCTCGCGGAGCGCCGGAGGTCCGCGGACTCCGAGGATGCAGCGGCGTGATGGTGGTCGACGCGTCAGCTCTCCTCGCTTTCCTGCAGGGCGAGCCTGGCGCCGATCGCGTCGAGGAGATCCTCGACGACTCCGTGATCGGAGCCGCGAACTGGTCGGAGGTCGCGCAGAAGGTGCGCGCGTCCGGAGCGGACTGGGGCATCGCCTCCGGCTTGTTGCTCAGCTACCGGCTGAAGGTCGAGCCGGTGTCCCAGCGCGACGCGGAAGCCGCCGCGGAATCGTGGAGGCGCGGAAGCGGGCTGTCGCTGGGGGACCGCCTGTGTCTCGCACTTGCGCGACGGCTCGATCTTCCTGTTCTCACGGCGAACCGGGCGTGGGGAGAGTCCGAGCGCATCGAGCAGCTGCGGCGCTGACACCACCGGCGTGGTCTCGGCGTCGTGACGCTGCGTTTCGCGGTGTGAAGCCCGATGACGGGCGGCGGGCGCGGGGAACCGGACGATCGCTACCGTCGGGCCATGACTCTTCTCCAGGACCAGCTCGCCGGTGTCGCGGATGTCACCCCGGCCGAGCGCGCGCAGCGACTCACAGACGCGGGATCGGCGTGGAACGAGCGGATCGCCGCGGACGAAGCGAACGCGCGATTGACGTACCGCGTCAGCGGACGCGGAATCGGCTCGGTCGCGACCGAGATCCGGGCCGGCGCGCACCGCTTCCTCGTCGACGAGCCGGGTGCGCTCGCCGGGGACGACGTCGCGGCCAGTCCGGTCGAGTACGCACTGGGTGCGCTCGTCTCGTGCCAGGTGGTCGTGTACCGGCTCTACGCCCAGGCCCTCGGCCTCACGATCGACGCGATCGAGATCACGGCCGAGGGCGACCTCGACGTGCGCAAGCTCTTCGGCATCGACGAGTCGGGGCGCGCCGGATTCCACGATGTGCGCGTGGCTGTCGACATCACCGGTCCGAACAGCGTGGAGGAGTATGAGAACCTGCGCGCCGTCGTCGATGCGCATTGTCCGGTGCTCGACCTCTTCGCCGCTCCCGTACCGACGTCGAGCGCTCTCGTCTGAGCGGTCCGCAGCGTCTTCGGCCCGGTGTCGTCTGCGACCTGGCCCGTTCCGTCCGTGACCGCTCCTGCTGATATCCTGGTCGGCTCGGCATGTGCGGGGCGGAAGGACGGCCACGCACCGTGGGCTTCATCGATGTATCCAGCGTCTCCCTGACGCTTCCAGACGGCAGACCGCTTCTCGACGAGGCGAGCTTCCGGGTCGGCGCAGGCTCGACGAGCGCTCTGATCGGCCCGAACGGCGCCGGCAAGACGACGATGCTGCGCATCATCCGCGGCGATCAGACGGCTGATGACGGCGTCGTGACGATCGACGGCGGACTCGGCGTCATGGACCAGTTCGTCGGCCACGGCGAAGCGGGCGAGACCGTGCACCAGCTGTTGGTGCGTGTCGCTCCCACACGTATCCGCGTCGCTGCGGAGGCGCTCGAGACCGCGGAGAACGCGCTGATCGAACGCGACGAGCACGATACGCAGATGGCCTATGCATCCGCGATCGCCGAGTACGCGGATGCCGGCGGATACGAGCACGAGACGATCTGGGACCAGTGCACGGTCGCCGCGCTCGGCGTCCCGTTCGAGCGCGCAAGATACCGCGAGCTCACCACGCTCTCCGGCGGCGAGCAGAAGCGCCTGGCGCTCGAGGCCCTGTTGCGCGGACCCGACGAGGTGCTGCTGCTCGACGAGCCGGACAACTATCTCGACGTGCCGACGAAGCGCTGGCTCGAGGATCAGCTGCGCCAGACGCCCAAGACCGTGCTGCTCGTGTCGCACGACCGTGAGCTGCTCGCTCGAGCGGCCGACCGCCTCATCACGCTCGAACCCGGAGGCGCCGGGGCCACGGCCTGGGTGCACGGCGGCGGCTTCGGCACCTACCATCAGGCTCGCACCGACCGGATGGACCGGCTCGACGAGCTGCGCAGACGGTGGGACGAGCAGCACGAGAAGCTGCGGACCCTGGTGGCCAACCTCAAGGTCAAGGCCTCGGCGAACGACGGCTTCGCCTCGCGCTACCAGGCGGCGCAGACACGCCTGCGCAAGTTCGAGGAAGCGGGTCCCCCGGAGGAGCGTCCGCCGGCCCAGGACTTCGACATGCGCCTGCGCGGCGCGCGCACGGGCAAACGGGCGGTGGTCGCGCAGCGCCTGGAGCTGACGGGTCTCATGCGGCCCTTCGACGCGGAGGTCTGGTACGGCGACCGGGTGGCCGTGCTCGGGTCGAACGGGTCGGGCAAGTCGCACTTCCTGCGCCTGCTCGCTCGCGGTGGATCCGACCCCGACGCCACGCTCGGTCACGTGACGTCGACGGGTGAGCAGCTCAGTGCTGTCGAACACACCGGCTCGGCCGTGCTCGGAGCGAGGGTGGTGCCGGGCCTGTTCGCGCAGACGCACGCGCACCCCGAGTTCGTCGGCCGCACGCTGCTAGAGATCCTGCATCGGGGGGACGATCGCCGAGCGGGTATGCCACGCGACGCCGCGAGTTCGGCACTCGACCGCTACGGTCTCGTGCGTCAGGCGCAGCAGAGCTTCGACTCGCTGTCGGGAGGACAGCAGGCGCGGTTCCAGGTGCTCCTTCTGGAGCTCTCCGGGGCGACGCTGCTGCTGCTCGACGAGCCGACCGACAACCTCGACCTGGAATCGGCCGAGGCGCTGGAGCAGGCCCTCGCGCGCTTCGAGGGAACGGTACTGGCGGTCACGCACGACCGCTGGTTCGCCCGTTCGTTCGATCGGTTCCTGGTGTTCGGGTCGGACGGCGAGGTCTACGAGTCCGACGAGCCCGTGTGGGACGAGAAGCGGGTGGCGCGCTCGCGCTGACGTTCGTTCGCGGACACGGGCCGTGCTCCCGTGTCGCTCAGGACAGTCGGGTCGCTCAGGGCAGTCGGAAGGGTGCGGCAGCGCGCGCGGCGGGGTCGATCGCGAGGTCGGCGAGGACCCCGCCGACGCCGGGAGCGAACTTGAAGCCGTGGCCGGAGAACCCGGCGCCCACCACGATCCGGCCGAGGCGATCGAGCACGAAGGCGCCGTCGCCGGTCGAGGTGTACGTGCAGCTGATCGGTTCCGGCGCCGCCGGGTCGAGGCCGGGCATCCACTCCCGCACGTAGTCCGAGAGCGCACGCTGATGCGTCGGCAGGTGCGGGCGGGCATCGGGATCGACCTCGTCGCCGACACGGTGGAACCCGACTTTCACGCCCTCTCCTGGCGTCGGCATGCCGTACACGGTCGCGGGGTAGGTCCCCGGCTGCACGTAGTGGTTGAACGAGGGCCACGGCGCGTCCGTGAGCGGCCGGAAGTGTGCCGGCGTCTCCTCGGTCACGGTGAGGCGCGGCAGGCCGAAGTGCGGAAGCAGAGTCCGCGTCCAGGCTCCCGCCGTCACCACGACGGTCTCGGCACGCAGGTGGATGTCCTCGGCGACGCTGACCCCCACGCCGTCCGAGTCCTCCTCGATGCGCTCGACCGGGGTGCTCCAGCGCACTTCTCCGCCGCCGATGACGACGCGACGCTCCAGCTCCCGCAGTGCCTCGGCGGCGCGCACGACCCCGGCGTCGGACGACCACAGCACGTCGCCGCCGAAGCGCATTCCCGGCCACCGGGCACCCGCCTCGGCGGGCGAGAGGACGGCACTCGGGATGCCGCGGCCCTCCAGGCCCGACCGCACGGCGGCGATGTCGATGTCGCCGTGGGTCACGAGGCCGTGCAGACGAAGGAGAGACTCGCCGCCGACGGACCCGAGGGCGTCCCACCCTTGACGGGCGCGCACGAGCAGGTCGAGGTAATGCTCCTCGTCGTAGGCGTTGTTGAAGTTGCGGGTCGCACCGTGCGATGCGCCCTCACGGTGACCGCGGGCGAATCTCTCCAGCACGACCGGTCTGAGTCCTCGACGTACGAGGGCCCAGGCCGTCGCCAACCCCATGACCCCGCCGCCCACCACGACCACGTCGACATGCTCGATCCTCATGGTGCCTCCCGGTCTCGCCTCCAGTCTCCCAGCACGGGCGGCTCCGCCTGCCGGGTAGGCTGGAGGGGTGACCATGGAGATCGAGCTCGGCCGAGGAAAGCGTGCACGTCGCGCGTACACGTTCGATGACATCGCGGTGGTGCCCTCGCGGCGCACGCGCAACCCGGAGGACGTGTCGACCGCCTGGACGATCGACGCCTTCGGGTTCGAGATCCCGGTGCTGGGCGCGCCGATGGACTCGGTCGTGAGCCCTCAGACGGCGATCATGCTCGGCCAGCTCGGCGGCCTCGGAGTGCTCGACCTCGAGGGGCTCTGGACACGCTACGAGAACCCCGAGCCGCTGCTGGCGGAGATCGCAGGTCTCGACGACACCAAGGCGACGGTCCGCATGCAGGAGCTCTACTCGGAGCCGATCAAGCCCGAGCTCATCACCCGTCGCCTCGCCGAGGTCCGCGAGGCGGGCGTCACCGTGGCCGGCTCCCTCACGCCGCAGCGCACGCAGGAGTTCTACGACACCGTCGCCGCCGCAGGTGTCGACCTGTTCGTGATCCGGGGGACCACGGTCTCTGCCGAGCACGTGTCGAGCGTTGCCGAGCCCCTGAACCTCAAGAAGTTCATCTACGACCTCGATGTGCCGGTCATCGTGGGAGGAGCTGCGACCTACACGGCAGCCCTCCACCTGATGCGCACGGGGGCTGCGGGCGTGCTCGTCGGCTTCGGCGGGGGAGCGGCCTCGACGACGCGGGCCACCCTCGGCATCCACGCCCCGATGGCGACAGCGGTCTCCGACGTCGCCGCTGCGCGCCGCGACTACCTCGACGAGTCCGGTGGGCGCTACGTGCACGTCATCGCCGACGGTGGCGTCGGCACGTCCGGCGACATCGTCAAGGCTCTCGCGATGGGCGCAGACGCCGTCATGCTCGGCGTCGCGCTCGCTCGTGCGACCGATGCGCCGGGACGCGGGTTCCACTGGGGACCTGAAGCGCATCACCCGAAGCTCCCGCGCGGGCACCGCGTCGAGGTGGGTGGCATCGGCACGCTCGAGGAGATCCTGTACGGACCGGCGCCCGTCGCCGACGGCACCGCCAACCTCATCGGCGCGCTGCGCAAGTCGATGGCGACCACCGGGTACTCCGACCTCAAGGAGTTCCAGCGGGTCGAGGTCGTGCTGGCGCCCTACGAGGCCTGAGGGTCCTGCGCGTCACCGTGACCACTCCTGCACTCTTCCCCCCGACTCTCCGCGAGGTCATGCTCAGGGGACGCTGGATCGGCATGCTCCTGCTCTGCCTCCTGGTGGCCGGGGTGTTCGCCTGGCTCGGTCAGTGGCAGCTGGAACGTGCGATCGAGACCGATCCGCCGGCCCCTGGCGCCACCGAGCAGGTGCAGCAGCTCGAGGATGTGCTCCAGCCGGGGGAGTATCTGCCGGAACCGCTCGTGGGCCAGCGGGTCGAGACCGCGGGCACCTGGGTTCCCGGCGACTTCATCGTCGTGGCGAGCCGTTTCAACGACGATGTCGAGGGGTATTGGGTCACCGGCCAGCTGCGGGTGGCCGACCGGACCTCGATCGCCGTCGCGGTCGGCTGGGCACCGGATCCGGAGTCGGCCGAGGCGGCTGTCGAAGAGCTCGAGGCTGCCGCTGACGGCTCCGAGGTCGAGATCACCGGGCGCATCATCTCGGACGAGGGCCCCAGGGTGCCTCCGCACGCCGACCCGCAGCGACTGGACCGCATGTCACCCGCCGCGCTCCTCAGCCGCTGGCACGACATCGAGGAGCTCGACGTCTACCGTCCGTACCTCGCCTCGACGACCGCGACGGCCGGGCTGGTCGACATCTCGTCCCCCGCGCCCGATGAGCTTTCTCCCGTCAACTGGCTCAACGTGTTCTATGCCGTCGAGTGGGCCATCTTCGCCGGTTTCGCGTTCTACCTCTGGTACCGACTGGCGAAGGATGCCTGGGAGCGCGAGGTCGAGGAGTTCGAAGACCGGGCCGGAGAAGGCGCAGTCGTCTGATCGGACGCGCATCCGCGCGCCCAGCGGTGCGCAATTGCGTGCTCGCGTGCGTCGGTAGTGACCTTCGTCAGGGGTGCTTCCGGCCATCCGGTGAGCGCTCGATGACGAATCGGAAAACTCCGTTGAGGATGTCCGGACCGCTCCGTATGCTCGCACCATGTGAGCACGCTGGGAGTTTCCCCTGTGTGCCGTGACAGCCCTGAGAAGTGTCGAACCCGACCGAGGAGACAGCACCGATGATGTCCGCTCCAGATGACGAGAACCGCGTGGCTCCCGTCTCGCACCGTAGAAGTCGGGGGCGCATCGGCGCTCTCGCCGTGACCTGCGTCGCCGCATTGAGCCTCGGCTCGCTGGCTGCGGTTCCCGCCACAGCCGACACCACGGGCACGGGGGTGGTGATCAACGAGGCCTACCTCTCCGGCGGCAGCGCGGGCGCGGCCTTCAAGAACAAGTTCGTCGAGCTCTACAACCCCACCTCGGCTCCGGTCACGCTCGACGGGATGTCGCTGCAGTACCGGTCCGCCACCGGGTCGGCCGCCTTCAACGGCGTCGCTCCGCTCACCGGTGTGATCCCCGCCGGCGGTTACTACCTGGTGCAGGGCAACAGCAACGGCGCGAACGGTGCGGAGCTTCCGACCCCTGATGCCGTCAGCGCTCTGACCCCGAGCGGCACCAACGGCACGCTCGCGCTCGTCGAGGGTACGGCGGCGGTGAGTCTCACTCCCGGCTCGGTCGTGGGCGTCGACGGCGTCGTCGACCTGCTCGGCTACGGCACGTCCAACACGTTCGAGGGTGCGGCGGCGACCGCACCCGCCGGCAACACCGACGTCAAGTCGCTCAACCGCACCGGCGGTGTCGACACCGACGTCAACAGTGCCGACTTCACGCTCTCCGCCGCCATCACGCCGACGAACTCGGGCGGCGTCGACCCCGGCCCCGGCCCCGGCACCGATCCGACGAAGGCGACGATCGCCGAGGTTCAGGGCACCACCGACGTCTCGCCGCTGAACGGCCAGACCGTGCAGGTCGAGGGCGTCGTCACGGCCGACTACCGCACCGGCGGGTACAAGGGCATCGTGATCCAGACACAGGGGTCCGGCGGCACGACCGATGCGACTCCCGGTGCGTCCGACGGTGTGTTCGTCTTCTTGAACGCGCTGACCCCGACCCTCGCGATCGGCGACCTCGTCTCGGTGACGGGTTCGGTGAGCGAGTACTTCGGCCAGACGCAGATCAACCCGGCGGCAGCCGCCGACGTCTCGGTCGTCACCGCCGGCGTCGGAGTTCCCGCCGTCACCCCGCTGCCCGCCACGGTGCAGGGCACCGACCGTGAGCAGTACGAGAACATGTACGTGGCCCCGGAAGGCACCTATCGCCTGGCTTCGAGCCACCAGCTGTTCAACTTTGGAGCGCTCTGGCTCAACGCCGGCGACGCGCTCGCGGTGAAGAGCACCGAGACCACGCGACCCGGTGATCAGGCCGCCGCGATCGCCGCAGCGAACCGCGCGAACCGCATCCTGCTGGATGACGGCTGGTCGATCCAGGTCACCAACAGCGGTCACCCGGGACAGCAGCCGTACTTCACGAAGGACACGGTGGTCCGCAACGGCGACACCGTCGACTTCGGCGACAACGGCTACGTGCTGCAGTGGGGCTTCAACGACTGGCGCCTGCAGCCGGTCGTCCCGATCGACGACTCCTCGTCCGCCGACCTCAAGGTCGGATTCACGGCGACGAACCCGCGCCCCGCACAGGCTCCGGAGGTCGGCGGCGACGTGCAGGTCGCGTCGTTCAACGTCTACAACTACTTCACGACGCTGAAGAGCGAGAACTCCAGCGCCCGCGGGGCCGCGAACGCGGCGCAGTTCGCGATCCAGAAGTCCAAGATCGTCGCGGCGATCAACGGACTGGACGCGGACATCGTGTCGCTGATGGAGATCGAGAACTCGGTGAAGCTGGGCAAGCCGATCGACACGGCCCTGAAGGATCTGGTCGCCGGACTCAACGCCGACGCCGGGAGTGACGTGTGGGGCTACGTGCCCACGCCCGCGGCCCTGAACGATGCGGCGACGACCGACTTCATCACCAACGCGATCATCTACAAGAAGGACGCCGTCAAGCGGGTCGGCGACAGCGTCACCGTCACCGATGAGTCCGTGTGGGGCAACGCCCGCGAACCGATCGCTCAGGCGTTCGACATCGACGGACGCGTGGTCACGGTGGTGGCGAACCACCTGAAGTCGAAGTCGCCGCCCGAGGGGGCAGGTGCGGAGCCGGCCGACGGTCAGGGCTTCTTCAACGCCGACCGGGTGAAGCAGGCGAACGCGATCCTCGCCTTCACCGCACAGCTGGAAGAGACGACAGGCAGCGGCGACATGCTGCTGATCGGCGACTTCAACGCCTACGGCAAGGAAGACCCGATCGACGTGTTCACCTCGAACGGGTGGAGCGACCTCGTCGCCGACAAGGCATCTGGTCAGTACACGTATTCGTTCGACGGCGAGCTCGGATCGCTCGACCACGTGATCGCGTCTCCGTCGCTCGCCTCGTCGATCACCGGCGCCGGCGTGTGGGGCATCAACTCGCCCGAGTGGAGCGACCGTGGCTATGCCTTCGGCGCGACCGAGCAGGGCACGCCCTACCGTTCCAGCGACCACGACCCGATCATCGTCGGCGTCTCCTCGGAGATCCCGCCGGTGAGCATCGACGTCGTCACGGTGAACGACTTCCACGGTCGCATCGAGGCCGACGGTGCCGCAGCGGGTGCAGCGGTGCTGGCCGGTGCGGTCAAGCAGTTCCGTGAGGCGAATCCGAACACGATCTTCGCCGGTGCCGGCGACCTGATCGGCGCATCCACGTTCACCTCGTTCATCAACGACGACAACCCCACGATCGACGCGCTCAACGCAGCCGGCCTCGACGTCAGCGCGGCGGGCAACCACGAGTTCGATCAGGGTTGGGCGGACCTCCGCGACCGCGTGCAGGACCGCGCGGACTGGGAGTACATCTCCTCGAACGTGTTCGTCACCGAGACCGGCGAGCCCGCGCTCGCACCGGCATGGGTGAAGGAGCTCGACGGGGTGCGGGTCGGTTTCGTCGGAGCGGTCACCGAAGACCTCGATTCGCTCGTCTCGCCCGAGGGGATCAAGGACCTCGAGGTGCGCAGCATCGTCGACTCCGTGAACGCGGTGGCCGACGACCTGCGCGACGGCGACGAGTCCAACGGTGAGGCGGATGTCGTCATCCTGCTCGTGCACGAGGGCGCATCCAGCACCGCCGTGTCCAGCATCACCCCGGACTCGCCTCTCGGCGAGATCGTCTACGGGGTCGATGACGATGTGGACGCGATCGTGTCGGCGCACACCCACCTGGCCTACAACCACGTGATCGACGGCCGTCCGGTCGTCTCCGCGGGGCAGTACGGCGAGAACCTGGGCCTGATGAACATCAAGGTCGACCCGAAGACGAAGGACCTGATCTCGATCACCAACGAGATCAAGCCCCTCACCGCTGCGGGTAAGCCGCTGTACCCGGCCGTGCCCGAGGTGCAGGCGATCGTCGACCAGGCGAAGGCCGAGGCCGATGTGCTGGGTGCGATCAAGGTCGGAGACATCACCGCCGACTTCAACCGCGCACGTCAGACGAACGGGTCGGAGAACCGCGGTGGCGAGTCCACCATCGGCAACTTCGTCGCCGACGTGCAGAAGTGGTCCACGGGCGCCGATGTGGCAATCATGAACCCGGGTGGCATCCGTGCCAACCTCACGTACGCCTCGGCGGGCGCGAACGATCCGGCGGGCAACGTCACCTACCGCGAGGCGGCGACGGTCCAGCCGTTCGCCAACACGCTGGTGACGCTGACGCTCACGGGTGCGCAGCTGAAGGGTGTTCTCGAGGAGCAGTGGCAGCCGGCCGGTTCGGCTCGTCCGTTCCTGAAGCTCGGCGTCTCGAAGGGGCTGGTCTACACCTACGACCCCGCCGCGGCGCAGGGTTCGCGGATCACCTCGATCACGCTCAACGGTGCGGCGCTCGACCCGGCTGCGAACTACACGGTCGCAGCCAACTCGTTCCTCGCGGCGGGTGGAGACAACTTCTTCACCTTCAAGGAGGGCACGGGTAAGCGCGACACCGGCAAGGTCGACCTGCAGTCCATGGTCGACTGGTTCGACGCGAACAAGACCGCGAGCCCCGACTACGCCCAGCGCGCGGTCGGCGTGGCGGTCAGCCCGGCGGATGCCGACGGCTACAGCGCCGGCGACCAGGTGACCGTGTCGCTCTCCTCGCTGGCGTTCAGCGCCGGTGAGCCGGCTCCGGGCGAGGTGACGCTGTCGCTCGGTGGCACGCAGCTCGCAGCCGGTGCGGTCGACCCCGCGGTCGTCGACACCACCGACGAGGGTGGGCGCGCCAGCCTGATCTTCACGGTCCCGTCCGGTGTCTTCGGTGAGCAGGTGCTCACGGTGGCCGTCGCCGGTACCGGAACCACGGTGCAGGTGCCGTTCACGATCGCGGGCGAAGAGGCGTTCGCCGGCACGATCGCCCTCGGCTCGTCCAAGGTGACCGCGGGCAAGAACCTCAAGGTCACCGGTGAGGGCTACGTGCCCGGCGAGACCGTGAGCATCGAACTGCGTCCGAAGAAGGGCAAGCCGGTGCAGGTCGGCACCGTCCAGGTCGGCGCAGACGGCACCTTCAGCACGTCGGTCACCGTGCCGAAGAGCGCTCCGTCCGGCAAGTACACCGTCGCCGCATCGCAGGCGGACGGGGACGCGGCGACCGCGACGGTCACCGTCAACCGGGCAGGCGGGATCATCGGTGCGATCCTCGACTGGCTCTGGGAGCTGCTGACCCGGTGGTTCTGACCGGATGACACAGGCGAAGGCCGTCGGGAGTGATCCCGGCGGCCTTCGTCGTCTCCTCGCCCGATTGTGTGTTCCAGACCACAGGCCGAGAAGTGTGTTCAAACGCACTAAGCCAAGTGTTACTTTTACGACACATAGGCGATAGTGTTTTTAAACACACAGCATGGAGGTGTCATGGAGAGTCAACCATTCCACTCAGCGCGACAGCTCGGGGCCGTTCTGAGAAGCGCGCGTCTGCGTCGAGGCTGGAGTCAGACGGAGCTTGCTGAGCGGGCGGACGTCGATAGGCCTTGGTTGGTGAAGCTGGAGACTGGGCGCCTCGACAACCCGACGCTTCGCCGGGTTCTGCATGTGGTGGAGTCTCTCGGACTGCAGCTGAACGTCCAGGAGCACGCAAAAGGCGATTCCTCGTTCGATCTCAGTGCCTTGTGGAGCGAGGAGGAGGGCGGGAGATGAACGCCGCATCCTCTGCGCAGGGCGATCTGGTCGCGTTCGTCGATGGTCAGCGCACCGGCCTGTTCACTCAGAATGCGCATGGCGCGATCAGCTTCGCGTATGACGACGATCTGTCGCCCGTGGCGACGCCACTCTCGATCTCGATGCCACTCGTGGCCGGTGCGGAGTACGGCAACCGGGTGGCACGACCGTTCCTGCAGGGGTTGCTGAGCGACAACCCCGCAACTCTGGAGGCCATCGCTGCTGCGCATCACACGAGTCCCCGGAACCCGATGGGTCTCCTCCGCCATGTCGGACGTGATACGGCCGGTGCGCTCCAGCTGTTGCCTCCGGGCGAAGCGTCCGACGACGCTGCGGCGCGCACGGGTGACGTGCATTACATCGACGACCTCGGCGAACTCGTCGCCTCCGTGGTCGATTCCGCAGGGAATTGGTCCGAGAGGTACGACGAGTTCCGTTGGAGCCTCGCCGGTGCGCAGCCGAAGCTTGCGCTGTACCGTTCAGACGACGGCCAATGGGGTGTTCCGCGGGATTCGACGCCGACCACCCACATCCTGAAGCCCGCAGCGCGTGGTGGCCGTCACGACGTCAACGAGTTTCTGACCATGAGAGCTGGGCGTCGTCTGGGGTTGCGGGTCGCCGACCACGGGCTCATGGTCACGGACCGCGGCGACTTCGTCTTCGTCGCGAAGCGCTATGACCGTGTCCAAGCCGGTGATCGGCTCCACCGGCTCCATCAGGAGGATTTCGCGCAGGCACTCAGCGTCGACCCCGCGCTCAAGTACCAATCCGACGGTGGCCCCGGGCTGGAGAAGTTCGCTCGGGTGGTGCGGGCGTTCGCCCCGTCCGAGCAGCGGCGCGCGGCGAACGAGCTGTTCGAAGCGCTCGTCTTCACCTGCGCCGCGGCGAACACCGATGCACATGCCAAGAATTACTCCGTCATCCATTCGGGGACGCAGATGAGGTTGGCGCCTCTCTACGACCTCGGAAGCAACGCGCTCTACCGAGGGGATCAGCCGATGCCCTCTGCGGTGTCCATCGGAGGCGAGCGCGTGATGGCACGCATTGGGATGACGCACTGGTTGAAAGCGGCCAAAACGCTCGGAGTCGAGGCGCAGGCGGCACGGGATGCCGTCGAGCGAATCCGCGGCGGGGTCTCCGCCGCCTTCGTGGCCGCGCGCGCCGACCTCCTAGCGGACGACGACGGACTGGACTACGCCGATCGGCTCGTAGAGGCCGTCGAGGAGCGCGCTCGCCATCACGGGTGGTGAACGCGTCGCCTAGGCGCTCACCGCGACGGGTGCCCACACGAAGCCGTCGGGGTCGACGGCCGCGCCGAGCACGCCGTTGACCGTGAGTCGGTGCGAGCCGGTGCCTTCTGCCGGAACGCCCGCATCCTTGGCGAGTGACGCGTGCCGGTACAGACCGAGTCCGATGGGACTCCCGCCGGTGTCGAACTGCACGTAGCTGCGCCCGAAGCTCTTGCCGACCGGGATGCCGCGATCTGCGTAGAAGGTCTTCGAGGCCACCACGTCCTTCGCGCCGAGCAGCAGCACGATCTCGTCCACCGTGCGACTCGGGTGAGCGGTGTCCTTCTTCGCCGAGGTGGCGACCTTCCAGATGGCACCATCGGGTGCCTGAATCGTGCCGCCGAGGCCCCAGAGCGACTTCGATACGAGCTTGATCACGGTGGCCCCCGCGGCGACGGCCGCATCGACGAGCACGTGCACGTTCGCGGGCTGCGAGACGACGAGCGACAGCGTGTAGCCGCGGAAGCCGGAGGAGGGGGCATCCGCGGCGCGGAACCGCAGGCGGTCGTCGAGGTCGAACGCCTGCGAGTAGAAGGAGCGGGCGGCGTCCACATCCGGGACATCGAGGGTGAGGGAATCGATGGTCGTGTTCATGTCGACGACGCTACGACCGTGACCTTCCGGCCGCTTCTCGATTCCTGACCGATGCATCGCCCTCTCCCGGACGCCGCTGCCGGATTCGTCACGATTTCCCGGCGGCTAGACTGGGCGCATGCCCGAACCGAAAGTCGCCAGCTTTCCGGCGATCCGCGGTGCGCTGAAGTTCTACCAGATCGCGTCGATCATCACAGGTGTCATGCTGCTCCTGCTGTTGACCGAGATGGTGCTGAAGTACACGCCGATCCACCTCGAGCTCTTCATGGGCGGCTCCGGAGGTCCCCTCTGGTTCGCCGGCGTGCTCGCCGGTCCCGACTGCCAGTGGTGGTCGCTGTTCGCCCCCATGACGAACTCCTGCGAGATGACGTCTCTGGGCGACGGCTTCAACCTGTCGCTGTTCATCCTCGTGGCGCACGGCTGGTTCTATGTCGTGTACCTCTTCGCGTGCTTCCGCATGTGGAGCCTGATGCGCTGGCGCTTCCCGCGCTTCATCCTCCTCGCGCTCGGCGGCGTCGTGCCGCTGCTGTCGTTCTTCATGGAGGCGGTCGTCGCCCGTGAAGTCAAGACCTATCTCGCCACCAGGGAGGCCGCCGAGGCCTCCGCCCCCGCCCCGGAAGGTGTCCGTTGACCGAACAGTCCGAGACCCAGCAGCGTCCTGCGCTCGTCGTCGACTTCGGCGCGCAGTACGCGCAGCTGATCGCCCGTCGCGTCCGTGAGGCGGGTGTGTACAGCGAGATCGTGCCGCACACCGCCACGGCAGAGGAGATCGCCGCGAAAAACCCGGTCGCGATCATCCTCTCCGGCGGACCGTCGTCGGTGTACGAGGAGGGAGCCCCCAAGCTCGACCCCGCGGTCTTCGATCTCGGTGTCCCGACTCTCGGCATCTGCTACGGCTTCCAGTACATGGCCCAGACACTGGGCGGCGAGGTCGCGAACACCGGTCTGCGCGAGTACGGCGCGACGGACGCCGTCATCACGGGCGACGGCGGCACGCTGCTCGGCGGCCAGCCGGTGCAGCAGAACGTCTGGATGAGCCACGGCGACCAGGTGGCCAAGGCCCCCGACGGCTTCGAGGTGCTCGCGACGACGGAAGCGACCAAGGTCGCCGCATTCGCGAACCCCGAGCGCGGTTTCTACGGTGTGCAGTGGCACCCCGAGGTCAAGCACTCCGACCATGGCCAGCGTGTGCTGGAGAACTTCCTCCACAAGGGTGCCGGACTCGCCTCGGACTGGAACAGCGGCAACGTGATCGCCGAGCAGATCGAGCGCATCCGGGAGCAGGTGGGTGACGCCCGCGTCATCTCCGCGCTCTCCGGTGGCGTCGATTCCGCGGTCTCGACCGCTCTCGTGCACAAGGCCATCGGCGACCAGCTCACGGCCGTCTTCGTCGACCACGGGCTTCTCCGCAAGGGCGAGCGCGAGCAGGTCGAGAAGGACTACGTCGAATCCACCGGTGTGCGCCTCATCACGGTCGATGCAGCCGACACGTTCCTCGGTCACCTCCAGGGTGTGACCGACCCCGAGGAGAAGCGCAAGATCATCGGCCGCGAGTTCATCCGCGCGTTCGAGAAGGTGCAGCTCGACCTGGTGGCCGAAGCCAAGGCCTCGGGTGGCGCTCCGGTGAAGTTCCTCGTGCAGGGCACGCTCTACCCCGACGTCGTCGAGTCGGGCGGCGGCGCTGGCACCGCGAACATCAAGTCGCACCACAACGTGGGCGGTCTCCCGGACGACCTCGACTTCGAGCTCATCGAGCCGCTGCGCGCCCTGTTCAAGGACGAGGTGCGTGCGATCGGCCGCGAGCTGGGCATCCCCGAGGCGATCGTCGGACGCCAGCCGTTTCCGGGGCCCGGTCTCGGCATCCGGATCATCGGTGAGGTCACCGCTGACCGTCTCGAGATTCTGCGTGAGGCCGACGCCATCGCCCGCGAGGAGCTGACCAAGGCCGGCCTCGACCAAGAGATCTGGCAGTGCCCGGTCGTGCTCCTGGCCGACGTGCGCTCGGTGGGCGTGCAGGGTGACGGTCGCACCTACGGTCACCCGATCGTGCTGCGCCCGGTGTCGAGTGAAGACGCCATGACGGCCGACTGGACGCGCCTGCCGTACGACGTGCTGTCGAAGATCTCCAACCGCATCACGAACGGCGTCCGCGACGTCAACCGCGTCGTTCTCGACGTCACGTCGAAGCCGCCGGGGACGATCGAGTGGGAGTAGGGAGCACGATGCTCCCCGACGCGGCGCCGGCACTTCCCGACGCCGAGTATCTGGTGCTGTCCAGTCGGCTCATCCCCGGCATGGACGGCGGATACACGATCGCGACGCTGGCCCGTGCCCGCCAGCTCGCGAGCGCCGGTGTGGCCGACGGATCGGGCCCGCAGCTGCTCACGTTCGACCCGGGAACCGCGGCCGACCATGCCGCGCACCGGCACACGTTCGTGGAGCAGGGTGCGCTCGTCGACTCCTCGCGGATGCGCAACCTGTTCGACGAGGCCACGGCTTCCGGCGGGGGAGCGGCCGATTGGCTGCGGACAGCCGCCGATCCCGCGGTGAGCGCCGATCCCGATGTGGAGTACCGGGTGCTCACGGATGCCGAGGGGCGACCGTTCGCGGCGCTGCCGGTGATCCCGGGCAACCCGGACTGGCATCTGAGCGAGGAGCCCGTGCTCGTCTACGACGCCGCGGGCCAGGTGACGGGAGCGCTGCACGGCTTCCGCGGCCTCTATCGAGCCTGGCTCGACCACGTGACCGCGGCCTTCGGCGACCGTCGGATCATCGTGATCTGCGAGTCCAGGCAGCTCGGCGAGCTCATCGCGGACTGGTCCGACCCGCGCGTGCGCATCCTGCACACGATCCACACCATGCACGTGGAGGCGCCGTACACGCCTGATGCCCCGATGAACACGCTCTGGACACGGTGGTTCCGGCTGGCCGACCGGTTCGACGCCGTGATCTGGCCGACCGCCACGCAGCGCGATGACGTCGTGTCGCGCTTCGGTGCATCGGCACGGCACGTCCTGGTGCCGAACCCCATCGCTCCGGTCGACCGTAGCGACGACCTGCGCGAGGAGGGCCTCGTGGTCGTGCTGGGGCGCCTCGCCCCCGGAAAGCGCGTCGATCAGGCGATCCGCGCCTTCCTCGCGGCCGACGTGCCTGGCACCCGCATGGAGATCTGGGGCGGCGGCCCGGAGGAGGAACGGCTGCGCGCGTTGATCGCGGAGCTCGATGCGGGAGATCGTGTCCTCCTCGCCGGCTACACGGATTCACCGGGAACCGTTCTCGATCGAGCCGCGATGATCGTCACCGCGACCGCCTTCGAGGGACAGCCGCTGTCGATCGTCGAGGCGCTCCTGCACGGTGCCCCGGTGGTGTCCTACGACGCCCGGTACGGTATCCGCGATGTCCTGGAACAGGGCGGTGGCGTTCTGGTCCCGAGCGGTGACGTCGAGGCGCTGGGACGGGCGATCCGCGCACTGCTCACAGACCCCGATCGACTTGCGGCTCTGAGCGCCGAAGCCCCGTCGGTCGCGGCCGCGTGGAGCCCGCAGCGCTCGCTCGACGCCCTCACGGCAGTGATCGCCGAAGCCGCCGCGCGCCCGTCCCGTCGCGCCTGACTTCCCGAGACCAGAGCTTCTCCGTCGCTCGGACAGAATTTCTCGGAGAGAATTCCGGAACGATGTCGATCCGCGGCGTTCCCGTTCGACGTCCTAGATGAGAGGGTCGAGAGACGGCCCATCGAACAAGGAGAACACCATGAAGTTCATGCTCATCATGCGCGCGACCGACGAGGCTGTGGAGGCGTACAAGGAGATGCCCTTCGACCAGGTCATCGAGGCCATGGGCACGTACAACGAATCCATGATCAAGGCCGGTGTGCTCGTGGCCGGTGAGGGACTGACCGACGCAGCCGAGGGCTTCGTCGTCGACTTCAGCGCCGAGAAGCCGCTGATCACCGACGGCCCCTACGGCGAGACCAAAGAGCTCTTCAACGGCTTCTGGATCATCGAGGTCCCCACGCGCGAAGAGGCAGCGGAGTGGGCGAGCCGTGCTCCTCTCGGACGAGGGTCGTACCTCGAGGTGCGTCGCGTGACCGGCGTCGAGGACTTCCCCGCCGACAACGAGTGGATCCAGAAGGAAGCGGGCTGGCGCGAGGACGCAGAGCAGCGCGCGCAGCAGTGACGGACGAGCAGCGATGACGCCTCCCGTGCACAGCGAGACGGCGCGCTCGGCACCCGATCCCGGGTCGGCGGAGCGCGCCGTCGCCGCGGTGTGGCGCATCGAGTCGGCGCGTATCGTCGGCGCGCTCACCCGGATGGTGGGTGACTTCGGGCTCGCGGAGGACCTGGCCCAGGAAGCGTTGATCGATGCGTTGCAGCAGTGGCCGGTCGAGGGTGTTCCGCGTAACGCCGGGGCGTGGCTGACGGCGGTCGCGAAGCGCAAGGCCATCGACCGGTGGCGCCGCCAGGAACGACTCGACGACAGGGTGGCCCTGCTCGCGCATGACCTGGAGCGGGAACAGGCGGAGGGCGGCGACCTGCTGTGGGATCCGGATGCCGTGGATGACGACGTGCTGCGACTGATCTTCATTTCCTGCCACCCGGTGCTCGCCAAGGAGGCTCAGGTCGCTCTGACGCTCCGTGTCGTCGGCGGGCTGTCGAGTGAGGAGATCGCCCGTGCGTTCCTGGTACCGACGGCGACCGTGCAGCAGCGCATCGTCCGCGCGAAGAAGACGCTCGCCGCCGCGAACGCTCCGTTCGAAGTGCCGCCCCGTGAGGAGCGGGCTCAGCGCATCGGTGCGATCCTCGGGGTGCTGTATCTGATCTTCAACGAGGCGCACGCCGCGAGCAGTGGGCCTGAATGGATGCGTCCTGAGCTGAGCGACGAGGCCATCCGCCTCGGCCGGGTGCTCGCCGCTCTCATGCCGCAGGAACCCGAGGCGCACGGTCTGCTGTCCCTGATGGAGCTCACGGCGGCCCGGTTCGCCGCGCGGGTGGACAGACATGGAGACCCCGTGCTGCTGGCCGATCAGGATCGCAGGCGCTGGGACCGGGGTCGTATCGCGCGGGGTCGGGCTTCTCTCGCCACCGCCGATGCGCTCGGCCGCGGCCGGGGGACGTATTGCCTGCAGGCGGCGATCGCGGAGTGTCATGCCGTGGCGGCGTCGGTCGACGAGACGGACTGGGACCGGATCGTCCTGCTGTACGAGGCGCTGGGCCGCATCTCCCCGTCACCGGTGGTGGAGCTCAATCGAGCGGCGGCCGTCGCGATGGCAACCGGCCCTGCGTCCGCGCTGCGCATCATCGACGAGCTGGCGAGTTCCGGGGCGCTGCGCGGCTACCATCTGCTGCCGGCCACTCGGGGAGAGCTGCTGCGTCGACTCGGTCGCGAGGAGGAGGCCCGCAGCGAGTTCGCCACCGCGGCGGCGCTCGCCGGCAACGATCGGGAGCGCGCACTGCTGGAGCGCAAGGCGCAGGGCGCACAGAAATGACTCGCCCCCTTCGGTAGCGTGATGCTGCCGAAGGGGGCGGGCGTCTGGATGCGGGGGATCGTCAGTCGTTGACCTTCTGGCCACGGCCGGCGATCAGGCCGTAGATCAGCAGGACGATGATCGAGCCGCCGATGGCGAGGAGCCACGTGCCCAGGTCCCAGAACTCGGTCAGCGGACGGTTGAGGATCAGGCTGCCGAGCCAGCCGCCGAGCAGCGCGCCGACGACGCCGAGAAGCAGCGTGATGAACCAGCCGCCGCCCTGCTTGCCGGGAAGGATCAGCTTGGCGATGGCACCGGCGATGAGGCCGAGAAGAAGAAAGCCGAGAAAACTCATGGTCAGCTCCTGTGATCGGGAGCCCCGGGGTGCCGGGGCTTCTTGTCCACAAGCCTGCCGAAATCCGGATCCGAGTGCCAACCCCTTGCGCGCGCACCCCCGGATATGCCAAGAGGCCCGACTCCCTCGTGGGAGACGGGCCTCTGCGACTGTGGCGACGCGGTCGCGTCAGTTGTTGCCGCGGGCGATCGCGATGATGCGCAGGATCTCGACGTAGAGCCACACGACAGTGACCATGATGCCGAAGGCGCCGAGCCAGCCGTACTTACGGGGAGCGCCGTTGCGGACGCCCTGCTGGATCTGATCGAAGTCGAGCACCAGCGAGTACGCGGCCATGATCACGACGAGGACGCCGATGATCAGACCGAGCGGGATGCCGAAGACCCTAGTGCTCAGAAGGCCGAAAGCGTTGTCATTGATTCCCGTCCACATGAGGACGAGGTTCAGGAGCGAGAAGACCAGATAGCCGATCATCGCGATCATGAAGATCTTGGTGGCCTTCTTCGAGGCGCGGATCTTGCCGCTCGCGAAGAGCGCGAGGGTCACGCCGACGACCGAGACGGTCGCGAGCGTCGCCTGGAAGACGATGCCGGGCCACTGCACCTCGAAGAACGCCGAGATGCCACCGATGAAGAGCCCCTCGAAAGCCGCGTAGGCGAAGATGAGCGCCGGGCGCACCTTCTTGCGCGACGTGAAGGTGATGACCATGGCGAGCACGAAGCCGCCGAGTGCTCCGATGGCCCACGGCAGTACGTTGACGGCAGCGGGGTTGTACGGGTTGTAGCGGGGGACGTCGAGTCCGCCGAGCGTCAGCACCCAGCCGATCGCGGCGGTGACGAGCAGGATGCCGAACAGGCCGGCGGTCTTCCAGACGGTGTCCTCGACCGACATGCGGTCGGTCTCGATGGCGCCGGCAGGCGGTGCCGCGTACATGCCCTCGAGCTGTGCGTTGGCCGCAGCGTCCATCGCCCCGTGCTGGAGCGAGGCGCTCTGCGCGCCCTGGGCAGCCTGAGGTCCGCCCGGGTACGTCGCGACGTTGCGCGGGTCCTGCTGCTGGAAAGCAGGGTTGTTGAAAGCGAAGTTGCTCATTGGTGGGCCTCACTCCAAAGGGGGGTAGTAGGTCTCTTTCCTCCACGATACTCGGCAGGGGGCGCCGCCGGGGTGTTCTACGCTGAGAGCGTGCCCAGGAATTCCCCCCTCGTCATCGGGCACCGCGGTGCGCCCGGCTACCGTCCGGAGCACAGCCGCTCCTCCTACGAGCTCGCCCTCGCCATGGGGGTGGATGCGGTCGAACCCGACGTCGTGGCGACGAAGGACGGTGTGCTCATCGTGCGTCACGAGAACGAGATCTCGGGCACCACAGATGTGGCGGACCATCCGGAGTTCGCCGACCGCAAGACGACCAAGCGCGTCGACGGAAACGCGCTGACCGGCTGGTTCACCGAGGACTTCACCTGGGCGGAGCTGTCCACCCTGCGTATCCGGGAGCGTCTGCCGGAGGTGCGGGCCTCGAGTGCGAGTTTCGACGGCGCTCAGCAGATCCTGCGACTGCGCGACGTGCTCGACATCGTGCGTGAGGGTTCGGTGGAGCACGGACGCGAGATCGGCGTGGTGCTCGAGGTCAAGCACGCCACGTACTTCGCGAGCATCGGCCTCGAGCTCGCCCCGCTCATCGACCTCGAGCTGCGCGACGCCGGATGGGCCGAGGGCGAGCTGCCCCTGGTGATCGAGTGCTTCGAATCGACCGTGCTCGGGCAGCTGCGAGAGCGCGGGATCTCGGCCTCGTACATCTATCTGATCGAGGCGTCGGGGCGTCCGTACGACCTGCTGGTGGCGGAGGGCAAGCGTGCTCTCACCTACAAGGAGACGGTCGCGCCGAAGGGGCTCGACGCTCTGGTCGGCCGGGTCGACGGCATCAGCGTGAGCAAGAAGATGCTGCTCGACCGCGGCAACACGATCGTCGCGGATGCGCACGCGCGCGGACTTCAGGTCTTCACGTGGACATGCCGACCGGAGAACGCCTTCCTCGCCGCGGAGTTCCGAGGACCGGGCGGCCGCGGGGAGTTCGGCGACTACGAGGCGGAGTGGGGCGTCCTCGCCCGTCAGGGCATCGACGGGGTGTTCGTGGACCACCCGGATCTGGGCGTCGCCTTCTTCCGCGGCTGAGTCGTCCCCGACCGCGTCAGAGCGGGCCGAGCACGCTCTTCACGTCGTCGTCGAGCGTCAGCGTGCGCAGCGGTTCGAGGATCTCCCGTTCCTCGAACCGGAAGTGCGATTCCATGATCGCCGCGATCCCGTCGAGGTGCGCGCCGATCGTCGCCGAGTCATCTCCGCGCTCGGCCGCACTGCGCAGCGAGGCGAGCAGGTGGGCGAGCATCGAGTGATCCTGCATGAGCTTGTCGATGACTCCGCCGAGCTCGGGATGCTCGGCGCGCAGGGAAGGGAAGAGCTGCCGGTCCTCGGCGCCGTGGTGACCGTCGAGGGCGGCGCAGAAGCCGATGCAGTAGAGCACGAGCTCCGACGTCGCATCCGGCACGTCCGCACCCCGGCCGAGCGCGTCGCGCGTGGCGGCGAGGGCAGCGCGCAGACGGGAATGCGCCGACCGGAGTTCCTGATCCCAGGCGATCAGGCGGGCGGCATCCATCGCGCCAGTGTAGATCGGTTCAGTGCAGGAGACGTCCCGTTCAGAGTGTGCGGTCGAAGGCGCCGCGCCGCGTGGAGACGATCTCCTTGCCCAGCGGCATGAGGGAGACGGGGACCATCTTGAAGTCGGCGATGCCCATCGGGATGCCGATGATCGTGATGCACAGCAGGATGCCCGAGACGATGTGGCCGATCGCGAGCCACCAGCCGGCGAGGATCACCCAGAGCACGTTGCCGAGGAACGATCCGACCCCGGCGGTCGGCTTGCTGATGACCTCTCGTCCGAAGGGCCAGATCGCGTAGGCGGCGATGCGGAACGAGGCGATCGCCCACGGGATCGTGATGATCGGGATGCACAGCAGGATGCCCGCCAGGACGTACCCGAGGAACAGGGCCCATCCGGCCAGGATGACCCAGATGATGTTGAGGATCGTGCGCATGAGCCGATTGTGTCACCACCGCCCCGCCGGGACTGAGCATCCGCCCGGAGGTCCCGGCCGAGACCGTGTGCGGATGCCAGACTGACCGCATGACCGGAATCGTTGTGCAAGACGTCAGCAGAGCATTCGGGACGGTGCAGGCGGTGAAGGGGGCCACTCTTCGTGCGGAGCCGGGGCGCGTGACCGGCCTCGTTGGTCCGAACGGTGCGGGCAAGACGACGCTGCTCCTGATGCTCGCCTCCCTGCTCGCTCCCGACGCGGGGACGATCAGCATCGGCGGTGTCGACCCGTCGGTCGACCCGCTCGCCGCGCGACGTCTGCTCGGCTGGATGCCGGACGCGCTCGGCGCCTGGCCGTCGCTCACAGCTCGCGAGACCATCGTCACGACCTCCCGTCTGTACGGGATCGAGAAGCCCGATGCCGAGGTCCGCGCCCAGCAGCTGCTCGCCCTCGTCGGTCTGGCCGACCTCGCTGACTCCCCGGCCAAGGTGCTCTCCCGTGGCCAGAAGCAGAAGCTCGGACTCGCGCGTGCCCTCGTGCACGATCCGCAGGTCCTTCTCCTCGATGAGCCGGCCTCCGGCCTCGACCCCGAAGCGCGGGTGCAGTTGCGCGTGCTGCTGCGCGGCCTCGCCGCCGAGGGGCGCACCGTGCTGATCTCCAGCCACATCCTCTCCGAGCTGGACGAGGTCGTCGACGACGCGGTGTTCCTCGTCGCCGGCTCCGTCGTCGACGCTGCGCCGGCACAGCGCGTGATGCGGGCCTGGCGGGTGCGTCTCGCCGGCGCGACGGAGGAGCGGACGAAGGCCGACGCATGGCAGGTGGCATCGACCCTCGGCATTGCGCCCGAATCGCTCGGACAGGATCGCGGTGCCGTGCTTGTCCGGCTGGAAGGGGAGGGGGCTGCGGCGCAGGCACTGCGGCACCTCGTCGAGGCGGGACTCCCGGTCGTCGAGTTCGCGCCGGCGCAGAGCCAGCTCGAGCACACCTTCCTGAACCTGCAACAGGCGTCACCGCCCCCAGCACCCACCGGAACGGAGGCGGGCGCATGAGCCTCGCGAACATCGGCATCATCGCCCGACTGGAACTGACCCAGCGGCTGCGCAGCGTCGGGTGGTACGTGCTGCTCGGCGTCTTCGCTCTGGTACTGCTCGGCGTCACGGCTCTGTCTTTCGCCGTGTACTCGTGGGGCGACGCGATCGGCGCCGGCGTGTACTCGATCGTGGTCAACGTCGTCCTGCTGCTGGTCGTGCTCGTCTCGCCGACGCTCAGCGGCAACGCGATCAACGGCGATCGGGATGCCGCCACCCTCGCCGCGGTGCAGGTGACCGCCGCATCGACCGGTGACATCATGCTGGGCAAGCTCGTCGCTGCGGTCGCCACCGGCGGTGCCTTCCTGGTCGTGGCGGTTCCGTTCCTCGGGCTATCCCTGCTCGGCGGAGGCACCAACCCCGTCGTGCTGCTCGTCTCCCTGCTCGTGCTCGCGGCCGAGATCATCATCGTCGCCGCGATCGGCGTGGGCCTGAGCGGTCTCATCGCGCGCCCGCTGTTCTCGGTGGCGACGACGTATCTCGTGGTCGCCGCCCTCGTGTTCGGAACGCTGATCGCGTTCGGACTCGGCGGCATGGCCGTGCGCGGCGAGGCCACCGTCTACTCCCGCCCGTACGACGCGAACGGCAACCCCGAATGCGATCGCTGGGAGGTGAACAGCATGCAGGAGGTGCCGCGATTCGATCTGGTCTGGTGGACCCTGTCGGCGAACTCCTTCGTCGTGCTCGCCGATGCCACCCCGACCGAGTATGCGACCGGTGGCTACCCCGTCGACCTGTTCGGTCAGATCAAGTACGGCCTGCGCAGCGCCCAGCAGTCGCCGCTCGAACAGCGCTGGGACGCCTGTGACCCCGATGGCGGATACCGCACACCGCAAGAGGTCATCGAATCGACGGTGCCGAGCTGGTTCGTCGGACTCGGAGTGCAGGTCGTCATCGCCGGCTCGCTGTTCGCGGGGGCATGGGCGCGCACCCGCACCCCCGCCCGGCGTCTGCCCCCTGGCACGCGAATCGCCTGACGGGAATCGCCACCTCCTGTTCACCTGGTGTGCACCCGAGGGATCCTCGGCGGCCATCCGGGGTCGGTGGTCTGGGCTGGTACCCGACTGAGTCCCGTCCGGATCAGCCTCGCGTCCCGCGGAGGCTGCCCGCCCAGCCACCCAGGAGTCCTCCATGCCCCGCATGCATCGTGCTGCGGCGGTCACGGCGGTGTGCGCGTTGAGCGCCGCCGCCCTGCTCGCCACTCCCGCCGTCGCGATCGGCGCCGATCCCGGCATCCGTCCGACCGAAGCGATCTCGGCTGCTCCGAGCCTCGTGCTGAACGAGATCGTCTACGACGACGCGGCGACCGGCCTCGCCGATCAGGTCGAGATCTACAACGCCGGCGCTGAGACGGTCGACCTCACCGGCTGGACGATCGCCGACGAGAAGCGCGACAGCTTCGGCAAGGCGCCGGATGGCACGTCTCTCGCACCGGGGGAGTTCCTGGTGCTCGTGAAAGACGTCGACTTCGCCTTCGGGCTCGGCAAGGGCGATGAGGTCGTGCTGTTCGATCCGAGCGGCGCCGAAGCGGACTCCTATGCGTACGAGAACACCGCGCCGTTGTCGGTGTGGGCACGCTGTCCCGACGGGACGGGGCCGTGGGCACCTGCGACGACGGTCACGCCGGGCGCGCCGAACGACTGCGCGGTCGCTCCCGTCGCCGGCTCCATCGTCGTCAACGAGGTCGACTCGCAGCCGGCCGACTGGGTGGAGTTCTTCAACCCCGGCACCGCAGCGCTCGATGTCTCGGGCTACGAGATCCGCGACAACTCCGACGATCACCGCTGGCAGTTCCTTCCGGGAACGCAGATCGGAGCAGGACAGTTCCTCGTGGTCGAGGAGGGGACGATCGGCCTCTCCGGAGGCGTCGAGGCCGCGTTCCGCGAGCCGATCGGCATCGGCAGCGCGGACCGAATCCGCCTCTTCGACGTCGCGGGCACGATGATCGACGACACTCTGCCCTGGCAGGGCCATGCGGCGATCGACGGCGACTTCGCCGCGGCGACCCTGGCCCGCTGCCCCGACGGCGTCGGGTCGTTCGTGCTCGCGCACCCGACTCCCGGTGCCACGAACTCGTGCGTCATGCCCGACGTCGTGATCAACGAGATCGAGTCGAACGGCGACACCACCGACTGGGTCGAGGTCGTCAACACCGGGGGCACAGCGGTCGACCTCTCCGGCTGGACCGTGATGGACAGTGACCCGACGGGGCACGCCGCCGAGACCACGCCGCTTCCGACCGGGACGATCTTGCAGCCGGGCGGCTACTTCGTCTTCGACCAGCCGTCGAACTTCGTCTTCGGTCTCGGCAACGGCGACACCGTGACGATCCGCGACGCGAACGGCAACACGGTCGATGAGCACGTCTACACCGCGCACGCGGCCGGCGTTCTCGCCCGCTGTGCCGACGGCATCGGGGACTTCGTCGACATCGCGGTCTCGACCAAGGGGCTGCGCAACGCGTGCGGCAACCCGGTGCGCATCAACGAGGTCGAGTCCGACGGCGGCTCACCCGACGATTGGGTGGAGCTCGTGAACCCGACGGACACCGCGCTCGATGTGTCGGGCATCGTGGTGAAGGACGACGATGACGCGCACGCCTACGCGATTCCGGACGGCACCACGATCGGAGCGGGGGAGTACCTCGTGATCGAGCGGGCTCAGCTCGGCTTCGGACTCGGCGCGGGCGATGCGGTGCGGGTGTTCGACGGCGATCTGCTCGTGGACTCGACCTCGTGGGGCGATGGCCACGCCGCGACCACCTGGGGCCGCTGCCCCGACACCACCGGCGCGTTCGCCGTCACCGCTGCTTCCACGAAGGGCGTCGCGAACGTCTGTGCCGGCGAGGTCGCCGTGGGAACGTGGCCAGGCTCCGCTGAGGTGCGCGTGGTGGACAGCATCCCGACGTTCCTCGAGGACAGCTCTGGTCTCGACGTGCAGGAGACGGCCGACGGGGCGTTCCTCTGGGCGGTCGACAACGGCGAGGGGCGCATCTGGAAGCTCGAAGCGCACGCCGACGGCTCCATCGAGAAGGTCGACGGCTGGGATGCGGGCAAGAGGGTGCGCTTCCAGAAGGATGCAGCGAACCCGGGAGCCGCAGGTCCAGACACCGAAGGCATCACGGTCGACGGAGACGGCTTCGTCTACGTCGCATCCGAGCGAGACAACAGCGCCAAGGGCGTGAACCAGAACGTGGTGCTGAAGGTCGACCCCGATGCCTCGCCCGGCGACCTCGTCGCCCAGCAGGAGTGGGACCTGACCTCGCTGCTGCCTGCGGTCGGGGCGAACCTCGGCATGGAGGCCGTGCAGTGGGTTCCGGACTCCGCGCTCGCCGGAAAGCTCTTCGACGACCGGAAGAGCGCAGCATACGACCCGAAGGACTACGCGGGACACGGGGGCGGGCTGTTCCTCGTCGCGGTCGAGGACAACGGTCATGTGTACGCCTTCGCGCTCGGCTCCGACGGCTCGGCGACGCTGGTCTCGGAGATCGCTCCCGGCCTCGCCGGAGTGATGGCGCTCGACTACGACAGCGTGCGCGACAGCCTCTGGGCGGTGTGCGACGACGGGTGTCAGGGGCGCTCGGCCGAGATCACGCTGAACGGCACCGCACAGCCGGGCATCGCGCACTACGCCCGCCCGGCTGGAATGCCCGACATCAACAACGAGGGCTTCGCCACGGGGCCGGCCTCGCTTTCGGTCGACGGGCAGCGGCCGGTCTGGTGGTTCGCCGACGGTTTCGCCTCGGAGGCGCTGCGCACCGGGACGCTCCCCGGTGGTGGCGGCGCTCCTGGAGGAGAGATCCCGCCGCTTCCCGGCACGGAGCTCGTCGACGGCAATCGCGGTGGTCTGACCGTCGATCCCGCGGTCGCGACGCGAGGCCAGACGGTCACGATCACCGTCGACGCGAAGGGCGCTGGCACGGACGTCGCGGTATGGATGTACTCCGATCCGACGCGTATCGCGATGGGCTCGCTCGCGGAGGGCGGCACCATCGCGGTGAGGATCCCGGCGGATGCACCGCTCGGGGCACATCGGATCGCGGTGTTCGATGCGAGCGGTGCTCTCCTCGGCTGGGCCGACATCCGGATCTCTGCGGAAGCGGAAGCGGAAGCGGAAGCGGGAGCGGGAGCAGGGGCCGGTGCAGGAGCCGGCGCAGGTGGGCTCGCGGCCACCGGATCCGAGCTTCCCCTCGCGGCTGCAGTCCTGGCGCTGCTGCTGCTCACCGCCGGCGCGGCGACGATGGGACGTCGGCGGCGCGGGGCCTGAGTCGTGAGCGGGGGTGCGATCTGCTCGTGCCCCCGCGCACCCGCGCCATCTTCCTCCAGGGGGGTGCGCGCACGACGCCCGACCCACTAGACAGGGTGTGAGCGCGGGGAACCGCATGAGAGGACGTCGATGAGCATCGCATTCCTGCTGACCACGCTGGTGATCGTCGCGACGCCCGGCACCGGCGCCGTCTACTCCATCGCCGAGGGCATCTCCCGTGGGCGCAGAGCGGGCATCATCGCCGCATTCGGCTGCACGCTCGGCGTCATCCCCCACATGATCGCGGCGATCACCGGGCTGGCCGCGATCCTGAACGCCTCCGCCGTGGCATTCGAGACGATCAAGTGGATCGGTATCGCCTATCTGCTCTTCCTCGCCTGGCAGACGCTGCGCGACAAGTCGCTGATCCAGGCCGAAGAGGATCCTGCTCCGCGCTCGTCGTGGCGCGTGATCGGCACGGCCGTGCTCATCAACGTGCTCAACCCGAAGCTCACGATCTTCTTCTTCGCCTTCCTCCCTCAGTTCGTGCCGTCGCAGGCGCCGGACGCCGCCTGGCAGATGGCAGGACTCAGCCTCGTGTTCATGGCTCTCACCTTCGTGGTCTTCGCGCTGTACGGCATCTTCGCCGCCACGATGCGCACCCAGGTGCTGGGGCGGCCGAGGGTCGTGACCTGGCTGCGCCGCTCCTTCGCCGCGACCTACGTGCTCCTGGCCGGACGCCTTGCGCTGGAGACCCGGTAGCGTCCCCTGCACGCGCAGTCGCTGCACGCCTCCGGGGAGGCGAGGTTCCGTGCCGTGGTGTCGGTGCCGACGCCTAGACTCGTAGGGCCATGACCGAAGCTCCTCTCATCGTCCCCTCCACAGCTGGTCCTCGCTCGTCGGGAACCCCGGGGCAGGACGATCTCCTCGCCGGCCTCAACCCTCAGCAGCTCGAGGCCGTCACCTATCGCGGCCCGGCGCTGCTGATCGTCGCCGGCGCCGGATCGGGCAAGACCAGCGTGCTCACCCGCCGCATCGCCTCGCTGCTGCGCAGCCGGGAGGCGTGGCCGAGCCAGATCCTCGCGATCACCTTCACGAACAAGGCCGCCGGTGAGATGCGCGAGCGTGTCGAAGGGCTCATCGGCGACGCTGCGCGCGGCATGTGGATCTCGACCTTCCACTCCGCATGCGTGCGCATCCTGCGTCGCGAGGCTCAGCAGTTCGGATTCACCAAGAACTTCACCATCTACGACTCCGGCGACTCGCGCGCGCTCATCAAGCGACTCGTGAAGGAGCACGAGGCCGATGCCTACGGGCTCACCCCCGCCGCGGTGCAGGGTCGCATCTCCAAGCTGAAGAACGAGCTGTCCGATGCCGAGGGCTATGCGCGTCAGGCCAACATGTCGGATCCCGCCGAGCGCGTATTCGTCGAGGTGTTCGCCGACTACCAGCGGCAGCTGCAGAAGGCCAACGCCTTCGACTTCGATGATCTGATCGGCCAGACCGTCTACCTGTTCCGCGCCTTCCCCCAGGTGGCGGACACCTATCGCCGTCGGTTCCGGCACATCCTGGTCGACGAGTACCAGGACACCAACCACGCCCAGTACGCGCTCATCCACGAGCTCACCCGGCCGGTATCGGGCGCGGGTGCGGCATCGGAGCCATATGCCTCGAACGGCATGATGATCTTCGAGCCCGACCCCGAGCCAGCACCGGGCGCCGGTGAGGCCGGGGCGTCGCTCACGGTCGTCGGTGACTCGGACCAGTCGATCTACGCCTTCCGTGGTGCCGACATCCGCAACATCAGCGAGTTCGAACGCGACTTCCCCGGAGCGAAGGTGGTGCTGCTCGAGCAGAACTACCGTTCCACCCAGAACATCCTGTCCGCCGCGAACGCCGTGATCGGCAACAACTTCGACCGCAAGGACAAGAAGCTCTGGAGCGACAAGGGCGACGGTGACGCCATCATCGGCTTCACCGGGTACTCCCAGCACGACGAGGCGCAGTTCGTCGCCGACGAGGTCGAGGCACTCCACCGCAAGGGGATGCCGTACTCGGAGATGGCCGTCTTCTATCGCACGAACTCGCAGTCCCGCGCGCTGGAGGAGATCTTCATCCGCTCCGCTGTGCCGTACAAGATCATGGGCGGCACGAAGTTCTACGAGCGCGCCGAGATCAAGGACGCGCTCGCCTATCTCGTCGCTGTCGCCAACCCCGCCGACGAGATGTCCGTCCGCCGCATCCTCAACAAGCCGCGGCGCGGCATTGGCGATGTCACGGAGACGGCGATCGCCCGCTTCGCAGAGGAACACGGGATCTCGTTCCGAGACGCCCTGTCGCTTCCTGGCCAGCTCGGCGTCGGCCCGAAGATCCAGGCCGCGATCGCGCAGCTCGACGCGGTGCTCGCCGAAGCGACGGCGATCATGCTGCCGGCGACGGGCGAAGTGCCGCCACCCACCTCGGTGGCCGATGGGCTCAGCCTGCTGCTGTCGAAGAGCGGCTACCTCGACGCGCTGCGAGCCAGCCGCGACCCGCAGGACGAGGCACGCGTCGAGAACCTCGACGAATTCGTCGCCGTCACGCGCGACTTCGCCCGGAACAACCCCGAGGGCACCATCACCGACTTCCTGACCGAGGTCGCCCTGGTGTCCGACGCCGACGATCTCGACGACGAATCCGGCTCCGTATCGCTCATGACGATGCACACCGCCAAGGGCCTGGAGTACGACGCGGTGTTCGTCACCGGCGTGGAGGAAGACCTCATCCCGCACCGCATCTCGGCGGGAGAGCCCGGAGGGCCGCAGGAGGAGCGTCGACTGTTCTACGTGGGGATCACCCGCGCCCGCAAGCGCCTGCACCTGTCCTTGGCGATGACCCGCGCGCAGTTCGGCGAGGTCACGGTCGCGATGCCCAGCCGCTTCCTGCAGGAGATCCCCGCGAACCTGATCGACTGGCGGCAGTCTCCGGGCGACGTCAACTCGCGCGGCGGGATGCAGTCGCGTGCGCTGAACGCCCGTCGTCAGGGCGGTTTCGGCGGATCGGGCTCCGGAGATCGCTTCGCGGTGAAGTCGTTGCCGGGGCGAGACTCCTTGAAGCCGCTGTCGACCGCCATGGACAAGTTCCCCAACAGGGTCACGGCCAAGATGCGCGACAACGGCGACCTCGAACTCGCCGCGGGCGACCGCATCCGTCACGTCGACTTCGGTGAAGGACGGGTGGACGCGGTGACCGGCGAGGGCGCGAAGCGCATCGCTCACGTGCGGTTCGACTCGGCGGGACAGAAGAAGCTCCTCATCAAGGTCGCGCCGATCGAGAAGATCTGACCCCGTCCCGGTGCGCCCGCGTCGGCGGAGCATCGGGAGGGAGCGCCGTGCGGATTGCCGGTTAGGCTGGCTCATATGGCCCTCTTCTCCCGCCGCAAGAAGTCCGGTGACGATGCCGTCGCCCCCACCGCCGAGACCGTCGAGCCCCGCACAGCGCAGGGGGACGACCATCCCGCCGAGAGTGCGCTCTCCGAAGGCACGGCGTCAGAGAGCGCGACGTCCGACAGCGTGACGTCCGACAGCGTGACGTCGGACAGCGCGACGTCCGACAGCGTGACGTCGAACAGCGTGACGTCGGACAGCACCGTCGACGAGCAGCCCGCTGCGGCGCCGTCGATCGGGATCTCGGTGCAGGCGTTCCGAGGCGTCGGTGCGGAAGCGGGTCCTGAGGTCGAGCTGCCGTCCTCCGATGCGCCGTCGAATCCGCAGACGCCGCCCGCAGCTCCGGCCGCGCCGCAGACCCCGCCGCGTCCTGCCACCCGGCCCGAGGCGCCCGAGGAGCGGCGCCTGCCCCTCGCGTCCGCGCTGCCGCCGGAGCAGACCGAGACGGTCCCCGGCATGAAGGACAACGTCCTGCTGCGTGAAGCGCTCACCGAGATCGAAGCCGGCGCGACCAACGATCAGCTGCTCGGGGTCATGCGTCAGGCGCTCCAGGGGCACCTGTACATCCGCGTGAACGGCGACGCGCGTGCACAGATCAGCGAGGGCAAGGCCCTTTCGGTCGCGGTCGTCCGAGACAGCGAGGACCGCCAGTACATGCTCGCGTTCAGCTCGGCGGGCGCCGTGCGTGATTCCGTGCAGCTCGAGGCCGACCCCTCGTCGACCTCGGCGGTCGCTCAGCCGGTCACCTCGGTGCTGCAGCAGGTCGTGTCCGGTGACTTCGCCGGCCTCATCGTCGACAACGCCTCGGCTCCGCACCGCGTGGTCTTCCCGACCGAGCTCCTGCAGAAGACTCTCGAGCAGGCCGACGTCGACATGACGGTGAAGAGCATCCTCGCAGCCCCTCGCGAGCAGGACTCGGCCGTCAAGGTCGGGGAGGCACTCGCGACCACGCGGATGTGGGTCGCCGTCAACGACGGTTCCGGCGGCGGCCCCGTCGGCATCGCCGAAGCCCAGACGACGGACGGACGCCGATTCCTGCAGCTCTTCTCGCACCCGCTCGAGGTCATCGCCCTCGGCCGCGGCGACCGACCGCTCCCGTTCGCACCCGAGCAGCTCGCGAAGGTGCTCACCAGTCACGCCGACATCGCCGGGGTGATCGTCGACTCGGCCGGTCCCTCCATCGTCGTCGAACGGGATGCGCTCACGCCGGTCCTGGTCCTCGCCGTCGACCTCGGCGACTGACCCAGATCTGCTGACCTGATCCGGCCCCCGCGCGCTGCGGAGCGAGCGGGGTTCCGTCCGTCCTGGCTGCACCCTAGGGTCGGAACATGGCCTCAGAACGCGTGACCCTGACCGTCGCCGACCTCGACGGAGAGCGCGAGGTCGCGCTCTCCAGCCCGAATCGCGTGGTGTGGCCCGACCTCGGCATCACCAAGGCGGAACTGGCCGAGTACGTGCAGCTGGTCGCCGGCCCTTTCCTGGCCGCCAACGGCAACCGCCCGGTGTCGCTGGAACGGTTCCGTGACGGTATCGGCCCCTCCGGAGGGGCCAGAGCGGAGGGCTTCTTCTCGAAGAACCCGCCCAAGGGGACGCCGGATTTCGTCGATGCCGTGACGGTCACCTACAACAGCGGGCGTCGACACCCGCAGATCGTCCTGAACCGCGCCAGCGCGATCGTCTGGGCGGTCCAGATGAACACGATCGTGTTCCACCCGTGGGCATCGCTCGCCACCGACCCCGACGATCCCGTCGAACTGCGCATCGACCTCGACCCGCAGCCGGGCACCGACTTCGCAGACGCCGTGACAGCCGCCCACACGCTGCGCGAGGTGCTCCGCGAGGCCGGACTCGAGGCCTTCGCCAAGACGAGCGGCAACCGCGGGCTGCACGTGTTCGCGCCGATCGAACCGACTCACGAGTTCCTGGATGTGCGTCACGCGGTGATCGCCGCCGGACGCGAGCTCGAGCGGCGGATGCCCGAGCAGGTCACGACGAACTGGTGGAAGGAGGAGCGGGGCGAGCGCATCTTCGTCGACTTCAACCAGGCCAACCGCGACCGCACGATGGCGGGCGCCTACAGCCCGCGTGCCCTGCCGGGAGCGACCGTCTCGACACCGGTGGCGTGGGAGGAACTCGACGGCCTCGACCCGACGGCGTTCACCGTCCGGAGCATTCCGAAGCGCCTCGATGACATCGGCGATCCGTGGGCATCGCTGCAGGACAGCCCAGGACGCATCGACACGCTGCTGGAGTGGTGGGAGCGCGACAAGGAGAACGGGCTGGGCGAGCTGCCCTTCCCGCCGGAGTTCCCGAAGATGCCCGGCGAGCCCCCGCGGGTGCAGCCGAGCAAGAAGGTCGCGGCGAACTGGGACGACGACGGCACCCCGGCCGAGAAGGGCTGACCCCCGCCGTCGAGTCGGGGATCTCAGCGCACGACGGTTTCAGCTAGCGCTTTTCAGCTCAGGACGTCTGCGAGGTCGTAGCCCGCGACGGTCTCCAGCTGCTCGTAGGTGCACGAGCGGGCATCGCGATCGGGCCGCCAGCGCTCGAACTGCACGGTGTGACGGAAGCGAGCGCCTTCGAGCTGGTCGTATCGCACCTCGAGCACGCGCTCAGGACGCAACCGCACGAACGAGACATCCTTCGATCCGCTGAACCGCGATCGCTCGCCCTCCGCGGTCACGGCTTCGCCCGCCTCATCACGCTCGACCAGCGGGGCGAGCTCCTCGACGAGTTCTTGCCGACGGGCATCGCTCCAGGCCGCCACACCGCCGACCTGGCGAAGAGTCCCGTCCTCGTCGTACAGCCCGACCAGGAGGGAGCCGACGCCCGAGCCGGACTTGTGGACGCGGTAGCCGAGCGCGACCACGTCGGCTGTGCGGGCGTGCTTGATCTTGAAGAGCGTGCGCTTGCCGGGTGCGTAGGGCTGATCGAGCGGTTTCGCCACGACGCCGTCGAGTCCGGCTCCCTCGAACTCGGCCAGCCAGCGCACCGCGGCTTCGCGATCGCGGGTCCCGCGGGTGAGGTGCAGCGGGTGCTCGACGGTCTCCAGGAGCGTCTCGAGGCGCGCTCTTCTGGTCTCGAACGACTGGGTGAGCAGATCGTCCTCGCCGGCGGCGAGCAGATCGAAGGCGATGAACATCGCCGGTGTCTCGACGGCGAGCTTCGCCACGCGCGAGGCAGCGGGATGGATGCGCTGGCTCAGCGCCTCCCAGTCCAGTCGCTGCGATCCGTGCGGACCGGTGGCGACGACGATCTCCCCGTCGAGCAGACACGGTTCAGGCAGCAGCTGGGGGATCGCATCGACCAGTTCGGGGAAGTAGCGGGTCAGCGGTTTGGCGCCCCGCGAGCCGATCTCCACCGTCTCGCCGTCCCACGCGATGAGTCCGCGGAAGCCGTCCCACTTCGGTTCGTACAGCAGCCCACCCGGGGTCTTCGCGGGGTCGGGCACCGCGGGCACCGCTTTGGCGAGCATCGGCGCGGGGATGTCGTAGCGCATGCTCCCATCCTGGCTGCGCGCGATCGGCGAGGGAAGAGGGGCGGTCAGCCGAACAGGTCGGAGAGCGCCGCGAGTTCTCCCGCATCCCGCAGCGCGGTGCGAGCGGCGTGCCAACCGGCCATCCCGTTCACGGACGGACCGGGGGGCGTCGAGGCGGAGGCCAGATACACGCCGTGCATCGGGGTGCGCCACGGGGCGGGGGAGAGCGCCGGGCGACGCAGCGCCTGACGGATGTCGAACACTCCGCCGGAGATGTCGCCGCCGATCTCGGTCGGGTTGATCGCCTCCCGCGACGACGCCGGCACCGCGTGGTGCGCCAGGATCAGGTCGCGGAAACCCGGGGCGTAGCGCTCCACCTGCGCGGTGATGAGCTCTGTGGGGTCGAGGTCGGAGCCCGGAGGGACGTGGATGTAGGCCCAGAACACGGCCTTCCCGGCGGGAGCACGGGAGTCGTCGAGGACAGAGGGCTGCACGGCGAGCACGTAGGGGCGATCGCTCACGTGGCCTGCGGCGACGGCGTTCTCACTCGCCCAGACCTCCGCGCGGGTGCCCCCCAGGTGCACGGTGGGTGCGCCGGCGACGTCGAAGTTCGTCCACGGAACCGGGCCGTCGAGGGCGAAGTCGACCTTCGCGGCACCCGGGCCGTAGCGATAGGAACGGACGGAGCGGGCGTAGCCTGCGGGGACGTCGGGGTGCGTGAGTGCGAGTCGCGGCGAGGTGTTGAGCAGCAGCAGGTCGCCGCGCTGCGGGTCGCCCCAGTCCAGCGTCGCGAGATCGGAGACGGGGGTGCTCACCTCGATGGTGCCGCCGTGGTGTTCGAGGTCGGCGACCATGGCGTCGGCGATGCGCTGCGCACCACCGCGCGGATAGGGCCAGCCTCCCGCGTGACCGAGTGCGGCGAGCAGCAGCCCTGCGGCAGCGCCCGCCAGCGACGGCTGCGGGGAGTTCGCGTGCGCCACCACCCCCGACATCAGTGCGGCGGCCTCCTCCGTGCGGAACGCCGCGGCGGCCAGGGGCGTGCCCTGATCCAGCATCCGCAGGGCGTAGCGCACGGCGGTCACCGGATCGCGCGGGATCCGGAGCAGCTGATTGCCCGTGAAGTCGACGACCCCCTCGATGTGCCGGCTCAGAGGCCGCAGTCGGGACAGCCAGGCTCCGCCGTCGACGCCGAGCTGTGCCGCGGTGCGATCGATATCGCGCCATGCCACCGCCGCACGTCCGTCGTCGAGGGGATGCGCGTAGGACGCCTCCGGCCGGATCCACTCGATCCGCCGATCGAGACCGAACGCCTGGAAGAACGGAGAGGAGAGGGCAGCGGGGTGCACGGCGGAGCATACGTCGTGCTGGAAGCCGGGGAGCGTGGATTCGCGGGTACGGGCCCCGCCGCCGATCGTGTCCGCGCCTTCGAGGACGCGCACCGTGTAGCCGGCACGAGCGAGCGACACCGCCGCCGCGAGGCCGTTCGGGCCGGATCCGATGATCGTCGCCTGAGCCATGACGTCAGTTTGGCACGTATACGAGGAGAAAACGGTCGGCCGCACCCCTCGCGGCGTGGGATCCTGGAAGGGATGAAAGAAGTACAGGGCCCGACCCCCGCAGGCACCTCCCGTCCATACCGTTCGCTCCCGGAGGCGCTGCGCGCGCACCGCATCGACCCGTCGAACCACGCGTTCATCACGGCGATCGTCGAGGCCATCGGGATCAGTTCGTTCATCGACCGCGGTCGATACATCGAGGCGATCCGTCGTGGCGAGGGAGCGTCCCTCCACATCGGCCGCACCTACACGAACGGCTTCGCGGAAGACGAGCGACTCATCGTCGGTTCCGCACCGTTGCGACTGCAGCCCAGCGAGGGGCGCCCGCCGTACTTCTACGTCAGTCACCCGAGCGAGTTCATCCCGCTGACTCCGCAGCGTGCGGCGAAGCGTGCGACGACTCCTCGCGTCTCCGCCCCCCGCGCGGAGAAGGCGCCGAAGCCCGTCGAGGAGCGCGACTACGGCGTCTGCGACGTGTGCTTCATGGTGAAGACGCCGTCCGGCGGCTGCGGCTGCGACTGAGCGTGAGCGTCGCGCTCGGACCCGAGGCGGATCGACCGGTGATCCGGCTCGCCGACCTGTCCGGAGCCGATGCGCACGAGGTCGGCGCTGCGGTGCGGGCATATCTGCTGCAGACCGAGCGTGAGAAGAGGCAGCAGGAAGGCGGCAGCGCGCCCGATCCCTCCGGAGCACTTCCCGAGCGCTACCGCCGCGAGATCGATGACCCCTCAGCGGCCTACGCGGGTCACCGCGTGCGTGTGGCCCAGCTCGGCGATCGCGTCGTCGGGGTCGTCGTGCTCTCCGTGAGCGACGACGTGGCCGAGATCAAGCGCTTGTGGGCGGTGCCGGAGGTGCGTGGCCGAGGCGTCGGGTCCGCACTGCTCGACGCCGCGCTCCACGACGCGCGCGACGTCGGCGCCGCGCGGGTGCGCCTGTCGGTCTGGGACTGGCGGGCCGGGCCGGTGCGCCTCTATGAATCGCGAGGCTTCGAACGCGTCCCGTCCTGGGACGAGCGTGCGCGCCTCGTGTGCATGGAGCTGTCTCACACCGCGGGCTGAGACTGTCGGTATCGGCCGGGGGTCATCCCGA
Source organism: Microbacterium oxydans (assembly GCF_006540085.1). Classification (GTDB taxonomy): domain Bacteria; phylum Actinomycetota; class Actinomycetes; order Actinomycetales; family Microbacteriaceae; genus Microbacterium; species Microbacterium oxydans. The sequence goes on along the minus strand of NZ_BJOG01000008.1, from coordinate 39,122 downwards.
CGAGCGGCGTGAACTGCTCGATGAACTGGCTCGTCGTCGCCCAGCCGCACGCGGCAGCCGTCCCGGTGACCGAAGCTCCGTCCGCGAGCAGGACCAGTGCGCGGTGCACCCGCAGCTGGAGACGCCATTGCCGATAGCCCATCCCGGTCTCCTGCTGGAACAGGCGGCTCAGCGTCCGTTCGGCCGTACCGGTGCGCATGCCGAGCTCACCCAGCGGCACGGGGCGGGCGAGGTCGTGCTCGACGATGCGCGCCGCCCTGCGCAGTCGCGGATCGCGGGGCTCCGGCAGATGCAGCGGCTGCTCCGGCGCCGTCACCGCCTCGTCGACGACGACATGACGCAGATGGTCCAGTGCGATGGAGCTGCGGGGGCGGTCGGACGTCATCGCGAGCAGCGCCTCCCGCGCAAGAGGCGTGGCGACGAGAACGGCAGGAGCGGAGGGCAGGAGTGCTGCGAGTTCGTCGTCAAGGTGCACGATGCGCATGTCGGTGCGACCGTGCGCACGATGGCGATGCTCGGCGCCGGCGGGCACCCAGGCCATGCGCGTGGAGGGCGCGATCCAGGCTCCGTCGTCGGTGAGCAGGGAGAGCACACCGGAGGCGGCATGCACCAGATGTCCGAGCGGATGAGCATGACGCGGAGATGTCTCGGCGTGCGCGAACCGGTAGGCGCCCTCCAGGGGGAGAGCGGTCAGCGCGTCGAAGTCGACCAGGTGCAGGTCGACCATTCGGGATGATTGGCGGGTATTCGACATCAGATTGCAGTGTACGTGTTTCCTGACGCACGGCGCGGATGCTGGACTCGAAGCATGACCACCATGCAGGAACCGTTCGACACCGCCCCGACCCCACTGACGCCGTCCGTTCGTCGTGGTGGAATCCTCACCGGGATCTATGTCGGCGTCGGCCTGCTCCTGATCGCGCTGAACCTCCGCATGGGCGTCGCCTCGGTCGGGCCCGTGCTCCCCGCGATGGAGCGGAGCCTCGGGCTCCCGGCAGCTGCGGCAGGACTGCTGACCACGATCCCGGTGTTCGCGTTCGGCGCCTTCGCCTTCCTGACGCCGGCGCTGACGCGCTGGGTGGGCCTGCATCGGCTGCTCGCCCTGACCATGGTCGTCGTGGCGATCGGCATCAGCGTCCGCCTGCTTCCCTCACCCGTGGCGTTGTTCGGCGGCACTGTGCTGGTCGGCGCGGGCATCGCAGTGGCGAACGTGTGCATGCCCGCTGTCATCAAGCAGGACTTCGCCCACCGCGTCGGGCTCATGATGGGGCTGTACTCGACCGCGCTCTTCCTCGGTGCTGCGGAGGCTGCGGCCCTCACGGTGCCCTTCATGACCGCTCTCGACGGTTCCTGGCGTGGTGCCCTCGCGGTCTGGGCGATTCCCGCCGTGCTCGCGCTGGTGGTGTGGCTGCCGTGGGCGTTGCGCGGGGTCCCGGGAGCGCCGGTCCGCTCGCCCGCGACAGGCGCTCCCGCGGATGCGATCGCCGAGCCTCGAGACGAGCCGCGGATGTCGGTTCTGCTGCGTGATCCCGTCGCCTGGGCGGTCACCGGATTCATGGGGTTGCAGAGTCTGAGCTACTACGCAGCGCTGACCTGGATCCCGACCATGCTGCAGGACGCCGGCGTGCCGGTGTCCGAGGCGGGACTGCTGCTGTCTTACTCGAGTCTCCCGGGGATCGCCGCCGCGCTGCTCGTGCCGACGATGCTGCGACACCTGCGGCCGAGCTGGCTTCCCGTCCTGCTCTCCGCACTCCTGTGCGCGGCAGGTCTGATCGGCCTTCTGGTCGCGCCGGGCGGAGCCGCGCCCTGGGTGTGGATGACCCTCCTCGGACTCGGTCAGGGTGCGGCCATCGCGCTGTCGCTGACCTACATCGTGCTGCGTGCCCCCGACGCACAGCACACCGCGCACCTGTCGACCATGGCCCAGGGGATCGGCTACCTGCTGGCAGGGCTCGGCCCGATCGGTCTTGGCGTGCTGCACGCTGCCGTCGGAGGGTGGGGCGTCCCCGTCGTGGCGCTGGTCCTGCTGCTCGGCGTCCAGGCCGTGGCCGGGGCGGCAGCGAGTCGCGAGCGCCACGTGCGCGCGCGGCGCAGGTGAACCGGTCCTCGCGGACGGAGGCTCAGGCGAAGGCGCTCATCCCCGTGATGTCGCGTCCGAGCAGCAGGGCCTGCACGCTCTCGGTGCCCTCGTAGGTGTGGATCGCCTCGATATCGGCCAGGTGCTGCATCACGCCGTTCTCGAGCAGGATGCCGTTGCCGCCGAGCAGGTCACGGGCGGTCGAGGCGATCCGGCGCGCGGCACGCGTGTTGTGGAACTTCGCCAGCGACGCCTGAGTCGGACGCAGCTCGCCGGCCGTCTCGAGGTCGGCCATGCGCCGGCAGTACAGCTGCATGGCTGTGAGGTCTTCGAGCATGTGGGTGAGGCGCTCCTGGACCATCTGGAACTTCGCCAGGGGCTTTCCGAACTGCACGCGCTGGGTCGCGTAGGCCAGCGCCGCTTCGTAGCAGGCGGTCGCGTGCCCCAGTGCCGACCAGGCGACACCGGAGCGGGTGGCGTACAGCACGGTCGATGCGTCCTTGAAGCTCTTCGTCCCCGGCAGTACGGCATCGAGCGGCACCCGCACGTCGTCGAGCTCGATGTGGGCCTGGTGGATGGCGCGCAGCGAGGCCTTGCCGCGGATCACGGTGCCGGTGTAGCCGGGGGTGTCCTGCTCGACGAGGAAGCACCGGACGGCACCGTGCTCGTCGGCGCCCTCGTCGTCGACACGCGCCCAGACGAACGTGACACCGCCGGAGGCGCCGTTGCCGATCCACTTCTTCGTGCCGCGGATGACCCAGCTCTCGCCGTCGCGGCGGGCGACCGTCTCCAGCGATACCGAGTCGGAGCCGTGATCAGGCTCGGTCAGAGCGAACGAACCGAGCACCGAACCGTCGGCGAGGGCCGTCAGCCATCGCTCCTGCTGCGTGGAGGAGCCGAACAGGGCCAGGGTGCGCAACGCGAGTCCGCCCTGCACTGCGAGGATCGTGCCCAGCGAGCCGTCACCGCGGGAGATCTCCATGTTCACGAGGCCTGCGGCGAGGGGCGACAGGCTCGTGAGCGACGGGTGCTGGACCCCGTCGACGACGAGGTCCATCTCGCCCATCCGGCGTGCGGCATCGAGCGGGTACTCGGCACGGTCCCAGGCATCCGCCATCTGCGGGGCGACCTCGTCGACGTAGGCCTTCGCGCGGTCCCACGCCTCCCGGTCGGCGGAGGGGATGTCGGTGAAGACCGCGTAGTAGTCGCTGTCCTGACGTCCGGTGATGTCGTACGACGAGACGCGCTCGCCGGGGAAGGGGGAGGCTGCAGTGCTCATGGGGCTCCTTCGTGGCACCAAGTATCGTACTCCTCGATACTGGGTTCCACGACCGGGACGCGTCAGTCGAGCTGGGACTGCAGCCTGCGGCTCACCTCTGCGATGGGCATGGAGCGGGGGAAGACGGCGACCACCATGTCATCCGGAGCGGACGCGGCCTCATCGGCCGCGACACCATAGCGCCGGCGCACATCGACCAGCGCCGTCTGGAGCGTGGACAGCGGCACCTTCTTGCGGCCGCGCAGCAGCTGGCGCAGCACGTGGTTGTGCACCGCTGTGACCAGAGCGGCGAAGCCGACCGCGTCGAGCGGATCGACGCCGGGAAGCGCGCTGCGCAGGTAGTCGTCGAACAGTCGTTCGTAGCGGAAGACCGTGATGATCTCGCGCTCGCGCAGCACGGGGACCTGGCGCACGATCTGGTAACGACGCCTGGCGAGTTCCGGGTCGCGGGCGAAGTGCGCGAAGACGGATTCGGAGGCGGCGCACACGGCACCCCATGGATCGTCATGACCCTCGTCGAGGAACTCCCTGAGCTGCTCCAGGAGCACCTCGTGATCCGCGAAGACGACGTCCTCCTTGCCGCCGAACTGACGGAAGAACGTCGAGCGGGAGACCCCGGCGGCCTTCGCGATCTGCTCCACCGAGGTCTGGTCGAACCCCTGGGCGTTGAAGAGTTCGAGCGCGGCGGCGACGACGCCGGTGCGCAGTTCTGCGGATTCGTGCATGGCGAAAGCCTAGACCGGAGCGCGCGGAGACGCCCAGGCATCGCCGTCATACTGAGGAGCGTGAGAGACGACGGGATCCCGGCCGGCTGGTTCGACACGCGGCGACGTGGCACCCGGCGGTGGTGGGACGGGGTGCGGTGGACCGAGCACATCCGGGTGCGGGGGCGGGAGACCACCCTGGCGGACGACGGGGCCTCGGTGCGCCGCCAACTCCTGATGGTCGAGGTCGTGCTGGCCGTCGTCCTCGTGGTCGCGATCCTGGTCGCCTTCGTGGGCGGTCTGCCCGTGGTCGTCGTGCGTCCGCTGATCGTCGCGGTCGGTGCCGCGCTCGTGTTCACGCCGTTCGCGATCAGGCGTCAGCTCCGCTTGACCGGCGTGCCGGTGCGACGAGTCGGCGTTCCCCCGCTGCGTTGAGGGAGGGCGGCCTCGCGGCCGCAGGAGCGCCCAGGCCGAGGTAGTAGGCTGGGGGACTGGTCGATGTCTCGACATCGAGAGAATTACCAGACAGCAGCCCAGTGAAGGAACCACAGTGGATCTGTACGAGTACCAGGCACGAGACGTTTTCGAAAAGTACGGAGTGCCGGTCCTCGCCGGCATCGTCGCGGACACCCCTGAAGAGGTGAGGGCGGCCGCCGAGAAGATCGGTGGAGTGGTCGTCGTCAAGGCTCAGGTGAAGACCGGCGGCCGTGGAAAGGCGGGCGGCGTCAAGGTCGCCAAGACGCCCGACGAGGCGTACGAGGCAGCGAAGGCCATCCTCGGCCTCGACATCAAGGGCCACGTCGTCAAGCGCGTCATGGTCGCGCAGGGTGCGCGCATCGCCGAGGAGTTCTACTTCTCCGTGCTGCTCGACCGTGCCAACCGCTCCTACCTGAGCCTGTGCTCGGTCGAGGGCGGCATGGAGATCGAAGAGCTCGCGGTCGAGCGCCCCGAGGCGCTCGCGCGCGTCGAGGTCAACCCGCTGACGGGCATCGACAAGGAGAAGGCCGTCGAGATCGCTCGTGCGGCCAACTTCCCTGAAGACCTCGTCGACAAGGTGTCCGACGTCTTCGTGAAGCTGTTCGACGTGTACAAGGGTGAGGACGCGACGCTGGTCGAGGTCAACCCGCTCGTGCGTACCGAAGAGGGCGACATCATCGCGCTCGACGGCAAGGTCACGCTCGACGACAACGCCTCCGAGATCCGCCACCCCGAGCACGAGGCGCTCGAGGACAAGGACGCCGCCGACCCGCTCGAGGCCAAGGCCAAGGAGTCGGGCCTGAACTACGTGAAGCTCGACGGCGAGGTCGGCATCATCGGCAACGGCGCGGGACTCGTCATGTCGACGCTCGACGTGGTCGCCTACGCCGGCGAGAACCACAACGGCGTGAAGCCCGCCAACTTCCTCGACATCGGCGGCGGCGCTTCGGCTGAGGTCATGGCCGCCGGCCTCGACGTCATCCTCGGCGACCCGCAGGTCAAGAGCGTCTTCGTCAACGTGTTCGGTGGCATCACGGCGTGCGACGCCGTCGCCAACGGCATCAAGGGCGCGCTCGAGACGCTGGGCGCCACGGCCTCCAAGCCGCTCGTCGTGCGTCTGGACGGCAACCGCGTCGACGAGGGTCGCGCGATCCTCGCCGAGTACGCGCACCCGCTTGTCACCCTGGCCGCAACCATGGACGAGGGCGCCGACAAGGCCGCCGAGCTCGCCAACGCCTGATCGCCTGAGACACAAGGAACCAGAGCTATGTCTATCTACCTCAACAAGGACTCCAAGGTCATCGTCCAGGGCATCACCGGCGGCGAGGGCACCAAGCACACCGCGCTGATGCTCAAGGCCGGCACCCAGGTCGTCGGTGGCGTCAACGCCCGCAAGGCCGGTACCACGGTCTCGCACACGGACAAGGACGGCAACGCCGTCGAGCTTCCCGTCTTCGGATCGGTCGCCGAGGCCATGAAGGAGACCGGCGCCGACGTGTCGATCGCCTTCGTCCCCGGCGCCTTCACGAAGGACGCGATGATCGAGGCCATCGACGCCGAGATCCCGCTGCTCGTCGTGATCACCGAGGGCGTGCCCGTCGGCGACTCGGCCGAGGCGTGGGCGTACGCGCAGAGCAAGGGCAACAAGACCCGCATCATCGGACCGAACTGCCCCGGCATCATCACCCCCGGTGAGGCGCTCGTCGGCATCACGCCCGCGAACATCACCGGCAAGGGTCCGATCGGCCTCGTGTCGAAGTCGGGCACCCTGACCTACCAGATGATGTTCGAGCTGCGCGACCTGGGCTTCTCGACCGCCATCGGCATCGGCGGCGACCCGGTCATCGGCACCACGCACATCGACGCGCTCGCCGCGTTCGAGGCCGACCCCGAGACCAAGGCGATCGTGATGATCGGCGAGATCGGCGGCGACGCCGAGGAGCGTGCGGCCGACTACATCAAGGCGAACGTCACCAAGCCCGTCGTCGGCTACGTCGCGGGCTTCACGGCTCCCGAGGGCAAGACCATGGGTCACGCGGGTGCGATCGTCTCCGGTTCCGCCGGTACCGCTCAGGCGAAGAAGGAGGCCCTTGAGGCCGCCGGCGTCAAGGTCGGCAAGACGCCGTCCGAGACGGCGGATCTGATGCGCGCGATCATCGAGTCGCTCTGATCTGAGTTACGCTTGATCTGAAGGCCCCGGGCTCCACCCCGGGGCCTTCTTTCATGCCCGGCCGCTTGACCGGCTGCATGACCCGATGACACCTGCATGACCGAGGACCCCGTGTGGGTCATGCATCCGTGCGATGCTCATGCATCCGGGCGACGGTGCCGACAGCTGCCTCGAGAGGGCGCTCCGCGAGGTTGCGATCGGCGATCTCCTGGATGCGGCGGCACTCTGCGGCGACCGAGGAGAGAGAGTCGGTTCGACGCACCTTCCAGGAGTTCGCGGTGGCGGCAGGGAGGCCGATCTCGGTACGCGGACGCCCGGTGATCCGCTCGTCGAACCAGACGCCTTCGACGTAGGCGGTGTGGCGGACCACTCCGAGGAGCGACGGAGTGCCGGCCACTGGTGACGAGCGCGCTTCGTCCTCGGAGACGCCCTCCAGACTCCCGAGGATCAGTTCGCGGTACTGCGCGAGGCGCCGATCGAGGTCTTTTCTCAGCTCGAAGGGGGCGTGATGGTCGTGTGGCATGTGCACGCAGCTCCTCCCGGTCGTCGAGCTTCCACCCTCGCGCGGTCGACGGTGGCCGCGCAAGCACCGCTCAGCTTCGGCTGGCAGCCGTGTCCAGAAGCGCGTCGAGTGCGCGGTGGGCCTGTTGTCGTGCCTCCGCGTCGTCCGGGCGAACGGCGAGCCAGAGGGCGAGTTCGTTCATGGCGCCGGACAGAGCTGCGGTCAGGGCGTCGAGGAGCGCGGGCGGGGCTCCTGCTTCACGCAGTCCCGTCCGCAGTTCGCGCTCCGGCCCCTCCGCGTCGAGGCGGCGCCACTCCTCCCAGCCGAGCACGGAGGGTCCGTCGATGAGGAGTACGCGCGCGGCCGTCCTGCCCGTGATGCCGTCGAGGTAGGCATGGCTCCCCTCGCGGAGTGCGGTCTCCGGGGTGCTGTCCCTCGTCGCGGCCACGATCGCCTCGGCGACGCTCTGCTGTTGGCGGGTGGCGACCGCGGCGAACAGTCCCGGCTTCGATGCGTAGTGGTGGTACACGGCCCCGCGGGTCACTCCGGCGGCGCGTGCGAGGTCATCGACGGAACAGGATGCGTAGCCGTGTTCGGCGAAGTGCGCGGTGGCGGTCTCGAGGATGCGTCGCGCCGTCTCGGCGGCGTCGGCAGCGGATGCTCGCGGCATGGGACTTCCTTTACGTGCGACTTGTATGTATTCTAGCCACCGATGTTACAAACACACTGTATGTAAAGGAGAGTTCATGGAGATCACGAGCTTCTACCCGGTTCTGATGGTCGATGACGTCGCCGCTGCCGCGCAGTTCTATCGTGAGGAACTGGGCTTCGAGACGACGTTCGAGGCGGACTGGTACGTGAGCCTGCGCGTCGAAGGAGGAGAGCTCGCGCTCCTCGACCGGGGTCACGAGACGATCCCCGACGGCTTCCGTGAGCCCGTCCGAGGTCTGCTGCTCAACGTCGAGGTCGTCGACGCGACGGCAGCGCACCGTCGGCTCGTGGGTGAGCACGGGTTGGTCGAGCGCCTCGCGCTTCGGGACGAGACCTTCGGGCAGCGTCACTTCATCGTCGAGGCGCCCGGGGGTGTGCTGATCGACGTGATCGAGCCCATCGAGCCGTCAGCGGAGTTCGCCGAGGCCTATTCCTGAGACCCTGTCGGATGCATGATCGGCCGACACCTGCATGATCGGCCGACACCTGCATGACCGAGGACTCCGTGTGGGCAATGCATCCGTGCGACGGTCATGCATCCGGGCGACGGTACAGAACAGAAAGAGGGGCGGATGCCGCAGCATCCGCCCCTCGTGTTCTCGCGTCAGATCCCGACGCCGAACAGCGCCTCGATGGGGCCTCTCGCGAAGAAGATCAGGAAGCCGGCGCCGACGACCCACAACAGCGGGCTGATGGTCTTCGCCTTGCCCGAGAACGCGTGGATGAGCACCCAGCTGACGAAGCCCGCTCCGATGCCGTTCGCGATCGAGTAGGTGAGCGGCATGACCGAGACGGTGAGGAACACCGGCAGCAGCACGCGGAAGTCGCTGAAGTCGATGTAGCGGATCTGCGCCATCATCATCGCACCCACGATGATCAGGGCCGCGGCCGCGATCTCGGTCGGGACGATGGAGGTCAGCGGGGTCAGGAACATCGCGATCAGGAACACGACACCCGTGACGACGTTCGCGAGTCCCGTGCGGGCTCCCTCGCCGATGCCGGCACCCGACTCGATGAAGACGGTGCTGGAGGACGACGAGGTCGCACCACCGGCGATCGCGCCGACGCCCTCGACGACCAGTGCCGACTTGATGCGGGGGAAGTCCCCGTTGTCGTCGGCGAGGTTCGCCTCCTTCGCCAGGCCGGTCATGGTTCCCATGGCGTCGAAGAAGTTCGTGAAGAGCAGCGTGAAGACGATCATCACGATCGCGACCAGGCTGACCTTGCTCAGGTCGAAGCTGAAGTCGACGGCGCCGATCAGGCTGAGGTCCGGGATGCCGATGGGGGAGCCGTTCAGTGCCGGGACCGTGAGGCCCCAGCCGCCGGGGTTGACCACGTTGCCCTCGTCGTCGAAGCCGCGGGCGCCGATGTGCCAGATCGCCTCGACGATGACTGCGAGCACGGTGCCGCCGATGAGGCCGATGAGCATGCCGCCCTTGACCTTGAGGGCGACGAGGATGCCGGTGAGGAGCAGGGTGATCACGAACAGCAGGGTCGGCACGGTCGCGACCGAACCGTTGACGCCGAGCCCGACCGGAGGGGACGAGGCGCCGGTCGCGGTGACGAAGCCCGAGTTGACGAAGCCGATGAAGGCGATGAACAGGCCGATGCCGACCGTGATGGCGATCTTCAGCTGGAAGGGCACGGCGTCGAAGATCGCCTTCCGCAGCCCGGTGGCCGCGAGCAGCACGATCACGACACCGTTGATCATCACGAGTGCCATCGCCTCGGGCCAGGTCACCTGCCCGACCACGGAGAACGCGACGAAGGCGTTGATGCCGAGTCCTGCGGCGAAACCGAAGGGCAGGCGCGTCACGAGACCGAACAGGATCGTCATGACGCCGGCGGTCAACGCGGTGGCGGCGCCGACGGCGTTGAAGCTGAGCATGTCTCCGGCGACGTCGGGCTTGCCGGAGAGGATGATCGGGTTGAGGATCACGATGTAGGCCATCGTGACGAACGTCACCAGACCTCCTCGGATCTCGGTGCCGATCGTGGATCCGCGCTTGCTGATCTCGAAGAAGCGGTCCAGGGAGTTCTTGGGCTCGGTGGGTGCCGGGGCGGGCGGGGCAGTTGTCATCGGGAAACCTCCGGAGAAACGCTATCGTGTCGCCGACCCCACGCGCGCCCCCGGGGCTTCGTCGGGAACTCGTCGTAGTCTCGAAACGCTATGCAACGCCTCCTCGTCGCGCTCCTCGCCGCCTTCGACGCCGCCATCGCCGCGGCGGTCGGTCTCGTCGTGCTGCTCGCGCCGTTGACACTGCTGTGGACTCTCGCCTTCGGGATCAGCGCCGACTGGGGTGCGCTCTGGCCGCTCACCGGCACGCTCTGGGAGTTCGGACACGGGGTGCCGCTGGCGGTGACGATTCCTGACGAGCTTCTGGTCGCCCTCGCGATCCCCGCCCAGGCCGCCTCGTTCGCGGTGTCGATCACCCCGCTGGCAATCCTGCTCTTCACACTGCTGTTCGCCGCGCGCTCCGGAGCCAGAGCCGCCACGGCGGGAACCTGGCTGCTCGGCGTGGTGTCCGGCACCGTGGTGTTCACCGCGATCTCCGCCGGTGTCGCGCTGACGGCGCGGCTGGATCCGGCGCAGACGCCCCTCCTGCTCGCGATCGCCCTTCCCGCGGCGGTCTACTTCGTCGGCGCGCTGTGCGGCGCCGTCCGGATCGCCTGGGAAGAGGGCGACGGCGGCATCCTCGACCGTCTGCACGATCGCATCGACGTCCGCGACGACTGGGCACCGGTCCCCGCCGCCGTCGTTCGAGGCGCGGCCTTCACCCTGATGGGCGTGGTCGGCGCTTCTGCTCTGACCCTCGCGGTGGTGACGCTGTTCCGGGGAGGTGAAGTCGTCGCGCTGTTCCAGGCCTCGCGCGTCGACGCGCTGGGTGCGACGGTGATGACCCTGGCGCAGCTGGTGTACCTGCCGACCCTCATCGTCTGGGTCGCGTCCTGGCTCGCCGGCCCCGGGTTCGCCGTCGGCGTCGGCACCGCGGTGTCGCCTGCGGGCACCCAGCTGGGAGTCGTGCCCGGCATCCCCGTGTTCGGACTGCTGCCCGAGAACAGCTCGATGTGGATGCTGATCGTGGTGCTCGTCCCGATCGCCGCCGGAGCGTTCGCGGGGTGGGCGGTTCGCTCCCGTCTCGTCTGGGAGGGCACTCCGCTGGGAACGGCGCAGCGTGCCGTCATCGCGGTGGGGATCGCGGTCGTCACCGCCGGTATCGCCGGGATCGCCGCCGTGCTGGCGAGCGGGTCGATGGGACCGGGACGGCTGTCGGACGTCGGACCAGCGGCGCTGCCCTTCATGCTCGCCCTGGGCCTCGAGGTGCTCGTCGGCGCCGCGATCCTGCTCCTGTCCCCACGACATCGCGATGAACTGGCGGAGGAGCGCACCGATCGGTGGATAGCCGAGATGTCCGAGCTCGATCCGAGCGCAGCGTCCGTGGTCCCGGTGCCTGGCATCCCCTTGCCCCACACGCAGGCCTTCGATGACACGGCTCCGCTGGATGATGTCCGCGGTTTCACGCCGCCGAGGGACGACCGCGACTGACGGCTCCCGGTGTGCGTGCGACGCAGGCGGAACGAGCTTCGGCGCCCCGGTAGACTGGGCGCGTGCTCACGGTCGCCGTTCTCATCTCGGGCACCGGCTCGAATCTTCGCGCCCTCCTCGAGGCCGCTCGTCATCCCGATTTTCCCGCCAGGGTGATCGTGGTCGGCGCCGATCGCGAAGCCGAGGGGCTCGCCCATGCCGAGGAGTTCGGCGTCCCCAGTTTCACGGTGCCGTGGCATGAGCACGAGAGTCGCGAGGCGTGGGGTGCGGAACTCGCCGGCCAGCTCGCCGTCTGGAAGCCGGACCTCGTCGTGCTCAGCGGGCTCATGCGCCTGCTTCCGCCGTCGCTCGTCGCACAGTACTCGCCGCGCCTCATCAACACGCACCCGGCGTTCCTGCCCGAGTTCCCCGGCGCCCACGGCGTCCGCGACGCGCTCGCGGCCGGCGTCGCCGAGACCGGGGCCAGCGTGATCGTCGTCGACGACGGCGTCGACACCGGTCCGATCCTCGCCCAGGAGCGCGTCCCCATCCTCGACGGCGACACCGAGCACAGCCTGCACGAGCGCATCAAGCCCGTCGAGCGCCGACTGCTCATCGACGTGGTCCGCGGAATCGCCACCGGCGACCTCGTCCTCAGCTCTTCCTCCTGACCCCCACCCGACGCCCCGCACGAAGGAGCCCATCATGGCCGGCCCCCGCCACGACCCCACGCTCTACCGCGATCGCGACACCGTGCCGATCAGGCGCGCGCTCGTCTCGGTGAGCGACAAGACCGACCTGCTCCTGCTGGCTGCGGCTCTGGCTGAGGCGGGTATCGAGATCGTCTCGACGGGTTCGACGGCGTCGACCATCCGCGAGGCGGGATTCGAGGTCACCGACGTCGCCGCCGTGACCGGCGTCGCAGAGATGCTCGACGGTCGCGTCAAGACGCTGCACCCGAAGATCCACGGCGGCCTGCTCGCCGACCTGCGTCTCGAGGACCACGAGCGCCAGCTCGCCGACCTCGACATCACTCCCTTCGAGCTCGTGGTCGTGAACCTCTACCCGTTCATCGAGACCGTCGCCTCCGGCGCGGTCGGCGACGACGTGGTCGAGCAGATCGACATCGGCGGCCCCGCGATGGTACGCGCCGCGGCCAAGAACCACGCGAACGTGGCGATCGTCGTCTCGCCGCAGTCGTACCCCGGCATCATCGCGGCGATCGGCGAGGGCGGCACCTCGTTGACGCAGCGTCGTGAGCTCGCCGCCCGAGCATTCGCGCACACAGCGGCGTACGACACCGCGGTCGCCTCGTGGTTCGCCGAGGGGACGCTGCAGGACGACGGCGATCTGCCGACGCATCTCACGATCCAGGCTGAGCGGCTCGCGACGCTCCGCTACGGCGAGAACTCGCACCAGCGCGGCGCGATCTACACGCGCGCCGGTGGACACGGCATCGCCCAGGCCACGCAGCTGCAGGGCAAGGAGATATCGTACAACAACTACGTCGACGCCGATGCCGCCCTGCGCGCGGCATACGACATGGTCAAGCCGGCTGTCGCCATCATCAAGCACGCCAACCCGTGCGGTATCGCGACCACGGCGCCGAACGCGCTCGACCCGATCGCCAGCGCCCACCTGCGTGCGCATGAGTGCGACCCCGTCTCGGCATACGGTGGTGTGATCGCGGCCAACGGCACGGTCACGCTGAAGATGGCCGAGAACCTCAAGGACATCTTCACCGAGGTCATCGTCGCGCCGTCGTTCGAGCCCGCGGCGCTCGAGGTGTTCAAGGCGAAGAAGAACCTGCGCCTGCTGCAGCTGCCCGAGGACTGGCAGCAGGAGCGCATGGACGTGCGTCTCGTCTCCGGTGGGCTGCTGCTGCAGGATGCCGACCGGTTCCCCGACGACATCGTCTCCGTCGCGAAGAACTGGGAGCTGGTCTCGGGTGAGCGTCCGACCGACGAGGAGATGGAGAACCTCATCTTCGCGTGGAAGGCCTGCCGAGCGGTCAAGTCGAACGCGATCGTGCTCGCGAAGGACAACGCCACGGTGGGCGTGGGCATGGGCCAGGTCAACCGCGTCGACTCCTGCCGCCTCGCGGTCGAGCGTGCAGGGGACCGGGCGGCCGGATCCGTCGCTTCCTCCGACGCGTTCTTCCCCTTCGCCGACGGCGCTCAGGTGCTGATCGATGCCGGCGTCACGGCGATCGTGCAGCCGGGCGGTTCCGTGCGCGACGAGGAGGTCGTGGACGCGGCGCGCAAGGCCGGCGTCACGATGTTCTTCACCGGTGAGCGCCACTTCTTCCACTGAACGCGCGCCTGCGCATACCTCGAGACCCACTCTCCACGCCGAGACCCACACGCGCCCACTGCGGCGGCGATGGGTGTCGGCGAGGCGGGTGGGTCTCGGCGTTCGTGCCCGGACAGTAATGTCCGATTTCCGCCAGTCGTTGTCGGTGGGGCGTGACACAGTGGAGGCATGAGCTTCCCCGTGACGGACTTCGACGAGCGTTACCGTGCGATCAGCGCGCGCGACACCCGCTTCGACGGGCAGTTCGTGACGGCCGTCCGTTCGACCGGGATCTACTGCCGTCCGAGCTGCCCCGCGCGCACGCCCAAACCCCAGAACGTGACGTTCTATCCGACCAGCGCCGCAGCGCACGAGGCCGGGTATCGCGCCTGCAAGCGCTGCCTGCCCGAGGCCGCTCCCGGCTCGCCGGCGTGGGATATCCGCGGCGACACCGCCGCGCGAGCGATGCGGTTGATCTCCGACGGCGTCGTGGAACGGGAGGGCGTGCCGGGCCTGGCCGCGCGACTGGGCTATTCCGGTCGGCACCTCACGAGGCTGCTGACCACCGAACTCGGCGCCGGGCCGCTCGCACTGGCGCGGGCACACAGGGCGCACACCGCGCGCATGCTCCTCGTCGGCACCGACATGCCCATCTCGGATGTCGCGTTCTCCGCCGGGTTCGCCAGCATCCGACAGTGCAACGACACGATCCGCGAGGTCTTCGGCCTCACGCCGGGGGAGCTCAGGGCGCGGCGACGGCTTCCGGCGTCCGCGGCTCCCGGCTCGATCGACCTCGTGCTGCCCTATCGCGGTCCACTCGACGCGAGCGGCGTCTTCGCCTGGATGGCGGCGCGTGCGATCCCCGGCGTCGAAGAGACCACGGCGACGTCCTTCTCGCGTCACCTCCGCATGGCCGGTGGTCCCGCCTGGTTCGAGGTGCGTCAGGAGGAGGGTGAGCGCCTGCACCTGCGGGCACGCGTCGCGCGGCTGGGGGACCTGGCACCGCTGGTCTCGACCGTGCGACGCATCTTCGACCTCGATGCCGACCCGCTGGCGATCGACGAGGCGCTCTCGGAACACGACGAGATCGCGCCGCTCGTCGCGCGCACCCCCGGCATCCGCGTGCCGGGGTCGGCTGATCCGCATGAGATGCTCATCCGCGCCATGGTGGGGCAGCAGATCACCGTGGTCGCCGCCAGAACCGCGCTCACGGCACTCACCGAGGCGCTGGGGGAGCGCACCGAGAACGGACTGCTCTTCCCGACGATGACGGCGATCGCCGCCCACGGAGCCGAGGTGCTGCGAGGGCCGGCCGCCCGTATCCGCGCGATCACCGGCGCTGCGGCCGCTCTCGCCGACGGATCCCTGACGCTCACGGTCGGAGATGACGGCGTCGACCAGCGTGCTGCCCTGCTCGCGATGCCCGGCATCGGACCCTGGACAGCCGACTACGTGCGCATGCGTGTGCTCGGCGATCCGGATGTGCTGCTCCCGGGAGACGTCGCGCTGCGCGCCGGCGCGGCGGCCTCCGGCCTGCCGGGCGAGCCACGGGCGCTCACCGACTGGGCCCTGCGCGCGGCACCATGGCGCAGCTATCTGAGCGCGCATCTATGGCGCGCCGCTCCGGTGCGCCCCGTCGGGCCGCGGCGGGTCCCCGCAGCGCACCGTCCCACCGACATCACGACGAAGGAGAACTCATGACCGCCCTCATCCAGACCATCGAGACGCCGGACGGCGCCTTCACGATCCTCGCCGACGACCATCAGCGCGTGCTGGCCTCGGGCTGGACGTCCGACGTCGAGGCGATCCTCGGGCGGCTGTCGGCGGCGAACCGTCCGGAGGCGCTGCGCGATGGTGCGACGGACGCCGCGGACGCGGTGGTCGCCTATTACGCGGGCGACCTCTCGGCCATCGACGATGTCGCCGTGAAGCAGACCGGCACCGCACTCCAGCTCGCCGGCTGGTCGGCGCTCCGGGAGATCGAGCCGGGCGGGCCGCTGACCTACACCGGTTTCGCCTCACGCCTGGACAACCCCCGGGCCGTTCGGGCTGCGGCGTCCATCTGCGCCCGCAACGCCCCGGCGCTCTTCGTGCCCTGCCACCGGGTGCTGCGCACCGACGGGAGCCTCGGCGGTTTCGCGTGGGGCGTCGATGTCAAGGAGAGTCTGCTGGCCCGCGAGAGTGCCGCGGCGTGAGCCAGGAGCACCAGATCCGGCACCGGTGATGGTGCGCTACGACGAACCGTCCGTTCCGACGCGGCCATAGGCTCGAGCCGTGACCGCCATCGATGCCCTCGATCTCCACCGCCGCGCCGTCGTCGCCGATGCCCACAACGATCTGCTCTGCTCGGTGACGAGTCGTCCGCCCGCCGAGTGGTCGGACTACTTCCGGGCCCAGTGGCTGCCGCAGCTGCGCACGGGTGGTGTCGACCTGCAGGTCCTGCCCGTGTTCGTCGATGACGTCTACCGGCCGGAGGGCGCGCTGCGTCGTACGTTCCGCATGATCGAAGCCGCGCACCGGGTGGCGGAAGGAAACGCGGATGCGGTGGGGCTCTGCCTCGACGGGGACGACATCGACAGGGTGATCGGTGAGGGGCGCATCGCGTTGGTGCTCGCTCTCGAGGGCATGCCCGGCATCGCCGACGATGTCGAGCTCCTCGAGACGGTGCATCGGCTCGGAGTGCGCGTCGGCTCGGTCGCCCACTTCGGTCGCAGCGCCTTCGCGGACGGAAGCGGAGAAGACGCCGCGGGCAGCCGGCTGACGCGCACGGGCGTCCAGGCGCTGGCCGAGATGGAGCGCATCGGCATGATCTTCGATGTCAGCCACCTCGGAGCGGGCGGCGTCGACCACGTGCTCGAGCTCGCCACGCGACCCGTCATGGCAACGCATTCGTCCGCCCGCGCCCTGTTCGATCACCACCGCAACCTCACCGATGCGCAGATCGCCGGAGTCGCGGAGACGGGGGGAGTCGTGTGCGTCAACTTCTTCGCCCCGTATCTGCATGCGAGCGACTACACGATCGACACCCTGATCGACCACTTCGAGCGGGTGGTGTCCGTCGCCGGGGTGGACCACGTCGGGATGGGACCAGACTTCGTCCGCGAGGTGCTCGCGGACACCACGGCCCCGTGCTGCGTGCAGACGACGATCGAGGGCGTCCCCGCCGATCGGTACCTTCCCGGGCTCGAGGGTCCGGAAGGGCTTCCGCTCGTCACCGAGGCTCTGCTGCGTCGCGGCTGGCGCGACGCCGATGTCGTGGCCGTGCTGGGCGGCAACCTGCAGCGCTTTCTCCGAACCGGGCTCGCTGTCCAGGGGTGAGCCACCCGAGCCACCTCGCCGCGGTCGCCGGGAAAGAGCATGGCGAATCGGGAATGACTCTTGCTTTCAGCTGGTTCACAGCAATAGGCTGGTGGGCTGTCGCGCCAACCGGACGACATCGCCGAGCCCCTGAGGAGGACACCATGTTCACGATCGCCACCGCGCGGATCGCAGCTCTCGGCTCGACCCCGGCGCGTCCGCTCTCCTAGAGCCACCCCGCCCCTTCTCCGTCGGATGCCGGACCCTGTGGGTCCGCTCTCGCATCCGTCCCCTTCCGCAACCGCTGTCCATACGAAACTCGTCTGAGAGACATGTCCTCCTCGCCTTCCGCGCAGAATCCCTCGCCTTCATCGACCCTTTCCACTCCGGCCGCACTGTGGCGCCTGAAGCCCTTCGTGAAGCCGGTAATCTGGCGGCTCGCCGGCGGTGCCGCCAGCGCGCTCATCGCCGCCGTCATCGCCCTGATGATCCCGATCGTCCTCGAGCAGATCATCAGCGGACCCGTCCGTTCGGGTGAGATCAGCGCCATCATCTGGGGTGCTGTCGCCGTGTTCGCGCTCGCCCTGGGCGAGGCCCTCATGGTATGGCTGCGACGTCAGTTCGTGCTCAACCCGGCCACGCAGGTCGAGTACAAGATGCGCACGGAGCTCTACTCGAGCCTGCAGACCCTCCCGGTGTCCTTCCACGACCGGTGGGGCTCAGGACAGCTGCTCAGCCGCATGATGCAGGACATCGGCCTCATCCGCCGCTGGCTCGCGTTCGGCCTCGTGCTGCTGGTCGTCAACATCCTCACGATCATCATCGGCTCCGTGCTGCTGTTCCGGTGGCACTGGCTGCTGGGCACGATCTTCCTGGTCACGGCGATCCCGCTGTGGATCCGCGGCTACCTGTTCGAGAAGCGCTACGGCGCCCTCACCCGCCGCAGCCAGGATCAGGCCGGTGACCTCGCGACCAGCGTCGAGGAGAGCGTGCACGGGATCCGCGTGCTGAAGGCGTTCGGGCGCGGCAAGCACGCCCTGAGCCGCTTCAGCAGGCAGGCCGAGACGCTGCGCGAGACCGAGATGAGCAAGGCCGGTGCGATCGCGTCGATCTGGTTCTGGCTCGACCTCATGCCGCAGATCGCGTTCGGCCTCAGCCTGATGTCCGGCATCTGGCTGATCTCCGTCGGGCAGATCGGCGAGGCGCAACTGTTCGCCTTCTTCGCGATGGCCGTCGTGCTGCGCTGGCCCATCGAGTCGATCGGCTTCCTGTTCTCGTTCATGCTCGATGCGCGCACGGCGACCGACCGCGTGTTCGACATCTTCTCGGAGACCAACACCATCACCGACCCCGAGCACCCGGTGCACATCGAGAACCCGCGCGGAGAGCTCACGTTCGAGAACGCGCACTTCCGCTATCAGGACGCCGGCGCGCACGAACGCGACCTGCTCGACGGCATCGACCTGGTGCTGCGACCAGGGGAGACCATGGCGCTGGTCGGTCTCACCGGCAGCGGCAAGACCACCCTCACCACGCTGCCCACGCGTCTGTACGACGTGACGGGAGGCAGGGTCACCCTCGACGGCGTCGACGTGCGCGACCTGCCGCTGTCAGAGCTCCGTCGGCACATCGCCATGGCGTTCGAAGACGCGACGCTGTTCTCGGCGACGGTCCGGGAGAACGTGCTGCTCGGTCGTGCCGAGCTCGACGTGCACGGCGAAGAGGGCGAGCGTGTGCTGCGCGAAGCTCTCGACGTCGCTCAGGCCTCGTTCGTGGATTCCCTGCCAGACGGCGTCGAGACGGTGATCGGCGAGGAGGGGCTCAGCCTCTCCGGCGGTCAGCGCCAGCGGCTCGCCCTCGCCCGTGCGGTGGCGGCGAATCCGAAGGTGCTCGTGCTCGACGACCCGCTGTCGGCGCTCGACGTCGACACCGAGGCCCTCGTGGAGGAGGCGCTGCGGCACGTGCTCGCCGACACCACCGCCCTGATCGTGGCGCACCGCCCTTCGACCGTCGCGCTCGCCGATCGCGTCGCCCTGCTCGAGGCCGGTCGCGTGACGGCGGTGGGCACGCACTCCGAGCTGCTGAAGACCAGTCGGCACTACCGTCATGTCATCTCCAGCCTCGAGGCGGAGGAGGCGGCGCGCACCGGGACGATCCCGGTGATCCGCGATGAGCAGTCCGAGATCGATGAAGAGGTCCGTGCGGGCCTCGGGATGCAGGCCGCCGACGAAGACCCCATCACCGAGAAGGAGGTGCAGCGATGAGCTCCGCCATCACCGGAACCAGGAACGAGGATCGTTCCGAGTACACCCGCGAGGAGAGCAGGGAGATCCGTCGTCGATCCCTCCGACTGCTCGGATCCCTGGTCAGCCCCTTGAAGCCGAGGATCGTGCTCGCCGCCGCGGTGCTGGTCGTGTCGACCGCGCTCCAGGTCGCCGGCCCCATCCTCATCAGCCTGGGCCTCGACCGAGCGCTGCCTGCGGTGATCGAGCGTGCCGACTGGATGCCGACGTTCATGATCGGAGGCATCTACCTGCTGGCCGGTGCCCTCGCTGCGGTGCTGATCGCCTGGTACGTGATCATCGCGGCCAAGCTCACGCAGGCGGTGCTGCTGGACCTGCGCAAGCGCATCTTCCTGCACACCCAGCGCCTGAGCCTGGAGTTCCACGAGTCGTACACGTCGGGGCGCATCATCTCCCGTCAGACCAGCGACCTCGACTCGATCAAGGAGCTGCTCGACGGTGGCCTGAACGAACTCGTCTCCGGCGTGCTCTTCGGGCTGTTCACCTTCATCGCGCTGTGCTTCTGGGACTGGCAGTCGGGCCTGATCCTGGCGATCGGCGGAGTGCCGCTGTTCTACCTGATGCGCTGGTTCTACTCGCGCTCGCAGCTCGTCTACCGCGAGTCGCGCGTGATCAGTGCGAAGGTGATCGTGCAGTTCGTCGAGACGATGACCGGCATCCGCGCCGTCAAGGCGTTCCGCAAGGAGCCGCGCAACGACAAGGCGTTCCAGGAGATCGCTGGCGACTACCGCGACGTCAACCGTCGCTCGATGCTGCTGTTCGGCACGTTCGAGCCCGGCCTGATGGGCGTCGCGGCCCTCGTGCTCGGCATCGTCGTGCTGTGGGGAGGCATCCGCGTCTCCGAGGGTGCGCTGACCGTGGGTGTGCTGCTGTCGGCAGTGCTCTACGTCCGCAACTTCTTCGCGCCGATGCAGGAGATCGCGATGTTCCTGAACTCCTATCAGTCGGCCACGGCCGCGCTGGAGAAGGTCTCGGGCGTGCTCGAGGAGGTGCCGACGGTTCCCGACCCCGAGAACCCCGTCGACCTGTGGGAGTCCCGTGGGCATGTCGAGTTCGACGAGGTGACCTTCGGATACAACGGAGAGAAGACGATCCTCCCGAACTTTTCCCTCGACATCCCGGCGGGGCAGACGATCGCCCTCGTCGGAACGACCGGCGCCGGGAAGTCGACGCTCGCCAAGCTCATCTCGCGCTTCTATGACCCCTCCCAAGGGCGGGTCACGCTCGACGGCGTCGATCTGCGGTCGCTGCACCCGAAGGACCTCCGCCGCGCGATCGTCATGGTCACGCAGGAGGCCTACCTGTTCAGCGGCACCGTCGCCGACAACATCGCGCTCGGCAAGCCGGATGCGACGCTCGACGAGATCAAGGCCGCGGCACGGGCCGTGGGCGCCGACGGGTTCATCTCGTCGCTGCCCGACGGATACGGCACCGATGTGAACAAGCGCGGTGGTCGGGTGTCGGCGGGGCAGCGTCAGCTCATCTCGTTCGCCCGGGCTTTCCTCGCCGACCCCGCGGTGCTGATCCTCGACGAGGCGACGGCTTCGCTGGACATCCCATCCGAGCGCTTGATCCAGGATGCGTTGCAGACCCTCCTCAGGGACCGCACGGCGATCATCATCGCGCACCGCCTGTCGACGGTCGCGATCGCCGACAGGGTGCTGGTGATGGAGCACGGCCGCATCATCGAGGACGACACTCCCGCTGCCCTGATCGGCGGTACCGGCAAGTTCGCGCAGCTGCATGCGGCCTGGCAGGAGACCCTCGTCTGATCTGCCTCTTCCGGTCGCGATATGACAGCCGTCTGGCGCAGTTGAGCTGTCATATCGCGACCGGAAGTCGTCTGCGTCTGGGTAGCATCGAGGTATGGACCCCCTGCTGCTCGTCGCCGAGTGGTGGTGGATCGCGCCGACGGCAGTCGCCGCGGGAACGGTGGGTGTGATGGGAATGCGACGTCGCAACAGCACGGTGAGCGGACGCAGGCTCGCGGTCGATGCCGCCCGCCACGATCTGAGAGAGGCACAGCTGGTCGCCGCCGAGCGGCGCACCGCGTGGAAGATCGCGCGCGCCGACCTGGCTCGCGTCACGGCGGAGCGGGCGGCCCAGCGAGCGACGCCCGAACAGGTGGCAGGGGCTCGGCGGATGCTGAAGGAGCGGGAGCGCGATGCGAAGGCCGCGTCGGCCGATGTGCGCGCGCGCCAGGTGCGGCTGAACGCGGCTCGCGCCGCCGTGCCTTCCGCGGCGGAGCCGCGCCCGATCGAGCGACTCCACGCCGCGCATGACGCAGTGACGGCACGCTGGATGCGTTACGAGACCGACCCCGCTCTGCAGATCTCCTATCCGGCGATGACCGACGTGAAGTCCGCGGAGACGGCCGCATACTTCCGTGCCGCCGGACACGCGACGGAGATGCGCCGCGCGGCCTCCGGACGCATCACCCCGGCTGAGTTCGCCGCCTATCGTGACGCTGTCGCCGAGCTCGAGCGGGCGTTCGAAGCCGCCGAACACGCCGCGAAGGTGCACGCGGGGGAGGCGCCGGCGACGCCGGCGTGGCAGGACGCCGCTCAAGACATGCTGAACCGTTCCGCCGAGGCCATCGATCGCGCTGCCGGAGCGGCCGCGGCCGCTCTCTCATCGTGGACGAGCCGGCGGAAACCCGGGGGCACCCCCGACGACCGTTCCTGAGAACCCGCCAGGGCTGTGAGAGCGCTCCCCCGAAGGGGAGTGAAGGGCGACGAGGTCTCGATGGGGGAGGGGATTCGAGACCCCGCCGCCCGGTCTAGGACGTGACCCGGATCTCGGCGATGACCTCGCCGTAGGCCGTCTCCCCGACGGGGGTGAAGCCGACGCGACGGAAGAAGGCCTCCGGGCCGTCCTCGCCGGCTTCGTAGATCACGTTGACGTGGTCGACTCCGCGTTCACGCGCCTCGTCGATGAGCGCCTCGACGGCGAAGCGGCCGACGCCGCGACCCTGGTCGTCCGCGTCGACGTTGATGCGCCACAGCACGGAGCGGAAGTGCTCCTCCGGGGCCTCGTCGTCGAAGTTGGCGCTGACGAAGCCGACGACCTCGTTGCCGTCCAGGATCACCCGCTGCCAGGAGGTCTGCGGGTTGATGACGGTCGCGGCGATCCCGTACGAGACCGGAGCGAGGAACTGCTCCTGTCCGGGCTTGAGCGACAGGTTGTTCACGGCGACGATCGTCGCAGCGGAGAGTTTGACCATGCGCAGTTCGGACATGGACCCAGGCTAACCCCTCCGGAGAGGCGGGACACGTTTCCGACGAAGATTTCGCCTCTCTGTGGCCGTTCGTCGACATGGGGTGGTCGGCGGTCGCAGGCGCGGACCACAGGGCCAGACCGGCTCAGGTATCTTGGTATCGAGACAAATTTCCCCGCGAACGGAGTACCTCCCGGTGACCGACGACGCCATCATCTACACGTACACAGACGAGGCACCGGCGCTCGCCACCGCCTCGTTCCTCCCGATCATCCAGGCATACACCGGCCAGGCCGGCATCGAGGTCGAGACGCGCGACATCTCGCTGGCCGGACGCATCCTCGCCGCCTTCCCGCAGAAGCTCACTCCCGAGCAGCAGGTGGGTGACGCTCTCGCCGAGCTCGGTGGCCTCGCCACCCTCCCCGAGGCCAACATCATCAAGCTGCCGAACATCTCGGCGTCCATCCCGCAGCTGAAGGGTGCGATCGCCGAGCTGCAGAAGCAGGGCTTCGACATCCCCGACTTCCCGGACGAGCCGACCTCCCTGGAGGAGAAGGACGTCCGCGCCCGCTACGACCGCATCAAGGGCTCCGCAGTGAACCCCGTGCTGCGCGAGGGCAACAGCGACCGTCGCGCACCGCTCGCGGTGAAGAACTACGCCAAGAAGCACCCGCACCGCAACAAGCCTTTCGCGGACGGCTCGAAAACCCGCGTCGCGACCTTGGGCCACGACGACTTCAAGCACAACGAGCGCTCGTGGGTCGCGGCCCACGACGACGTCCTCTCGTTCCGTCACACGGCGCAGGACGGCACCGTCACGATCCTCAAGGAGGGCCTCAAGGTCCTCCCGCGTGAGATCATCGACGCCACGTTCCTCTCCGCGAAGGAGCTGGACGCGTTCCTCGCGGAGACGCTCGAGGCGGCCAAGGCCGACGACGTGCTCTACTCCGTGCACCTCAAGGCCACGATGATGAAGGTCAGCGACCCGATCATCTTCGGTCACGTCGTGAAGGCGTTCTTCAAGGACGTCTTCGACCAGTACGGCACGCAGCTCGCCGAAGCCGGACTCAGCGCGAACGACGGCCTCGGCTCGATCCTTGCAGGCCTGTCGAATGTCGCCGGTGGCGAGGAGATCGCTGCGGCGTTCGACAAGGCCATCGCCGAGGGGCCGCGCCTGTCGTACGTGAACTCCGACAAGGGGATCACCAACCTCCACGTGCCCAGCGATGTCATCGTCGACGCGTCGATGCCCGCCCTCGTCCGCAACGGTGGGAAGCTCTGGGGCAAGGACGGCGAGGAGGCCGACACGATCGCGGTCATCCCGGACTCGTCCTACGCGAGCGTCTACCAGGCCGTCATCGACGATGTGATCGCGAACGGCCCGCTCGACCCCGCCACGATCGGTACCGTCCCGAACGTGGGTCTCATGGCGCAGGCGGCCGAGGAATACGGCAGCCACGACAAGACCTTCGAGATCGCGGCGGACGGCATCGTCCAGGTGCTCGACAGCGAGGGCACCGTGCTCATCGAGCACGAGGTCGGCAAGGGCGACATCTGGCGCGCGACGCAGACCAAGCACATCCCCGTCATGGACTGGGTCAAGCTCGCCGTGACGCGTGCACGCGCGACCGGCGACCCCGCCGTGTTCTGGCTGGACGCGAACCGCTCGCACGACGCCCAGATCATCGCGAAGGTGCACCAGGGCCTCGCCACGCTCGACACCAAGGGCCTGACGATCACGATCCTCGCGCCGGAAGAGGCCACGCGGTACACGCTCGCCCGCATGCGTCACGGGCTCGACACCATCTCGGTGACCGGCAACGTGCTGCGTGACTACCTGACCGACCTGTTCCCGATCCTCGAGGTCGGCACGAGCGCCAAGATGCTCTCGATCGTGCCGCTGCTCGCCGGTGGTGGGCTGTTCGAGACGGGTGCCGGTGGTTCCGCTCCCAAGCACGTGCAGCAGCTGGTCGAGCAGAACTACTTGCGCTGGGACTCGCTGGGTGAGTTCTTCGCGCTGGCGGCTTCGCTCGAGCACTTCGCCGACCGCACGGGCAACGACAAGGCCCGCGTGCTTGCGGAGACGCTGGACGCCGCGACCGGAACCTTCCTCGAGGAGGACCGCTCGCCCGGTCGTGCGCTCGGCACGATCGACAACCGCGGCAGCCACTTCTACCTCGGCCTGTACTGGGCGAAGGAGCTGGCAGCGCAGACGAAGGATCCCGAGCTCGCTGCGGCCTTCGCGCCGATCGCCGAGAAGCTCGCCGCGAACGAGGAGGCCATCGTCTCCGAGCTCAACGCCGTGCAGGGACAGCCCGCTGAGATCGGCGGGTACTACCGTCCGGACGAGAAGCTGGTCGAGGCCGTCATGCGTCCGTCCACGACGCTGAACACGATCGTCGACGCCCTGCGCTAAGACGAGCGAAGGGGGCGGATGCTTCGGCATCCGCCCCCTTCTTCGTGTTCGGCCCGTCTGCCCGAGCGAGCGCGGAACGCTTCGTCAGTAGTGGACGGAGACCTCGAGCCCCTTGGGGGACCAGTCGTAGACGTACTTGGCGAGGTCGATCGGCAGGTTGACGCAACCGTGGCTCATGCGCTGGCCGAAGTTGTTGTGCCAGTACGTGCCGTGGAAGCCGATGTTCGGAGCGAACCAGGTGATCCAGGGCACGTCCTTCGTGCAGTACGGGGCGCCCTCGTAGCAGCCCATGTCCTGGATACGCGTGTGCGCGAACACCTTGAAGTTGCCGGTGGGCGTCAGAGTCCCTGGCAGGCCGGTGGACACGGCCCACGAGTTCACGACAGCGCCGTTCTCGTAGAGGACGGCCCGCTGCGAACTGAGGTTGATGTCGATGCGGCGGAACAGGTTCACCGTCTCGAAGGGCGTCTCGGTGACCGAGAGCGCGAAGGCTCCGTTTCCGGCTGCCAGCTGCTCGGCGAACTGGTCCGCGATGCCTGACGTGTCTCCCAGCGCTCGACCGGTGGCACCCTCCTGCTCCGCACGGAGCACGGTGCCGGCGGAGTCGACGATGTTGGTCGCGTTGACCGGCGCGCGGTCGACGACGGAGGGGAGACTGTCCACGGTGGCCTGGATCGCCTGGGGGTCGGCCTTGATGCTCAGCTGTCCGTCGTCATCGACGACCGTGAGCCAGGAGGCGGCGACGGCGGGATC
This sequence comes from Microbacterium oxydans, assembly GCF_006540085.1. Taxonomy (GTDB): domain Bacteria; phylum Actinomycetota; class Actinomycetes; order Actinomycetales; family Microbacteriaceae; genus Microbacterium; species Microbacterium oxydans. The sequence goes on along the minus strand of NZ_BJOG01000008.1, from coordinate 13,398 downwards.
GACCGGGACGGTCCGCTCCTCGCCGACGTAGAAGCCGACGGTGGGAAGCATCGTGTTGAGAGCGGTGGCGGTGGCGGTGGCGTCGTCATCGGAGACGGCCGGCGCGGCTTCCGCGGCGTCTCCCGAGTACTCGAGCGCGCTGCGACCCTCTTCGACGGCTGCCGTGAAGGCGGCGTTGAGGTCGGCGAGGTCGATCCCTGTTCCGGCCTCTGCCGGTGTGATCACGAAGGTGCCGCTGGCGGCATCGAAGACGACACCGGCATCCACCGGGTCGTCGAAGCTGGTCGGCACGGCGCCACGCAGCGCGGCGTCCGCCTTCGCGGTGTCGAAGGCGATCTCTGCGGGGACGGGGTCGCCCATCCAGGTGCCGAGGTTCCACAGCGGGTGCTCCGCGAAAGCCTTGTCGGCGAGAGCGGTGGCGTCGACGTCCGCACCGAGGTCGGCGCCGGTGAGGACGGTGCCGTCTCCCGCGCCGGTGAGCGTGATCTCGGTCTGAGCGAGGCGGGCGTCGATGGCGTCGGCGGCGGCGCCAGGAGTCATCCAGCCGACCGGGATCCCGGCGACCGTGGTTCCCGGTGCGATCAGGATCATCGACGCGGCTCCGGCGCCGAGGGCGACGACTCCCAGCCCGAGGCCGATCCAGAGGCCGAGGCGACGTTTCTTGGGAGACGGTTCGATCGGAGCCCAGGCGAGCGGCTGGTCACCGGTGGTCGGCGGGACGGTCTCCGTGGGAGCGTCCGTCGGCGCGAGCACTGCAGTGGGCGCGGAGTCGTCTCCACGCGCCTCGGCTGCTGCGCCCGGCGCAGAAATCAGATCGGTCACGAACTTCACCCCCCGGCTCTCAAACGTGTCCTGACGTCCAATGGTACGGGATGGGAGGTAACGGGGAGGCAACGGTCCGTGATAACGTGCCTCCCCGCAACGCAGACGTCAGTCGATGATGGCGATGCCGTCGATCTCGACGAGCATCTCCTCGCGCGGAAGGCCGGTGAAGACCGTGGTGCGCGACGGCAGGACGCCGTTGGTCGTGTGAGCGGTCACGAAGGCGCCGTACGCGTCGTTCATGATCGGGAAGTCCTCGCGCTTGGTCAGGTAGACGCGCAGCATGACGACGTCGTCGAACGTCGCGCCGGACGCCTCGACGATCGCCTTCACGTTCTCGAGCGTGCGGGTGGTCTGGGCAGCGACGTCCCCGGGGTGCAGGTACTCGTTGGTCTTCGGGTCCACGGGTCCCTGGCCGGAGACCTGCACGAACGGGCCCTTGCGGATACCCTGCGAGAAGGTGTGGGCGGGGGCGGGGGCGGCGTCGGTGGAAACTCGGATCTTCGCGGTCATGCCGCCAGCCTAGTAGCATTGTTAGATGCCTCTACAAATTCCGGATCCCGTTCTCGGCACCTGGACGAAGGGCTTTCCTGCGCACGCAGCGGGACTCCGCCTCTCGCAGGTGGGGGATGCGGATCTGCATCTCTCCGACCTGGTGACGCCGGTGCTGACGGTGCACGAGGGCGCCCTCGCGCACAACGAGGAGACCGTCTTCGCATGGGCGAGGGAGCGCCGGGTGCTCCTCGCACCACACGGCAAGACCACGATGGCTCCGGCCCTCTGGCAGCGACTGCTCGACGCGGGGGCATGGGGGATCTCCGTGGCGACGCCCTGGCAGGCCGAAGTCGCCGTCGACGCGGGCGTCTCGACCGTGCTGATCGCGAACGCGGTCACCGATCTCACTGCGGTGCGTCGCCTGGGGGCACTGCTCGCAGCCGACCCCGACCTGCGCGTGCTGTGCTGGGCGGACTCTCTCGAGGGAGTGGCCATCCTCGCGCGGGGGATGCACGATGCCGCGCGTCCGCTCGATGTCTTGGTCGAACTCGGCGGCGCGCACGGCCGCACGGGCGCACGGAGCGTGGAGGAGGGCGAGCGGATCGGGAAGGCCGTCTCGGACGCATCCGGGCTGCGCCTCGCCGGCGTCGCGGGATACGAGGGGCCCTTCGGTCCCGATCGCTCCGATGCCTCGGTCGCCGCCGTCGACGCGTACCTGCAGACGCTCGTGGATCTGCACGCCCGACTGGAGTACCCGCACGGTCTCCGTCCGATTCTCAGCGCGGGAGGCAGCGCCTTCCCTGATCGGGCGGCCGCCGTCCTCGCAGCCGCCGGGGACGACGTGGACGTCGTCCTGCGTTCGGGGGCGTTCCAGATCCACGACGACGGCTTCTACTCGCGCATGTCTCCGTTCGGACCGCTCGTCGGCACCGCGCCTCTGCGCTCGGGGATGCACGCCTGGTCGCGGGTGGTGTCGCAGCCCGAGGACGGCCTTGCGCTCCTCGACGCCGGACGGCGCGATGTGCCCTTCGACCTGGATCTGCCGATCCCGCAGGGGCTGCGGGGGGAGATCACGGCGCTGAACGATCAGCATGCGTTCCTGAGCCTCACGGGCGATGACACGGTCGCGGTGGGCGATGTCGTCCGTCTCGGGCTCTCCCACCCGTGCACCGCCTTCGACAAGTGGAGGGTCGTCGCCGTGATCGACGACCCCGATGCCGCCGATCCGCGCGTGATCGGGGCGGTGGCGACGTGCTTCTGAGTGCCGAGAAGGCCGCCGCCGGACAGGTGCGGGTGTACCGCGGAGCCACCGTCATCGACGGGACGGGGGCGCCCCGGTACGTGGCCGACGTCGCGGTGGAGGGCGCGAGGGTCGTCGCCATCCTCCCGGCCGGTGCGGTGAATCCTGAACTCGAGCTCCCCGAACTCGAACTTCCCGAGGGCGCCGTGGAGGTCGCGGCAGAGGGACTCGTCCTCGCGCCCGGATTCATCGACATGCACGCGCACAGCGAGCTCGCAGTGCTGAGCGGCGCGGCGCACGACGCCAAGATCCGCCAGGGCGTGACGACCGAGGTGCTCGGTCAGGACGGCCTGGGCTATGCGCCCCTCGACGATGCGGCGGCGGCGATCATCCCCGCGCAGATCGCCGGGTGGAACGGAACTCCGGCCGACGTGCCGTGGCGGACGATGGACGACCTGCTCGCGGCGATCGACGCCGCAGCGGTCGCGAACGCCGCCGTCCTCGTCCCCCAGGGGAATCTGCGGATGATGGTCGTCGGCCACGAGAACCGTCGGGCGACGACTGCGGAGCTCACCGCGATGGGGGAGATCCTGGGTCGCGCGCTGGACGCGGGAGCCTTCGGGATGTCGAGCGGCCTCACCTACACGCCGGGGATGTACGCGGACACGGCGGAGCTCGAAGCGCTGTGCCGCATCGTCGCCGAGCGAGGAGGCTACTGGGCGCCGCACACCCGGAGCTACGGGGGAGCGGCGCTGGAGGCCTACCGGGAGGCGCTCGACATCGGTCGGCGCACCGGGTGCCCCGTGCATCTCACACACGCGACGATGAACTTCGCCCCGAACCGCGGCCGCGCCGATGAGCTCCTGGCCCTGATCGACGAGGCGATCGAGGACGGCGTCGACGTGACGCTCGACACGTACCCGTATCTGCCCGGCGCCACGACGCTCTCCGCTCTGCTGCCGAGCAGGCTGGCGGAATCCGGCGACCTGCTCGCTGCCGTCTCCGCGCTCGACGAAGCGGGCAGGGAGGCCGTCCGCGTGGAACTGGAAGACGTCGGCTGCGACGGATTCCACGGCGAGAGGGCCGATTGGACGCAGATCCAGGTCTCCGGCACCGTGAACCCCGCCCTCTCGGGTCTGATCGGCCGCACCATCGCCGAGATCGCGACCACGACCGGTCGCCGTGCCGTCGATGTGGTGCTCGACACGATCGTGGAGGACGCCGCCGCCACCGGAATCCTCATGCACATCGGAGACGAGGAGAACGTCCGGACGATCATGCGTCACTCGCAGCACACGGGAGGCAGTGATGGGATCCTGATCGGGGCGCGGCCTCATCCGCGTGGGCGGGGTACGTTCCCGCGGTACCTCGGACACTACGTGCGCGAGCTCGGCATCCTCACCTGGGAGGAGGCCGTCCGACACCTGTCGGGGACGCCGGCGCATCGGCTGGGACTCGACCGGGGTGACGCACCTCGGGGCGTCGTCCGGCGGGGAGCGACCGCCGACCTCGTGCTCTTCGACCCGGAGACGGTCGAGGCGGGGGCCACGTTCGACTCCCCCTTCGCACCGCCGCGCGGGATCATCGAGGTACTTGTCGGGGGAGTGCCGGTGGTGTCGGAGGGCGAGGCGACGGGGCGGACCCCCGGACGCGCACTGCGGATGCCGCCCCCGCCGCATCGCGCCACCGTGCCGCACATGGGTGCCCGCATCGATCCGGTCGCCCCCGGATTCGCGTGGACGGAGCGCACGCCGATCCTCTCGGCCCCTGAGCTCGTCGCCGCTGCCGCCCGGCTGGGCGGTCTCGCCGGCGCGGGCGACGCCGAACTCCCGCCGATCCGACTGATGGTCGACGAGAACCTCGGCGCTGAGGCCGCGGCGCGAGGACGTGTCGGTGACGAGGCCTTCCGGGTGAGCGTGAGTGCAGCCGGAGTCGAGATCAGAGGAGCGAGCCCCGCCGGCGTGTTCCGCGGTGCCACCACTCTGCGGCAGCTGCGGGATCCGGACGCTGCATCGGCCCACATCCCCGCCGGGGTGTGGGAGGGAGCGCCGGCGTACAGCTGGCGAGGGACGATGCTCGACGTCGCCAGGCACTTCCGGTCCGTCGACGAGGTCCGTCGTCTGGTCGATCTCCTCGCCGATCATCACCTGAACGTGCTGCACCTTCATCTCACAGACGATCAGGGGTGGCGCTTCGAGGTGCCCGGCTTCCCTCGGCTCACGGAAGTGGGCGCGCGTCGGGAAGCCACCCAGCTCGGACACGGCCCCTTGTCCACCGTGGAGCCGGGAGTGCACGAGGGCTTCTACACGTCAGCGGAGCTGCGCGAGCTCGTCGCCTATGCGCGAGAACGTTTCGTGACCCTCGTGCCGGAGGTCGAGCTGCCCGGACACATCCAAGCGGGTCTCGCCGCGTATCCGGAGCTCGGCAACGTCGACGTCGGAGAGCCTGTGCTGTCTGCATGGGAGCGCTTCGGGGTCAATCCGCGCACCCTCGCCCCGACGGACGAGGCCCTGGCCTTCGGATTCGCCGCGATCGATGCGCTCTGCGATGCGTTCGACTCGGAGTGGATAGGCATCGGCGGTGACGAGGTGCCGGTGACCGAGTGGGAGCAGAGCGCCGCGGCGGCCGAGCGCATGCGACAACTCGGACTCGAGTCTGCACACGACGTGCAGCCGTGGTTCACGGAGCAGTTCGTCGCGCATGTCCGCGGACGAGGCCGCACGGCACTGGCCTGGGACGAGGTCCTCGAAGGCGACGTGCCCGAGGGCGTGCGCATCCTCGCGTGGCGGGGTCCCGCCGCGATGCGTGAGGCGCTGCGGCTCGGCATCGAGGTCGTCGCGTGCCCCGACCTCGAGGTCTACCTCGACTACCCGCAGTCGGAGTCGGAGGAGGAGCCGATCAGAGTGGGCCCGCCTCTCACGATCGAGCGCGCGTACTCCCTGCGTGTCGAAGACGGCGCTGTGGGCGGGCAGGCGAACGTGTGGAGCGAGCACCTGCCCACCAGGGACCGCGTCGACTTCGCGATGTTCCCTCGACTCGCCGCGATCGCGGAGCGTCTGTGGGACGGCGGGGAGCCGGGACCCTACGCCGACTTCGAGCGGCGTCTGCCGATGCACCTGCGCCGGCTCGCCGCAGCGGGGGTGCGGTATCGTCCCCTTGACGGGCCGGAGCCCGAGCAGCGCCGTCCCGGCGTGCCGGGCAAGCCGCTCACGATCGAGGCGCGGGAGCAGATCGTCGCCGGCCTGGTCGAGCGCCTCATCGGGCGCTCACGCACGGTCGTCGTCGACGATCGAAAGTAATGTAACGTTTCGGTAACCCTGCCAGCGCGTCCGCGGGCAGAGGTTGCGCAAATTTTGTTCGTAAGGTCTACTAACAAACATGTCCGTTTCGGATGAACAGCGTTCCGCATCGCCGTCAGAGTACGCCGGTGCGAATGCGCACGCCTTCGGCCCGGGGCGCCACCTGCGCTCGCGATCAAAGGTGCTGCCAGAGCATGCGCGCGGTCACAACCGTGCACTGGTGCTGCAGACGCTGTACCACTCGGGGGCGATGAGTCGCGCCGACCTCTCCCGGGAGACGGGCCTCACCCGTGTCACCATCTCCGACCTGGTCGCCGAGTTCATCGCCGACGGGATCGTCATCGAGATGGGTGTCCGTGAAGCGGTGGGGCCGGGCAAGCCGCCCATCCTCATCGACATCGATCGCTTCGGCCATCAGATCGTCGGCCTCGATCTCTCCGGCCCCGACGCCTTCACCGGGGCGGTGCTGAGCCTCGACGGAGACGTGCTGGAGCGGCGCGAGGTGCCGCGTCCGAAATCCCCCGACGGGGAGGCGGCATACGCGGCGCTGCGGGAACTCGCACAGACGCTGGTCGAGGCCTCGACTCAGCCGCTGCTGGGCGTCGGCATCGGCACCCCGGGTGTCGTGCGTCCCGACGGGCTCGTCCTGAGCTCTCCCAACCTCGGCTGGACGAACTTCCCGCTGGAGGCGAAGCTCGGCGTCGATCTCGACCTTCCGGTCCTCGCCCGCAACGACGCCAACGCGGCGGTGCTCGCCGAGTACACGTTCGGCGAGGCGAAGGCCGACTTCATGCTGATCAAGATCGGCAAGGGTGTCGGCGCCGGCCTCATCACCGGCAGCCAGCCTCTGCTGGGCAGCCGCTTCGCCGCGGGAGAGATCGGTCACGTCGTCGTCGGTACCGACGGGGGCCCTCGCTGCGCGTGCGGGAAGGACGGCTGTCTCGAGGCGTGGCTCAGCGTGAGTCGGCTCGAGGCGGCGATCGCCGCTGATCCTGAGGCACGCGATGAGATCCTCCGCGATGCCGGGACGCGGATGGCGATCGCGACCGCTCCGATCGTCGCTGCCCTCGACCTCTCCGAGGTGGTGATCTCCGGTCCGGCGGAGCTGCTCGACGGCATCTTGATCGAGGCCGCCATCGCGACGTTGCGCGCGCGCACCCTCGAGGGCGTGTTCGAAGACGTCGTCGTGCGTTTGACGCACCAGGAGGACATCGTCCTGCGCGGAGCTGCGGTCATGGTGCTCTCGGGACAGCTGGGAGTGTCGTGAACGTCATCTGCACCGTTGACGGCACGGCCGGGAGCAGCATCCGATGACGGGTGCGAGCACTGCCGACCGCGCCGGTCGGCCGATTCGAGTGGGCCTGGACGTCGGCGGCACGAAGATCGACGCGGTCGCCGTGGACCCCTCTGGGGCCATCCGCGGACGCCTGCGCCGACCGACGGGTTGGGGCGATGACGCGGTCGTCGAGAGCATCGTTACGGCCGTGAAGGCACTCGCGGAGGAGAACGGGTTCCCCCTTGCCGACGTCGGCTCCGTCGGGATCGGCATCCCCGGCCTCGTCGACGCCGAGACCGGCCGTGTCGACCACGCGGTCAACCTCGGCGTGGAGTCCCTGGACCTCGCCGTCAGGGCCGAACTCGCTCTCGGAGTCCCGTTCCGCGTGGAAAACGACGTGAAGGCCGCGGCCCTCGGCGCTGCGGTGCTGAGCGGAGTCGCCGGTTCCATGGCCTACCTGAATCTCGGGACCGGCGTCGCTGCCGGGATCGTGATCGACGGACGGATCTGGCGCGGCGCACGCGGAACCGCGGGGGAGGTCGGTCATCTCTCCGTCGATCCGCGAGGGCGCCTGTGCGGCTGCGGGCAGTACGGGTGCGTCGAGACGTTCTGCGGCGGAGGGGCGTTGGCCAAGGCCTGGGGTCGACCCGGCACTCTGCCCATCAGGGACATCTTCGATGCGGCGGACGCCGGGGACCCGCATGCTGTCTCCCTCCGTGACGACCTCCATCACGGGGCCGCCGCCGCAGTGCGTGTTCTCGTGCTCTCCGCCGACGTGGAGAGGGTGGTCATCGGGGGAGGGCTCACCGCTCTCGGCGACCGACTCGAGAACGGACTCCGCGCGGCCCTGCATGCCGGCGCGGAGGCCTCGCCGTTCATGCGGTCGCTCCGCCTGGATGAGAGAATCGAACTGCTTCCCGCGGGTTCCCCCGCTGCCGCATTCGGCGCCGCACTCGTCGGCGCCTCCACCACCGAGAAGGAGATCGTCCCGCATGGCTGAGGTCGTCATCGTCGAGAATGCCGAGGCCGCAGGCGCTTTGGTCGCCACCGAGATCGTGGAGCTGATCGCGCGTCGTCCCGACGCGGTCCTCGGCCTCGCAACGGGGTCGACCCCGTTGCCGGTCTACCAGGCGCTGCGCACGCAGCTCGCAGGCCGCGACGTCTCACAGGTGCGTGGTTTCGCCCTCGACGAGTACGTCGGCATCGACCCGGCGCACCCGGAGAGCTACCGCTCGGTCATCACCCGCGAGGTCGTCGAGCCGCTCGGTCTCGACCCCGCGCGCATCCACGTGCCGAACGGCGCGGAGGCCACCATCCAGCATGCGGGTGAGGACTACGACGCGGCCATCGCGGCTGCCGGTGGAGTCGACCTGCAGATCCTCGGGATCGGCACCGACGGGCACATCGGGTTCAACGAGCCCGGCTCCTCCTTCGCATCGCGTACGCGTGTGAAGACCCTCACGGAGCAGACGCGCGAGGACAACGCCCGCTTCTTCGAGTCGATCGACGACGTCCCGATGCACTGCATCACGCAGGGGCTCGGCACCATCCTGGAGGCGCGCCACCTCGTGCTGCTCGCCTTCGGCGAGGGCAAGGCAGAGGCTGTGGCCGGTGCGGTCGAGGGCCCGCTGTCGGCGATCCTGCCCGGATCGGCGATCCAACTGCACCCGCACGCGACGATCGTCGTCGACGAAGCGGCTGCGTCGCGTCTCGCGCTCGCCGACTACTACCGGTACACGTTCGCCAACAAGCCGGCCTGGCAGGGCATCTGAGACGTGCCTGATGCCTGCCCTGGTGAACTCAGTTCGCCGGGGCGGGCCAGGCGATCGGGAGCAGGTGCTCCAGGCTCAGCGGCGCCAGCGGGAGCGTTCCGACGTCTGCGGGCGTGATCCAGCGCAGCTCGGCGAGCTCGGCCTGGACGGCGACGGTCGCGGGATCGATGGAGGTCGCGAAGGCCTCGGCGACGACACGGTGACCCGGTTCGTTCGCTGCGGCGGAGACGAACGTGCCGAGAGGGCGGAGCGCCGCTTCATCGAGCACCACCCCGAGCTCCTCCTCGATCTCGCGGATCAACGTCTGCGCCGGGGACTCGCCGGATTCCGGCTTGCCGCCGGGCTGCATGAACATGGTCGTTCCCTGCTTGCGGACCACGAGCACCCTCCCCGCTTCATCGACGATCACGGCCGCGCTCACGTGGATGTCAGGCATCGGGGCTGAAGACCTTCCCTGGGTTGAGGATGCCGAGAGGATCGAAGACCGCGGCGATCTGGCGCTGGAGTCGCCACTGGTCGTCGCCCAGTTCGTCGGCGAGCCAGCGGCGCTTGAGCACCCCGATGCCGTGCTCCCCGGTGAGGGTTCCTCCGAGGCGGATGGCGGCGCGGAACAGTTCGTCGGCGGCCGCCCACACATGCGGAGGCGTCTGCGTCCCTTCGAAGATGAAGTTCGGGTGCAGGTTGCCGTCGCCTGCGTGTGCCACCGTCGGGATGACGATGTCGTACTCGCGTTCGATGCGGGCGATCTCGTCGAACATCGCCGGCATGGCGCTCCGTGGTACCGAGACGTCTTCGATCAGCGTCGTCCCCAGCGAGGCCATCGCTGCATGCATCGAACGGCGCACCGCCAGGAGGCGCTCGCCCTCGTCGCGGTCGTGTGAGACGACAGTGAGGCCGTCATGGGCGCGCAGGATCGCGGCGATCGCCTCCGCTTCGGCCGCGGCGGCCGGACCATCGGTCTGGATGGTCAGCTGAGCTGTTCCCTGATGCGGGATGGGAAGAGCGAGGAGCGCGTGCACGGCGGCGAGGCTCGCGGCGTCCATCAGCTCCATGATGGCTGGCTGCACGCCGGCGGCTGTCACAGCGGCCGAGGCGGCGGCAGCGTGACGCACCCCCGAGAAGGTCGCGGCGATCGTGCAGGTCTCCCCGGGGACGAGCCTGCGGAGCTTGAGGGTCGCGCCCACGACGACGCCCAACGTGCCTTCCGAGCCGACCACCAACGCGGTGAGATCGAGCCCGGTCACTCCCTTGACGCTGCGGTGTCCGAGGTGCAGCAGGCGCCCGTCGGCGAGCACCAGGTCCACCCCCAGCACGGCGTCGCGAACCACCCCGTACTTGGCGCAGAGCAGCCCTCCGGCACCTGTCGCGATGTTCCCACCCACCGTGGAGATGTCGCGGCTGGCGGGGTCAGGTGGCCACCACAGCCCGTGAGCCGCGAGCACGGCGTTGAGGTCGGCGTTGAGGATGCCGGGTTCGACGACCGCGAGCAGATCGTCGGCACGGATCTCGTTGATCGCGGTCATCCTGCGCAGGGAGAGGACGATCTCGCCCGTACCGGCGTTCGCGGCACCGGCGAGACCCGTGCCGGCACCACGCACCACGACCGGTGTGCGGGTGGCGGTCGCGATGCGCATGGTCTGCTGCACGTGCTCGACCCGCTCCGCATGGATCACAGCGAGCGGTCTGCCGGCGGCAGCGTGCCCTGAGCGGTCGGCTCTGGCTTCCTCGAGCGTCGCCTCATCGGTGTCGACGAGCGCTCCGAGGGACTCCTCAAGGAGCGCGAGCACACTCATGAGGGAGATCTCACGACAATGCGCGCCGGCCGCTGAGCACACCGGCGACCACGGCGACGAGGGCGAAGGCGGTGCCGATGAGTGCCTGCCCCATCGACCACCAGGCGATCGTCACGCCGACGTAGATCAGCAGCTCGACCGCGGCGCGGAGGAACGGGTGCACGCGCAGCACAGGTCGCGGCGAGAGGAAGAGAGCCCACACCAGGATCACCAGTACCGGCGCGCCGATACCGATGACGATGTTCCACGGGAGATCCCAGCTCGCGAAGCCCCACAAGGCCAGAGAGGCGACGGCGACGATGAGGACGACAGCGCGCACGATGTCGAGTGCGGTGACCACCGGACGGTCGACGCCGGGAACGGGAGCGGGATCCGAGGACATGGATCCAGTCTATTCGCCGGTGGGGGCTTCCTCAGTCGGTGCAACGGGCGCCTCCGTGGGCGCTGCTGCGGGCGTGGTCTCGGCCGGCGGAGTCTGGACCGGGGCCGTCTCGACCGGTGCCGGTGCTGCTTCGACCGGTGCCGGTGCTGCTTCGACCGGTGTGGGTGTCGGGTCTGACGCGGGTGCCTCCGGCTCGGTAGCGACCGGAGCAGACTCGGACGGCACAGACGACGCGGAAACGTCGCTCGTCGTGGAGGGCTCCGCTGTGGCCGATTCGACCGGAACCACCTCACCCGGAGTCTCAGGGCGGTTGGGCTCGAGATCGAGGAGGGTGGTGACCGCGGAAGGGCCCGTGCCGGATGCGAGGACGTAGCGGAACGTGACGGTCGTGAGGTCGGCGTCGATGAACTGCCAGAAGGTGGGACGGAGATCGATGACTCCGAAGCCGGACTCGTCGAGCAGGATGCTGTCGCCTCCGCCGGTGCTGTCGTCCAGGAGCGCCTCGACCCTCTGGCCGGCCACACCCGAGACCGGAATGCTGTAGTGGACCTGGAGTCCGTTGAACCAGATGGTGGCGGTCTGCCACGTAGGTGCCTCCGTGGGGACGACCGGACCCACGGGGTCGACCGGGTCCACCGGATCGACGGGGTCCACCGGATCGACGGGGTCCACCGGGTCGACGGGGTCCACGGGATCTACGGGGTCCACAGGATCTACGGGGTCCACAGGGTCGACCGGGTCCACGGGATCGACAGGCGGGACGACGACCGGCGGAACGATGACCGGCGGGACCGTGACGGGCGGGACGGTGGCGGGCGGTACAGGAACGGGTGCGCCCGCCTGATCTGCGCCGGGCTGAGGTTCTGCGGCCGGCGGCGCTGGGGTCTCGTCGGGGACGGTGACCGGGGGTTCGATGACGACGGGCTCGTCGAGGTTCATCGTCTCGTCGGGTCCGACATCTGCAGAGATCGAGGACGGGTCCTCATCGCCGGCGTTCGGAAGCGACGTCGCGGGATCGGCACCGGCGAGCCCGGGGACGATCGCGGCGGCGGCGACGACACCGGCCACGACCAGAGCGGCGGATCCCACTCCCACCAGTGCACCGATACCGGTGAACATGCCACCTGCGGATCCGGCTCCTGACGAAGCGCCGGCCGTTCCACCCGCTGAGCCGCCGGCACCGGAACCAGAACCGGAACCGCCGGCCGCGGCGAGACCGGTTGCGGCATGCGTGGCGCCGGGGTCGCCGGCGAAGACGGCACCGGGAATGCTGGACGGCATCGCCGCCAGGGCGACGATCGGCGTGCCGGCGCCCTGGAGCGTGGCGAGGTACCCCGCGGCGCCCGTGACGCCGAGGACGAGTGGGAGCAGCACGAGAGCCAGACGCTTGGAGACGTCCTTCGCCTCGGCCGCGACGATCATGCACCGCGCGCACTCGTCCAGGTGCAGTTCGAGGCGCTTGTGATCGCGAGTGCTGAGGTTGCCGCGCGAGTACGCGCCCAGGTGCTCGATGGTCCACTGGCACTCTGAGCCGTCTTCGGCGCTGCGCAGATGGGCCTGGATCCACGCTTCACGCAGGCCTTCGCGGGCGCGGAAGGCCAACTGCGACACGGCGCCGGCCTTCATGCCGAGCAGCGGCCCGACTTCCTGCGGCTTCATCTGCTCGATCTCGGTGTACCAGAGCACCTCCTGCCAACGGGAGGGGAGGCTGCGGAACGCCTGAGCGGTGAGGCTGCGGTCGAGTGCCTCGCTCGCAGCCTGGTCGGTGCTGTCGGGGTCGGCGACGGTGTCGAGTTCGTCGATCGCCGTCTCGCGGCGCGCGCGCCCCCACCCTGCGGCCGTGTTGCGGATGCTCGTGAAGAGGTAGGCGCGGAACGAGCCGTTGGGGCCGCCGCCTTTGAGGATCGCCTGATAGATGCGCGTGTACGACTCCTGCACCAGATCGTCCGGGTCGATCGACGAGGTCACGGAGCGCGCGACGGAGAGTCCGGACGGATAGTGTCGGCGCCAGAGTTCACCGAACGCCCCCGTGTCTCCCGAGCGGGTGCGGAGGATCAGGTCGGCGTCGCCGATCGTTTCGTCGTGAGTCGTGTTCTCTTCGTGCACAATCATCCATCTGTCGCGGGGCGCAGCTGCGCCTCCACCGGAAGAGACGCAGGAGAGCGCCTCTCATCACGCGACTTCATCATTCTCTCGCGAATCTCCCAGGTAAGCCACCCTCCGTCGGAACTCCAAGCGGATGCCCGGCTTCGGGCACTGTCACCGCCCAGCGGGCGTGCGATGTGCGGGGCCGGAGATCGACGACGTCTTTTCGGGCTG
>NZ_BJOG01000007.1 GCF_006540085.1 Microbacterium oxydans | reverse complement strand
CCTGTCTCACGAGGGGGAACGAGGCCGCCGATCTGGGGAACGGCGGCCTCCCACCCCACCAATGCATGACCGGAGAGCGCAGAGCTGCGCGTCGCGCGCGGCGCCGTCTCAGACGAGCAGCCGTGGTCCTGACCACACGCGCGCGACGCGCAGTTCCGCATCCAGCAGCACGGCGTCGCCGAGCATCCCGGGACTGAGTCTTCCCAGGAAGGCGTCGCGCCCGATCGCACGCGCCGGGGTCTCGGTGAGAGCCCGGACGGCTTCCGCCAGGCTCGCCCCTGCCTGCACGGCGCGCTGCAGAGCCACATCCTGCGTCAGCGTGGAGCCGGCGATCGACCCGGTGTCATCGGCTCTCGCGACTCCGTTCTCGACCGTCACGCTCACCGCGCCGAGGTCGTAGTGGCCGTCGGCGCTTCCTGCGGCCGCCATCGCGTCCGTGATCAGCGCCACTCGTCCCGGCGCGGAGTCGAACACCAGCTTGATGACGTGCGGGTCGAGGTGGACGTTGTCGGCGATCGCCTCGAGGACCACACGGTGGTCTGCCGCCGCGGCGAGCACAGGTCCGGGGGCACGGTGATGGATGCCCGGCATCGCGTTGAACGCGTGCGTGAGGATGGAAGCGCCGGCCTCGAACGCCGCGACCGCCATGCTCGCGTCCGCGTCGGTGTGCCCGACCGCAGCCGCCGAACCGGCTGCGACGATCTGCCTGATCGCGTCGAGCCCGCCTGGAAGTTCGGGAGCGATCGTGACCTGGCGGATGGTGCCACGTCCGGCGTCCAGCAGTCGCGCGACGTCGGCGGTCGTCGGATGGCGCAGCAGTGACGGTTCGTGCGCACCGTGGTGACCGGGGTCGAGGAACGGACCCTCGAGGTGCGAGCCCAGGATGTCGGCATCCGTCTCGGTCAGGTCGGCGATCAGCCCGACGCTGCGGGCGAGCGAATCCAGCGACGCCGTGACCAGCGACACGACGGCGCGGGTCGTACCGTGCTCCCGGTGCAGATCGCGGCCGATGCGGATCGCCTCCGCCCCGTCGTCGAACGCCGCGCCGGCGCCGCCGTGGCCGTGGATGTCGACGAATCCCGGGGTGAGCAGAGCACCGGCACCGGCGACGGCCGTCGCGTCGACGACCTCATCCACGGACGCCCACCCCGGACCGGTCCCGCGCTCGGTCACGATGCCGTCGTCGATACGGACCCAGCCGTCCTCGACGATGTCGCCGTGGTCGACGATCCGTGCGGAGTGGATGACCAGCGAACCGGTCGCGGAGGAGTGGGTGCTCAACGTGCGCTCCAGGGGATCTCGTCTGCGGGGTGGAAGTCGACCCCCTCAGCCTTCCACAACGGGGCGAGCGACCCGACGCGCACGCGGAACGACTCCCACGCGCGTTCCGGTGCCTCTCTCGGCGACCAGGCGACCTCGGCCTGTGCGGCCGCGCGAGGAAAGACCAGCTGTTCGACCTCGTCGAGCGTGCGGGTGGTCTCCGACCACAGTGGAGCCTCGATGCCGAGGATCGCGCTGTCCGGCACGTCGAGGACGTCGGTGGGTTCCCACTCGTAGGCGGAGCGCACATCGATGATCGCTGCCCAGGTGAGGCCCAGCGGGAAGTCCTCGGTGTACTTCATGTCGAGATACGTGACGTCCGCCGCCGACATGATCAGGGCGCCGCCGCGCTCGACGAAGTGGGCGGCCTCCTCGGCGTGTGTGCCCCCGGGGGTGGTCTTCCCCCAGTACTGTCCGACCGTGCCCTCGGCGATGTGCGCCGCCGAGCCCATCTCGTGCCAGGCCACCGGGATCCTGCCGGCTTCCACGACGATCGCGGTCGCGCGCTCCGCGAAGAGATCGAAGTCGGCTTGAGGTGTTCCGAGGGACTCGTCGCCGCCGATGTGGATGTAGGGGCCAGGGGTCATCTCGGCGAGCTCACGCACGACGTCGCGCACGAAGTCGTAGGTGCGCTCATCGTGGATGCGCACGCTGGAGTGGCCGACCCCCCACCCCAGGTAGGTCTCACCGGCGACGGGGAGGGGCTGGCCGAGCCGCTCCGACTCCGCGATCAGGTTGTCGTTCAGCACGGGTGCCTCGACGAGCTCGGGGTAGGCGACGCCGATCGCGTGGGTGTGGCCGGGAAGGTCGATCTCGGGGATGACGATCATGTGACGCGAGGCGGCGTATCTCACGATCTCGCGGTAGTCGTCCTTCGTGTAGAAGCCGCCGGGGTCGCCGTCCGCCGAGGTGAGGGATGCCCGCTCGGTCAGCAGGGGCCAGGAGTCGATGTGCACGCGCCACCCCTGGTCGTCGCTGAGGTGCAGGTGCAGGTGGTTGAACTTGAGGGCGCTGGTGCTGTCGATGAACCGCTTGACGTCGTCGACGCCGAAGAAGTGACGCGCCACGTCGAGCATGACTCCGCGCCGCGGGAAGCGGGGGGAATCCGCGACGTCCGCGCCGAGCAGGCCCCAGCCGGACTCGTCCTGGCGCAGCAGCTGCAGCAGTGTCTGCACGCCGTAGAACAGTCCCGCCTCGTCGGCACCCACGACGACAGCCCGCTCGCCGACCTCGAGTGTGTACCCCTCGGGTGCGGAAGAGGTCGCATCGATCAGCAGCTCGATGTCGGCGGGCGCCTCGTCCGCGAGCGACAGGCGGATACCGCTGCGACGCTCGACCGCCTCGATCAGCTGGTCGGCAGCAGGGGAGGAGCCGAGAACACGCGTCGTCGCGGTGATCGGCATCCGTCCTTCGCGCGGGACGGCCGAAACGGGTGCGGGGACCAGAGGGAGAGGATGAGGAAGGACCATGAACAAAACCTACCCGTCGGTGTCGTCGAGGGGAATGGTCGAGATCGAATCGATTCTGCGACGATGGCCGGATCAGCAACGTGCGCGCCGGCTCTGATCGGCTATGCTCGTAACCGTCGCGACTGGCGTCTGGGTGGACTACCACCGGGGAGCGACTGACCACGGAATTCGACCGCGCGCCTGGGCCGATAGGAACACCCCTTTCGAATCCGTCGTCAAAAGGAGCACGTCATGACCGACCGTTACTTCAACGCCCCGCTCTCCGAGGTCGATCCCGAGATCGCCCAGGTGCTCGACCGCGAGCTGAAGCGTCAGCAGACCTTCCTCGAGATGATCGCATCGGAGAACTTCGTGCCCGTCTCGGTGCTGCAGTCGCAGGGCTCCGTGCTCACCAACAAGTACGCAGAGGGCTACCCCGGTCGTCGCTATTACGGCGGCTGCGAAGAGGTCGACGTGGCTGAGGAGCTCGCCATCTCTCGCGCCAAGAGCCTGTTCGGCGCGGAGTTCGCGAACGTCCAGCCGCACTCAGGTGCATCCGCGAACGCCGCTGTGCTGCACGCGATCGCCCGCCCCGGCGACACCCTGCTCGGCCTGTCGCTCGACCAGGGCGGCCACCTCACGCACGGCATGAAGATCAACTTCTCCGGTCGTCTCTACGACATCGTCGCCTACGGGGTCGACCCTGAGACCTCGACGATCGACATGGACGAGGTGCGTCGTCTCGCGATCGAGCACAAGCCCAAGGTGATCATCGCCGGCTGGTCCGCCTACCCGCGCACGATGGACTTCGCGGCGTTCCGTGCGATCGCCGACGAGGTCGGGGCGCTGCTCTGGGTCGACATGGCGCACTTCGCCGGCCTCGTCGCCGCAGGTCTGCACCCGAACCCGGTTCCTCACGCGCACGTGGTCTCGTCGACCGTGCACAAGACCATCGGCGGACCGCGCTCCGGCTTCATCCTCACCAACGACGCCGAGCTCGCCAAGAAGATCAACACCGCGGTGTTCCCTGGACAGCAGGGCGGGCCGCTCATGCACGTGATCGCCGCGAAGGCGACCGCCTTCAAGCTCGCAGGCACGCCGGAGTTCAAGGAGCGCCAGGAGCGCGTGCTCCGCGGTGCGAAGCTCATCGCCGAGCGTCTGTCGCAGCAGGACGTTCAGGACGCCGGCATCGCCGTGCGCTCAGGCGGAACCGACGTGCACCTCGTGCTCGTCGACCTGCGCGACGCCGAGATCGACGGCAAGCAGGCCGAGGACCTCCTGCACGACATCCACATCACGGTGAACCGCAACGCCGTGCCGAACGACCCGCGTCCGCCGATGGTGACCTCGGGTCTGCGCATCGGTACGCCCGCGCTCGCGACCCGCGGCTTCGGTGATGCCGAGTTCACAGAGGTGGCCGACATCATCGCGCTCGCGCTGCTCCCCGGTGCCGATATCGAGGCCCTCCGCGCGCGCGTGGACGCCCTCGCCGCCGCTTTCCCGCTCTACCCCGACCTGCAGCAGTAGCACCTCTCGCTCCTCGCTCCGCGAGTGCACGCGATATCGCCGAGTGCACGGCTCGTTCACGCGAACCGGCCGTGCACTCGCCGAGTACCGGTGCACTCGACGGGCCGAGTGGGGCGAGGGGGCAAGGTGAGCAGGAACAGGACACGACAGGGAAAGAAGGAAGAAGACATGACCGCGAAGATCCTCGATGGGAAGGCGGCCTCTGCGGCGATCCGTGCCGAGCTCACCGAGCGTGTCGCCGAGCTGAAGAGCAAGGGGATCACGCCGGGAATCGCGACGGTGCTCGTGGGTGCCGATCCGGCGTCGCAGCTGTACGTGGGCATGAAGCACCGGCAGTCCGAGGCGATCGGCATGAACTCGATCCAGCGTGAACTGCCCGCCGATGCGACGCAGGCCGACGTCGAGGCCCTGATCGACGAGCTCAACGCCGACCCCGCCTGCCACGGCTACATCGTGCAGCTGCCCCTGCCGAAGCACATCGACACGGACGCGATCCTCGAGCGGATCGACCCGGCGAAGGACGCGGACGGCCTGCACCCGACCAACCTCGGTCGGCTGGTGCTGAACGTCAACAGCCCGATCCACACCCCGCTGCCGTGCACGCCGCGCGGTGTGATCGAGCTGCTGCTGCGCAACGACTACGACCTCAAGGGCAAGCACGTCGTGGTGGTCGGACGCGGGGTGACCATCGGTCGCTCCATCGGCCTGCTGCTGACCCGCCGCGACCTCAACGCCACCGTCACACTCACCCACACCGGCACCGTCGACATGCCGAAGTACCTGCGTGAAGCCGACGTGATCGTCGCCGCCGCCGGGGTGAAGCACCTGATCCGCGCGGAAGACGTCAAGCCCGGAGCCGCCGTGCTCGACGTGGGCGTGACGCGCGAGACCGACCCCGACACCGGCAAGAGCCTCGTGTTCGGCGACGTCGCACCGGATGTGGCCGAGGTCGCGGGGTACATCTCCCCGAACCCGGGCGGCGTCGGCCCCATGACGGTCGCCCTGCTCATGACGAACGTCGTGGAGGCCGCGGAGCGGTCGCTCTGACGACGACCGAACTCGAAACGAGAAGCGCCCATCCTGGAGGATGGGCGCCTCTCGTCTTCGCGGAGCGGGGTCGAATCAGCCCAGCTCGTCGAGCATCCGACGCTGCTCGGCCGTCAGACCGTCTCCGAGCTCGTCACGTGCGGCTCGGGTCTCGGGGGTCTCGGGGACGGGCGCGGCGGCGGAGGGCGCGGTCTTCGTCCCGCCCTTCATCCTCGCCTGCACCGACTCGTAGATCTCGCCGGCCTTCGCCCGCAGGCGATCGTCGATCTGGTCGTAGATCATCCACCCGAACAGCAGCGCCAGGGGCGGCAGCACGAATGCCCAGAACCCGGAAGCGCGCACACCGCTCAGCCAGACCGTGAGCACCCAGATGATGAGTTCGACGAGGTACACCAGCACATACTGCACGATCTTCTCGCCGGTCTTCGTGCGCTCGGCCGCCGATTTCGCCGCCGATCTGCGGAAGGCCCCGGCGAGCAGGGGCTTCACGAACAGGGCGGCGAGAGTCAGGACGACCGATGCCCACAGGGCGTTGAGGCCGACGGAGACGCCCGGCAGCAGCAGACCGATCAGCAACAGGACCGCGACGTTGAACACGTAGAGCGCGGCGAACCGGACGATTCCGTTCTTCATGCGACCAGAATCCCACACCTCAGGGAGCGATCACCCCTGGGTCTGCAGGGTGCTCTCGATCCCGCTGATGCGGGCCTGCTCGTCGAAGCGGAAGCTCGCGGTTCCCGTGGCATCCGACACCGTCGCCCCGGAGAACGCCTCGTCCGTCCAGGTGAGGGTCCACCCCGCGAGACGCGCGAGGTCCCAGACCGCCGTGCGCGCGTCGGGGAGTGCCGTGGCGGAGAGGACACGGGGCAGTGCGATGACCGCATCCGCGACCGTGAGCGGTGCGAGCGGGGCATCGAGGAGGAACACGGCGCGGGTTCCGTTGCCGACCGGGGCGGAGTAGTACGGGGAGCGGCCAGTGAGCTCGACGGCGACACCGCCGATCGTGTGCGCAGCCTGAGCGATCCACGCGTCGTCGCCGGACACGCCGTCGGGGAACGGCACCTCCGCCGTCGTCAGTTCTGTGATCCCGTGCTCGCTGCCATAGGCGTGCAGCTGACCCGCGACGCCCTGCGGGTCGCCGCTCGGATGCGCCCAGGCCCAGAGGAGAGAGCGGGGGCCCGGCGCGATCGTCGCGATCAGGTGGGCGCGGGCGACCAGCTGGCGAGACGGATCCGCGTCGGACGTGAAGGTGATCGTGCCGGCGGCCAGGTCGGCGTCCCAGCGGTGCTCGCCGAGGGCGTCGGCAGCGGCGGACAGGGCGTCCTGACGGAGTGCGACGAAGAGAGCGGCACGATCGGCGAGGGGCTGGAGCGCGGCGAAGGTCATGCCCACAGTCTCGCGGTCGATGCTATGAATCCGCTCGCTCATACGGGGAGCGTCGCGGATTGCGGCCTGCCCATCCGCCACACGCTCGGCACCGCGAGCGTGACGAGCGCGACACCCGCGTAGACCGCCCCTGACGTGATCAGAACGGTCGCCGGATCCGCGTGCGTGATCAGCCAGCCGTAGACCAGGGTTCCGATCGGCATCACGACGAAGCTCCCGAGCATGTCGTAGCTCGACACCCGGGAGAGCTTCTCGCCGGGGATGTTCTCCATCATCGCGAGGTTCCAGCCGGTGCTGAACACCTCGGCGCCGGCACCCGCGATGAAGGCGGCCATGGCGAGCAGGACCACGGCGGGGTGGACGCCCAGCATCGTGACGGGGATCGCGAACGCGGCCATGCCGATCATCCCGTAGCGCAGCGGTCGTCGCAGCGGGAACCACATCAGCAGCAGGGTCATCAGCAGCACCCCGACGCCTTCGGCGCTGACCACCCATCCCCAGCCGGTGATGCCCAGCAGGTCGTTGTTCTTGGCGATGTACGGACCGACGACGCCCCACGCGCCCACATGGATGGCGTTCATGATCATGAACGCCAGCACGATCGTCCACAGCCACGACCGGCTCCAGAACTCCCGCCAGCCGATGCGGAGGTCGTGGAACATCGTGGTGCCGCCCGCGTGAGATGGCGGCGGGAGCTTCACGAGCGCCAGCACCGGGATCGCGATCACCCAGCCGGCGGCCTGCACCACCATCGCCCACGCCGGCCCTGCCGTCGCCACCAGGACGCCCGCGATGATCGGGCCGCCGATGGTCACGGCGGACCGCACGAAGGACAGCATCGCGTTCGCCTGCTGCAGGTGCTCCGGCGTCGTCAGCTGCGGGATGATGCCCTGCATCGCGGGCAGCACGAACGCCGTGGAGGCGCCGTTCACGATCGACAGCACGATGAGCAGGGGGATCGTGGCGGTGCCGGTGAACAGCAGAGCCGCGATCGTGCCGCTCGAGAGGATGTCGACCACGTAGCAGGCCTGGATGATCAGCGCACGGGGGAGACGGTCGGCGATCACTCCACCGAACAGCACGAACACGATGTTGCTGATGGTGAAGGCGGCGAGCACGAACGACAGCGACCTGGCGTCGTTGTCGATCTCGAGGACCGCGAACGCGAGCGCGATCGACGACATCGAGCCGGCGATCATCGTGATGGCGCGCGCCAGGAAGAACCAGCGGAAGTTGCGGTCCTGCATCGCGGCGAGCCCGCGGATCACCTCACGACCTCGCCTCTGTGCACCGGGCTATCCTGCCACGGCCTGTAGCCCTTCGAATCGCGCAAAGGGGTGCATCCAGGACCTGGATACGACGATGCGCGCGATTCGAACGGTCAGTAGCTGGCGCGGTCGGCGGCATCCACGGCGATGAAGCGGGCGGCCAGGGCCTCGGAGGCTCGGGCGAGCAGCGCCACGTCGGCTCCGACCGCCACGAAGTCGGCGCCCGCCGCGAGATAGGCATCGGCGGCCGTGGGGTCGAAGGCGTTCACACCCACGGCCTTGCCCGCAGCCTTGACGGCGGTGAAGACCCTCTCGACAGCGGCCGTGACCTCGGGGTGGGTCTGCTGGCCGAGCAATCCCATCGACGCGGAGAGGTCGGATGGACCGACGAACACCGCGTCCACCCCGTCGACCGCGGCGATGTCGGCGGCGGCTTCGACGCCCGCAGCCGTCTCGATCTGCACCGTCAACGACACGTGCTGCGCGGATTCCTGCAGATACCGGTCGACGCGATTCCAGCGGGCGCTGCGGGCCAGAGCGCTGCCCACTCCGCGCACGCCCTCCGGCGGGTACCGGGTCGCGGCGACGGCGGTGCGTGCCTCTTCAGCGGAGGACACCATCGGGACGATGAGGTTCTGCGCCCCGAGGTCGAGGACCTGCTTGATCGCGACGGTGTCATTCGACGGCACCCGCACGAGGGGAGCGATCGGGTAGGCGGCGACCGCCTGAAGCTGCACCAGCACGGACTCCAGCGTGTTCGCCGAGTGCTCCATGTCGATCAGCAGCCAGTCGAGACCCGACCCCGCGGCGACCTCGGCGAGCAGCGGGCTGCCGGAGCAGACCCACATCCCCACGAGCGATCGGTCGGAGTCGGCCAACTGCTCGCGGAAGGACGGAGCTAGACGAAGCGGCATGCGATTGTTCCCATCGGTCCGTAATCGCACAGCACCTCGTCGCCGCGCGACACCCACATCGGGCGTGTGAACGATCCTGCCAGGATGATCTCGCCCGCTTCGAGACGCGCGCCGTGCTGGTGGAACTTGTTCGCGAGCCATGCCACTCCGGTGGCCGGATGCCCGAGCACCCCGGCGGCGACACCGGTCTCCTCGATCTCTCCGTTGCGGGAGAGCACGCCGGGCACCCAGCGCAGATCGATCTCGTCCGGACGCTTGTGCACCGTGCCGAGCACCATCGCCCCGTAGGCGGCGTTGTCGCTGATGGTGTCGACGATCGTCCGGCCCTCGAGCTCGATGTGCGAGTTCAGCACCTCGAGCGCCGGCACCGCGTAGTCGATCGCCGCGAGAGCGTCCTCGAGAGTGCAGTCCGGCCCCTCGAGCGGCGTCTTCAGCACGAAGGCCAGCTCGACCTCGATGCGCACGTTCGAGAAGTGGTCGACGGGGATCGCGGCGCCGGACTCGTACACGGTGTCGTCGAACATGACGCCGTAGTCCGGTTCGGTGATCCCCGTCGCCTGCTGCATGGCCTTGGAGGTCAGGCCGATCTTGCGCCCCACGAGTCGACGTCCCGCAGCGATCTGCGAGTCCCTCCAGACGCCCTGGATCGCGTAGGAATCCTCGACCGTGGCTTCGGGGTACCGCGCCGTGATGCGCGGGATCACGCTGTGCGCGCGGTCGGCATCGGCGAGTTCTGCGGCGATCGCGGCGATCGTCTCCTCTGGCAGCATCGGATCCTCCTAGAGCTGGTGGCCGAGCTTGTACTCGCCCTGCTTGTACTCGGGCATGTCCTTGTCGTCTTCCGCTCGCGTGTAGGAGAAGCCGTCGGCACCGATGGTCACTGCCATCTCGCTGGAGTCGGTGCGGGCGACCACGGGCTGCGGGTTGCCGTCGAGGTCGAGCACCAGAGACGCATCCGTGTACCAGGACGGGACGACGGGGTTGCCCCACCAGTCGCGGCGCTGGTTGTCGTGCACGTCCCAGGTGATGACCGGGTTGTCGGGGTCGCCGGTGTAGTAGTCCTGCGTGTACACCTCGACGCGGTGCCCGTCGGGGTCGCGCAGGTAGAGGTAGAACGCGTTGCTCACGCCGTGACGGCCGGGACCGCGCTCGATCGAGTCGGAACGGCGCAGAGCTCCGAGCTTGTCGCAGATCGCGAGGATGTTGTGCTTCTCGTGCGTCGCGAAGCACACGTGGTGCATGCGGGGTCCGTCGCCGCCGGTCATGGCCGTGTCGTGCACGGTGGGCTTGCGGCGCATCCAGGCGGCGTAGACCGTGCCCTCCTCGTCCTGGATGTCCTCCGTGACGCGGAAGCCGAGGTCCTGCATGAAGCCGACGGCGCGCGGCACGTCGGGGGTGACCTGGTTGAAGTGGTCGAGCCGCACCAGCTCGCCGGGGATGTGCAGGTCGTACCGCCACGACATCCGCTCGACGTGCTCGGTGGCGTAGAAGAACTCGTACGGGAAGCCGAGGGGGTCGACCACACGCACCGAGTCTCCGATCCCCTTCACGAAGCCGCCCTCCTTGCGGCGCACGTCGCAGCCCAGCTCGGTGTAGAACTCGACGGCGCGGTCGAGGTCCTCCGGCGTGCGGACGCGGTACGAGAACGCGGCGACGGCGGCGATAGGCCCCTTTCGCAAGACGAGGTTGTGGTGGATGAACTCCTCGGTCGAGCGCAGGTAGATCGCCTCGTCGTCCTCCGCGGTCACGTACAGACCCAGGACGTCGACGTAGAACTGGCGCGACGCGGCGAGGTCGGTGACCACGAGCTCCATGTAGGCGCAGCGCAGGATGTCCGGAGGCGAGCTCTGCGGCGTCGCGATGGGGTTGTCCGAGCGGATCGGCGCCTCCTGGGAGACGTAGAAGCCCGAGGAGGTCAGGGTCATGTCGTCGCGGTGTGTCATGTCAGCGTCCTTGCTTACGGTTCCGGTCGCGATATTCCAGGGAATTCGGGCGAGAAGCCTGTCATATCGCGACCGGAGCGGAGGGGTTGTGGTCAGTTCTTGCCGAAGGTCGGGTTGTGCGAGTGCTCAGCGAGCGTGATGTGCACGCTCTGCTGGTCGGTGTAGAAGTCGATGGAGCGATAGCCGCCCTCGTGGCCGAGGCCCGATGCCTTCACACCGCCGAACGGGGTGCGGAGGTCCCGCACGTTGTTGCTGTTCAGCCACACCATGCCGGCCTCGACCGACTGCGCGAAGTTGTGCGCACGCTTGAGGTCGTTGGTCCAGATGTAGGCGGCCAGACCGTACTTCGTGTTGTTCGCGAGCGACAGCGCCTCGGCGTCGGAGTCGAAGGGCGTGATCGCGACGACCGGACCGAAGATCTCCTCCTGGAAGATGCGGGCATCGGGGGAGACATCGGCGAACACGGTCGGTGCGACGAAGTTCCCTTCCTCGAAGCCCTCCGGACGGCCACCGCCGGCGACCAGGCGGCCCTCGCCCTTGCCGATCTCGACGTAGCTCATCACCTTGTCGTAGTGCTCGGGGTGAACGAGCGCTCCGACCTCCGTGGCCGGGTCGTGCGGGTAGCCGACCTTGACGCGCTTCGCCTGCGCCGCGTAGCGCTCCACGAACTCCTCGTAGATCGACCGCTCGACGAGGATGCGCGAACCTGCCGTGCAGCGCTCGCCGTTCAGGGAGAAGACTCCGAAGATGGTCGCGTCGACGGCGGCCTCCAGGTCGGCATCGGCGAAGACCACGGCGGGCGACTTGCCACCGAGCTCCATCGAGAGCCCCTTGAGGAAGGGTGCCGCGTTGCCGAAGATGATCTGTCCCGTACGGCTCTCGCCGGTGAACGAGATGAGCGGCACGTCGGGGTGCTTCACCAGGGCGTCGCCCGCGTCTTCGCCGAGGCCGTTCACGAGGTTGAACACACCCTGGGGGAGGCCGGCCTCCTCGAAGATGCCCGCCCAGAGGGATGCCGACAGCGGCGTGAACTCGGCCGGCTTCAGCACGACCGTGTTGCCGGTGGCGAGGGCGGGACCGAGCTTCCAGGACTCGAGCATGAACGGCGTGTTCCAGGGTGTGATGAGTCCGGCCACGCCGATGGGCTTGCGGTTGACGTAGTTCATCTGCTTGCCCGGCACCTTGAAGGCGTCGTCGGACT
Organism: Microbacterium oxydans; assembly: GCF_006540085.1. Classification (GTDB taxonomy): domain Bacteria; phylum Actinomycetota; class Actinomycetes; order Actinomycetales; family Microbacteriaceae; genus Microbacterium; species Microbacterium oxydans. The sequence continues at coordinate 234,367 of NZ_BJOG01000007.1, read as the reverse complement.
GCGCGACGATCAGGTCGGCGAAGAAGCGGAAGTTCTCGGCGGCGCGGCGGGCCTGCCCCAACGCCTGCGTGATCGGCAGGCCGGAGTCGTACGACTCCAGCTCGGCGAGCCGGGCGTCGCGCGACTCCACGATGTCGGCGATCTTGTGCAGCACCCGGGAGCGCTCGCGCGGCAGCATGCGCGGCCAGGGACCTTCGTCGAAGGCGCGCTTGGCTGCGGCCACCGCGAGCTCGATGTCGGCCTTCTTGCCGGCAGCGGCCGTCGTGTAGGTCTTGTTCGTCACCGGGTCGAGCACGTCGAACGTGTCGCCGTCGACGGAATCCACGAAGGCGCCGTCGATGTAGTGCTGGATGCGGTCGGGGAGGTCGGCGGGGATGCGCGAATCGGTCATGAGGTTTCTCCGGTCGTCTGTGCGGAAGTCGTCTGTGATGAAGTCGTCTGAGCTGAGGTCGTCTGGGCGGAACGGGTGTGCAGGGCGTCGAGGAACGCGTCCATGGTGCGCCAGCGGTGGTTGCGCGCGGCGAGTTCGATCTCGAGCGGATCGGCGCCTGCTCGGATGAGGTCGAGGATCTCGGTGTGCTCCTCGACCGAGTGCTGAGCGCGCCCTGGAATCGAGGCGAAGGTCGTCTCGCGGATACCGGAGAGTCGCGACCAGCCGCGGTGTACGAGATCGAGCAGGTGCGGGTTGGGGCACGGCTCGAACAGCACCGAATGGAACTGGCGGTTGAGCTCGGTGAAGGCGTGCGCGTCGAGGTGGTCGAGCATCTGCGCCATCCGGTCGTTGATCCGGGCGGCCTCCTCGAGGGCCTGGTCGTCGAGCAGGGGAGCGGACAGGGCGGTGGCGCAGCCCTCGACGAGGCCGAGCGTCTGCATCGTGTGCGCGTACTCGCTCTCATCCACGAGGGTCACCCGCGCGCCGACGTTGCGCTCGAACGTCACGAGCCCTTCGGCCTCGAGACGGCGGATCGCCTCGCGCACGGGGACGACGCTCATCTGGAGATCGTCGGCGATGGATCCCAGCACCAGCCGGTATCCGGGGCTGAACATGTGTCCCGTGATGCGGGAGCGCAGCCACTCGTACGCGACCTCGGACTTGCTCGCGGCCGTCGTGGTCATCGTGTGCTCCCGTCGGACACGGCCTTCTCGTAGCGTGCCCGCCACTCGGCGTTCAAGGGGAAGAGGCCGTCGACCGGTTGTCCTGCGGCGACCTGCTCGGCGATCCAGGCGTCTTCGATCTCCTGCGCGACGGCGCTCGCCGCGACCTCGGCGGCCAGGGCCGGTGGGATCACGATCACGCCGTCGCTGTCGCCGACGATGATGTCGCCGGGCTGCACGGTCGCGCCGCCGCAGGAGATCGTGACGTCCACGTCCCACGGCACGTGCTTGCGACCGAGCACCGACGGGTGCGCGCCCTGCGAGAACACGGGAAGGCCGATCTCGGCCACCGCGTCGTAATCGCGGACGCCGCCGTCGGTGACGACTCCCGCCGCTCCGCGCACCTTGGCGCGCAGGGCCAGGATGTCGCCGAGCGTGCCCGTCGTGGCATCGCCGCGAGCTTCGATCACGATGACCTCGCCGTCCTCCACGGCGTCGAACGCCCGCTTCTGGGCGTTGTAGCCGCCGCCGTGCGAGGCGAAGAGGTCTTCGCGGAACGGGACGAAGCGCAGCGTCTTCGCGGTGCCGACGATCTTCTGTCCCGGGATGTTGACCGAGACCCCGTCGATGAAGCAGGAGTGGTGTCCGCGCTTGCGGAGCTGCGCCGAGAGCCCGGCCGTCGGCGCCTCCAGCAACTGTGCGCGCAGTTCAGGGGAGAGGCCGGGAGCCTTCTCGACGGGAGGCAGTCCTGCTTCCGCCCGCGAGCCCCATGCCTCGGTGCGCTGCAGGTCGTCCACGGCGGGGAGCGAGCCGATCTCTCCGTCGAACGGAGTCTCGCCCTGGGTCACGGTGGTGACGAGGCGTCCCGAGCTCGGGGCTCCCGGTGCATCCGGTGCGTCCACCTCGACCTCGACGACGTCGCCGGGGACGATGACGGATGAGCCGGCGGGGGTGCCGGTGAGGATCACATCGCCGGGCTCGAGCGTGAAGTGCTGGGAGAGGTCGGCGACGAGTTGGGCGAGCGGGAAGATCAGTCCTGCCGTGGTGTCGTCCTGGCGGAGTCCGCCGTTGACCCAGGTGCGCACGCGCAGCGCCGCGGGGTCGACGGTGCGGGCATCGATCAGCTCGGGGCCGATCGGGGTGTAGCCGTCGCCGCCTTTGGAGCGGACGTTCGAGCCCTTGTCGTTGGCGCGCAGGTCGTACAGGCCGAGGTCGTTCGAGGCGGTCACCCAGCCCACGTGGGACCAGGCGTCGTCGAGGGAGACGCGGCGCGCGGCCGAGCCGATCACGAGCGCGATCTCTCCCTCGAACGCCAGCAGCTCGGTACCGGCCGGCCGCTCGACGGTGCCGCCGGAGACGCCGACGGAGCTGGCCGGCTTGAAGAAGTAGGAGGGGGCGGCGGGGCGCCGGCCGCGCTGATCCGCTCGGGAGGCGTAGCTCAGGTGGATCGCGATGATCTTGCCGGGGCGGTCGATGGGTTCCGTCACGGGGCGCCTCCTCGCGCTGTCAGTGTCCTGCGCGACGCCTTGTGCGTCGTATTCGAAATCATATATTATCGGTTCACCCCTCGGCAAGCACTCCGGATTCACGTCCGTCGCGCGCCGTGACAATGCGGTCACAACCAAAGGAGACACCCCATGAGCGGGCAGTCACAGGCTGGGTTCACGCCCACCGGAACCATCGCGACAGCGGCAGACAGACGTCGTGTCGTGTTCGCCACCGTCGTCGGAACCACTGTCGAGTGGTACGACTTCTTCATCTACGCCACGGCCGTCGGTCTCGTCTTCGGCCAGCTCTTCTTCGCCCCGCTCGGCGAGAACAGCGCCCTGATCGGTTTCGCGACGGTCGGCGTCAGCTTCCTGTTCCGCCCCCTCGGTGCGTTCCTCGCCGGCCACTACGGCGACAAGCTCGGGCGCAAGACCGTGCTGATGTGGACGCTGATCCTGATGGGCGCGGCCACCGCCCTCATCGGCATCCTCCCCACCTACGAGACCATCGGGCTGATGGCGCCGATCCTGCTGGTGCTGCTGCGCATCGTGCAGGGCATCTCGGCGGGCGGCGAGTGGGGCGGCGCGGTGCTGATGGCCGTCGAGCATGCTCCCCGCAAGAAGCGCGGCATCTTCGGAGCGTCCCCGCAGATCGGCGTGCCCCTCGGCCTCCTGCTCGCCTCCGGTGTGATGGCGCTCATGACGGTGATCGCCCCCGGCGACCAGTTCCTCGCGTGGGGCTGGCGCGTGCCGTTCCTGCTGAGCGTCGTGCTGATCCTCGTCGGCTACTACGTGCGTCGCAAGGTCGAGGAGAGCCCCGTGTTCACCGAGCTCGCGGCCCGCAAGGAGAAGGCCAGGATGCCGATCGCGCAGCTGTTCCGCAAGCACCTGCTGCTCGTGATCGTCGCCGCGTTCGTCTTCGCCGGCAACAACGCGGTCGGCTACATGACCACCGGTGGCTACATCCAGGGGTACGCCACGGACCCCGCAGGTCCCATCGGCCTCGAGCGCGGCCCCGTGCTCTGGGCTGTCGCCGGGTCTGCGGTCACCTGGCTGCTCACCACCCTCCTCGCGGGGTGGCTCTCCGACCGCATCGGCCGCCGCACCACGTACATCGTCGGCTGGGTGCTGCAGCTGGTGGGTGTGTTCACGCTGTTCCCGCTGGTCAACACCGGTGAGATCGGGCTGCTGTTCACCGGACTCGCGATCCTCACGATCGGCCTCGGATTCACCTACGGCCCGCAGGCGGCGCTGTACGCCGAGCTGTTCCCCGCGAGCATCCGCTTCTCCGGTGTCTCGATCTCGTACGCGATCGGTGCCATCGCCGGCGGCGCGTTCGCCCCGACGATCGCGACGGCCATCGTGAAGGCGACCGGCTCGACGGGCGCCGTCACCTGGTACCTGGCCGGCATGACCGTGCTGGGCCTCGTCGCGACCCTGCTGCTGCGCGACCGCTCGGGCATCCCGCTCGGACCGGATCACGAGGAGGAGCAGTCCGTCAGCCCGATCTACGGACTCGCGAAGGCCTGAGCCGCGCCGCTCGTCGACCTGCTCCCGTCGCGCTCCCTGTCATCTGCCCTACGGCGACCGACCGGAAGCGCGGCGGGAGTGTTCGTCTGTGCGCGGTCTCGGCGGAGCCGGACGTCAGCCGTCGAGAGCGTCGCGGATGTCCGATGCTGCACGCTGGAGCCGTGCGGCGATCTCGGCGTCGTCGAGGTCTGTGGACACGTGCACCACGGCGATCGCGGCGGGGCGCTGTCCGCGCAGGGCGAGGGGGACGGCGACGGCCTGCACCGTGGGGATGACCTCGTCGTGGCTCGTCGCATAGCCGCGGATGCGGGTCGACTCCACATCGCCGGCGAGGGTCGGCGGCACGACGTCCGGCCATTCAGCCTCGGGGAGCAGCGACAGGATGGCCTTGCCGGGTGCGCCGACCGTGACCGGGTGACGGGCGCCAGGGCGCTGGGCGACGCTTGCGACTGCATGTCGGGGCTCGACGCTCGCGAGGGTGATGCACTCCTCGCCGTCCAGCACGCCGAGGAAGCAGGTCATGCCGAGCTCGTTGGCGATGGCCGTGAGCTCGGGGAGTGCCTCGGCCTGGAGGTCGTGCGCGACGCCGGCGGCGAGTGCGGCCATCCGGGCGCCGAGGCTCACGGCCCCTGCGGCATCGCGCGTGACGAGACCGTGGTCCTCCAGCGTGCGCAGCAGTCGATAGGCGATCGAGCGGTGCACGCCGAGGCGGGACGCGAGCTCGTCGATCGACAGGGGCGTGCGGGCATCGGCCAGCACCTCGAGGATCCGGATGCCGCGGCTCAGAGTCTGCGAAGCGGGAGAGGTGGTGCTGCCGGGCATGGGGGCACTCCCTTGCGATGACGGACGGCGCGGTTTAGGCTGTATTCAATAGTAGAACTCTCTGTTCGAATATAGAACACGCCTGTTCTTCGCGCAACAGCTCCTCACACACGACCCGAAGCGTATGACCCGACGCGCTTGACCCGACGCGCTTGACCCGACGAAGACGTCCGGAAGGAATCGACGACGATGCAGTTCCACCACCACGGCTATGTGTCCGCTGACCCGCGTGTGCAGGACGCCGCCGGCATCGGCTCAGCCCGCCCCACCGACCTCCCTGACGAGATCGACGTGCTCATCGTCGGATCGGGGCCTGCAGGAATGCTGCTGGCCGCCCAGATGGCGCAGTACCCCGAGATCTCCACCCGCATCATCGAGAAGCGCGACGGCCGCCTCCCGCTCGGCCAGGCCGACGGCATCCAGCCGCGCAGCGTCGAGACGTTCCAGGCGTTCGGGTTCGCCGAGCGGATCATCGCCGAGGCCTACAACATCGGCTGGATGAACTTCTGGGGCCCGAACCCCGACAAGCGCGACGAGATCGTCCGCACCTCCCGGACGGCCGACTACGCCTACGACATCTGCGAGTTCCCGCACCTCATCGTGAACCAGGCGCGCGTGCTCGACTACTTCGCCGAAGCCGCGGCCAACGGCCCGGGGCGGATCGTGCCCGACTACGGGATCGAGTTCACCGGGCTCACGGTCCACGACGAGGGGGAGTACCCGGTCGAGGTGGGGATCCGTTACGTCGCCGGTGAGCGCGCGGGCGAAGAACGCACGATCCACGCGAAGTTCGTCGCCGGGTGCGACGGCGCACGCAGCGGTGTGCGACAGGCCATCGGCCGCACGCATGTCGGCGCCTCCGCCGCGCATGCCTGGGGTGTGATGGACGTGCTCGTGAACACCGACTTCCCGGACTGGCGCACCAAGTGCGCCATCAACTCGGAGGCGGGCAACATCCTGCACATCCCGCGCGAGGGTGGATACCTCTCGCGCATGTACATCGACCTCGGCGAGGTCGCGGAGGACGACGACCACCGGGTGCGCCAGACGCCCATCGAGGAGATCATCCGTCGCGCCAACGCGATCCTGCACCCGTACACGCTCGACGTGCGCGAAGTGGCCTGGCACAGCGTGTACGAGGTCGGCCACCGCGTGACCGACGGCTTCGACGACGTCATCGACGGCTCCGGACGCACACCCCGCGTGTTCCTCACCGGCGACGCCTGCCACACGCACAGCGCCAAGGCCGGGCAGGGCATGAACGTCTCCATGCAGGACGGCTTCAACCTCGGATGGAAGCTCGGGTCTGTGCTCACGGGCCGCGCTCCCGAGGCGCTCCTGGCCACGTACGGCGCCGAGCGACGCCCCGTCGCCCAGCAGCTGATCGACTTCGACCGCGAATGGTCGAGCCTGATGGCCCGCAAGCCCGAGGAGATCTCCGACCCCAACGAACTGGCCACGTACTACCTCGCAACGGCCGAGTTCCCGTCCGGGTTCATGACGCAGTACACCTCCTCGATGATCACGGGGACCGCCGCGCACCAGGCGCTGGCGCCCGGCTACCCGCTGGGCAAGCGGTTCAAGTCGGCCGAGGTCGTGCGCGTCGGCGACGGCAATGTGGTGCACCTCGGACACCACGCGAAGGCCGACGGGCGCTGGCGCGTGTACGCGTTCGGCGACCGCACCGGCGAGGCGCTCGCCGCCTGGGCGGAGCAGGCCGCTCCGCTGTTCGCGCGCTTCACTCCGACGAATGCCGACGTGGATGCGATCTTCGACGTCAAGGCCGTCTACCAGCAGCCCTTCGAGGAGGTCGAGGTCACCTCGGCACCCGAGCTGTTCCAGCCGAAGACCGGCCCGCTCGGACTCACCGACTGGGAGAAGGTCTACGCGGCGGGCCCCAGCAAGTGGACGGAGACCGACATCTTCGCAGCGCGTGAGCTTTCGCGCGACGGTGTGGTGGTCGTGGTGCGCCCCGACCAGTACGTGGCGGCGATCCTGCCGCTGGACGACACGGCAGAGCTCTCCGAATTCCTCGAGGGGGCGCTGCTCCCGGCACGATGAGCCGAGGGTCTCGACATGACACGTGTCACGTCGAGGAGATGACACCGCCCTCCGGACTCCTCGTCGGCATCGGACGAGGCTGGAGGCATGGACGACACCTCTAGGGACGGATCGGCGACGCGGGTCATCGCGCGACCGGCTTCCGCTGCCCCGATCGATGACCCCGTGGTGCTGGAGCTCAGCGCCGTGAGACGACACTTCGGCGCAGGGGAGCGCCGTGTACAGGCCGTGGACGGGGTCGACCTGTCCATCCGGCGGGGCGAGGTCGTGGCACTGCTGGGACCGAACGGGGCAGGCAAGACGACCACGCTCGACATGCTGCTGGGCCTCACCGAACCGAGCAGCGGCACCGTCCGCGTGCTCGGGGTGACTCCGGATCGTGCGACCTCCAGCGGTGCGATCGGCGCCGTGCTGCAGACGGGCGGATTGCTGGGCGACCTCACCGTCGGGGAGACCGTGCGCCTCATCGCCTCCCTCTACGGAGACGAGGCGCGGGGGAGGGTCGACGAGGTCATGGCGCGCGCCGACCTCACCGCTCTCGCCCGCCGACGGGTGTCGAAGTGCTCGGGTGGCGAGCAGCAGCGCGTGAAGTTCGCGCTCGCGATGATCTCCGACCCCGACATCCTGGTGCTCGACGAGCCGACGGCGGGGATGGACGTCACGGCCCGCCGCCACTTCTGGGACGTGATGCGTGCGGATGCCGACGCCGGCCGCACGATCGTCTTCGCCACCCACTACCTCGAAGAGGCGGAGCAGTTCGCTCGGCGGACCGTCGTGATGCATCGCGGAACGGTCGTCGCCGACGCCCCCACCGCGCTGCTGCGCGCCAGCCTCGGGGAGCGGACGGTGTCCGCCACGGTCGACGACGACCCGACCGCGCTCGTCGCGACGCTGACGTCGACGGAGGGGATCGCGGCTGTGCGTGTGGACGGTGATCGTCTCAGCCTGCGCGCGACGGACTCCGATGCGGCAGCGCGGATCCTCCTCGCCGGCGGCGCGCACGACCTCGAGATCGCCGCCCCCACCCTCGAAACCGCCTTCACGGCTCTGACGGAGAACTGACATGCTCGTCTCACCCACCATGCTGCGCATCGAAGGCGTCCGCCAGCTGCGCAACCCCTACACTCTCGCGTTCACCCTGGCGATGCCCGTCGCGATGTACCTGCTGTTCGGTGCCGGGATGGGATACGGCTCGCTCTCTGCCGGCCACGGGAACGTCTCGTTCTACGTCATGACCTCGATGGCCGCGTACGGCACCGCTGTCGCGATGAGCTCGCTCACCTCCCTCGCGGCGACCGAGGCGAAGCAGGGGTGGGGACGGCAGCTCGCGATGACCCCGCTCACCACCGCGGGGTATGCGCTGACCAAACTGCTCACTGCCGTGTCCTTCGCCGCGCTCGCCCTGGTCGCGGTGTTCGTGGCAGGGATGATGACCGGTGCTCAGGCCGAGGACGCCTGGCGGTGGGTCGCGACGGCGGGCATCATCCTCGGGATCGGTCTCATGTACGGGCTGTTCGGCCTCGGCGTCGGACTGTTCTTCAGCTCGGACTCGGCCGCGGCGCTCGCTTCCATCTCGATGACGTTCTTCGCGTTCTTCGGCAACGTGTTCATGCCTCTCGACGGCGTGATGCTCGACATCGCCCGGTTCACCCCGCTGTACGGCTTCGTGGCGCTGAGCCGCTGGCCCCTCACCGACGGGGTGCTCACGACGGGGCAGACCGATCCGCTGTGGATGCTGTTCCTCAACGCGGCCGTCTGGCTCGTCCTCTTCGCGCTCCTCGTCGCGATGGGAATGAAGCGCTCGCGGGCGCGGCAGTAGTGGCACGCGGCGACACTAGGTTGGACGGATGACCCCGCACGAGAAGCGCACGACGAGCCGCGCCACGGGAAAGGACCCGTGGGCGCGGTTCGGCTGGCTGATGGCGGTGGTCTGGCTGGTGTTCCTCGTCTACCCCGTGATCGCCCTGCTCGGTTCCGAGGCGCCCCTCGCCTGGGTGGTCGGGGGATGGGTCGCTCTGGTGACGTTCGTCGTGCTGTACGTCACCGGGTTCATGCACGGCATGCGCGGGGGTGGCGGGCTGGGGCGCACTCCCTCGAAGCGGCAGTGGGCCACGTTCGCCGCGCTCATCGTCTGCGCATTGGTCTCGGTGCCGGCCGAAGGCGGATCGGCGCTCAGCTTTCTGCCTTTCATCATGTCGTTCGCGTCCTACGGCCTGACGCGCGTATGGCACTGGATCACGACCATCGCGGCGGTCGCCGTGACGGCGCTCTGCGTGTTCCTGCTCCCGGGCGGGCTGAGCTACCTGTCGGTGCTCGCGATCGTCGCGCTGCTCGGTGTGGTCAACACGGTGTCGACGTGGCTCATCCTGCGTTCGGCCGAGGCGGAGCGGCTCGGTCTGGAGCTCGCGACCAGCGAGGGACGCGAAGCCGTGGCCCGCGATGTGCACGATCTGATCGGGCATTCGCTGACGGTGGTGGGTCTCAAAGCGCAGCTGGTACGGAGGCTCATGGACTCCGACCCGGAACGCGCCAGGGCCGAGCTCGCAGACATCGAGCGGTTGACGGCCGAGGCGATCGCCGGAGTGCGCTCGACGGTCGCGGGCGCGCGGGCGACCACCCTCATCGAGCAGCTCGCTTCCTCGCGGGATTCGCTCCGCGCGGCGGACATCGAGCTGCGGGTCGAGGGGGAGCCGGAGGCGCTGTCGCCGGTGCAGGCCATCACGGCGAGCTGGATCCTCCGCGAGGCGACGACCAACGTCCTGCGGCATTCGGGTGCCCGCACCGTGCGGGTCATCCTGTGGCCGGGACGGCTCGCCGTGGAGGACGACGGAGTGGGCATCGGCGCGGGTATCGCCACCGCAGAGGGCAACGGCATCCGCGGCATGCGGGAGCGCGCGGCGGCTGCGGGGGCGGCGTTCGCCCTCGGCTCGACCGAGAAGGACGGAACCCGCGTGGAGGTGACATGGTGACGGCGCCTGACGATGGGTCCATCCGATTGCTGATCGCCGACGATCAGGCGCTCGTGCGTGGTGCGCTCGGTGCGCTGCTCGACCTCGAGCCCGACCTGACCGTGGTCGGCATGGCCTCGGACGGCGCGGAGGCCGTGCGGCTCGCTGAGGAGCTGCACCCCGACGTGTGCCTGATGGACATCCAGATGCCGGGCATGGACGGTGTGGAGGCGACGCGGCGGATCAGACAGGTGAGCACGAGGACGCGCGTCCTCGTGGTGACCACCTTCGCACGCCCGGGCTATCTGCGCTCCGCGTTGGACTCCGGGGCGAGCGGATTCATCGTGAAGGACACTCCCGCCGAGACGCTCGCCGACGCCGTCCGCCGCGTGCATTCGGGTTTGCGGGTGCTGGATCCGCAGCTCGCCGCCGACGGCCTGTTCGACGGAGCGAATCCGCTGAGCGACCGGGAACGCCAGGTGCTGCGACTCGCCGCCGACGGACGCTCGGCGGCCGCCATCGCCGCCGAGGTGTTCCTGTCGGCCGGCACCGTGCGCAACCACCTGTCCGCTGCCATCGGCAAGACCGGTGCGGCCAATCGTGCGCAGGCGGTGCGCATCGCGCTCGACAAGGGGTGGATCTGACGCCGAGGCTCGCGGCGGCTCCACACCGCGTCTCGGTGTCCTTGCGGTCTCGGCGTCCATGCACGATCGGCGACTGTGCAGTGTCGGTGTCTCTGCGGTGTCGGTGGCCCCGCGTACCGTGGGTGCCGACGGGCGACGGAGCCCGACAGGAGGAGTGCGTGATGGACTGGAAGATCGAACTCATCTTCGTGCCGGTCACCGATGTGGACCGGTCCAAGGAGTTCTACGAGAGGATCGGATTCACCCCCGATCACGACCAGACGCCCGTCGATGGGCTGCGCTTCGTGCAGATGACGCCGCCGGGGTCCGCCTGCTCGATCGCGTTCGGCACCGGGCTGGGCATCGAGCTCGAGCCGGGACAGCAGAACTCGATCCAGGTCGTCGTCCCCGATGCCGACGAGGCGCTCGCGCACCTGCAGGGGCTCGGCGTCGAGGCCCGTGGCGTCCAGGACCTCGACTGGGGACGGTTCGTGTCGTTCGACGATCCCGACGGGAACACCTGGACGCTGCAGGAGCTGCCCGACTACGGCGCCTAGGGGTCCGGCACGGCAGCAGGCCGGCTCGGCTACGACGGATCCGCGACCACTTCGATCTTGAAGCCGGAGGCGTTCTCGAACCAGCCCGCGTAGTGCTGGTCGCCGCCGGCGTGCGGGTAGCGCTCCGCATACAGTGGTCGCCAGCCGTGGCGCTCGGCCTCGGCCATCAGCGCATCCACCGCGGTGCGATCACCGCCCTGGAATGCCAGATGGTTGAGGCCGGCGCGTCGACGGTCGTGCGCGGAGCTCGACAGGTTCGGAGACATCGTGAGCGTGAGATAGCTGCCCCCTGCGGCCCACGACTCGCCGCCGCTCCATTCGCTCGTCAGGGAGAACCCCACGCGCTCGAGGATCCACCGCCACTGCGCGCGCACATCATCGAGGTCGGCGATCCACAGCTCGACGTGATGGAGACCAGGCATCGTCCGATTCTGCCATTCACCTCACGGTCACGGTCCGGTCATCCGGCGGCCGTAGCTTTCGATGCGCCACGTCGTCGAAAGGACCTTCTCGTCATGACCTCCGCCACTCGGCCGAAGCGGGGGCTCCTCGCCCTGCTCGGCACCGGCATCGTTCTCGCCGGTCTCCTCGTCGTTCCCGCCGCTCAGGCGGCGGAAGGGATGCTCACGCTGGACACGCCCCGCATCGGGGTCGACGAGACGGTCACGTTCTCGTTCGACGCCGGCTCGGCGGTCCACGATCGCAACTGGATCGGGATCTATCGTGACGGCGCGGTGCCCGGCGGTCCGGCATCCCTCGACTGGCGATACGTCGCAGACCAGACCGGCCAGGTCACGTGGAACGCCTCGCGTCGGGACGGCTGGACCCGCAACTCGGCGACGATGGGGGCGGGCGAGTACGACGTCTACCTCCTCGAAGACGACGGCTACACGGTGCTGGCCGGGCCGATCGATCTCACCGTCACGGACGAGGAGGCGCAGCCGGTCGCCCCGGCCGCCCCGAAGCCCGAGGTCGGAGGGAAGAGCGGCCTGAACGTGCTCACCTTCAACGTCTGGCACGGGGGCACCCAGGTGGCCGACGGTGCGCGTCAGATCGCCGATGTCATCACGCAGACCGACGCCGACGTGACGTTCCTCCCCGAAGTGGGTCAGGCGCCCGCTCAGGTCGCCGCACTGCTCGGCTACCAGCACCTCACGGCGACCGACACCGGGATCGTCTCGCGCTACCCGATCGTCTCCACCGACACGATCGGCCGCTGGTGGTCGAAGGCGGTTCTCGACGTGAACGGATCGGAGGTCGTGGTGTACGGCGGCCACCTGGAGTACCGCTGGTACACCACGTACCTCCCGCGCGGCTACGGCGGGGAGATCCACGGCGACTGGCCGGCCGGGTGGAACACCTGGAACAAGCTCGACGCCCCGGTGACCGACGTCGAGGCCATCCTGGCGGCGAACGCGCAGTCGGGCCGACCGGCCGCCGCTGCCGAGCTGCTCGCCGACATCGCCGCAGAGCGCACGACTGGACGGATCGCCATCGTGGGCGGCGACTTCAACGAGCCGCCGTCGCAGGACTGGACCGCGGCGACAGCCGAGCTGTTCGACCACAACGGCGTCGTCGTTCCCTGGCAGACGACGCAGACGCTGCTCGACGGGGGACTGGTCGATGCCTTCCGCACCGTGCATCCCGATCCCGCGGCGAATCCGGGCTTCACGTGGCCGTCGGACAATCCTCTGTTCCCCACGTCATCTCTGACCTGGGCTCCCGACGCCGATGAGCGCGACCGCATCGATTACGTCTTCGCCACGCCGGACGAGCGACTGTCGATCGACGGAGCGAGCGTGGTGGGACCGCAGTCGACGATCGTGCGCAATCAGCGTGTCGTCGACGACAGTGCCGATGAGATCCTGACGCCGGATGCCGTCTGGCCCTCCGACCACAAGGCGGTGCTGGCGAACTTCACCGTCTGCGGCGGCGGGTGCACGACGCCTGAGCCCGAGCAGCCGACCGTGACGCTCGCTTCGGCATCGGTCGCCGCGGGCGATGCGATCACGATCTCCGGCGCCGGCTTCCGCGCCGCCACAGCGCTGCGGATCGAGCTGCGTTCGACGCCGGTTCCGCTCGGTGCCGTGACGACGGACGCGACCGGCGGGTTCCGCGTGACCGTGACCGTTCCGGCCGATACGAAACCCGGCGCCCACAGCATCGTGCTCATCGACCCGGACGGCGTGGAGACGACGGCGGCGATCGCCGTCACGGCTGCGCCCGGTGGCACACCTCCCGGCGGCGGCACCCCAGGCGGAGGCACTCCCGGTGGTGCTCCGGGTGGTGCTCCCGCCGACGGGTCGGGGAACGCGGGTTCCGGCCCCGGCACGACGAGCAACGGCGACCTCGCCGCGACAGGAGCCGACAGCGTCCCGTTCCTCCTCGCCGGGGTGCTGCTGCTGGCAGTCGGAGCGGGCCTCGGCATCGCGCGCAGGCGCCGGCGTCTCGGGTGATCGACTGAACGACGCTCGGGTGCGACGAGGGGGTCGGCACGACGTTCGCGTCGTGCCGACCCCCTCGCGTTTCCGACTGTCCCGCGACGTCAGGAGTTCACGCGGATGATCTCCTGCTGGTACGGCGCGATCACATCGCCCGAGACGCGCAGATCGAGAAGCAGGAAGGGCCGTGAGGACGGGTCCTCCTCGACCCAGTTGGCGAGACGGTCGAGATCGGAGAGCGTGCGCACCACGACGCCCTCTGCGCCGACGGCCGCACCGAACGCGGCGAAATCGACCTCGGGGATGCGCATCGGTCCTTCCGCCAGTCCCTTGAGACCGTAGAGGTTGACCTCGGCTCCGTAGGCCGCGTCGTTCCAGACCACCGCCATGCCGCGTCCTCCAGCCGCCCGGACGGCCGACTCCAGATCAGCGATGGCCATCAGCCCGCCGCCGTCGCCGGAGGTGAGTACCACGGTGGACTCGCGGCGCGCGAGAGCGGCCCCGACCACGCTCGGCCAACCGAGCCCGATCGACTGGAAAGCGGTGCCGACCATCATCATGCGGTCGGGGGCGGCGACCGGCCAGTACATGTTCGCCCACCCGATGAAGTGCCCACCGTCCGACACCACGACGCGGTCTTCCGGCAGCAGCTCGGCGATGCGACGAGCGGCGGAGCGCGGGTCGAGACGCCCGTCGGGGGCTAGGTCGTCGCCGCGGTCGTAGGTGCGTGCGGCCGCCACGTCCACGCTCTCGCGCCAGGAATGCGCCGAGCCGGCGTCTCCGATCCGCGCCACGAGCTCTTCCGCGGCGAGACGGGCGTCCGCACGGACGAAGCCTCCGACGTGGGCGTGCGTCGCCGCCGCCGCGATGTCGATCTGGAAGACCCGGGTCCCCGGCGCGAACAGGTCGCCGAAACGCATCGTGAACTGGTTCAAGCCCGCTCCGAAGACGACGGCGACGTCTGCAGATCGCACGAGCTCCATCGCTCCGTCCGCCCCGAAGCCACCGGTCACACCGAGGTCGTACCTGGTGTCGGGGAACACTCCGCGGCCCAAAGCGGAAGAGGCGGTGAGAGCGCCGGTGGCCGCGGCCAGCTCTCCCAGCGCGGTGCTCGCACCGGACAGCCACGCGCCGCGACCGGCGAGCAGGAACGGGCGCTCTGCCCCGGCCAGGGCGGTGGCGATCTCGTCGAGCATCGCATCGGCGAATTCGCCGCGAGGGGCGAGCGGGGCCGGGATCCGGGGTGAGGGGGCCTCCGGCACCTCACCGGCTTCGAGCGCTGCGACGTCATAGGGGATCGCGAGGACGACGGGCACCCGGTACGTGAGGGCGTGCTCGATCGCGATGACCGTGGTGGCGGCGGCGTCGGCCCGTCCGACCGTATAGGTGCGGGCGCCGACGGCCGAGGCGAGGGCGATCTGATCGACGTCCCACGGGCGGGGGCCGGACGTGGGCTCATCGCCGACGACCAGCACCAGAGGCACCCGCGCCTGCACGGCCTCGGCGAGGGCGGTCAGCGTGTTCGTGAAGCCGGCTCCGTACGTCGAGGTGCCTGCGGCGATGCGACCCGAGGTGCGGAAGTGGGCGTCGGCTGCGACCACAGCACCCTGCTCGTGACGGACGGCGGTGAACACCGCATCCGTCTGCGTCTCGATCGCGTCGAGGAAGTAGGCGTTGCCGTTGCCCATCACCCCGAAGACGGCATCGATGTGCTGGGCGAGGGTGAGGGCGACATGGGCGGACACGGAGGGCATGGGAAAGCCTTTCGAGACAGGGACGGAGGAACTGCGGGATCCGTATGTGTCTCGCCTCCGCGTCTTCGCGAAGTGCTTCGTGCCTCTTTTTCAGGCACCGGCCTGGCCGGACCAGCTCAGTCTATCGGCGAGCGGGCCCGCAGAGATGCGGGAGAATGCAGGAATGACTGATGCGGAGATCGAGCGCGAGACACTCACCTGGGACGGCTTCGGGGAGGCGACGCGCGATCTGGCACGAAGCATCCTGGACAGCGGCTTCATGCCGGAGGTCGTCGTCGCCATCGCCCGGGGCGGCCTGCTCCCGGCAGGGGCGATCGCCTACGGGCTGGGCGCGAAGAACTGCGGCGCCATCAACGTCGAGTTCTACACCGGCATCGGCACGGTGCTCGACGCGCCCGAGGTGCTGCCTCCCGAGCTCGACATGGCGTACCTCGATGGCCGCCGCGTGCTGCTGGTCGACGACGTCGCCGACTCCGGACGCACGCTCGCCCTGGCCGTGCAGCTGCTGAAGGACAAGGGCGCCGATGTGCGGTCGGTCACGATCTACACCAAGCCCTCCACGATCATCCAGCCCGACTTCGCATGGAAGGACACCGACCTCTGGATCAACTTCCCGTGGTCGTTCCGCGGCACCGTGCGGGAAGAGGACCTGGGACTCGCCCCGTCGGCCTGAATGCCGTCGGCCTGGACGCGGTCCGTCTGACTCGCGTGGTTCGTCAGCCGCGCAGCAGGGAGCGCAGCGTCTGGATCGTGTCGGCTTCGGCCGGCGACTTGTCGGGCCGATAGCCCTTCACCCGGGCGAAACGCAGCGCGACACCTCCCGGATACCGCGGAGAGCGCTGCACGCCGTCGATGGCGATCTCGACCACGACATCGGGGCGCAGGAACACGGTCGACGCCGTGCGGTGGGTCTCATGCTCGGGGAACTCCTCGGTCTGCCAGCGCAGCAGCTCGTCGGTGAGGCCCTTGAAGGTCTTGCCCACCATGACGAATTCCCCGGCGTCGCCGAACTCGCCGTCGGGGTCGCGCGCACCCAGGTGCAGGTTCGACAGCCATCCCCGGCGGCGGCCCGAACCCCACTCCGCGCCGAGCACGACGAGATCGAAGGTCAGCACGGGCTTGACCTTGACCCAGGACTTGCCCCGACGGCCGGCGGCGTAGGGGGCGTCGAGACCCTTGACCACCACGCCTTCATGGCCGGCGGCGAGGGCTTCGTGCGACAGCTGCTCCGCGGCATCCGGGTCGTCGGTCACGATGCCGGGCATCCGCCAGTCGCCGGCCACGCGCTCGAGCTCGGCGAGGCGGATCGAGAGCGGCTCGTCGATCAGGTCGCGTCCGTCCACGTGCAGCACGTCGAAGAACCATGGCCGCAGCACCAGTTCGCGGGAGGCATCGGCACCGAACCTCGACATCGTCTCCTGGAAGGGCCTGGGCCCACCGTCTTCGTCGAGCGACAGCGTCTCGCCGTCGAGGATGACATCGTCCACGGGGAGAGCGCGCACGATCTCGACGAGTTCCGGTACGCGGTGGGTGATGTCGGCCAGGCTCCGCGTGTAGACGCCGACGTCGTCGCCGTGACGGTGCACCTGGATGCGAGCACCGTCGAGCTTGTACTCCACCGACGCCGTGCCGGTGATCTCGAGTGCAGCCGATGGCGTCGCCGCGGTGGAGGCGAGCATGGGAAGGACAGGGCGACCGACTTCGAGGCCGACCGCGTCCAGCGCGTCTGCGTCTTCGGTGAGGGCGACACGAGCGGTCTCGCCGAGATCGCCGGAGAGCATGGCGGCGCGGCGCACGAGGGAGAGTGGCCGGTCGGACGCTTTCGCGACCGCGTCGAGAAGGACGCCGGACAATGCCCCGGTGCGAAGCTCGCCGAGCATGGCGCGGACGAGGAAGTCCCACTCGGCGGCCGTCGCTCGCGAGCCGAGCTCGCCGAGGATCCCGGTGCGGGCTGCCGCGGAGCCTGATCCGGAGGCGGCGGCGAGGGCGGTGAGTGAGGCATCGACGTCGCTCACCGTGAGGGTGGGATCTTCCGCATGCGTGATCTCGATGGCGGCGAGTCCCCGCCAACCGACGCCGAGCCGTCCCTGGCGCGGAGCGGCCAGCAGGAGCCCCATGACGGCTGGGAGCTCGTCCGCTGCGGAACTCGCCAGCAGCCGTGCGAGGGCATCGATCTTCGTGAGGCGGGACGCCGTGGCGGAGACCTCTTCTGCCGTGGAGACGACCTCGGAGAGCATCATCTCCGTATTGTCGCATCGGCCTCCGACGCTGGAGACGACGCTGCCGAAGAACGGGAACCCGGGCGTCAGCGCCCGCGGAACTCGGGCCTGCGCTTCTCCTGGAACGCCGCGAAGCCCTCGCGATAGTCGTCGGTGTCGCAGAGCGCGGCCTGTGCGGCGTTCTCGATCCCGACCGCATCCCACAGGGCGAGTCGCTCGTCGCGGATGCGGGCGATGAGCTCCTTGCTCGCGAGGAACGCCGCCGTCGCACCGCGAGCGGCGGCGGCGGCCGCGTCGGTCGTGGCCTGCACCACCTCATCATCGGGGAACACGCGGGAGAACAGGCCGGACGCCACGGCCTCGGTGCCGCTCATCAGGCGTCCCGTGTAGATGAGGTCGAGCGTCTTGTGCGCGCCGAGCCGATCGAGGAAGAGCGCGTGTCCGCCGGAGTCCAGCGTCGCACCGAGGGCGGCGAACGGGGAGCCGATCTTCGCCGATTCCGCCACGTAGACCACGTCGGTCGCGATCAGCAGGCCGAGGCCCACGCCGAGGCAGGCGCCGTGGGCGACAGCGAACGTCGGCGCGGGGAACCGCGACATGCGCTGCAGCAGAGGGGTCACCAGACCGCCGAGATAGCCGAGCACATCGTCGTCCCGTGGGTCGACGCCGGAGATGTCACGCCCCGCGCAGAACGCGCGCCCCTCGCCACGGAGCACGAGTGCTCGCACTCCCGCAGCCTCGGCCTCGACATAGGCGGCATCCAGTTCGGCGAGTGCCCTCTCGTCGAGAGCGTTCAGCTTCGATGGCGCGTCCAGCACGATCGTGGCCACGTCGTCGGCGATGGTGAGGTCGATCATGGGCGCTCCTCGATCAGACGTCGTAGTCGACGACCACGCGGTCGCTGGTGGGGTGGGACTGGCAGGTAAGCACGAAGCCGCGCTCGAGCTCGTCGGGCTCCAGGGCGTAGTTCTCGGTCATCGTCACGCTGCCCTCGATCACGCGTGCGCGGCAGGTGCCGCAGACTCCGCCGGCACAGGCGAACGGAGCGTCGGGCCGTACGCGCAGTGCCGCATTGAGCACCGACTCCCTGGCGTCGACGGGGCTCTCCACGGTCGACGAGACGCCGTCGAGAGTGACCTCGATACGCACCGTCTTCTCGCCGGCACGCACCTGCACCGGCCGTGCCGCGCGCACGGGTTCATCACCCGTCGTGAACAGCTCGAAGCGGATGTGGGAGCGGTCGACACCGTGGTCGGCCAGCACCTCGCGACACAGGTCGACGAGAGCGAGAGGGCCGCACAGGAACCATTCGTCGACGGTCGACGGGGGGATGAGGGTCGCCAGGATCGTGCGGAGCTTCTCCTCGTCGATGCGCCCGGAGAGGACGGGAGCGGCCCGCTGTTCACGGGACAGCACATGGTGCAGCACGAGTCGGGTGGGGTAGCGGTCCTTGAGGTCGGCGAGATCTTCCAGGAACATCACGTCGAGCGTGGCGCGGTTCGTGTACAGCAGGGTGAATCGCGACGTGTCCGACCGGGTGAGCACAGTGTGCGCGAGGGCCATCAGCGGCGTGATGCCGGAGCCGGCCGCGATCCCCACCACGTGCCGGTCGTCGAGGTCGGGCAGAGCGGAGGTGAAGGTGCCCTGCGGGCTCATCACGTCGATCTCGAAGCCGGCGTGGAGACCGGTCTGCGCCCACGTGGAGAAGAGACCTCCCTCGTCCCGCTTCACGGCGACGCTCAAGCGCGTGTCCTGACCGTCGCCGCGGTGTTCCGGGGCGCGGCACAGCGAGTAGGAACGCCGGACTTCGACGCCGTCGAGTGTCGTGCGCAGCGCGACGTACTGACCGGGCAGGTGGTCGTACTCGTCGGCGAGGGCGGCGGGAACCGTGAAGGTCACCTCGACAGCGTCGTCGGTGAGCGGGCGCACGTCTTCGACCGTGAGGGTGTGGAACCGGGCGCGCTTGCGGGGTGCGGTCTCGCGGGGCGTCGTCGCCTGCGGGATGGGCGCTGGCGCGGAGGTGAAGAGCGACATGTCAGTGCACCTTGAAGTGGTCGAAGGGTTCGAGGCAGGCGCGGCACTCGAACAGGGCTTTGCATGACGTGGAGCCGAAGTGGGAGACCTCGCGCGTGTCGAGCGACCCGCAGCGGGGGCAGCGCACGCTCAACGCCAGGCGGATGGGGCCGGTCGACACGGCGGCGCGGCCCGAGGGCGGTGCGATGCCGTACTCGGCGAGCTTGCTCTTGCCCGCCTGTGTCATCCAGTCGGTCGTCCAGGCGGGGGAGAGGACCAGGCGCACGAACACCTCGTCGAAGCCGGCGGCGGTGAGAGCCAGGACCACATCGTCGCGGATCGTGTCCATCGCGGGGCAGCCGCTGTAGGTCGGGGTGATGTCGACATGCACCGCGGTGCCGTCGACCTCCACCGCGCGGAGCACACCGAGGTCCTCGATCGTGAGCACAGGAACCTCGGGGTCGGGCACGGAGGCAGCGATCCGCCACGCGGCCTGCGTCGGCGTGAGAGTCACCATGTCGCCCCCGGATGTCTGCGGGCGAGCACCTGCATCTCGGGGAGGATGTGGCCGAGCGGGGTCGCGTGCGCACCGGTGCGCCCGCCGGCCGACGACGACATCACGGCGGGCACCGAGAGCTCCGCTTCCGCGAACACCGTCTCGACCACGCCGTCGAAAGCAGGCCGCAGCGTCGACGGCACCACGGCCGCGTCGCCGAGCCGCGCGATCAGATCGTCGTCGCGGAACAGCTCATCGACGTACGGCCACACGTCGCCGAGTGCGCGGATGATCCTGGCGCGCGACTCCTCCGTGCCTCCGGCGAGACGCAGGATCCACTGCACGGCGTGGTCGCGGTGGTAGTCGACCTCCTTGAGCGACTTCTCCGCGATCGCGGCGAACGTCTCGTCGGTGCTGCCGCGCAGGGCCGAGTACAGCTCGAACATGTACGTGGCCACCACGAACTGGCGAGCGATGGTCTGGGCGAAGTCTCCGTTGGGCTGCTGCACGATCCATGCACAGCGGAAATCGGGTTCGTCGCGGAAGAAGGCCAGATCGTCTTCGCTGCGCCCGTCGAAGGACCCGGCGTAGTGGAGGAACGAGCGCGCATGACCGAGCAGGTCGAGGGCGATGTTGCCCAGGGCCACGTCTTCCTCGAGCTCGGGAGCGCGGGATATCCACGCGCCCAGCTGCTGCGAGAGGATCAGCGCGTCGTCGCCGAGACGAAGTGCGTACTCCGCCACGTCGGCCGATGCGGCGACCGCGCCGGTGCCTGACAGCTCCTGCGCCAGGTCGAGTTCGTCGACCGAGACGTTCCCGTGCACGTCGATGTCCTCGTGCACCGTCTCCGCGTGCACCGTCTCCTCGTGCACCGTGTCCTCGTGCACCGTCTCCTCGTGTGCCGTGCTCACAGGTGCGGCACTCCCTCTGAGGCGGTGTAGTACGCGGCGTGGCGGTAGTTCTTGCCGGCGGGACTCTCGAAGTAGGCGCCCTTGGCGTCGGGGTCGCTCGTGGTGATCGCGTCTGCGGGGGCGACCCAGATCGAGACGCCCTCTCCACGACGCGTGTACAGGTCGCGCGCATTGCGTATCGCCATCTCGGCGTCCGGCGCGTGCAGCGAGCCGACGTGCACGTGGCTCAGCCCGCGGTTCGCTCGGACGAAGACCTCCCACAGCGGCCAGGGCTCGCGCTCGTCGGCGCCGGGCGTCGCCATCACGCCACCGCCTTCGTCTTCAGCGACTGCTTGCGCGCGTACTCGGCCGCGGCCTCGCGCACCCAGGCGCCCTCTTCATGAGCCGTCCGGCGGTGTTCGAGTCGTTCGGCGTTACAGGGCCCGTTGCCGCGCACCACCTCGAAGAACTCGTCCCAGTCGATCTCGCCGATCACGTACTGCCCGCTCTCCTCGTCGAAGTGCAGGTCGGGGTCGGGCAGCGTGACGCCGAGGATCTCGGCCTGGGGCACGAGCATGCCGACGAAGCGCTGGCGCAGCTCATCGTTGGAGAACCGCTTGATCTTCCACTTCATCGACTGCGCCGAGTTGGGGGACTGGTCATCGGGCGGCCCGAACATGGCGAGGCTCGGCCAGTACCAGCGGTTCACCGCATCCTGAGCCATCGCGCGCTGCTCCTCGGTGCCCTGCATCAGGGTGAGCAGGATCTCGAAGCCCTGACGCTGGTGGAACGACTCCTCCTTGCAGACGCGCACCATGGCGCGGCCGTAGGGGCCGTAGGACGCCCGGCACAGCGGCACCTGGTTGCAGATCGCGGCGCCGTCGACGAGCCAGCCGATCGCGCCCATGTCCGCCCAGGTCGGGGTGGGGTAGTTGAAGATCGACGAGTACTTGGCCTTGCCGCTGATGAGCTGGTCCATCATCTCGTCGCGCGTGGTGCCGAGGGTCTGGGCGGCGGAGTACAGGTAGAGGCCGTGACCGGCCTCGTCCTGCACCTTGGCCATCAGGATCGCCTTGCGCTTGAGGCTCGGCGCGCGCGTGATCCAGTTGCCCTCCGGCTGCATGCCGATGATCTCGGAGTGCGCGTGCTGCGAGATCTGCCGCACCAGTGTCTTGCGATAGGCGTCGGGCATCCAGTCGCGGGGTTCGATGCGCTGCTCGTTGGCGATGAGCTCGTCGAACAGGCGCTCCTCATCGGAGATCTCGCCCACCAGGGACAGGTCTGCAGGACTGGTCATCATCGACTCCTCGGCATCGGGCCATCTTTACTGACCGATCGTTTGGTAATTCTGACACAGTGGACTGCCGGATTCAAGACGGCGGGGTCAGCGCGAGCGGGAGATCAGATCGAGGAGGGCGCGGCCGTACGCCTCTGAGGGGTCGGGGTGCTCGAAAGCGAGCAGCTCGCCCCCGATCTTGATCTCGACGCGGAAGGAGTCCTCGAGGCGCACCAGCGAACGGAACGTGCCGCGGAGCAGATCGCGAAGCTGGTCCTCCCGCGGCAGCCATACGGCGTCCGCGAGCGTCACCGCGTCGAGCGCCCACTCCGTCGTGCCGTTGAACGCCAGATCGGTGCCGCTCGGCGTCTGACGGGCCTCGATCGTCATCTCACTCACGGTGAAGACGTCGGCCTCCGCTTCGAGTTCCACGTCGTCGGGGAGATCGAGCTGGAAGCGGTCGCCATCGGCCGGATGCCAGATCAGTCCGGTGTCCCGCAGGGCGACGGCGAGCTCGCGTGTGATCATCCCCTCACGCTAGACGACGGCACTCGCGCGGGGCCCGGCGAACCTGTGCAACGCGACCACGGGTGTCGGAGGTGTGGGGCAGAGTGGGGGGATGACCGCCGACGCCGCTGCAGCATCCCCCGAGGCCGCCGACCTCCGCGAGTCCGCCCGTGCCGCGCTGCGCGAACTCGTCGGACGCCCGGATGCCGATTTCCACGACGGACAGTATGAGGCGATCGAGGCGCTCGTCGAAGGGCGCCGCCGCGCGCTCGTGGTGCAGCGCACCGGGTGGGGCAAGTCCGCTGTCTACTTCGTCGCCACGCTCCTGCTGCGTCGGCAGGGGGCGGGCCCGACCGTGCTCGTGTCTCCGCTGCTCGCCCTCATGCGCGACCAGATCGCCGCCGCCGAACGTGCGGGGGTGCGGGCCGTGGCGATCAACTCCACCAATGCGCACGAGTGGTCGGATGTGCTCGCGCAGCTCGATCGCGATGAGGTCGATGTGCTGCTGGTCTCTCCCGAGAGGCTCAACAACCCCGCCTTCCGTGAGCAGCAGTTGCCGGCGCTCGTCCGGCGCATCGGGATGCTGGTCGTCGATGAGGCGCACTGCATCAGCGACTGGGGGCACGACTTCCGTCCCGACTACCGCCGCCTGCGCGACCTGATCGCCCAGATGCCGCCTGACGTGCCGGTGCTCGCGACCACGGCGACCGCCAACAGCCGTGTCGTGGCCGACGTGGCCGAGCAGCTCGGCAGCCTCCGAGCGGACGACGGGACGGCCGCCGACGCCGATGCGGTTCCGGTGCTCACGATCCGCGGGCCGCTCGCCCGGACGTCGCTGCGACTGGGAGTGCTGCGCCTGCGCGATTCGGCGAGTCGCCTCGCCTGGCTGCTGAGCCACCTCGACGACCTTCCCGGTTCCGGCATCATCTACACATTGACGGTCGCGGCCGCCGTCGACACCGCACGCCTGCTGCGTGAGCACGGCCACGACGTGCGTGCCTACACCGGGCAGACCGACCCCGACGAGCGCGCCGAGTCCGAGGGGATGCTCAAGCGCAACGAGGTCAAGGCTCTCGTCGCCACGAGCGCGCTGGGCATGGGGTTCGACAAGCCCGATCTGGGTTTCGTGCTGCACCTGGGCGCGCCGTCTTCCCCCGTGGCCTACTACCAGCAGGTGGGTCGTGCCGGACGTGCCAGCGAGAGCGCGGACGTGCTGCTGCTCCCCGGCGTCGAGGACCGTGACATCTGGCACTACTTCGCGACAGCTTCGATGCCCGATCGTGAACGAGCCGAGCGGGTGATCGGGGCCCTCGGCGACGTTCCGATCTCGACGCCGGCGCTCGAGGCGATGGTCGACATCCGCCGCACGCCGCTCGAGTTGCTGTTGAAGGTGCTCGACGTCGACGGGGCGGTCCGGCGCGTGCAGGGCGGGTGGGTCGCGACCGGTGCACCCTGGAGCTACGACGCCGAGCGGTATGAGCGCATCGCCGCCGAGCGTGTGGCCGAGCAGCAGCACATGATCGAGTACGAGCAGACCGACGGGTGCCGCATGGAGTTCCTGCAGCGCGCGCTCGACGACGACACGGCCGCTCCGTGCGGGAGGTGCGACAACTGCGCGGGGGAGTGGTTCCCGCGGGAGATCGGCGCCTCCGCGAGCTCGCAGGCCGTGGAATCGCTCGACCGCGTCGGAGTGCCGATCGAGCCTCGTCGTGCCTGGCCGACCGGTGCGGACCGGCTGGACGTGCCGGTCAAGGGGCGCATCCCGGCAGACGAGCAGGCGAGTGAGGGGCGCGCACTCGCGCGTCTCACCGATCTGGGCTGGGGCGGGGCGCTGCGCGAGCTGTTCGCGGCCGGGGCGCCCGATGCCGCGGTGACACCGCAGCTGCTGCAGGCGTGCGTCCGCGTGCTCGCAGGATGGGGGTGGGAGGAGCGCCCCGTGGCGGTGGTCGCGATGCCCTCGCGCTCGCACCCGCTGCTGGTCGACTCGCTCGCGCGCGGACTCGCCGATGTCGGGCGCCTGCCGTATCTCGGGCCGCTCGAACTCGTGGGAGGAGGGCCTTCCGGCGGGCCGGGTGGGAACAGCGTCTTCCGCCTCGCGGGACTCTGGGAGCGCTTCAGCGCTCGGCATCTGGATGTGCCGACCGGGCCGGTGCTGCTCGTCGACGACCTCGTCGACAGCCGGTGGACGATGACCGTCGCGGCGCGTGAGCTCCGTCGTGCCGGGGCGACGGGCGTGCTGCCCTTCGCGCTGGCGCTGCGCGGCTGACAGCCGGCCGTCGGGGTGGCGCTGCGTGGGACAGGTGTCAGTCGTCGGCGGGCGCGATGCGCGGGGGCCAGGCGGTGGCGCCGAGTTCGCGTGAGATGTTGCGTGCCGTCTCCCGCAGTGCGTTGAGGATCGCATCCGACGTCGGCGCTTGCGAGGTGGGCAACACGACGGCGACCGCGGCGACGATGTCGTTCGACGCGTCAGCGACGGGGGCGGCGATCGAGGACTCGCCGAGGACGGCCTCGTCGAACTCCCCGGCCATGCCGCGTTCGGCGATCGACGGCAGCTCCAGCGTCAGGCGCGCCACGTCGGTGACGGTGTCGCCGGTGAGGCTGCGCAGCGGCTGTTCGAAGACGCTCTGCTGGAACCCGAGGTCGTAGGCGAGGAGCACCTTGCCCATCGCCGAGGCGTGGGCGGGGATGGCGACACCGGTCTCGAGCATCTGCTGGCTGTCATCGGGGCGCAGATTGTGGTGGATGACGAGCACATCGGTGAAGTGCGGAGCGCCCAGCCGTACGGACAGGTCGGTGCGGCGTGCGAGCTCCTGCGTCCACCGCATGGCTCTGGCGCGCACGTCGAGGGTGTCGAGGTAGACGTTGCTCAGGCGCAGCAGGGTGGGGCCGAGCATGTAGCGCTGGCCACCCCGCTCTTTCGCGACGAGCCCGTGCGCGCGCAGCGACTTCACGATCCCGTGCACGGTCGACGGCGGCAGGCCGAGGGCTGCAGAGAGGTCGGTGATGCCGAGGTGGCGTGCTCCCTGGAGCAGTTCGAGGATCTTCGCCGCGCGGTCGATCGCCTGGATCACGGGGAGGGCCTCCTTCCGGTGCGTCGTCGAGCCGGTGTCGATGGAGCCGGGCTTCACGATTGATCTTGACAACCCGGCAGGCTCCGAGCATATTCGACATTAACGAATTGCTTTCGGATTTCTGCGAAAGAGTCCGCGAAAGATCAAAGGAGATCGAACGATGAAGAAGCTCATCAACGCCCCGGAAGACGTTCTCGTCGAGTCGCTGAGAGGCGTCGCGCTCGCTCACCCCGAGCTCTCCGTCGACCTGGAGAACCACGTCATCACGCGCGCCACGCCCAAGGCGCAGGGCAAGGTCGCGATCGTCTCCGGCGGAGGCTCCGGCCATGAGCCGTTGCACGGCGGTTTCGTCGGCACCGGGATGCTGGACGCCGCTGTCGCCGGAGAGATCTTCACCTCACCCACCCCCGACCGCGTGCAGGTCGCGACCAAGGCCGTCGATCGCGGAGCGGGTGTGCTCCACATCGTGAAGAACTACACCGGTGACGTGCTGAACTTCGAGATGGCCGCCGAGCTCGCCGCCATGGACGGCATCGAGGTGGGCAGCATCACGGTGGACGACGACGTCGCGGTGCAGGACTCCCTGTACACCGCAGGACGCCGCGGGGTGGGCCTCACCGTGCTGCTCGAGAAGATCCTCGGGGCGGCAGCGGAGGAGGGGCGCGACCTCCCGGCCGTGGTCGAGCTGGCGAAGAAGGTGAACGGACAGGGCCGCTCGATGGGAATGGCCCTCACCAGTTGCACGGTGCCCGCAGCGGGCAAGCCCACCTTCGACCTTCCGGACGATCAGATGGAGATCGGCATAGGGATCCACGGGGAGCCGGGTCGGCATCGCGAACCCCTCGCCCCGGCCTCCGAGATCGCCCGGCAGCTCGTCGAGCCGATCCTGGCCGACATCGACGGCACCGGTCCTGCGATCGTGATGCTCAACGGCATGGGTGCGACCCCGCTGATCGAGCTGTACCTCATGTACGGCGAGGTCGCCGCGCTGCTGGAGAAGGCCGGAGTGCAGGTCGCCAGGAACCTCGTCGGCAACTACATCACCTCGCTCGACATGGCCGGGTGCTCGGTGACCCTGCTCAAAGCCGACGATGAGCTGCTGCGGCTGTGGGATGCCCCGGTGAACACCCCCGGTCTGCGATGGGGCGTCTGATGGCCGCGGTCGACACCACGCTCCTCGCCGACTGGATCGCACGCTTCGGCGCCGCCGTGACGGAGAAGCGCGACTGGCTCACCGAACTCGACTCGGCCATCGGCGACGCCGATCACGGGGCCAACATGGCTCGGGGCATGGGCGCTGTCGGCGAGAAGCTGTCCGCCGGCGCGCCGGCAACGGTGGACGAGCTCCTGAAGACGGTCGGCATGACGCTGGTGAGCTCGGTCGGCGGTGCCAGCGGGCCTCTGTACGGCACGTTCTTCCTCCGCATGGGCATGGCCGCGGGTGCCGTGTCCGATCTCGACGGCGACGCTCTCGCGGCCGCACTGCGGGCAGGACTCGACGGTATCGTCGCGCGCGGCAAGGCCGAGGCGGGGGACAAGACGATGTTCGACGCGATGGCGCCGGCGGTCGACGCGATGGATGCCGCGCTCGCCGCGGGCGCCTCCGTCTCCGACGCCGCCAGAGCCGCTGCGGATGCCGCGGCGGCAGGTCGGGACGCCACCCTCCCTCTCGTCGCCCGGAAGGGCAGGGCGAGCTACCTGGGCGAGCGCAGCGCCGGACACCTCGACCCCGGAGCGGCCTCGACGGCGATCCTCTTCGAGACGCTCGCCGAGACGATCGAGGACAGCGCCAGATGATCGGCATCGTCGCCGTCTCCCACAGTGCACGGCTCGGGGAGGCGGCGCTGGAGCTCGCCCTGCAGATGGTCCACGACGGCGAGGTGCGGGTGCGGGTCGCCGCCGGCGCCGGAGTCGACGCCGAGGGCGTACCGATCCTCGGTACGGACGCTGTCGCGGTGTCCGCCGCCATCGATGAGCTCGCCACGGAGTGCGACGGCGTCCTCGTGCTCATGGATCTGGGCTCAGCCGTGCTCAGCGCGGAACTCGCGGTGGAGCTGCGTTCGAGCGACGTGACCGTCCGGCTCGCTCCCGCACCCTTCGTGGAGGGGCTTCTCGCCGCTGTCGTGTCCGCTGCGGCGGGCGGATCGCTCGACACCGTGGCGGCTGAGGCCTCTACGGCCCTGGCGGCGAAGACCGGCGCCCTCGGTGTCGAGGAGGCGCACGAGGCGGAGACCTCCGATGCTCCGAAGGACGATGACGCGCAGGTGCGACGAGTGCGGGTCCGCAACCCGCAGGGGATCCATGCGCGTCCTGCGGCACTGATCGCGAAGGCGTCGTCCGGCGCGGATGTGCGCGTGCGCCGGCTCCCCGACGGCCCCGACGCGTCGGCGGCGAGCCTGACGCGGCTGCTCGTGCTCGGTGCGCGGCAGGGGGACGAGATCGAGCTGACTGCACGGGGCGATGGGGGAGAGGAGGCGCTGGATCGCCTGGTCGCTCTGTTCGATGACGGCTTCGGGGAGGGGACCGAGGAGACCGGACCCGATGGCGACGCGACTTCGACCGCGATCGCACCCGCACCCGGTCTGCCGACGCGCGCGGATGAACCGAAATCGCGTGCGCAGGAGGAGCCGACGCGAACCGTCGCGCCGGGCGCCGTGCTCCGCGGGCGCGGGGTGAGCTCCGGCCGGGCCGCCGCCCCCGTCGTGCATCTCGCACCGCCGCTTCCCGAACCCGATCCGGACGTGCTGGTGCCCCCCGCCGACCGCGATTCCGAGGTGTCGGCGATCGAGTGGGCCGCCGTCGCGGTCGCCGATCAGCTCCGCACACGCACGGCGCAGGCGACGGGAGAGACCAAGGCCATCCTCGACGCCTCGCGCCTGCTGGCCTCCGACCCCGAGCTGGTGTCCGAGGCGACGGCTCTGGTCCTCTCCAAGGGGCGCACCGCCGCCCGTGCGGTCTGGGAGACCGCCGTCGTCCACGAGAAGGCTCTCGCCGCGCTGGGGGGTCGGATGGCCGAGCGCATCGCCGACATCCGCGATGTACGCGACCGGATCATCGCCGAGATCCTCGAAGTCGACATGCCGGGTGTCCCCGAGCGCGACGATCCCTTCGTGCTGGTGGCCGCCGACCTCGCTCCCGCTGACACCGCTCTGCTCGCCGGGGGCCGATGCGTCGCCCTCGTCACGGTCCAGGGCGGACCGACCTCGCACACGGCGATCATCGCGCGCTCCCTGGGGCTGCCGGCTGTCGTCGGTGTCGTCGACGCCCAGGCGATCCCGGTGGGGACGATGGTCCTCGTGGACGGCGACCGCGGCACGGTGGAGGTCGCCCCGGCGGAATCCCGCGTCGCCGAAGCGCGCGCCTCGGCGACCGCTGTCGACTTCGACGGCGTCGGAGCGCTCTCCGACGGGCAGCGCATACCGCTGCTCGCCAACGTCGGAGGAGCGGCGGACGCGACGGTGGCGGCCTCGGCGCATGCGGAGGGCGTTGGACTCTTCCGCACGGAGTTCTGCTTCCTCGACCGCGCCGAGGCGCCGAGCATCGACGAACAGGTGACCGCCTATCGCGGCGTGCTGTCCGCCTTCCCCGGGCGCAAGGTCGTTGTGCGCACCCTCGACGCGGGGAGCGACAAGCCCCTTCCCTTCGCCAACTCCGACAGCGAGGACAACCCCGCGCTCGGCGTACGCGGGCTGCGGATCGCCCGACGCCGACCGCAACTTCTCGATGATCAGCTGGTCGCCCTCGCGCGAGCGGCTGCGGCGGAAGCGGCGGAGGTCGAGGTGATGGCTCCGATGGTCGCGACGGTCGACGAGGCCAGGGACTTCGCCGAACGCTGTCGGTCCGCGGGGCTCGACAGGGTCGGCATCATGATCGAGACCCCGTCCGCCGCACTGCTCGCCGCGGAGCTGTTCGAGGTCGTCGACTTCGTGAGCCTCGGCACCAACGACCTCGCCCAGTACACGATGGCGGCGGATCGGCTGCTCAGCGATCTGGGCGACCTCAACGATCCGTGGCAGCCTGCAGTGCTGCGACTCATCGCCGCCGTCGGTGCCGCAGGTCGGGCTGCCGGAAAGTCGGTGGGCGTCTGCGGCGAAGCAGGCGGCGACCCCGCGCTCGCTCCGGTCCTGATCGGCCTCGGGGTGACGTCGCTGTCCATGGCGCCGCGATCGCTCGGTCGCGTGGCCGCGCGCCTGCAGGAGTTGTCCGTCGATGACTGCCGACGAGCCGCGGAGGCAGCAGTCGGTGCGAGCTCTGCGGATGCCGCGCGCGCAGCCGTCTCCTCGACTCTCGTCGAGGAGTGAACGAAACGGTCCTGCCACGTCGTATGCGCACCTCGGCATGCGTTTCGTTCCATTCTGATATGGACATGGTCCAGAAGCGTGAGGGCGATGGATCCGGCTCTAGGCTCGTCAGCGAGGGGGCGTCGATCGTGGCGTCGCGAGCAATCGGAGGGTCCATGTCCACACGGTGGTCGTCACGAACTGTCCTGGGAGTGCTCACGGCGGGGGCGATCATCGCCCTGTCGGGGTGCGTGCCCGCACCGCAAGCCACACCGAAGCCGACTCCGGCAACCGAGAGCCCTGCTCCGGCGCCGTACGACGGTCCGACGGTGTTCGTCGGAGACCAGCTCGACTGGTTCCTGACGAGCGCCGACGAGATCGCCGGTCTCCTCCCCGACGTCGGCGACGTGGGGTCGCCGTCACCGTCGCTGATCCAGATCTCCGACGGAGGCGGCCCCGAGCTCTCGCCGGCGATCTGCAACCTCTTCCTCTACGAGCCTTCCCAGGCGTCGATCGGCGCGCGTTCGGTCACGTGGACCAGCTCCCTCCCCGATGGGCGGGACGGCTGGATGCATGTGCTCCAGTTCGCGGACGAGGCGACGGCGCAGGGGCTGATGGACCGGTACGTCGAGGTGGCGAAGCAGTGTGCGGACTTCACCTACGGCAGCGGCGCGTCGACGTTCGATTCGACCACGCTCGACTCCGGGGATGGGATCCGCGCCGTCACCGGAGCATTGGTGCTCGACGACGGACTCGGCGGCGGACACCGGCTCTACCAGGGGTACGCGTCGGTCGGCAACGTCCTCGTGAACTTCTGGCAGCCGTTCACCGGCGACGCCGCCTTCGACGCTGAGCGGGCCGCTGCGTTCCTGAGCGACCAGGCGTCCGACGCTCGGTCGCAGCTGATCGAGGAGTTGACCGCGAACCCGCCGGCGCCCGCAGCGACGCCGCCTGCTGTCGACCCTTCTGCGGCGTGGAGCAGCTGGCAGGTGAGCGCTACCGGGATCGGGCCGATCGTCCTCGGCTCCGACCTCGACGAGGCCATCGCGGCCGTCCCGGGAGCGACGGTGATCAGGCCGGAGTGGGACGGAGGGCAGACGCGGATCGTCAGTCCGGACGGTTCGGCCTCTGTGCTGTTGTGGACCGACGCGGGCGACTCCGTCGTCGATGCCGCATCCATCGGTTCCGCGAACGTCGGGAACGAGCCCCAGGAGGATCCTGCCGCGTTGCCGACGGCAGGCGAGGTGCGGATCGGCGACACCGTCGGCGAGGCCGAGGATGCGTTCCCCGGGGGCACGGCGATCCGTATCGTGTCCTCCGGCGAGTACTTCTATCAGTGGACGACGCGCGAGGGGGCGGCGATCCGGTTCCGCGTCGATCGCGACGCCGGCGACCCGAGTGCCGTGATCACCGGCATCCTGACGGAGGATACGACACTGCGCCGGCTTCCCGACTTCAGTTGAGGGGTTCGTCCACAGGCCGGGATCCCGGAGCAGACGAGGCTGACCTGCTTGACTAACTGAACGATCGGTCGGTTAGTATGAGCGGATCGGGTACCGCAGGTGCAGCGCCCGAACCCGCTCGACGAGGAGGTCGACGATGACGGAAGCGACGGCGCGGACGACGGACGACGCGCGCCCGAACCGCGCGATGATGGAGCGCGACCGCGCCTCGGCTTCGCTGGGCCTCGTGGTCGAATGCGATGACCCCGGCCACGCGGTCGTCTCGATGCGCGTGCGGGACGACATGACCAACGGCTTCCACATCACCCACGGCGGCTTCGTCTTCGCCCTGGCGGACACCGCCTTCGCGATCGCGTGCAACGAAGACGACAGGGTCACCGTGGCCGCCGGCGCGGACATCTCCTTCCTGAAGCCGACCGTATCGGGACAGACCCTCACCGCCACCGCCGTCCGACGGTCGCTCAGCGGACGCTCCGGCATCTACGACGTGACCGTGGTCGACGAACGGGGCGATCCCGTCGCCGAGTTCCGCGGGCGCTCCCGCACCACCAGCCAGACCTTCTGAATGCTCCGGAGAACCTCGTGTCGATGACGACCGCAACACCCTCCCACGTCCACCCGCCCGCATCCGCCGAGCTCGACGCGGAAGAGCGGATGTCGCGCGACGAGATCGCCGCGCTCCAGCTCGGTCGACTCCAGCAGACCGTGCGCCACGCCTACGCGAACGTGCCTCTCTACACGCGCAAGTTCGACGAGGCCGGCGTGCACCCGGACGACATCCGCACGCTCGACGACGTGCGGCTGCTTCCCTTCACGACCAAGGCGGATCTGCGCGAGACCTATCCGTTCGGGATGTTCGCTGTGCCGATGTCCGACGTCGCCCGCATCCACGCCTCCAGCGGCACCACCGGCCGCCCGACGGTCGTCGGCTACACCAGAGGCGATCTCCAGCGGTGGGGCGCGCTGGTCGCGCGTTCGCTGCGAGCCAGCGGCATCCGCCCCGGCATGAAGGTGCACAACGCCTACGGCTACGGACTCTTCACCGGCGGGCTCGGCGCACACGCGGGCATCGAAGCGCTCGGCGCGACGGTCATCCCGATGTCCGGCGGCCAGACCGCACGCCAGGTGCAGCTGATCCTCGACTTCGAGCCCGACGCGATCCTGTGCACGCCCAGCTATCTGCTGACGATCGCCGATGCGATGGCCGCGCAGGGAGTCGACCCGCGCTCCACCTCGTTGAAGGTCGCGGTTCTGGGAGCGGAGCCCTGGTCGAACGAGATGCGTCACGAGCTCGAGCAGCGCCTCGGCATCGACGCGCTCGACATCTACGGTCTCAGCGAGGTGATGGGGCCCGGTGTGGGCAACGAGTGCCTCGAGACCAAGGATGGTCCGCATGTGTGGGAGGACCACTTCCTGCCGGAGATCATCGACGGAGAGAGCGGCGCCGTGCTGCCGGACGGCGAACTCGGGGAACTCGTGTTCACCTCTCTGACCAAGGAGGCGTTCCCGGTCATCCGCTATCGCACCCGCGACCTCACCCGCCTGCTTCCCGGGACGGCCCGGGCCGGGATGCGGCGGATGGAGAAGATCACCGGCCGCAACGACGACATGATCATCCTGCGGGGCGTGAACGTGTTCCCCACGCAGATCGAGGAGCTGGTGCTGGGGATCGAGCAGCTGACCCCGCACTTCATCCTCGAGCTGTCGAAGGCGGGGCGCATGGACACGCTGAAGGTCCGCATCGAGCGGCACCCCGACCTGTCCGTCGAGACCTGCCGCAGCGCCGCGGAGGTGCTGGCGCAGCGGATCAAGATCTTCGTCGGATCGACGGTGGCCGTCCAACTCGAGGAGCCGGGAGCGCTGCCCCGGAGCGAGGGGAAGTACAAGCGGGTGTACGACCTGCGCTGATGCGGGCGATGCGGGGATTGACACGGAGAGCCGTCGCGCCCGCCTCGCGGTCGGTGCTCCCGCCCGCCCGCCGCTTCGAGTGCGAGACTGTGGGGTGATGTCCGAGATGCAGAGCACGCGACGAGGCCGACCGGGGTACGACCAGCAGGGGATCCTCGCCGTCGCCGTCGCCGCGTTCAACGAGTACGGGTACGACGCCACGTCGATCGGGATGCTCGCCGAGCGCCTCGGTCTGTCGAAGTCGGCGATCTACCATCACTTCGGCTCGAAGGACGAGATCCTCGACCTCGCTCTGGACGCGGCGCTGAGCGGCTTGGAAGCCGTGGTGGACGGCCCGATTCCCGACTCGGCTGCCGCTCAGGGGGCATCGAGCGCGGTCGACCGGCTCGAGCAGGTGCTGCGCGGCGCCGTCCGGGTGCTCGTGGAGCAGCTGCCGGCCGTGACGCTGCTGCTGCGGGTGCGGGGCAACACCGAGGTGGAGCGCAGGGCTCTCATCCGTCGCCGGGCGTTCGACCGTCGGATCACCGCTCTCGTGTCTGAGGCGCAGCGCGAGGGGGAGCTGCGGGCCGACATCGACGCGAGTGTGGTGGCGCGTCTGGTGTTCGGGATGATCAACTCGATCGTCGAGTGGTATCGGCCCGGCGGGCGCGAGGGCGCCGACCGTCTCGCAGACGACGTGGTGGCCATCGCCCTGGACG
The DNA here is from genome assembly GCF_006540085.1 of Microbacterium oxydans. Taxonomy (GTDB): domain Bacteria; phylum Actinomycetota; class Actinomycetes; order Actinomycetales; family Microbacteriaceae; genus Microbacterium; species Microbacterium oxydans. The sequence goes on along the minus strand of NZ_BJOG01000007.1, from coordinate 200,228 downwards.
GCTTGCGCACGGACGATGGCGCGGGAGCCGCGGTCGTCTGACCGGGGCTCCCGCGCTCAGCGTCACGCCGCCGCACGCTCCTTCGCCACCAGGGTGAGCACGTCGTACGTGGCCACGATGTCATCGTGCTGGTTCTTCAGCACCGCATCCCACCGCACCTCCCCGTACTCGTCGGTCTCCCTTGGGGTGATCTGCTTCGCGGTCAGCTCGACCCTGATGTCGTCGCCGGGGGAGACGGGCGTGACGAATCGCAGATTCTCCAGCCCGGAGTTCGCCAGCACGGGGCCGGGAGCCGGGTCGACGAACAGTCCCGCAGCCCACGACACCAGCAGGTATCCGTGCGCCACGCGTCCGGGGAAGAACGGGTTCGCGGAGGCAGCGTCCTCGTCCATGTGCGCGTAGAACGTGTCGCCGGTGAACGCCGCGAACGTCTCGATGTCGTCGAGGGTCACCGTGCGCGAGCCGCTGGCCACCTGATCGCCGACGTGCAGTTCGGCCAGCGACTTTCGGAACGGGTGCACGCCGTCGCCCCGCTCGTACGGGCGCGAGCTCGCGCCCTGGTGCCAGACTCCCGTGAGCGCGGTCATCATCTCCGGGGAACCCTGCACCGCGGTGCGCTGCATGTGGTGCAGCACCGCCCGGATGCCGCCGAGCTCCTCACCTCCGCCCGCGCGGCCCGGGCCACCGTGCACGAGGTTCGGGAGTGGAGAGCCGTGCCCCGTCGAGGTGCGGGCGTCGTCCCGGTCGAGGAAGAGGACGCGCCCGTTGTAGGCGGACATGCCGGTGGCGAGGGCGACGGCCACCTCGGGGTCGTGCGTCGCCACGCTCGTCACGAGCGAGCCGCCGCCGCGAGCCACGAGGCTGCTCGCCTCGTCGAGGGTGCGATAGCCGACGATGCTCGACACGGGTCCGAACGCCTCGATCTCGTTCACGGCGGGGCTCGTGGGATCGGGGAAGCGCAGCAGCATCGGCGCCACGAAGGCGCCGTCGGGGGCTGCTCCTTCGGTGCCGTCGGCATGGCGGACGATCGGCGCGTCGGTCGTGCCGATCACCAGTTCGCCGCCTCCGGCCTGCAGGCGGTCGACCTGGCGCAGCACCTCCTCACGCTGCGCGGTGGAGGCGAGCGGGCCCATGGTCACCCCTTCGGCGCGCGGGTCGCCGAGGATCACGCGCGACGACAGCCGCTCGCGGACCGCGGCGATCACGTCGTCGACAGCTTCCGCCGGCACGATCGCCCGGCGGATCGCGGTGCACTTCTGCCCGGCCTTCGTGGTCATCTCGGCGACCAGCTGCTTGACGTACGCATCGAACTCCGGCGTGCCCGAGACGGCATCCGTTCCGAGGACCGACGCGTTGATCGAGTCGGTCTCGCTCGTGAAGCGCACCCCTCCCGTCTGCACGGCATCGTGGGCACGCAGGCTCTCGGCGGTCGACGCGGAGCCGGTGAAGGCGACCAGATCGCCCAGCCGCAGTTCGTCGAAGAGACCCGGCACGCTGCCGGAGACCAGCTGCAGCGACCCGTCGGGGAGGAGCCCCGATTCCACCATCACGCGCACCATGGCCTCGGCGAGGTATCCGGTGGGGGTGGCCGGCTTCACGACGGTGGGGACGCCGGCGAGGAACGCGGGTGCGAACTTCTCGAGAGACCCCCAGACCGGGAAGTTGAAGGCGTTGATCTGCACGGCGACGCCGCGGAGTCGCGTGTAGATGTGGCGGCCGAGGAACGAGCCGTCCTTGGAGAGGTTCTCGACACCCCCGTCGACGTACACTTTCGCGTTGGGCAGCTCGCGCCGGCCCTTGCTGGAGTACGCGAACAGCACGCCGATCCCGCCGTCGATGTCGACCCAGGAGTCCTGCGCTGTGGCACCGGTGCGGCTGGACAGCTCGTACAGCTCGGCCTTGCGCTCGGTGAGGGCGAGGGCGAGCTGCTTGAGCACCACGGCGCGCTGATGGAAGGTGAGCTCTCCCAGCGACGCCTGTCCCACGGTGCGGGCGTGGTCGAGCACGGGCCCCAGATCGAGCCCGTCGGTCGAGACGCGGGCGACGACCTCTCCCGTTGAGGCGTCACGGACATCCGTGGCCTCGGCGTCGGACGACGGCGTCCACCACGCTCCCTCGACGTAGCTGGGGAGGATCTCGATCATTTCTGTTCCCTTCCTGAGGCGTCCCATTCGTAGAAGCCGCGTCCGCTCTTGCGGCCGAGGTGGCCTTCGGCGACCAGGCGTCGCAGCAGGGCCGGAGGTTCGAAGCGCTCACCCAGCTGTGCGGAGAGGTACTCGGCGATGCCCAGGCGCACGTCGAGGCCCACGATGTCGGTGAGCCGCAGCGGACCGACGGGGTGCTTGTATCCGAGCGTCATCGCGGCGTCGATGTCCTCGGCGGAGGCCACACCTTCCTCCAGCATGCGGATCGCCTCGAGCCCGATCGCGACGCCGAGGCGGGACGACGCGAATCCGGGAGCATCGGCCACGACGATCGGTGTCTTGCCGATGGCGGCCACCCAGCCGCGGGCGGCATCGACGAGCGCAGGAGCGGTGCTCGCACCATGGACGATCTCGACGAGGGTGGAGGCGGGCACCGGATTGAAGAAGTGCATGCCCAGCAGCCGCGAGGGGCGATCGAGCACCGCGGCCAGCTCATCGATCGAGATGGACGAGGTGTTCGAGGCGATGGCGGCGTCCGGTGCGATCTGCGCCTCGACCCGACGGAGCGCGTCGACCTTGAGGGCGAGGTCCTCCGGAACGGCTTCGACGACGAGCGTGCACTGCGCGAACAGGGCGGCATCCGTGCCCGTGGTCAGGCGCGCCCGATAGGCCTCGGGGGAGTCGAGGGCCGTGCCGCGTGCGACCGAGGCGTCGATGGACTCGAGCACGCGTGCCGTGGCCGCCTCCGCCGCGTCGGCGTCGCGTTCGACGATGCCAACCCGGGAGCCGGCGAGCAGGAAGGCGTGCGCGATGCCCGCGCCCATACGGCCGCCGCCGAGCACCCCCACCTGTTCGGGCGCGATGAACGTGCTCTCGGTCATCGGTCTCTCCGTTCGAGGAAGTCGGTCATCCGTCGGAACTTCTCCGGGCTCTCGAAGAGCTCGGCCTGGGCTTCCAGATCGGCGGCGGGGTGGTGGTCGCGGGGTGCCCGGAACACCCGCTTGGTCGCGATGGTCGCTGCGGGGTCGTTGCGGGCGATGCGGTCGACGAGGGCGTGGGCGGTCGGCAGCAGGTCCGTCGTCTCGTGGATCGCCGAGACCAGCCCGATGCGCAGCGCCTCCTCTGCCTTCACCGTGCGACCCGTGAGCAGCAGCTCGATCGCCCTGGCGTCGCCGACGATCTCCTTGAGACGCCAGCTCGCGCCGGCCGCTGCGAGGATGCCCAGCCCGGTCTCCGGGTTGCCGATCGCGAGCGTCGGCGTCCCGATGCGGATGTCCGCCGCGTAGGCGAGCTCGGCTCCACCGCCGAGCGCGTAGCCGTCGATCGCCGCGATGACGGGCATCGGCAGTTCGGCGAGTCGGACGAACGCGTGAGCGTTGATCCCGCGCAGCGCGTCGGCGGCACGCCGTTCGCGCAGTTCGGCGATGTCGGCACCCGCCGCGAAGACCCCGCCGGCGCCGGTGAGGATCAGCGGGAGCGGCACGGTCTCCAGCTCGGTGCACAGCGCGTGCAGCGCGTCGATCGTGGCCTGGTCGATCGCGTTGCGCTTGTGCGGCCGATTGAGGGTGGCGACCACGCGGTCGTGACGCCTTTCGACGAGGAGGGGTTCGTCGTGCGCCTGCGTATCGCCGAGGGGAGACCGCGGCATCACACCTTCTCCACGATCAGAGCAGCGCCCTGGCCGACGCCGACGCACATGGTGGCGAGTCCGTAGCGGGAGCCCTCGCGCTCCATGCGTCCGAGGAGCGTGACCAGAAGGCGGGAGCCGGACGAGCCGAGCGGGTGACCGAGCGCGATCGCTCCGCCGTCGGCGTTCACGCGGGATTCGTCCAGCCCGAGGCGTCGGAGGCAGGCGATGGACTGGGTGGCGAACGCTTCGTTGAGCTCGACGGAGCCGATGTCGTCGATGGAGAGCCCGGCGCGCTGCAGCGCCTTCTCCGTGGCGGGCACCGGTCCGAGGCCCATGATCTCGGGCGCGAGTCCTGCGCTGGTGCCGACGACGATCCGCGCCCGCGGTGTCAGCCCGTGCCGCTCGACCGCATCCGCGCTCGCGACCATGATCGCGGAGGCACCGTCGTTGAGCGCGCTGGAGTTTCCGGCGGTGACGACCTGACCGCCCGCGACGACGGGCCGCAGTCGGGCGAGGCCTTCGAGCGTCGTCTCCGGTCGAGGGCCCTCGTCCACGAGCACCTCACCCGAGCCGACGGGGACTCCGACGATCTCCGCCTCGAACCGTCCGTCTGCGATCGCCGCGGCGGCCCGTTGCTGCGAGCGCAGGGCGAACGCGTCCGCCTCTTCGCGTCCGATGCCGTCGACGCGCGCGACCTCCTCCGCGGTCTCCGGCATCGTGTACGTCGCCTTCTCGCGGGCCAGGAGCCGCGGGTTCGGGAATCGCCAGCCGATCGAGGTGTCGAAGGCGGCGCCGGGCTTCGCCCATGCCTTCTCGGGCTTGGCCTGCACCCAGGGTGCGCGGGTCATCGATTCGACGCCGCCGGCGATGATGAGGTCGGCGTCGCCGGCTCGGATCGCCTGAGCGGCGATCGTGACGGCGGACATGCCGGAGGCACACAGTCGATTGACCGTGATGCCGGGGACGCTGTCGGGAAGGCCGGCGAGCAGGACCGCCATCCTGGCGACATTGCGGTTGTCCTCGCCCGCCTGGTTCGCGGCGCCGAGGATGACCTCGTCGATCTCGGCCTGGAGGGGGTCGACGCCTGCGCGTCGCGCGGCCTCGCGGACGACGATCGCTGCGAGGTCGTCGGGACGGACGGAGGCCAGGGCTCCGCCGTAGCGACCGACCGGGGTGCGTACGCCTCCGACGAGGTAGGCCTCGGTCATGCGGAACTCCTGACTGCGTTGTCTCGACGGGTTGCCCGTTGTCCGGACGATCGGCCCGAATTACTGACCGATCGTCCGGTAATTATGTCACAGGTGTGGCCGGCGCCGCGATCGGGGCGGCTTCAGCTGAGCAGGTCCACGCCCTTCGTCTCCTTGACGAGCGAGACGCCGATCAGCGAGATCACGGATGCCACCGCGATGTACACGCCGATCGTCCAGGCCGCGTGGAACTGGTTCATCAGCGCCTCCGCGATCATCGGCGCGAACGCTCCGCCGAGGATCGCACCGAGGGCGTAGCCGATGGAGACGCCCGAATAGCGCACGTTCGCGGGGAACATCTCCGCGTACAGGGCTGCCTGCGGGCCGTAAGAGAGTCCGAGCGCGAACGTCATCACGAACAGTGCCACGAAGTACCAGAGGATGTTCGCGGTGTCGATGAGGAACCACATCGGCACCGCCCAGAGTGCGAGCGCCACGTAGCCGATCTGGAACGTGCGGATGCGGCCGAGCCGGTCGGAGAGGTGTCCGCCCCACAGGGTGAAGATGAGCCACCCGAACGAGGCGAGGGTGGTCGCCAGCAGCACCGGGGGTCGGTCCATGCCGAGGGTGGTGACGGCGTAGGTCGCGAAGAACGCGATGAGCAGGTACCCCGCCGCGTTGTTCGCGATGAAGATGATCGCGGTGAGGACGACCTGCTTGGTGTTCTGACGGAAGAGCCGGCGCAGGGGAGCGGATGCCTCCTTGCGGCGGCGCCGCAGGTCCTCGAACACCGGGCTCTCATCGACCGCGCGTCGGATCACGTAGCCGACCGCGATGAGCACGATCGAGAGCAGGAAGGGGATGCGCCAGCCCCACTCGAGGAAGGCCTCCGGCGACATCGAACTGGTGAGCACCCACAGGGTGGAAGTGGCAAGGATCATGCCGACGGGGACGCCGATCTGCGGGAACGCCCCGAAGAGTCCTCTGCGGCTGTTCGGCGCGTGCTCGACGGCCATCAGGGCGGCTCCGCCCCATTCGCCACCCGCGGAGAATCCCTGCACGATGCGGAGCAGGATCAGCAGGATGGGCGCGGCCACGCCGATCGCGGCATACGTCGGAAGGAGGCCTATCAACGACGTGGACAGGCCCATCATGACGAGGGTGAGCACGAGCATCTTCTTGCGACCGAGCTTGTCGCCGAGGTGGCCCGCGACGATCGCGCCGAGCGGGCGGAAGAGGAAGGAGATGCCGATTGTCGCGAACGAGAGCACCTGGGCGAAGCCGGGGTTCTCCTGTGCGATCGGAGCCAGGAAGAGGGGCGCGAGCACCAGCCCCGCTGCTTGCGCGTAGATGAAGAAGTCGTACCACTCGATCGACGTGCCCACGAGGGTGCCGGCGAGTACGCGCCGTTCTTCGGCGGGCATCCGTGTGGGCGAGGTGCGGTCGGAGACTGCTGACGTCATGCGAACTCCATTGTTCTGCGATTCCGGGGGAGAGCGCTGTACGGCGCTCGGCGACTTTCATAACCGAATGATCGGTCAGTAATTGCCGAGCGTACCGCATCGGGGTCGCGTGGAACGTATGCGTTCGAGGGCATGCGATCGGTCTCGGTCTGATCTCGACACGGTCGCCCTTCTCGCGCCATCGAGTCCGGGAACCCTACGATCAACGCAGGGGGCGCCGGATCGGCGCTGTATGACACATCGGAGGGTTCGCATGGCGCGTTCTGGAATCGCTCGCATCCACGTCGGAGGAATAGCGGTCGCCGCACTTCTCGTGCTCTCCGGCTGCGCGCCGGGGGCCGATCCCGAGCCGACCGCTGCTCCGGAGACGACGTCGCCACCGGAGCCCTATACGGGGCCCGCGATCTTCGTCGGTGAGGAACTGGAAGGATTCCTGTTCACCGCCGACGAGATCGGTTCGCTCCTTCCCGGCTCGACCGACATCGGTGAGCCGTCCTCCGTTCTCGAGCAGATCTCCGATGGCGGCGGCCCGGCGATCGTCCCGGAGGTCTGCGGCGCGCTGTTCGCCGAGCAATCGTTGTGGAGCGTCGGGTCGCGCAACGTGTCGTGGACGACGACGGCCGACTCGGACTATCGCTTCGGGCAGATGCTTGCTCTCCAGTTCGCCGATGAAGCGCATGCACAGGCGCGACTGGACCAGCTCGTCGACGCGGCGGCACAGTGCGCGAGCTTCGACTACAACGGCCCTGCCTCGTTCGAATCCGTCACTCCCGCGGCCTCGGACAACGTGCGCGCACTGGCCGGCACGTTGACGCTGCCGGAGATCGAGGGGGGATGGTCGACGTTCAGCGCCTACGCCACGGTCGGGAACGTTCTCGTGCAGGTATCGCAGTCGCTCGACGGAGAGGCCCGGCCGGATGCCGAAGCCGTCGCGGAGAAGCTCCAGGAGCGAGCGGAACAAGCTCGCGCCGCGTTGATGGACAAGCTCACCGCGAACCCCCCGACGGAGCAACCGGAACCTGCTGAGAATGCCTCGGCCCCCTGGGGTGACTGGATGATCACGGCCGGCGGTGTCGGGCCGATCCGTCTCGGAGACCCCGTCGACGAGGCGATCTCTGCGGCGCGAGCGGCGCAGGTGATCCCCCCGCCCTTCCCGGGAGACCCCTCGAAGCTCGTGAACGACGCGGGCACGAGCTCGATGCTCGTCCAGGCGACCGAAGACGGCGCCGCCGTCGCATCCGTCACCGTCGGCGACGCCCGCTCCGTCTCCGGGACGACTCAGGTCGGCGCGGACCTCCCGGCGATCGACGGACTTCGCGTGGGGGCTCCGGTCGCGGACGCGGTCGCGGCGTACCCGCAGGGCACGACGGTCTCGGTCGTCTCCTCCGAGGAGCATTGGTACGACATGGCGTCGCGCGATGGTCGATTGCTGCGGTTCCATGCCGATCGCGATGTCGAGGAGCCGGGCGCCACGATCATCGGCATCACGGTGGAGGACGCCACGAAGCGTCCGCTCGTGTTCGGCTGACCCGGAGGCGCGGCTCAACCGAGCGCGCAGCGCCTACACCCTCCCGAATGCCCGCAACGGATGCTCGATGAGTTCGGTCACCCGGCGCAGGAAGCCCGCGGCGTAGCCTCCGTCGCATACCCGATGGTCGAACACCAGCGAGATCTGCACGATGCGGCGGGCGACGATCGCTCCGTCCACGACCCACGGGCGCTCGATGATCCGGCCGATCCCGAGGATGGCCACGTCGGGGTGGTTGATGATCGCGGCTGAGCCGTCAACGCCCAGGCCTCCGTAATTGTTGAGCGTGAAGGTCGATCCCCGCAGCCGCTCCGGTGGCATCGCGCCGGAGCGGGCCGTGGTGGTGAGTTCGCGCAGCGCCGAGTCGAGCTGGGTCACGGAGAGGGCATGGGCGCGGGGGACGACCGGGACCAGGAGCCCTCGTTCGGTGTCGGCGGCGATGCCGAGGTTCACTCCGTCGAAGGAGAGGATCTCGTCCCCGTTCTCGCTGAGGCGCGAGGCCAGCACGGGGTACTCCTCGAGGGCGAGCAGGACGAAGCGGGCGAGCAGTGCGGTCACCGACGGCGCCTTGCCTCCCTCCGGAGCCATCCGCGCACGCAGATCCCACAGCTCGGTGGCGTCGACATCCACCCAGACCGTGGCCTCGGGGATCTCGGACCGGCTGCGGGAGAGCTTCGCGCTGACAGCCTTGCGCAGCGGCGACATCCGCTCGCGCGCGCGCACCTCGAGACCGTCGACCGTCTCGCCTGCTTCGGGGCCCACGCCTGTTCCTGGCGTCGTCCGGCCGCTGTCGTGTGCGGAGGCGCCGTCGGCCACTGCGTCGACCGCGCCGTCCACCGCGGCACGCAGCACGTCGGCGCGGGTGATGGCACCATCGGCGCCGGTCGCTGTGATCGAGTGGACGTCGAGACCGAGGTCTCGCGCGAGACGACGCACGAGTGGGGAGCGTACGGCGACGGGGCGCCGCTCGGACGATCCAGCGGGCGAAGTGCCCGCAAGCGTCCCCGATGCGGAGTGGATCGTCGTCGATGCGGGGTGAATCGTCGTCGATGCGACCGGGGGGCGCCGCCGCCCCTTGGTCGCACGAGCGGTGGTGCCGTAGCCGATGAGGACGTTCCCTGAGCCCGCGCGTTCCTCCTCGCGGTACGCCTCGTGCTCGGGCTGGGCCGGTGGAGCGGGAGTCGCCGGTGATTCGGGAGCCGCCGCGGAAGACGGGGAGTCCGCCACCTCGAGCACGGGGGCGCCGACGTCGATCGTGTCCCCGGCGGTGCCGTGCAGAGCCGTGATGACTCCGGCGAACGGCGACGGCAGCTCCACGATGCTCTTCGCGGTCTCGACCTCGGCGATCGGCTGGTCCGTCACGATGGTGTCGCCGACCGCGACGAGCCACTGCACGAGTCCGGCCTCGGTCAGCCCCTCGCCGAGGTCGGGCAGTCGGAACACCCGCGTGCCCGTCTGCGGCTTCACCGGAGTGCTCATGATTCGTCCTCCCAGTGCAGGGTGTCGATCGCATCGAGCACGCGGTCGACGTCCGGCAGGTACCAGTGCTCGAGCTTCGGAGGTGCGTAGGGCGTGTCGAATCCGGTCACCCGTCGCACGGGCGCCGCCAGGTATTCGAAGCAGCGCTCGAACACGCGTGCCTGGATCTCGGAGGCGACGCTCACGTAGCCCGGCGCCTCCGCGATGACCACGGCACGGCCTGTCGACTTCACGGCGGCCGTCACGGTGGCGTCGTCGAACGGCGAGAGGGAGCGGACGTCGACGACCTGCACGCTCCGCCCCTCCGCAGCGGCCACCTCGGCGACCTCCAGTGCGAGCGGCACGGACGAGCCGTACGCGAGGAGCGTCACATCCGTGCCGTCGCGGGCGATACGCGCCGAACCGAGCTCCGTGGTGACTGAGGTGTCGACCTCGCCCTTGCTCCAGTACAGCTTCTTGGGCTCGAGGAAGATCACCGGGTCGGGCGAGGCGATGGCCGCACGCAGCAGGGAGTACGCGTCCTGCGGAGTGGCCGGGCTGACGACCGTGAGGCCGGGGGTGTGGGCGTAGTAGGCCTCGGACGAGTCGCAGTGGTGCTCGACGCCCCCGATGCCGCCCCCGAACGGGATGCGGATCACCAGGGGCATGCGCATGCCACCGCGCGTGCGGTTGCCGAGCTTGGCGACATGGCTCACGACCTGTTCGAACGCGGGGAGGGCGAAGGCGTCGAACTGCATCTCGATCACGGGGCGCAGCCCGTTCATCGCCATCCCCACCGCGGTGCCGACGATCCCGGACTCCGCGAGCGGAGTGTCGAAGCAGCGGTCCTCACCGAAGCGTGCGGTGAGTCCATCCGTGATGCGGAAGACGCCACCGAGGGCTCCCACATCTTCGCCGAAGACCACCACGTCCGGATCCGACTCGATGGCGTCGGCCAGTGCCCTGTTCAAGGCGGCGGCCATGGTCATCGTGGTCGTCGTGGTGACTCCGCTCTCGATGCGCGTGTCGTCCTGTGCGATCGTCATCGGTGGCCTCCGGTCGTGGCGTGCTCGGCGTCGGCGAGACGCGAGCGTTCGATCTCGTCGCGCAGCAGGTGCCACTGCTCGTCGAGCTGCGGGGAGCGGGTCGCGGTCACGAAGCGGAACAGGTCTTCGGGATCGAGGTCTGCGTCGGTGTTCAGCGCTGCCCTCATCGCCGCCGCGATCTCCTCGGCACCCGAGGCGAAGCGCTCCTCGGCGGCGGCGTCGAGCGCCCCTGTCGCAGTGAGATGCGCGCGCAGGCGCAGGAGCGGGTCGCGGGCGAGCCAGGCCTGCACTTCCTCGCGCTCGCGGTAGCGGGTGTCGTCGTCGGCGTTGGTGTGCGCCTGCATGCGATAGGTGTGCGCCTCGACCAGGGAGGGGCCGCCGCCGGCGCGGGCGCGGTCGACGGCTTCCGTGAGCACCGCGAGGACCGCGGCCACGTCGTTGCCGTCGACGCGCTGCCCCGGCATGCCGTAGCCGACCGCCTTGTGTGCCAGGGAGGGGGCAGCGGTCTGCCGGGAGAGGGGCACCGAGATGGCGAACTCGTTGTTCTGCACGAAGAACACGACCGGGACATGGAACACGGCGGCGAAGTTCATCGCCTCGTGGAAGTCGCCCTCGCTCGTGGCACCGTCGCCGCAGAGCGCGAGCACGACGGTGTCCTCACCGCGGTGCTTCGCCGCCTGCGCGAAGCCGACCGCGTGCAGGAGCTGGGTCGCGAGCGGGGTGGCCTGTGGGGCGACGCGGTGCGCGCGCACGTCGTAGCCCGAGTGCCAGTCGCCCTTGAGGAGCACCATCGCCTCAGCGGGAGCGATGCCGCGGGCGATCACCGCGACCGAGTCGCGGTACGTGGGGAAGAGCCAGTCGGTGTCACCGAGCACCATCGCCGCTGCCACCTGGCATGCCTCCTGACCATGTGACGAGGGGTAGACCGCGAGGCGGCCCTGGCGGACGAGCGCGCCCGCCTGGTCGTTGATGCGTCTGCCTTCGACGAGCCCGCGGTAAGCGGCGAGCAGGACGTCGGCGGCGGGGAGCGCGTATGCCTCGTCGGGGAGGGTGGTCCCGTCCTCGTCGATCAGTCGTACCGCGGTGTCTCGCGGGAGCATGTCATGGGGGTGCATCCGTCCGCCTTCCTTGCCGAACTCGATGAGGACAGCATGCCGCGCATGCGACAGTCATCCAAGAACCGCTGCGCAATCATGGACGATTGCGCTCGCCGTGTCAGAATGGCCTCCGAAGTGTCAGTATTTCCCGGAGGAGAGAGGGGTGCCATGGCGGCGCTCGACGACACGGATCGCGCGATCCTCGCTGAGCTGCGGCGGGATGCTCGCGCGTCGATGACCGCGATCGCCGAGTCGGTGCACATCTCCCGCGCCGGAGCGCACGCGCGGATCAAGCGACTCACCGACACCGGGGTGATCACGGGGTACACGGTGCGCACCGACCCCGTACTGCTCGGACACCACGCGAGCGCCTATGTGACGCTCGCGATCGAGCAGGCCACGTGGCAGGAGGTGAGCGCGCGGCTCAGGGTGATCCCCGAGATCGAGCACATGGCTCTGGTCGGGGGCGACTTCGACGTGCTGCTGCTCGTGCGGGCCAACGACGCCCGCGACCTCCGTCGCATCGTGCTGGAGGACATCCAGGCGATCCCGTCGATCCGCTCCACACGGACGATCCTGATCTTCGAGGACTCCGACCTGGTGTGAGGGTTCTCCTGCGACCGGGGTGCGGCGGAGGTTTTCGGTGCGGATGCTGGGGTGGTGTGGAGGGCTGATCGCGGGTCTCTTGGTGTGAAGGAGGAGTGTCTCGAGCGTACTGGAATATCGCCCTGAACAGGGGTAATCGTGCCTCGAAATGTCGGTGGCCCTCTATTGAATCGTCGTATGGAAAGCACCCCGGCAGCGGTTCTCGACGACACGGTCGTCGCTCTCGACGCCGTGCTCCAGTCCGGCGCCATGGGCGCTCTCGATGCAGGAGAGATGATGGACCTGCTGCGGGTCGTGGGCGAGATCCAGCGACGCGTGGAGGCCGTGGTCGTCGAGGCGGTGGCGAGCGTCGATCAGCGTCCTGACAGGTCGGGGGAGCCGGCGTTCTGCGGACGGTACGGCTGCCGCTCGATGAACGAGTTGCTGCAGCGTGTGCTCCGCACCGACGCGGTGGGTGCCGCGCGCCTTGTGAAGGGCGCGCGCTTGGTGCGACGCGATGTCGACCTCTCCTCCGGAGAGTGGCTGCCGGCGCGGTGGCCGGCGCTGCGCGAGGCCCTCCTCGACGGGGCGATCGGCGTGACCGGGTTGCTGGCTGCGACGGGGCCGATCGAGCAGGCCGGTCCGCGCGTGCGCGTCGCCGACCGGTGGGAGGCGGACGCGTATCTGGCGGGAGTCGCTCGTGGCGCGGAGAGCGACGACGGTGCCGAGAACGAGCCCGGTCCGGCACCGACGCCCGAGGATCTGCGGGTGCAAGCTCAGCTGATCGTGCAGTACCTGGACCCGGACGGGGCGGAGCCGGCTGAGGACATCGCGTTGCGGGCTCGCGGGGTGGTGCTGGGGCGCGCCAAGGACGGCGTCATCCCGTTTCGCGGCGCGCTGCTGCCGGAGGTCGCGGGGCAGCTGCAGCGGATCTGGGACGCGTATCTGAACCCGAGGGTCGACGGTCCGCCGCTTCCCGGTGTCCACTTCGTACCGTCCGCGGAGCTCGAGGAATTCGTTGCCGGGAGTCCGCATGCCCCGGTGTCGCCGGATGACGATGTGCTTCCGTCCGGGGACCCTGGCGGGATGATCGACGCGCGCACGCGGGCACAGAAGCAGCACGATGCACTCGCGGCGGCCCTGGGCATCGCGGCCCGACACGACGAGATGCCGCGGCTGGGCGGTGCTGCCCCGACTCTCGTGGTCACGGTCGGTGCCGAGGATTACGCCACGGGGCGGGGCTGGGCGCGGGTCGACGGGGTCGACACGCCTGTCTCGACCCGCGTCGCCGCGCACACGGCGTGCGGCGGTTCGATCCAGCGGGTCGTCTACGGGGCCGGAGGAAGGATCGTCGGGCTCGGGTCGAGCGACCGGATCTTCACTCCGGCGCAGCGCCGCGCGATCTGCGTGCGGGACCGCGAATGCCTCATTCCCGGGTGCCACGTCCCGGCCGCCTGGTGCGAGATCCACCACGTCACGGAGTACGCCCGTGGGGGTTCCACCCACACCGACAACGGGGTGGCGCTCTGCTGGCACCATCACCGCACGTTGGACACCTCAGGTTGGCAGATCCGCATGCGTGGGGGAGCGCCGCAGGTGCGAGGGCCGGCCTGGTGGGACCCGGCGCGGCGATGGCGCACGCCGCGACCGGCGACGGGGACTCGAGCCGATCGCGGGAGGCCTGCTCGCCGCGCACCTGCCAGCGGGCGCATCGTTCGCGCGAGGACATCTTCGGCGCGCTCCGCGACAAGTGCGGCGGGAAGGGGCATCCGAGAATGAGAGGAAGACCGGCGGCCACTCCGCCATCGGTCAGCGCCACGCTCGAAGGAGAGACACCGATGTCCGATTCCGCAGCTTCCGCAGCCGCCGCGCTGCTCGACCGCATCCAGGCGCCGGAAGGCGAGGGCCGTGAGATCCCCGATGCTGCGACCCGCGAGGTCATCGGCCGTGCACCCGTCGCCGCCGTGGACGACCTCGACGACGCGATCGCCCGTGCGAAGGCTGCGCAGCCCGCGTGGGAGGCGCTCGGTCACGAGAAACGGAGCGAACTGCTCCTGGCCGCGGCCGACGCGATCGATGCGAACGCCGAGGGTCTGGCCTACCTCCTGTCGCGGGAGCAGGGGAAGCCGCTCAACGGCCCGAACGCGCGGTTCGAGCTCGGTGCCTGCTCGGCATGGCTGCGCACCAATGCCAGCACCGTGCTCGAGTCGCAGGTGCTCGTCGACGACGAGACGCTGCACGCCGAGCTCGTCTACAAGGCGGCTGGTGTCGTCGGAGCCATCGGGCCGTGGAACTGGCCGCTCATGATCACGATCTGGCAGATCGGGCCGTCGCTGCGGATGGGCAACACGGTCGTCGCGAAGCCCAGCGAGTACACCCCGCTGAGCGTGCTCGCGATGATCGCGGTGATGAACGAGGTGCTGCCGGAGAATGTGCTGCTCGGCGTCTCCGGAGACCGTGAGGTGGGCGCTCGCCTCGCGTCACACCCCGACATCGCCAAGATCATGTTCACCGGCTCGACAGCGACCGGTCGCCGCATCATCGAGAGCTCCGCAGGCAACCTCGCCCGCCTCACGCTGGAGCTGGGCGGCAACGACGCGGGCATCGTGCTTCCCGGCACGGACGCGTCGGCCATCGCCGAAGACCTCTTCTGGGGGGCGTTCATCAACACCGGACAGACCTGCGCAGCCATGAAGCGCCTCTACGTGCACGACTCCGTCTACGACGAGGTCGTGGACGCACTCGCCGCGATCGCCGAGCAGGTGCCGATGGGCAACGGACTCGACGAGGGCAATGTGCTCGGACCGCTGCAGAACCGGCCGCAGTTCGACATCGTCAGCCGCCTGGTCGACGATGCGAAGAGCCGCGGTGCCCGGATCGTCACCGGCGGCGAGCCGGCATCCGACCTCGGCGAGCTGTTCTACCGGCCTACCATCGTCGCCGACATCGACAACGATGCGGCGCTGGTGCAGGAGGAGCAGTTCGGTCCCGCACTCCCCGTCATCCGCTACAGCGACGTCGACGAGGCCTTCACGCTCGCGAACGCCCTCGACGTGGGCCTTGGCGCCTCGGTGTGGGCCAGCGACCCGGAGGAGGCCCGCGCCGTCGCTGCGCGCATGCAGTCCGGCACGGTGTGGATCAACTCGCACGGTGGGCTGCACCCCATGGTGCCGTTCGGCGGTGTGAAGAGCTCGGGCTACGGGCTGGAGTTCGGCGTCGAGGGACTCAAGTCCGTCGCCGTCACCCAGGTCGTCTCCGGACCGGGCCGGAAGGCCTGAGCGTGACCGCGGCGAACAGCGGCGCGGTGCGCTCCGCCATCGTCGTCGGGGCCGGCACCTCGGGCGCCATCGTCGCCCGGCGTCTCGCCGACGCCGGGGTCGCCGTCACGCTCGTCGAGGCCGGCGGCTACGACACGAACCCGGCCATCCACGACCCGTCGCGGGCGGGGGAGCTCTGGCACTCCGCCGAGGACTGGGACTTCTTCACCGTGCCGCAGCCGCACGCGGCCGGTCGACGTCTGCATCTCCCTCGCGGCAAGGTCACCGGCGGCTCGCACGCGCTGAACGCCATGATCTGGGTGCGCGGCGCGGCCTCCGACTACGACGCGTGGGAGGCCGCCGGCGCGACGGGATGGGGCTGGGCCGAGGTCGAGCCGATCTACGACGCGATCGAGAACGACCTGCTGCCCGTGACCGACGATTATGCGCTCTCGCCCATCCAGGCTTCGATCATCGACGCCGCCGTCGAGGAGGGGCTGCCGCGCAACCCGAACTACAACGGGGGCACGCTCGACGGGGTCTCACAGGAGCAGGTCACGATCAAGGACGGCCGTCGGGTCAACACCTGGACGGCCTACGCGCAGCCCGTCGCCGACCGGATGACGATCCTCACCGGCCGCGCCGTCCACTCCGTGATCGTGCGCGACGGGCGCGCGGTCGGCATCCGGCTGGGGGAGGGCGATGAGACCGAGGAAGTGTTCGCGGACGAGATCGTCCTGTCGGCGGGAGCGCTCGGCACGCCCGTCATCCTGCTGCGCTCGGGCATCGGTCCCGCTGACGAGCTGAGTGCGCTCGGCATCCCCGTCGTGCACGACGCCTCCGCTGTGGGCAAGAATCTGCACGACCACCTCCTCTCCCCGGTGATCTTCGCGACCGAGAAGAAGCCCATCGGCCCGCCGCAGTCGGGGGTGTCCGTCACGCAGAGCCACCTGTTCTGGCGCAGCCGCGACGGCCTCGCGCAGCCGGACACGCAGCCCATCCACTTCTCCGTGCCGATGTGGGGCGACCTGGAACCGCGGGGCGACGACGGGTTCACGCTCATGGCGGGCCTGGTGACGCCGTACAGCCGCGGCGAGCTGCGCCTCACCGGTCCCGGCCTCGACGACCTGCCGCACATCGACCTGGCGGCACTGGAGGATCAGCGCGATGCCGACGCCCTCGCCGCCTCCGTGCGCCAGTGCCGCCGCATCGGCGCACAGCCTGCGCTCGCCGAGGAGTGGGGAGCGGTGGAGGTGTACCCCGGGCCGGACGTGACGGACGACGATGTGGAGGACTGGGTGCGCCGCACGGCCATCACCTACCACCACCAGGTCGGTACCTGCCGCATGGGCAGCGACCAGGAGTCCGTGGTCGATCCGCAGCTCCGGGTACGCGGGATCGACGGGCTGCGTGTGGTCGACGCCTCCGTCATGCCGACCGTGCCCACCGGCAACACCAACGCGCCTGCGGCCATGATCGGCGAACGCGGCGCGCGGTTCATCCTCGCAGGCTGAAGGCAGGACGACGGATGCGATCAGCGGGCGGGCGGGACGGAGGGGCGACGGAGCGTCGACAGCAGCGCGTCGAGGCCGTCGTTCAGCCGCCCGTCGCCCGCCGAGTCCGGCATCAGCACCGAGATCATCTGCCACCCCGCATTGCGCGACGCGATCTCGTTCACCGCGGTCTCGATGTCGATGCCGTCGGCGAGCTCGCCGTCGTCCCTGGCCTCGATCAGACACTGGCGGAACAGGTCCCGCCAGTGCAGGTTGTTCACGCGGTGGATCCTGGTGACCTCGTCGTCCTGCGACGCGTGATCCCAGAACGCGATGACCACCTTGGCGTACAGCGGGCCGTTCGGGCTGTAGGGGAGGATCTCCCTGCACATCCGCTCCAGAGCCTCGAGTCCTCGGACGCCCTCGATGCGGGCGTGGATGCGGTCGTTGGCGAGCGAGTACAGACGGAGGAACGCCGCCGTGAGGACGCTCCTCTTGTCGGGGAAGTACCGGGCGATCGCGCCATGCGCGTAGCCGGCCTCCGTGGCGATCTCGCGCATCGTGAGGTTGTCGAAACCGACGCGGATGATCACCTGTGTCGCCGCATCGGCGATGTGGGTCCTGCGTTCCTCATGGTCGACGATCTTGGGCATCGCGCCCCCCTCTCCGGTCCTGCACTCTTACATCCACGATTCTCCATTTGCTGTTTTTAGTCACCAAACGGTGACTAATGTAACCCGATCGTAATCAACAAAGCACTAAGCGCGACTACGATCTTTAAAATCACCAACCGGTGACTAACTCGAAGAGGAGTTCTCATGAACGTCACAAGACTCGCACGTCGCGCCTCCGGCGCCCTCGTGGTGGCCGGGACGCTCGCGCTCGCAGCCTGCACCTCCGCCCCCGCGTCCTCCTCCGGCGGCGACGGCGAGCTGACGACGCTCAAGGTCGCGACCATCGGCCTCGTCTCCGACGGGGCGCTGATACGGGGACAGGAGCGGGGCTTCTTCGAGGAGGAGGGGCTGAAGCTGGAGACCTCGGTGGTCGCCAACCCGCCGGCCGGACTCGCCGCCGCGCAGGGCGGACAGGTCGACATCGCGTACGCCCCCAGCATCCCGCTGCTGAACGCACTCAGCAGCGGCGTCCCGCTGAAGGTCGTCGCACCGGCGGACGGATTCGTCGCCGGAGCGGCTGACGCCGAAGACCCCGCGACCGTCGACGACACCGGTCTGTTCGCCTCCGCCGCCAGCGGCATCTCCTCGGTCGCGGACCTGAAGGGGGCGACCATCGCCATCCCCGCGCGCAAGGCGCAGCTCGAAGTCGTCATCTCCGATGCCCTCGACCGTGCCGGCGTCGATCCCGGCTCGGTGGAATGGGTCGTCCTGGACTTCACCTCGGCGGTCGCCGCGCTGCAGAGCGGCACGGTCGATGCGGCGGGTCTCGTCAGTCCCTTCACCGCGGAGGCGGATGCGGCGGGTGCGGTGCAGCTCGACTCGCCGTCCGTCGGCTTCTTCGAGGAGGGCGCCGTGGGGCTGTGGACCGCGGGGGAGAGCACGATCGCGGCGAAGGCCGATGCCATCGCCGCCTTCCAGCGCGCTGTCGCCAAGAGCAACGCCTACGCGAACGAGCACCCGGAGGACGCGATCCAGGCCGGGATCGACGCCACAGGCTCGACGCTGACGGTCGACGACGTCAAGCTGCCGTTCTGGCCGGCCGAGGTGGCGCCCGTGGATCTCGAACGCGTGAACGACAAGCTCGTCGCCCTCGGCTTCCTCGCGGCTCCGGTCGACCTCGAAGGCGTCGTCCTCGCCGCCGGATGATGCTCATGAACCGCTCTTCTCTCCTCCCGCCGCTCATCGGAGCAGCCGGCGTCGCCTCGGCGCTCGCGCTCTGGGAATGGTCGGCGACCGCCGGGCCGCTCGCCGGGTCACCCCTGCCGGCAGCCACGGCCGCGATCGGCGAGGCGATCCGTCTGCTCGGAACCCCTGCGACGTGGACGGCCCTCGGTGACACGCTCACGATGGCCCTCGTCGGACTCGTCTTGGCGATCGTCGTCGGTGTCGCCCTCGGCGTCGCGATCGGCACGTCCCCGCTCGCGATGCACGCGACGCGGGTGCCGCTGGAGTTCCTGAAACCCATCCCGCCGATCGTGATCCTGCCCGTCGTCGTGCTGGTCATGGGGCCGACGGCGAGCATGGGCATCTTCCTGGTGTTCTTCGGCTGCTTCATCGCGATCGCCGTGCAGGCCTCGGCCGGCGTCTTCGACACCGATCCGGTCGCCAGGGCCACCGGACGCTCGTACGGCATGGGAAGAGCCGAGATCCTCGGCCGGATCGTGCTCCCGAGCGCGCTGCCCTACATCGGCACGGCCGTGCGGGTCGCCGCACCGACATCGCTCGTGGTCGCGGTGGTGGCAGGACTCCTCGGGGGAGGGCCGGGTCTCGGCCAGAGCCTGCTGCTGTCGCAGATCACCGGCAACCAGGCGCAGCTCTTCGCGTACGTGCTGATCCTCGGCGTGCTCGGCCTGTTGATTCAGGGACTCAGCCAGTGGGGCGAGCGCACGCTCCTGCACTGGCATCCGCAATACCGGAAGCAGGTCGTGTGATGACCCTCACCTCGTCGATCCAGACCCGAACCAGGCTCGCTCGACGACGCGGCCAGGACGGACTCCCGCGCGGCGTTCTGCTCGGTGCCGAGATCGCGGTGCCCGTCGCGCTGCTGGCGCTGTGGTGGTTCGCCTCGGCCGGGTCGACCAACGCGTTCTTCCCGCCGCTGCAGACGATCCTGCAACGGCTCTGGCAGCTCGCGCAGACGCCCGCCTTCCTGCTCGACGTCGCCTCGTCCGTGGGCAACCTGGTGGTGTCCTTCCTGCTGGCGACCGTGATCGGTGTGCTCGTGGGGCTGCTGCTGGGCCTCGTCCGTCCGCTGAGCTGGTTCGCCGAGCCGACCATCCACTTCTTCCGTGCGATCCCGCCGGTCGCGCTGGTGCCGATCTTCGTCTCGCTCATCGGTTTCGGCACCGAGACGCGCATCCTCTCCATCACCCTGGCCGCGGTGTTCCCCATCCTGATCTCGACGATCGACGGCGTCCGCGCCGGCGAGCCCACACTCGAGATGGTGAGCCGCGTGTACCGGCTGAGCGCCGGCGAGCGGCTGTTCTCCGTGATGCTCCCCGCTGCGAGTCCGCGCATCCTCTCCGGGATGCAGGTCAGTCTGATCACGGCGTTCGTCGTCATGATCGCGAGCGAGATGCTCGGCTCCTCGACGGGGCTCGGAGCGGCGACCCTGCTCGCGCAGCAGTCCTTCGCCATCCCGGACATGTGGGCCGGGATCCTCGTCCTCGGCGTCATCGGATACACCGCGACCGCCGTGTTCACCCTCTTCCGGCGCCGCGTGCTGCGCTGGTACATCGCCTCCCAGCAACAGGAGAAGAACGCATGACCACCACCACCGTCACCGCGCCGGTGCGCCTGAGCGTGCAGGGCCTCGCGAAGTCGTACGAGACGAAGGCGGGTCCTGTGCCCGTGATCGCCGACCTCACCTTCGACGTGCACGCCGGGGAGGTGTGCTGCATCGTCGGTCCCTCCGGCATCGGCAAGACCACCCTGTTGAAGTGCCTCACCGGGCTGCAGAGCATCACCGCCGGGAGCGCGGCCATCGACGGGACCCCCATCGACGGCCCTCCCGAGGAGATGGCGCTCGTGTTCCAGGAGTACACCCGGTCGCTGATGCCGTGGCTCACGGTCGAGAAGAACGTGCGCCTGCCGTTGAAGCATCTGCGCCTGCCCGCCGCGGAGCGCGAGGAGCGCATCGCTGCCGCCCTCTCCGCCGTCGGACTGTCCGGTGCGGAGTCCAAGTTCCCCTGGCAGCTGTCCGGCGGCATGCAGCAGCGCGTCGCGATCGCGCGGGCGATCGCCTACCGGCCGGAAGTGCTCGTGATGGACGAGCCCTTCGCCTCGGTCGACGCGCAGACGCGCTTCGAGCTGGAGGACCTGTGCCTGCGCATCCGCGAGCAGTTCGGGATGACGATCGTCGTCGTCACCCATGACATCGATGAGGCGGTCTACCTCTCCGACCGTGTGGTGGTGCTCGGCGAACGCCCCGCGAAGGTCACCGAGATCATCGAGATCGACTTCAGCGGTCATCGTGATCAGCTCACGACACGAGCCCTCCCGGTGTTCGCCGAGCTGCGCACCCGCATCTTCGAGCTCATCCGGAAGGCGGGCTGAATGTCCGTGTCGTACGAAGCCCGTGGATACGAACGGTTCCAGGGCCGCGCCGAGGAGTTCACCTCGTCCTCCGAGCCCTGGTGGCCGGAGCCTCGCCGCGCGAGAGTGGGGGCTCCGAACGTGATCGTGATGCTGATCGACGATCTGGGCTTCAGCGACCTCGGGCCCTTCGGCAGCGAGATCGACACCCCGCGCATCGACGCGCTGGCCGCCGACGGCTGGGTCTTCACGAACTACCGCACCGCTCCGATGTGCTCCCCGGCCCGCGCCGCCCTGCTCACGGGCCTGAACCCCCACCGTGCGGGCTTCGGCTTCGTGGCGCACGTCGATCCCGGTTACCCGGGGTTCAGCTGCGAGCTGCCCGCCGACGCCCCGACCCTCGCCGAGTCGCTGCGGGCAGGGGGATACGCGACGTTCATGGTCGGCAAGTGGCACCTGACCCTGGAGTCGAGCCTGCACGACGGAGCCGACCGTCGCACGTGGCCGTTGCAGCGCGGCTTCGACAGGTACTTCGGCAGCATGGACGGCTTCACCTCGCTGCATCACCCGCACCGGCTCGTGCAGGACAACGCAGTGGTCGATCTGCATGAGTACCCCGACGGCTTCTTCCTGACGGACGAGCTCACGGACAGGGCGATCGGCATGATCGACGATCTGCGCGTGAACGACCCCGACAAGCCGTTCTTCCTCTATTACGCGCACACCTCGGTGCACGGCCCCATCCAGGCGAAGGACATCGACATCGCGAAGTACCGCGGTCGGTACGAGGCCGGGTGGAATCGGATGCGCGAGGAGCGATTCGCTCGGCAGCGCGAACGGGGCATCGTGCCGGCGCATGCCGACCTGCCGACGGACGCGATAGCCGACGGTGCGCAGATCCCCGCCTGGGACGACCTCGCCGAAGAGGACCGGCGGCTGTTCGCGAGGCACATGGAGGTGTACGCGGCGGCCGTGGACGAGATCGACCAGAGCGTCGGTCGCCTGCTCGATCGACTCGAACGCAGCGGGGAGCGCGAGAACACCATCGTGGTGATCGCCAGCGACAACGGGGGGACGGCGGAGGGCGGTCCGACCGGCACGCGGAGCTACTTCGCGCAGTTCGGCAGCCACGGCGGCATGCCCGAGGACTGGGTCACCGACGTGCCGCGCGACGTGGACGACATCGGCGGGCCGCGCCTGTTCGGGCAGTACCCCACAGGGTGGGCGCGGGTGTCCAACACCCCGTTCCGCTCGTTCAAGGCCACTACCTACGAGGGGGGAGTCCACGCGCCTCTGCTCGTGTCCTGGCCCGATGCACCGATGCGCGGCGGGCTGCGCGACCAGTTCGTGTTCGTGTCCGACCTCGCGCCCACGCTGCTGGAACTCTGCGGGGTGCCTGCCCTGGCCGAACGCAACGGCGTGCCCGCGCTCGACATGGACGGCGGCAGCATCGTGGATGTGCTCGCGAACCCTCGCGCGGACGGGCGTGAGGTGCAGTACTTCGAGTGCGTGGGGCGGCGAGCGATCGTGGACGGCCGCTGGAAGGCGCTCTCGACCGTGACCCCCACACCGGACGAAGGACCGGCAGGCGGGAGCTGGGAACTGTACGACCTGGAGCTCGATCCCACGGAGACCGTCGACGTCGCGCATGCCCACCCGGAGGTCGTCGCCGCACTCGCAGATCGTTGGCATGCCGAGGCATGGCGGAACACAGTGTTCCCGCTGGACGACGAGGGTGCGCTGTTCCGGGTGCGACCCGACACCGAGGAGCCGTTGTCGGCACCGGTCGACCTGATCCCGTTCCGCCCGCCGCTGGAGAGATTCCGTGCGGCGAAGCTGACGGTGCTGCGCTCGTTCCGGATCGAGGTGGATCTCGAGGCCGGCCACGACGCCGCAGGGGTGATCGTGGCGCACGGCGACCAGGGCGGCGGCTACCTGCTCGCGCTCGACCGCGGCGCCCCGCTGCTCGTGTACAACGCGTACGGACGCATGCACCGCGCGCGAGGTTCCCTGCTCGGCGCCGGTCCGCATCGCCTCGTGGTGCGCATGGACGAACAGCCCGGTCTGCGCTGGAGCGCGAGCGTTGAGGTCGACGGGCGAGACGACGCCCGGATCGACGACGTGTCCATGCTGATCGGGATGTCGCCCTTCACGGGCATCAGCGTCGGCTACGACTTCGGTGGCCCCGTCGACTGGGAGCTGCACGAAGAGCACCGGTCGTATCCGTTCCGCGGCGGTTCGCTGCAGCGCGTGCGCTACGTGCCGGGTGCCCGTTCCGTGCACGATGCCACTGTGCTGCGCGCGGTGGGACGCGCCGTGCTGACGGTCGCCGACTGAGGTCGGCACCGGGTCCGGCTGGCACCGGGTCCGGTCGGCACCGACGTCTGAGGGGGCGTCGGTGCCGACCAGTCACATCGCGAGCTGTGCGACGACGACGAGGACCACCGCGATCACGCCGAAGCCGGTCCCGAACACGGTGAGCGCGAGCAGGAGCGAACCACCGGGAAGGGGCCCCGCCGCCGTCTCTGTGAGCACGGCGGTCGTGCGGCGCTGTCGTCGTCGTGCGGCGATCCAGAGCACGCATGCGGTGCCGACGCCGATCACGCCTGGTGCGATGCCCCAGGCCCCGAACACGGGCGGCAGGACGAGCGGGAAGACCCGCAGCGACAGCAGCGAGCCGATCGCGATCGCGAGGGCGGTGCGTCGCCAGGCGAGTTCGGTGCGCTCCGGTTGCAGTCCGGGGTCGTACCGTCGTTGCGGTTCGATGGCACGTCGCATCATCCGCGCTGACCGATCAACGCCACAGCACGCCGGCGAGCACCAGCAGCCCGACCGTCACGACCACCGCCGCCAGCAGCACGGCGGACAGCGCGCCGGGCAGCGGCCGTGACTGCCGCATCGCGCGTTCCGCCCGCATCCACTCCCACCACGCGAGAGGCGCGACCACGGTACCGGTCGCCATCAGCAGCAGCGAGGCCGCGAGGCGGAACCCCGGATGCAGATCCAGGCCGAGCACCTCGAGCGCGACGCCCCCGGCGATCAGCGCGAGAGCAGTCCTGGTCCACGCCAGGAACGTGCGCTCGTTGGCGAGCGAGAACCGCGGGTCGGGCTCTTCTCCGACGCCGTACACGGAGGAGGGGAAGCGTCGCATCGCCTCATCGTATCGGCGCGACCGCCGCATCCGCGGGTCAGTCCCCGTGCACACGGCGACCGGCGAACCACGTCGACTCGATCGAGGTGTGCACGATCTCGTCGGCGGGCCCGGCGATCGCATCGCGTGCCAGCACCACGAAGTCGGCCGATTTGCCGGGGGAGAGGGATCCGGTCTCGTTTCCGAGGCCCATTGCGGTCGCCGCGTTGATCGTGAAGACCTCCAGCGCCTCCTGCGCCGTGATCGCCTGTTCGGGCCAGAGACGTCCCGGTGCGCGGCCGAGCGGATCGGCTCTGGTCACCAGGCCCTGCAGCCCCTCCAGCGTGTTCGGGGAATCGCTCACCGGCCAGTCGGATCCGCCGGCCACGAGCGCCCCGGCATCGAGGAGCGAGCGGTTGGGCTGCGAGTGCTCCGCCCGATCACCGAGCACGTCGGCCAGCGCCTGCGGGATCACCCCGGGGTACCAGATGAACGGGGAGATGTCGGCCGAGACGTTCAGCTCCGCCAGCCGAGGGACGTCGGACTCGGCGAGGAACTGCCCGTGCGCGATCTGCACGGGCGTGGTGAAGCCTGCTGCGCGCAGCTGCTCCGCGGCGTCGAGGACCAGTCGGGCGGAGCCGTCCCCCGTGCAGTGCACCTTGGCGCCGAGGCCACGCTCGGCCACGGCGCGCAGCCACCTCGTGAGCTCGTCGAGGGTCATGGTCGTCTCGCCGTGGAAGTGTGCGCCGTGCACCGGGTCGGCGGGGTAAGGGTCGAGGAAGGCGGCGGTCCGGGCCGGCGGAACGCCGTCGAGGAAGATCTTGACGAAATCGGGCCGATGGTGCGGGGTGCGGAACTCCTCGCCCCGGTCGAGCAGGGGAGCGCCGATCGGGTCGAACCCGAAGATCTCGTCGTTGATCAGCAGCGATGACACGACCCAGGCGCGCAGGTCGTCCGCGCGGTCGAGGTCGGAGAGCGCGCGGAGGATGTCCACCGAGACCCCTGCATCCTGGAACGCCGTCACGCCGTAGGAGTTGAGGATCTCGACACCTCGTCGGGAGGCCGCGGCGTGCTGCTGCGGTGTGAGCCCGCCCGTGCGGTCGTACGCCTCCTGCACCGGGATCCCCGCGGCTTCGAGCAGGACGCCGGAGGGTGTGCCGTCGTCAGGGTCGAGCAGGGTCACCCCCGACTCGGGGACGTGCTCCGCCGTGATGCCCGCGAGCTCCAGCGCCCGACTGCTCACCCAGCGGTTGTGGCGGGAATCCTCCATGAGCATCACCGGGCGCCCGCCGCTCGCCTCGTCCAGGCGGCGTCGGCTCGCGGTGTTCGCGAGGGAGGGCAGCAGGGTGGTCGCCACCGCGCCGCCGACGATCCAGGCGTCCTGCGGCAGCTCCGCGGCCTTCTCCCGCACGCGGTCGAGCACCTCATCGAGACTCAGCGACGGCGCGAGCGACAACTCGAACAGGTCCGTGCGCCCGGCGAGCGCGTGGTGGTTGTGCACATCGACGAAACCGGGGTACACGGCCGCGTCGCCGACCTCGAGCAGACGGGTCCTGCGGCCCCGGAGCGCTTCGATGTCCGAGCGCGCTCCGACCGCGATGATCCTGCCGTCGCGCACGGCGAAGGCCTCGACCACCGGGTTCGCGCGGTCGGCCGTGCGGATCGCGGAACCGGTGACGATGAGGTCGGCGACGTCGGTCATGTCAGACGGCTCCGAAGGTCGCGGGCTCGAGCTCCGGCGCGTGCAGCGTCGTGGAGAGCAGTCGTCCGTGGGCGCCGAACGTGAAGTGCGTCGGCACCTCCCCGCTCTCGTCGAGGCCGAACAGCACGCCGTGGGAGCGGATCGCGTTCACGTCGCGGTGGTCGGCGATCGTCACGGATGCGCAGGGGATGACCTTCTCGCGCCAGGCGAACACGTAGATGCCGGGGCGGATCTGCCACACGCTGTTCTCATCCGTGTCGGCGAGGCCGCGTTCCGGTCCCGCGAGGCACTGCCACGAGTACCAGTGCGACGACAGGTAGACGTGTTCGTACGCGTGCTCGTCGCTGTACACCCACTCGACCCTGCGACCGATGAGGGTCGTCGTGGGAGCGGCCTCCTCGCCGCTCTGCTCGATGCCCTCGATCACCCCGGGGGCGAAATGGTGCTGCACGCGGGTGCGGCCCTGCTCCGGTGCCGGCAGGATCTCGGAGATCACGGCCAGAGCGCGGCCCTGTCGCAGGTCGAGGATGAGCGAGACGGCCTCGTGCGGCAGGTAGCGGTGGTGGAACTGCACGAAGTAGAGCTGTTCGTCGACCTCGAAGGCCTCGTAGTCGTCGGTGTCCGCCGCGGCCTCGGTGTCGTCCTCCGCTCCCGGCTGGTACTCCCACGAGACGGTCGAGTCGGCGAAGCGATGCACGATGCGGGTGCCGCGACCGTCGACGACGGTGACCTCGGTGCCGCTCAGCGCGGTCGAGTGCGGGGCCTTGTTGGCGTCGAAGCCGGGTGCCAGTCCCTCCAGGGGCAGCCAGGTCGAGGTGTCGGCGGGATTCAGAGTGGTCATGCGATCTCCTTCGATGGATGGTCTGGGGGAGGGGTCAGCGGTCGCTGAACTGCTCCAGGTCGGTGGCGAGGCCTTCGTAGACGGCCGGTCTGGCGCGCTTCAGGTAGGCCCCGTAGCCGATGCCGCCGATCAGGGCGACCACCAGCAGCAGCGGCATCAGCCGGATGGCGAGCTCCTCCGACCCGGCGACGATGTTGAAGTTCACGACGGCGAGGACGGAGATGGCCGCGATGCCGAGGAAGCCGATGCCGGGGGCGATGAACGTGCTCCACCAGCGCGGGTCCTGGCGGCGGCGGAAGTAGACGACGATCGAGATCGCAGCGAGTCCCTGCAGGATGAGCACGCTCAGGGTGCCGAAGCCGAGCATGGCGGGGACGAGCGTGACGATCGGGTCCGCTCCCGCGATGGCGAAGATCACCGCGACGACCGCGGCGAAGCCGGCCTGCACGATCCCGGCCAGCTGCGGCGCGCCGTTGGCACGCGTGCGGGCGAGGGCCTGCGGGAGGATCCTGGCCCGCCCCAGCGAGTACAGGTAGCGCGTCGCCGAGTTGTGGAAGGCGAGCATGGCGGCGAACAGGCTCACCAGGAGCAGGATCATCATCACGGTCGTGAGCGGGCCGCCCAGGTACTGCTGCGACAGCGAGAAGATGAGGTCGCCCGTTGGCAGGTGCTCGAGCGCGGTGGCCTGGGCCTGCGCCACACCGGTCGCGCTCACGACGGCCCAGGTGGTGACACCGAGGATCACGCCGATCGCGATGATCGAGGTGTAGGTCGCCCGCGGGATGGTGCGCAGCGGCTGCTTGGCCTCCTCGCTGAACAGCGCCGTCGCCTCGAAGCCGAGGAAGCCGGTCGCCGCCAGCAGCAGGCCGATGGGCAGCGACCCGGAGAACACGGCCTCGGGGCTGAACGCCGCCACGTCGTAGCCCGTCTGCACGAGCACGGAGATGTCGAACACCACGAGCATCAGCACCTCGAGCACGAGGCAGACCCCCAGGATCTTCGAGCTGAAGTCGACACCCACCCGGGCCAGCACGAAGCAGACGACGATGGACAGCAGACCCCAGACGAGCCAGTGCACGTCGAGGCCGGTGAGGTCGCGGATGATCGTCTGCATGAAGAAGCCGCTGGTGCCGATCGTTCCGACGACGAAGAAGTTGTAGCCGAGGGTGGCGATCAGACCCGCGATGAGGCCACCGGTGCGACCGAGGCCCTTCACCACGAACGCGTAGAAGCCTCCGGCGTTCACGAGCTGCTTCGACATCTGGGCGTAGCCGATCGCGAACAGCAGCAGGATCGCCGCGACCAGGAAGAACGACATGGGCGTGCCACCGCCGTTGCCCAGCGCGATGGCGAGCGAGGCCACCACCACGATGCCCGTGAGCGGGGCGACGGCGGCGAGGACGAGGAAGACGATCCCGGCGACGCCGAGGGCTCCGGGTCGGAGAGAGGTGTGCGTATGCGTCGTGGACGCGGATGTCGGGTCTGCCACGTCGGCTCCTTTGCTGGGTGACGGCCGTGCGGACACGGCATCGACGACGAGGGGAATCGTCGATAGAGCGAGTCTGCTCGTGCTGTCGACGACGCGCTTGACCCTGAGGGAAAGACGATGGTGCCAGCGTGCACAGCCTCCTCCCGAACCTTCGAACGGCCGGGAACAGGGGAGCAGGATGACCGTGATGACACCGCCGTCCTCTCCCGCACCACCGGTGCAGGGACGGCCTGCGAGGGACAGATGGATCTGCAGCTGCACGACAGGACGGCCCTGATCACGGGTGCCGGGAGCGGCATCGGGCGCGCCACGGCCCGCGCGCTCGCGCAGGAGGGGATGCGGGTGGCGTTGCTCGACCGCGACAGCGCCGCTCTGGAGGGCACCGCTGCGCTCGTGCGGGACGCTGTTCCGGAAGCGGCGGAGGCGGTTCTCGTCCTCGCCGACGTGACGGATGAAGAGCAGGTGCGCGCCGGCGTGCTCAGGGCGGTCGACGGTCTCGGCGGGGTGGATCACGTGGTGTGCTGCGCAGGCATCTCCGGCCCGGTCGGCTCGTCGATCGAGGACACCGACCTCGCTGCGTGGAACACCGTGCTCGCCGTCAACGTGACAGGGCCCTTCCTGGTGCTCAAGCACGCGCTCCCCGCGCTGCGGATCGCGGATCGGGGATCCATCGTCCTCCTCGCGAGCGACTCGGCCCTCGTCGCGTCACCAGGGATGGTCCCCTACTGCGCGTCGAAGGCCGCGGTCGTCCAGTTCGGCCGCGCGCTGTCCGTCGATCTCCTCGGCACCGGGATCCGCGTGAACTCGATCGCCCCGTCGATCGTCGACACACCGATGAGTCGCGGCGATCTGGGTGAGGCCGCTCTGGACGATCCCGGGTTCCCCGTGCAGACCGCGGACGAGGTGGCCGCCCACGTGGCCTACCTGCTGTCGCCTCACGCCGCGGCGGTGAACGGCACCACGCTGATCAGCGACTTCGGCTACACCGCCCGCTCGGGATTCCCCGCCTGATACGGACGCATCGGACCAGACCACCGCGCGCACGCGCATCGAGCGAACACCACACAGGAGAAGACATGGGAATCACGGTCGGATCGAGCGTCTCAGGGCGCGTCGTCGTCATCACCGGAGGCGGCACGGGCATCGGCGCGGCCATCGCCGAGCGCTACGCGGCAGAGGGGGCCCACGTCGTGGTGGTGGGTCGGCGAGCGGAGCCGCTGCACGAGGTGGAGCGGGCGGTGGGTGCGGTGCCCGTCATCGCGGATGCCGCGGACACCGCGTCGGCCCAGGCCGCTGTCGCCGAGGTGCTGGCGCGCTTCGGTCGCATCGATGTGCTCGTCGCGAATGCCGGCGGCCACGGGTTCTCCCCGGTCGGCGACACCGACGATGCGAGCTGGGAGGCGGCGATCCGCGCGAACCTCACGACGGCGTTCACGATGGCGCGCGAGGCCCTTCCTGCGCTGATCGAGGCGAAGGGGCAGATCGTGATCGTCTCCTCGCTCGCCGGTCTGTTCGCCGGCCCGTCGGTGGCCGGGTACACGGTGGGCAAGCATGCGCTGATCGGTCTGACCCGCACGTTGGCACGTGACTACGGCCGGCACGGCGTGCGGGTGAACGCGATCTGCCCCGGCTGGGTGCAGACGCCCATGGCCGACGACGAGATGGACGAGTTCGCCTCGCACGCGGGGCTCGGTTCCCGTGAGGAGGCGTATGCGACCGTCACGGCCGACGTGCCGCTGCGTCGCCCGGCGCGCCCCTCCGAGATCGCCTCGGTTGTGCGCTTCCTCGGGTCAGGGGAGTCGTCTTACATCACCGGTGCCGTGATCGTCGCGGACGGCGGTTCGCACGTCGTGGACGTGCCGACCATCGCCTTCGACCACGCCGGGATGTGACCGACCGAGGGTGCGTCAGGGACGGGTCCCGGCCGTTGCGCGGTAGCGGAGACCGTCCACGAGCAGCCCGACCAGGACCTGACTCTGCTCCTCCGACCCCGCGGAGTGGCAGAGGTTCGCTGCGGCGTACAGGAGTTGCGTCGCGTCGACGTCGCTGCGGATCGTCCCCGCCTCGGCTGCGGCGTCGAGAAGACGTTCGAGCGCTCCGCCGAGTTCGGCGGTGAAGTACGACGGCAGTGCCTCGAAGGCGGGATCTCCGGAGTGCAGCGCGGCAGCGAGCCCGCGCTTCGTGGCGACGAACTGCGTGAAGCGCTGCAGCCACAGGGCGAGCGCGTCATCCGGGGAGTGCGCGGCGGCGAGCTCGTCCGCGGCCGCCGCGGTGGCATCGACGGCATGCCGGAAGACGGCGACCACGAGGTCCGACCGCTGCGGGAAGCGGCGGTACAGGGTGCCCACTCCGACGCCTGCGCGCTCGGCGATCAGCCTCGCGGGCGCGTCGACCCCCTCCGTGGCGAAGACCTCGCGTGCGGCATCGGTCAGTGCGTCGGCATTGCGGCGGGCGTCGGCGCGCATGGATCCTCCGGGGGTTGCATAAACGGAACACTGTTCCGTATGCTTCCGGAAAGGCGTTCCACTTCGGTCAACGATAGGGCACCGGACAGCAGAGCGCCATCGATGGAAGGAACACGACATGCACTACCGCACCCTCGGCAGGACCGGGATCCAGGTGAGCCCGTTCGCCCTCGGGGCCATGATGCTCGGCACGGACGGCAGCATCGGGAACGGCGACGAGCGGGACTCCATCCGCATCGTGCATCGAGCCATCGATGCGGGCATCAACATCATCGACACGGCCGACCGATACTCGCAGGGCGGCTCCGAAGAGCTCATCGGCAAGGCGCTCGCCGGCCGTCGCGACGACGTGGTCCTGGCCACGAAGTTCAACGGACCGATGGGCACCGACCCGAACAGGCGCGGCAACTCCCGCCGATGGATCATGCGCGCCGTCGAGGACTCGCTCCGTCGGCTGGGGACCGACTACATCGACCTGTACCAGGCGCACCGTCCTGACGACACCGTCGACCTCGAGGAGACGCTCTCCGCGCTGACCGATCTGGTCCGCAGCGGCAAGGTGCGGGCGATCGGCAGCTCGGACTTCCCCGCCTCGATGCAGGTCGAGGCGCAGTGGACCTCCGAGCGTCGGGGCCTCGAGCGCTTCCGCACCGAGCAGCCGACCTACTCGATCCTGAACCGTGGCATCGAACGGGAAGTGCTGCCCGTCGCGCAGCGCTACGGCATGGGCGCCCTCGTCTGGAGTCCTCTCGCCGGCGGCATGCTGACCGGACGGTTCCGGAGGGGACAGCAGACCGATCTCGCTCGCGCGACCATGTTCCGGCACAACCAGGACGAGCGGCGGATCGACGCCGTGGAGCAGATCGTCGCGCTCTCCGAGGAGACCGGCATCCGGATGACCCACCTCGCGATGGCGTTCGCGATCGCGCATCCCGGTGTCACGAGCGCGCTGATCGGCCCGCGGTCGATGGAGCAGCTGGACGACCTGCTTGCGGGAGTGGACATCGCGCTCACGGACGAGGTGCTCGACCGGATCGACGCGATCGTCCCGCCCGGCACCGATGTCGGACGCCTCGATCAGCAGTACAACCCGCCCGCTGTGCTCGAGCCCGCGCTGCGACGGCGACCGGCGGCGCACCGCTCCGCCGCCTAGGCGACCGGGTGTGAGCTCCGGACCGCTCAGCCGATCCGGAGCTCGAAGCCGTCGTCGACGGCGGCGATCGACACCTGCGTGAGGTCGTCCACGTGCGCGGTCGGGGCGTGGGCGGCGGCGTGCGGGCCGACTCCGATCACTCGCATGCCCGCGGCGTGGGCGGCCTGGATCCCGGCGCCGGAGTCCTCGAACACGAGGCAGTCCGCGGGGTCGACGCCCAGCGTGCGCGCAGCGAGGAGGAAGCCCTCAGGGTCGGGCTTCGACGCGGACACGTTCTCGGCCGTCACGGCGAGGGCGGGCACGGTCAGCCCGGCCTGACGCATCCGCGCGGTCATCAAGGCGACGTTGGCGGAGGTCACGATCGCGTGGGCGAAGGGCTGCAGAGCATCGAGCAGACCGTCGGCGCCGGGGATCATGATGACGCCTTCCACGTCGGACGCCTCGTTCGCGAGCATGACCTCGTTCTCGCGGAGGTTGATCGCGTGGTCGCGCTCGGGCAGCATCATCGCCATGCTTTGGTGACCCTGACGTCCGTGCACCACACTCAGCACCGTCTCGGGGGCGATCCCGTGCGGCTCCGCCCAGGCCAGCCACAGCCGCTCCACCACGGCGGTCGAGTCGACGAGGGTGCCGTCCATGTCGAGGAGGGCGGCGCGGGCGTGGATGGTCTGGGTCATCCTCTCAGGCTAATCCCCACGTCCCGGTGATCGCCGACGGTCGCTCGACCCCCGACACGTGCTCAGCCGCCGAGGTAGGCCCGGTGCAGCAACGCGGGGTCCTCCTGCAACGCCTGCGCCGTGCCCTGGAACGAGACGCGCCCGCCGGCGACGACCACCGCTTCCTCGGCCAACCCGAGAGCGAGCTGGGTGAACTGCTCGACCAGCAGCACCCCGACCCCGGACTCGGCGATGGACTGCACGATCGGCATCAGCCTCAGGAAGACGACGGGGGCGAGGCCGAGCGACATCTCGTCGATCAGCAGGATGCGCGGTTTCGCGGCGAATGCCCTGGCCAGCACGACCATCTGCTGCTCCCCACCCGACAGCAGGGCGGTGGGGGCGTCGATGCGTTTCTCGAGTTCGGGGAACTGCGCCAGGACGGCGTCGAACTCCGAAGGGGTGCGCGCTGTGAGCGAGAGGTTCTCCCGCACGGTCAGCGACGGGAAGACGGCACGGCCCTGCTCGATGTGCACGATGCCGCGGCGCGCCCTCGTGACGCGGGAGAGCCGGTCGATGGGTTCGCCGTCCAGGGTGATCGTCCCCGCGGAGTGAGGGGTCACACCGGAGACGGATTCGATCAGACTCGTCTTCCCCGCACCGTTGGGGCCGACCAGGGCCAGCACCTCGCCGCCGGCGACCCGCAGCGAGACGTCGGAGATGACGGGTCCGGCTCCGCGACTCACCGTCACGGCGTCCAGCACGAGTTCGCTCATGTCAGCAGCTCCGTCTCTCCCATGTAGGCCTTCACCACGTCGGGGTTCGCGAGCACCTCGGCCTGCGGCCCGCTCGCCAGCACCCGACCGAAGTCGAGCACGGTCAGAGTGGGGCACACGGAGCGCACGAGGTCGAGGTCGTGCTCGATGATGATCAGCGCGACGCCGTAGCGCGCCGGCAGGTCTCGCAGACGTGCCGCGAGCGCCAGGTGCTCCTCGTGCGACAGGCCGGCAGCGGGTTCGTCGAGGATCAGCAGACGGGGTCGGGCGGCGACGTTCGCGGCGACCTCCACGAGCCTCCGGGTGCCGACGTCGACGCTCGACAGGCGCGCGCGGGAGGGAGGGCAGCCGAAGAACTCCAGCACCTCGTCGATGTCGGCCTTCGCGAGCCGGCGTCTGGCTACGAACCGCACGTAGCCGCCGACCGTGAGCGCGGGCGGGACCCGATCCTGCTGGAACGTGCGCCGCAGCCCCAATCTCGCGCGACGGGTGGGGGAGAGGCCGGCCAGGTCGCGGTCGCCGAGCAGCACACGTCCTCCGTGCTTCGGCAGGAAGCCGCTGATCGCGTCGACGAAGGTCGACTTCCCTGCGCCGTTGGGCCCGATCAGCCCCATGATCGATGCGGCCGGCACCTGGAACGACACATCGTCCAGTGCCTTGAGTGCGCCGAACTGCACGGTGAGACCCTCCACGGTGAGCACGGGCGCACCACGCAGGTCCGCATCGTCGACCGTGGCCGTTGTCGTCGTCGTGACGGCCGAGGCATCGGCTCCGGCATCGGCCGGCAGGGCGGTGAGCTGCGCGTTCGCGGTTCGCCGGTCCGCGCGGAGGTAGAGCAGGTTGCGAATGCCCTGGCCGAGGTTGGTCCCGCTGGTGAGAGCCTGCACGCCCAGCACGCCGAAGACGACGAAAGCCCAGTCCTGCGGCACACCCCAGCGCTTGAGCAGCTCGGGAACGAGCACCCAGAGCAGCCCGCCGAAGATCGCCATGTCGATCAGGTGGGCGCCGGACATGATCGCCAGCACGTAGAGCGCGAGGGACTGCAGCGGCGTGAAGCTCGACGCGAACGGCAGCTGCACCTGACCGGCCAGCAGCCCACCCGAGATGCCGCCGAGGGCCGCGGAGACGGCGAAGGCGGTCAGCTTGGCCGCCTGCACGCTCTGCCCCGAGGCGGCGGTTCCCCGTTCGGAGAATGCCACGGCCTTCCAGCTCGACCCCCAGCGGCCCCGCTGCAGGAAGAACACTCCGAGGGCGCAGACCGCGAGCACGACGATGGACAGGAAGAAGAACTGGCGGTCGTTCGAGAACATCTCCGGTCGTTCGATGGCCGTGCCGTCCGCCGAGCCGGGGAACTGGATCTGCACCAGCGTGACGTCGGCCGCTGCGGCGAAGCCGAGGGTCACGACCGCCAGGTTCACCCCCCGCAGCCGCAGGGCGGGAAGGCCGACCAGGATGCCGACGAGCCCCGCCGCGACACCGCCGAGGATCAGCCATAGGAGGAATCCTCCCGGCGCCTGCACAACGTTGAGCAGCGACACGATCCAGGCGCCGACGGCTGCGAACGTGAGCTGGCACAGGGCGATCATCCCTGCGGAGCCGGTCACGATGCCGAGGCCGAGGATGGCGATGGCGGCGGTGACCGCGCTGATGGCGAGGAAGACGAAGTACCCGGGCAGGGCCGAGCTGAGGATCGCACCGACCCCGATGCCGACGAGGGCGACGGCGAACGGCCAGGTGACGCGGAACCAGGGGCGGTCAACGAGCGGCATCCCACACCTCCTTGCGCTGCGTCCAGAGCAGCAGGACGACGATGAACAGGAACGGGAGGAAGTTGCGCACCAGCGCGACCTCGCCGATCTGGGCGACGAGTCCGCCGAGCACGCCGAGGATGAGTCCGCCGGCGACGGCGAGGTCGAGACGGCGGAAGCCGCCGAGGAGCGCGGCCGCGGCGGCGGGCACGATGAGCATCGACAGGCTCGTCGCGTCGTTGGACTGCGACGGCGCCACGATGATGATCGCGATCGCGCTGATCACACCCGTGACGAACCACACCGCGATGGAGAGCGGCCGCGAGCGGATGCCGAGCAGTTCGGCCGTCGTGGGGCGCTCGGAGAGGGCGCGCAGCTGCGTTCCGACTCTGGTGCGACGCAGGACGATGCGCACGGCGATGGCCGTCACGATCGCCATCGCGACGGTTGCGACCGTGACCTGGCTGACGACGACGCCGCCGGTCGTGAAAGCGGGCCCGGCGATGATCGGCGCGAACGGCTGCGGTTTGTTGCCGAACAGGATGAACGACATCGAGATCAGCAGCAGCAGCGGGCCGACGGTCATCGCCGAGCGGGTCGTGGTCGACGCTTCGGACAGCCACGTCGCAGCGATGAAGCCGATCGCCGCGGCCAGCAGCCCTGCCACGAGCACCCCGAGCACGGAGCCGACCCAGATGGGCAGCCCCAGTTCGCGCACGAACCACACGGCTGTGAAGCCGCCGAACATGCCGGTCGCGGCCTGGGCGAAGTTCACGACCCGCACGAGCCGGGACATGAGCGTCAGGCATACGCCGAGAACCGCGTAGAGACCGCCGGCGGCGAGCCCCGCGATGGCACCTTGCAGCATGGGCGTCCTTTCTGTTCCGAGGGGGAGGGGGAAGGTGCCTGCCGCCGGTAATGCGCCCGGCGGCAGGCGGTCTGGTGGACTACTCGCCGATGCGGAGCCAGTCGTCGGCGACCTGCTCCCAGGCGTGGGTGCCGGACTTGAGGATGATCGGCCAGCCCGCGGTGTTCTGCGTGCCGAACGCGTAGGGCGTGCCGACCATCGGGTTCTCGATCGGCTCCATGTTCTTCAGCGCCTCGGAGACGCTCTCACGGGTGATGTCGCCGTCGATGCCCTTGAGCACCTCGATGAAGTAGGTCGCCGCGAGGTAGCCGCCCTGACTGAACGACGTCAGCGGGATGTCGTTGTCCTCCATCAGGGTGCGCCAGTCGGCGTTGATCTCGCTGTCGTCCGTGAACGGGTAGAACTCGGCGGGAACGTAGATGCCGGCTCCCGCATCGTCCACGGCCTCGGCGAAGTTCTCGCTGTAGACGCTCGTCAGGTACAGCCAGGTGACGTCGTCCCAGCCCTGGGCGTTCGCGGCCTTGACCTGACCGATCGCGTCCGGCTCGACGGGGTTGATCGCGAGGGCCTTGCAGCCGGCCTCGCGCGCCTTGACGATGTACGGGGTGTAGTCGGATGCGCCGTACGGAACGGTGTCGTCGACGTACTTCGGCTCCTTGCCGGTGATCTCCGACCACTTGTCGATGGCGGCCTGGTAGGTCGGCCGGGTGGAGCCGGCGATCTCCAGCAGGATGCAGATGTCGTCGAGCCCGAGCACCTCGGATCCGTACTGCAGCGTGAGGGTCATGTCGTTGAACGGGCCGACGTTCGCCGGCGAGATGTTCTCGCTGTCGAAGCAGCCGGTGTCGACGCCGATTCCCGGCATCGACAGGATGCTCTCCTGCTCGTAGTACTTGGCGTTGATCTCGCACTCGATCAGGCTCGCGGAGCCGACCAGCGCGACGGCGCCGTCGCTGCCGACCAGTTCCCTGGCCGAGGCGGTCGCCGTGGCGGGGTCGCCCTTGTCATCGAGGGTCTTGTAGTCGATCTTGCGGCCGTCCAGTCCTCCGGCGTCGTTGAAGGCGTCGAAGACCGCGGCCGCCGCCTGGGAGGCCTCGGGGAAGGTGGCCGGCCCGCTGATGGTGTTGATGGACCCGACCACGATCGGGGCTCCGTCGCCCCCACCGGATCCGCCGTCTCCTCCGGCGCAGCCGGCCAGGGCGAGGGCTGCCACGGCGATGAGTGCCGCGGCGCCTGATGCGCGCTTGTTCATGTGGTTCCTGCCTCTCGTGTTCGGATCGTGCTGTGCGTGCCGTTCGTGTCGTGCAGTGATGGGGTGGCGTCGCTCAGTCGCGCAGCGCGCGGGACACGAGCTCGGTGTCGGTGAACTGCTCGAAGGCCACGACCTTGCCGTCCGCCAGGCGCCACACATGGGCCACCCGTGCGGCGAAGAAGCGGCCGGTGCGCCGATAGGTGCCGGAGTAGGTGCCGATGCCCACGACCGCATCGCCGGCGTCGAGGACCTCGTCGATGGCCACGGTGTAGTCGTCCCAGTCCTCCTGGATGCGCTGGAACACGTTGGCGGCCACCGCGTCGGGGCCGATGTAGGTTCCCGCGTAGGGGAAGCCGGCGGCCTCGGTCCACTGCACATCGGGTGCGAACGGCGCGAGCATCCCGTCGAGGTCGCCGCGGTCGCTCGCCGCGTAGTGTTCGCGGATGATGTCGGCATTGCCCATGGTGTCTCCTGTTCTCGCTGTCGATCAGACGGGCTGCGCGTCGGGATAGGCGACCGAGCCGAGCGGGTAGATGTGCCCGCCGGCCCTGGAGTGCTCGGAGTCGCCATCGCCGTTCAGCCCGAGGAAGATCCCGGTCGTCATCAGCTGGTAGCCGAGGTCGTGCAGCCACACGCTCGCGACGGCGATGCGGAACTCGCGGAAGCAGAACAGGTACAGGCCGTCGGCGAACTTCCAGACGGTCGACAGGTCCATGTCGCCGTGACCGCGCTGCACGCCCTCGAGGCACTGCCACGCGTACCGCTGGCTCGACACGTACACGTGCTCGTACAGGTGGTACGGGCTGTAACGGTAGATGTTGCGCTTGCCGATCAGGTCGCGGCTGGGGCCGGGGACCTCGCCGGTGGCCGGTCCCGCATCCGTCGTGGCCGCCCAGAAGTCCTGTCCGACCTGCGGAGTGCCCTCGACGGCCTCGGCGGCGATGCGGGAGCGGATGACGGTCGCCCGATGCGTGGAGGAGGAGACCACGACCGTCAGTGCCTCGCGCTCCCGGCTCTCGAACGGGATGTTGATGAACACGACGTCCTCGCGCACACGGACGGCGTCATACGGGTCCGTGCCGCCGAACCCGAAGCCCTCCCAGGTGACGGTCTCCTCGTCGAAGCGCAGCGAGAGCGTGCCGCCGTCGTCGAGGGTCAGCGTCAAGGAGGTTCCGGCGAGCAGCGTGCTCGGCAGGCGGAAGGTGTCGATCCCGGCGGCGAACTCATCGTAGGTTCGCCATTCATCCAGTGCCGGGTCGGTCGTGATGTCGGTCATGCGGGTCCAGACGTCGCACACGGCAGGGCCTCTTCGCCCCGGGCACCGCGTCGTCGCGATGCGCTTGCCTCATGCTCGGTCCGACGCCCTCAGGGGCTCAAGGTCGCGAGGCCCATCGCGCGCCGAGAGTCAACCGGCGTGCCGTCCAGGGCAAGCGGTCATGACGGCGATTCCGCGCGCATCGATCACCGGTCCCGCACGGTGAGTCCTCGGGTCGCGCTCAGTGTGCGGCGCGGTACTCGCTGGGGGAGATCCCGAATGCCGACTTGAATGCGCGACTGAAGTGCGCCGCGTCGACGAAGCCCCAGCGGGCGGCGATCGCGGCCACGGGTCGGTCGGCGAGCATCGGGTCGAGCAGATCGCGGCGGCACTGTTCGAGACGGCGCGTGCGGATCCACGTCGACACGGTCACACCCTGCTCCTGGAACAGGCCGTGCAGGTGACGGCTCGAGATGAAGTGTGCCGAGGCGATCGATGCGGGACCGAGGTCGGTCGACGCGAGGTTCCGGTCGATGTGGGAGCGGATGCGCTGCACGAGCGCGCGATGCGGATCCGCCGAGACACCGTCGAGCCCGAGCTCGCGGGTGAAGACCGTGGAGACTAGGTCGAGGGCGCTGTGCGCGAGGCGTGCCCCGGTGGCACCGGCGAGCTGGTCGAGGTTCCCGGCGAGTTGGGTGAGGTACGGCACGACCATGCCGCCCAGACCCTCCTGCCCGGAGATGCGCACGGCGGTGAGCTGGCCGACCACGTCGGGGGGAAGGCTCAGGAGGTGCTTCGGGAACATGACGACCATCGTGCGGAACCCCTCGTCGAAGACGAGCGAGTACGGCCGATCGGTGTCGTACACCGCGAGATCCCCGGCCTGGAGCACGGCCTCCCGATCGTCCTGGATCAACAGGCCGGTGCCGGCGAGCATCAGGCTGAGCTTGAAGTAGGACCGGTCGCTCCTGGCGATCAGCTCCGGGGTGCGCTCGACGATGTGCGATGTGGCGCGCACTTCGGTCACGTGGACCTCGTCGACGGACGCACCACGGATGACGCCGCGGAAGTGGTCGGGCCCTGCCGTGGAGACCTGCAGCGGGACGAAGGACTCGGAGACGGCGGCTCTGAAATCACTGATGTTGCGCGCGACGAGAGTCGATACCGATTCGGCGGGGGCAGCGGGTGCACCGTTCATGACTGATCACCTCGGGTGGTGGAACGACGACGTTGTATACGAT
Source organism: Microbacterium oxydans (assembly GCF_006540085.1). GTDB lineage: Bacteria > Actinomycetota > Actinomycetes > Actinomycetales > Microbacteriaceae > Microbacterium > Microbacterium oxydans. Next base: position 160,556 of record NZ_BJOG01000007.1, on the reverse strand, counting down.
CCGTTCCGTGATGGTACCACCGGCCGCGCCGGATCTGCGCTCCTTCTATGATGTGGACCGGGAAGGACGAGGATGAACGCGCTGGCGAGCAGAGTCGTGCAGGTGCTGAGACAGGTGCGCGGCCCGGAGACGTCCGCCGCGGTCTTCGAGGCGACGGCACTCATCGTCGGTGCCGGCTTCTTCGTCGCGGGGTTCGCGATCGGCCTGCCGGTGTTCTGGGGTCACGACCTGGCGATCAGCGGCAGCGGGTCGATCGGCGTCTTCGCCGCATGCGGCGGAGCCATCACCGCGGTGATCGCGTTCACGCTCGGCCGGCTCGCGGTGCGACCGGAACGGCCCGACCCGCAGGCGGTCCGCGACGGCTTCAGCGTGCCGGGTGATCGGCTGCGCTGGTACGACCTCACCGCCATCGCGTTCGCCCACGCGGCGATCGCCTGCCTCGGCTGGCTCGGCATCGCCGAACTCCTCGAGCGGAGCTTCACGGACGCCCCGGTGTTCCCGCTCCCCGGAGCGATCCTGGTGGCCGTGGCCTTCGCCCTGACCGGATACGTCTGCTTCCTCAGCGCGGTCGCTCTCAACCCCATGGTGCTCTCGCTGGTGCTCGCCGTGTTCCTCGTGGTCGGAGCGTTCGCCAGCATGCTCGCCTCGAGCGATGTGCACTGGTGGCGTGACAACCTCTCCGCGCTCGGGATGAGCACCAACAGCGCGTCCGTCGCCTTCAACGTGACGCTGGTCATCGCCGGGATCATGGTCACGACCATCTCCCGGTACGCCACAGCCGGCCTGCCGGCCGAGACCCCTGAGGAGCGTCGCGGCCGGTTCATGGTGCGCGGCGGGCTCATCCTGATGGGGATCTTCCTCGCGTGCGTCGGGCTCTTCCCCGTCGACGAGTTCTTCCTCCTGCACAACACGGTCGCGACGGGCATGACGGTCGTCTTCGGGATCATCGTCGTCGGGCTGCCGTGGTTCCTGCCGACCATCCCGCGCGTGTTCGTGGCGTTCGGCTGGATCTACGTTCTGGTGATCATCCTGCTCGCCGCCTTCTTCGCGGTCGGCTACTACAACCTCACCGCGGTCGAGCTGATCGCCGCGGTGCTGATCTTCAGCTGGATCATCGTCTTCCTGCGCACGGCCGGGTCGGTCTCAGCGCCCACTCCCGATGCGCGGGCCGACCGGTCCCCGGTCGACGCCTAGTCCCGGATCGGCTCGACGCCTCGTCCCGGATCGGGTCGACTCCTAGTCCCAGATCGGGTCGTCGGGGTCGGGGGAGTCCGTGCCGTCCGCGTCGGTCATGATGCGGGCTCCGTCGATCCACGCGGTCAGGGACGCGTCGTGCAGCATGTGCGGTCGCGGTGCGCCGAGGAGGTCGGGGTCCATCACGACGCTCAGCGGCTCATCGCTCGCGAACACGACGACGTTGCCGAGAGGCCCCTCGTCATCTTCCGGCTCGGCGTCCAGGACGACGGCGACATTCTGGAACACCGACCGCAGCGTCGCCGCCTGTCGCCGCGAATACTCGAACGGGTGCCCGTCGAGGAGGTTCACCGCCACGACGGCGCCTGCTGCGGAGCGGGCGGCGACCCGACGGTAGAACTCCTGGCTGGCCACACGGTGTCGGATGACCGCGGCGTCCCACAGGTCGACGACGGTGAAGCGTGCATCCACCCAATCGGTGGCGACGGCGCTGCCACCGGACGTGACGACGCCGAGCGCGGGAGAGGAGGATGGCGGCCCCGCGGGCTTTCCTCCATCCGGGAGCTCCGCGTCTGCGACCGCCCGCGCGTCCCCGAAGACGACGCGCAGATCAGCGCCGGGCGGGAGGGGCAGCGCGGCGATCACCGCGGTATACAGCGCGGGTTCGAACTCGACCACGAGCTGCGGGGATCCGGGGCGCGTGGCCTCGACATAGCGTGCCAGCGTGAGCGCTCCGGCTCCCAGGTGCACGGTGAACAGCGGTGCACCGGGCTCAGCCGCGGCATCGATCGCTCTCGCGATGTGCTGCGTGTACGCGTACTCGAGTGTGGTCGGGTCGGTCATCGAGACCACCGACTGCGCGATCCCGTCGACACTGAGCTCGTAGTGCCCTGGGCGCCTTCTCGACTCCATCAGCTTCGCCCTGCGGTTGTCGAGCATGAGCGAGAACACCCGGCGATTCCTTGGCACCCGTCGATTTTAGATCGGGCGGAGCCGAACGACGATCCGGCCACCTGCCGCGGTCCGACGGCGGCGGTCGTCCTGGCGTCACCGGGCGCGGCTACCCTGGAGGGAACATGGCACATCTTCTCGGGGCTGAAGCCCTCCACCTCGAATATCCGACAAGGGTCGTCTTCGACTCCGTGACCCTCGGCATCGAGGAGGGCGATCGCATCGGCATCGTCGGCCGCAACGGAGACGGAAAGTCGAGCCTCCTCGGCATGCTGGCCGGCATCAAGGAGCCGAACTCCGGACGCGTCACGGTGCGTGGCGGAACGCGCATCGGGGTGCTCGATCAGGCCGACAATCTTCCGGACGACCTCACGATCAGCGCCGCGGTCGTCGGCGACACCCCGGAGTACGAGTGGGCGGGCGACGCGCGGGTGCGGGATGTCATCGAGGGGCTGCTCACCGATCTGCCGTGGGACGCCGAGATCGGCTCTCTCAGCGGTGGACAGCGTCGCCGGGTATCGCTCGCCAGGCTCCTGACCGGTGACTGGGATGTCATCGCGCTGGACGAGCCGACCAACCACCTCGACGTCGAGGCGATCACGTGGCTCGCCGGGCACCTCAAGAGGCGCTGGTCGTCGAACTCGGGCGCCCTCATGGTCGTGACCCACGACCGGTGGTTCCTCGACGAGGTCTGCACCGAGACCTGGGAGGTGCACGACCGCATCGTCGAGCCCTTCGAGGGCGGCTACGCGGCCTACATCCTGCAGCGTGTCGAACGCGACCGCATGGCGGCCGCCACCGAGGCAAAGCGCCAGAACCTCGCCAAGAAGGAGCTCGCCTGGCTCCGTCGTGGCGCCCCGGCCCGCACCGCGAAGCCGAAGTTCCGCATCGATGCGGCCAACGAGCTCATCGCCGACGTTCCCGAGATCCGCGACAAGGTGTCGCTGCAGTCGCTCGCGGTCTCACGCCTCGGCAAGGACGTGGTCGATCTGCTCGACGTCGGGGTGACCTACCCGACGGCCGACGGCGGCGAGAAGGTCGTGCTGCGCGACATCGAATGGCGCATCGCACCGGGTGAGCGCACCGGCATCCTCGGCGTGAACGGCGCGGGGAAGTCGACCCTGCTCGGCCTCATCTCCGGCACCGTCGAACCCACCGTCGGTCGGGTCAAGCGCGGCACGACCGTGAAGGTGCAGACCCTCACGCAGCGGCTCGACGAGCTCACCCAGCACTGGAACGACCCGGTGCGCGTGATCATCTCCGGCCTGCGCACCTCCTACACGATGGGCGCGGGCTCGAAGGCGCAGGACCTCACGCCGGGGCAGCTCCTCGAGCGCCTCGGGTTCGACTCCGCTCAGCTCTCCACCCCGGTCAAGGACCTCTCCGGTGGACAGCAGCGCCGTCTGCAACTGCTCCTCGTGCTCCTCGACCAGCCGAACGTGCTGATCCTCGACGAGCCGACCAACGACCTCGACACCGACATGCTCGCCGCGATCGAGGATCTCCTCGACTCGTGGTCCGGCACCCTCCTCGTCGTCAGCCACGACCGGTACTTCCTGGAGCGCGTCACCGATCAGCAGTATGCGATCCTGGACGGCCATCTGCGCCACCTCCCCGGCGGGGTCGACGAGTACCTCCGCCTGCGCGAACTGCAGTCGTCCGCGGGCTCGAAGCAGACCGCGACGGCGGCAGCGACGGCAACCTCAGCGGCGGCGACGAAGGGCCTGGACGGAGCGGCGCTGCGCGCGGCGCAGAAGGAGATCTCCGCGCTCGAGCGCCGCATCCAGAAGCTCACCCAGCAGGTGAACGCCGCCAAGACCGCGCTGGCCGATCACGACCAGTCCGACTATGCGGGGCTGGGCGATCGCATGAAGAAGATCAGCGAGCAGCAGGCCGAGATCGAAGAGCTCGAGCTGCGCTGGTTCGAACTCACCGAGGAGATCGGCTGACGGAGGAATATCCTTCTCTCACCGCTGTTGGGAGGTAGGGATGGAAGGCCTCGAAGTAACAGTCCTGCTCGGACTCACGATTCTCGTCGGAACCCTGATCGCCCCGCGCGTGCGTCTCGCGCTGCCCCTCGTCCTCGTCATCTTCGGACTGCTGCTGGGCTTCGTGCCGCAGCTTCGCGAAGTGCAGCTGCCCCCGGAGACGGTGCTGCTGCTGTTCCTCCCGGTGATGCTCTTCTGGGAGAGCCTCACCACGTCCCTGCGGTCGATCCGCCGCGACTTCCGCTACATCCTGCCCATGAGCACGGTGCTGGTGGTCGCCTCGGCGTTCGCGGTCGCTGGCATCGGTGTGCTGTTCGGGATGCCGTGGGAGATCGCCCTCATCCTGGGCGCTGCGGTCGCCCCACCGGATGCCACCGCCGTCGCGGCCCTCGGGCGTCTGCTGCCGCGCCGCATGTTCATGAAGTTGAAGGCCGAGAGCCTGACCAATGACGGCACGGCCCTGGTGCTGTACGCGATCGCGGTGTCGCTCGCGCTCGGCGGCCAGATCACCCCGCTGTCGGTGACGCTCGACGTGCTGATCTCCTACGTCGGTGGAATCGCCGCCGGCGTGGTCATCGCGGCTCTCGGCTACCTCCTGCTGCGGCGCACCTCGTCGACGATCGTGATCAACGTCACGCTGCTGCTGATCCCGTTCACCGCATTCCTCGCCGCCGAGATGGTGCACGCCTCCGGAGTGCTGGCGGTCGTGGTGGCGGGGCTCATCGTCGCTTACGTCTCTCCGCGGGTGACCACCGCCTCGTCGCGACGCCAGGCGGATGCGGCGTGGCCGTTCGGTGTCTTCCTGCTCAACGGCGCCCTGTTCGTGCTGATCGGTCTCGAGGTGCAGTACGTCGCGCACGAGATCTCGGCCGCCGCGATCGGGCGCCTGGTGCTCATCACTCTCGCAGTCTGGGCGACGCTGCTGGTGGTGCGCTATGTGTTCCAGCTGCTGAACGTGGTGTTCCAGCGGCAGAGCGGTCCGCGTCCGGCGCCCGGCGCGAGAGCACGGGCCAGGGCCGTCTCCACCGTCGCCGGCATGCGCGGTGCCGTCTCCCTCGCCATCGCTCTCTCCGTCCCGACGAGCATCACCCAGGGCGGCGCGATCAACGGTCGCGACGAGATCGTGTTCGTGACGGCGGGTGTCATCCTGCTGAGTCTGCTCGTGCAGGGTCCGCTGCTGCCCGCCATCGTGCGATGGGCGCGGTTCCCCGTCGACCACGCCGAGGACGAGGAGTACGAGCTCGCAGAGCGGGCGATCTCCGGTGCCGCCCTCGCCGCCCTCGACGACCTGGCCGCCGAGCACGGTGTGGGCCAGGAGGTCCTGGATCGCGTGCGATCGGAGGGGTATCAGATGCTCGAGTTCGCCAACGCCCGGTCGCTGGCCCGCGAGCAGGCCCTCGTCGACGCGGAGGCCGACGTGCTGGACGAGATGCTCGGCGAGCCCGACCCGCTCAGCGCGGGAACCGCCGACGTCGGTGGCGACCCGGCGCCCGGAGGCGGCGTCTCGCAGGTCGTGGAGGGAGAGGCCACGGACGGCACCGTACTGCAGATCATCGCGACCTCCGCCGACGTCGATCTGGCACAGCGTTCGCCCTTGGTCCGACACGAGGAGCACACGCGCCTGAAGCTCGCCCTGCTCGACCGCAAGCGCGAGGTCCTGCTCGGACTGCGCGGCGCCGGCACCATCGACGACATCGTGGTGCGTCGCATCTCCGCCCGCCTCGACCTCGAGCAGGTGCGCCTGCAGGGGATCGAGGACTACGACTGAGCGTCCGGGCGGCCGAGAGCCGGACCCACCGATGAGAACGAGGAGTCCCATGCCCACGACGATGAAAGCCCTCATCCTCGATCGATTCGGTGACGAGACGGAACTGCATGAACACTCGGTTCCGGTCCCCACGGTCGGGGACAGCGACGTGCTCATCCGCATCCATGTCGCAGGGCTAGGGTCGTGGGACCGAGAGGAGCGCGAGGGTCACTATGAAGGCGCATTCGGCGTGCCGTCGACCTTCCCCTACATCCTCGGGTGGGAAGGGTCGGGGACCGTCGAGGCGGTCGGGGCCGAGGTGACGCGCTTCGCCCCGGGCGACCGGGTGTACGCCGCCTCGACCCCCGTCCCGAGAGGCGGGTTCTACGCCGAGTACGCCGTGGTCGACCAGGAACACGTCGCTCCGGTGCCCGCCCGTCTGACCGACGAGCAGGCAGGAGTGCTGGCCTGGGACGCGCTCACGGCCACGAGCGGACTCGACACCATCGATGCGAGTCCCGGTGATGCCGTGATGATCTTCGGCGCGAGCGGAGGGATCGGCCATCTCGCGGTGCAGCTCGCCAAGCATCGAGGGCTTCGTGTCCTCGCCGTGGCCTCGGGACAGGACGGAGTCGCGCTCGCGAGCAGACTCGGAGCCGACGCGGTCGTCGACGGTCGGAGTGACGACGTGCCGGCGGCCATCGCGCGCTTCGCACCGGACGGGCTCGACGGGGCGCTGGTCACGGCGGGAGGAACGGCGGCCGAGGAGGCACTGAGCGCAGTCGCACCCACCGGCCGCATCGCGTGGGCGCACGGCGTGAACCCGCCGCCGTCAGCGCAGCTCGTCGATCGGGTGTCCTTCTACGACGGCGATCGCAGCCGCGCCGCACTGCAGCGTCTCAACGAGGTCATCGAGTCGAGTCACATCTCACCGCATGTGTCCCGCGTCTTCGACGCCGATGAGATCGCGACGGCGCACCGGGCGCTCGGAGAGCACTACGTGGGCAAGCTGGCCCTGAGGGTGCCGCGGCCCTGACCACGCCTCGCTGTGACGCCGTGTGACACTCGATTCCGCGTGCGCCGCGCGGCCTGCCTAACGTATTCGAGTCCCCCAAGAGAGGAACTCCTTCACATGTCACGCCGCACCACTTCCATCCTGGCCGCGCTCGCCGCGGTCCCGCTCTTCGTCGCGCTCGCCGGGTGCGCCACGGGGTCGTCCGATGCCGGATCCGGCAGCGAGGGGTCCTCCGAGAACGAGGTCGTCAAGATCGGCGTCGTCGGCAAGGGCGACGAGCAGTGGCCGGCCTTCGTCGACGCCGCCGCCGAAGAGGGGATCACGGTCGAGCTGGTCGACTTCGGCTCCTACGAGCAGCCGAACCCCGCGCTCACCGAGGGGGAGATCGACCTCAATCAGTTCCAGCACATCGTGTACCTCGCCGAGTACAACAACGCCTCGGGTTCCGACCTCACCCCGATCGGCTCGACCGCGATCTACCCGCTCGGTCTGTACTCGAAGAAGTACGACGACGTCGACAGCATCCCCGAGGGCGAGACCGTCGCCGTCCCCGATGACGCCTCCAACCAGGCGCGTGCGCTGAACGTGCTGCAGCAGGCCGGCCTCGTCGAGCTCAAGAGCGGCGGCACGCCGTACTCCGACCTCGCCGACATCGACACCGACAAGTCCAAGGTCGAGGTCAAGGCGCTCGAGGCCGCGCTCATCCCGACCTCGCTGCCCGACGTCGCCGCTGCGATCATCAACAACGACTTCGTGCAGGACGCCGGCCTCACGTTCGAAGACGCGATCGCCCAGGACGACCCCGAAGATCCCAGCGCGCTGCCGTACGTGAACATCTTCGCCGCTCGTGCGGAGGACGCCGACAACGAGACCTACCTCAAGCTCGTCGAGATCTTCCAGACGAACGAGGCCGTCCAGAAGGGTCTTCTCGAGTCGTCGGGCGGCACCGCCGTGGCGCTGCAGACGCCGGTGGATGACCTGGTCGCCTCGCTCGCGAAGGTCCAGAAGGACGCCGACGCGAAGAAGTAGGACGCGGGAGATCCACCCCGTCCGATGAGGGAGAATCGGGTGGCGCGAAAACGCGTCACCCGATTCTTCGTTCCCGAAGCAGACCGGAGCACCACATGCCGATCGTCACCCTGACGAACGTGTCCAAGACGTACCCGCCCCGCACCCGTGACGGCGCGGAGGTCGTGGCCGTCGACGACGTCTCCCTCTCGATCGAGAAGGGCGACGTCTTCGGGATCATCGGCTATTCCGGGGCGGGCAAGTCGACCCTCGTGCGCCTGATCAATGCACTGGAGCCGGCCACCAGCGGCACCATCACGGTAGACGGCGTGGACATCACGGCGCTGAAGGAGAGCGAGCTGCGCAAGGTCCGCGGCGGGATCGGCATGATCTTCCAGCAGTTCAACCTGTTCTCCTCGCGGAGCGTCAGGTCCAACATCGCGTATCCGCTCAAGCTCGCCGGCTGGTCGAAGGCCGATATCGAGACACGTGTGGCGGAACTGCTCTCGTTCGTCGGTCTCTCCGACAAGGCGAAGGCCTATCCCGAACAGCTCTCCGGCGGCCAGAAGCAGCGCGTAGGCATCGCCCGTGCCCTCGCCACCGGGCCCGCGATCCTCCTCGCCGACGAGGCCACCAGCGCCCTCGACCCGCAGACCACCCACGAGGTGCTCGATCTGCTGAAGCGCGTCAATCGCGAGCAGGGTGTCACGATCGTCGTCATCACGCACGAGATGGATGTGATCCAGACCATCGCGACCAAGGTGGCGGTGATGGAGAACGGTCGCGTGATCGAGCACGGCGATGTCTTCGACGTCTTCTCCGCGCCGCAGAACCCGGCGTCGCAGCGTTTCGTCGGAACGGTCGTCAAGGGCGTGCCGTCACCCGCAGAGCTGGCGGTGCTCCGCGAGCGCCATCAGGGCCGCCTGGTCACGTTCTCGTTCCGCGACGGCGACTCCTCGCAGGCGCAGGTCTTCCTCGATCTCGCCGGTGCCGGCCTCGACTTCGAGCTCGTCTACGGCGGCATCAACGACATCCGCGGACGGGCCTTCGGGCACCTGACACTCGCGATCCGCGGTGACGCCGCGGCGATCGATCGCGCCCTCGCGAGCATCGCCCGACGTGTCGAAGTGACCGAGATCGCCGGAGAGGAGGCACGCTGATGGAACGCCTGAACGAACTGTGGCCGGAATTCTGGGCGGCTGCCCTCGAGACGCTCTACATGACGTCCTTCGCGCTCGTGCTGGGTGGCGTGCTCGGTCTCGCTATCGGCATCATCCTGTACGTGACGCGGCCGGGCGGCCTCGCGCAGAACAAGCCGGTCTCGCTGTTCGCGAACCTCGTGGTGAACTTCTTCCGCCCCATCCCGTTCATCATCTTCCTCGTGGTCGCGCAGCCGCTGGCCCGTGCCGTGGTCGGTGTGGGCATCGGCACGACGGCGGGTGCCTTCATCATCGGTCTCGCCGCGGCCTTCGCGATCGGACGGATCGTCGAACAGCATCTGATCTCGGTCTCGCCCGGCGTGATCGAGGCGGCGCGTGCGATGGGTGCGGGGCCCTGGCGCATCCTGTTCACGGTGGCGATCCCGGAGTCGCTCGGACCGCTCATCCTGGGCTACACGTTCATCGTGGTCGCGCTCATCGACATGACGGCGATGGCAGGACTCGTCGGTGGCGGTGGCCTCGGCGCATTCGCCCAGATCTATGGTTTCCGGCAGTTCGAGCCGCTCGTGATGTGGGCGGCGATCGTCCTCATCGTCGTGTTCGTGCATCTCGTGCAGATGCTCGGAACCCGCCTGGCCCGAAAGGTCATGCGCCGCTGACGCGAGCCTACGGATTCTCACCACGAGGCGCGTGCTGCAGCGCCCGCCTCGTGGTGAAGACCCGCTCCGCGCCGCTCAGCGGATCGACGAAGCGCAGCTCGCGAGCGAGCAGCTGCAGCGGGCGGTCGAAGTCGTCCGGCACATCGTCGAGCAGCTCGGGGTAGAACCGGTCGTTGAGGATGCCCATGCCGAGGGCGGCGAGGTGCACGCGCAGCTGATGCATCTTCCCGCTGTGCGGGCGGAGCAGGGTGTGCACCACACGGTCATCGGCGCCGATCAGTTCGATCAGCGTCTCGGCGTTCGGCTCCCTGGTGTCGTCGACCTGCACCCGCACCTGGGCACGCGGCTTCTCGATGTGGTTGCGGTAGACGAGCGGGAACGAGGGGAGTTCGCCGTGCGCGGGCAGCGCGGACACCGCCTCGTAGACCTTCAGCACCTGCCGGTTCTCGAACATCAGCTGGTAGGCGCCGCGGGTGGCGGGTCGCGTCGAGAACATCAGCAGTCCGGCGGTCGCGCGGTCCAGACGGTGGATGGGCGCCAGGTCCGGGTTGTCGAGGAGGTTGCGCAGCCGCACCAGTGCCGAGTTCTGCAGGAACTTGCCGCCGGGAGTCGTTGGCAGGAAGTGCGGCTTGTCCACGACGACGAGATGCTCGTCCTGGTGCAGGATCTCGATCTCGAACGGGATCCGCGTCTCGATGGCGGGCTCGCGGTAGTACCAGATGAACTCGACACTCCCGAGCGGGGCATCGCGGGGGACTGCAGAGCCGTCGGCGCGAACGATGTCGCCGCGATCGAACCGCTCGAGCAGCCGCTCGGGATCGAGGTGGAAGAACCTCTCGATCATGTAGGCAGCGACCGTGGGCCACGAGCCGGTGAGGGGCACGTGCAGCCGTGTGGCTCCCACGCCGTCGCGCACGGGCAGGGGAGAGGGCATGCCCATCAGTTGCGGCCGGTCACGAGTCGAAGCTCAGGCTCAGCTTGCGCAGCAGCCCCGCGAGGCGGTCGCGGTCGGAGCGGGAGAGCGCCTGCAGCAGATCGGCCTCCACATCCACCAGACGCGTGATGGCGGCGTCCACGCGGATGCGCCCGTCATCGGTGAGCGTCACCAGCACGCTGCGACCGTCGCCGGGGTCGGCCTCGCGTCGCACGAACCGACGCCCGACCAGGCGATCGATCCGGTTGGTCATGGTGCCGCTCGAGACCAGGGTCTGCTGGAGCAGTTGCTTGGGGGAGAGTTGGAACGGCGCCCCCGCTCTCCGCAGCGCGGAGAGCACGTCCCACTCCCAGTGCTCCAGATCGCTCCGTCGGAACACATCGCGGCGGGCGCGATCGAGGTGCCGCGACAACCGGTCCATCCGCGACAGGACCTCGAGCGGGGAGAAGTCGAGGTCGGGACGCTGGGTGTTCCACGCGCCGACGATCCGGTCGACCTCATCCACCTCGCTCATCCGCCCATTATCGCGCGCGCGGCGACGAGATCAGGACGCGGTCGGGAGCGTGACCGTCATGAACGTGCTGTACGGATCGAGCGCGTAGCCGCCGAACGGGCCGCACTCGCGGAATCCCGCCGCGGCGTACAGCGCACGTGCCGGGATGAAGAAGTCCGCGCTCCCGGTCTCGAGCGAGAGGCGGCTGATGCCCCTGGACTCGGCGTCCGCCAGGAGGAACGCGAGCATGGCGCGGCCGAGGCCCTGTCCGCGCAGGGCGGGGTCCGTGCGCATCGACTTGATCTCCTCGTGTCCCTCCTCGACCGTCGCCAGGGCACCGGTGGCCACGGGGGCATCGTCGAGGTGCGCGGCGAAGAGCCGCACTCCCGGAGCCAGCAACCGCTCGAACACCAGGGCGTGGCGGCTCTCCGCAGGAGCGGTGTGCTCCAACTCCGCATGGTGGGCGACCAGGAACTCGGCCAGGGCGGGGCTCGCGGCCTGCACCCGTTCGATCACGATGCTCATGTCGTCAGCATTGCAGATCGGTATTTCACGCGGATGACGGGCCGCGGTGTCAGCGGAACCGGGGCCGGAGCATGGCAGACTTGTCCCCGCGGTGCCTTCATGGGCGGCGCGGTCCGCCGTGGTGTAATGGCAGCACGACAGCCTTTGGAGCTGTGAGGTCTAGGTTCGAGTCCTGGCGGCGGAGCATGACTGGGAACAATCTCGCGATCATCGTCCTCGCCGCAGGGCAGGGCACTCGCATGAAGTCGCGTCTGCCGAAGGTGCTGCACCCGATCAGCGGACGTCCACTCGTCGGGCACGTGCTCACCACAGCGCAGCGGTTGCAGGCGACGCACGTCGAGGTCGTCGTGCGGCATGAGCGGGACCAGGTGGTGGCCGCCCTCGCCGCCGATTATCCCGACGCGGTCTTCGTCGACCAGGACGACATCCCCGGAACGGGTCGTGCGGTGCAGGTGGCCGTCGATGCGCTGCCCGCCGACTTCGAGGGCGACGTGCTCGTACTCTCCGGCGACTGCCCCCTCGCCGATGCCGACACCCTCTCGGCCTTCCTCGCTGAGCACCGGGCGTCCGGGGCGCCTGCCACACTCATGACCGCGCTGGTGGAGGATCCCACCGGCTACGGTCGCGTGGTGCGCGATGCCGATGGCGGGGTCGACCGCATCGTGGAGCAGAAGGATGCGAGCCCGGAAGAGGCGGCCGTCCGTGAGATCAACGCCGGCATGTACGTGTTCCGCGCCGCGACGCTGCGTACCTACCTGCCGCAGCTGAGCCTCGACAACGCTCAGCGCGAGATGTACCTGACCGACGTGCCTGGACTGCTCCGCCGCGATGGCGACCGCGTCGCGGCGTCGGTCGTGTCGGACGTCACGGTCACCTACGGCGTGAACGACCGCACGCAGCTCGCGCTCGTCGGGCGCCTGCTCAACCAGCGGATCGTGCGCCGGTGGCAGCTCGAGGGCGTCACCGTGATCGACCCCGCCACCACGTGGATCGACGACGACGCGACACTCTCGCCCGACGTCACGATCCTCCCGAACACGCAGATCCTGCGGGCAACGGCCATCGCCTCCGGAGCCGTCATCGGCCCCGATACGACGCTCGTGGACTGCGAGGTCGGTGAGGATGCGGTCGTCCGCCGCACGGATGCGACGCTGGCCGTCATCGGCGCCGAGGCGACGGTCGGTCCGTTCTCCTTCCTCCGCCCCGGCACTGTGCTGGGCGCCAAGGGCAAGATCGGCGCGTACGTCGAGACCAAGAACGCCGAGATCGGCGAGGGCAGCAAGGTGCCGCACCTGTCGTACGTGGGCGATGCGACGATCGGTCGCGGAGTGAACCTCGGTGCGAGCACGATCACCGCCAACTACGACGACGTGAACAAGCACCGCACCGAGATCGGCGACGAGGTGCACACCGGGTCGCACACGGTGCTCGTCGCGCCCGTTAGGCTGGGAGCCGGTGCGAAGACCGGTGCAGGCGCCGTCGTCCGCAAGGACGTCCCCGCCGGCGCTCTGGCCATGAGCGTCGCCCCCCAGCGCAACATCGAGGGCTGGGTCGAGAAGAACAGAGCAGGGACGGGCGCGGCGGATGCTGCGTCCCGGGAGAATTCGGCGGAATAGGCGGACATGGCGCGCAAGAAGAAGACGGTCGATCTGGATCGCGACAATGGCGTGGCCCCCGGGATCATCGCCAAGACCAAGAAGCGGCTCGTCGTCGCCGGCGGTCGTTCGCACCCTGCCCTCACGGCGGCGGTCGCCGAGGCGCTGGGCACCGAGATCGCCCCGGTCGAGCACCGCACGTTCGCGTCGGGTGAGATCTACGCGCGCTTCGAGGTCTCCATCCGTGGAGTGGATCTCTTCCTGATCCAGACGTTCGGCGAGCCGGTCAACGAGTGGCTCATGGAGACTCTCATCATGATCGACGCGGCCAAGCGCGCGTCGGCGAAGCGCATCACCGTCGTCGCGCCGTACTATCCGTATTCGCGTCAGGACAAGAAGGGTCGCGGTCGCGAGCCGATCAGCGCCCGTCTCGTGGCCGACCTGCTGAAGACCGCCGGCGCCGACCGCGTCATGAGCGTCGACCTGCACGCAGCCCAGATCCAGGGCTTCTTCGACGGTCCCGTCGACCACCTGTTCGCCAAGCCCGTGCTGCTCGACTACTTCGAGCGCACCCTCTCGCCGGAGGACCGCGAGATCCTCACGGTGGTATCGCCCGACATGGGCCGCGTGCGCGTGGCCGACACGTGGTCGGACAGCCTCGGCGCTCCGCTCGCGATCATCCACAAGCGTCGCGACCCGAAGGTCGCCAACCAGGTCTCCGTGCACGAGATCGTCGGTGCCGTCGAGGGTCGCACCTGCCTCCTCGTCGACGACATGATCGACACCGGTGGCACGATCGTCAAGGCTGCGCAGGCTCTCAAGGCGAACGGGGCGCACCGCGTGATCGTCGCCGCGACCCACGCGATCTTCAGCGACCCGGCGTCGGATCGACTGCAGGACTCGTCCATCGACGAGGTCGTCATCACCGACACGATCCCGCTCACCGAGTCGCGCCAGTGGGACAAGCTCACCATCCTCCCGATCGCCCCGCTCCTGGCCCGCGCGATCCATGAGGTGTTCGAGGACGGCTCCGTCACCAGCATGTTCGGCGGAGACGCGTAACACGTTACGTCAGCCCGTTCATAGGCGCGATGCCTAGCGTGAGGGGTCGACGACCACGTCGACCGACACCGAGCCGGGAGGACCACCATGATCCGCACGACCGTACCGACCTCTGTCCGCAAGGGATCCGCACTCCTCGGGATCGCAGGTCTCTTCGTCCTCGCCGGATGCTCCGGCGCTGCCGATGCCGAGGGCTCTTCCGGAGCCGACAGCACTCCCGATACGGGTGCCTCCGCATCGTCTTCGGGAGGTGACGCCACGGCGACCTACACCGACGGCACCTACACGGCCGAGGGCTCGTACCAGACCCCCGAGACGGTGGAGAAGATCTCCGTCACGCTGACGCTCGCCGACGGCGTCGTCACCGATGTCGAGGTCACGGGTGATCCGCAGGCGCCCGAGAGCAAGCGCTACCAGGGCGAGTTCATCGACGGCATCGCCGCCGAGGTCGACGGCAAGCCGATCGACGAGCTGAACGTCACCCGTGTCGCGGGCTCGTCGCTCACCAGCGGCGGATTCAACGACGCCGTCGAGTCGATCAAGGAGCAGGCTGCCGCGTAGGCGCCTGAAAGCCGCATGGCCACCTGGAGCTTCGAGGCCATCGGAACGCACTGGGAGATCGAGACGACCGACCCGCTCCCGGCTGCCGCGAAGGCGGCGGTGACGGCGGAGATCGAGCGCTTCGACCGCGAATGGTCCCGGTTCCGTGCAGACTCCGAGGTCGTGCGCCTCGGGAGACTCGGTGGCGTTCTCGCCTCCGCCGACGCCGCCCCCATGCTCGACGCGTATCGCGAGCTCTCCGCGGCGACCGCCGGTGCGGTGAACCCCCTCGTCGCCGCGAGCCTGGATGCGCTCGGCTATGACGCGGCCTACACGCTGATCGCCGGGCAGCCGCTCCCGGCGCCGGAAGAGTGGGATCGGCATCTCTCATGGGATGGTGGCGAGGTCAGGGCTTCGGCTCCGGCTCTGCTCGACGTCGGCGCCCTCGGGAAGGGTCGCCTCGTCGATCTCGTGTCCACGGTGCTGGAGCGTGTGCCCGGCGATCTCGTGATCGATGCCGGTGGCGACATCCGGGTGCGCGGGGCCGGTGTGCGCATCGCCCTCGAGCACCCCTATGACGCGACGAAGGCGATCGGCGTCATCGAGGTGAAGGACCAGGCCCTGTGCGCCTCGGCCATCAACCGTCGGGCGTGGGGGAGCGGGCTCCACCACGTCCTGGATGCGCGCACCGGCACCCCGGTGCGCACCTGGGCGGCGACCTGGGCCGTGGCGCCCCACGCTATGAGGGCCGACGCTGTGGCGACCGCCCTCTTCTTCGACGGCGGCCCTGAGATCGCTGCGGCCTGGGGAACCGAGTGGGTGCGGATGAGCACCGACGGACGGGTGCAGCGTTCCCCCGGATTTCCGGCCGAACTGTTCCTCACCGTCCAGAACCAGGGAAGAGTGGAATCGTGATCACCTCATTCACCGCTGCGCGTCAGCGGGTCCTCGCCGTGCTGGGCTCGCTGTCGATGTACCGTCTGGTCCTGTTCGCGCTGATCGCCCTCGCCGTCATCGCCTTCGTGCTCTCGCTGTTCGGCGTCATCGTCTCGCCGACCCCGCTCGAGCTCGTGGCGTCCTTCCTCGTGCTCGCGCTCGTCATCTCGGTCGTCGACGCTGTCGCGCAGCGCATCCTGCGGCTGCCCTGGCGCATCGAATCCTCGGTCGTGACCGCCCTCATCCTGTTGTTCGTGCTCCGCCCCGGCGTGGAGCCGAGCGCACTCGTCGGCCTCGCGATCGCCGGTGCCGTCGCGAGCGTGTCGAAGTATCTGATCGCCTGGCGGGGCCGGCACATCTTCAACCCGGCCGCGTTCGGCGCCGCCGTCGTCTCGATCCTCGGGGCGTTCGGGGCCTTCGAGTGGTTGGGCACCTCGTCGGCGTGGTGGGTGGGCACGCCCGTGCTCACGATCCCGGTCGCGGTGCTCGGTCTCCTGGTGCTGTGGCGCACCGAGAAGATCCGCGTCGTGCTGGTGTTCCTGATCGTCGCGGTCGCCACCTCCGTGGTGCGGCAGGCAGTCCAGGCCGTGGAGTTCGATGTCGCCTTCGACGTCGTGACAGCCCTGCAGTTCGCCGTGCTGCAGTCGCCGTTCCTCTTCCTCGGGGCCTTCATGCTCTCGGAGCCGCTCACTCTTCCGCCGCGGCGTCGGCAGCAGCTCGTGGTGGCCGTCGTCGTCGGTCTGCTCGCGGGGTGGCCCCTCTCCGTGGCCGGCCTGTTCACCCTCGGACAGGAGCGCGCGCTGCTCATCGGCAACCTGGTCGCGTTCGCCTTCGCACTGCGCGGGTCGGTGCGGCTCGTGCTCGAACGACGTGAGTTCGTCACCCCGACCGCGCAGGAGCTGACCTTCCGCGCCAAGGGCCGTGTGCGTTTCCTCCCTGGTCAGTATCTCGAGCTCGACGTGCCGCACCACCGCCCCGACGCGCGCGGCACCCGCCGGGAGTTCAGCATCGTGTCGGCGCCGGCCGACCTGCCCACGCTGCGCATCGCCTACAAGAACGGCGACCAGAAGCACCCCTCCAGCTACAAGCGGGCTCTCGCGGCCGCCGAGCCGGGGGCGACCTTCGCCGTGACCGGGACCTGGGGCGACTTCATCCTCCCTCGCGGTGACCAGCCCGTGCTCATGGTCGCGGCAGGTATCGGCGTGACGCCGTTCGTGTCGCAGCTGCGGCAGCTGCAGGCGACCGGGCAACAGCGCGACGTGGTGCTCGTGTACGTGGCATCCGAGGCCTCGGAGCTCGCCTTCCGCGAAGAGCTCGCGGCGACGGGCGTGCGCACCGTCGTGTTCACCCGCGACGAGCCGGCCGCCCTGCCCTCGCACTGGTCCTGGGCTCAGGGGGCGCGTCTGGACGCCGATACCCTCGAGCGTGCCGTTCCCGACCTGCCCGCGCGCCACGCGTTCATCTCGGGACCACCCCGCCTGATCGCCGATCTCGCGCCCGCACTGCAGAAGGCCCGCAGCCTCACCACGGACGCCTTCGCCGGCTACTGATCCCGCCGGCGCAGGAAGTCCTCTCTCGCGCGGCTCAGCATCGTGGCGGGCTCAGTGTCGTGGCGGGCTCAGTGTCGTGGCGGGCTCAGTATGGTGGTGGGCGCTGTGCTCGTGGCGGGCGCTGTGCTGCGGGTCAGGCGTCCGTAGCGGCGGTGTCGGGGGAGGCTGCCGGATTCGTCGGGATGCGGACGCTGAAGGTGGTGTTCCCTGGCTCGCTGTCCACCGTGATGGAGCCGTGGTGGCCCTCGACGATGGCCTTCACGATCGCGAGGCCGAGCCCCGTCCCGCCGGTCTGGCGCGCACGGGAGCTGTCTCCGCGGGCGAAGCGGGCGAACAGCTCGTCTCGGATGGCCGGATCGATCCCCGGACCGTCGTCGTGCACGCGCAGCACCGCCTCATCGCCCTCCTGCGCGACGCTCAGTGTCACCGTCGTGCCGGCCGGCGTGTGCGTGCGGGCGTTCGCGAGCAGGTTGGCCACGACCTGGTGCATGCGTCCCGCATCTCCCAGGATCGTGACGGGCTCGTCGGGCACGTCGATCTTCCAGTGGTGGTCCACGGCCGTGGGGCGCGCATCCGACAGCCCTTCCAGCGCCAGCTGGGTGAGGTCGACCGTGCCGTAGACGAGCTCCCGGCCTTCGTCGAGGCGGGCGAGCAGCAGCAGGTCCTCGACGAGCCTGGTCATCCGCAGCGACTGCGCCTGGATGCGCTCGAGCGAAGAGGTGGTGCTCTCGATGACCTCCGGTCGCTCGGACGGTTCCTTCGTCTGGCGGAGAGCTCGCAGCGAGAGCTCGGAGTAGCCGCGGATCGAGGCGAGCGGTGTGCGCAGCTCGTGGCTGGCATCGGCGACGAACCGCCGCATCCGCTCCTCGTTCTTCTGCCGGGACGCGAGCGAGGTGTTCACGTGATCGAGGAGCTTGTTCAACGACGCCCCGACCAGCCCGGTCTCGGTGCGCGGATCGGCCTCGGAGGCGGGGACGCGCTCCGTGATGGTCACCTCGCCGCGATCGAGCTGCTGGTTGGCGACCCTGGTCGCGGTGGTCGCGACGGCGCGCAGCGGGCGCAGGCTCACGCGGATCGTGATCGCCGTGGTGAGGGCCAGCAGGATCAGGCCGCCGATCGTGGCGAGCGCGATCACCGTGAGGAGCTGCGTGAGCTGGTTCTGGATCTCGTCGCGGGGGAGGCCGGTCACCACGATGACCCCGTTGTTCGTCGGCAGCGCCATCACCCGGTACGAGCCCACGTCGCTGATGGAGACTGAGGCGACCGATGAGTCCTTCAGCGCGCCGGCGATCTCCGCCAGCTGGGCCCCGCTGAGGGTCTGCAGCGACCCGGCGAGGGGGTCGCCGTCCGTGGTCTTGGCGACGACGCCGCTGAAGCCGGTCACGGGGCTCGAGACCACGAAGAGCACACCCACCGGCGGTGCGGAGCTGTTCGCGAGCACGTTCTGCGCGGTGGCGGACGACGGGGGGAACGCCTCGGTCACCCGGACGAGCTGGTGCGCATTATTGGAGAGCTTCTGGTCGAGCTGATCCTCCATGGTCTTGCCCAGCGTCGCGCTGGTGATGATGGCGACGATGATGAGGATCAGCGAGACGAACCCGATCACGGCGGTCATCAGCCGTGTCTGCAGGCTCATCGGCCGTCTCATCGTCGTCGCCGAGCTCACTGAGGGGCCTTGATCATGTAGCCGACGCCGCGGACGGTGTGCAGCAGCGGCGTGCGTCCGGCGTCGATCTTCTTGCGCAGGTACGAGATGTACAGCTCGACGACCGATGACTTGCCGCCGAAGTCGTAGCTCCACACCCGGTCGAGGATCTGCGCCTTCGAGAGCACCCGGCGCTCGTTGCGCATCAGGTAGCGCAACAGCTCGAACTCGGTCGCGGTGAGCTCGATCTCGGTGCCGTCGCGCACGACCTCGTGGCTGTCCTCGTTGAGGGTGAGGTCGGCGACGCGCAGGATCGACTGGCCGTCGTCAGCGGTGGCGTGGCCGGTGCGGCGGATGATCGCCCGCAGGCGCGCGATCACCTCTTCCAGGCTGAAGGGCTTGGTGACGTAGTCGTCGCCGCCGGCGGTGAGTCCTGCGACGCGGTCGCCCACGGCATCCTTGGCGGTGAGGAAGAGCACGGGGACGAGGTTGCCGGCATCCCGGAGCCGCTTGAGCACCGACATGCCGTCGAGGTCGGGCATCATGATGTCGAGCACGAGGGCATCGGGTTCGAACTCGCGCGCGACCTGGAGGGCCTCCATGCCGGAGGAGGCGGTGCGCACCTCCCAGCCCTCCATGCGCAGGGCCATCGCGAGCAGGTCGGTAAGCATCTGCTCGTCGTCGACGGCGAGGATGCGCAAGGGGGAGCCGTCGGGACGGCGCAGTTCGGGCAGGTCGCTGGTCATGTCCCTATTCTGCGGAATCTCCTATGCGATTTCTATGGAGAACGCTATGCGTTGTCTGAGAGTACTTCAGAGAGGCGTTCATCGGGCAGGGCGAGGAAGTCGATGCCGTCCTGCAGCGCGAGTCGGTCCGACAGCTCGCCGACCGTTCCGGGGAGGTGGCCCGCCGCCCGCACGCCGAGGCGCTTCGGGCCGGACACGGCGTGGTAGACCGCGAACTGCCCGCGTGGATCGACGGCGGGGTCGAGCACGGCCGCGCTCACGTGCACGGGCAGCTGCAGCCGCCGGGCCGCGATCGCCGCGTCGAAGTAGTCGAGCACTGGCCGGACCTCCGGGTGTTCGCGGAGGTGCAGGCGCACGGCCTCACCACTCCCGGTGCATCTCCGTGACAGGCGCACGTCATGGTTGCCGAAGCTCGGGACATCGAGCGCGGCGCGACGGAACCTCCCGTCCCACGGCAGGGCGAGCGCGCCGATGCCGCCGCCGAAGCTACCGCCGCTGAAGTCGAGCGCTCCCGCTGCGGATGGGGCCATCTCGAGGAGCACGGTCGCCGCTCGCCAGATGTCGGCGGCGCTGAAGCGGTGCGAGTAGGTGTCGCGGTGTTCGATCCCTGCCAGCACGTGCTCGTCGGGCGATGCGGGGAACCGGCTGCTCGTGCCGATATGGGTTCCGGGGGCGACCGGGAAGATCGCGGCGGCGTCGGAGGCGACGCGTTCGATGTCGGGGCCGGTGCGACCGCCGTAACCGTGGCCGACGACGAGGCCTCGGCGGGTCACGTCGGCAGCGTGCGGAAGCATCACGAACGCGACGGCCGCCTCGCCGGCGGAGGAGCGGAAGCGGATCTCGGCGACGCGATGCGTCGGGGTCTCGGGGTGCTCCTGGACGACCTCCCAGGCCACGCTGCCCGTGCCGAACTCCTCGAAGGAGGCCCTCCAGAAATCGTCGAAATCCGACGGTTCCACGGGGGGATCGAGTGGGGTCAGGAGCGTGCTCAGCGAGTACTCCGTCATCTCCTCAGGCGGGGTCTCGGGCGGGGAATGCGTCACCGCGTGCATCCTTTCGGGTGGGCTGCCTCGTCGACGCTACCGGTGTCGACGGGGCATGTGGGCTCGGGTGATCGGTGCGGCGCATGCATTGACATCATCGCATAGGGATTGCATTATGTGCATCATGGATGCAACTCCTGGCGACGGTGCCGAACACAATCCCCTGATGTGGAGCCGACGCTCCGTGCTGCGAATGCTCGTGATCGCCGGCGTGCTCCCCCCGGTGCTCGGCTCGCCGGGCGGCATGGCCCCCGCGGCGGCCACCGAACTCACCACCGCGGGCGGGGTGTATGCCGATGCTCTGCGGCGACTGGACAAACCGAACCTCGCCTTCACACAGGTCGCTCAGCTGGTGGGACAGAACCATCGCATGACCTTCCTGCAGGCGACGTGGGACGGCGGCGCGACGATCGTGCGCGACCTCGAGGTCAAGCACAACGGCGGATGGCTGCAGATCACCGACCCCGCCCACCGCTTCGACGAGCAGTGGCTCGTGCTGGAGGGCACGCTGCCGGCCGGGAGCGCTCCGGAGCTGTACGGCCCGCTCGCGCCGAGCTGGCTGGGCTTCACCTCGTTCCAGGTGCTCGGGCCGCAGGCGATCGAACTGACCACCAGCACAGACGACGTCGACCTGGTGGTCCGCTGGCGGCTGGAGGGAGCGCAGCCCGAGGCGCACTACGTGCTCACGGCCAAGACCGCAGGCGACTACATCGTCGGTTACCAGAGCCAGGACACCCGGTCGATCGACGACCTCGACGAGGTGCTCTGCGGGTCCTATCAGCACGCCCTCTCGGTGCTCGACGGCTCGGCGCCGCTGGGGGCGTGGGAGCTCTTCGCACCGATGGCGCTGACGCAGTACGCGATCGGCGACGTCGCCGTCACCTCGGGTGTCTATCTGCCGTCGGAGGTCGCCGAGTTCGTGCACGAGCGGCAGCTGATGTCGGACCGACAGCCGTACGGCATGAGTCTGCGCAACGACAGCCTCGACATCGTGCCGTCCATGTACGCACCCCAGCCGGGGCTGCGGACGGCGATGACGGTCGGTCAGCAGCGTGGGTTCGCCTTCGGCCTCGCCGCGCGCGCCGACACGCTGTACGGCACCTACACGCAGCTGTGCCGAAACGAGTACGGCCTCACGGCGTACCGGCACAACGTCTACGACCGGTCGCTCACCGACGCCGTGCACGCCATGGCCGAGCTGATCGCCGTCGAGCCCAGCGGCGACGACTCCATCGACTACGTGCCGTCGTACTCGGGGTGGTGGAACCGTGCCAAGGGGTTCGTCGACGTCGAGAACGAGGATGCCGTCCGCGCGGCGGCGAGCGGCGTCGTGCTCTCTGCGCACTACCTGACGGGAACCGCGGACAGCACCCTCTACGACCGCCGTGCCAGGCCGCTCGTCGAGTATCAGCTCTCCCGCAAGGGCATCGGGCATACGCCGATGATCGGCAGCCCGGTCTACAACGACAAGACGCAGTACCGGATCGGTCGGATCCCCACCGACGCCGTGAACCTCGCGTCGCTGTATCAGCTCACCCACGGGCGCAACGCCGGCATCCAGCGGCTCGCGGTGCAGGCGACCAAAGCGGGTGTGGTCGGGCAGAGCAGAGCCCCGTTCTCGAACGCGCTGGCGACGTACCGGGTGACGGGGGATCCGGCCTATCTCGCGGAAGCCACCTTGATCGCGCGGCGGTACTCGCAGGAGCAGATCCTGACGCCCTATCGCAGCAACGGCCAGCCGCCCGGTGGCTTCGCCTACAGCTTCTCGAAGTACTGGGTCGACCTGCTGGAGATGTTCGAGGCCACGGGGGAGTCCGAGTTCCTCGACGGCGCGTACCGCGAGGTGCAGCGCTTCATCACGCAGACGGCCGTGCGCCCCGTGCCGGACACGACGGTCACGGTGCCGGTCGGTTCCGTGATCAGGCAGCAGTACGACTGGGAGTCGCGCTCGTCCCTCCCGTCGTATCCCACCACCGACGTGCCGACCGAGACGGTGCCGGCCTGGTACGTGTCCCCGTCGGGGCTCACGTTCGAGGCATTGTCGTCGTTCAAGCTCGGTGTCAGCACGCTGGCGAACCCGGGTGGCGGCTACGTGTTCAACCCGTGCTGGGCCGGAGCACTGCTGCGCCTGGCACACCACACCGGAGACGAGCTGCTCGCCGACATCGCGCACAACATGGTGATCGGTCGCTTCACCACGTACCCCGGTTACTACGGGCGGCAGTTCCAGGTCGCGCACATGAAACCCGA
Source organism: Microbacterium oxydans (assembly GCF_006540085.1). Taxonomy (GTDB): domain Bacteria; phylum Actinomycetota; class Actinomycetes; order Actinomycetales; family Microbacteriaceae; genus Microbacterium; species Microbacterium oxydans. The sequence continues at coordinate 137,515 of NZ_BJOG01000007.1, read as the reverse complement.
CTTCGCGACAAGCGGCCCGGTGGGCATCACGGGGTACTACTTCCACCACGCACCGGCCCAGCTCGGACTCGCGATGGACTACCTGATCAGCGAGAGCTTCTATCGGAGCGCGGGGGCGATCGAGTTCCCGCACGTGTTCGAGGCCGATTTCGCGTACTTCAAGTTCTTCGCCTACGGCCATACCCCGGGAACGTTCTTCGGTGAAGACGGGGTCTGGCCGTACCTTCCCGCGGGGCTCATCGCGGTCGACAACCCTCTGGTCAACTGGATCGGCGGTGTCGGCAACGGCGCCCTGTACATCAGCCTGACCAACTCCGCCGGGACCGCGCAGCAGGTGGTCGTCGACCTCTCCAGCGACCTCACCGGGGTGCCCCGGAACTCCTCGACGCCCGTGGAGCTGGTGACGGCGAACGGCACTCGATCGACCGGAGCGGCGAGCAGCGGACGGGTCACCGTGACGGTCCCCGCGCGCGGGCTGGTGGCCCTCGTGGTGCGCGACGTCGACGTGCAGCGTCCCGAACTGCCGTTCGACGACATCGTCGATCACGGGCCGGACAGCTTCCACGAGGTCGACTCCGACCCGGCGACCGAGTACGGCGTCGCGCGAGGGATGCTCCTGGTGCGCCCCGACGGTCAGGGGTACGACGCGTACGTGCAGATCGACACGGAACAGCAGGCGACGCTGTCGTACCGGATCGGCGGGAACGCGGTGCAGCAGGCGCCCCAGAAGGCGTACCCGTTCGAATGGACGATCCCGGTCGACGACCTGACCGACACCTTCCGGTACACGATCACCTCCGGCGGAGTGACTACGCCCGAGGTCACGCTGAAGCTGCCCGCACGGATCAGCGGTGCGAACCCGGGTCTCGCGGGAGATGTCATCGCGCAGGCGACGGGCACCGCCGGCGACCGTGTGCCGCTGACGATCGAAGTGCGCAACGCGACGGACGATCCGATCACCGGCACGGTCGCGATCACACTCCCGTCCGGGTGGCAGCTCGACGGCGCGGTCCCGGCCGTCTCCGTCCCGGCGCAGGGCTCAGCCCGCGTGGAATCGGCCGCGGTGATCGCCACCGCCGCACCGCTCGGTGAGGTCGAGGTGAAGGCGAAGCTCACGGTCACGGGCGAGGACCCCGTCACGCTCAGACCGGCCGCGATCGAGGTGATCGACCGGCGCCGACTGGTGTCGCTCACCTCCGATGTCGAGATCGTGAGCGGGCCGGGCGCCGTCGCGAAGCTGACCGCACTCGTCATCAACACCGGGGTGACGCCCCTGCAGGGCACGCTCGCCCTCTACGGGCTCACGGGGTGGAGCGTCGGACAGCAGAGCACGACGATCACCGTGCCACCGCGATCGGATCTGACCCATACCTGGACGGTGACGGCCGGCTCCGGTGTCGCACCCGGATCGTCGACGCGCTTCGAGGCACGCCTCGATCAGAGCCTCAGGAGGGGAGTGGTCGTGCGCGTCGCCGACGAGGGCGTGATCGCCCACACGCAGTCGCCGTGGCCGGGGTACCTCGAGGCGGGGAACTGGTACCCCAGCGGACTCTCCGGCTGGAACGGCACCCGCACGCGGTACAGCGATTCCGACTCGGTGGGCAGCACTGTGACGTGGAACGTCGACCTCCCGCAGGCAGGGCTCTACCGTGTCTCGGTCTGGTACCCGACGAACCCCACGACCACGACGTCGGCGGCCTACGTCGTGGAGCATCAGAACGGCAGCTCCGAGGTGATCGTGGACCAGACCCAGGGCGCAGCCGCCTGGCGCTCGCTGGGCTCGTTCCGCTACGCGGCCGGTGCGACGGGCACGGTGCGACTCGAGGTGCGCAACACCAGCATCCACCGGGTCAGCGCCGCGCAGTTCGTCCGTATCGGCGACTGACTCCCCGGTTCGAATCGCGCAAATGGTCGCATCCGCCAGGCGGATGCGACCATTTGCGCGATTCTGAGGAGAGTTGACGACTCAGTGGCGCACGTACTCCTTGATCGCGTCCTCGTCGACCGCGACGCCGAGGCCCGGGCCGGTCGGGACGACGAAGCCGCCGTCGGCGCGCACCTCGAGGGGCGTCGTGAGCAGACGGTTGGCGACCGGGAGCGTGAACGGCTGGTACTCGAACGCGAGGAGCGAGGCGGCGCTCGCCGCGACGTGAACGCCGGCGGCCATCGCGATGCCGAAGGCCGCCGAGTGGTGAGGGGCGACCTGCACGTGGAAGGCGTCGGCGACCGCCGAGATCGCGAGGCCCTCGGTGATGCCGGTACGGCCGATGTCGGGCTGCGTGAGGCCGACCGCGCGGCGGGTGAGCCAGTCGGTGAACTCGAAGCGGCTGCGCATCGCCTCGCCGACCGCGATCGGCGTCGCGAGCGCGGAAGCGAGGTCTCGGTGGCCCTCCACGTCTTCCGGAGCGAGTGGCGCCTCGAAGAACCAGGCCCTGCGGTCGTCGAGCTCCCGGCCGAGAGCACGGGCCTCGCCGAGGCGGTAGGTCCAGTGCGCGTCGAGCGCGACGTCGAGGTCGGGGTGAACGCCGCGGACCGCATCGTAGGTGGCGAGGTCGGTGCGGATGTCGACGCCGAGGTGCAGCTTGATGCGCCGCACGCCCCCTTCGACGAGCTCGGCCGTCTTCTCCGCGCGCTCGACGTCGTCTACGCCGCGGATGCCCGAGACGTACGTGGGCAGCACCTCGTGGAAGCGTCCGCCGGCGAGCTCCGAGACCGAGAGCCCGGTCGCGTGACCCCAGAGGTCCCACAGGGCGATGTCGACGGCTGCCATGGCGTCGGCCTGATGGCCGGTGAGGTGCCCGCGCTCGCGCATCGACTCGGTCATCCGGTGCCAGAGCGTGCGCACCGAACGCGGGTCCTCGCCGAGGATGAGCGGGGCCAGCAGGTTGTCCACGATCGCCGCGACCACGACCGGGGCGACCGGAGCGAGCGCTTCGCCCCACCCGATCAGCCCCTCGTCGGTCTCGATCTTCACCAGCAGGGTCTCGTAACCGGGCGAGTACAGGCTCCGCCACGGTGGGCGGATCACATAGCCGCGGTGGTCGATGGCGGTGTCGCCCGCGTAGGAGTTGTTCGCCTCCTCCTTCGAGAGGTAGAGGGGAAAGGTCTGGACGCGCGTGATTCTCACAGGGGTCTCCAAAGACATCGATGGGCGAGCGGCCGGCGGCTGGTGCCGCGGTCAGGGGTAGGGAGCGTCGCGGCCGGGCGTCAGAGCGCGGCGAACGCGGATGCGGTGCGGGAAGGGCTGTATCCGAGGGCGACGGAGATCTCGTCGGCGGCTTCGATCAGCTGCAGCGCGAGCTCCTGATGCGGGGCGTGCAGATCCAACACGGACAGCGGGCCGCTCGCCGAGATGCCGGCCACGATCTCGCCCGCACGGTTGCGGATCGGGGCGGCGATGCAGGCGCGTCCGAAGGCGAGTTCCTCGATCTCGGTCGAGTAGCCGCGGCTGCGCGTCTCATCGAGCGCGAGCTGCATGGCCTCGCGGTCGACGATCGTGTGCGGGGTGAAGCGCTGCGGTGCCTGTGCGAAGTACTCGTCCACCTGCGCGTCGGTCATGCCGGAGAGCAGTGCCTTGCCGATGCCGGTGGCGTGCAGGGGACCCGTGCGGCCCGCCATGTCGAACGACTTCGGTGCGAGCGCCCCCTCGAAGTTGCACAGGTACATGAAGGTGAAGCCGCTGAGCTCGGCGACGTTCACACCGATCTCGATCCGGCGGGCGAGGTTCTGCGCGATCTGCCGCGCTGCGCGGAAGATGGGGGAGCCGTTGAGGGCGATCGTGCCGAGCGAGACGGCGGCCGGACCCAGGCGGTACAGGCCGGTGCGCGGGTCCTGGACCACGAACTTCATGCGGTCCAGCGCCGACATCATCCGCGAGACCGTGGACTGGCCCAGCCCGGTGAGGGTGCAGAGCTCCGAGACCCGCAGTTCGCCCGACTCCTCGGTGAAGCAGGCGAGCAACGACATCGCCCGTTCGACGGTCTGGGTGCCGCCCACCGATTCCGATGCCATGGTCACTCCTCCTCAGTACTGTCGCCGCGTGGGCGACGTCGCGGCTGGTCACCGCTGCCAGTCATCCTATTCAGAGAAATGGCTTCGAGCAACACAAATGTGGGTGTCGTATGCATTTTGTGGATTTCGCATCCGCATTGTGGTTAACTGGCCGCACGTCGACGTTGACGACTGTGACGACGACGCGCAGGGCCCCGCGGGGGTCGTCTCTACTGGAAAGTGACTGCAATGCAACAAGCCATACTCGAGCGGCCCGCAGAGAGCGAGCAGAAGGCCGTCGAGCCACGCTCCGGGCGACGCTCCACGCTGGGCGCGAAGGATCGCACCTTCGGTTTCATGATCGCACTTCCCGCGGTCCTCCTGTTCCTCGTGATCGCGATCTTCCCTCTCGTGTCGAGCATCTTCACGAGCCTGTTCGATCAATCCCTCCTGCGTCCGGAGCGCACGTTCGTCGGTCTCGACAACTACGCGGCCGTCTGGGACGAGTTCTTCGCGCGGCTCGGCACGACCCTCGTCTTCGCGTCGCTCTCCACGATCTTCCCGCTCGTGCTCGGCGTGGCCCTGGCGCTGCTGCTGAACGCCCGCATGCGCGGACGGAACATCCTGCGCGGGGCCCTCATGCTTCCCTGGCTGCTCCCCGGTGTGGTCGTCTCCTTCCTCTGGGCGTGGATCTTCAACGACAGCTACGGCGTCGTCAACCACGTGCTCTCGGTGTTCGGCCTTCCCGAGGTCAGCATGCTGGGCACCCCGACCGGCGCCATGGCGGCCGTGGTCATCGCCAAGACGTGGCACTCGTTCCCCTGGATCATGGTCGTGGCCCTCGCGGTGCTGCAGACCCTTCCGAGCGAGCAGATCGAGGCCGCCACCATCGACGGTGCGACTCGCGCGCAGCGGTTCCGCCACATCTCCCTGCCGCACATCGCAGGCCCCGTGACCCTCGTCGCCGTCCTGGAGTTCATCTATAACTTCGGCAACTTCGACACGATCTTCGTCATGACCGGTGGAGGGCCGGGCAACTCGACCACGACGCTCGCGGTCAGCCTCTACGATCTCGCCTTCGGCAGCTACGAGCTGGGCAAGGCCTCAGCCATGGGCACGCTCTGGCTGGTCCTGCTGGCCATCATCACCACCGGATACCTGTTCCTCAACCGACGGCTGGAGAAGTGATGCGCCGTAGTCGCGATGTGGGGGAGTCGATCATCCGCCCCCACCTGTCCATCCCGGGACGTGTCCTGCTCCTGCTGCTGGCGCTGTTCGGCCTGCTCCCGGTGTACTGGCTCACGGCCACCGCTTTCACGAAGAAGGAGGACGTCTTCTCCCTCGACCGTCCGTTCTTCCCTGTGGATCCGACCTTCGAGAACTTCATCGGCTTCTTCCAGAACGACCTGCTGCTGAAGAACCTCCTCAACAGCATCATCGTCTCCACCGGAACCGCTCTGCTCGCCGTCCTGGTCGGCGGACTGATGGCGTACTCCCTGTCGAAGTTCCGCTACCGCGGTCGCAACGCCGTCATGTTCATGTTCCTCATCGGTCAGCTGATCCCCGGTGCGCTGCTGCTCATCTCGCTTTACCTGATGCTGAGCTCGGCAGGGCTGCTGTACACCTATACGGCACTGATCATCTCGTTCACGACGTTCACGCTGCCGCTCGCGGTGTTCCTGCTGAAGGGCATCATCGACGCACTGCCGGACGACATCATCGAGGCGGCCAAGGTCGACGGACTCTCGCGCACGGGGACGATGTTCCGCATCGTGTTCCCGCTCGTGGTCCCCGGACTCATCACCGCCGGGATGTTCGCCTTCATGCGGGGCTGGAGCGATCTCCTCTTCGCCCTCACGCTCGCAGGACCCGACAAGCAGACGCTGCCGGCGGGTCTCACCCAGGCGTTCATCCGCGAGGGCACGGCGGACTGGCCGGCGCTCATGGCGGCGTCCCTGATCACCTCCCTCCCACTCGTCCTCATCTTCATCCTCCTGCAGCGCTACTTCGTCTCCGGCCTCGCCGCCGGGGCGGTCAAGGGATAGCGCCGCACCGCAGCACCGCTCGTCACCCCTCATCCCGAAGGAGCAGTCTCCATGAACATCTCGAACTCGCAGCTGAGCCGCCGAGCCTTCCTCGGAGGCGGAACCGTCCTGGCGGCGTTCGGCGCACTCGCGCTCGCCGGCTGTGCGACCCCCGCCGCCCCCGGCTCCGGAGCCGGAGCCACGGCCGCAGGAGCCACCAAGGCCAAGACCATCAACTTCTACGGCAACTCGCTCGGCGAAGAGGCTCTGAAGTCGGCGTGGCAGGGCATCCTCGACGGCTTCTCGAAGCAGGAGGGCGTCAAGGTCGCCCCGGTCATCTACCCCTACGATCAGGCCGCCACGCAGCTGGCTCTGACCGGACGCTCCGGCAACCTCATGGGCGTCGGGCAGTCGGGCGGGTGGCAGGTGCTGACCCCCATGAACGTGCTCGCCGACCTCTCCGACCTCGCGAAGGGGCTGGGCATCCCGCAGGGTGTGCTCGACTCCTACACGATGGACGGCAAGCTGCTCGTGCTCCCGCTCACGGCTGCCGGTATCGGCATCATCACCAACGGCGAGATCGCGAAGAGCGTCGGCATCAAGTCGGGCATGACCGTGGAGCAGTTCGCCACGGCGCTCGAGAAGATCAAGAAGCAGGACTCGTCGCTGATCCCCTACGCCGCCGTCACGAAGAACCCCGACCTGAAGGACGCGGTCCCGTGGATGTGGGGCTTCGGCAGCGACGTGGTCACCGACGACCTGAAGTGCACCCTGGGAGATGCCGAGAGCGTCAAGGCCGTCACCTGGTACAAGTCCCTGCAGGATGCCGGTCTGACGCAGACGAACGTGGCACGCAGCGATGCCCGCATCCTGTTCGCGAGCGGTCGGGCGGCCCTGTACGACGATGCCCCGCTCGCGTCGACCTTCGTCAAGACGAACGGTGCGGCGCAGAACATCATCGACAACATCGGGGCCATCTCGCGCCCGACCGCCGGTGGCAAGGACTCGTTCAACCGGGCTTGGGGCAGTGGTGTCTTCGCGACCGCGGGGGAGGGCGAGCTCACGAGCCGCGACTTCATCCTCTACGCCGCGACGAACGTCGAAGCGGCGACCGCGCTCTACGAGAACTCCGCGGTGGCACCTGCCGCCAAGAGCGTCGCCGACAAGATCCCGGCCCTCGCGGCGGACAAGTTCCAGGGCGCGTTCCGCACCGAGGTCTCCGAGCATGCACGCGGTGCCGCGTGGGACCGCGTCGCGGTGACCGCGCAGATCGACGCCGCGATCGGCGCGGGTGTCGCGACGATCCTCGCCGGGCAGGTCGAGGTGCAGGCCGGCCTCAACGCGCTGAAGAAGGAAGTCCAGGGGCTGCTCGACGCCAACTCCTGATCGAGAGCTGCTGGAGATACGAAGAAGGCCGCGTCCCCGGAAAGGGACGCGGCCTTCTTCGTAGAGGTGAGCGGGTCAGAGCCAGCGTTCGCGCAGCACCGGCTTGAGCCAGGCCGCGGGGGAGGAGATCGACAGGCCGCCGTCGACCGCGATCGACGTGCCGGTGACGAAGGACGCGGCATCGGAGGCGAGGAACGCCACGACGGACGCGACCTCCTCCGGACGGCCGATGCGTCCGAGCGGGTAGCCCTCGCTCTCGCCGGTGTCCTGCGCGGAGATGCTGCCCGGCTGCACGGCGTTCACGCGGATGCCTCGGGGGCCGTAGTCCAGCGCCAGCTGCCGTACGAGGCCGTCCACTCCGGCCTTGGCGGCTGCGTAGGCGGCCAAGGCCGGGGCGGCGAGCGACGAGTTCACGGAGGTCACCGCGACGATCGACGATCCGGCGGAGAGACGGGGAAGAGCCGCGCGCGCCACGAAGAACGCCGAGTCGAGCGTGGCCCCCAGGGCGCCGCGCCAGTCTTCGTCGCTCGTGGTCTCGGCGCGGGCGATCGGCATGCGTCCGGCGGCGAGCACGACGACATCGAGTCGGCCGAGAGCCTGCTCCGCATCCGCGACGGCGCGATCGGCGGCCTCCGGCCGACTGCAGTCCGCGACGAGATACCGCGCGAAGACGGCGTCGTCGCTGTCATCGATCCCCACGCCGACGACGGTGTCCCCGCCGTCGGCGAAGGCGCGGGCGATCGCGAGACCGATGTCGGAGCTGCCGCCGATCAGCAGCACGCCGCGGCCGGTCACACGCGCACCGTGGTGGCGATGGGGGGAAGGGCGAGCTCGTCGATCACGAGCTTCACGGACGCACGGCTGCCGGAGTCGAGGCGCGACGCGGGGTAGCGGACCGTCGCGTGGTCGATGATGCCGCGCGCGACGAGAACCTCCTTGTGCACCGCCCATGCGATGCCGCCCTGCAGACCGATGAGCACGAGAGGGAGCATACGACGGAACTCGGCTCTGGCCTCGTCGACGCGCCCCTCCAGGAACCTGTCGAGCACCGGGCCGAGCAGGTCGGGGAACTCGCAGGCGGGCATCGTGCCGACGGCGCCCCTGGCGTACTCCTCCAGGCAGAACTGCGCGTTCTGTCCGCCGAGCACGGCGAAGTCGGGGTCATCGATCGCCGAGACCACGGCCCCGACCTTGGGTGCCGTCGGGGGAGCTTCCACCTTGACCGAGTCGACGCCGTCGAGCCGGGCGATCTCGGCGATCAGAGCCGGAGCCATCACCACGCCGGTCACGCCGGGAGCGTCCTGCACCATGACGGAGAGCGAGGTGGCCGCGGCCACGTCGCCGTAGAAGTCGACGAGCGTCGCTGCCGGCGGCTTCACCATGAACGGCGGAAGCACCATGAGCGCGTCGGCGCCCCCTTCCTCCGCGAGGAGCGCCTGCTCGATCGAGGTCGCGGTGGACGTGCCGTTGACGCCGGCGATCACCGGGATCCGGCCGTCGACCACCCGGACGACATCGTCCAGGATCGTCCGACGTTCCTCCGTCGTCAGTGCGAAGCCCTCGCTCGCCATGCCGAAGACGGCGACACCGTCGACCCCGGAGGCGAGCTGGAACTCGACCAGCCGACGCAGACCGGCACGGTCGAGGGCGCCCGATTCGTCGAAGGGTGTTGCCAGGATGGGCATCAAGCCATGGAGTGTCGGAGCCATCAGCTGTTTCCCGCCTTCATCATCGTCTGTCCACATTTCTCGCAAGTGTTATGCATATTGTGAGATAGTCTGCCACATAACGGTTACGAGCTACCAGCGAAGGACGCCCCCGGATGTCGCACACCCTGCCCTCCCGAACCGTCGAGATCCTCTCCGACGCCCGATACGTCCAGGCCGAGTCTCCGCGGTGGGACGGTCGCGACGGCAGCCTCGCCTGGATCGACATGGCCACGGGTTCGCTGCACCGCGGGCGTATCGACGGCGGGCGAGTGATCCCCGGGTCCGCGGTCGTCGTCGGCGCGCAGATCGGTGCCCCGATCCCGCTCGCGCAGCCGGGGCAGGGCTGGCTGGTCGGAGTCGATCGTCGCGTCGTGCACGTGAGCGACGACGGAGCCGTCTGCCCACTCACGGATGACATCGCCGCACCGGGGGACTACATGAACGACGGCGGCGGTGATCCGGTCGGTCGCTTCTGGGTGGGCAGCCAGTCGATGCCCCGCGACCCGCACTGCACGCTGTGGAGCATCGACCCCGATGGTGAGCCGACTGCTCGCCTGGAAGGGGTCACGGTGTCCAACGGTCTCGCCTTCGACAGCACGGGATCCACGCTGTTCTACATCGACACTCTGCCGGACCGCAGCATCGAGGCCTTCGACGTGGCGCCGGACGGGGAGCTGTCGAATCGCCGCACGGTGTGCCGGGTCGAGGGCGGCAACCCCGACGGCATGGCGATCGACCTCGAGGGCATGCTCTGGGTCGCGGTCTGGGACGCCTCCGAGGTGCGCCGCTACTCTCCCGACGGTCAGCTCGTGGAGACCATCGTCCTTCCGGCGAAGCGTCCGACCGCCGTAGCCCTCGTTGACCGGTTGCTCGTGATCACCACCGCGAGCATCGGCCTGGCAGAACCAGCTGACGCCGACGGTGCGCTTCTCGGCGTGCAGGTCGAGGTCGGAGGGGTCCCCGCATACCCGTGGCGAGGTGCGGTGCCGACGGCCCGCATCGCAGGGGAGGGCGCGCTGTGAGCGCCGTCGACAACGACCAGCTGCGGGAACGGTTGCGCCGCACGCGGCTCGTCGCGATCCTCCGCGGAACCGACGTCGATGCGACGGTCGCCGCGGCACGGACCCTCCTGGAAGCCGGCGTGCGCACGCTCGAGATCGCGCTCACCCTCCCCGACGCGGAGGAGGCGATCGCGCAGGTGGTGCACGACGCTCCGGTCGACGCGCTGATCGGCGCCGGCACCGTGCTCGACGAGGCGGATGTCGATCGCGCCGTATCCGCCGGCGCGCAGTTCATGGTCACCCCGACGCTCAGCGCATCTGTGCCCTACGCCGTCAGCTGCGGCATCGGCGTCCTGCCCGGTGTCTACACGCCGACGGAGGTCCAGCGCGGTCACGACCTCGGCAGCGCGGCGGTGAAGCTGTTCCCCGCGTCGGCGCTCGGTCCCGGCTTCATCCGCGCCGTGCGTGATCCGTTCCCGCACGCGCGGATCATCCCCGTGGGAGGTGTGAGCGTCGACACCGTCGGCGACTTTCTCGCGGCCGGTGCCTTCGGCGTCGGGGTCGGTGGACCTCTGGTCGGCGATGCGGCGACCTCAGGCGGCGACCTCGACGCTCTCGCTGTCCGCGCCAGGGCATTCGTGGAGGCCGTGCGGGCGGTGTGATCCGCGCTCCATAGCGTTCTCATCACCGGACCCTCGATTCCGCTTATGCGCGATTCCTAACGTCGATCTCGCCCCGCGATGGCCGCGGTGGAAGGAGAGAGATGTACGGAACATATCTGCGGCGCGAACTCGCCGGACGCAGGAAGCAGACCCTGATCGTCGCGATCGGGCTGGCGATCGCGATCGCACTGGTGATCGTGGTCAACGCCCTCACCGAGGGGGTGCGGGACGCCCAGGCGCAGGCTCTCGCGTCCGTCTACGGAGTCGGCACCGACCTCACGGTCACGGGCGCTGCCGCCGAGCCGGGCCAGGGGGAGGGGCCGCGCTTCGACTTCGATGCGGATGCCGGTGAGAGCGATGGTGAGACCACCACGCTCGCACAGTCCACGCTGCGAACCGACTTCCTGCGCGGCACCCTCGACTCGTCCGTGCTCGACACCGTCGCCGCGACCGACGGCGTCTCGGCGGCATCCGGGGCGCTGAGCCTCACGAACTCCACGTTCTCCGGCGAGGTGCCCAGCGGTGGATTCGCGCCGCAGGACGGCGAGCAGCCCGCCGCGCCGGAGGAAGGGCAGACGCCACCGGATGGCGCAGCGGGCGGCGGGGGCTCTTTCGGGGTGGACTCCTTCTCCGTGCTCGGCATCGATCCAGCTGCCACCGCCGTGGGACCGATGGCCTCGGCCACGGTCACGGACGGTCGCGGCCTCGACGCCGATGACGCCGAGGCACTGGTCGCCATGGTCGACAGCACGTACGCCTCCACGAACGGGATCACGGTCGGAGACACCATCGACGTGGCCGGCTCCGATGTGGAGGTCGTCGGGATCCTCGGATCCACGTCCGACAGTGCGGACACGGCGGCGAACGTGTATCTGCCGCTGCGCACAGCGCAGACGCTCGCCGGAGTCGACGACGTGATCTCCACCGTGTACGTCCAGGCCGATTCGGCCGCTTCGATCGATGCGGTCCAGTCCGCGCTCGCCGAAGAGCTCCCTGACGCCACCGTCACGTCGCAGTCCGAGCTCGCCTCGACGGTGTCGGGTTCCCTCTCCAGCGCCACGACGCTGATCACGAACCTCGGCACCTGGCTCTCCGTCATCGTCCTCGCCGTCGCTCTGCTGCTCTCCGTGCTGCTCACCCTCTCGGGCGTGGGCCGTCGCACCAGGGAGTTCGGAACCCTCAAGGCGATCGGCTGGTCGAACGGGCGGGTCGTTCGCCAGGTCGCGGGCGAGTCGATGGTGCAGGGACTCATCGGGGGAGCCGCGGGCCTCGTCCTGGGTGTCATCGGCATCGTGCTCATCAACGTCCTGCGTCCCACCGTCGCTGCGAGCGGGGGAAGTCAAGCAGGTCCTGGCGGCATGGGCGGTGGCCCGACCGGAGGCGGGGCGGTGTTCCAGGGACAGCAGACGGCGGACATCGTGCTCCAGGCACCTTTCACGCCGGGGGTGCTGCTGGCCGCCGTCGGACTCGCCGTGCTCGGCGGTGTCGTCGCCGGAGCGTTCGGCGGCTGGAGGGCCGCCCGTCTCCGTCCCGCCGAGGCGCTGCGCTCGGTCGCATGATCAGGTCTCGGGCGAACGATGAGCGACCGAACCCGACATCCCCGCAGAAGGACACCCCAGAGAAGGAGAAGACCATGATCACGGCAGACCTCGCACCGACGGCGCCGACAGACGGGAGGGAGCAACCGCTCTACCGTGTCACGGGCGTCACCCGGACGTACACGCAGAAGGGGCGCATCGTGAAAGTGCTGACGGGCGTGGACCTCGACATCATGTCCGGCGAGTTCGTCACGATCCAGGGCCCCACCGGAGGGGGCAAGTCGACCCTGCTGCAACTGCTCGGCGCCCTCGACACACCCTCCACCGGATCGCTTCTGCTGGACGGCAGCGAACTCGCGTCCGCTTCGAGCGCCGAGCTCACCTGGATCAGGGCGGAGGAGATCGGCTTCGTGTTCCAGGGGTTCAACCTGATCCCGACTCTCACCGCCACCGAGAACGTCGACATGGCGCTCGAGCCGCTGGGGGTCGACAGGGCCGAGCGACGCGCCAGGGTCGCGGAGGCTCTTGCCCACGTCGGTCTCGACGACAGAGGTGACCATCTGCCGGCGGAGCTCTCCGGAGGGCAGCAGCAGCGGGTCGCCATCGCGCGTGCCCTCGTCAAGAAGCCGCGAGTGCTGCTCGCCGACGAGCCGACGGGCAACCTCGATGAGAGCATGCGGGACGAGATCCTGGCGCTGCTCGAATCGCTGTGCGCCGAGGGGATCACGGTCATCGTGGTGACCCACGACTCGGCGGTGGCGCGGCGAGCGACCCGGCGTCTCCGTCTCGCGAAGGGCACGGTGCGCGACATCACGAGGGAGGGGCTCGCTGCGGCGCCGTGAGCGGCGAGCCGTCGTGACCCGCGGGGGTCATGATGCACGAAGGGCCGGGTACCTCGCGGTACCCGGCCCTTCGTCGACGGGACGTCAGTGCGTGTCTTCCGCCTCGATCTCGGTGCGGTCACCCGACCACAGCGTGTGGAAGGTGCCCGGCTTGTCGATGCGCTTGTAGGTGTGCGCGCCGAAGAAGTCGCGCTGTCCCTGCACGAGAGCGGCAGGCAGGCGATCGGCGCGGATGCCGTCGTAGTACGACAGCGACGACGAGAACGCCGGAGCCGGGATGCCCGCCTGCGCTGCGGTCACCACGACGCGACGCCACGACGACTGCGCCCGGGTGAACGCCTCGGCGAAGTAGGGTGCGGTCATCAGCACGGGGAGGTCGGGGGTCGCCGCGTAGGCATCGGCGATGCGGTTGAGGAACTGCGCACGGATGATGCAGCCGCCGCGCCAGATCTTGGAGATCGCGCCGAGGTCGATGTTCCAGCCGTACTCGGCCGCGCCGGCGCGGATCTCGTCGAAGCCCTGCGAGTAGGCGACGATCTTCGACGCATACAGTGCCAGGCGCACGTCCTCGATGAACTGCTCGGTGTCTTCGGCCGAGACCGTGAACTCCTCGTCGGGGCCGGGAAGGCCGCCGGCGACGGCGCGCTGCTCGGGGTGCGATGACAGCGAGCGGGCGAACGTGGCCTCGGCGATGCCCGACACCGGTACGCCGAGCGACAGCGCGGTCTGCACGGTCCAGGCGCCGGTGCCCTTGGCTCCCGCCTGGTCGAGGATCACGTCGACGAGCGGCTTGCCGGTCTCGGCGTCCACCTGGCGGAGCACCTCGGCCGTGATCTCGATCAGGTACGACTCGAGCTCGCCCCTGTTCCACTCGGCGAAGATCTCGGCGATCTCGGCGGGCGACTTGCCGGTGCCGCGGCGGATGAGGTCGTAGGCCTCGGCGATGAGCTGCATGTCGGCGTACTCGATGCCGTTGTGCACCATCTTGACGAAATGACCGGCGCCGTCGTGGCCGACGTGGGTGACGCAGGGCTCGCCTTCGGCGATCGCCGCGATGGACTTGAGGATCGGCCCGAGGGTGACCCACGACTCGTCCGAGCCGCCCGGCATGATCGAGGGTCCGGTGAGGGCGCCCTCCTCGCCGCCGGAGATGCCGGCGCCGACGAAGTTGATGCCGGTCTCGCGGACGGCCTTCTCGCGACGGATGGTGTCGGGGAAATAGGCGTTGCCGCCGTCGACGATGATGTCGCCCGGTTCGAACACCTCGACCAGCGAGTCGATCACCGCATCGGTCGGACCCCCGGCCTTGACCATGATGATCGCGGTGCGCGGCTTCTGCAGCGAGTCGGCGAACTCCTGGTAGGTGCGGGCCGGTACGAAGCCGGCCTCGGGGTGCTCGTCGAGGAGCGTCTGGGTCTTCTCGTAGCTGCGGTTGAAGATCGCCACCGTGTTGCCCTCGCGGCTGGCGAGGTTGCGGGCGAGGTTCGAGCCCATGACGGCGAGTCCGACGACTCCGATGTTCGCTGATGCTTCGGGCACAGAAGGCTCCTCGAGATCGTGAAGAAGGGGTGGTTTCAGAGTATCGCTGTCCGGGAGGTCAGTGGCGACCTGTGTCGTGAGAGGCGATGTCGTGAGAGGCGATGTCGCGGGAGGCGATGAAGCGCCGCGACACCGCGATGTCGCGGTCTCCGAGCCCGGCGGCGACGAGTTCGTCGAAAGCCGCACGCAGGGTGGGGAGCAGTACGGGCGCGGTGCCGGTGGCCTCGGCGATGTCGGCGGCGAAGCCGAGGTCCTTCACCATGTACTGCGCGATGCCGCTGGGGGAGTCGTCACCGGTGACGAGCTTCTCGCGGCGACTGTCGAGCAGGCGCGATCCGGCGTATCCGCCCGAGAGCAGCGACCAGAGCGCATCGAGGTCGAGTCCCGAGCGCTCGGCGAGCACCGTGGCTTCACCGAGCGCCATGATCGTGGCGGAGACCACGAGCTGGTTGCAGGCCTTGGCGACCTCGCCCGCGCCCAGCGGGCCGAGCAGCACAGGGTTGCCGCAGGGGGCGAGCACCTCGGCGGCGATCGCCGCGTCCTCCTGGTCCCCTCCGAGCATGATCGAGAGGGTTCCGGCGATCGCACCGTCCTCACCGCCGGAGACAGGGCAGTCGACGACTCGCACCCGTCCCTGCGTCTGTGCGCCCACCCGCTCCGCGAGCGCGCGCACGGCCGGCGCCGACGACGTGGACCCGATCAGGATGAGCAGGTCGCCGGCGTCGGCCAGCAACCCGTCCGGCCCGTCGAGCATGGCTTCGAAAGGGGGGAGGTCGGGCAGCATCATGAGAAGGACGTCTACTCTGGAGGCGAGTTCGCGTGGCGTCTCCGCCCAGGAGGCACCGGCAGCCAGCAGTTCCGGCTGAGGGCGGCGGGCATGGATGACGAGCCGACCGTGCGCGGCGAGCAGATGGTCCGCCATCGGGCGACCCATCGCGCCGAGGCCGACCACGCCGACGGTGGCAGGTGTGTTGCTCATGCGCACACCGTAGCAACAATCCAACAGATAGAACAGTGTCCAACAGGATGGAACTGGGCTAAGGTGAGTGATTCAGACTTCCCGAGGAGGGGACCAAGATGACGGGGACCGAGAAGAAGCTGCGTGCCGTCGTGGCGGTGCCGCTGCGGGAAGAGCTGTGCCGACTGATCGAGGAGCTCGAGCCGCGCCTCGAGGTGCTCCGCGACCACGATCTGATGCCGCCGATGCGGGGTCCTGCCGACTGGTCGGGTGATCCTCAGTACACGCGCACGCCGGAGCAACAGCAGGCCTTCGATGCGCTGGTCGATTCCGCAGACGTGCTCTTCGGGATCCCCGATGTCGACGCGGGGGCTCTGGCTCGCACGGTGGCTGCGAACCCGCGGCTGCGCTGGGTCATGACGACCGCGGCCGGGGGTGGAGCCTCGGTCAAGGCTGCCGGCCTCGACCGTTCCCAGCTCGACCGTGTGGTCTTCACCACCAGCGCCGGCGTGCACGGCGGCCCGCTCGCGGAGTTCGCGGTGTTCGGGGTCATGGCCGGTGCGAAGAACCTCCCGCGCCTCCTCGCCGACCAGGGAACGCGCACCTGGCCGGATCGCTGGGAGATGCGTCAGCTCGACGAGATGACGGTCCTGGTCGTCGGTCTCGGCGGCATCGGCTCGGAATGCGCACGGCGCTTCCATGCGCTCGGCGCGCGGGTGTGGGGCACGACGCGCTCGGGTGAGCCGGTGGCGGGTGTGGATCGTCTCGTGCCGTTGGGCGAGCTGACCGAGGCCGTGGCCGGTGTCGACGCGATCGTCGTCACCCTTCCCGGCACGGCGCAGACGCACCATCTGATCGGCGCCGACGTGCTCGAGGCCGTCAAGCCCGGTGCGATCATCGCCAACGTGGGCCGCGGCACCGTTATCGACGAGGTCGCGCTGCTCGGCGCGCTCGACGATGGTCGCGTGGCCTTCGCCGCCCTCGACGTGTTCGAGCAGGAGCCGCTCGATGCCGCCTCGCCGCTGTGGGGGCACCCGAACGTGCTGGTGAGCCCGCACACCGCAGCCCTCAGCTCCAAGGAGGAGGAGCGGATCGCTCGACGCTTCGCGGAGAACGCGGCACGCCTGCTGGACGGCGAGCCGCTGGCCGCCGTGGTCGATACGGTCGAGTTCTACTGATCGACCTGCAGGTCTTCACCGCCTGAGGGATCCCGAGCGCGAAAGGCGCGGCCATGGATGACGACACCCGCGAGGGGCGAGACCCCGCACCCGCCGTGACCCGCAGCATCCGCCTGCTCGGGATCCTCGCCGAGGCCGGTGGCCCGCGCACGCTCACCGAGCTGGCCGGGGACCTGGGACTGGCGAAGTCGTCGACCGCGAACCTCTGTCTCGCGCTCGAGGCCGGCGGCATGGTCGACCGCACGCCGCAGGGTTACCGCCTCGGCGTGCGCACCGCCGAACTGGGTGGCGCGTTCGCCGCGCAGTTCAACCAGGTGCGGGAGTTCTACAGCGTGTGCGAGGCCTCGCCGCAGCTCGCCTCCGAACTGGTGCAGGTCGCTATGCTCGACGGCACGGACGCGTTGTACCTCGCCCGTCACGAGGGCTCGCGCTCGCTCCGTCTCGGCACCCCGCTCGGGTCTCGTCTCCCGGCCCCGCTGTCGGCGACCGGACGCGCGCTCCTCGCCGCGATGAGCGACGACGAGGTGACCGAACTCCTCGGTGCTGACGCCGTCTTCCCGCAGCTCACCGAGCGCAGCGCGACCACCATGTCGGGGCTTCTCGAGGTGCTCGCCACAGCCCGCCGCAGAGGCTGGGCGCTGGACGCGGAGGAATCCTTCCGCGGCATCGTCGGCGTGGCCGTGCCCCTGGAGGGGTGGGCGCCGACCGATCCGCCGCTCGCGCTCGGTGTCGCGATCCGTGCGGCCGAGGCCGACTACGAGCGGATCGAGCGTGTGGGCGAGGCACTGCGGGAGGCCGCCGCCGCGCTCACGAATCCGTTCAGCGCTGCCGTCCGACGCTGACCTCCCCGGACGCGCCGCCGCCCTCCTGAGGGGTGGCGATTCTTCGTGCGCGAGAAAGCGGGCCACAACCCGTCCAAAGGGTTGAACGGAATTCAACAGGCTGGTACAGTCGTCATCACGCCGCAGGCGAAGCCGATCGAAGGAGATGGCCGTGACAGACCCCCGCACCTCAGCCCGAGCAGCGTCGGACGACCCGGAATACGCGGCGAATCTGCGCCGCGCGACGCTCGCGTCGAGCATCGGCAGCGCGCTGGAGTACTTCGACTTCGCGCTCTACGGCCTCTCGACCGCCCTGATCTTCAACGTCCTGTTCTTCCCCCAGGACGACCCGGCCATGGCGACGGTCGCCGCGTTCGCGACCTTCGGCGTCGGATTCCTGGCGCGTCCCTTCGGTGGACTGTTCTTCGGTGTCCTGGGCGACAAGCTGGGACGCAAGTGGGTGCTGGTCGCGACCATCGTGCTGATGGGTGGAGCCTCCACGGCGATCGGGTTGCTTCCCACGTACGCCGCGATCGGCGTGTGGGCGCCGATCCTGCTGGTGCTGATGCGACTGCTGCAGGGCTTCGGTGCCGGTGCAGAGCAGGCAGGGGCGACCGTGCTGATGGCCGAGTACGCGCCGGTGAAGCGCCGCGGCTTCTTCTCGGCTCTTCCGTTCGTCGGCATCCAGGCGGGCACGCTGCTCGCCGCGGTCGTCTTCGGCCTGATCACCCTGCTCCCCGAGGACCAGCTGCTGAGCTGGGGATGGCGCGTGCCGTTCCTCGCCTCCTTCGCGCTGATCCTGCTGGCGCTGTTCATCCGGATGCGGCTGCGGGAGACGCCGACGTTCGTCGAACTCGAGAAGCACGAGCAGATCGCCGATCGTCCGATCCGGGAGATCTTCACGCATGGTCTCCCCGGCGTGATCGTGGGCGTCGGGCTGCGCATGGCGGAGAACGGCGGCTCGTACATGTTCCAGACGCTCGGCCTCGCCTTCTTCGTGACGGTGGTCGGCGACACCGCCGACAAGAGCCTGCTCACCTGGGGCGTCACCCTCGGCTCGCTGATCGGCGTCTTCTCCGTGCCGTTCACAGGGCACCTGTCCGACCGCTTCGGCCGCCGCACGGTGTACCGGTTCGGTGCGGTCTTCATGCTCGTCTACACGTTCCCCGCATGGTGGCTCCTGTCGCTCGGGAACTACGCCATCGCGATCGGCGTGATCGCGATCGGCATCGGCGTGGCGGTGAACAGCATGCTCGGACCGCAGTGCGCCATGCTCCCCGAACTCTTCGGAAACCGTCACCGGTACCTCGGCGTCGCCATGGCCCGCGAGATATCCGCCGTGCTCGCCGGCGGCCTCGCCGGTGTCCTCGGCGCGTACCTGATCGCGGTCAGCGACGGCAACTGGGTGCTGCTGGCCATCTACATGGCGGTGCTCGCTCTCATCACGACCGCATCGACGTTCCTCGCTCCCGAGACCCTCCGTCGCGACCTCACCCGCGTCGACGACGCGATCAAGGTCTCGCGCGCCGAGGCCGGCGACGACGTGTTCGCCACCACCGTCTCGATCAAGGCCGTGGGGCGATGACGGCATTGCCTGCGGGACTGGCCGCCTTCGATCTCACGGGGAGGACGGCGCTGGTCACCGGGTCGAGCCAGGGCATCGGGAAGACGCTCGCCGCGGGGCTGGCCGGAGCCGGAGCGACCGTCGTCGTGCACGGGCGCGATGCGGCGAAGGCGCACGCGTCGGCGAGGGAGATCTCCCGCACGACCGGGGCCGACGTGCACAGCGTCGTCTTCGACGTGACCGATGCTGCAGCGGTCGACGAGGGGATGAACGCGGTCGAACGGCTGGTCGGCGCCCCTGACATCCTCGTCAACAACGCCGGTGTCCAACGACGCGCGCCCATCGCCGAGTTCGCGGACGCGGACTGGGATGCACTCGTGCAGACCAACCTGTCCAGCGTCTTCCACCTGTCACGTCGGGTCTCCGCCGGGATGATCGCGCGCGGTTCGGGCAAGATCATCCAGATCGGCAGTGTCCAATCTCAGCTCGCCCGTCCCTCGATAGCGGCGTATGCGGCGACCAAGGGCGCGATCGTGATGTTCACGAAGGGCCTGTGCGCCGACCTCGCCCCGCACGGCATCCAGGCCAACGCGATCGCCCCCGGGTACTTCGCCACCGAGCTCACGAAGGCGCTCGTCGCCGACGAGCAGTTCTCGGACTGGGTGCGCGGACGGACCCCCGCCGGTCGGTGGGGAGACACCGAGGATCTCGTCGGCGCTCTGCTGTTCCTTGCGAGCTCCGCGAGCGACTTCGTCAACGGGCAGACGCTGTTCGTCGACGGCGGCATGACGGCGGTCGTCTGATGCGCATCGGTCGCGTCGCCGCACCCTGTGGCCCCGTGTGGGTGCGGGACGGCACCCACGGCCCGGTGCCGATCACCGACCCCTTCGCGGCCTTCGCCGTCGGGACCGAGCCGGGAGACATCGGCGAGACCGTCGAGGGGACCGTCATCGCGCCGGTCGATCCGGTCGTCATCATCGGCATCGCCCAGAACGGCCCTGACCACGCCTCGCCGGTGCAGGCGTGGCTCAAGAGCCCGCGCACCGTGGTCGGCAGCGGGGTGACGGTGACGCTGCGCCGCGACGCCGGTGCACAGGTGGCTGAGGGCGAGATCGCCGTCGTGATCGGACGCCCGACCGCAGGGCTGACGGCGCAGAACGCGCAGGAGTACGTCCTCGGCGTCACCGCCGTGAACGACCTCTCCAGTCCCGAGCGTGCCGAGGTCGACCCGCGCAACTTCGAGTCGAAGTCGGGGGAGGGCTACACCCCGCTCGGTCCCTGGATCGACACCGACGCAGGCATCGACGATGTGACGCTCGAGGTGGAGATCGACGGTCGCCGCGTCGCCGCCACCGGGAGCGCTCAGCTGCCGATGTCGATCCGGGAATGCCTCGCGTATGTGGCCGCGTGGTCACCGCTGGGTCCCGGGGACGTCATCATGACCGGCGCGCCGCACTCCCAGGCGGTCGTGGCGCCAGGACAGACCGTGACCGTCGATGTGGCGGGCATCCGATTGGTCACGCCCTTCGTGTGACCGGGGAAGGAGCGTGGTGGAGAACCTCGCTGTGGTGGCGCATGCCGCCGACGATCTGCGGATCGAAGACATCGGTGCGCCGATGGCCCGACCGGACGAGGCCGTGGTCGACGTGGCCTTCGGGGGCGTCTGCGGGTCAGACCTCCACTACTGGCGGCACGGAGCCGCCGGGGCCTCCGTGCTGCGGGAGCCGATGATCCTCGGGCACGAGGTGTCCGGTGTCGTGACGGTCGCCGCAGCCGACGGCTCGGGGCCGGCAGTCGGCACGCCCGTGGCCGTCCGCCCGCTCACCGCGCACGGGGACGGGCGCACACCCTGGCCGGCCGAGCATCCCAACCTCGCACCGGCATCGACGTATCTCGGGTCGGCGATGCACCTGCCTCACACTCAGGGGGCCTTCGCCCGTCGCGTGGCGCTCCCCGCGCGGATGCTGCACGCTCTCCCCACCGGCCTCGATCTGCGCACGGCGGCGTTGGCCGAACCTGCCGCGGTCGCCTGGCACGGTGTGCGGCGAGCCGGCGACGTCCGAGGTCGCAGCGTCGTGGTCATCGGCGCCGGACCCATCGGCCAACTCGTCGCGGCCGTCGCCCAGCGGGAGGGGGCCAGCTCCGTGACGGTCACCGATCTGCAGCAGCTGCCGCGGGAGGTCGCCGAAGCGCGTGGCATCCTGTCGATCGACGCCAGGGCGGAGAGCGAGATCTCCGAGCTGCACGCCGATGTCGTGATCGAATCCAGCGGCACCGTCCCCGGTCTCGCGGCCGCCGTCTCCGCCGCCGTCCGCGGGGGCGTGGTGGTGATGCTGGGGCTGCAGCGCGGGGGCGACGTGCCGGCGCCGATGGCCACCGCGATCACGCGCGAACTCACCCTGCGCGGATCGTTCCGCTTCGGGGCGGAGTTCGACGAGGTCATCGCCGCTCTCGCCGACGGCAGCCTCGACGTGCGCGGTATCATCAGCCACGTGCTGCCGGTCGACGATGCGCTCGAGGCGTTCGCACGGGCCGCCGACCCTGCGAGCTCCTGCAAGGTGCTCATCGACTTCGGAAGAGGCGCATGAGCGTGCGCATCGTGGTGATGGGTCCGAGTGGCTCCGGCAAGTCGACGGTGGGCGCGTGCCTGGCCGACTCTCTCGGAGCGCGGTTCATCGACGGCGATGACCTGCATCCGCCGGAGAACGTCGGCAAGATGGCCGCTGGAGTTCCGCTGGACGATGCGGATCGACAGCCCTGGCTCCGCCTCGTCGGGAAGACCCTCCAGGCGGAGGAGCGCGTCGTCGTCGCGTGCTCAGCCCTTCGACGCGTCTATCGCGACCTCATCAGAGACGAGGCGCCGGAGGCATTCTTCGCCGAACTGGCGATCGGTCGCGACGTCCTCGAGGAGCGGATGCGCCTGCGCGTGGATCACTTCATGCCGGCCGCACTGCTGGATTCCCAGCTGCAGACCCTCGAGTCGCTCGATGCAGACGAAGAGGGCATAAGCATCGATGCGGAGGCGGATGTGCGGACCGCGTCCGCGCTGATCGCCGCGGCGGTGGGGCAGCGCTAGCGCCGCTGTCGCTCGTCAGTCCTTGCGGTAACCCGAGCGGCCCATCGCGAACAGCGCGATGAACGAGGTGACGGCCGCGCACACGGTCATGGCGCCGATCAGCCAGAGGAGTGCGTGCGAGAGGAAGGCGCCGTCGAGCATGGGGGTTCTCCGTGTTCTGCAGAAAAAGGACCGGTGTCCTCAGCCTATCGGGTCATCCGGTACCATTGAGGCTGTACCTCGGCGAGGGATGCTTCTGCGCGTGCGCGAACATCCGTTATCGACGCGGCGAAGCAAGCCCGGTGGCTTTCCTCCTGCGTCAGCGAGTTCGAAAATTCCAAGACCACCGCGCGGCGCCTTCGCTGCGTGCCCCGAAGGAGAACCCATGTCTGAAGACACCAAGGTCCAGGCCGAGCTCCGTGAGAGCTTCGGCAAGGGCTTCGCCCGCCGCCTCCGCGCCGCCGGCAAGATCCCCGCCGTCATCTACGGTCACGGCACGGAGCCGGTGCACGTCGCACTCCCCGGCCACCAGGTCTCGCTCATCCTGCGCCGCGCGAACGCGCTGCTCGAGCTCGACATCGAGGGCAAGTCCCAGCTCGCTCTGGTCAAGGACGTGCAGAAGGACCCGGTGCACCAGATCATCGAGCACATCGACCTGCTCGTCGTGAAGAAGGGCGAGAAGGTCGCCATCGACGTCCCGATCATCGTCACGGGCGAGTCCGCTCCCGGTACGATCGCGAACCTCGACGCCACCACCGTGTCGATCGAGGCCGAGGCCACGCACATCCCCCAGAACATCGAGGTCTCGGTCGAGGGCCTGGAAGAGGGCGCGCACATCACCGCCGCCGACGTGCAGCTCCCCAAGGGCTCCACGCTGCTCTCCGACCCCGAGGTGCTCGTCGTCGCGATCTCCGTGCCCGCCGCACCCGCGGAAGAGGACGAGGCGGAGACCGAAGGCGAGTCCGCCGATGAGGCGACCGAAGAGGCCGCCGCGGAGTGATCTCCGACTGATTCATCACAGAGGGGACGCGATCCGATCGCGTCCCCTCTGTCGTATCCTGACCGGGATGCTGCAGCCCCGGACAGGGAGAGGACGAGGACATGCCATCGACCTGGCTCGTGGTGGGGCTCGGCAACCCCGGCCCGCGGTATGAGAGCACTCGGCACAACATCGGACAGATGGTCGTCGATGAGCTCGCCTCGCGGCGTTCCGAGGCGTTCCGCGAGCACAAGGGGGGAGCGCGCGTCGTCGAGACCTGGCTGCGCCCTGGCGCGGACAAGCTGGTGCTCGCCAAGCCCAACACGTTCATGAACGTCTCGGGCACGCCGGTGGCAGCTCTGGCGCGGTTCTACTCGGTCCCCACCGAGCAGGTGGTCGTCGTGCACGACGAGCTCGACATCCCGTTCGACACCGTCAAGCTCAAGACGGGCGGCGGGCACGGAGGGCACAACGGTGTGCGCGACGTCGCCAGAGCGCTGGGCACGGCGGATTTCCCGCGCGTGCGAGTCGGCATCGGTCGTCCGATCGGGCGTCAGGATCCTGCGGACTGGGTGCTGGCACCCTTCGGCAAGGAAGAGCGGCCGAACCTGCCGATCCTCGTCTCGGATGCCGCCGATGCGGTCGAGCTGCTGGTCGACGAAGGACTCCTGGCGGCGCAGCAGAAACACCACGCGCCGCGCTGACGCGGCAGCTGCCTACCGGCAGTGCGGTCAGGCTGAGAAGTTCGACATCCCCGCAGCGGCGCCGGTCGTGAGAGCCACCACCAGTGCGATGAAAAAGATCACCGACGCCAGGACCGCCACCACGAGAGCGGCGATTCCTGCACCCCGGCCACGCTTCTTGGCGATCGCGATGATGCCGAGGACGATCGCGGCGACGCCGACGAGGGTCCCGAGCCAGAACGAGAGCTCCGCCCAGAGCACCTGATCCCGGACCGGGGTCAGCACCCGGAGGTCATCGGCGGTGACCGATGCGCCGTTGGGCAGGTACCGACCGATCTCGAACGCGCTGACGCTGACGACGATCGCCGGCACGACCGCCGCGACGAGAGCGAAGACCAGGGCGAGCGTCCCGAAGAGCCGCGAGGACGAGGGAGCCGGCGCGGTGGGCACCTGGTAGGCGCCGGAGGGAGCCGTGTAGCCGCCGACGGGCACCTGGTAGGCGCCGGGAGGGGCTGCGGGGTAGCCGGGGGCCGGGGCCGCGGGATAGCCGGCCGGTGCTGCCGGGGGATACGCGGGAGCCGCGGGAGGATACGTCGGAGCCGCCGGAGGATATGCGGGTGCGGCCGGCGGCGGGAACGCGCCGGCCGGGAAGTCCGTTGCCGGAGGCGCCGGCACCGCGGGCGGCACAGGCGGATCGGAGGGCACGGCGCCGGACGGGGGAGGCAGCTGCGGATCGGTCACGACCCCCATCCTAAGGCGAGCGTCAGACGCGCCGGAGCAGACCCACCCGGTCGTACACGTTCGAGAGCGTCTCGTCGGCGACGGCGTCGGCGCGTGCGGCGTTCTCGGCGAGGATGCGGTCGAGCTCCGCGGGGTCGTCGAGCAGCTCCAGAGCGCGCGCGCGCACCGGCTCGAACTCGTTCACGACGACCTCGGCGAGACCCTTCTTGAAATCGCCGTAGCCACGACCGGCGTACTCGTCCTCGATCGCCGGGATCTGGCGTCCGGTCAGCGCCGCGTAGATGGTCAGCAGATTCGAGACACCGGGCTTGTTCTCGCGGTCGAAGCGCACCGAGCCCTCGTTGTCGGTCACCGCGCGCATGACCTTCTTCGCCGACTTGGCCGGGTCGTCGAGCATCCACAGCACGCCGGCGTCGCTCTCGGCCGACTTCGACATCTTGGACGTCGGGTTCTGCAGGTCGTAGATGCGCGCCGTCTCCTTCTGGATGACCGGCATCGGAACGGTGAAGGTCTCTCCGAACCGCGAGTTGAAGCGCTCGGCGAGATCGCGCGTGAGCTCCACATGCTGCTTCTGGTCATCGCCGACCGGCACCACGTCGGTCTGGTAGAGCAGGATGTCGGCGGCCATGAGCACCGGATACGTGAACAGTCCCACGCTCGTCGAGTCGGCTCCGTAGCGCGACGACTTGTCCTTGAACTGCGTCATCCGCCCGGCCTCTCCGAAGCCGGTGATGGTGCTCAGGATCCACGCCAGCTCGGCATGCGCGCGCACATGGGACTGCACGTACAGGGTCGACAGCGACGGCTCGATGCCCGCGGCGATGTACTGCGCAGCGGTGCGGCGCGTCTTCTCGCGGAGCTCTGCCGGGTCCTGGGCCACCGTGATCGCGTGCAGGTCGACGACCGAGAAGTAGGCGTCGTAGGAGGTCTGCAGGTCCCGCCACTGGAGCAGCGCGCCGATGTAGTTGCCGATCTGGAGGGAGTCGGCGGAGGGCTGCATTCCGGAGTAAAGGCGAGGTCTCGTCACGGGATCAATCCTATGCGGTTCGTGCGGTGCCCCTACGATGGGCGCATGGCCTCCGCATCTCCCCGTCAACGGTCGCGGAAGGATCGGGCCCTCTACGTCGAGGTGCTGATCCGGGCTCCCCTGGACGAGGTGTGGCGGCTCACCCAGGACCCGGCCTCGCACGTGCGATGGGATGCGCGTTTCACGGACATCGCGCCGCAGCGCACCAGGGCGGACGGAGCACAGGAGTTCCGATACGAGCTCGATCTCCGGCTGCACACCATCCGCGGGACCGGCATCTCGCTGGCGACGAAGGAGAGCGCTGCGGGGGAGCGCACCTCCGCGTTGCTTTTCGATACCGAAGACGCGTTCTCGCCCCTGGGCACAGGGCGCGGATACTGGCGGTACGTGCCGACAGAGGACGGCGTGCGGTTCCTCACGGGCTACGACTACGCCCCAGGATGGGGCTGGATCGGACGAGCGCTCGATCCGCTCATCACCCGACGCTTCGTCTGGTGGCTGACCGCCAGGAGCTTCGACCGTCTCCGGCTGTGGGCAGAGGCGGGGATCCCGCCCGAGCAGACGAGTGGATGGAGGTCGTTGCGCCGAGGCCGACGTCCCCGTGCCCGCAATTGCCTCTCGCGCCCGCCCCGACATGGCGGACGCACCATCATGCAGGACGCGCCCGAGTCGCTCGAGGCCATCGGATGAGCGCGGGGCGGGGGATCTTCGAGCGTGCGCTGGGAGACGACTTCGCCCGGCTCCACCCCCAGCTGCAGCGACGATTCGGGGTCGGGGTGGATGCGGGATACGGCTGCATCGGACGCGGCGTGATGTCAGAGGTGCGTCGCGGACCGTGGTGGACGTTGCCTTTCCTGCTGGTCGGCACCTTCCGCAACATCCTGTTCCCCGAGCGCGGGAGCGAGGTGCCCTTCCGTATCGACAACCACGCGTATATCGACGACTTCGGGCGCGAGACCGTGACCTTCGTGCGGACCATGGATGTGCGGCCGGGGCGACGCCGCCGGTTCGACGCGACCATGATCTACAGCGACGCCCGCCGGAGGGTCGTCGACTACCTGGGCACCCATCAGCACCTCGCCGTCGACCTCGACCTGGAGGTGACCGACGACGGCGCACTCCTGCTCACCTCGGGCGCAC
The DNA here is from genome assembly GCF_006540085.1 of Microbacterium oxydans. GTDB lineage: Bacteria > Actinomycetota > Actinomycetes > Actinomycetales > Microbacteriaceae > Microbacterium > Microbacterium oxydans. The sequence continues at coordinate 110,678 of NZ_BJOG01000007.1, read as the reverse complement.
AGCGCTTCTACGAGGGGCGGTTCGCCTTCCGGTTCCCGATGCTGTTCAGCGGTCGCGCCAGACTCCTCGAGCGCTACGACGATGAGCAGAAGCGGTACCTCATCGACCTGGAGATCCACAACGACGTCTTCGGGTTCCTGTTCGGCTACCGAGGCGCCTTCACGTGCGAGTTCGTCGAGGGGCCGGCACCGGCGACCGTGAAGCCCTACCGCGAGGAGGTGAGGGAGTGACCGCTCGCGGTGCGGCCTTCCTGGAGGCGCTGGGCGAGGAAGCCGAGCGGCTCCACCCCGAGATCCTCGCGCAGATGCGTGTCCACGCGGATCCGGGGCGACCGGACCTCGACAGCGCCGACGGCGTGTTCACCGTCGCCGGCAGCAGGTTCGGCCGGCTCTCCGTTCTCGCTCGCCCCGTCGTCGGGCCCGGTCTGCTCGTCACCCGGCTCGCGAGGCATGTGCCGTTCCGGATCGAGACCGCATCGGCACGCACATCCTCGGGCCGGGGCGTGCTCGCCACCGTCCGCGAGTTCCGCTTCCCCGGTGCGACGCAGTATGTCAGGGATCGGCTCTTCGCGACGGGGCATCCTGGGCTGGTCCAGAACGCACTGGGCGATCGAGGCCGGGTCGAGATGCTCGAGCATTGTTCGGTGACGTCGGACGGCGCGCTGCGGATGCGCACTCGTGCCGTCCGCCTGCGGTTCGGGCGGTTGCGCGTCCCGCTGCGTGGACCTCTTCGCGTCGACGTCGATCTCGTCGACGGCTGGGACGAGGTCCACGGTCGTCGCACGATCGACATGCAGGCAGTGAGCCCCCTGGTGGGAACAGTGCTGGAGTATCGCGGCTGGTACCGCTACGCGCCCGGCAACGGCCACGCCGTCACGGATGGCGACGGCGTGGCCGGCTCCGATCAGCAGCGGTAGTCGACGACCACCGGCGCGTGGTCGCTCCAGCGCTGGTCGTAGGCGGCGGCGCGCGCGACGTGATAGGTCTCCACGCGCTCCGCAAGAGCGGGCGTCGCCAAGTGGTAGTCGATGCGCCACCCGGAATCGTTGTCGAACGCCTGCCCACGCATCGACCACCAGGTGTAGGGGCCGTCGACCTCCCCGTGGAATGCCCGGCCGACGTCGATCCAGCCGAGGCCGGTGCCGACGGTGCCGTCGACACCCGAGACCTCCGTACCCGCCTCCCCGAGGAACCGGTCGAAGTAGGCGCGCTCGCGGGGCAGGAAGCCCGCCTTCTTGCGATTGCCGCGCCAGTTCTTGATGTCGAGCTCACGGTGGCCGACGTTGAGGTCACCGGTGACGAGCGCCAGCGCACCTTCGGTGTTGAGTTCGCCGAGACGGGTGCCGAAGGCGTCGAGGAACTTCCACTTCTCATCCTGCTTGGGCGTGTCGGCCTCTCCGGAGTGCACGTACGCGCTCACGACGGTGAGGGGGCGGTCGCCGATCAGGTAGTCGGCCTCGATCCAGCGGCCCTTGGAGTCGAAGTCGTCGGGGCCGAAATCGGTGCGCCAGGCGAGCGCGGGCGTGCGGCTGGCGATGGCGACGCCTGCCCGTCCCTTCGCTGTGGCCTCGTCGTGCACGAACGACCACCCGGGAAGCGCGGCCTCCAGATGCTCGTCCTGCCCGCGGACCTCCTGGAGCGTGAGGATGTCGACGCCCGCCTCGTCCAACCAGGAGCTCATCCCGTTGCGAGCCGCCGCTCGGATTCCGTTGACATTGACCGAGGCGATACGCAGATGAGGCATGGTCCCCAGCCTAACGAGGGTCGCCGACATCCCGTCCGGAGCGGTGGTTCAACTCGGCCAGCAGGCGTCGAGCGAGCGGCGTGCTCATGTCCGCCGGCGGGGGAGGGGAGGCCTCGAGGTCGTGAAGTTCATCCTCCGCATCGCGCAATGCCCGTCCCGCGGCCCACGCCCGATACCAGGGCGCGTCGAGTCGGGCCGCACGGGCGTCACGTACGCGGATGCGGGCGGCGGTCAGGAGGGTCTGGTACTCGGCCACGCGGCGTTCCGCTTCGGTCTGCTCCAGGAGGGGTTGATCGCGATCCTGTGCGGCGACCGCGATCCAGGACGAGGCGACCAGCATGACCACGCCGTTGATGCGGAACCAGAGCAGGAGACCGATGAAGATGGCGAACGTGGCGAGCAGCGGGTTGGAGGGCGTGTAGCTGAGGAGGAAGCCGGCACCGAACTGCAGGATCGTCATCGCTCCACCGCCCAGGAGAGCGCCGGGCCAGATCGTCCCCCAGTGCAGTGAGGTGCCGGTGAGGAAGCGGACCATCGCCGCCAGCGCGCCCGACATCAGTGCGAACGACACGATGACCGCGCCGATGCGGATCAGGATGACGCCGTTGGAACCGGAGTCCCAGCCCAGGAGGCCGAGGAGCCAGCTCAGGACGGCGGCGCTCGCGGAGCTGAGGATCGATCCGGCCACCAGCGAGGCTCCGAAGATCACCGCGGCGAGGAGGTCGCGCGCCTTCAGGATCACGTAGCTGCGGCGATCGGGCGGCAGGCCGAAGATGTCTCTGGTCGCGCGCCGCGAGAAGGTGACCCAGCCGATCGCCGTCCAGATCACGGTGCCCAGGGCGATCAGACCGGTGATGCTCAGCACACCGGTCGTGCTCGAGGCGATCTCCTGCACCTGCTCCGGTGTGATCACCCCGCCCTCGGGCTGGATGAGGTTCGGTATGTAGCTGTTGATCATCGCGATCAGACCGTTCACCGCGTCTTCACTGCCACCGAGCCAGAGACCGGCGATCGCGAAGGCGAGGTAGATGGCCGCGAAGATCGCGAACAGCGCCTGGTAGCTCACACCCGCGGCGAGGAGGAACCCGTTGTGCTGGAGGAAGTGCCGCCACACGCGAACGGGGAACAGCCCGAGGGTGCGCTGAGTGAGCGCTGAGGCGCGTTCGACAGCGGCATCGAGACGACCGGACTCGGTCGTGGAGCCATCGGGATCAGCCACGGTCCCACCCTATCCAAGCGTCGTGTTCATCCCCGCCTCCGCCTTCTCCACATGCGCTGTCTCAGGCAGAAACGCGAGGACAGGCGGCTCCGGAACGGAACCGCCTGTCCTCGCGTGATCGCCTGATACGGCTCGTGCGGGCGAAGCCCGGTCAGGGGCGGCCGCGCAGGACAGCCTGCTTGACCTCGGCGATGGCCTTGGTGACCTCGATGCCGCGGGGGCACGCCTCGGAGCAGTTGAAGGTCGTGCGGCAGCGCCAGACGCCTTCCTTGTCGTTGAGGATGTCGAGACGCACGGCGGCGTTGTCGTCGCGCGAGTCGAAGATGAAGCGGTGTGCGTTGACGATCGCCGCCGGGCCGAAGTACTGCCCGTCGGTCCAGAACACGGGGCACGACGAGGTGCACGCGGCGCACAGGATGCACTTGGTGGTGTCGTCGAAGATCTCGCGGTCGGCGATGGACTGCGTGCGCTCCTTGCCCTTCTCCGGAACGGAGTTCGCGACGAGGAACGGCTGCACCTCGCGGTACGAGGCGAAGAACGGCTCCATGTCGACGACGAGGTCCTTCTCCAGCGGCAGACCCTTGATGGCCTCGACGTAGATCGGCTTCGAGATGTCGAGGTCCTTGATCAGCGTCTTGCAGGCCAGACGGTTGCGTCCGTTGATGCGCATGGCGTCGGAGCCGCAGATGCCGTGGGCACAGGAGCGGCGGAAGGTCAGCGAGCCGTCGACCTCCCACTTGATCTTGTGCAGGGCGTCCAGCACGCGGTCGGTGGAGTAGAGCTCCACGTCGTAGTCGACCCAGTGCGGCTCGGAGTCGACCTCGGGGTTGAACCGGCGGATGTTGAAGGTGACGATGAAGGACTGGATGCCGGTCTCTTCGGTGGTGTCGGCAGGTGCCTCTGCGATGGCGGTCGACATGCTCAGTACTTCCTCTCCATCGGCGGGTAGTTGAACTCGCCCTGCTCGTTCTTCGTGAAGACGACGGGCTTCCAGTCGAGCTTGATGTGATCGCTCGGCGTGGACGAGTGCGGGTCGCCGGTCAGGTAGGCCATGGTGTGCTTCATGTACTTCTCGTCGTCGCGCGTCGGGAAGTCGTCGCGCATGTGTCCGCCGCGGCTCTCCTGGCGGTTCTGCGCGGCGTAGACCACGACCTCGGCGATGTCGAGCAGGAAGCCCAGCTCGACGGCCTCGAGCAGATCGGTGTTGAACCGCTTGCCCTTGTCGTCGACGTGGACGTTGAGGTAGCGATCGCGCAGTTCCTTGATGACGCCGAGCACGTGCTCGAGCGACTCGTGCGTGCGGAACACCTGCGCGCCCTTGTCCATCTCGTCCTGCAGCGTCTTGCGCAGCACCGCGATGCGTTCGGTGCCCTGGTTGTTGCGCAGACCCTCGATCATGCCGGACACGAAACCGGCCGGGTCCTCCGGCAGCGGCACGAACTCGGCGGTCTTCACATACTCGACGGCCTTGCGACCCGCGCGCTTGCCGAACACATTGATGTCGAGCAGCGAGTTGGTGCCGAGGCGGTTGGCGCCGTGCACCGAGACGCAGGCACATTCGCCGGCGGCGTACAGGCCGGGTACGACGGTGTCGTTGTCGGCGAGTACTTCGGCGTCGTTGTTCGTCGGGATGCCGCCCATCGCGTAGTGCGCGGTCGGCATCACGGGGACCGGCTCGACGACGGGGTCGACGCCCAGGTAGGTGCGGGCGAACTCGGTGATGTCCGGCAGCTTGGTCTCGAGCACCTCGGCACCGAGGTGCGTGCAGTCCAGCAGCACGTAGTCCTTGTGGGGACCGGCGCCGCGGCCCTCCGCGACCTCCTGGACCATGCAGCGCGCGACGATGTCACGTGGGGCGAGGTCCTTGATCGTCGGGGCGTAGCGCTCCATGAAGCGCTCGCCCGAGGCGTTGCGGAGGATGGCGCCTTCTCCTCGCGCTCCCTCGGTGAGGAGGATGCCGAGTCCGGCGAGGCCGGTCGGATGGAACTGGAAGAACTCCAGGTCCTCGAGCGGGAGGCCCTTGCGCCATACGATGCCGACGCCGTCGCCCGTGAGGGTGTGCGCGTTCGAGGTGGTCTTGAAGATCTTGCCGAAGCCGCCGGTCGCGAAGATCACGGCCTTGGCCTGGAAGACGTGCAGCTCGCCCGTGGCGAGGTCGTAGGCGACGACACCGGAGACCTGCGTCTTGCCGTCGGCGTCCTTCACCGTGAGGAGGTCGAGCACGTAGAACTCGTTGAAGAAGTTGATGCCGAGCTTCACGCAGTTCTGGAACAGCGTCTGCAGGATCATGTGGCCGGTGCGGTCGGCGGCGTAGCACGCGCGGCGGACCGGGGTCTTGCCGTGCTCGGCCGTGTGACCGCCGAAACGGCGCTGGTCGATCTTGCCCTCGGGGGTGCGGTTGAAGGGGAGGCCCATGTTCTCGAGGTCGATGACCGCGTCGATGGCCTCCTTCGCGAGGATCTCGGCTGCGTCCTGGTCGACGAGGTAGTCGCCGCCCTTGACGGTGTCGAAGGTGTGCCACTCCCAGGAGTCCTCCTCGACGTTCGCGAGGGCCGCCGCCATGCCGCCCTGCGCCGCACCGGTGTGCGATCGCGTCGGGTAGAGCTTGGAGATCACGGCGGTCTTCGCGCCGGGGCCGGCCTCGATGGCGGCGCGCATGCCCGCCCCACCGGCTCCCACGATCACGATGTCGAACTGGTGGTAGTGCACGCCGTCTCGGACGACGGAATCCTGCGTCTCGGTAGTCACTTCTCGTATGCCTTCTTCTAGTACCCGACGATCGCGGCGCATTCGGACCAGAGGACGCTGTCCTCGGTCACACCCAGGCACGGGTCGAACGTGAAGACCACGAGCGTGCCGAGGATGATGAGCAGGCCGGCGGCCAGCCCGAGCGCCCAGACCAGCGACTTGCGCGCCGTGCTGTTCGTCACGTAGTCGTTGACGATCGTGCGCATGCCGTTGGCGCCGTGGATGAGGGCGAGCCACAGCATGAGCACGTCCCACCACTGCCAGAACGGCGTGGCGAACTTGCCCGCGATGAACGCGAAGTCCAGTGCGTGGATGCCTTCGCCGACCATGAGGTTGACGAACAGGTGGCCGAAGATCAGCACGACGAGCACGACGCCCGAGACGCGCATGAAGATCCAGCCCCACTTCTCGAGGTTGACCCCGCGGCGGCGGCGGGCCGGAGCGGCGGCGACGGTCTGTGCGGACATCAGTGTCCCCCTCCGAATCCGGCGAACGCGAGCATCAGATGGCGGGGCACGAAGCCGGCCATGATGATGCCCCACACCAGCAGGACGCCCCAGAACAGCTGACGCTGGTACTTGGCGCCCTTCGACCAGAAGTCGACGGCGATGATGCGCAGACCGTTCATCGCGTGGAACACGATGCCGGCCACGAGCACGACCTCGCCGAGGGCCATGATGGGGTTCTTGTACGTGCCGATGACGGCGTTGTACGCCTCCGGCGACACCCTGATCAGCGCCGTGTCGAGCACGTGCACCAACAGGAAGAAGAAGATGGCGACTCCGGTGATGCGGTGAAGCACCCACGACCACATGCCTTCGCGACCCCGATAGAGGGTGCCGCGGGGGGTCTTTGACGTGGTTTCCGAAATCGACGGTGTCAAGCGGGCGCTTGTGGACACGGTCGTCCTCCCTGGATCGATGTGAACCGGTCGCGTGCGCTCAGGCACGCCCGATCGCTGTCCATCCTATTCCTGTCAGATCACTGGGAGCGACGAAGGGGAGCCTAAGTGTCTCGATGTCGAGATGTTCCGTGGGGCTACCCTGGGCAGGGTGAGCGCACCAATCAAGGATTTCTACGCAGTGATTCCCGCCGGCGGCATCGGCAGCAGGCTCTGGCCGTTGTCCCGAGCCGACGCTCCGAAGTTCCTGCACGATCTGACCGGCTCGGGGCATTCGCTGCTGCGCGACACCTGGGATCGGCTCATTCCGCTCGCGGGGGAGGATCGGATCGCGGTGGTCACCGGGCGTGCGCACCGTGCCGCCGTCGAGGCCGAATTGCCCGGCATCCCGGATCTGAACGTCTTCCTGGAGTCGGAGCCACGAGAGTCCGCGGCTGCGATCGGACTCGCCGCGGCGATCCTGCACCGCCGGAATCCCGACGTGGTGATCGGCTCGTTCAGTGCGGACCATGTGATCCGGGGAACGCGCGTGTTCGAGTTCGCCGTCCGCGACGCCGTCGAGGTCGCGCGGGAGGGGTACATCTGCACGATCGGCATCACCCCGACGGAGCCGGCTATCGGGTTCGGATACATCAAGATGGGCCCGGAGCTCGTGGTCGACGGTGCACGGGAGGCCGCTCTGGTGGCGAGCTTTGTCGAGAAGCCCGACCTCGAGACGGCGAAGGAGTACATCGCCGATCGCGGCTACCTCTGGAACGCCGGCATGTTCATCGCCAAGGCCAGCGTGCTGCTGGACGAGCTCGCTGCGAACGAACCGGAGCTGCACGCCGGTCTGCTCGAGCTCGCCGAGGCCTGGGACGATCGCGAACGTCGAGGGCCGGCTGTCGATCGGATCTGGCCGCGCCTGAAGAAGATCGCCATCGACTACGCGGTCGCCGAGCCCGCCGCGCGACGTGGACGCCTCGCCGTCGTCCCCGGTCACTTCGACTGGGACGATGTGGGTGACTTCGCCTCGCTCACCAAGCTCATCACCAACGGCCGCAAGAACGACCTCGCGGTGCTCGGGCCCAAGGCGCGCGTGCTCGCAGACGGCGCGAGCGGGATTCTGGTCAGCCAGACGACTCGCGTCATCAGCCTGGTCGGGGTGCAGGACATCGTCGTGGTCGACACCCCTGACGCCCTGCTCGTCACCACGGTGCAGCACGCGCAGCGGGTCAAGGGCGTCGTCGAGTCGCTCAAGCTCACGGGACGCGGTGACGTGCTCTGACACGTGCTCCGATGAGCAGGTGCTCACGCTCATCGGCTGTCTTGATTTCAGCTTGGTAACCATTGGCCAGCACGTGCGGCGCCGGTGTGCACAAAAACCGAAACACTAGGTAACTTTGATCGATCCGCGATGGCCGCGGTTTCGTTGAGGGAGGCATCAGTTGACCATCTCCACCACCAAGAAGCTGCTCGGCGTCACCGTCGCCGCTGGCGTCGTCTTCGCACTCGCCGGTTGCGGCCAGGCACCGACCGACAAGCCCGCCGGCTCCGGCGAGCCGGTTGCCTCGGACTTCCTGCCCTGCCTCGTCTCCGACGCCGGCGGCTGGAACGACAAGTCGTTCAACCAGTCCGCCAAGGAGGGCATGGACAGCGCCGCCGAGGAGCTGGACATCAAGCCGCTCGAATTCGAGTCGGCCAATGACAACGACTACGCGCCGAACCTGGAGACCGCCGTCTCCGAGGGCTGCTCGCTGATCGTCTCCGTCGGCTTCAAGCTGTCGGCCGCCACGGTCGAGTCCGCGCTCGCGAACCCCGAGATCGACTACGCGATCATCGACGACTGGGCCGACAACGACTTCGACGGCAACGTCGACGCTCCGAACATCAAGCCGCTGGTCTTCGACACGGCTCAGGCCGCCTACCTCGGTGGCTACGCCGCCGCGGCATGGTCCGCGCAGAGCGGTGTGAACAAGGTCGGCACCTTCGGCGGAATGCAGATCCCGTCGGTCGCCGTGTTCATGGACGGCTACCAGCTCGGCGTCGAGAAGTACAACGAGGACAAGTCGGCCGCTGTCGAGGTCTTCGGTTGGGACGAGGCCACGCAGAAGGGCTCCTTCACCGGTGGCTTCGACGCGAACGACACCGCCAAGCAGACCGCGCAGGGCGTGCTCGACCAGGGCGTCGACGTGATCCTCCCCGTCGGCGGTCCCGTGTACCAGAGTGCCGCGGCCGCGATCGCGGACAGCGGCAAGGACACCCTGATGCTCGGTGTCGACAGCGACCTCGCCGTCGCCGACCCGCAGGTCGCCGACATCACGCTCGTCTCGATCATGAAGGCGATCGACGTGGCTGTGAAGGACGCGACCCTCGCCGCTGCGAAGGGCGAGTTCGACCCGGCTCCCTACGTGGGCACGCTCGAGAACGAGGGCGTGAAGCTCTCCGGCTTCGGCGACTTCGAGTCGCAGCTTCCCGACGGCCTGATGGACGAGCTCAAGACCCTGCAGGAGCAGATCGTCTCGGGTGACATCAAGGTGGAGTCCCCGAACTCCCCGACGGCCAAGTAGATCCGTCGCAGTTCCCGCACGGGGCGAGTGGTGAGCAGTACGCCACTCGCCCCGTGCCGTGGGCGGACGACGAATCCGTCCACGACTCCTCTGGATAATCTTCTGGATACTCTTCTGGATAAGGTGCAGATATGAAGCTCGAACTTCGCGGCATCACCAAGCGCTTCGGCACCCTCGTCGCCAACGATCACATCGATCTCGTTGTCGAACCGGGGGAGATCCATGCGCTGCTCGGTGAGAACGGCGCAGGCAAGTCCACCCTCATGAATGTGCTCTACGGCCTGTACCAGGCCGATGAGGGCGAGATCCTCCTCAACGATGAGGTGCAGCGCTTCCGCGGTCCCGGAGACGCGATGGCTGCGGGGATCGGCATGGTCCACCAGCACTTCATGCTCGTCCCCGTGTTCACGGTGGCGGAGAACGTGATGCTCGGTCACGAGCAGACCAAGGCCCTCGGCAGGCTCGACATCGCGAAGGCGCGAGAGCACGTGCGCTCGGTCGCCGCCCGCTTCGGCTTCGACATCGACCCGGACGCCCTCGTCGGCGACCTCCCCGTGGGCGTGCAGCAGCGTGTCGAGATCATCAAGGCGCTCTCCCGCGATGCCAAGGTGCTGGTGTTCGACGAGCCGACGGCCGTGCTCACCCCACAGGAGACCGACGAGCTGATGGGCATCATGCGTCAGCTGCGTGACGAGGGCACGGCGATCGTCTTCATCACCCACAAGCTTCGTGAGGTCCGCGAGGTCGCGGACAAGATCACCATCGTCCGCCTCGGCCGCGTCGTCGGCGAGGCTTCGCCGACGGCGACCAACGCCGAGCTCGCCTCGCTCATGGTGGGACGAGCCGTCGAGCTCACCGTGCACAAGGAACCGCCCCGCCTGGGCGAGGGCGGTTTCGAGGTCAAGAACCTCCGCGTGCTGACTCCCGCGGGCGCGATCGTCGTCGACGGTGTCGACTTCGCCGTCCGCCCAGGGGAGGTGCTCGCGATCGCCGGCGTCCAGGGCAACGGGCAGACCGAGCTCGTCGAGGCGATCGTCGGTCTCGCCGCCCGCGTCGAGGGCAGCATCGAACTGGATGGCAACGAACTGGTCGGCAAGAGCGTGCGGGCGATCCTCGACGCCGGTGTCGGCTTCGTGCCGGAGGACCGCACCGAGGACGGCCTGGTCGCCGGGTTCTCGGTCGCGGAGAACCTGATCCTCGATCGTTCGGACGACCCCGCGTTCAGTCGGGCCGGGACCCTGCGCCGCGGGGTGCTCGACGAGTTCGCCCGCGCGCGCATCAAGGAGTACGACATCCGTACCCAGGGGCCGGAGACGCCGGCGGGCACGCTGTCCGGCGGAAACCAGCAGAAGGTCGTGATCGCCAGGGAGATGAGCCGAGAGCTTCGTCTTCTCGTCGCGGCACAGCCCACCCGTGGTGTCGACGTCGGCTCGATCGAGTTCATCCACAAGCGCATCATCGAGACGCGAGACGCCGGTGTGCCGGTGATCGTCGTCTCCACGGAGCTCGACGAGGTCGCAGCTCTCGCCGACCGGATCGCGGTCATGTACCGCGGCACGATCGTCGGCATCGTCCCCGGCGACACGCCTCGGGAGACGCTCGGACTCATGATGGCCGGAGCGGCCGAAGGGGAGGTGGCCGCGTGAGCGGAGCGACACCCGGCGCAGGAGACGTGACCAAGGGGATCCCGCCGCAGGAGCTCGCCACGAGCACCGGCACGGTTCCGCGCGACCCCAGCGATGTCCCCCCGCCTCCGCGCGGCAACGTGATCCTCAAGGAGATCCTCCGGGGGAGTGCCGTCACGACGATCCTCGCGATCGTCCTGGCCCTCATCGTCGGCGGCATCCTGATCGCCCTGACGAACGAAGACGTGCAGGCGGCCTCCGTCTACTTCTTCGCGCAGCCCGGCGACACCTTCGTCGCCGCCTGGAACGCGGTGTACAACGGGTACGAGGCGCTGTTCCGCGGGGCGATCTTCAACGCCCGCGGAGCCGACTTCGCCGCGCAGATCCGTCCCCTGACGAACACGCTCGGCTTCGCGGCACCGCTCATCGCGGCCGGTCTCGGCGTCGCACTCGCGTTCCGCGTCGGTCTGTTCAACATCGGTGCCCGCGGCCAGATGCTCATCGGTGTCGCCGTCGCGGCCCTGCTGACGTTCTCGCTCGACCTGCCGATCTGGCTGCACATCCCGGTCACGCTCATCGCGGGAATCGCGGGCGGTGCACTCTGGGGTGCGATCGCGGGGCTCATCAAGGCGCGCACCGGTGCGCACGAGGTGATCCTCACCATCATGCTCAACTACATCGCCTACTACCTGCTGCTGTGGATGATCCGCACCCCCGGACTCCTCCAGAAGCCGGGGACCAACCAGGCCCTGGGTTCCGCGACTCCGGAGAGCGCGCAGTTCCCGACCCTGCTCGGTCCGCAGTTCCCGCTGCTCGACCTCGGTTTCGTGATCGTGATCGTCGCCACGCTGTTCGTGTGGTGGCTCATCGAGCGCTCGTCCCTCGGCATGCGCATGCGCGCAGTGGGTGAGAACCCGCATGCGGCTCGTGCGGCGGGCATCAGCGTGCAGCGCATCTACGTCTACGCGATGCTCTTCGCCGGCGGTCTGGCCGGCCTCGCCGGCATGAACCAGATCCAGGGCGCCGTCACCACGGGTGTGACGGAGACCATCGACGCCGGCATCGGCTTCGACGCGATCACGGTCGCGCTCCTCGGACGCAGCCGCGCCTGGGGCACGTTCGCGGCCGGCATCCTGTTCGGTGCGCTCAAGGCGGGTTCGTTCTCGATGCAGGCGCAGAACATCCCGGTCGACATCGTGCTCGTCGTGCAGTCGCTCGTGGTGCTCTTCATCGCCGCGCCGCCGCTGCTGCGCACGGTGTTCTTCCTCCCGAAGACCGACATCGAGAAGGCGGCGAGGCTCAGAGCCAAGGCCGCGAAGAAGGCGGTGGCGGCATGATGTCCCTCGTGCAGACCCAGGCCGCGGACGGCACAGTGCAGCTCGCGACCGTCAAGGAACGGCACCTCAAGGCGCCGATCGTGCTCGCCGGAGCCACCGTGCTCCTGGCCCTGCTGTTCCTGCTCGTGCCGCGCGACGGCATCAGCACGTTCCGGCTCTCCGACCAGTCGTCGGCACTCGCCCTGCCCGACGTCGCCCTGCCGACCGCCTCGACCTTCTGGGTCGTCTTCGGCATCCTGGTGGTCCTGACCGTCGGAGCGTTCCTCCGCGCCTGGACCTATCGCAAGCCGTCGCTGTGGCTCGTGGTGGCCTACGGCGTGCTCGCCGTGTTCGCCTTCCTGGTCTGGGCTGCGGCAGGCGGGCTCGTCCCCGTCACCAGCCTGCTGTTCGGCGCGGTGTCGCTCTCGGTGCCGCTGGTGTTCGGCGCGCTGGGTGGTGTCATCGGCGAGCGTGCCGGTGTGGTCAACGTCGCGATCGAGGGCCAGCTGCTGCTGGGCGCCTTCTCCGCCGCGCTGCTCTCCAGCATCACCGGCAACCCGTTCGTCGGCCTTGTCGGCGCGATGATCGGCGGCGTCCTCGTGGCGAGCGTCCTCGCCGCGTTCGCGATCAAGTACCTCGTCGAGCAGGTCATCGTCGGTGTCGTGCTCAACGTGCTCGTCACCGGCCTCACCGGGTTCCTCTACGGCGCCCTGCTGGCCCCGAACGAGGCGACGCTGAACGCCCCGGTGCGGTTCCCGCGCTTCGAGATCCCGCTGCTCAGCGACATCCCCATCATCGGCCCCGTGCTCTTCAACCAGACGTTCATCGGGTACCTGATGTTCATCACCGTCGCGGTGGTGGCATGGGGCCTGTACCGCACGCGCTGGGGTCTGCGGCTGCGTGCCGTCGGCGAGCACCCGCAGGCGGCCGACACGGTGGGCATCAAGGTCAACCCGACGCGATTCTGGAACGTGCTGCTGGCCGGCGCGATCGCGGGCATGGGTGGTGCGTACTTCACACTCGTCTCGGTACCGCAGTTCGGCAAGGACATGACGGCGGGGCTCGGCTTCATCGCCCTCGCCGCGGTGATCTTCGGTCGCTGGGATCCGATCCGTGCGACCCTCGCCGCCCTGCTGTTCGGCTTCGCCACCAACCTGCAGAACCTGCTGTCGATCCTGAAGACGCCGATCCCCGGCGAGTTCATGCTGATGCTGCCGTACGTCGTGACGCTGCTCGCGGTCGCCGGGTTCGCCGGCCAGATCAAGGCGCCTGCCGCCGACGGCAAGCCCTACATCAAGTCGTAGCCCTGCCGGGAAGAGAGAAGCATCGCAATGACGGACATCGACTGGGATGAACTGCGCCAGGTCGCGACCGACGCCATGACCAAGGCCTACGCGCCCTACTCGCGCTATCGCGTGGGGGCTGCGGCCCTCGTGGGCGACGGTCGGATCGTGGCCGGCTGCAACGTCGAGAACGCCTCGTACGGTGTGACGCTGTGCGCGGAGTGCGCTCTGGTGGGCGACCTGCACATGTCGGGCGGCGGCCAGCTCGTCGCCTTCGTGTGCGTGAACAACGAGGGGCAGACGATCATGCCGTGCGGGCGCTGTCGCCAGCTGCTGTTCGAGCATGCGATGCCCGGGATGCTGCTGGAGACCGTCTCCGGCATCCGCACGATCGACGAGGTGCTGCCCGATGCGTTCGGGCCGCGCGACCTGGAGGAAGCACGATGACCGCTGGACAGGCTCAGGGAGCCATCGAACCGTTCGATGCGATCGATGTGATCCGCGCCAAGCGCGACGGCGGTGCGGTGCCCGAGCCCGCGCTGCGCTGGATGGTCGACGCCTACACGCGGGGCTACGTGTCGGACGCGCAGATGGCATCGTTCGCGATGGCGATCTTCCAGCGCGGCATGGAGCGCGACGAGATCCGGGTGCTGACGGATGCGATGATCGCGTCGGGGGAGCGGATGAGCTTCGCCTCGCTCGGCAAGCGCACCGTCGACAAGCACTCCACAGGCGGTGTGGGTGACAAGATCACGCTGCCGCTCGCGCCTCTGGTGGCATCCTTCGGTGTGGCGGTGCCGCAGCTGAGCGGTCGCGGTCTCGGACACACCGGCGGCACGCTCGACAAGCTCGAGTCGATCCCCGGCTGGCGCGCGGCTCTCAGCAACGAGGAGATGTTCGCGCAGATGCAGGGCGACGTGGGCGCTGTCATCTGCGCCGCCGGCTCCGGGCTCGCTCCCGCCGACAAGAAGCTCTACGCGCTCCGCGACGTCACCGGCACCGTGGAGGCGATCCCGCTGATCGCCTCCAGCATCATGTCGAAGAAGATCGCGGAGGGGACGGATGCCCTCGTGCTCGACGTGAAGTTCGGATCCGGTGCGTTCATGCAGGACATCGACCGCGCTCGCGAGCTGGCGCGCACGATGGTCGCCCTCGGCACCGACTCCGGCGTCGCGACGACCGCCCTGCTGACCGACATGAACGTCCCGCTCGGCCTCGCGATCGGAAACGCGAACGAGGTGCGGGAGTCGGTGGAGATCCTCGCCGGTGGCGGACCCTCCGACGTGCGGGAGCTGACCATCGCCCTGGCGCGCGAGATGCTGGCCCTCGCCGGACAGCCGGACGCCGACGTGGAGGCCGCGCTCGACGACGGGCGTGCCATGGACACCTGGAAGGCGATGATCCGCGCGCAGGACGGCGATCCGGATGCCGAGCTGCCGACGGCACGGGAGACGCACCAGGTGCTGGCACCGGCCGACGGCGTCGTCACGCGCATGGACGCCCTTCCGTTCGGCGTCGCCGCCTGGCGTCTCGGCGCGGGTCGCGCCAGGGCGCAGGATCCCGTGATCTTCGAAGCGGGAATCGATCTGCACGCGAAGCCCGGCGATCGCGTCGTCGCCGGTCAGCCGCTGTTCACCCTCTCCGCCGCAGACGATGCTCGTTTCGGCCGGGCGCTCGATGCGCTCGATGGCTCGTGGGAGATCGGGGACGAGGCGCCGGTCACCGGTCCCATCGTCCGCGAGCGCATCACCGCGTGACGTCGGACCGCTAGCCTGATCTGAGCACATCCGCGACCGAGAGGATCACCATGTCGATCGATGCGAACGGCGACGTCACGCTTCAGGGCGTCTCCCTGCGGAGCCTGCCCAAGGTGTCGCTGCACGACCACCTCGACGGTGCGGTACGGCCCGCCACGATCATCGAGCTCGCGGATGAGATCGGACTGGACGTTCCCGAGTCGAAGCCTGCTGCTCTGGGTTCGTGGTTCGCGAAGCAGAGCGACTCGGGTTCTCTGGTCGAGTACCTCAAGACGTTCGACCTCACCACCGCCGTGATGCAGACCCAGGAGGGGCTCACCCGCGTCGCGCGCGAGTTCGTGCAGGATCTCGCCGCCGACGGAGTGATCTACGGCGAGGTGCGCTGGGCACCAGAGCAGCATCTGGCTCGCGGTCTCACGCTCGAGCAGACCGTGGAAGCCGTGCAGCAGGGCATCGAAGAGGGAGAAGACCTCGCCGACCGCTCCGGACGCAGCATCCGGGTCGGGCAGCTCATCACCGCGATGCGCCACACCGACCGCGCCCTCGAGATCGCCGAGCTCGCGGTCGACTTCCGCGGTCGCGGTGCGGTGGGCTTCGACATCGCGGGACCGGAGGACGGATTCCCGCCGTCGAACCACCGCAAGGCGTTCGACTACCTCGCCGAGAACTTCTTCCCCGTCACCGTGCATGCGGGCGAGGCGGCCGGCCTGGCCTCGATCCGCTCGGCGCTGCTGGACGGGCGCGCCCTGCGCCTCGGCCACGGCGTGCGCATCGCGGAGGACCTCCAAGTCATCACGCAGGAGGGCGACGAGGTGCAGGTGCAGTTCGGCGACCTCGCTCGCTGGGTGCGCGACCGTGAGATCCCGCTCGAGCTCTCGCCGTCGTCGAACCTGCAGACCGGGGCGATCGCCGCGTGGGGCGACACGATGGTGGATCACCCGTTCGACCTGCTCTACCAGCTCGGGTTCGCGGTGACCGTGAACGTCGACAACCGCACCATGAGCGCCACGTCTCTCACGCGGGAACTCGCCCGGCTGGTCGAGACGTTCGAGTACGACCTCGACGACCTCGAGACGTTCCAGTTCAATGCGGCTGCTGCGGCGTTCCTGCCCGTCGAGGAGCGCGAGGAGCTCGTGGAGATGATCGCCGAAGGCTTCGACGCCTGATCATGGCTTCCGGGGGGAAGAAGCGGGCCGCACGAACCGCCGTCATCGTCGGCACCATCGCGGCGGCGGTCGTGGTCGGAGGAGGCATCGCCGCCTTCGCCTGGATGAACCGCACGCCGGAGAACACCGTCCCGAAGGCGCAGTCCACGACGATCGAGCATCCGCTGACTCCCGCGGAGCAGATCGTCGCCGATGCGGACGACCCGCGCGCCTGCGCTGTCACGTTCTCGGGCGAGGGTGCGCCCACCGATCCGATGCTGCAGTTCCAGGACGACCTCTACCAGGGATTGCCGATCCCGCAGCTCGACGGCAGGGTGTTCGCCGGCTGGTACGCGAGCGCGGCGGATGCCGGGGCGCTCACCGTCGCCGCGCGTGTGAACGGCGCAGACCCCGTGGTGTGCGCCGATCAACAGGTCGAGCTCTTCGCGGCCTGGCGGACGCCGGAGGAGAACGCGGCCGAGAACGTGCGGGTGCCCATCCTGATGTACCACCAGTTCACGGCGAACCCGGAGGGGGAGAAGGGCTGGTTGCGGGGCAACTACGCCTACATCGGCGACTTCGACGCGCAGATGAACCACATCGCGACGACGGGGTTCTACCTGCCGACGTGGGACGAGCTCAGCGCCTTCATCGACGGTCGGCTCTCGCTTCCCGCCAAGAGCGTGATCATCACCGATGACGACGCCGACCAGTCGTGGTTCGATCTTGCGGTGCCGGTCGTCGACAGGTACAAGCTGCTCAGCACGTCGTTCATGATCACGGCCTACCGGCAGGATCCGGCGCCCTCGATCTACGTGCAGCGTCGCTCGCACACGCACGACATGCACCAGGCCGGAGACAACGGCAAGGGCCGGATGGTCAACTGGACGGCCGATCAGATCGCGGCCGACCTCACCACGTCGGCCGGCGTGCTCGGCGTGGGGCAGGTCGTCGCGTATCCGTTCGGGCACTACAACGACACCGCCAAGCAGGGAGTCGCCCAGGCCGGATTCGAGATGGGGCGCACCATCGAACCCGGATACGTGACGATCGGCACCGACAAGCTCGCTCTCCCCGTCGTGCGCATCGACTACGGCATGGGGCTCGACGCACTGGTCTCGCGCATCGGCTGAGGGCGGAGCACGCGGCAGGATGGTGCCATGCCCTCCTCCTCAGAGTCCGCCTCCGTCGTCATCGTCGGGCCGGCGTCGTGGAACACGATCGTCGTGCTCGACCGGCTGCCGGAGCCGGTACCGCACATGCAGTTCGCCGAGAGCGCCTGGGAGACGGTCGGAGGCACGAGCGCGGGCAAGGCGCTCAGCCTGACCGCGCTGGGCAGGTCTGTCCGGCTCCACGCCACCGCCGGGGTGGACAGGGAGGGCGTACACGTCCGAGAGGCCCTACGTGCCGCGGGGGTGCCGGTGGACTGGCATGACGGTGTCACGGAGCGGCATCTCAATCTGATGACGCGCGCGGGTGAGCGGGTCTCGCTCTACCTGGCCACGCCGGGGGAGACGACGGGTGAACACGACCGGCTCGCGCACGGGGAGATGGCGGCAGCCGACGCCGTCGTGCTCGACCTTGCGGCCGAACCCCTGCGTCTGCTGCCCCTGGCCCGGTCGACCGGTACGCCGATCTGGGTCGACGTGCACGACTACGACGGGTCGGCGGACTACCATCGGCCTTTCCTCGCCGCCGCCGACGCGGTGTTCTGCAACGCCGACAGACTCGACGACCCGATCGGGTTCCTCCGATCACTCATCGCGGAGAAAACCCGTCTTGCCGTCTGCACCCTGGGCGCGGACGGTGCCGTCGCGGTCGACGAAGACGGCACCGTCCACCGGGTTCCTGCAGAATCCGTCGATGTCGTCGACACGAACGGGGCGGGAGATGCCTTCCTGGCTGGGGTGCTCGATGCACGGCTCGACGGAGCCGACGTCCCCACCGCCCTCCGGGCGGGAGCCCGGTCAGCGGCGACGGCGCTGCGAACGCGACACCTGCATCCGTTGCTCGACTCCGTGCTCGACCCCGTGCTCGACCCCGTGCTCGACCTCGGGTTCGAGCCTGTGGGGGAGTGAGGCTCAGGGGGCGAGCGGGGCGAGGAAGTCTCCGGCGAGACGCGTGACCTCCGCATGCATGTCGTCGCTCGAGATGGTCGGGGTGCCGTCGCCGTCCTGTGGACCGTAGTCGCCGAAGGAGGCGTGAGATGCGCCCTCGATCTCGACCAGGTCGGCATCGCCGGGCAGCTCGGGCCGGGCATCCGCGATCTTCTGGGGCGTGGACAGCCCGTCCTCGCTCCCCGCGAGGCTCAGAACGGGCAGGTCGCTTCCGGAGAGGTCGTTCGCGCAGTAGGACGCGAACAGCACCAGCGCGTCGGCATCGGACGCGAGCTGACAGGCACGCACCCCGCCCAGTGAGTGGCCGCCGACGCTCCATACGTCGATTCCGGGGGCCGCGGAGGTGAACGCGTCGAGACCGCGCGGGTCGAAGAATGCCAGGTTGAGCCATGGGCGCGTGATCACGACGGTGACCCCGTCCTCGGCCAGGCCCTGCAGGATGGCCGCGTATGCCCACGGGTCGACCTTGGCTCCGGGGATGAACACGAGGCCGAGGTCCGAGTCTCCGTCCGCGGGAGCGAGCACGATGCCCTGGTCGGCGTCGGTCACCGTGATCGCCGGGTTCTCGCGCACGGCCGCGAGCGGTTCCGGCTCCGCGGACATGACGCCGATCTGGCTCCAGGCGAGTACACCGCCGACGGCGAGCACGAGCACGATGGCGATGCTCCACAGCACGCGCCTCAGGATCCGGTGGGACTTCTTCTTCACGGGACAACGCTACTCCGCGCGGTGACCCGGTGATGCACGACGGCGCTCTCGCGACGGCGACCCGCGACGGCGGCTGCGCTCAGGCCGGCACCTCGAGTGCGCCCTTCTCCCGTCGCACGGCCGTGCGGTAGGCGTCCTTGTTCACGTAGTAGGCCATCCGGTCGAGGCCCAGGTAGTGGTAGCCGCCGGTGACATCCGGCCACGGGGTCTCGGTCACGCGTCGGCGGAAGCGTGCGGCGCGCGTCGGCTCCTCCTCGGCGGCGCTCAGATAGGCCGCCAGCAACTCGGCCTGCTCGTAGCGGCCCTGCCAGCCGATGCCGGAGGCTTCGATCATGCCCATCACGTAGAGACCGTTGAACGACGACGGGAACACGTTCAGGAACAGTCGCGGCGAACCGCCTCGCCAGTGCAGGTGCTCCCTGTCGACGAACGGATAGTCGAGGGTGTACCCGGTGGCCAGCAGCACGAGGTCGTAGTCGTCGGCGCCGCCGTCGCGGAAGTGCACGGTCGGCCCGTCGAACCGGTCGACGTCGGCGCGGATCCGCAGATCGCCCTGCCCGAGGTGGTTCAGGATCAGGGTGTTCACGATCGGGTGCGACTCGTAGATGCGGTAGTCGGGCTTCGGGAATCCGAAGCGCACGGGGTCGCCCGTGAAGGCGCGCAGCACGCGGCTGTCGAGCGCCTGCTTGATCCTGGCGGGCAGCGGGCGGCCCTGGTTCAGGGTGTCGCTGGGTCTTCCGAACAGGTAGCGCGGCACGAAGTAGTAGCCGCGCCGCACGCTCATGTCGACGGACACCGCATGATGCACGGCGTCCACCGCGATGTCGCAGCCGGAGTTGCCCGCGCCGATCAGCAGCACCCGTCTGGACTTCAGCTGCTCCGGCGACTTGTAAGCGCTCGTGTGCAGCAGTTCGCCCGTGAACTCGCCGGAGAAGGAGGGAACGTTCGGCCGGGCGAGCGTTCCGTTCGCCAGCACGACACCCGTGTACCACCGGGTCTCGACGCCGTCGGGGCCGGTGCTCGTGAGATCCCATCCGCCATCGCGCGGTTCGAGCCGCGTCACGCGCGTGTCGAACCGGAACAGAGCGGTGAGGTCGAAGTGGGCGGCGTAGTCCTCGAAGTACTCCTTGAGAACGCGGTGACCCGGGTAGTCGACCGAGGAGCGCATGGGGAACTCGGTGAACTCCGTCGTGGTCCGCGAGGAGATGAGGTGAGCCGACTCGTACATCGTGCTGCGGGGATTGTCGATGTCCCACAGGCCGCCGACGCCGTGCGAGGCCTCATACCCGTCCACGCCGATCCCGCGCTTCTGCAGCGCTCGTGCGGCGGCGAGGCCCGATGGTCCCGCACCGATCACGGCATATCCGTTCATGTGGCTCCCGCACCTCGCTGTCCTCCCGCACGCCGTCGTGTCGAGAAACGCCCCCGCCCACCGATGGTATCGGCAGACGGGGGCGTCTCTGAGCGAGGGGTCAGACAGCTCCCAGACGCTGTTGCCTGGCCGCGACGGCGTCCCGGATCAGCGGGAACAGCGGGTGCTCCGGGTCGAGGCCTGTCGTGGTGGTGGTGAACGCGGCAGGGTCCTCGGCACGGAGCAGCTGCTGCAGCTCGACAGACTGCTCGTCGGCGGGATCGTCGAACTCGAGCGCTGCGGACACGGCGGCGACCAAGGCGTCGGTGGGCAACCCCCGCTCTGCGGCCATGGCCGCCGGGCCAACGAAGCGCTCATGCCGTGAGATCTTCCGCAGCGGCTGACGTCCGACGCGCTGCACGGTGTCGACGAGCGCGGGGTTGCGGAAGCGCTCCAGGATCGTCGCGCGGTAGTCGGCGAGGTCTGCCGGGTCGAGCCCGTGCTCGGCGACCAGGACGGCCGACGTCTCCTCGAGCGCCGCCGAGACGCTCGAGGAGATGTCCGAGTCGGCGAGGGCGTCCGAGATGCGCTCGATGCCCGCACGCGCCCCGAAGTACGCGGTCGCCGCATGGCCGGTGTTCACCGTGAACAGCTTGCGTTCGATGTACGGCGCCAGGTCGTCGACGAAGTGCGCGCCGGGGATGTTCGGCAGCGCGCCCTCGAAGGGTCCCGACTCGATGGCCCACTCGAAGTAGGGCTCGACCGTCACGTCGACCCCCGATCCCTCCGGCTGCGCCGGGACGATGCGGTCGACGGCCGTGTTGGCGAAGACCGCGCGCGCGAGCAGCGTCTCTGCATCCGCGCCCGCTGCGGCGACGATCTCCCGCCGCAGCAGCTCCGTTGCCCCGATCGCGTTCTCGCACGCCATCACCTGCAGCGGCGCGGAGTCCGGACTGCGCAGGGCGAGCCCGGCGACGATCGACGGCGCCACGAACCGCAGCACCGTCGGGCCCACCGCGGTCGTGACGACATCCGCGGTGGCGACCTCCTCGGCCACCGCGGCCGGATGCGTCCTGCTGTTGACCGCGCGGAACCCGGTCACGACGTGATCGGTCCCTCCGGGGCCGGCCTCGTGCACCGTGTACGAGTCGACCTCGTTGATCGCGTCGACGAGCGCATCGGCGACGTCCGAGAAGACCACCTCGTACCCGCCGTCGCTCAGCAGCAGACCGACGAACCCGCGCCCGATGTTGCCCGCCCCGAAGTGGACCGCCTTCATCCTTCGTTCACCTCCGAGAGGAGGGCGTAGAGCTCCTCGGCGGTCTGTGCCGCCGACAGCCTGGCGACATCGTCCTCCTCGGAGAACAGGATGGCGATGCGGGAGAGGATCTCCAGGTGCTCGTCCCCGACGCCGGCGATGCCGATCACGAAGGTCGCGGGCTCGCCGGACCAGTCGACGCCCCCGTCATAGCGGACGACCGACAGTGCGGAGGCGAGGATCGTGTCCTTCGCCTCGTTCGTGCCGTGCGGTATGGCGAGGCCGTTGCCCATGAAGGTCGACACCGTCTCCTCACGCTGCCGCATCGCGTCGACGTAGGCCGGGGTGACCGCACCGGCGGCGACGAGGATGTCCGTCGCCTCCTGCAGAGCCTCGTCTCGTGTCGCACCACCGGGGTGGATGCGGACCTGATCCTGGGTGAGGACGCTCATTCTGTTTCCTTTCGCTGCTCGCGCACCATCTCGACGACTTCTTCGTAGCGGGGTGAGTTCATGAAGTTGTCCACGGAGACGTGGACGGAGTTCGGCGACTTCGCCTCGGCGCGCTCGGTGAGCTGCTGCTGGGTGATGACGACGTCAGCCGTTCCGTCGAGGTTCGCGATCGCCTGGTTGGTGACCGTGATGTCCTCGATGCCGGCCTTCTTGAGCTTGTTGCGCAGCACGCTCGCGCCCATGGCGGACGAGCCCATCCCGGCGTCGCAGGCGAACACGATCCGCTCGATCGGTGCGGAGATCACGGTCGCGCTCGTGGCGGCCGTGGCTTCCGGAGCCGCGGATGCCGTCGACGTGCGCAGCGCGTCCATCGCGGCGGACGACTTGCCCTTGTTGGCCTCGGTCTGTGCGATCGCGGCGCCGAAGGTGTCGCTCTCGGCCTCGAGGTCGCGCTTGCGGGAGGCCCGCAGGATCACGCCGGTGATGAGGAAGGTCACGGTCGCTGCGACGATGACCGAGAGGTAGACGACCAGGAGGTTGCCGACTCCCGGGCCGATGGCCGCAGCCGTCACGGCGATGATGCTTCCCGGTGCTGCAGGGAAGGCGAGACCCCCGCCGAGGACCATGTTCGTGGTGACCCCGGCTGCACCACCCGCGATGAGGGCGAGGATCGTGGTCGGCTTGCTGAGAGCGTAGGGGAAGTAGATCTCGTGGATGCCACCGAAGAACTGGATGATCGCCGCGCCGGGAGCGGATGCCTTCGCCGCACCGACCCCGAAGAAGGTGAAGGCGAGGAGCAGACCGAGGCCGGGCCCGGGGTTCGCCTCGATGAGGAACAGGATCGACTTGCCGGTCTCGGTCGCCTGCTCGATGCCGAGCGGGGTGAACACGCCGTGGTTGATGGCGTTGTTCAGGAACAGCACCTTCGCGGGCTCGACGATGATCGATACGAGCGGGAGCAGCTGCAGCGAGACCAGCCAGTCGACGGCCGTGCCGAGCGCGGCGCTGATGCCGAGCATCACGGGGCCGAAGGCGAAGAAGCCGAAGATCGCGAGCAGCATGCCGAGGATACCGGCGGAGAAGTTGTTGACCAGCATCTCGAAGCCGGGCTTGATCTTGCCGTCCCACAGCCGGTCGACCTGCTTCATGACCCAGGCGGCGAGGGGGCCCATGATCATGGCACCGAGGAACATCGGGATGTTCGTGCCGACGATCACGCCGACGGTGGCGATCGAGGCGACGACGCCTCCGCGCTCGCCGTAGACCATGCGGCCGGCGGTGTTCGCGATCAGCAGCGGCAGCAGGTACGTCACCATCGGGCCGACCAGTCCGACGTAGGCGAGGATGTTGCCGTCCGCGCCTTCGGCCACGGCGGTCATCGCGCCCTGCCAGCCGATGATGACGGAGTCGCCGCCACCGCCGAGGATCTCGGACACGCCTGCCCAGTGCCAGCCGAACGGGCTCTCCGCGCCGAAGAACCCCTTCGGGATGAACAGCATCGTGATGAAGCCCCAGGCGATGAAGGCGGCGATGTTGGGCATGATCATGCCCGAGAGGAATGTGCCGAAGCGCTGCACTCCTACGCGCAGGCCGCCGGGTCTGGTGGCGGCAGGTGACGTCGTCGTCATGATGTCGTCTCTTTCTTGTGGAGGGGGAGTTCCGCGGCGAGGGCTGCCACGGCGTTTCGGGCGGAGGAGGCATCGTCGGCGGCCAGGGCGGCCATGGCGAGACTCCGCGCCTCGGACGGGGTGCGCTCGGACAGCGCATGACGGACATCGGCCAGGGCGGAAGGCGCCATCGACAGGCTCGTCGCGCCGAGACCGACCAGCACCACGGCGAGCAGCGGATCGGCGGCGGCTTCGCCGCAGATCCCGACGGGTTTGCCGAGTCGGGCACCTGCATCGCCGACCTCGCGGACGAGGCGGAGGACGGCAGGGTGCCAGGGGTCCTGGAACCCTGCGACCGAGCCGAGCATCCGGTCGGCAGCCATCGTGTACTGCGTGAGGTCGTTGGTGCCGATCGAGGCGAAGTCGGCGTGCGCGAGCACGCGATCGGCGAGCAGAGCGCTCGCCGGGATCTCGACCATCACTCCCGCGGTCTTCAGCCCGTACTCGCGTGCGAGTCCCGTGAAGTAGACGGTCTCCTCGACCGTTGCGACCATGGGAGCCATCACCCAGAGATCGGCCTCGGTCACGGCGGCGGCCTCGGCGAGTGCGGTGAGCTGCTCCCGCAGGATGTCCTCGCTGGCGCGCAGCGCCCGCAGACCCCTGAGCCCGAGCGCCGGGTTCTCCTCGTGTGCATCGTTGAGGAAGGCCAGAGGCTTGTCAGCGCCGGCATCGAGCATCCGCACCACGACCTTCCGGCCGGGGAAGGCCGCGAGCAGCTCGCGGTACGACTCGCGCTGCTGAGCGATGGTGGGCGCCTGGGCGGAGGAGAGGAACAGGAACTCGGTACGGAACAGCCCGACGCCCTCGGCCCCCCGAGCGACCGCGTCGGCCGCATCTGCAGGCTTCCCCAGATTCGCGAGCAGCGCGACAGGCGTGCCGTCGGCGAGAGCGCCGGGAGTGAGTGGGGCCGCGTCGGCCGACCGCCGAGCGGCAGCGCGCTCGGTGGCGCGAGCCTTCTCGTCCTCCGTCGGTTCGCGCGTGACCACGCCGCTGGCCGCATCGACGATCACGGTCTCGCCGGTGGTCAGCATCTCGCCGTCGGCGACGCCCACGATCGCGACGATGCCCTTCTCCCTGGCGAGGATCGCCGTGTGCGAGGTCGGGCCGCCGTCGGTGGTGATCAGTGCCAGGACCTGATCCAGATCGAGGAGTGCGGTGTCCGCCGGCGCGAGGTCGCGGGCGACCAGCACGAACGGGTGTCCCGGGTTCGGGACACCCGGGGCGTCGACGCCGCGAAGATGCGCGAGCACTCGCTGCGCGATGTCGTCCAGGTCCGCGGCGCGTTCGCCGAGGTAGCCGCCGACCGCCTCGAGCGTGGCGCGGAACCCGGCGAATGCGTCGTGCACGGCCCACTCGGCCGTCGCCCCCGCGTCGATCCGTGTGTCGACCTCGTCCTGGAGCGTCGGGTCCTCGGCGATCATGGCCTGCGCCTCGAGGACCTCCTGCGCGGATCCTCCGGCTGCCTCGCCGCGCTCGTTCAGTGCCTTTGCCACGACCGAGACGGCGTCGCGGACCCTCGCTCGTTCGGCGTCAGCCCCCGCGGTGCTCGGCGTGTTCTCCGGGGCCGGCATCGCCTCGGCCATGCGGACGATCGGCCCCTGGGCGACCCCGAGACCGATGCCCACTCCGCGCAGCTCGCTCATCCGGCGGCGTCCTGGTCGTGGTCGGTGGTGAGGAGCTCGGTGAGGGTGTCGAGCACGTTCTCCGCGCCGTCGCCGTCCGCCGTGAGCGTGACGTAGTCGCCGTGCTCGATCGCGAGGGCGATGACGCCGAGGATGCTCGCCGCGTTGACGGGTTTTCCGGAATCCTTGGCGATCGTCACGGCGATGCCGGAGTCCTTCGCCGCCTGCGCGAACAGCTTGGCTGGACGGGCGTGGAGTCCATGGGAGGAGCCGATCCGGACGGTGCGGGTGGCGGTCATGATGTTCCTTTCGGGGTTTCGCCGGCGGCGAGGAGCGAACGGGCGAGGACGAGCGTGCGCGAGCCGTCGAGATCGGAGAAGACGTCGTCCGGGAGGATGGCGACCGGCGCGTTCGAGTTCTCGCGGATGGCGTCGAGGCGGTCGGCCAGGTGCGGGCCGACCAGGATCAGGTCGTGGTCGGAATCCGAGGCGGAGCCCTCGGTCCCGGCGGATGCGTCCCAGGCCAGACCGGCCGTCTCCGCGGCACGGCGGAGCCGTTGCGCGACGAACGTGCTCGATGCTCCCGCACCGCACACCACGAGGATCCTCATCGATGCCCACCTACTTCCTGAGAACAGTCTGGGAACCAGGAAGGGGTGCGCGCCAACACGATCCTTTCCGCCCCCGCGGAACGGCGCCTTCCGCCCCGAGGCGCCGGCCACCTGACATCATGGAGAGCACGTCGAGACGGTGCAGTCAGCACGCGGGAGGGGAGGATCATGTCGCGCCAGCGTCAGGACCAGCTCCTCGCCGCGCTGCTGCGTCAGGAGGGCTGGGCTACGGCCGCGAGCCTCGCCGACCTCATGGGGGTCACCCCGCGCAGCATCCGTTCCTACGTCGCGGCGCTGAACGCTCGCACGCCCGGAGCCGCCGTGATCGAGTCGGGTCCCGCGGGGTATCGCGCCGGATCCGGTGCACGGGGTGCGATGCGCATGCGTCAGGGCGGGGAATCGGCCCCTCGCGATCGCCTGCACACGCTGGTGCGACTCCTGCTCGATGAGCCGGCTGGCATCGATGTCTTCGACACCGCGGAGGATCTGCACGTCAGCGAGGCGACGCTCGAAGCGGATCTGGTGCGCGTGCGCGGCCTGCTCGACGGCACCGACCTGACGCTCGAGCGCGAGCGCGAGATCGTGCGTCTGCGCGGCAATGAGACAGCGCAGCGCCGTCTGCTCAGCAGGCTCGCCCACGACGAGATGGATGATGCCTCGTTCCATCCCGAGACGTTCCGGCGCGCGCTGTCCGGATCGGCGGTGGACGCCGGCGCGGTCGGTCCCTTCAAATCGGCCCTGGTGCGCGAGTTGGGTGAGCTCGGCTACTACGTGAACGAGCTCGCGATCTCCGACGTGCTGCTGCACATCGCGATCGCCGCGGAGCGGGTCGCTGCGGGACACACGCTCGAATCTGCACCGGCGGGCACGCGCGAGGAGATCCCGCGCGTGGGGGCGGTCATCGCCCGCCTGGCCTTCGAGCACTTCTCGGTGGTCCTCGGCGATGGCGACAGCGGCCACCTCGCCTCCCTCGTGCTGACGCGCATCGTCGCGCCGGGGGAGGCGACGACACGCGAGGTCGCCCGCAGCGGCGTCGACCCGATGGTCGAGGCCGCCGTCCGTGCGGAGATCACGCGTGCGGCCGAGGACTTCGAGGTCGACCTCGTCGATGAGACCTTCGTCCTGCGTCTCGCCCTGCACGTGCAGAATCTGCTGCGGCGGGCGGAGGAGAGCGCCCTCACGCGGAACCCGCTCACCCGGTCGTTGAAGGCGACGTACCCGATGATCTTCGAGGTGGCCGTGTCGATCGCGAGCGGCCTGCACGACCGCGTCGGCACGCCGATCCACGACGACGAGATCGCCTACATCGCCATGCACGTGGGCGGCCGTCTCGAACGCAGCCGCAAGGCGGAATCCATCCTCACCGCCACGATCGTGTGCCCGGGGTATCACGAGCTGCACGAACTGCTCCGCTCCAGCGTCGACCGTTCCCTCGGGACGGCCATCGAGGTCACCACCGTCGTCACCAATGTCGATCCGGACTGGTCGTCGTTCGATACCGATCTGGTGCTCAGCACCATCGAACCGGGATCCTCCGGCGACCGCTTCGTACGCATCCAGCCGTTCCTGACCGATGCCGACGTCGACCGCATCCAGCAGGCTGCGGCGCGGGTGCGGCGGGGACGGCGTCTCACCCGCCTCCGCGGTGAGCTCGCCCGCTACTTCCTCGCGGACGCCTACGTGTTCCCCCTGCCGGATGAGGGGGAGGAGGCGATCATCCGGCGTCTGGGCGGTCTTCTGGTGCAGGCGGGCCTGATCGGCGAGGACTACATCGAGAACACCATCGTGCGGGAGCGGATGTCGTCGACCGCCTTCACGGATGCGCTCGCCGTGCCGCACGCGCTCCAGATGACCGCCACTCGCACGGCCATCGCCATCGGCGTCGCGGACGGCTCAGCGGCCTGGGGCGGAGGGCGAGTGCAGGTCGTCGCCCTCGCGGCGTTCAGCGAGAGCGACCGTGCGGCTTTCCAGACCGTGTTCGAGCAGCTCGTCGAGGTGTTCAGCGAGCGCGAGAGCGTGCAGCGGATCGTCCGGAAGGGGACGACTTTCGAGGCGTTCCTCGACGAGCTCGTCGCCGTGATCGACGGGTGAGGGTCGCGGTCAGCCGCGGGGAGCGAGAACCTCCGCGAGCTGATCGAGGACGGCCTCGGACGTCGGAGACGGTGCGGTCTCGATCTCGACCGGATCTCCTGTCGCGATCCCGAGGTCCATCACGGCCAGCACGCTGCTCAGGTCGACGGTCGTGCCGTCGGCCGTGCGGAGGGTGACCGGAGACCCGTGCGACTGCGCGAGTCGCACGAGCTCGGCCACCGGACGAGCGTGCACGCCGTTGTGCGCGCTGACGATGATGCGTCGGATCGGCATGCTCAGGAGCGTTCGTCGAGCAGGGTGCGCACCCCGGCTTCGAGTTCGGCGACGGCCTCTCGCGCGCGCTCGGCGGAGTCCGCCTTCGCGTCGATGTAGACCTTCAGCTTCGGCTCGGTGCCGCTGGGACGCACGATCACGCGGGACCCGTCCGTCAGCCGGTAGCGGAGCACGTCACCGGACGGCTGCCCCTGGCCCGCCTGCAGCAGATCCTCGGCCGAGGCGATCGACCGACCGGCGATGTGTGTCGGCGGAAGCGTGCGCAGGGCGAGCATCACGGTACCGATGATCGAGAGGTCTTCGACGCGCACCGACACCTGACCGCTGGCGAAGTGCCCGTACGTCTCGCCGAGTTCGTCCAGCAGGTCGCTGAGCGTCGCTCCACGGTCGCGCGCCTCTGCCGCGAGGCCGAGGACCGCGACGGCGGCCGACACGCCGTCCTTGTCGCGCACGGTCTCCGGGTTCACGAGGTAACCCAGAGCCTCTTCGAAACCGAAGACGATGCCAGGGGCGCGTGAGATCCATTTGAAGCCCGTGAGCGTCTCGTGGAAGTCGAGTCCGTGGTGGGTCGCGACGGCGCCGAGGCCGGGGGAGGAGACGAGTGAGCAGGCGAGTGATGCCCCTGGCGTGCCCGCCGCAGCACGTGCCGCCCTCGCGCCGAGCAGGAGTCCGACCTCGTTGCCGGTGAGGCGACGCCAGCCGTCCGCTGCCGAGTCGTCGGGGATCGCGACGGCCAGGCGGTCGGCGTCGGGGTCGTTGGCGAGGATGAAGTCCGCCTTGACGCGCCGAGCCCTCGCGAAGGCGAGATCCATGGCACCGGGCTCCTCCGGGTTCGGGAAGGACACGGTGCGGAAGGTGGCGTCGGGCGTGAGCTGCTCGTCGACGACGAACGGCTGCGGGTATCCGGCGTCCTTGACGATGCGGGACAGCGTCTCCCAGCCCACGCCGTGCATCGCCGTGTACACCCAGCGCATCCCGGTGGTGCCGGCGGGGGCGGGGGCGACGGCGGCGGTCGCTGCGATGTATGCCTCGACGACGTCCTCGCCTGCGACCTCGTATTCCGTGGAGCGCGGCAGTGCCGTCACCGGTCCGGCGTCCGCCATCCGCTGGATGTGCGCGGCGATCTCCGCATCGGCCGGAGCGACGATCTGCGATCCCTGATCCGCGCCGCCCAGGTACACCTTGTACCCGTTGTCGTTCGGCGGGTTGTGGCTCGCGGTCACCATCACGCCGGCATCGGCTCCCAGGTGGCGCACGGCGAACGCGAGGACGGGGGTGGGGAGCAGACGGGGGAGCAGGACCGCCCGCAGTCCGGCTCCGGCGAACAGCTCGGCGGAGTCGGTCGCGAACACGCGGGAGTTGCGACGCCCGTCGTATCCGATCACCACCGTCGGCGTCTGGCCGTTCGACTTCTGACCGTTCGACTTCTCGCGCAGGTAGGCGGCGAATCCCGCCGCGGCCTGCGCGACCAGCACCCGGTTCATCCGGTTGCTCCCGGCGCCGAGCTCGCCGCGCAGACCGGCGGTGCCGAAGGCGAGACGCGTGCGGAAACGGTCGTCGAGGTCGGCGATCGCGTCCGCATCCCCGGCGGCGGCCCGGGTGATCACACCGGCCAGTTCGTCGCGGGTCTCGTGGTCGGGGTCCTGGCGCAACCAGGCGCGGGCCTGCGCGAGCCGCTCCTCGCTCACAGGGCCTCGACCACCCTGGCCAGAAGCGCGGAGATCACGGGCTCCGCCTCCCGTCCGGCCTCGATCACCTCGGCATGGCTGAGCGGGGTCTGCTGGATTCCCGCGGCGAGGTTGGTGATCAGGGAGAACCCGAGGATCTCCATGCCGGCCTCGCGCGCGGCGATCGCCTCGAGCGCAGTCGACATGCCGACGATGTGGCCGCCGATGTGCTTGGCCATCTGCACCTCTGCCGGGGTCTCATAGTGCGGGCCGCGGAACTGCGTGTAGACGCCTTCGTCGAGTGAGGGGTCGATCGAGCGGGCGACGTCCCGAAGACGTTTCGAGTACAGGTCGGTGAGGTCGACGAACGTGGCGCCCTCGAGCGGCGAATCGGCCGTGAGGTTGATGTGATCGCTGATCAGCACGGGCTGGCCAGGGGTCCAGGTCTCGCGGATGCCGCCGGCTCCGTTGGTCAGCACCATGATCTTGGCGCCCGTCGCGGCTGCCGTGCGGACGCTGTGCACGACGCGGCGTACGCCGTGGGCCTCGTAGTAGTGGGTGCGCGCGCCGATGACGAGGACGTTCTTGCCGCCGGGGGTGCGGATGCTGCGCAGTGTGCCGACGTGGCCTTCGAGCGCGGGCTTCGAGAAGCCGGTGACCTCGGTCGCGGGGATCGTGGCGACGGTCTCGCCGATGATGTCGGCCGCCTTGCCCCAGCCGCTGCCGAGGGTGAGGGCGATGTCGTGGTTCTCGACGCCGGTCAGACGGGCGATGTCGGCTGCGGCCTGCGCGGCCACCTCGAACGGGTTCGCGGTCGGGTCGTCGAGGGGGTTGCTGTGCGTTTCGGGCATGGATCCACTCTAGGAAGGTGCAGGCTCGGGTGCCAGGATTGCGCGAGAATGGATTCCATGTCTTCCACCACTTTCGAGCGCACTCAGCGCGTCGCCGTGCTCGGCGGCGGTCCCGGCGGCTACGAGGCGGCCCTCGCGGCCGCCCAGTTGGGTGCCGAGGTCACCCTGGTCGAACGGGTGGGAGTCGGCGGATCAGCCGTGCTCACCGACGTCGTGCCTTCGAAGAGCCTGATCGCCACCGCCGATGCGGCCGTCGCCATCTCCGAGGCCAGCGACCTCGGCGTGAACTTCTATGCCAAGGGCGACCACTCCCGCCCCCTCAAGCCCGAGATCGCGATCAACCTCGCCGCCGTGAACAAGCGCCTCCTCGCGCTCGCCGGCCAGCAGTCCGAGGACATGCGCGCGACGCTCCTCGAGGCCGGTGTGCGCATCCTGTCCGGCCACGGACGCCTCGAAGGGCCCACGGCGATCATCGTCTCGACCGGCCAGGGCGGCACCGACTTCGACCGGGTCGAGGCCGACACCATCGTCGTGGCCGTCGGCGCCTCGCCGCGCGAGCTGGACTCCGCGAAGCCCGACGGCAAGCGCATCCTGACGTGGACGCAGCTGTACGACATGAAGGCGCTCCCCGAGCACCTCATCGTGGTCGGATCCGGTGTCACCGGAGCGGAGTTCGCCTCCGCGTACATGAACCTGGGCGCCAAGGTGACCCTGATCTCGAGCCGTGAGCAGGTGCTCCCCGGCGAGGATAAGGACGCGGCTGCGGTGCTGGAGAAGGTCTTCAAGCGCGGGGGAATGCAGGTGCTCTCCAAGTCGCGCGCCGACAAGGTGGAGGTCACGGACGACGGCGTCACCGTCACGCTGTCCGATGGGCGCACGGTCGAGGGCAGCCACTGCCTCATGGCCGTCGGGTCCATCCCGAACACCGCAGGCATCGGTCTCGAGGAAGCCGGCGTCGAGCTCGACGAATCCGGGCACGTCCGGGTGAACAAGGTCGCTCGTACCTCGGTCCCCAACGTGTACGCCGTCGGCGACTGCACGAACTTCTTCCCGTTGGCCTCCGTCGCGTCGATGCAGGGGCGCACCGCGGTGTTCCACGCCCTCGGCGACATCGTGATCCCGTTGGAGCTGATCAAGATCACCTCCAACATCTTCACCGCGCCCGAGATCGCCACGGTCGGCTACGGCGTCAAGGACGTCGAGGATGGCGTCGCGGACGGCATGGTCTACAAGCTGCCTCTCGCGGCGAACCCGCGCGCGAAGATGATGGGCATCAAGGACGGCTTCGTGAAGCTCATCGCGCGGAAGGGCTCCGGTACGGTGATCGGCGGTGTGATCGTCGCTCCGAAGGCCTCGGAGCTGATCTACCCGATCGCGGTCGCCGTCGAGCGCCGCCTCACGGTCGATCAGGTCTCGCGGGTCTTCGCCGCCTACCCCTCGCTGTCCAGCAGCATCACCGACGCGAGCAGGGCGATGCACCTCGTGAACATCTCCTGACGCCCGTAGGCACAGCAAAGGCGCCCCACTTCGGTGGGGCGCCTTTCGCGTGTCAGCGGGAGGATCAGCTGATGGTGAGCAGCTGGTGTCCCGCGGAGACCGTGGCGCCGGCATCGGCGTTGATGTTGCCGACGACGCCGTCCTTGTGCGCCTGCAGCGGCTGCTCCATCTTCATGGCCTCGAGCACGACGACCAGATCGCCCTTGACGACCTGCTGTCCGTCGGCGACCGCGATCTTCACGACCGTGGCCTGCATGGGGGACTTGACGGCATCCCCCGAGGCTCCGGCGTTGGCCGTTGTGGCATGGCTGCGGCGCGACGGGGGAACCGCGGCGGGGCGCCCAGCGGTGCCTGCGGCGACGGCGACGCGGTCCGGCAGGCTCACCTCGAGGCGCTTGCCGGAGACCTCGACGACGACCGTGTGCCGGGCTTCGGAGGCAGCCGGCGCCTCGAGCTCTCCGTCCCACGCCGGGATGTCGTTGACGAACTCGGTCTCGATCCAGCGCGTGAAGATGCCGAACTCGCCGCTCTCCGCTGTGAACGCAGGATCGCGCACGACCTTGCGGTGGAACGGGATGACGGTGGGAAGGCCGGCGACCTCGAACTCGTCGAGGGCACGGCGCGAGCGCTCGAGGGCCTCTGCCCTGTCCTTGCCGGTCACGATGATCTTGGCGAGCAGCGAGTCGAAGGCACCGGAGACCGAGTCGCCCGCAGTGACACCGGAATCCAGACGGATGCCGGGGCCTCCGAAGGTCTTGAAGACGTGGATCGGGCCCGGCTGGGGCAGGAATCCGCGACCGGGGTCCTCGCCGTTGATGCGGAACTCGATCGAGTGGCCCTGCGGCTTCGGGTCGTCGTAGTCGATGGTGCCGCCGGCCGCGATACGGAACTGCTCTCGTACCAGGTCGATGCCGGTGACCTCCTCGGAGACCGGGTGCTCGACCTGCAGACGTGTGTTCACCTCGAGGAAGGAGACGGTTCCGTCGGCTCCGATGAGGAACTCGCAGGTACCGGCGCCGACGTAGCCGACCTCCTTGAGGATGGCCTTGGAGGCGGCGTAGAGGAGGTCGTTCTGCTCCTGCGTGAGGAACGGAGCCGGCGCCTCCTCGACGAGCTTCTGATGGCGGCGCTGCAGCGAGCAGTCACGCGTCGAGATCACGACGACGTTGCCTTCGGCATCGGCCAGGCACTGGGTCTCGACGTGACGCGGCTTGTCGAGGTACTTCTCGACGAAGCACTCGCCGCGGCCGAAGGCGGCGACGGCCTCGCGCGTGGCGGACTCGAAGAGCTCGGCCACCTCGTCGAGCTCACGCGCGACCTTGAGGCCGCGTCCGCCGCCGCCGTAGGCGGCCTTGATGGCGATCGGGAGGCCGAACTCCTTCGCGAAGGCGATGACCTCGTCTGCGCCCTCGACCGGTCCCGGCGTTCCGGGGGCGAGGGGTGCGCCGACCTTCTCGGCCACGTGACGCGCGGTCACCTTGTCACCGAGGGCCTCGATGGCTTCGGGGGAGGGGCCGATCCAGGTCATCCCCGCGTCGATGATGGCGCGGGCGAACTCGGCGTTCTCGGCGAGGAAGCCGTAGCCGGGGTGCACGGCGTCGGCGCCGGCACGGCGGGCGATCGAGAGGATCTTCTCGATCTGGAGGTAGGTCTCGGCGCTCGTCGAGCCGCCGAGCGCGTAGGCCTCGTCTGCGAGGCGGGTGTGCAGGGCATCACGATCCTGGTCGGCGTAGACGGCGACGGAGGCGATCCCGGAGTCACGGGCGGCGCGGATGATGCGGACGGCGATCTCGCCGCGGTTGGCGATGAGCACCTTGGCGATAGCAGGCATGCTTGCCAGCCTAGCGAGAACGACCGCGATCCCTTTGACGACTCCCCACAAGAAAGTCGGGAAAACGTGGATGGGAGTCTACGACCAGAGGTCGGTCCAGCGAACGCCGAGCTCCGCGGCGAGACGGCGGACGGTGGACAGGGACATGCCGACGACCGTGGACGGGTCGCCCTCCACGCGGGTGATGAAGGCTCCTCCCAGGCTGTCCACGGTGAAGGCCCCCGCCACGAGCAGCGGTTCGCCTGAGGCGACGTACGCGGCGATCTCGGCGTCGGTCACGTCGGAGGCGAACGTCACAGCGGCTTCGGCGACGGCGGTGGCTTCCGTGGGCTCGGCACCGGGGGCGACCCGGAAGACGGAGTGGCCGGAGTGCAGGATGCCCGTGGCTCCGCGCATCTCTCGCCAGCGCCTGGTCGCTTCCTCCGGAGTGTACGGCTTGCCGTAGACGCGCCCGTCCAGCGCGAACATCGAGTCACCGCCGATGACCAGGCCGTCGAACCCTCCGTCCTCGACGAGGCTGTGTGCCACGGCGGAGGCCTTCGCGCGGGCGAGCAGCAGCACCAACTCCTCGGGCGCCAGGGGCTCGCCCCTTTCCGCCTCCGCAGCGGCGGCGACGGCGTCCTCGTCGACGTCCGGCGACACCGTGAGCGGCTCGATGCCCGCCTGACGCAGCAGCATGAGTCGGGCGGGAGAGGTCGAGGCGAGGCAGACGCGCATGTCCACCACCGTATCCTCGAAGGATGACTTCCTCCCCAGCCGACGTGCTCGAACTCGACATCACCGGCATCGCTCACGGGGGCACGTTCATCGCGCGGCACGAGGGACGAGTGGTGTTCGTGTCCGACGCGATCCCCGGTGAGCGCGTCCGTGCCCGACTGATCGCTCCGCAGGAGGGGGCCGATGCCGACACCCGCAGTTTCTGGCGGGCCGAGACGATCGAGGTGTTGGAAGCGTCGGAGCACCGCCGTCCCCACATCTGGGCGGAGGCCGACGTGTCGCGCGATCCCGCTGATCGTCCAGGAGGAGCTGATCTCGGGCACATCGATCTCGATCACCAGCGTGAGCTCAAGAGGCGCGTGCTGACCGAGGCCCTCGACCGCTTCGCGGGGAAGGGTCTCGTCGCGCCCGAGATCGAGGCCGTGGAGTCCGGAGACGGTCGAGGATGGCGCACGAGGGTGACGCTGCACGTCGACGACGCGGGAGTGGTGGGGCCGTATGCCTCACGCAGTCACCGTGTCGTGCCGGTGACGTCGTACCCGCTGGCGCGGCCGGCGATCGCCGCGGCAGCGCTCGCGCTGCAGGGGGAGGCTCCCGGTCGCATCGAGCTCGTGGAGCCCGCCGACGGCACCGTGCGCGTGATCCGTCGTGAGGAGACCGAGCGCGCCCCGCGCGTGCAGAGGGGCTTCCGCAAGCGCCCGGCGCCCGAGGTGATCCAGGAGATGGTCAACGACCGCCGCTTCGACGTCGACTCCACGGGCTTCTGGCAGGTGCATCCGCGCGCCGCCTCGGTGCTCGATGCCGCGGTCTACGGCATCCTCGACGGTCACGTCGACGAGGAGAAGACCCATTTCGACCTGTACGGCGGGGTCGGGCTGTTCGCGGCGACCCTGGCCGACCTCGGGGGCACGGACATCGTGACGGTCGAGTCGAGTGCACGTGCCACTCAGCATGCTGCGGCGAACCTCGCCCCTCTCGAGATCGACGCGGTGACAGCCCGAGTCGATCGGTTCCTCGCCACGCGCAAGGGCGGCGGTCGGGCCGGGGCCGTCGTGCTCGATCCGCCGCGGGCCGGAGCGGGGCGTCAGGTGGTCGAGGCGATCCACGGGCTCGCCCCCGACGCCATCGCCTACGTCGCCTGCGACCCGGTGGCGCTCGCACGCGATCTCGGCACGTTCCGCACGCTCGGGTGGAATGTCGACCGTCTCCGCGGCTTCGATCTGTTCCCGCACTCCCACCACTTCGAGGTCGTGGCACTGCTCACACGATGAGCGATCCACGGCCTTCCGAGGGGACTCAGTAGGCTGAGGGGATGAGCACGGTCGCACTCATCGACGATCACGAGTCCGTTCGCCTCGGTCTCGAGGCCGCGTGCGAGCGGGATTCGCAGACCGTGGTCTTCTCCGGGAGCACCGTGGTGTCGTACATCGACTGGCGGAAGGCGACGGGGGCCGCGCCGGCCGATGTGGTCGTGCTCGACCTCACGCTGGGAGACGGCACGACCGTTACTGAGAACGTGACCGCCCTCGTGAACGACGGCGCCAGCGTGGTGATCCACAGTGTGGCGGATCGTCCTGCAGCCGTGCGGGAAGCCCTCTCCGCCGGTGCGGCGGGAGTGGTGAGCAAGTCGTCAGCACTCGACGACGTGCTGGACGCGATCCGCACGGTCGCACAGGGCGAGGCCCTCAACAACGTGGAGTGGGCGAGCGCTGTCGACGGAGACCGCGCGTTCGCCGACGCGCAGCTCGCCACCCGCGAACGGGAGGTCCTCCGCCTGTACGCGACGGGTCTGCCGTTGAAGGCCGTGGCCGAGAAGCTGGGCGTCGCGTACTCGACCGCCAAGGAGAACATCACCCGCATCCGC
Organism: Microbacterium oxydans; assembly: GCF_006540085.1. Taxonomy (GTDB): domain Bacteria; phylum Actinomycetota; class Actinomycetes; order Actinomycetales; family Microbacteriaceae; genus Microbacterium; species Microbacterium oxydans. The sequence goes on along the minus strand of NZ_BJOG01000007.1, from coordinate 73,816 downwards.
GTGAAGTACGTCGAGGTCGGGCGCCCGGCGCCCACGAAGGTCGACCTGCTCCGGCGAGCGATGGAAGACGGGATCGTCACAGCCGACGAGGCACTCGGTGGCCGCTGAGCCGCTGAGCATCCGCGACGCCTGGAGCAAGATTCCGTCTCCGGGCAGCACGGAGACAGCATACGAGCGCTTCACCGGCAAGCGCATGGAGCGGATCCTCGCCATCGTGGTCGCGATCGGCTCGGCTGTGCTCGGCGCCCAAGCGCTGGTCTCCGCGATGGCATCCCTGTCGGACGCGGACCCCGCGCATGTGGTCGCGTTGTGTGTGGTGTTCGTGCCCCTGCTCGCGATGCTGGTGGCGTGCCTGATCGGACGCGGGGTGCGCACCTTCTCCGGCATCTTCGCCGTGGTGTACGTGCTGGTGCTCGCCGCGTGGCCGACGATCGTCGACCCCTCCGACAAGGGGGCCGGAGAGCAGCCGTGGATCTTCTTCCTCGTCAACGTCGGTGTCGTCGCGGCCATGCTCGCCTTCCCCCTTGCGCTGCAGTTCGTCTGGGCGGCGGGAGTGCCGTTCGTGTACGGCTATGTCCGTCTCGTCCAGGGCGAGTTCTCGCGCGATTTCTGGGTGACGACCGCCTTCGACGTCTCGTTCACCCTCATCCTCGGCGTGGTGATCGTCTCACTCGGCTGGATGTTCCGCTCGGTCGCCGCCGGGGTGGACGAGGCCAGGGGGCAGGCGGTCGCGTCGTACTCCACTGCTGCGGCAGCGGCGGCGGCCGAGGAGGAGAGGGCGGCGATGTCCGCCCTGATGCACGACAGCGTGCTGGCCGCTCTGATCGCCGCGGAGCGTGCCGAGGGCGAACGCGCCAGGGAGCTGGCCGTGGCGATGGCGCGAGAGGCTCTCACGCGCCTCGCGAACACCGAGGCCGCCGTCGCACAGGAGGGGAGCGACGAACCGGTCGGAACGGTGCAGATCGTTGTCGAGCTGCGTCGGGCGCTGTCCGAGCTCGGCGCCGATGCGATCGTGGAGGAGCGCGGAGGCATCGGACTCATCCCCGGACGTGCTGCCCGCGCGCTGGTGCTCGCGGCACGACAGGCGATCGGCAACGCGGTCTCGCATGCCGGCGGGCGCGGACTCCACATCATCGTCGAAGGGCACGGGGACGAGGGCATCGGCGTGACCATCTCCGACACCGGACCCGGATTCGACGTCGAGTCGATCGGCGTCGACCGACTCGGGATCCGTGCGTCGATCTTCGCGCGCATGGCGGGGGTGGCCGGCACCGCCGACATCCTCTCCGACGGGCACGGGACCACTGTCGTCCTGGGGTGGGAGCGCTCGTGAACCGCACCGTGCGGAGTGTCGCCACCTCCCTCGCCGTCGGCTTCGCCCTGTACTTCGTCGCCAGGGGGATCTGGTGGATCGAGCAGCCGACCGCACCGCTGGTGATGGTGCTCGCGATCGGGTTGTACCTCGTGGTCGTGAACGTCGCGATCCTCGGACACGGCGCCGTCGTCAGGATGCCGATGTGGTCGGCGATCCTGGCGCTGGTGGCGAGTGCGCTCATCCCCATCCTCGTCACCTCGTCGCTCGACCCGGCGGATCGGACGGCTCCCTTCGCCACGTGGTACATCGGGGCGCTCGGACTGCTCGGCGTCGTCTGCGTCGTCCGGAGGCGCGCTCTGATCGGTGTTCTCGTTCTCGGGGTGCTCGTCGTCACCGCGTCGGCCTATCTGGGATTCGTCGTCGCCCTCAACCTCGGACTCGTCGGCTCCATCATGTGGGTGGTGGTCGCTGGGCTCCTGGTGATGTTCTGGGACCGCGCCGTGCGTGACACGGAGCGCCTCGCCGAGATCCAGCAGGCCGTGTCCGCGTGGCATGCGACGCAGCGGGTGCGTCAGCGGGAGCGGCGCCTGCGCACGCAGTTCGCGCTGGCCGTCGCCGGTCCCGTCCTCAGCAGAGTGGTGGCCGCGCGGGGTGTGCTGGACGAGCAGGAGCGGATGGACGCCCGCCTCGCCGAGGGCAGGCTGCGCGACGAGTTGCGCGGAGCCGATCTCCTCAACGATGCCGTGCGCAACGCGATCGAGGCGGCACGACGCCGGGGGGTGGTGGTCACGGTCTTCGATGAGGGCGGTTTCGACGGGATCGACGAGACACGGCGAGAACTGATCAGGGACGAGCTGGCCGTCGTGCTCAGTCGCGCGCAGACCGCTCGTCTGATCATCCGCTCGGCGCGTGATCCCCGTGTCGCCGTCACGGTGGTCGGCCGCGCCGGCTCACGGGCGTCCGGCGACGATGACGCCGTCGACCTCTGGCACGAGATTCCGCGCTGACAGGCGGGCACAGGGCTGACGGGCGTGGTCAGGGCTGGCAGGCGGGGACAGCGGACGAACGCATGCGTCCTCGGCTCCGGCCTGGGGAGATGACCGGAGTCGAGGATGGTGAGAGTGGGAGAGGGGCGGCGAATCCGCCTGCCCCTCTCCGTGCGGACAGTTACCCGAAAACCGTCCGCTGGTGGCCGATCAGCGTCTGTCTACCCTGGGACAGAGAGACCAGCCGAACGCGAAGCGTCCCCCTCAGTCTGATGGTTCGCGCGAACATTGTCTGTAGGTATTTTGGGGGACACGATTTCACCCCCGATAGGCCATCATTGGACGATGGCAACGCGTCGTGGCACCAACCTTCCGCGCATGGGCGACTTCAATCAGTCCGTGATCCTGGAGGCCATCCGGCAGTCCGGCGAAGGGCTCAGCAGGATCGAGCTGTCGACGGCGACGCGCCTCTCGGCGCAGACGGTCACGAACATCACCCGCAGACTCCTCGATGACGGCTTCATCAGGGAAGCGGGTCGAACGATCAACGGACCAGGCAAGCCGCGGGTCACCCTGCGGCTCGTCGCGGACAGCCGCTTCGCCGTGGGGGTCCATCTGGATCCCGCGCTGATGACTTTCGTGCTGTTGGATCTGGCCGGCGCGGTCGTCCGTCGTCTGAGCGTGCGAACCCCTGCCGAGGATCCCCACCGCATCGTCGAGGCCATGGCGTCGACGATCGATGCGTTGATCGTCGGTTCGGGCGTCGACCGCTCCCGGATCGCCGGGGTGGGGGTCGCGGCTCCCGGCCCGCTCGACGCGGAGCTGGGGACGGTGATCGACCCGCCTAAGCTCGCAGGCTGGCACCGTGTGCCGTTGCGGGCAGTGCTCGCGGAGGCGACGGGGTTGCCCGTGGTCGTGGAGAAGGACACGACCTCGGCTGCGGTGGGCGAGCTCTGGACGAGGCGGGAATCGGCGGACGACTCCTTCGTCTTCGTCTATCTGGGGATCGGTATCGGCGCGGCCATCGCACGTGATGGAGAGGCGGTCCGGGGGAGCACACGCAACATCGGCGAGATCGGCCACATCATCGTCGACCCCGACGGACCGTCCTGCGCGTGCGGGGCCCGCGGATGCGTCGAGGTGGTGTGCACCCCGCAGGCGATCATCGAGCAGGCGGAGAGGGCAGGGGTATTCGACGACGAGCATCAGACGAGCGACGCCGCGGCAGTCGACCAGCGATTCGGGCAGCTGTGCGAGCGAGCGGCTGCCGGGGACGAAGCCGCGGGGGAGGTGCTTCGGCGCTCCTCCGCCCACATCACGGTGCTGACGGCGGTGCTCACGAACATGCTCGACGTCGACCGCGTCGTCTTCGGTGGGCCGTTCTGGTCGCGGCTCGCTGATGTGTACCTGGCAGAGATCCCCGACCTGCTCGATCGGGCCAGCGCCACCAGGGCGATACGCACCCTTCCCGTCGACGGCACGGTGGTGGGCGACGATGTCGGTGCGGTGGGAGCGGCGTGCGTCGTCCTCGACTCGGTCCTGAGCCCGCGTGCCTCCGACCTCCTGCTCGACAGCTGAGTGCTCGACAACTGAGTGCGCGGGGTCACCTTTGCGAGCATAAGTCGAATCGATATAGTATTTGAGTTTCGTCCTTCGGACAGATCAGCGGAGTCCGCCTTCTGCTGTGCGCACGGCACCGTCGCACGCCGCGGAGCACGCAGGTCTTCACGAGGGGGGATCCGTCCGGCTCTCGAAGAGGGGCGGACGAGGCGGCGACGGGGACGCGGCCGCGCAGGGCGCTGGGGGTCCTGCGACGATCGTCGACGTGGTTCGTGAAGCGGAGGGTTCGCGGACCACGCCGACGGCGTTCTTTCCGTGTTCCGAGCGGCGTCAGCCGGAGAAACGGCCCCACGGTATGTCGCGACGGAGCGGGCGACGCAACGGACGCTGCGTCCTGGCCCAGGCGGAGACGGCGGGCTCGTCGGCCACGGCTGCGGCCTCCTCGGTCGCGTACGCCTCGCTGATCACCGCGATGAGAGCGGCGAGCTCCTCCTCGGTGGCCGCGCCCCGGGTGATGTCGAGCAGCGGCGCGTCCGAGGAGGGGCCGCCCTGCGGGTTGTGCTCGGTCACAGGGGGATGTTCCCGTGCTTCTTCGGGGGCAGCTCCGCGCGCTTTCCGCGCAGGGCGCGCAGGGCCTTCGCGATCGAGACGCGGGTGTTGGCCGGTTCGATGATGCCGTCGAGCTCCCCGCGCTCAGCTGCCAGGAAAGGAGACGCCACGTTGTAGGTGTACTCGTTCGCGAGCCGGGTACGCACGGCGGCGACGTCCTCGCCGGCCTCCTCCGCCTTCTTGATCTCACCGCGGTACAGGATGTTGACCGCCCCCTGACCGCCCATGACCGCGATCTCGGCGGTCGGCCACGCGAGGTTCACATCCGCGCCGAGCTGCTTCGAGCCCATCACGATGTACGCACCCCCGTAGGCCTTGCGCAGGATGACGGTGACGAGGGGCACGGTGGCCTCCGCGTAGGCGTAGAGCAGCTTCGCACCGCGGCGGATGACGCCGGTCCACTCCTGGTCCGTGCCGGGAAGGTAGCCGGGCACGTCGACCAGCGTGACGATCGGGATCGAGAAGGCATCGCAGAATCGCACGAAGCGACTGGCCTTCTCGCCTGCCTCGATGTTCAGGGTGCCGGCCATCTGCGACGGCTGGTTGGCGATGATGCCGACCGAGCGACCTTCGACACGACCGAAGCCGATCACGATGTTGGGCGCGAACAGCGGCTGCACCTCGAGGAAATCGCCCTCGTCGACGACGTGCTCGATCACCGTGTGGATGTCGTAGGGCTGGTTGGTCGAGTCGGGGACGATCGTGTTGAGCACGCGATCGGCGTCTGTCGTCTCGAACTCGAACGCGCTCTCGTACGACGGGAGTTCCGCCATGTTGTTGTCCGGGAGGAAGCTCAGGAGCGTGCGCGCGTAATCGATGGCGTCGTCCTCGTCTTCCGCGAGGTAGTGCGCGACACCGGATCGGGTGTTGTGGGTGTAGGCGCCGCCCAACTCCTCCATCCCCACGTCTTCGCCGGTCACGGTCTTGATCACATCGGGACCCGTGACGAACATCTGGCTGGTCTTGTCGACCATGATGACGAAGTCGGTCAGAGCGGGGGAGTACACCGCACCACCCGCGGCCGGGCCCATGATGATGGAGATCTGCGGGATGACACCGGAAGCGCGGGTGTTCAGGCGGAAGATCTCACCGTACTTGCCGAGCGCGACGACGCCCTCCTGGATGCGCGCGCCGCCGGAGTCGAGGATGCCGATGCAGGGCATCCCTCCGGCGAGGGCGAACTCCATGATCTTCACGATCTTCTCGCCGGCGACCTCGCCGAGCGAGCCGCCGAAGGTGGAGAAGTCCTGCGAGTACACCGCGACGGTGCGCCCGTTGATGGTGCCGACGCCGGTGACGACGGAGTCGCCGTAGGGGCGGGAGCGATCCATGCCGAAGGCCGTGGTGCGGTGGCGTACATACTCGTCGAACTCGACGAAGCTTCCCGGATCCACGAGCAGCTCGACGCGCTCGCGGGCGGTCATCTTGCCCTTCGCGTGCTGCTTCTCCTTCGCCTTCGCTTCCGCGTCGACGACGGCTTCCGTGTAGCGAGCGCGCAGGTCCGCGATCTTGCCGGCGGTGGTAGAGAGGTCGGGCTTGTCCGTCACGGATTCCACCCTATCGTCGGCTCGCCCCCCGCTGTTGGATGCTCGCCACAACGGCTCAGCGGATCCTTTGGCGACCTGCGCTCAGCGCTCTTCGCGCTCGTCGCCGGGGTTCGAGGGCAGGGAGTGGTCGCCGGTGCCGGCCTCGAGCTCTTCGGACGGGCTCTCTCGTCGGCGACCTGCACGTCCGCCGACACGGTGCCCGACCCACTCCGCGCCTCGTGTCACGGTGCCGGCGGCACCCACCACCGCGTTCCCGGCGTAGCGGGCGCCCCGGAGCATCCGCAGCTCGAGCTTCTCGGCCCCGGGGACAGGCTCCAGATCGAGCGGCAGGTCGATCGGCGCAGAGCCGAAGGCCTTGTGCGAAGTGGTCAGCACGCGGCGGCCGAGGATGTTGTTCCCCGCGCCTCCGATCGCGGCGCCGATGCCGAACGGGAGAGCCTTGCCGATGACCGACGCGCCTCCCTTCGCCGCGAACTGCTTCACGAACATGCTCTTGAGCTGGTCGACGAGGGGGCCGACTGCGGCACGGGGCAGGGATTTCGTGACGAGCTCACCCCAGTACGAGGACCTGCTGCCGCCGCGCCCAGCGACCTGGCCGGCGAGCTGTCCGACGAGGTCGACGCCCTCCTTGCCGAGCATCAGCGTCATCACCAGGGCGCGGGCGCGATCCGGGTTCGCCACGGCGATCCCGTGCACCTCGGCGACCGACTGGGCGAACAGGGCGGTGGACTCCACGAAACCCACGGTCTCGACCCCGGAGAGGGCGAGGGTGACACCGGTGCCGATGCCCGGCACGACGGCGGTCGCTCCCACCGCCGCACCTCCGGTCGTCACGGCCGCGAGGTAGCGCCGCTCGAGGATGCGGATGAGTTCCGCGGGTGAAGCCTGGGGATTGCGCAGCCGGATGCTGCGGATGTGCGCGAGGACGAGTGGGCGCTGGATCGCCAGCACGCGATCGAGACCACGCACCATCATCGGGTGCTCCGCCGAGCCGGCGGGGGGAACGCCCTTGTCCCACGGAGCGTCGTCCGGGAGCGAATGGATCTTGTGCACCTTGGGGGCCATGCAGAGATCCTAGGGAGACAGCCCGCGAAAACGCCGAAAGCCCGGTCCCGCGAGGGGGACCGGGCTTTCGTGTCGTTCGATCAGACGAAGAGGTTCGCGCGCTCCAGGTCTTCGGCGAAGTCGACCTCGACCGCGTACAGGTCGGAGACGTCCATCGGCTCGAGCAGCAGGCCGTCCTCGGCGATCGCGAGTTCGAGGCCGCGCTCGAAGTAGTCCTGGTCCTCCACCCGCTGCAGCTGGCGCATGAAGGCCTTCTTCTGCGCGGAGGAGATGTAGTTGATGCCCACAGCCTCGCCCAGTCCGCCCTTGACGGTCTTGGACAGTTCGTTAATGAAGCCCTCGGCGGTGACCGTGTACTTCACCTCTTCGTCGCTGACCTTGGAGGTGTTCACCGTGACGAAGGACTGGTCGCGCTCGATGTATTCGAGAGCCCGACCGAGGATCATCGGGTCGAAGACGACATCGCCGTTCATCCACAGCACACCGCCGCGACCGGTGGCACCGAGGGCGCGCAGCAGGCTCTTGGAGGTGTTGGTCTCGTCGTAGCGCTCGTTGTGGACGTAGTTCACGTGCGGGAAGGCATCGATGATGGTCTCGGCGCGGTAGCCCACCACGGTCGTGATTCGGGCGTCGGAGCCGAATGCGGCCCGGATGTTGTCGTGCTGCTGGCCCATGATCGTGCGGCCGTCGCTCAGTTCGGTGAGCGGCTTCGGCAGCGCGCGGCCGAGGCGCGAGCCCATTCCGGCGGCGAGGATGACGGTCTGAAGAGTCACGAGTGCTCCTAAAGGAAGTTGTGTTCACGGTCGATTAACCGACCAGACACTTCGTCGTGCCGCGTTCATGGTATCGATTCCGCCTGGGAACCTCAGAGCCTGGAGGGCCCCGTTGTCATTTCGTGATCGACTACACACGTGATGCACAGGCTTGCGACCATCCTGCAATCGCTGTGAAGTCACAGCATCCGAGGGCAGTTTATTGCGCGGCGGCCTTGGCGCACAGCCGCCCGTTGATACCGTAGGACGGTGACTGCCTCCCCTGACGACCGCACCGCCCAGGTGGACCTGACCGAGACCGCGCAAGAGAAGACGTCGGCGAAGCGCCCGCCGGTGAAGAAATCGAGTTCCGACGAGGCATCGGCGGCCGGGACGACGGCGAAGCGACCTGCAGTGAAGAAGCCGGCCGTGAAGAAGCCGGCCGCGAAGCGTCCGACCACGAGCGGAACCACGACTGCCGCGAAGACGTCGACCGCGAAGACATCGACCGCGAAGGCTGCGGCGGAGAAAGCCGCACCGACTGCCGACATCGTCGTGGAGCCTTTGGTCAAGGCGTTGCCCGACCAGAACGGAACGCCCGCCGCTGCCGCGCGCAGCGGCGCAGCCAGTCGCACCACCGCAGCGAAGAACACGGCACCGAAGTCGACGACGAAGACGGCTGCCAAGACGACGACGGCCAAGGCGACGGCGGCGAAGACCACGGCGGCGAAGACCACGGCCGCGAAGACAGCTGCCGCGAAGACCACGGCCGCGAAGGCAGCTGCCGCGAAGACAGCTGCCGCGAAGGCGACGGCTGCGAAGTCGACTGCTGCGAAGTCGACGGCTGCGAAGTCCACCGCCGCGAAAGCTTCGGCGGCGAAGACGGTCGCGGCGAAAGCGGCCGCGTCCAAGGCTGCAGCGACGAAGTCCACTGCTCGCGCGGCCGCAGCCAAGTCCACGGCGGCGAAGACAGCGGCGGCGAAGGCCGCGGCAGCGAAGAATGCTGCAGCGAAAAAGGCCGCCGATGAGGCGGAGAAGGCGGCGGCGGACGCGGCGAAGAACGTCCCGGAGCCTCCGAGCCCCGAAGCGGCTCCGGTGGACCCGATGCGTGCCACCGAGACAGCCGCAGTATCGGTGCTGCCGGTCGAAGTCACCTCGGCGCCGGAGCCCGTGGCTGAGCCTGCTCCGGAGCATGATGCGATCGCCGGCGCCGAACCCGAACCCGAGCCGGTGGCCGAGCCCGTCGTTGCACCCGCCCTCGCGGCAGAGGTCGCCGGCGCCGAACCGGTCGAGGCCGAGCCGATCGTCGAGGAGCCGACCGAGTCGGGAACGTCCGCGTCGGTCGAGGTCGTCGAGGCTGAAGGGGGTTCGGACGACGCGGCTTCCGAGGTCGTGGATCCCGTGGACGGACTCTCCGGGGGCGAAGCGATCACCATCCGCGGCCTCGTCAAGCAGTTCGGAGACAACCGCGCCGTCGACGGCATAGACCTGACCGTGCCGGCTGGATCCTTCTACGGGGTGGTCGGCCCCAACGGGGCGGGAAAGACCACGACTCTCTCGATCGTCGCCGGGCTCCTGCGCGCAGACGAGGGCAGCGTCGTGATCTGTGGCATCGACCAGGCGAAGCAGCCGCTGGCCGCGAAGAAGCTGATGGGCGTGCTGCCGGACAGGTTGCGCACGTTCGACCGCCTCACCGGTCGTCAGCTGCTGTACTACTACGGGCTGCTGCGCGGCCTTGCGGCTGATGTGATCGAGAAGCGCGCGGCAGATCTCGCTCGGGCGTTCGACCTCGGCGATGCGCTCAGCCGCGTCGTCTCGGACTACTCGGCGGGCATGACGAAGAAGATCATGCTGGCAGGGGCGATGATCCATTCCCCGCGCGTGCTCGTGCTCGATGAGCCGTTCGAATCGGTCGATCCCGTCTCCTCGGCGGTGATCCTCGACATCCTCCGTGCGTATGTGTCGCACGGTGGCACGGTGATCCTCTCCAGTCACGGCATGGATCTGGTGGAGCGCGTCTGCTCCCGCGTGGCCATCATCGTCGGAGGGGAAGTGCTGGCCGAGGGGACCGTCGACGACGTGCGCGCAGGGCAGACGCTCGAGGCGCGCTTCGTCGAGCTCGCCGGCTCCAGCGGAGAGGTGGAGGGGCTCGAGTGGCTGCACACGTTCTCCGACTGAGGCTCGCGCTTCTGATCGGAACTCTGCGCGGCGACCGTCGGGTCCGTTCGATCATCTCGTTCGTCGCTGTCGTCGCGATCACGTCCGTGGTGTGCATCGCGGTCTTCAGCCTGTCGTCCGCTCCGGTGCCGGTCGCCCGTGCGGTCACCGTCCTCGGTGGCGCTGCCCTTCTCGTCGGTTTCCTCGTCGGACCGCTCCTCGTCGGGGCAGTCGACCAACTCGATCCTCGCCGCTTCGCGGTCTTCGGCGTCGATGAGCGGCAGATGCCGTGGGTACTCACGCTGGCCGCATTCGTGAGCGTGCCCAGCCTCGCGCTCCTCGCCGTCTACATCAGCGTCTGCATCGTCGCGATCGATGCCGGGACGCCATGGCCTCTCGCGATCCTGATGACGGTCGTCGGCGTCGTCACGACGATGCTGGTCTCGCGGATCGGAATGGCGCTCAACGCCCTGCTCCTTCCCGAGCGTCGATCACGAGAGCTCACCGCGCTGTTCGCGCTCGCCCTGATCGTGATCGCGTTCCCCGTGGCTGTGTTCTTCGGATCCCTTCGCTGGGACGGCCTGGTGCCCCCCTCGCTGGCGACCCTTTCCAGCGTCTTCGGCTTCAGTCCGTTCGCGGCAGCGCCGGCATTCCTCTTCGACTCCGCGGCAGGGGCGACTGCTTCGGCGTGGGTCACCGGGATCATCGCGCTCCTCACCGTCGTGCTCCTCGGGATCGCGTGGGCATGGCTCGTCCGGCGACTCCTCACGACGACCGAGCGCCCGGTCGCCTCGCGGGAGCGCACCGGGCTCGGCTGGTTCGGGCTGCTGCCGTCGAACGCCTTCGGGGCGATCGCCTCGCGAAGCCTCGTGTACTGGCTCCGCGACCGTCGCTACATCATGAACATCATCGTGGTCCCGGTCGCCGGTGTGCTCACGGTGCTGCCGCTCATCGTCGCCGGTGTCCCGGTGGAGATCGCCGCGCTGGTCCCCGTTCCGGTGATGGCACTGTTCTTCGGATGGTTGCCGCACAACGACGTCGCCTACGATTCGACGGCCCTGTGGACGCACGTGGCGAGTGGCGTCCGGGGGCTGCCCGATCGTCTCGGTCGCCTCGTGCCGGTGCTGCTCGTCGCCATTCCGGTGCTCGCGATCGCTGTGCCGCTGAGCCTCCTCCTGGTGGGGAACTGGAGTCTCCTGCTGCCCATGGGCGGTGTGGCCGCCAGCCTCCTCTTCAGTGCACTCGGCATCTCGAGCATCGTCTCCGTCGTTGCGCCCTACGCGGTCTCACGGCCCGGAGACAGCCCGTTCCAGCAGCCGCAACGGCCGACATCCCGCGGGATCTACGGACCGGCCGCGACGTTCCTCGGGGCGATCGTGCTGAGCGCGCCCACCATCTGGCTGTTCGCTGCCACGATCCTCGAGGGGTCGGCGTATGCACCGGCCACCTTCTGGGTCGGGCTCCTCGTCGGCCTCGGGGTGCTGGTGCTGGGCGCCGTCATCGGCGGCCGCATCTTCGAGCGCAGCGGAGAGCGTCTCATGGAGTTCGTCGAGACGGCATGACGACCACCCGCGAGGCTTTCGACGCGGCTAGACTCTCGGGATGAGTACTCCGCTGGACAGCCCCGATCAGGGCGGCGTGGCAACGCTTGATCGCGAACTGGAAGAGCTCCTCCGCGAGGAGAACCTCGAACCGGGCGACCATGAGCGCTTCTCGCATTATGTGAAGAAGGACAAGATCCTCGAATCCGCGATCACCGGCAAGCCGGTGCGCGCGCTGTGCGGCAAGAAGTGGACCCCGGGGCGCGACCCGGAGAAGTTCCCGATCTGCCCCACGTGCAAGGAGATCTACGAGTCGATGATCGGCTGACCTCAGTCGGCTTCGACGTACACGGTGGGGATCGCAGGGTCGGATTTGCTCAGCGCGAGAGCCCGCACCGGCAGTTCTTCGCGCACCCGAAGGTGATGAGCGCGAGCGGCCGCGGTACCCGCGACCCCCTCGTACGACGTATCGATGTCGCCGGCCTCGACGAAGGTGACCTGCAGCGGTCGGCCGTCGGGGTGGTCGGCTGCCGTGTCGAGCTGCTCGAAGCTGTCCGAGACGACGACCGTCTCCGCCGTGGCGACTCCGTCCGCAAGGGTGCGGAACGCCGACTTGCGTCCGCCGTGTGACGCCTTGTCCGCCGATGCCTTGGCGACGCCGACCCACGACCCGGCGGCATCCTGGCGCGCCACGAGCTTGTAGACCATGCTCGCTGTCGGGTATCCGGAGCCGGTCACGACCGATGTGCCCACCCCGTACGCATCGACCGGCGAAGCGGCGAGAGCGGCGATCGCGTACTCGTCGAGATCGCTGGTCACCGTGATGCGCGTCGATGTGGCACCGAGCTCGTCCAGCTGCGCCCGGACATCGGCGGCGACGATCGGGAGGTCGCCCGAGTCGATCCGCACACCACCGAGCTCCGTTCCGGCGACGCGGATGGCGGTCTCGACGCCGGTGCGGATGTCATACGTGTCGACGAGCAGGGTCGTGCCGGAGCCCAGACTCTCGACCTGGGACCGGAACGCCTCCTCCTCGGTGTCGTGCAGCAGCGTCCAGGAGTGCGCGGCCGTGCCCATGGTGGGGATGCCCCAGCTTCGTCCCGCCTCGAGATTGCTCGTGGCGCCGAAGCCCGCGATGTACGCAGCGCGCGCCGCCGCGACCGCGGAACGCTCGGCGGCCCGACGGGAGCCCATCTCGGCCAGTGGACGCTCGCCGGCGGCGATGCTCATGCGCGACGCGGCAGTGGCGACGGCGGAGTCGTGGTTGAGCACGCTCAGCGCGAGCGTCTCGAGCACGACCGCATCCGCGAACGTTCCCTCCACGGTGAGGATGGGGGAGCCGGGGAAGTACAGCTCGCCTTCGCGATAGCCCCGGATCGAGCCCGTGAACCGGTAGTCCTCGAGGTGCTTCAGCGACGCCGGGTCGACGACCGCCTCGTCGCGCAGGAAGCGCAGCTCGTCCTCGCCGAAGCGGAAGTCGCGGAGGAGGCCGAGAAGCCGGCCAGTGCCGGCGACCACACCGAAACGGCGGCCACCGGAGAGGCGTCGGGAGAACAGCTCGAACACGCTGGGGCGGAAAGCAGTGCCGTCCCGAAGGGAGGCGGCGAGCATCGTCAGCTCATAGCGGTCGGTGAGCAGCGCCGTCGACGTGGTCATGCGCTCAGTTTAGTGAGCGCCCCGATGCGCGCGGCGGGCCACGCGCAGGTAGGCTGGGGAGTCATGAACGACGCGCCGATCGGGATCTTCGACTCCGGTGTCGGCGGGCTCACGGTGGCGCGGGCCATCCGCGCCCAGCTGCCCCGAGAGTCGTTCGTCTACATCGGCGACACCGCGCACTCGCCGTACGGGCCGAAGCCCATAGCCGATGTGCGCCGCTACTCGCTCGAAGTGCTCGACACGCTCGTCGACCAGGGCGTGAAGATGCTGGTGATCGCGTGCAACACCGCCTCCGCGGCCATGCTGCGCGATGCTCGGGAGCGCTACGACATCCCCGTGGTCGAAGTGATCGGTCCCGCGGTGCGCCGTGCCGTGTCGACGACCCGCAACGGTCGCGTCGGCGTGATCGGCACGGTCGGCACGATCGGCTCGCGCGCCTACCAGGACATGCTCGAGGTGAACGAGCGGCTGCAGGTCTTCACCGCCGCATGCCCGCGCTTCGTCGAGTTCGTCGAAGCCGGTATCACCGGCACGCCCGAGGTGCTCGCGGTGGCCGAGGAGTACCTCGCCCCCCTCCGCGATGCAGACGTCGACACTCTCGTGCTGGGCTGCACGCACTATCCCTTCCTCCGTGGTGCCATCAGCTACGTCATGGGTGAGGGCGTCACGCTCGTCTCCAGCGACGATGAGACCGCCGGCGACGTCTATCGCCAGCTCGTCCGCGGTGACCTGCTCGCTTCACCGGATGCGACCGCAAGCTACGTGTACGAGGCCACGGGGGCCGCGACCGACGACTTCACCGCGCTGGCCAACCGACTGATGGGGCACGAGGTGCGCGATGTGCAGCTCGTGCAGACCGGCGTCATCACCCTCCCCGACACCGCCTTCGACTAATCCCGATCGTCTCGCTCCGACGCGATCAGCCATCCCGACCTGAGAGAAGCACATGTCCGAAATCGTCCGCGTCGACGGCCGCTCCACCGATCAGCTGCGCGAGATCACCATCGAGCGCGGCTGGAGTGCTCACGCCGAGGGATCGGCATTGATCAGCTTCGGCGGCACCAAGGTGCTGTGCACCGCGTCCTTCACCAACGGCGTGCCGCGGTGGCTGACCGGCAAGGGCAAGGGATGGGTCACCGCCGAGTACTCCATGCTGCCGCGCGCCACGAACAGCAGGAACGACCGCGAGAGCGTCAAGGGTCGCATCGGCGGACGCACACACGAGATCTCCCGGCTGATCGGCCGCGCGCTCCGTGCGGTCGTCGACACGAAGGCCCTCGGCGAGAACACCATCGTCATCGACTGCGATGTGCTCCAGGCGGATGGCGGCACCCGTACGGCAGCCATCACCGGTGCCTACGTGGCGCTCGCGGACGCGATCGAATGGGGCCGGGAGAAGAAGTTCATCGGCAAGAACTCCACCCCGCTGCTCGATTCGGTCGCCGCGGTGTCCGTGGGCATCATCGACGGCGAGCCCATGCTCGATCTGGCATATGTCGAGGATGTGCGCGCGGAGACCGACATGAACGTCGTGGTCACCGGCCGTGGACTCTTCGTGGAGGTGCAGGGGACTGCGGAGGGAGCGCCGTTCGACAAGCGCGAACTCGACGCGCTCCTCGAGTTGGGGCTGGGCGGATGCGCCGATCTGAAGGACGCGCAGCTGGCCGCACTGGCGGGGGAGTGACGATGCAGGTCGTGCTCGCGACGCACAATCCGCACAAGGTCGCGGAGTTCCAGCAGATTGTGGAGCGGACACGTCCTGATCTCGAGATCATCGGTTACGACGGCCCTGAACCCGTCGAAGACGGCGTGACATTCGCCGAGAATGCGCTGATCAAGGCGCGGGCGGCCGCAGCGCACACGGGGCTTGCGGCCCTCGCCGACGACTCCGGCATCTGCGTCGACGTCCTCGGCGGCTCTCCGGGGGTCTTCTCCGCGTACTGGGCCGGGCAGAAGAAGGATGCGACCGCGAACCTCGAACTGCTGCTGGACCAGCTGCGCGACATCGCCGACCCGCACCGCGCCGCGCACTTCACCTCCACCATCGCCCTCGTGCTGCCGGACGGCCGCGAGCAGGTCGTGGAGGGGCGGTGGCCGGGTCGCCTGGCGCACGCGGCGTCGGGAACGGGCGGCTTCGGCTACGACCCGATCTTCGTGCCGGATGGCCAGCCTGCAGGGGAGGAGCGCTCGGTGGGCGACTTCTCCTCCGCGGAGAAGCAGGAGCAGTCGCATCGTGCACGCGCCTTCGCCGAGCTCGTTCCGCTCCTCGCAGCACTCTGACGCGTCGGCCGCGGAAAAGTGCTGCTGAAGCTGAGAATCGTTACCCTTCCCGACTAGCCGCAAGACGCCTTCCCAGGCTGTTTCCCGGTCTAGCCTGGTGGCATGCACAATCACGCACCCGCGCCCGGCGGCATCCGTTCGGCCAGCAGCAGACGCCTGCTCGCGATCTCTCTTTCCCTCACGGCGACGGTGATGGTCGTGCAGGTCGTGGGCGCGCTGCTCTCCGGGTCGCTCGCGCTGCTCGCAGACGCCGCGCACATGTTCACGGATGCATCCGGCCTCGTCATCGCCTTGATCGCCGCGACAGTGGCAGCGCGCCCGGCGGATGACCGTCGCACCTTCGGGTATCAGCGTGCCGAGGTCTTCGGTGCGCTGATCAACGCGATCATCCTCATCGCCCTGGCGACGTGGGTCGCGATCGAGGGCGTAGGGCGTCTGATGAATCCGGGGGAGGTCGAGGTCGCCGGCGGACTCATGCTGGTCGTCGCGGTCGTCGGTCTCCTGGCGAACGCCGTCTCGATGTGGCTGCTGAGCCGCGCGCAGCGCACCAGCATCAACGTGCGAGGGGCCTACCTGGAGGTGATGGGCGATCTGATCGGGTCGGCTGCCGTGATCGTGGCCGCTGTCGTCATCCTCCTCACCGGCTGGATGCCCGCGGATGCGATCGCGTCCCTCTTCATCGCGGCGATGATCATCCCCCGGGCCATAGCGCTGCTTCGGGAGGTGTTCTCCGTGCTCGCAGAGTCGGCCCCGAAGGGCACGGCGGTGAGCGAGATCCGTACGCACCTGCTCGGATACGACGGCGTCGTCGGTGTGCACGATGTGCACGTGTGGCAGCTGACTCGCGGAGCGCCCGTGTTCACCGCCCACGTCAGCGTGGAGCCGGCGCTCTTCGCCGACGGACGCTCGTCGCAACTGCTGACCGAGATGCAGGCGTGTCTCGCCGACCACTTCGACGTCGAGCATTCGACCTTCCAGATCGAGCCCGCCGAGCAGTCCGACTGCGAACCGCACCACGCCTGATCCGGCGCCGTGATCTCGGGTCAGGTTTCAGGAATCGACGGGACCTCGACGGGGGTCTCGACAGTGATCTCCAGAGGACTCTTGTCCGGGCGGAGGCCTCGCCAACGGGCATGGCGGAGCACTCCGTCGGGCGTCCAGTTCGCGAACTCGACCTCGCCGACGACTTCGGGGCGCACCCAGAGCGCGTCGGAGGCATCAGGGGCGGGGACGCCGTCGAGGGGGGCATCGTCCACGCGAAGAGGGGTGAGCCGTGCGAGGAGGTCGCGCAGGATCCGATCGGTGAATCCGGTGCCCACACGGCCGACGTAGCGGAGCCGTCGCCGTCCCGATGAGGTGTCCGGAACGGCGAGAAGCAGCGATCCGAGCGTGCTCTCCCTGTCGCCTTTGCCCGGTCGGATACCCACGATCACGGCTTCCTGCATCCGGGTGTGCTTGAGCTTCAACCACGAGGGTGAGCGCTGCCCCGGACGGTAGCGCGATCGCGGGTCCTTGACGACGACGCCCTCGAGACCGAACTCCCGGCTCGCGATGAGTGCCGCGTCGACGTCGTCGAACACGGGAGGGACCTGCACGGGAGCGTCGAGGCCGGCGATCACATCCTCGAGAAGTGTCCGTCTCTCCCGGAGCGGCAGGCCCGTGAGGTCGTGCCCATCGAGGCGGAGCAGGTCGAACAGCATGTAGACGATGGGAGTGCGGATCACCTCGCGCTCGATCTCGCGGGGGCGGGTGAGGTGCATCCGGTTCTGGAGGAGCGAGAAGCTCGGTCGGCTGTTGGCGTCGAACGCCACGATCTCCCCATCGACCACCGCGTCCTTCACCGGGAGGAAGGGGGCGCCGTCGGCGGTGAGCTCGGGGTAGCGGGCGGTGATGTCGGTGCCTCGACGCGCGTGCAGGAGCATCCGTCCGTCCACCCACGTGCCCACCGCGCGGATGCCGTCCCACTTGACCTCGACCCAGGAGGGATCGCTCAGCGCGCGCGCGGTTCCGGGGGTGCCGTTCTCGGCGAGCATCGGCGCCACCGATGCCACGGATGCCACGGATGCCGCGGATGGCGGGGCGGCGGGTGCGGCTGAGCTCCGGGGATATCGGTGGGAGCTCCGCGTCTTCGCGGGTTGCGGCAGCGGAGCCGTCATGGACGGGCGGAGCGTGGCGAGCGGATCGACTCCCGCGGCGGCGCGCTCGAGCACCTCGTCGAGGTCGAGCTGGGCGAGATGCGGATCGGCGAGCTCGTCCCAGGTGCGAGGAGCGGCGACCCACGGCCGCGCACGGCCGCGGAGCGAGTAGGGGGAGATGGTGGTCTTCTTGCCGTTGTTCTGACTCCAGTCGAGGAAGACCTTGCCACCCCTGACCGCCTTCGCCATGACGCTGGTCGCAAGATCGGGGTGGTCGTTCTCGATCATGCGGGCGAGTTCTTTCACGACGGCGGAGACCTCGTCGCTCGTCTGCTCGCCGGGGAGTGAGGCATAGAGGTGGATGCCCTTGCTGCCACTGGTGACCGGCAGTGGATCGAGACCCATGTCCGACAGGATTCCACGGGCGATGCGGGCGACCTCGGCGCACTGCGGCAGTCCGACTCCCTCACCGGGGTCGAGGTCGAGGACGAGCCGATCAGGGTTTCCGGGAAGGCCTTCGGAGGAGAACCGCCACTGCGGCACATGCAGCTCGATCGCGGCGACCTGCGCGAGCCAGACGAGGGTGGGGACGTCTTCGACGAGCGGATACTCCTTGGGCCCGTCCGAGTGCTGGATCGCCTGCCGCGGGATCCACGACGGTGCCCCCGGTTCGAGCTGCTTCGTGAAGAACGCGTCAGCCGGCGCCTGCGCTGTTCCGACACCTTCCACCCATCGCTTGCGGGTGACGGGGCGGCCGTCGAGGAGGGGGAGCAGCAGAGGTGCGATGGCCGTGTAGTACGCGATGACCTCGCCCTTGGTGGTGCCGGTCTCGGGGTAGACGACCTTGTCGAGGTTCGTCACGCGCAGGCGGCGGCCGTCGACCTGGACGATCTGCGCATCTCCCACCATGGAGCCAGCGTAGTCAAGGGCTGGTCGTGACGGCTGTGGCTGGTGTCTACTGGTGTGATGAGGACGATCTGGAAGGGCGCACTGACGTTCGGGCTCGTGAACGTCCCGGTCAAGGTGTACTCCGCGACCGAGGACCACGACGTGCCGCTGCATCAGGTGCATGAGAAAGACGGCGGTCGCATCCGCTACCAGCGCACCTGCGAGGTCTGCGGAGAGACCGTCGCCTACGCCGACATCGACCGCGCGTACGTCGAGGAGGGCCAGACCGTCGTCCTCACGAAGGACGACCTCGCCGCGCTCCCCGCCGAGAAGAGCAGGGAGATCGACGTCGTGGAGTTCGTGCCTTCCGACCAGGTCGATCTGCTCACGCTCGACAAGCCGTACTACCTCGAACCCGATTCCAAGTCACCGAAGGCGTACGTCCTCCTGCGCAAGACGCTCGAGCAGACCGACCGCACGGCGATCGTGCGGTTCACCCTGCGGCAGAAGACGAGGCTCGCCGCGCTGCGCGTGCGGGGGAAGGTGCTCGTGCTGCAGACGCTGCTCTGGGCCGACGAGGTGCGCGAAGCCGCGTTCCCCGCGCTGGACGAGGATGTGCGGATCTCGAAGAAGGAGTTGGAGCTCTCGGCGTCGCTCGTGGACAGCTACTCGGCGGACTTCGATCCCGAGGAGTTCGTCGACGAGTACCAGAAGGAGCTCCGCACGCTGATCGACGCGAAGATCGAGGCAGGCGAGACGTTCGACGTCGCGGAGACCTTCGGCGAAGCCGAGAAGGCGGCCGAGGGCGGCGAGGTCATCGATCTCATGGAGGCTCTGCGTGCGAGTGTCGCCCGCTCGAAGGAGGAGCGCGCCAAGAACGCGGGCTGACCGACCGCGGTCAGTGCTTGCCGTCGCCGTCCAGGTCGGGAGCGCGGTCGAACACGTCGGCGTCGAGCACGAGCTCCTGCGCCTCCTCAGCGTCGGTGACGACGTCTTCCCCTGCCGCGGCAGCCTTCTTCGCCTTGTGGCGCTCCGACAGGTAGTGCCACAGCGTCACCAGCGCCGTGCCGCCGACGGCCGCGAGCAGGATGAGGTCGATGTAGTTCTCCACGAACGTCGCGACCGGCGGGATGAACCCGATGAGGTAGCCGAACATGGTGAGCCCGAAGCCCCACAGGATCGCACCGATCAGGTTGTAGAGCGTGTACTTGCGCCACGGCATGTGACCGACACCGGCGGCGACCGGGGCGAACGTGCGCACGATCGGCACGAAGCGCGCGAGGATCACGGTGATGCCTCCGAAGCGCTCGAAGAACGCGTTCGTGCGCTCGACGTTCTTCTTGCTGAAGAGTCCCGACTCCTTGCGCTCGAACACGGCCGGTCCGCCCTTGTGCCCGATCACATAGCCGACCTCGCCGCCGACGAAGGCCGCGAGGCCGATGAGCAGGGCGACCCACCAGACGTTGATGCCGAAGACACCGTGCTCGGAACCCGCGATCGGGTGTGAGAGAAGGCCCGCGATCACGAGCAGCGTGTCGCCGGGAAGCAGGAAACCGACGAGCAGACCGGTCTCCGCGAAGACGATGAAGCACACCACGAGGAGCGCCCACGGCCCGGCGGTCCCGATGATGGTGGCGGGGTCCAGCCAGGGGATGAGAGCGGTCGGTGCGTGCAGCATGGTTTCGAGCACTGGGAGAGTCCCGTCGGTCGTTATTGGTCGGCGGTGTAGCAGAGCGATGTCATGGCGACCGGAGAAGGCTGCCGTCGTCTCTCGTGCGGAAGGTGGGACTTGAACCCACACGCCCTGGGGCACAGGAACCTAAATCCTGCGTGTCTGCCAATTCCACCACTCCCGCGCGGTGGGATAAGTCTACTGATCGCCGAAACCGGGTATCTGGGGATCCGCCCGCAGTCCGAGCCGGGCCGGGACTCTGCGGAGGGGATGGGACTCCAGGTCGGCTTGTGGATAACTTCGGAGGCCGCGCGTCGAATATTGCGAGGATGCCTGAGTGATTCGTCCGTCCGCCCTCGTCGCCGAGCGTGTGCGTTCGCGTCTGCGCGCCGAGGGCATCGACCCGTCGATCGATCCGGACGGGGCCTGGCGCATCGCCCACGCCGAGGTCCGCCGACACGACGATCTCGCCCTCGCCCGCGGTGAGGCGTTGATCGACGATGAGGCCGCATGCGTGCGGGAGGTCCTGGCGACCTTAAGCGGATTCGGCGCGCTGCAGCCGCTGCTCGACGATCCACAGGTCGAGGAGATCTGGCTGAACGGCGCAGGGCACGTGCACGTCGCGCGCGAGGGCACGGCCGAGCGGACCGACGTCGTGCTCGATGAGGTGTCGGTGCGCGACCTCGTCGAGAGGATGCTCCAGTCAACGGGGCGGCGCGTCGACATCAGCCAGCCGTTCGTCGACGCTTCGCTGCCGGACGGGTCCCGTCTGCACGTGGCCATCGCCGATGTAGTGCGCGGTTCGTGGGCTGTCAACATCCGCAAGTTCCTCCCGAAGTACCGATCCCTCGCATCGCTGACGGATCAGGGCATGATGCCTCGCGGTGTCGCGGATCAGCTGCGCGTGGCGATGGACGCCGGCCGCAGCGTGATCGTCTCCGGAGCGACGCACGCAGGCAAGACGACGATGCTCGCCGCGCTGCTGGCTTCCTGCGCCGACACCCAGCGCATCGTGACAGTCGAGGAGACGTTCGAGCTGGCCGTTCACGGACCCGATCTCGTCTCACTCCAGGGACGCCAGGCGAGCCTGGAGGGTACGGGGGAGATCACGTTGCGGCGACTGGTGAAGGAGGCGCTGCGTATGCGACCGGACCGTCTCGTCGTCGGCGAGGTCCGGGACGCGGAAGCCCTGGACCTCGTGCTCGCCCTCAACACGGGGGTTCCCGGCGCCTGCAC
Source organism: Microbacterium oxydans (assembly GCF_006540085.1). Lineage (GTDB taxonomy): Bacteria > Actinomycetota > Actinomycetes > Actinomycetales > Microbacteriaceae > Microbacterium > Microbacterium oxydans. Next base: position 52,417 of record NZ_BJOG01000007.1, on the reverse strand, counting down.
CGTGCATGCGAACTCCGCGGCGGAGGCGATCGAGAAGCTGACGATCCTCCCGCTCCTGGCCGGGCGCAACATCGACCGCGCGTTCATCGCGCCCGCGCTCGCCGCGTCGATCGACCTGGTCGTGCACTGCGTTCGAGACCGGGCAGGTCGGCGATACGTCCAAGAGGTCATCGCACCGACCGGTGACGTCGACGAAGGCAGAGTCCGGACCGAGCAGGTGTACCGGGTGGTAGACCGCGGGGATGTCGTCGTGGAGCGCATCGCCGCTCGCCGGGTCGGAGCCTCACCGTGACGGTCTTCGTCGGTGCCCTCCTCGCGGCGGGGGTGCTGCTGTGCGTCTCCCCGTGGATGTGGCCGCCTTCCGACGATGCCGTGATGACGATGAGGCAGGGGCGACTCGCCCGTCTGATCGAGGAAGCGGGCATGGAGGGGCTGTCGCAACGTGGACTCCTCGCCATCGTCGTCGCAACCGGACTGATGACGGCATCGGGTGCATGGCTGCTGACGGGGATCCCCGTGCTCTCCGTGCTGGCCGGTCTTGCAGGCGCGACTGCGCCGATCGTGTTCCTGCGAGGGCGACGGATGCGCCTGCGACGGTTGCGTCGCCAGCTCTGGCCGGACGTGTGCGATCTGCTGATCGCGTCGATCCGCGTTGGCTTGTCGCTTCCCGACGCGGTGGCCGGTCTGGCGGAGTCCGCGCCGAAGATGCTGCGGCCGGCGTTCATCGTGTTCGCGCGGGACCTGCGGGCGAGCGGCAGGTTCGAGACCAGCCTCGATCGACTCAAGACGACGCTGTCCGACCCCATCGGCGACCGCATCGCCGAGACGCTGCGGATGGCGCGTCAGGTGGGCGGCACCGAGCTCATCAGCGTATTGCGGGCACTCTCCAGCTCGGTGCGGGCGGACGCGGCTCTCCGTGGGGAGGTCGAGGCGCGGCAATCCTGGATCCGCGGTGCCGCCGTCCTCGGTGCCGTCGCCCCGTGGGTGATCCTCGGCCTGCTCGTGCTCCGACCGGAAGGGGCGGCGGCGTACGGCACTCCCGAAGGCGTGCTCGTGATCTGTCTGGGCGCGGCCGTCTCTGTGGTCGCCTTCCACATCATGGTCCGCATCGGTCGACTCCCCGAGCCTCGGCGGTGGTTCGGATGAGCGGGATGACGGCTCTCGCGAGCGCCGTCCTGATCGGGTGCGGCTTCGCCGCCGGGGTGCTGAGCGCGCTTTCCGCGCTTCCACGGTGGAGGGCGGCATCGCTGGCCGTAAGGATCGGTCCTTACGTGCGCGACGTCGTCGCCGATGATCGTCTGCCACGAGGTGTCCTCCCGGCCGCGGGCGCGCTGCCCGCGAGTTCGCGGACGCTGTGGGAACGCGCACGAAATGCGTTCGAGAGTCTGCTCGGCGGGGGAGAGCCCCTCCGCCGGCGTCTGGCACAAGCCGGCGTGCGGACCGACCCTGCGGCGTTCCGCGGCAGGCAGCTCGGGTGGGGCCTCGCCGGGATAGGGGTGGGGGCGATCGGGGTGACCGTGCTCGCACTCACGGGCCGCCTCTCCTTGCCGACGGGCGTGCTGCCTCTGCTGTGCGGGGCGGCGGCGGCCGCCGCCTACGACCTGCAGCTCTCCGCGCGGGCCAAGGCGCGACGGGTGCGGCTCACGGATGAACTGCCGACGACACTCGAGTTCCTGGCCCTCTGTCTTTCCGCGGGGGAGGGGTTCCTCGATTCGCTGCGCCGGGTGTCCGAGGTGGGCTCCGGCGAACTGACCGCCGAACTGCGTCACGTGGTGCTCGCCGTGGGCACCGGGTCGCCGCTGGCCGACGCGCTGAACGAGATGGCGCGACGTCTGCAGCTTCCCGGCCTGTCACGTGTCGTGGATCAGGTGATCGCCGCACTCGAGCACGGTGCACCGCTCGCCGCAGTGCTGCATGCCCAGGCGTCGGATGCACGGGAAGACGCGAAGCGTGTGCTGATCGAGCAGGCGGGGCGCAAGGAGATCCTGATGCTCCTCCCGCTCGTCTTCCTGATACTTCCGCTCTCCGTGCTCTTCGCCGTCTACCCCGGGCTCTTCATCCTCCGTCTCGGCATCGGCTGACCCCTCAACGAAAGGATCCACCATGACGACACCCACCTGTGACCGCGGGCGACTCACATCGACGGGAACCACTGCTCGGCTCCGCGCATTCATCGCGGATGAAACCGGGGACGTCCCCGGCTGGGTCCTCGTCACGTTGATGACCGCCGGGTTGGTGGTGCTCATCTGGGCCGTCGCGGGCCCCGCGCTCACGTCGCTGTTCGAGCAGGCGATCCAGCGGGTGTCGGGACTCTGAGATGGACGACCGGCGTGTGTGCGCGGATGATCGCGGGTCGGCTCCGGTGGAGTTCGTGCTCGTGGGCACCCTCCTGACCGCGCTCACGCTCGCGGTGCTGCAGCTCGCATTCGCGGTGTACGTGCGCAACGTGGTCCACGATGCCGCCGTCGAGGGGGCCTACCACGCTGCACTCGCCGACACGACGCCGCAAGAGGGCGTGGATGTCACCCGGGAGGTCATCTCGCGCGCGGTCGGGTCGGAGTACGCCGATGACGTCCGCATCGGAGTCTCCGGTATCGCGCCGCACGAGACGGTCGACGTCCGAGTCCGTACGACGTTCCCCCTGCTGGGGTTGATCGGCATTCCCCTCGCGATGGAGGTGGAGGCGCATGCACCTGCCGAGACGTTCGGGGAGGAATGACGAGGGATCGGCTGCCCTCGAGTTCATCGCAGCCGGGGTGATCCTGCTGGTCCCGCTCATCTACCTCGTGATCGCGCTCGGCACCATCCAGGAGCAGACCTTCGGAGCGGAGGCGGCAGCGCGGCACATCGCCCGTGTGATCGCCCGTGCTCCGGACGCGACGACGGCCGCGGAACGGAGCGACGCTGTGCTCGCCGGCATCGTCGAGGAGTACGGTCTGGACGAGGACACGGTCGACCTGACGCTCTCCTGCACACCGCAGTCTCTCGAGTGCCCGGCGGCTGGCGCGACGATCGTCGTCTCCGTCTCCACGCGGGTACGGCTGCCCCTGATGCCGGAGGTGATCGGCCTCGACAGGTCAACCGCGGTCGCCGTTCAGGCCGAGGCCGTGCAGAAGATGTCCAGACAGTGGGGTACCGAACGGTGACGCCGGGCCGTCGCACCCTCGGCGCCGGGATCGAGCATGACGAGGGGAGTGTGCTTCTCCTCACGCTCGGGTATGTGCTGCTCGCGCTGGCCGTGATCTTCGTGTGTGTCTGCGCCACCGACCTCTACATCGCCCAGAAGCGGTTGGATGCGCTCGCCGATTCCGCTGCGCTCGCCGGGGCTGACGGGTTCACGCTGGTGGTTCGCGACGGCGGCGCGCGAGCCGAGCTGACCGACGCCGGTGTCGAAGAACAGGCCGCGTCGCTCGTGGTAGCGGTGCCGGGCGATGCTTCGCTCACCGCTGCCGGAACGCCCGACGGCGTCACGGCGCGCGTCACCGTCGCCGCACAATGGCATCCGCCGTTGGTGTCCCTGTTCGTGCCTGACGGAGTCCCGCTCGAGTCGACGGCCACCAGCCGCACGGCGCTGCGGTGAGAACCCCGCTCAGCGGGGGTTCTGCAGCTGCGTGAGCAGTCCGGTGAGACGGGGCACGAGCTGGGGTGGCACCTCCGCTGGCAGGGCATCGACGGGCCACCAGCGTAGATCCTCCGACTCCTCGCTCACGGTGAGCGCCGACTCTCGGTCGACCACGACGGCGATCCCGATGTCGAGGTGCGAGGCGCATGCGCCGAAGCGCGAAGACAGGCCGTGGTGGTCGAGGTCATAGGCGAGCGGCGGGTCTACCGGGTCCACCACGATCCCGGTCTCCTCACGCAGCTCCCGCAGCGCGCCGACCATGACCGATGCGTCGCCGTCCTCGACGTGGCCTCCCGGTTGCACCCAGAACTGCCCCTTGCGGTGGAACACCAGCAGCGTGTGCTGGAACGTGGCATCGAACACCACACATGATGCCGTGAGGTGGTCAGGGCCTGCCTCACGGTGCACAGGCCCGCCGTCGGCATCGAAGAACGAGGCGAAGTCCGCCTGCGCTGCGCGGTCTCGTGCGGATCGGGGGACGAAGGTCGAGACGAGGCGATGAGCATCCGCCTCGAGGTTCGGGATCATTCCGGGTCTCCTTCCGGTGGCTCTTCGCTGGACTCGGGTCGTGCTCGGGGGACGAACTGCGGGATCCAGCGCAGGAAGCCGAGAGCACCCACCAGGCCGATGACGCCCATGGCGGCCGCGGCGAACGGGAGCGAAGCCACGGCCGTGATCCCCGAGACGAGCAGCGGGGCGATCGCGCCGCCGGCATCGGTGAGCGTGCGCCACGAACCGAGGAAGGCGGCGGGATCCCGCTTCGGCGCGACATCCGCCCCCAGAGTCAGCAGGATGCCGCTGGACAGTCCGTTGCCGACGCCCAGGACAGCGGCGAACATGCCGAACCACAGCACAGCCGCATCCCCGTCGTGCGTGAACGACAGCGCCAGGAAACCCGCTCCCATGAGCACCATCGCCGGCATCGCCGCCCACAGCCGGCCGAAGCGGTCCATCACCTGGCCGCTCGCATAGAAGAGCGCGAAGTCGATGGCCCCGGAGACGCCGACGACGAGGGAGATGGTCGAGGCGTCCAACCCCAGGGACAGCCCCCACAGGGGGAGCACGACCTGGCGGGCCGACCGGACGGCGGAGAGCGAAGCGGCGGCGAGGCCGAGGCGTCCGAGCACCGCACGCTGGCGCCACATCGTCTGGAAGATGCCGAGGCGCTCGACCGTGGGGATCGAACCGCTCACGGCCTCGCCGGAGTCCTCCGCATAGCGCTCGCGCGTGGCCGTCGTGACCGGCGGGACCATCTTCTCCGGATCGGGCCCGAAGAGGACCAGCGCGACCATCACCACGAGGCAGCCGAGGAAGAACCAGATCGCTGCGCTCTCGCTGCCGAAGAGCTGAAGCAGTCCTGCCGCGATGAACGGACCGACGAAGATGCCGAGGCGGAAGCTCCCGCCGAGCAGCGAGAGCGACCGCGCGCGGAAGGCGACAGGAACCCGCGTGGTCATGAACGCATGCCGGGCGAGACCGAAGGCCGCCGCGCAGATGCCCAGCAGGAACACCGAAGCCGCCAGCACACCGAGCGACGGCGCGAACACCATTCCGATGCCGGCGACGATCGAGATCACCCCGGCGATCACCATGGTGTAGCGCTCGCCGATCCTGCCGACCGCCCATCCGGCGGGGAGGTTCCCGCACAGCTGGCCGATGACGAGGCACGAGGCGACGAGGGCGGCGAACGCCACATCCGCTCCCATGGAGGCCGCGAGCACCGGGATGAGCGGGATCACCGCACCCTCGCCGAGCGAGAAGAGGATGGTCGGCAGATACACCATCGGTCCGAACTGTCGAAGGACCGTCGATGCGCTGCTCACGACTTCACGCTACTCCCGTTGTCCGGAGCTCCCGGACGATGGCGTCCCCGTGCGGGCAGGCGGCACGTTAGGCTGAGGTGTCATGCTCGAACTAGATCTCTCCGCCGAAATCCAGGCGCTCAGGCACACCTTCGGCGACATCAGCGAGGTCGTCGATGTCTCCCGTCTCCGCGACGACATCGCGCGTCTCAGCGAGGAGGCCGGCGCTCCCGACCTCTGGGACGACACCGAGAACGCGCAGAAGGTGACCAGCGCCCTCAGCCACCGCCAGTCGGAGCTCGCCCGCATCACCGGCATCGCCCAGCGTCTCGACGACCTGGAAGTGCTGGTCGGTCTCGCGAACGAGATGGGCGACGAGGACTCAGCGCAGGAGGCCCGCACGGAGCTCGCTGCGCTGACCGATCTGATCAACCAGCTCGAGGTGCAGACGCTCCTCGACGGCGAATACGACGAGCGCTCCGCGATCATCACGATCCGCTCCGGGGCCGGCGGCGACGACGCCACGGACTTCGCCGAGATGCTGATGCGCATGTACCTGCGCTGGGCCGAGCGGCACAAGTACCCCGTCAAGGTCATGGACACGTCTTACGCGGAGGGCGCCGGCATCAAGTCCGCGACCTTCGAGATCGACGCTCCCTACGCCTTCGGTACCATCTCGGTCGAGGCCGGAACGCATCGTCTCGCCCGCATCAGTCCGTTCGGCTCCGCCGACAAGCGGCAGACGTCGTTCGCCGCCGTCGAGGTCATCCCGCTGATGGAAGAGGCCACAGAGGTCGACATCCCGGAGAGCGACATCCGCGTCGACGTGTTCCGCTCCTCCGGCCCGGGTGGGCAGTCGGTCAACACGACCGACTCCGCCGTGCGCCTCACGCACCTCCCGACCGGCATCGTCGTGTCGATGCAGAACGAGAAGTCGCAGATCCAGAACCGTGCCGCCGCCATGCGCGTGCTGCAGACGCGACTCCTGCTGCTGCAGAAGGAGCAGGAGGCTGCGAAGAAGAAGGAACTCGCGGGCAACATCACCGCGAGCTGGGGCGATCAGATGCGCTCGTACTTCCTCTACGGCCAGCAGCTGGTCAAGGACCTCCGCACCGGCCAGGAATCCGGCAATCCGGCTGCGGTGTTCGACGGCGACCTCGACGACTTCATCTCGGCGGGTATCCGCTGGCGCAAGCGCAAGACCGAGGACTGAGTCCACGAAGAAGGCCCCGGAGCGATCCGGGGCCTTCTTCGTATCGTTGTGGTCAGCGACCGGAGTCCCGCAGGGTGCCGGTCACATCGTCATAGCTGAAGAGGATGCACTGCACGGTGCGGTCCCCCTCCCGGATCCACGTGCCCTTCGTCGGCTGGTAGTTGTAGAAGTCGAGCTCCGAGGCCTCGTACGAGGTGCCGACGTACGCCTGGAACGCCTCGTAGCAGCCGTTCCACGCGGTCTCGGTGAGGGCGTCGTCGCCCGGGAACTCACCGTCTTCCACGTCGTAGATGAAGAAGACCTCGTCGGTGTGCGGCTGCTCGCAGGGCACGACGGGCAGCTCGAAGACGAGCTCGTCCTCGTCGTACACGACCAGGGGCAGACAGTCACCGACCTCGAGATCGGCGAAGGTCGTCATCTCGGCGCCCTCGATCGCGGACGGGTCCGGACGTTCCGTGGACGTGCCTCCATCCGTCGGCCGTTCGCTCGGGATCGCGGACGAAGCACCGTCCGACGATGTCGCGGCGAGCAGCAGCAGCGACACGGCAGCCGCGAGCACGGCTCCGATCACAGCGAGGGCGAGACCGGTGATGCCCGGCCACTTCCGCCCGCGCAGGAACAGGGAGACGAGCGACATCACGAACCCGACGGCGAGGAGTGCCCACCCGGCGATCGCGATCACGGGGATGCATGCGCAGACGACGCCGATGACCACGGCTGCCAGGCCGATGATGCCCACGACAGGGACGCCGGGGCGGGCTTGCGGGGTGGAAGGCGTGGGCCACGAGGCTGCCGGATACCCGCCGTATGGAGCGGAGATCGCACCGTTCGAGGGCACCGTCCCGGCGGGGGAGGCAGGCATCTGGTGCGCGAGCGTGTACGGCGGGGCGAAGGGCGCGGGTTCGAGGTCGGCCACGGTCCCGAGGGGCTGACCCGTGGCGGCGGTCGTCGGGACCCCGGGGTCCGTCGCCGCTGCGGGCGCCGTCGGGTCAGCAGCGACGTGCGCGTCCTCGGCAGTCGAGGTCGTGACCTCCGATTCCGTGACGGCAGCGGGGTGCCCGGTGACGACATACTCCGTCCAGCTCAGCCCATCCCACCACCGTCGGTTCCCGGAGCCGTCGTCGTACCAGCCGGCAGGTGTTGTCATCAGGCGTTCCCGTGCGTCTTTCTCGGTCGGCGATTGCGTGGTGAGGTCGTCCTCGCGACGCCGGCCGTTCTGCGAGGGGCGGCCGTCAAAGATGACGGTAGCGCCGGGGACGCCCCTGTGTCGAATACCGGTTAGATCACACGAAGAAGGCCTCGAGAGCATTGCCCTCGAGGCCTTCTTGAATTGAGCTGACGTCGCTCAGGGAACGAGGCAGGCCGTGATCGCCTCGGTATCGCTGAGCACCTCGGCGACACCGTACAGAGCGTCCGTGTCGGTGAGGTTGCCGTCGCTGTCCGCGATCGTGCGCAACGTCGCGTTGTCGAGATCCGAGGCCACGAGCAGATCCGCGAGGCAGGACACCTGGGGCTCCGTGTACCCCTCAGCGCCCGACGAGGCGAGGATGGCGGTCAGTCCCTGCGCCACCTCCGGCGAGGTCGGACGCACACCGGCGTCGGGCCCCTCGCTCTCCGGCGGTGCCGATGCCTCGATCGAGGGGGAGGAGGTGGGCAGCTTGTCGATCTCCTCGCTCACGCCCTGTGCGAAGGCGAAGAGGTAGACGAACGACATGATGATCCCGATGATGGTGCCGACGACCGCGAGGACGAGGCCCGCGATGCCCGGCCACTTCTTGCCCTTCAGGAAGAGCGAGATCAGCGAGACGACGAAGGCGGCCGCGAGCAGCACGAAGCCGATGAACCCGACGACCGGGATGAAGACCAGGATCGTGCCGAGCGCAGCGACACCGAGACCGACGAGCCCCAGGACCGAGAGCTTCTTCGGCTCCTCGGAGACCGGCTGCCCGTAGGGGGCGGCGGTGGGGTAGCCCGTCGTGGTGCCGGGGTACGCAGGTGCGACGCCGGGGTAGGCGTCCGTGGACTGTCCGGGCGCGGCTGCCGGGTATGCGGGAGGGGCCGCCGGCGCGGAGTAGGCGCCGAGGTCGTCGCCGAGCGGGGTCGTCGCGGCGGTCGCACCCGCAGCATCGACATCGCCCTGGTCCGCGGGGGCCGAGGAGCCGTGCTCCTCGGGAATGATCACCGTCTCCTCGGACGGACGGATCACCGTGTCTTCGATCGCCGTGTCTCCGATCACCGTCTCCTCGATGACCGTGTCCTCGATCGGCGTGGTCTCGGAGACGTTCGGCTCCTCAGAGGCCGACCCCGCATCCGTCGCCTCAGGGGCGAAGTGCTCCGTCCACTGCTGGCCGTCCCACCAGCGCTGCCGTCCGGATCCGTCGTCGTACCAACCTGCAGGTGTCGTCATGGCTCCCCCTCGAAAGAATTCGGCGACCGCTTCGTGCGGTCGGCATCTTCATGTATAGCAGTGGCAGGTGACGCGGCAGTGGCGTGTGCATGGGGAGCAATCCCCATCCGGGCCGAGGGATGACGTGCCTGTGCGGGGTGTCGCTCGCCGTCAGGGAAGCGCCCGCGCTTAGGCTCGTAGCGCCATGATTCGGTTCGAGAACGTCACGAAACGCTACCGCGGGACGTCGAAGCCCGCCCTCTCCGGTGTCGACTTCGAAGTGCAACGCGGGGAGTTCGTCTTCCTCGTCGGGGCCTCGGGTTCCGGCAAGTCGTCCTGCCTTCGCCTCATCCTGCGCGAGGACGTCCCCACCTCGGGACGGGTGGCGGTGCTCGGGAGGGACCTGCGAGCTCTCGCGAACCGCAAGGTGCCGTACTTCCGCCGCCATATCGGGTCGGTGTTCCAGGACTTCCGGCTCCTCCCGTCGAAGACCGTCCATCAGAACGTCGCGTTCACGCTCCAGGTGACCGGTGCCTCCCGCGGCTTCATCCAACAGGCGGTGCCTGAGGCTCTCGCTCTGGTGGGCCTCGACGGCAAGCAGAAGCGGATGCCCCACGAACTGTCGGGCGGTGAGCAGCAGCGCGTCGCCATCGCGCGCGCTCTCGTCAATCGGCCCCAGGTTCTGCTCGCCGATGAGCCGACCGGAAACCTCGACCCTGCGACCTCGGTCGACATCATGCAGCTGCTCGCCCGCATCAACGCGGGGGGCACCACGGTGCTGATGGCCACCCACGAGGCCGGTTTCGTCGATCAGATGCAGCGCCGCGTGATCGAGCTGCGCGACGGCGAGATGGTCCGCGATGAGGTGCATGGCGGATACGGCGACACGTCCAACATCCCGCGCCTCGTGCCAGAGGAAGTGCGTGGCGCGGCAGCCGCTGCCGCACTGACCGCCGTCCAGGAGGTGCAGCGCCAGACCGCCGATCTCTCGGTGGTGCGTGCCGCACTCGCAGAAGAGCTCGCCAGTCAGCGTCAGGCTGCGGCAGCAGTCGATCGCGACGGGGAGACGGTGGTTCCGCCCGCCCCGCGCACGGTCGAAGCGCCGGAGCCGCAGCCCGCGGTGCAGGAGGGCGCAGCTGCGAACGTCGTCGAGCCCCCCGCCGTGGTCGAGCCTCCCGCTGCCGTCGAACCTCCCGCGGTGGTCGAGCCGCCTTCGGCCGTCGAACCCGCTCCGGCCGCACGCCCGCGAACGCATCCGATCGTCCTGCCGACGGTCGACGTCGCCGAACTCGGTGTCGCGGATCGCCTCGGTCTCTCCGACGAGGACGACGAGGAAGTGGGCCCGACCTCATGAGAATCGGACTCATCCTGACCGAAGCCCTCGTCGGACTCCGGCGGAACATCTCGATGGTGATCTCCGTCGTGCTAGTCACCTTCGTGTCCCTGACCTTCGTGGGCGCCGCGATCCTCATGCAGGGGCAGATCGGCGTCATGCGCGGCTACTGGGCCGAGCGCGCCCAGGTGGCTGTGTACATGTGCTCGGCCGTGTCGGAATCCGAGACGTGTCTCGACGGTGCGGCGAGCGAGGAGCAGGTCGCAGCCGTGCGTGCGCAGCTCGAGGGCGACGCGCTCAAACCGCTCATCAGCTCGATGACCTTCGACACCAAGGAAGAGACCTACGCCAAACTCGTCGACCAGCTCGGCGCGGACCAGGCGAGCGTGCTCACTCCCGACCAGGCCTTCGAAGTGTTCTTCGTGACCATGAAGGATCCCGGCCAGTCCCAGGTGCTCGCCGAAGCCTTCAGCGGACAGGCTGGGGTCGAGCAGGTGAAGGATCAGCTGCAGTACCTGGAGCCCCTGTTCTCCGCTTTGACCGTCGCGACCTACATCGCGGTCGGGATCGCCGTACTCATGCTCATCGCCGCGACTCTCCTGATCGGCACGACGATCCGCCTGTCCGCGTATGCGAGGCGCAAGGAGATCGGCATCATGCGCCTCGTCGGAGCGTCCAACCGCTTCATCCAGACCCCGTTCGTGCTGGAGGGCGTGTTCGCGGCCTTCCTGGGGTCGGCCCTGGCCAGCGCCGCGGTCGTCGCCGGCGTGCACTTCGGCGTCAACGGCTATCTGCGGGGAAGGGTGCCGTTCATCACGACGTGGGTCACGATGCAGGACGCGGCACTGGTCGTCCCGGTGCTGATCGGCATCGGAGTGATCCTCGCCGCCCTGTCCGCGGGCTTCGCGATCCGACGCTGGCTGCGCACCTGATAGCCTGAAAGGCTGCTCGGTCGGATCGATCGATCGGGCTCATCACGGCAACAGGAGAGCATCATGCCCAGGGAACGCGGAGAGAAGGTCGTCGCGACCAATCGTCGCGCACGTCACGACTACGCCATCGAGAAGTCGTACGAGGCGGGGATGGTGCTCACCGGCACCGAGGTCAAGTCGCTGCGTCAGGGACGAGCCAACCTCAGCGACGGCTACGCGTTCGTCAAGGGGAACGAGGTCTTCCTCGACTCAGTGCACATCCCGGAGTACTCGCAGGGGCATTGGACGAACCATTCGGCCAAGCGCATCCGCAAGCTGCTGCTGCACCGTGAGGAGATCGCGAAGATCGCCCACGCCGTCTCGGCAGGGGGATACACCCTCATCCCGCTGAAGCTGTACTTCTCCGACGGTCGCGCCAAGGTCGAGATCGCCCTCGCCAAAGGTAAGCGCGAGTACGACAAACGACAGACCCTGCGTGAGCGTCAGGACACCCGCGAAGCCGACCGCGCCATGCGTCTGCGCAACCGCGTGGGGGAGTGACCCTCGCGGGGGAAGCCGTCCTCACAGACGCGGCTCGAAGCCGAACACACGGCCGAGGAACGTCAGCTCGCGCTCGAGGGCGTCGACGATCGTGTCGGCGCTGCGGAATCCGTGCCCCTCGGCGGGGTACAGCACATACTCGTGGTCGACTCCGCGTGCCGCGAGCGCGTCTCGGATCGCCTCGGACTGCGAGGGCGGAACCACGCGATCCTCGCCGCCCTGCAGCAGCAGCACGGGCGCGTCGATCCGGTCGGCGTGCGTGAGCGGTGAACGCTCCACGTACAGGTGCTCGTGCTCGGGGAGGGGGCCGACCAGACCGTCGATGTACGACGCCTCGAAATCGTGGGTCTCCGCGACGAGCATGCGCAGATCGGCGACCCCGTAGCGGCTGATCCCGGCAGCGAAGGCTCCGCCCCGCACCAGCGCCGACAGCACGGTCCAGCCGCCGGCCGACCCGCCGCGGATCGCGATCCGGTCGGGGTCGGCCAGGCCCGCGTCCGCCAGACCGCGGGCCGCGGCGATCACGTCGTCGACATCGACGATGCCCCACTGGCCGTCGAGACGTTCACGGTACGAGCGGCCGTACCCCGTGGATCCTCCGTAGTTCACGTCGAGCACGCCGATGCCGCGGCTCGTGTAGAACGCGATCGCCTCGGACGCCGCCCCGGTGACGTGCGCGGTCGGCCCCCCGTGCACGAGGACGATGTAGGGCGGGAGCTCGTGATCGGGAGCCGTCGCGTGCGGGTTCGCCGGCGGGTACGCGAACGCGTGCACCTCTCCGTGCGGGCCCTGGATCTCGATCGGCATCGCAGCGGGCATCCACTGCGGATCGACCGGTTCGCCGCCGCGCACCGCCACGGTGGCACCCGATACGACGTCGACGCACCACAGCCCGGCGTTCGCACGCGAACCGTTGCCGGAGAGGAGCACGCGGGTGCCGTCGACATCGTCGACGCTCACATGGCCGTCTCCGGGGAACGAGATGACGTCGACGCGGTCGTCGGCAGCATCATCGGCATCGATCACCACGACCTCGTCGCGCCCGTTCGTCCGGACGGCGACGACGCGGCCGTCGTCGAGCAGCTGATACCAGCGGTTGCCGAGGACCCAGAGCCCATAGCCCGTGTCGGCGTCCGAGGGTGAGACCTGCCGTGCGGTGCCGACCGGGACCACACCGTCCAGGGAGATGCGCTGCAGGGCCCAGCGCCCACCCGGATCATCGGCGAAGAGCAACTCCGAGTCGCTCAGCCACTCCGGCTGCAGCGCCGCCCGTGAGGGGATCGTGCGCGGAGTGTCCTCACCGACCTCGGCGACCTGCACGTGCGCGTCCTCCCACGGCATGCGGCCCCTGTCCCACGCGACCCACGCGGCGCGGGTGCCGTCGGGGGAGAGCGCGGGGTGGGCGAAGAAACCATCGCCCTGCACGATCACCGTGATCGCGGACGCATCCTCGGCTGCGGAGCCGTCGAGCGGGATCTCGACGATCGCTCGGAGATGCGGCGTGCGGGAGAGGTCTTCGCGCACGGCCAGCAGTCGACCGGACTGCACACGCAGGCCGCCGTGGGAGGGCCCGGGAGGGGTGAGAGCAACGGGCTCGCCTCCCACGCTCAGACGATGAACCCGCTGGTCGTTCGCGTCGACGAAGTAGAGCGTGCCGTGCTCGTCCGCCGTCCACGCACCCCCGCCGTACTCGTGCACACGTGAGCGTGCGCTCCAGGGGGAGGGGAGGATCTCGGCTCCGGAGGAGCTCCGCACCGTCACGCGGCCCTTCTGGGCAGGCACCGACTCGCCCCACCAGATCTCCGAGCCGACGAAACGGGCGCCGTCGATGCGCGGTGAAGACGCGGCGACCGAGGCGGCGGAGAACGGGGATGACCAGGAACCGTAAGGGGACGACGACATGTCTCGAGCCTATGCGGCGTCGCACCGCGTGTGCGGCCACGCCGTGGGCCCGACCACTGTGGAAGCGCGCGAAGGGAAGACGGTCACCTACACGACCAGGCCCGGTCCGCGCTGACCGGATCGAGGGTCAGACGGCGCGGAGCACCGCCACGACCTTGCCGAGGACGACGGACTCGTCGCCGAGGATGGGTTCGAATGCCGAGTTGCGGGGGAGGAGCCAGGTGTGGCCGTCCCGGCGGCGCAGCACCTTGACCGTCGCCTCGCCATCGAGCATCGCCGCGACGATCTCGCCGTTCTCCGCGCTGTTCTGGGAGCGGACCACGACCCAGTCGCCGTCGCAGATGGCGGCGTCGATCATCGACTCGCCGGAGACCTTGAGCATGAACAGGTCGCCCTTGCCCACCAACTGGCGGGGGAGCGGGAAGATCTCCTCGACCTGCTGATCCGCGGTGATCGGCACGCCGGCGGCGATCCGTCCCACCAGGGGGACGAGCGCGGCGTCGCCTACGGGAGTCGCGACGTCGGCCGGGTTCTCGGTGCTGGCGCCCGGCAGATCGATGAGCACCTCCATCGCCCTGGTCTTCCCCGGGTCGCGGCGCAGGTAGCCACTCAGCTCGAGCTGTCCGAGTTGATGGGTGACGCTGGAGAGGGACTTGAGACCGACGGCGTCTCCGATCTCGCGCATGCTCGGCGGATAGCCGTGGTTCGCGATCGAGTTCTGGATGACCTCGAGGATCGCCATCTGCTTCGGGCTGAGGCTCTTCCGGCGGCGCGTGCGCGGTGCCTCCGACTCGGCGGCAGAGTTCTCGCTCATGGTGCTCCTTCAGTGCGTGATCCGACGTCCCTCTTCGAATGTCGGAGGCCCGTGGTGGGGTGTCCTTATCGAAACCGTATCCGAGAATCGGGCCGATCTGGAAGATCTGTTCGAGCGTGTCGGCCTCTTTCCCCGGTGTGGTTTCGAAGAATACTTGACAGATGTTCGAACTCGAAGATATCTTCGGTACGTAGCTTCGCATTCCCGGCTCCCGGCCGAGTCGTGAATGCGAACGCTACGCCAACTTCCCCGGCAGCCTCACCGCTCCGGGACAGGCTAAGGAGCACCACATGAGCAGCATCGGCTTCAGCACCGCAGCAGTCATCCCGGCATCGCCCCGTCCTTCGACGAGACTCCGGCTGACGACGCGTGGTCGCGCTGTACTGCTCGCCCTGGCGTCGGTGCCCCTCGCCGCCGGCATCGCGTTCGCGGCGCTCAGCGGCGGCAGCGCGGTCGCGTCGGGTGCCGACACCGCACCCGTCGGCGTCGAGACCGTCACCGTCATGCCCGGTGACACGCTCTGGTCCATCGCCACCGGCGTCGCGCCCGACGCCGACCCGCGCGATGTGATCGGCGACATCAGCCGGATGAACCTGTTGCGCGGTGGGGAGCTGCAGATCGGGCAGACTCTGGCGATCCCGGCTCAGTACGCGCGCTGATCCGGCGGAGGGCTCAGACGAGGAGTTCCTGGGGCGGCGACTTTGCGTCATCAACCTCAAGCGCCGCCTAGCATGGGAAGGGTGACCCTCTCCCTCAACGATCTCCCGCTACGTGACGATCTCCGCGGATTGAAGCCATACGGTGCTCCACAGGCGCCGCTTCCCATCGCGCTCAACGTGAATGAGAACACGCATCCGATCCCCGATGCGGTGGCGAGCGACATCCTCGATGACATCGCCGTCGCGATCCGTGATGTCAACCGCTACCCGGATCGTGAGTTCACCACGCTTCGCGAGTCTTTCGCGGAGTACCTGGGCCACGGTCTCGTCCCCGAGCAGATCTGGGCGGGCAACGGGTCCAATGAGGTGCTCCAGCACATCCTGCAGGCCTTCGGTGGCCCTGGTCGCACGGCTTTCGGGTTCGCGCCGACCTATTCGATGTACCCGCTCATCGCGCAGGGCACCGGTGCGCGGTGGATCGCCGGCACGCGTCAGCCCGACTACACCATCACTCCGGAGGAGGCGGCCGAGCAGGTGCGGGCCGCCGAGCCGGACGTGGTCATCCTCTGCTCTCCCAACAACCCCACCGGCACGCCGCTCGGACTCGACGTCATCGAAGCGGTGTACGAGGCCGCCAGGGGCATAGTGATCGTCGACGAGGCCTACCAGGAGTTCGCGCCGCATGACGCGGTCTCCGCACTGACGCTGCTCGACGGGCGGCCGCGTCTGGCCGTCTCGCGCACGATGAGCAAGGCCTTCGCGTTCGCCGGGGCCCGTGTCGGGTATCTCGCGGCCGACCCGGCGTTCATCGACGCGCTGCGGCTGGTGCGTCTGCCGTACCACCTGAGCGCACTCACCCAGGCGGCGGCCATCGCGGCGCTGCGCAATGCCGACGTCATGCTCGGCATGGTCGAGGAGATCGTCGAGCAGCGCGACCGCATCACGGCGACTCTCGAGGCGCTGGGTTACCAGCCGCACGAATCCTGGTCGAACTTCGTGCTGTTCGGTGGAATCTCCGACCCGAAGGCCACCTGGCAGCAGTTGTACGACCAGGGGGTGCTGGTACGCGATGTCGGCATCCCAGGACACCTGAGGGTGAGCGCGGGCACCGAGGCCGAGACCACCGCGTTCCTCGATGCTCTGGCCTCGATAGGATCGGCTTCATGAGCACTTCCGCACCGACCCCGCGCACCGCGAGCCGTGTGCGCCGCACGTCGGAGTCCACCGTCGAGCTCGAGCTGAACCTCGACGGGACCGGCGCGAGCCACATCGACACCTCGGTGCCCTTCTTCGACCACATGCTCACGGCGTTCGCGAAGCACTCGCTGACCGACCTCACAGTGCGCGCCTCCGGTGACACCCACATCGACGCACACCACACCGTAGAAGACGTCTCGATCGTGCTCGGACAGGCGATCCTCGAAGCCCTCGGCGACAAGTCCGGCATCTCCCGGTACGGAGACGCCCTCGTCCCCCTCGACGAGGCGCTCGCGCAGGCCGTGGTCGACATCTCGGGCCGCCCGTACCTCGTGCACACGGGGGAGCCCGAGGGGTTCGAGCACCACCTGATCGGCGGACACTTCACAGGGTCGCTCGTCCGCCACTCCTTCGAAGCCATCACGTTCAATGCCGCTCTCACGGTGCACGTGCGTGTGCTCGGCGGCCGAGACCCGCACCACATCGCGGAAGCGGAGTACAAGGCGTTCGCGCGTGCGTTCCGTCAGGCGAAGGCGCTGGATCCGCTCGTCGACGGCATTCCGTCCACCAAGGGCGCGCTGTGACGTCGGCTCCTCGCGTCGCGGTGTTCGACTACGAGTCGGGCAACGTCCACTCGGCCGTCAAGGCTCTCGTGGCTGCCGGTGCCGACGCCGTGCTGACGCGCGACCGCACCACCGCCCTCGAGGCGGACGGCCTGGTCGTTCCCGGCGTCGGCGCGTTCCAGGCGGTTCGCGATGCCCTGCGTGCGCACGGAGGCGACGAGATCATCGACCGCCGTCTGGCCGGTGGCCGTCCCGTCCTCGGCATCTGCGTCGGGATGCAGGTGCTGTTCGAGCACGGCGTCGAGCGTGGGCGTGATACCGCAGGGCTCGGAGAGTGGCCCGGAGCCGTCACCGAGCTCAACGCGCCGGTGCTTCCGCACATGGGCTGGAACACCGTCGCGCCCGGTTCCGACAGCGTGCTCTTCCGCGGCATCGAGCAGGAGCGCTTCTACTTCGTGCACTCCTACGCCGCCCAGTCCTGGCAGCTCGATGTCATTCCGCCGTTCCCGGAACCCGTCCTGACCTGGACGACCTACGGCGATCCCTTCCTCGCCGCCGTGGAGAACGGCCCGCTGTCGGCGACGCAGTTCCACCCGGAGAAGTCCGGCGAAGCAGGTATCCAGCTGCTGCGCAACTGGGTCGAGAGTCTCTGACGACGCCCGCCGGCGTCACCCGTTTTGTTCCCCGCCGCCCGGCGGACTACCCTCGGTTCTCGTGCCCGCACCGGGCCGAAGAGCTTCCCGATCCAAGGACCCCATGAACGACTTCGCGCAGTCCCCCTCGCTCACGCTCCTTCCCGCGGTCGATGTCGCCGGGGGCAAGGCCGTCCGACTGACTCAGGGCGAGGCCGGAACCGAGACCAGCTATGGCGACCCGTTGGACGCCGCAGGGGAGTGGGTGTCGCAGGGCGCCTCCTGGATCCACCTGGTCGACCTCGACGCGGCCTTCGGTCGGGGCAGCAACGCGCCGATCCTACGCAAGGTCATCAAGCAGTTCAAGGGCGTGAACATCGAGCTTTCGGGTGGTATCCGCGACGACGCGACGCTGGAGGCGGCTCTGGAGAGCGGCGCGACGCGGATCAACCTGGGCACGGCGGCGCTGGAGAATCCGGAGTGGGCTGCCGACGTGATCGGCCGTTACGGCGAGGCGATCGCCGTCGGTCTCGATGTGCGCGGAACGACGCTCGCCGCCCGCGGATGGACCAAGGAGGGCGGGGACCTCTGGGAGGTGCTCGACCGCCTCGAAGACGCCGGCTGCAGCCGCTACGTGGTCACCGACGTCACGAAGGACGGAACCCTCCGCGGTCCGAACCTCGACCTTCTCCGTGAGGTCACCTCCCGCACCCCGAAGCCGGTGGTCGCGTCAGGCGGCATCTCGAGCCTGGACGACATCGCCGCGCTCCGCGACCTCGTGCCGTTGGGCGTCGAGGGCGCGATCGTCGGCAAGGCACTCTACGCCGGCGCCTTCACGCTGGCTGAGGCACTGGATGTCGCAGGAGACTGACGCGCACGCGTGCGGCACGGAGCCGCACAACCACGGCGATTCAGCAGGCGTCCCGTGGGAGGGGCGCAGCTTCGAGTCGAATCCGCACGCCGCGGACGACGGTTCCGCCGACCCCGCGCTGCTGGCGGCGCTGCTGCGCTTCCGCGCCGGCGAGGGCAGCCAGTCCGAGGTCGTCGACGCCTTCCGTGCCGCCCGTGTGCTGGTGCCCCTCATCGCGGAGAAGGGGGAGGAGGGGATCGCCCCCAACGGCCTCACCGTTGACAAGACGCAGGAGCTCTCCATCGTCACGGTCGCGGCTCCGGATGGTCGGCGCGTGCAGCCGGTGTTCTCGTCGGTCCAGGCGATGCAGGCGTGGGACCCGACGGCGCGACCCATCCCCGTCGAGGCTATCCGCGCGGCGCTGGCCGCCTCGTCGGAGGACACCGACCTGATCGTGCTCGACCCGACGTCCGACACCGAGTTCGTCATCCGGCGTCCTGCCGTGTGGGCGATCGCTCAGGAGCAGCGCTGGGAGCCGAGCTTCCTGTCGACCGAGGTGTTCACGGCGCTGCAGGAGAGCGTGGCCCACGAACTGGCCGTCATCGACGTGGCTGTGGCTTCCGGGGACCCCGACGCCCGTCTGCGCGGGCCCGAGCTCATCGTGGTCCTCGAGCTGGTCGACGGACTCGAACGCGAGGTGCTCGACGCCGTGCTCTCGCGTCTCGCGTCTCGCTGGGCATCGGACGACCGGATCGCCGTGCTCGTCGACTCCCTCACCGTGAAGCTCCGCCGCAGCGCCTGAACCGCTTCGCTACGCTCGGGGACATGCCCCGGACTCTGTTGCGAGCCCTCGCCGCCGTCGTGCTGCTCGGAGGCACCGTCGCCGGCACTTCCGGCTGCGTGGTCAACGCGTGCCCGGCGATCGCCTACATCAGCACGGTCGTCGTCGACGTGAGCGCCTTCCCGGCGGCGACCGACCTCCAGTTCTGCGCGGACGGGCAGTGCTCACCGGGGCCGGGGGAGGATGCGAGCTCGTCCGCGAACCTGTTCTCGGCGTCTCCGTCGGCCGACGGCACGTGGAGCATGTCCTTCGACATGTCCACGCCCGACCTGGTCGACATCCGGTTGTTCGATGCGCAGGGTGCCGTCATCCATGAGTCGGAACAGGAGATCTCCTGGACTCGCACCGAAGGGCAGTGCCCCGGCCCGGCCTCGGCCGACCCTCTGGTCGTCGAGCCCGCGGCAGCTAGTTGACCGGGCCGGTCCACTTCTCGCCCGGTCCCTTGCCGATCGGATCGGGGATCGTGGACGCCTCGCGGAAGGCGAGCTGGAGTGAGCGGAGACCGTCGCGCAGGGACCGCGCGTGCATGTCGCTGATCTCCGGAGCGCCGGCGGTGATGAGCCCGGCGAGGGAGTTGATGAGCTTGCGCGCCTCGTCGAGGTCGAGCTGCGCTGCGGCGTCCGGATCGTCGGCGAGCCCGAGCTTGACGGCTGCCGCGCTCATGAGGTGCACGGCGGCGGTGGTGATCACCTCGACTGCGGGTACATCGGCGATGTCGCGGGTGGCCGACGATGCGGCCTCCTCCTGACGTGCCCAACGCTCTTCGCGCTCGCGTGCCGCCTCGTCCGGTGCCTGGTTCGTCACTTCGCCTTGCTTTCTGTTAGACTTTGGCGGGCTCCGGAGCGTCATGCTCCGGAACGAAAGAGGATTCACTTCCCACCCGCGCTTGCCGTTCAAGGCTACCGGGTCTTGCACTCCACCGGCTCCGTTCGAAAGAAGGAGCCGGTAGACAGGGTGCGGAGCCGGCGTCTGAATGCCGGTGGGTGGGGACGATTCCGATTTCGCCCGTGATGCAGACAGCGTCGCGGTGGCCGAATCACATCGTCTAAGGAGTTCCGCATCAGCGATCCCCGTACCAATGAGCGCATCCGCGTCCCCGAGGTCCGCCTCGTCGGCCCCGCGGGTGAGCAGATCGGCGTCGTCCGCATCGAAGCCGCACTGCGCCTCGCGCAGGAAGCCGATCTCGACCTCGTCGAGGTCGCCCCGAACTCGAAGCCGCCCGTCGTCAAGATCATGGACTACGGCAAGTTCAAGTACGAGGCCGCCCAGAAGGAAAAGGAAGCTCGCCGCAACCAGGCGAACACGATCCTCAAGGAAGTGCGCTTCCGTCTGAAGATCGAGGCTCACGACTACACGACCAAGCTCAAGCGTGCCGAGGGCTTCCTCAAGGCCGGCGACAAGGTCAAGGCCATGATCCTGTTCCGCGGTCGCGAGCAGTCGCGTCCCGAGCAGGGTGTGCGTCTGCTGCGCAAGTTCGCCGAGGATGTCGCCGAGTTCGGCACCGTCGAGTCGAACCCGACCATCGACGGTCGCAACATGGTGATGGTCGTGGCTCCGCTCAAGAGCAAGTCCGAGGCGAAGCAGGAGCAGAACGCCGTGCGCGATGCTCAGCGCGCGGACAAGAAGCAGGCTGCGCGCGAGGCGAAGAACGAGGCCGCCGCCACCACTGCGGAGTAGTACCCGCCCCAGAACTCCCGCACCGCGGGTTGACACCGTCGCCTGAGAAGGCGCCATACGAAGGAAGAGAAGATGCCGAAGCAGAAGACCCACTCGGGTGCTAAGAAGCGCTTCAAGATCACCGGCAGCGGAAAGCTGAAGAAGCAGCAGGCCGGGATGCGCCACAACCTCGAGCACAAGTCGAGCCGTCGCACGCGTCGTCTGAACCAGGACCAGGTCCTGTCGAAGGCTGACACCAAGGTCGCGAAGAAGCTTCTCGGTCGCTGACGCGCGCCGAACGCACGAATAGGAACACAGGAAAATGGCAAGAGTCAAGCGGGCAGTAAACGCCCACAAGAAGCGCCGGGTTATCCTCGAGCGCGCCTCCGGTTACCGCGGACAGCGTTCGCGCCTCTACCGCAAGGCCAAAGAGCAGGTCATCCACTCGCTGGTCTACTCGTACCGTGACCGTCGCAAGCGCAAGGGCGACTTCCGTCGTCTGTGGATCCAGCGCATCAACGCTGCGGCCCGCCAGAACGGCATGACGTACAACCGCTTCATCCAGGGCCTCGGCCTCGCGGGTGTCACGGTCGACCGTCGCATGCTCGCCGACCTCGCGGTCAACGACGCTGCCACGTTCACGACGCTGGTCGAGACGGCGAAGAAGGCTCTTCCCTCCGACGTCAACGCGCCGAAGTCGGCTGCGTAAGCACCTCTTCACACAGGGCGCTCTCCTTCGGGAGGGCGCCCTGTGGCGTTTCCCGGCGTGGCGAGGACTGCCGCGCGGCTGACCGCGAGGTCGACGAGAGCGGCCATGGCGACGGCACCCGCGTAGACGAGGATGTCGCGTCCATCGAATCCGGAGCCGAGGACGAGGCGGATCGGGGGGAGTGCCGATCCCCACTCACGAGGGATACCGGTGAGCTGGAACAGTTCGACGCCGGCGCAGAACACGAAGGCGACGAGGGCCGGCGCGAAGGGGCGCCACCGCGCGGCGATCAGGGCGACGAGCAGATAGATGAGCACAGCGTACAGCGCATCGCCGATGACGTCGCCCACGACCCCGCCCGCACTGCGATGGATGACGAGCCCGATCGCGACCGTCGCGACGGCGAGCACTGCGAGGACGATCCGCCGACGGGAGCTCCTCACCGCGGCATCGATCGTCATGCAGGCACCCTACCCGGATGGTGCGGGAGAGGGCCGTGCGTTCCCTAGACTGTGATCGTGCTGGAGAACCCCCGTTCGCCCCGAGTCCGTGCTGTCGCGAAGCTGACCAAACGCAGCGCGAGGACTGAGACAGGCCTGTTCCTTCTGGAGGGCCCGCAGTCGGTGCGCGAGGCGCTCACCTACCGTCCCGAGGCGATCGTCGAGCTCTTCGCGACGCCGAACGGCTGGGAGCGGCACCCCGACATCCGCGCGAAGGCCGCAGAGGCGGACATCGAGGTCGAGTACGTCACCGAGTACGTGCTCAACGCCATGGCCGACACCGTCACACCGCAAGGCCTCGTCGCCGTCGTGCAGCAGACGCCGACGTCGGTGCGCGACATCTTCGACGCCTCGCCGCGACTGGTGGCGATCTGCGAGGAGGTGCGGGATCCAGGGAACCTCGGCACGATCATCCGGGCAGCGGATGCCGCGGGTGCGGATGCCGTCGTCCTGACCGGTCGCACCGTCGATCCGTACAACCCGAAGGTGGTGCGCGCGACCACAGGGTCCCTGTTCCACCTTCCCGTCTCGGTCGGGGGCGACCTCGCCGAAGTCGTGAAGCGTGCTCACGCCGCAGGTCTGCGCATCCTCGCGGCGGACGTGAAGGGCGATGACCTGCTGGAAGCGCGCGCGGAGGGCGTGCTGGCCGAGCCGACGGGATGGCTCTTCGGCAACGAGGCGCGCGGACTCGAAGACGAGGCGCTGGATCTCGCGGACCGCGTGCTCAAGCTTCCGATCTTCGGCCGAGCCGAGTCGCTCAATCTGGCGACGGCCGCCAGCGTCTGCCTGTATGAAAGCGCATTCGCTCAGCGGGCGACGTCCGTCGACTGAGGTGACGGACGCCGGGGGAAGCGGGAAGCGGAGTCGATGAGGATTCTGATCGTCGAAGACGACGACCGGGTCGCAGGCGCACTGGAGGCGTTTCTCGCCCGGTCCGGGTACGCGACCGTCCGCGCGGCGGATGGAGCGTCTGCACTGGGTCTTCTCGGAGCGGACACCGAGGTGGTGCTGCTCGATCTCGGCCTGCCCGACGTCGACGGGGTCGACCTGTGTCGCCGGATCAGGGGCCGCTCCGAGGTCCCGATCGTGATCGTGACCGCCCGCAGCCAGGTCGCGGAGCGCATCAAAGGGCTCCGCGCCGGAGCCGATGACTTCGTGGTGAAGCCCTACGATGTGCACGAGCTCCTGGCGCGGATCGAGGCGGTGACACGGCGATCCAGGCCGATGAGGCCCGAGGCGGATGCGCGCGTCCTGCTCCACGGAGGCGGCGTGCAGGTCGATCTGATCGCTCGCCAGGTGCTGGTCGACGGCGCGGCCATCGACCTCACGCGCAAGGAGTTCGACATCATCGCCGTCCTGGCCCGCTACCCGGGAGTGGCGGTGCCGAAGGACCGGCTGATCCGCGAGGTGTGGAACACCGACTGGCGAGGATTCGGCCATTCTCTGGAGGTGCACGTCGGGGCGATCAGGAAGAAGACCGGGGTCCGCGGGGTCATCGAGACGGTCCGCGGGGTCGGCTATCGGCTGGCAGGGTCCTGAGTCGTGCGTCGTCGCCTCATCCTCGTGTTCCTGATACCGCTCGTCGCGATCCTGGCCGGACTCGGCGGTGCCGCGGGGTGGAGCGCCGCCCAGAGCGTGCAGCAGGCCTTCTATGCGCAGCAGATCGGCGACCTCGGCTACTTCGTCACGAGCGCGCGCCAGGCTCTGCGTTCCGGCAGTGCTGCCGTGATCGAGGCGGAGGTGGAGCGGTTCCGCGAGGTCTACGGGATCGAGGTGACCGTGTTCGATCTCGGGGGCGGCGTGTGGGCCGCAGCGGATCAGGACCCGGCGGTGCTTCGCGAAGACGATGCCGAGCGCGTCAAGCTGGCGCTCTCCGGTCGACGAGCTGAGCAGCCGACGGTGGTGTTCCCGTGGAGCGTCTCGGATTCCGCATTGGCCGAGCCGGTGTTCGATGACGGTGACGTGATAGGCGCCGTGCTCGTCGCCGGAGATGTGGCGGCTCCGCGCGCCGCGATCCTGCACCAGCTCCTGCTCATCTCGGCGATCGCGGGCGTGCTCATCGCGCTCGGCGTGCTCCTGGTGTTCCGGCTCGCGCGTTGGGTGCTCTCGCCGGTGCGCCGACTCGACGAGGCCATGGTCGCGATCGAGCGCGGCGAGATGGACGCGCGCGTTGCTGCGGACGACGGTCCGCCGGAGCTCCGCCGCATGGCGCAGGTGTTCAACGGCATGGCCGACGAGATCGAACGGGTGATGACGAGGCAGCAGGAGTTCGCGCTCAACGCCTCACACGAACTGCGCAACCCCCTCAATGCTCTGCTCCTGAGAGTGGAGCATCTGGCGACGGGACTCGGCGACGAGTGGCAGGGCGACGTCGAGGAGACGAGGGAGGAGGGGCGCCGGATGACCCGCATCCTCGAGACACTTCTCGGCCTCGCGCGCGGCGGCCGTGGCGACTCGACCATCTCCGCTGTGGATCTGGCGACTCTGGCCGCTCGTCGCCGGGAAGCATGGCGCGATGTCGCGGCTCAGCGCGGAGTCGGGCTGCGCTCCACCGGTGTGTCATCGGTGATGAGCGTGACCGACCGCACGATCGTGGAGAGCGCGCTGGATGCCGTGATCGACAATGCTGTGAAGTTCTCGCCCGAGGGGGCGCACATCGAGATCGGGGCGAGACGGGAAGGAAGCGTCTGTCGGATCACGGTCCGCGATCACGGCCCGGGCCTCACCGACGAGCAGGCAGCTGCGGCGACCGACCGGTTCTGGCGCAACGCCGACACCGGGGACACACCGGGGTCAGGACTCGGGCTGGCGATCGCGAGCGATCTGCTGGAGACGATCGGGGGAGAGCTGGCGGTCTCTTCGGCGCAGGGTGGCGGACTCGAGGTCGCGCTCGTCCTGCACGACGGGTCCACGCCATGAGGTCGGCCGCCAGGGGACTTCTCGCGGGAGGACTCGCGTTCGTGCTGCTGACCGGGTTGACCGCGTGCGTCCCTCGCTCCGACGAGTGGAGCGACGTCGAGTACGCGATCGCCAGCGGGGGCTCGACCGGTGTGTACTACGACTACGGCAGCCACCTGGCGGAAGAGCTGTCGGACCGGCTCGACCTCCGGATGGTCGCGCAGGAGACCGCGGGATCGGTCGACAACCTGCTGCGGGTGAGTTCGGGCGAGGCCCTGCTCGGATTCGCGCAGGGGGATGCCGCCGCCGACGCGGTGTCGGGCACCGGCGCCTTCGAGCGGCCGTTGGAGGTGGAGGCTCTCGCCCGCCTGTACGACGAGTACGTTCAGGTCGTGGTGCGGGGGGATTCGGACATCGACGACATCGGCGATCTTGCCGGCCGCACCATCTCCCTCGGCGCCGAGAACTCCGGCGTCAACGTGATCGCCGGCCGAGTGCTCGACGCGGCAGGCGTCGCGCTCGATTCCGTCCGCGACCCCCAGCTCGACCTCAGCGCGTCGATCGGTGCGATGGAGCGTGGTGAGATCGACGGCTTCTTCTGGGTGGGGGGCCTGCCCACTCCCGGCGTGGCCGAACTGTCCTCGCGGGCTCCGGTGCGTCTGCTCCCGATCGAGCCCGAGTGGGTCAATGCCGTGAACGAACGGTACTCGCATGCCTATCGGCAGGCCGATGTCCCCGCGGGGACATACGGCCTGCCGGACTCCGCGCCGACGATGGCCGTTCCCAACTATCTCGTCACCGCCGCGTCCACGCCGGATGCCGTCGTGCACGATGTCCTGGCCGGGCTCTTCGACGCGCGACTGCGCATCGCGGGGGAGGTGCCGACCGCGGCGCTGCTGGATCGGCGCTCGGCGATCTTCACCGGTCCGGTCCCTCTCCACGATGGTGCGATCGACTACTACCGCGACCTGCGCGGTTGACTGCTCAAGAAATCCTCAAGAAGTCTGACAGCGGGGCCGGCGCTCTGCCATTGTGAGGTCGATCGCGCACGATCGTCGCCTGCTGCACAACTGTCGTTGGGGCATCGCAGCAGGACGATTCCGCGGCCCGTGGGGGCGGGCCGCGGGGTACCCATGCACAGCAGCATTGGTGCCGCGATCAGGTGATTACGAACGTGTAAATCTCACCGAGGTGCCTGGAGACCCGCGCCCGACGTGGCTAGTTTGGAGAAATGATGACCTCTGATACCCCGCTCGTCGTGGTCGAGAACGTCCAGAAGCACTACGGCGACTTCCAGGCGCTCACCGACATCGATCTGACCGTGAACTCGGGGGAGGTCGTCGTCGTGATCGGCCCGTCCGGCTCTGGGAAGTCGACACTGTGCCGCACGATCAACCGCTTGGAGACGATCACCAGCGGGAGCATCCGCATCGACGGCAAGGAGCTCCCGGCCGAGGGCAAGGGCCTGGCTCATCTGCGCGCCGACGTCGGCATGGTCTTCCAGTCGTTCAACCTCTTCGCCCACCTCACGATCCTCGAGAACGTGACTCTCGGACCGATCAAGGTGCGCGGCATCAAGAAGGCCGACGCCGAGAAGGAGGCGATGATGCTGCTCGAGCGCGTCGGCGTGGCCCAGCAGGCCTCGAAGCTCCCTGCCCAGCTCTCCGGTGGTCAGCAGCAGCGCGTGGCCATCGCCCGCGCTCTCGCGATGCAGCCCAAGGTGATGCTGTTCGACGAGCCCACCAGTGCGCTCGACCCCGAGATGATCAACGAGGTGCTCGACGTCATGGTCGAACTCGCCCAGGACGGGATGACGATGATCGTCGTCACGCACGAGATGGGCTTCGCGCGCAAGGCCGCCGACCGCGTCGTGTTCATGGCGGACGGACGGATCGTGGAGGAGGCGACTCCCGAGGAGTTCTTCACGCACCCGAAGAGCGATCGCGCCAAGGACTTCCTCTCGAAGCTCCTCACGCACTGACGCGCCCGCACACTCACACACTCACACACAGACCCTGCACACACAGCACACGAAGGAGACGCACATGCGACGCACACGGACACTGGCAGGCATCGGAATCGCGGCAGCCGCGCTGCTGACGCTCACCGCCTGCAACAGCGGAACCCCGTCCAGCACGGGGGCCCCGGAAGGCGGCGACGAAGGTGACTCCTCCAGCAGCACGCCCTGGACCGTCCTGACCGACGTCAGCATCGACGGCAGCCCGACGTTCGACCGGATCGAGTCGTCCGGAAAGATCAAGGTCGGCGTCAAGGAGGACCAGCCCGGTCTCGGCTACCTCGACCCCGTGACCGGTGACCGCACCGGATTCGACGTCGACATCGCCCGCTGGATGGCGGCATCGCTCGGTGTCGACCCGGAGAAGATCGAGTTCCAGGCGATCGCCTCCGCGAACCGCGAGCAGGCCATCGTGAACGGCGACATCGACTACTACGTCGGCACCTACTCCATCACCGACAAGCGCAAGGAGCAGATCTCCTTCGCCGGTCCGTACTTCGTCACCGGTCAGGGCCTCCTCGTGGCAGCTGACAGCGATATCAAGAGCGTCGACGACCTCGACTCCTCGACGACCGTCTGCTCGGCGACCGGCTCGACGCCGATCCAGAACATCAAGACGAACTACCCCGACGTGCCCACCAAGGAGTACGACACGTACTCGAAGTGCGTCGAGGACCTGAAGAACGGCCAGGTGGACGCGGTCACCACCGATGAGGCGATCCTCATCGGCTACGCGGCTCAGGACCCGGACAACCTCAAGGTCGTCGGTGAGCCCTTCAGCGAGGAGCGCTACGGCATCGGCGTCGCCAAGGGTGACGACGCCCTCGTGGAGTACTTCAACACGCAGCTGACCGACGGTGGCGAGATCTGGCAGCAGATCTTCGACAACAACCTCGGTGCCTCCGGCGTCAAGGCGACGCAGCCCGAGGTCGACCCGGTCGGTTGATCTCCGCGGGGCGGTCGGCATGGTCGGCCGCCCCGCTCATGCAGGACACTTTCGAGAACCCGAATCGACAGGAGCAGCAGTGGGAGTCATCTCCGACCACCTCGACCTCTGGGGAGAGGCACTGTGGGGAACCATCGTGCTGTTCCTCGGCGGCGGCATCATCGCGCTGGTCCTCGGACTCATCGTCGGGGCCGCACGTGTCTCGCCGGTTCCGATCGCCCGCGCCGTCGGTGGCGTGTACGTGAACTGGATCCGCAACACACCGCTGACCCTGGTCATGTTCTTCTTCGCCTTCTGCCTTCCGATCCTGCTGGGGGAGCGGGTGAACTCCCTGCTGCTGGCCGTGATCGCGCTCGGCATCTACACCGCGACCTATGTGGCGGAGGCGCTGCGAGCCGGCATCAACACCGTGCCGGTCGGCCAGGCGGAAGCCGCACGGGCGATCGGCCTGAACTTCGGCCAGGTCATGCGCTACGTGGTGCTGCCGCAGGCGACGCGCTCCGTCGTCCCGCCCATGATGAGCGTGCTCATCGCCCTCATGAAGAACACCACGGTGGCCGCAGGGTTCTCGGTCGTCAACCTCGGCACCATCCGCGCGGCGCTCAGCGAACGCGGTGAGAACGCGCTCGTCGTGCTCCTGTGGGTCATGGTCCTGTTCGTGGTGCTGGTGCTGCTGCTCGCCTGGGTGCAGCGCGTTCTCGAGAACAAGTGGAGGATCGCGCGATGAGTTCCGTCCTTTTCGACGTCCCCGGCCCCCGTGCCGTCGCCCGCAACAGGCTCATCGGAGTCGCCACGGTGCTCGTGGTCCTCGCGGTGCTCGGCTGGGTGGTGTGGAGGCTGTTCGCCACCGGGCAGTTCTCCGCAGAGAAGTGGAACATCTTCACGTTCTCCGCGGTCTGGGTCCGCTTCGGCGAAGGCCTGCTGGCCACGCTGGCCGCGTTCGCGGTCGCCGGCGTCGGATCCATCGTCCTCGGTTTCCTTCTCGGCATCGGCCGCCTCTCGGAGCACGCCTGGGTGCGTGAGCCGGTCCGGTGGATCATCGAGGTGCTGCGAGCGGTGCCCGTGCTCATCCTGATGATGCTGCTGTACTACGGCCTTCCGGTGATCGGCGTGAAGATGCCGCCGTACTGGGCCGTCGTGATCGCCCTCATCGTCTACAACGGCTCCGTGCTCGCCGAGGTGCTCCGTGCCGGGATCGAGTCGCTGCCGCGCGGGCAGAAGGAGGCCGGCTACGCGATCGGACTGCGGAAGACCGGGGTGATGTACTTCATCCTGATCCCGCAGGCCGTCCGGGCCATGATGCCGGTGATCATCGCGCAGCTCGTCGTGGCGCTCAAGGACACCGCGCTCGGCTTCATCATCACGTACAAGGAGCTCCTCTACGTCATCAACCAGATCGGCAACCAGGCGCCCTACGGCTCCCCGCTGATCCCGGCGGCGATCGTCGGCGGATCGATGTACGTGGCCGTGTGTCTCCTGCTCTCCTACATCGCCTACCGCCTGCAGAAGCGTGCCAAGCGCTCGCCGAAGGCAGGGCCTGCGGTGCCGGATCCCCGCCAGCACGGAGGCGAGACCAACACCTCGCTCATCGTGCTGCAGGGAGATGGGTCCGAGAAGGCGCGCTGATCCGCGAAAGGGACCCGCACGCCCCCGGTAGACTCGATTCTCGTGTCAGAGTCTCCTGAAATCACCCCGGAAGCGGTCGAGTCCGCTGTTGCCGATGCCCTCGCGGCGATCGCCGCAGCCGCCGACACCGCCGAGCTGAAAGCGGCCCGCGCCGCACACGTCGCCGACGGATCGCCGCTCGCGGTACTGAACGCCTCGATGCGCCAGGTCGCTCCCGAGAACAAGGCCGCATTCGGCAAGCTCGTGGGCCAGGGACGCGGGCAGGTGACACAGGCGCTCGCCGCCAAGGAAGCGGAGCTTGCCGCCGCCGAGGTCGCCGCACGTCTCGAAGCGGAGCGGATCGACATCACGGCTCTTCCCTCGCGCACGCGCGTCGGCGCCCGCCATCCGCTCACGCTCCTGCAGGACCAGGTGTGCGACATCTTCGTCGGCATGGGCTGGGAGATCGCGGAGGGACCGGAGCTCGAGCACGAGTGGTTCAACTTCGACGCACTGAACTTCGATGTGGACCACCCCGCACGCCAGGAGCAGGACACGTTCTACGTGGACCCGCCCTCGCGTCACCTCGTGATGCGCACGCACACGAGCCCGGTGCAGGTGCGCTCGATGCTCGACCGCGAGGTGCCCATCTACGTGCTGTGCCCCGGCCGGGTGTATCGCACCGACGAGTTCGACGCCACGCACCTGCCGGTGTTCACGCAGTTCGAGGGACTCGTGATCGACAAGGGCATCACGATGGCGCACCTCAAGGGCACGCTCGACCACTTCGCGAAGCTGCTCTTCGGCCCCGAGGCCAAGACGCGCTTCCGCACCAACTACTTCCCCTTCACCGAGCCGTCCGCCGAGCTCGATCTGTGGCACCCCACCTTCAAGGGCGGTGCGCGCTGGATCGAGTGGGGCGGCTGCGGCATGGTCAACCCGAACGTGCTGCGCGCGGCCGGGATCGACCCGGAGGAATACAGCGGCTTCGCGTTCGGCATGGGCATCGAGCGGGGCCTGATGTTCCGCAGCGACGTCCAGGACATGCGCGACATGGCCGAGGGTGATGTCCGATTCAGCGAGCAGTACGGGATGGTGGTGTGATGCGCGTCCCGCTTTCGTGGTTGCGTGAGTACGTCGATCTGGCAGCGGACGCCACGCCCGAGGATGTCCTCGCGGCCCTGGTGACCGTCGGCTTCGAAGAGGAGGACGTGCACCGCTTCGACATCACGGGCCCCGTGGTGGTCGGCCAGGTCGTCTCGCTCGAGCCGGAGCCCCAGTCCAACGGCAAGACCATCAACTGGTGCCAGGTCGACGTCGGCGAGGCGAACGGCGGCATCCGTGGCATCGTCTGCGGCGCGCACAACTTCGTCGTCGGGGACAAGGTCGTCGTGACCCTGCCCGGTGCGGTGCTGCCCGGTCCGTTCCCGATCGCCGCCCGCAAGACCTACGGTCATGTGTCGGACGGCATGATCGCCTCTGCGCGCGAGCTGGGACTCGGTGACGAGCACAACGGCATCGTCGTGCTGTCCGACCTCGGCATCGATGCGCCCGTCGGCACCGACGCGATCGCCCTGCTCGGCCTCGACGACGTCGCGGTGGAGATCAACGTCACGCCCGACCGCGGTTACGCCTTCTCCCTGCGCGGGGTGGCTCGTGAGTACGCGCACGCGACCGGAGCGACCTTCCGCGACCCGGCGGAGCGCGATTTCGCCGAACTCCAGCCGGGCACCGGCCACACGACCATCGTCGACGACGTCGCACCTGTGCGTGGGAACGTCGGCGCCAGCGAGTTCGTGACCCGCGTCGTCCGCGACGTCGATCCCTCACGTCCGACTCCTCCGTGGATGGTGGCGCGGCTCAGCCTCGCCGGCATGCGGTCGCTGGGCGTGCTCATCGACATCACAAATTACGTGATGCTCGAGCTCGGACAGCCGCTGCATGGCTACGACCTCGACAAGCTCACCGGGGGGATCACGGTTCGCCGCGCACACGAGGGCGAGAAGATGACCACCCTCGACGGCGTCGAGCGCGCGCTGCACACCGAAGACCTGCTCATCACAGACGAGTCGGGTCCGATCGGCCTGGCCGGCGTCATGGGCGGCGGCACGACGGAGATGAGCGACTCCACCCGGAACGTGATGATCGAGGCGGCGAGCTTCGACCCGACCACGATCGCCCGTTCGGCTCGTCGTCACAAGCTGCCCAGCGAGGCGTCCAAGCGTTTCGAGCGCGGCGTCGACCCGCTGATCCCCTTCGTCGCGGCCCGGCGCGCGGCCGACCTCATGGTCGAGTTCGCCGGGGGCACGCTCACGGAGGAGGGCGGCGCGCTGTTCGCCGAGGTCTTCGTCGCGGAGATCGAGCTGCCCGCCGGCTTCGTGCAGGGGCTTATCGGCGTCGACTACACCGATGAAGAGATCACCGGTGCGCTGACGACGATCGGCGCGGAGGTCAGCCCTTCGACCGGCTCAGGGACCCAGGGCGGGTGGACGGTCATCCCGCCGACCTGGCGCCCCGACCTCACCGACAAGTGGACGCTCGCCGAGGAAGTCGCCCGCATCCACGGGCTCGACCGCATCCCCTCGGTGCTGCCGACGCCTCCCTCCGGGCGCGGCCTCACCGCGCACCAGCAGGGCCGCCGCCGCGTGGCCGATGCTCTGGCTGCTGCGGGGCTGGTCGAGACGCCGTCGTTCCCGTTCACCACGGAGGCGCAGAACGATCTGCACGGCTCCGCGTCGGGCGAGCACCTGCCGAGCATCCGTCTGGCGAATCCGCTCGACGGGCAGGCGCCGTACCTGCGCCGGTCGCTGATCCCCGGTCTGCTGCAGACCGCGCACCGCAACATCTCCCGCGGGCTCACCGACCTCGCGATCTTCGAGACCGGGGTGGTCTTCCTGCCCGAGCCGGGTGTGCAGTACGGCACCGATGAGGTGCCGCCGCTGGGGGAGCGTCCTTCCGACGAGACGCTCGCGGAGCTGAACGCCTCGATCCCGCCACAGCACCGGTTCGTCTCCGGACTCCTCACCGGCCATGTCGCACCGCGCCAGCCCGGTCGCCCCGCCGAGGCCGCCGGCCTCGTGGAGGCTCTGGACGCGGTCCGTGTGATCGCGGCAGCCGCCGGGGTCGACATCGACGTGCTACAGGCCGAACGCGCCGCCCTCCACCCGGGGCGCACCGGGTCGCTCCTGGTGGCAGGCGAAGAGGTCGGATACGTCGGCGAGCTGCACCCCGCTGTCGCCGAGGGGGCCGATCTTCCCGGGCGCGCGACCGTGTTCGAGCTCGACCTCGACCGCATCCTGTCGCTTGCCGGCGGACGGGTCGTCGCGGCTTCGCTGTCGACGTTCCCCGCCGCTACGCAGGACGTGTCGCTCCTGGTTCCGGCCGGGGTCCCCGCCGCGGATGTGCAGGCCGCCCTCGCCGAAGGTGCGGGCATGCTGCTGGAGTCGGTGCGCCTCGTCGACGACTACCGCGGAGAGGGCGTTCCGGAGGGTTCCAAGAGCCTGACCTTCGCGCTGAGGTTCCGGGCGGATGACCGCACCCTCACCGCGGCGGAGGCCACGGAGGCCAAGCTCGCCGGAGTCGAGGTCGCTGCGCAGCGCTTCGGAGCGACGCTGCGCGACTGAGGATCGATCCGCGGTGTGAGGCGGACCGTGTCGTCGCTCGGACGATCCGGGCCGTCGCCGGAGTACCGTGGCGGGATGAGAATCCTCCCCCAGGGCACTCCGGCCGCCGTCCCCGACGGGGCGCGACCGCTCGGCGAGGGGCCGTTCCTCGAGCCCGGCGCACAGATCGACTGGCACTATCGGAAACCGGGGTGGCAGCCGGGAGAGCCGTCCAGGATCTCGCCGATGCGCGTGGTCCGTGATGATGAGCGCGGTCTCGTGGCCTGGCTCGCTCCGGGGACCCTCCAGGAGGCGCCGGGATCCAGCGACGGTCAGCGCGTGCGGGAAGTGCCTCTCGCCCGGCGCTGGCTCGAGCCGCGGACGCGCATCGTGGAGCGCTGGCGGGGCAACGGGGTGCTGTGCATCGCCCCTGCGGGGATGCCGTGGTCGATCTGGCTGTTCTGGAGCGACACCACCGGGCCGGACTGGGCGTTCTCCGGGTGGTACGTGAATCTCGAGAACGCGCATCTGCGGACAGACCGGGACACCTTCTCGTCCGACCATATCCTCGACGTCGAGATCGATCCGGCGGGCGGCATCCACCTCAAGGACGAGGATGAGCTCGTCGCCGCGATCGCCCAGGGACGGCTCAGCTCCGAGCAGGCCGCGCAGATCGAGCGGCACGCGGACGCGGCCATCGCGTCGTTCGAGGCCGACGACTGGCCGTTCGACTCCGCGTGGACCCGCTGGCGGCCCGACCCCGCCTGGACGGTTCCGGTGCTGGCAGGCCTTGACCGGTTGGGTGCAGGCACACCATGACGGATGTTCTGATCCTGGGCGGCACCGGGTGGCTCTCCGGGCGCATCGCCGGTCACTGGCGCGACCACGGAGCCACGGTCACCTGCCTCGCTCGAGGCACACGGCCCGCGCCGGAGGGAACGGTCCTGGTGCGTGGCGATCGCGAGGAGGCTTCGACCTACGCCGACCTCGCACGACGGGAGTGGGACCACGTCGTCGACATCTCCTCCCAGGCGGCGCATGTCGATCGGGCAGTCGAGATGCTGGGCGATCGAGCGGCACGATGGACGTACGTGTCATCCGTGTCGGTGTACTCCGATGACGAGACGGTCGGTGCGGACGAATCGGCTCCACGACACCCGGCGGCGGTTCTCGGCGACGAGTACGAGTACGCGGCGCAGAAGGTCGCCGCCGAGGACTCCGTCGCCCGATTGGGGGAGCGGGCACTCGTGGTGCGTCCCGGCCTGATCGTGGGCGACGGAGACCCGAGCGACCGCTTCGGCTACTGGAGTGCCGCGTTCGCTCGTGCCGACGCTGACGCCGTGCTGCTGCCCCCGCTGGACGGGCGGAGCGCTCAGTTGATCGACGTCGACGATCTGGCGGAGTACATCGTCACCGCGCGAGGCAGCGGAGCCGTCAACGCCGTCGGCGACGAGAGGCCTCTCGCGGATGTGCTGCGGATGGTCCGCGCTGCATCCGGGAACACCGGGGCGACCGTCGTCGCGGACGAGGAGTGGCTCATCGCGCATGACGTGGACCACTGGGCCGGCCCGCACTCCCTGCCGCTGTGGCTCCCGCCCGAGATGACGGGATTCATGACCCGCTCGAACGCGGCATTCCATGAGACCGGTGGGACGCTCCGTCCGCTCGTCGACACGATCGAGCGCGTGCTCGCCGACGAACGGGAGCGCGGACTCGACCGCGAACGACGTGCCGGGCTCACGCGGGCGCAGGAGCAGGCGCTGCTGGCCGATCGATAGACTGCGGACAGTGACACGGGGTGCCGCGATCCGCGGCTGAGAACAGACCCGTCGAACCTGATCTAGTTCGTACTAGCGAAGGGATGTCGCGATGAGCGATCTTCTGCGTCCTGATTCCACACACGATCTCGCCGAAAAGGCTGCGGTGCTGCTGGGGGTGTTGCGTGAGGCGCCACCGCTGACGCACTGCATCACCAATGCCGTGGTCACCGGCTTCACCGCCAACGTGCTGCTGGCGCTCGGGGCTGCTCCCGCCATGGTCGACATCGTCGGTGAGGCCGGCATGTTCGCCGGTGTCGCCTCGGGGATGCTGGTCAACCTGGGGACGCCCACCCCGGAGCAGCGCGCGGCGGCTCTGGAAGCCGTCACCGGTGCGAGGGCAGCCGGTACGCCCTGGGTGCTCGACCCCGTCGCGGTCGGTGCGCTCCCGGTGCGCACCGCACTCGCGCGTCAACTCGCCGAGCAGCGTCCGACCGCGATCCGCGGCAACGCCTCGGAGGTGCTGGCTCTCGCGGGCTCAGCGCCGGTGGGGCGAGGTGTGGATTCCACCGACAGCACCGAGTCCGCGGCCGAGGCCGCATCGGCGCTGGCTCGGACGACACGCGGTGTGGTGGCCGTGTCCGGCCCGATCGATCTGCTCACCGACGGCGAACGCGTGCTGCGGTTGTCCAACGGGCACGAGCTGCTCACGAGGGTCACGGGCGGCGGTTGTGCTCTGGGCGCGGTGATGGCGGCCTTCCTCGGCGCTGCGCGGGCGACAGGGCACGACGCGCTCACGGCGGTCGCGTCGGCGAGCCTCGTGTACACGATCGCGGCGGAGCAGGCAGCGGAGCGGTCCACCGGGCCGGGGAGCTTCGCCGTCGCGCTGCTGGATGCCCTCGCCGCGGTGGATTCCGCTGACATCAGGGTCCGTGCCCGCGCCGAAGGCGGTGCCCTGTGAACGCCGACCTCTCGCTCTACCTCGTCACGGATGCGGAGCTGTGCGGAGACCGGGGCGTCGTCGAGACCGTCCGGCACGCGGTGGAAGGCGGGGTGCGCATCGTGCAGCTGCGCGACAAGGACGCGACCGACGAGGAGACGGTCGAACAGCTGGTCGCGCTGTCGCAGGCGATCGACGGTCGGGCGCTGCTCGTGGTGAACGATCGGCTGGGCGCGGCCGTGGCTGCTCGTGAGCGTGGAGCCAGGGTCGATGGCGTGCACCTCGGTCAGGGCGACGCCTCGGTGCTGCGCGCCCGTGAGGCACTCGGACCCGACGCGTTGATCGGCCTCACCGCCAACACTGCCGCGCACCTCGACGCGGTGCGGGCCCTCCCGGCCGGGACGGTCGACTACCTCGGGGTCGGCGTCATCCGTCCCACCCTCACGAAGCCGGATCACCCCGTCCCGCTCGGGGTGGAGGGCTTTCGCGACATCGTCCGGAACAGCCCGCTCCCGTGCGTGGCGATCGGCGGCGTCGGCATCGACGACACCGAGTCCCTGCGCGATGCCGGGGCATCGGGGCTGGCCGTCGTCTCGGCGTTGTGCGCGGCTGACGATCCGGCCGCCGTAGCGACGCGGTTCCTGCGACGCTGGCGCTCCGGCATCGTGCCGCGAGTGCTCAGCATCGCCGGGAGCGACCCGTCCGGAGGTGCGGGCATCCAGGCCGACCTCAAGTCCATCGCCGCGAACGGCGGGTACGGGATGGCTGTGCTCACGGCGCTGACCGCGCAGAACACGCAGGGCGTGCGCGCTGTGCACGTGCCGCCGGTCGACTTCCTCCGCGCGCAGCTCGATGCCGTGTCGGACGACATCGTGATCGACGCCGTGAAGATCGGGATGCTCGCCGACGCCGAGGTCATCCGCGCAGTGGGGGCGTGGCTCGACCGCGTGCGCCCGCCTGTCGTGGTGCTCGATCCCGTCATGGTCGCGACCTCCGGCGACCGGCTGCTGGATCCGGAGGCGGAGCGAGCACTGCACGGACTCCTCGCGCGGGCGACTCTGGTCACTCCGAATCTCGCCGAACTCGCGGTGCTCGCCGGTCGGGAGATCGCCGACTGGGAGGATGCCATCTCCGCGGCGCACGAGCTGTCCGCCCGGATCGATGCGGCCGTCCTGGTCAAGGGCGGCCATCTCGTCGGGGATGAGGCCCCCGATGCGTTGGTCGACGCGGCGCGCGGTCTGCGCAGAGACTTTCCAGGACGACGGATCACGACCGGAAACACCCATGGCACCGGCTGCTCGCTGTCGTCCGCGCTCGCGACCCTGCTCGCGCGGGGGCACGACGCAGAAGCGGCCGTCGGCGCCGCGCGCATCTGGCTTCGCGAAGCCCTGCGGGCGGGGGACGCGTTGCGCGTCGGCGGTGGGCACGGGCCGATCAACCACTTCTCCGGACTCTGGGAACGGGCGGGAACAGAGGCCCGTCCGGTCGCGGACGACATCGCGGCGGACTGGTGGCACGACATCAGGGAGATCCGCACCGCGATCGACGAGCTGCCCTTCATCCGCGCGCTCGCCGACGGGACGCTGGAGCGCGGACCGTTCCTGTCCTATCTCGCCCAGGACGCGCTGTACCTGCGCGAGTACGCCCGTGTGCTCGCGGAAGCGTCCCGGCTCGCGCCGACATCCGATGAGCAGGCGTTCTGGGCGGAGTCGGCACGCGGTTCGATCGTGGGCGAGCTCGAGCTGCACGCGTCGTGGTTGACTCCGACGCAGGGGGTGAGCGCGGACACGTTCTCCGCCGAGCCGGGGGCGGCCACCACCGCCTACCTCGATCACCTGCGCTCTGTCGCGTTCGGTGGGGACTACGCCGAGATCGTCGCGGCCGTCCTCCCGTGCTTCTGGCTCTACACCGACCTCGGCCGACGCCTGCACGCCGGGGCCTTCGGTCAGTACGCGCAGGATCCCCAGCACCCCTACGCCTCGTGGCTGGTGACCTACGCCGATCCCGCGTTCGAAGAGGCGACCGAGACGGCGATCGCCTACGCCTCCGAAGCGGCGGCAACGGCTGATGCCGCGACCCGCGCCAGGATGCGCCACGTCTTCGAGGTCTCGAGTGCCCACGAACTCGCCTTCTTCGCCGCACCGCTGGAGCCCTCACCCCGCAGATGACGAACCGGATTTGCGGTGGCAGCCGAGGCCGCGCTACTGTCGCGACATGCCTTCGGCCGCCACCGCTTCTCCGACGCTCGCTCCGAGCGTCATCGCTGTGCGCCGACGCCGCGGCCGCCGACTGTAGGCGACCCCGCCCTTCTGCCCGTGCGCGCACGGCGGTCGAGTGCCGGTGTCGCCGCCTCCGGCCCCGTCCACGGTCCCGATTTCCTCGAGGGCCTGACCGTTAAGGTAGAAGCATGACGTATTCCGTCGCCGTCTCCGGCGCATCCGGCTACGCAGGCGGCGAGATTCTGCGCCTCCTGGCCGCCCATCCCGACATGGAGATCCGCACCGTCACGGCGCATTCGAACGCCGGGCAGCCTCTCGTCGACCACCAGCCGCACCTGCGCTCACTCGCACACCTCACGCTGCAGGACACGACACCGGAGATCCTCGCCGGCCACGACATCGTGTTCCTCGCCTTGCCGCACGGGCAGTCGGGGCAGTACACCGATGCGCTGGGCGATGTCCCGCTCGTGATCGATGCCGGCGCCGACCACCGACTCACGTCCGCCTCGGCGTGGGATGCGTTCTACGGCGGCGACTTCCACGAGCCGTGGACCTACGGTGTGCCCGAGCTCCTCATCGACGGGGTCAAGCAGCGTGAGCACCTCCGTGGAGCCACGCGCATCGCGGCGCCGGGATGCAATGCCTCCACCGTGAGTCTCAGCCTCGCGCCCGGTGTGGCCTCCGGGGTGATCGACCCCTCCGACATCGTCTCCGTGCTCGCCGTCGGACCGTCCGGCGCGGGGAAGAGCCTCAAGACGAACCTGCTCGGCAGCGAGATCCTGGGCACCGCCAACCCCTATGCGGTCGGCGGCACCCACAGACACATCCCCGAGATCCGTCAGGCGCTCGCCGCGGCGTCCGGGGTGGAGTCCGA
Organism: Microbacterium oxydans; assembly: GCF_006540085.1. Taxonomy (GTDB): domain Bacteria; phylum Actinomycetota; class Actinomycetes; order Actinomycetales; family Microbacteriaceae; genus Microbacterium; species Microbacterium oxydans. The sequence continues at coordinate 13,408 of NZ_BJOG01000007.1, read as the reverse complement.
CGGCATCCGGATCTCGTTCACGCCGGTGCTGGTGCCCATGTCGCGCGGGATCCTCGCCACGTCCACCGCACCCATCGTCGACGGTGCGACGGATGCGCAGATCCGTGACGCCTGGCAGAGCGCCTATGGCGACGAGACCTTCGTGCAGCTGCTGCCCGAGGGACGCTTCCCCCGCACGGCCGACGTGCTCGGAGCTAACACCGCGCTGATCGGCCTCGCGATCGACCGGGCCGCGAACCGGGTCACGGTCGTCACCGCGGTCGACAACCTCGTCAAGGGCACCGCCGGCGCTGCCGTCCAATCCATGAACATCGCGCTGGGTCTTCCCGAAGCCCGCGCCCTCTCAGTGAACGGAGTAGCGCCGTGAGCGTCACCGCCCCCGCAGGATTCGAAGCGGCCGGTGTCGCCGCCGGGCTGAAGTCGACCGGGAAGCCCGATGTCGCCGTCGTCGTCAACCGCGGACCTCGCAAGGTGGGTGCCGCGGTCTTCACCAGCAACCGCGCCAAGGCGAACCCGATCATCTGGTCGCAGCAGGCAGTGGCCGACCGGGTCGTCGAGGCCGTGGTGCTCAACTCCGGCGGTGCGAACTGCTTCACCGGCGCGTTCGGGTTCCAGACCACCCACCAGACGGCGGAGAAGGCGGCCGAACTGCTCGGCGTCAGCGCCGGGGATGTGCTGATCTGCTCCACCGGTCTTATCGGCACCGGGGACGAGACGTTCCGCTCGCGTGTGCTGGCCGGCACCGAGCAGGCGATCGCCGAGCTCAGCGCCGACGGCGGGGAGAGCGCGGCACAGGCCATCATGACCACCGACACCGTTGCGAAGACCGCCGTGATCAGCCGTGATGGCTGGACGATCGGCGGTATGGCGAAGGGCGCGGGCATGCTCGCGCCGGGACTCGCCACGATGCTCGTGGTGATCACCACCGATGCCGTCCTCGAGCCGCTTCAGGCCGATGAGGCGCTGCGCCGTGCGACAGGGCAGACGTTCGACCGTCTCGATTCCGACGGCTGCATGTCGACGAACGACCAAGTCACGCTCCTCGCCAACGGGGCATCCGAGGTCGTGCCGGACCTCGACGACTTCACCGCCGCGCTCATCGAGCTCTCCCAGGAGCTCGCGGTCAAGCTGCAGGGTGATGCCGAGGGCGCGAGCCACGACATCACGATCGAGGTGCAGCATGCGGTGACCGAGCAGGACGCCGTCGAGGTCGGCCGGTCGGTCGCGCGCAACAACCTCTTCAAGGCAGCGATCTTCGGCAACGATCCGAACTGGGGGCGGGTGCTCGCGGCGATCGGAACGACGAATGCGCAGTTCGACCCCTACGACGTCGACGTCTGGATGAACGGCGTGCGCGTCTGCAGCCAGGGTGGTCCGGACCGCCCCCGCGAAGAGGTCGACCTCACCCCGCGCGCCACGCACCTCGTGATCGACCTCAAGGTCGGGGAGTCGACGGCCACGGTGCTCACGAACGACCTGACCCACGACTACGTGCACGAGAACAGCGCCTACGCCTCATGACCGACATCCAGGACACCACGCCGGACGTCGCCGCGCAGAAGGCCACGACGCTCATCGAGTCGCTGCCGTGGCTGAAGAAGTTCCGCGACCAGATCGTCGTCATCAAGTACGGCGGCAACGCCATGGTGTCGGAGGAGCTGCAGGACGCCTTCGCCCAGGACATCGCCTACCTCCGCTACGTCGGGGTGCTTCCGGTCGTGGTGCATGGTGGAGGGCCGCAGATCTCCAACATGCTGCAGCGGCTCGAGATCCCGAGCGAGTTCAAGGGCGGCTACCGCGTCACCAACACCGAGGCGATCAGCGTCGTGCGCATGGTGCTCACCGGTCAGGTCAACCCGCAGCTCGTGTCGAAGATCAACTCGCACGGCCCGATCGCGACCGGCCTCAGCGGGGAGGACGCCGGACTCTTCGGAGGGCGCCGTCGTGGTGTCGTGATCGACGGCGAAGAAGTCGACCTCGGTCGGGTCGGCGACGTCGTCGAGGTCGATCCGACGCCCGTGCTCGACCACCTCGCCGCAGGGCGCATCCCGGTGGTGTCGAGCATCGCGCCCGATCTCGATCACCCCGGTCAGTCGCTCAACGTCAACGCGGATGCCGCGGCAGCCGCTCTCGCGGTCTCGTTGCACGCGCGAAAGCTCGTCATCCTGACCGACGTGCCGGGGCTGTATGCCGACTGGCCCAACCGCGACTCGCTCGTCTCCCATCTGACGTCGGATGCGCTCATCCAGATGCTTCCGACGCTCGAGTCGGGGATGATCCCGAAGATGCGGGCCTGTCTCGACGCGGTCGAGGGCGGCGTCGACGCGGCGGCGATCATCGATGGGCGGGTGCCGCACTCGGTGCTCGTCGAACTCTTCACCAGCAAGGGAATCGGGACCGAAGTGGTCCTGGGAAAGAACGAGGTGACGGCATGACCGTCTGGCAGGACGATGCGGCACGCGATCTCGTGCTCAACGCGGGGGAGCGGCTCGCGCTGCTGGTCCGCGGTGAGGGCTCGTACCTGTGGGATGCCGACGGCCGACGCCACCTCGACTTCCTCGCGGGCATCGCGGTGACCTCGCTCGGGCACGCGCATCCGGCCTTCGTCGAGGCGGTCTCGACGCAGGCGGCCACGCTCGCGCACGTGTCGAACTACTTCGCCACCCCGCCCCAGCTCGCGCTCGCGGCACGCCTGAAGCGTCTGGCCGGTGCCGGCATCGACGGTCGCGTGTTCTTCTCGAACTCGGGTGCCGAGGCCAACGAGGCCGCGTTCAAGCTCGCGCGTCTGCACGACGGCTCCGAGCGGCCGCGCATCCTCGCTCTCGAGAACGGCTTCCACGGTCGTACGATGGGCTCGCTCGCGCTCACCGCCAAGGTCTCGATGCGCGCGCCGTTCGAGCCGATGCCCGCCGGGGTCGAGCACATCCCCGCCACGATCGAGGCTCTCGAGGCCGCGATGGATGACCGCGTCGCCGCGATCATCGTCGAGCCCATCCAGGGCGAGGCCGGAGTGGTCGAGCTGCCGGAGGGCTATCTCGCCGCTGCGCGCTCGCTGACCCTCGCTCACGGCGCCCTGCTGATCGTCGACGAGATCCAGACCGGTGCCGGTCGTACCGGTGAATGGTTCGGGTTCAGCCACGAGGGCATCACCCCCGATGCGATCACCCTCGCCAAGGGCATCGGCGGCGGCTTCCCGATCGGCGCGCTGGTCACCTTCGGCAGCGCCAGTGCGCTCTTCACCCCGGGATCCCACGGCTCCACCTTCGGCGGCAACCCGCTCGCGACCGCGGTCGCGGACGCGGTCCTGGCTGAGATCGAGAGTGGCGGCCTGGTCGAGAACGCCGCCCGTCGTGGTGCCGAGCTGCGCGAGATCCTGCTCGGCATCGACTCGCCGCTGATCGACGGTGTGCGCGGACGTGGTCTGCTCATCGGCGTGGCGCTGACCGCGCCCGTCGCCGGTGAGGTCGTCGCGGCCGCCCAGGCGCGCGGTCTCATCGTCAACGCCGCCAACCCCGAGACGGTTCGCATCGCACCGGCTCTCACGATCGGCGACGCCGAGCTCGCCGAGTTCCGCGAGCTGTTCACGGCTTCGCTCGCCGACGTCCAGGCCTCTGCTGCCGGAAAGGTATCCGCATGACCCGCCACCTGCTGCGTGACGACGATCTGACCCCCGCCGAGCAGGCCGAGATCCTCGATCTCGCGATCGAGCTGAAGAAGGACCGGTGGGCCGACAAGAGCCTGGCCGGCCCCCAGACCGTCGCGGTCATCTTCGACAAGTCCTCCACGCGCACTCGCGTCTCGTTCGCGGTGGGGATCGCCGACCTCGGCGGTTCGCCGCTGATCATCTCGACAGCGAGCAGCCAGCTCGGCGGCAAGGAGACCCCGTCCGACACCGCTCGCGTCCTGGAGCGCCAGGTCGCGGCCATCGTGTGGCGCACGTATGCGCAGTCGGGTCTCGAGGAGATGGCGGAAGGTACGCGTGTGCCGGTCATCAATGCGCTGTCGGATGACTTCCACCCGTGTCAGCTGCTCGCCGACCTGCTCACGATCCGCGAGCACAAGGGCGACCTGAAGGGGCTCACGCTGACGTTCTTCGGAGACGGGCAGAGCAACATGGCGCACTCCTACGCGCTCGCCGGTGTGACTGCGGGCATGCACGTGCGCATCGCGTCGCCCGAGGACTACGCTCCTCGTGCGGATGTCATCGAGGCCGCCGATCGACGCGCCGCCGAGACCGGCGGGTCGATCACCCTCTTCACCGACCCGGTCGAGGCCTCTGCCGGTGCCGACGTCGTCGTGACCGACACCTGGGTGTCGATGGGCAAGGAGGAGGAGAAGCTCGCACGCATCCGCGACCTCGGCGGCTACAAGGTCACTCCGGAGACGATGACCCTGGCCGATCCTGAGGCGATCTTCATCCACTGCCTCCCTGCCGACCGCGGCTACGAGGTCGATTCCAGCGTGATCGACGGTCCGCAGAGCGTGGTCTGGGACGAGGCCGAGAACCGCCTGCACGCGCAGAAGGCGCTGCTGGTCTGGCTCCTCGGCAAGAAGGACGCGTGATGAGCGACGCGACGCACGAAGGCACCAACGAAGGCGCGCTCTGGGGCGCCCGCTTCGCCACAGGGCCCTCGCCTGAACTGGTGGAGCTGAGCCGTTCCACCCACTTCGACTGGATCCTCGCTCCGTACGACATCGCGGGCTCCCACGCGCACGCCACCGCGCTCGAAGCGGCCGGGTACCTGGAACCGGACGAGGCGCGGCGGATGCACGAGGGGCTGGACGCGGTCGCGCGCAAGGTCGCCGACGGCACTCTGCGCCCCGTGCCGACAGATGAGGACGTCCACGGCGCGCTGGAGCAGGCGCTGATCGTCGAGCTCGGGCCGGAGCTCGGCGGGCGGCTGCGTGCCGGTCGCAGCCGCAACGACCAGATCGCCACGCTCGTGCGCATGTACCTGATCGACCATGCGCGAGTGATCGCCCGCGACATCCTCCGGGTGATCGATGCCCTGGTCGCTCAGGCCGAGGCTCATCCGACGGCGATCCTTCCCGGCCGCACGCATCTGCAGCACGCACAGCCGGTGCTGCTCGCCCACCACCTGCAGGCGCACGGGTGGCCGCTGGTGCGTGAGCTCGAACGTCTCGTGGACTGGCGTCGTCGCGCCGGTGTCTCGCCGTACGGCGGCGGAGCGCTGGCCGGTTCCACCCTCGGGCTCGATCCCGCACTCGTGGCGACCGAGCTGGGCCTCGACCGCCCCGCGGAGAACTCGCTCGACGGCACGGCGGCTCGCGATGTCGTGGCGGAGTTCGCCTTCATCACGGCGATGACCGGCGTCGACATCTCGCGCCTGTCCGAGGAGATCATCCTCTGGAACACCCGCGAGTTCGGCTTCGTCACCCTCGACGACGGCTACTCGACGGGCTCGAGCATCATGCCGCAGAAGAAGAACCCCGACATCGCCGAGCTCGCTCGGGGCAAGTCGGGGCGTCTGATCGGAAACCTTTCCGGCCTGCTCGCCACCCTCAAGGGCCTCCCGCTCGCGTACAACCGCGACCTGCAGGAGGACAAGGAGCCGGTCTTCGACTCGGTGCAGACCCTCGAGGTGGTGCTTCCCGCGTTCGCCGGGATGATCGCGACGCTGCGTTTCGACACCGAACGGATGGCGGCGCTCGCGCCTCAGGGGTTCTCCCTTGCGACCGATGTCGCCGAGTGGCTCGTGAAGCGCCGCGTGCCGTTCCGGGATGCGCACGAGATCTCCGGTGCGCTCGTGCGGGCGTGCGAGGAGCGGGGGATCGGGCTGGAGGATGCTTCCGATGAGCTGCTGCTCTCGGTGTCGCCGCATCTCGTGCCCGAGGTGCGCGAGGTCCTCACGATCGAGGGCTCCGTCGGGTCGCGGACCGGGATCGGCGGCACCGCACCGGAACGGGTCGCCGAGCAGCGCGCGGAACTCGTCGCGCGCGCACAGGCGGCAGCCCACGCCCTCGGCATCTGACCGGAGGCTTCTGACCGGAGGCGTAGGCGGCCGCCGTCGCTGCCTGCTCAGTGCAGGTCGGCGTCGGCCTCCGACCGTTCCCAGCGCGTGAAGCGCACGGTGAGGCCGGCGCGGGTCGGTGCCGCGAGGAACGGACCGGCTGCCGCGGCTGCCTGTCCGTCGAATGGGGCGACCCTGACGAGTCGCCAGGGGCCGTCGTCGGCGCGGGCGCGAACGATCAGGGAATCCGCCCAGCGGCTGACGCGCACGGTGATCTCGTTCTCGAGCCACTCGTCGACCTGGCCGACGGACCAGTCGGAGACACCGGCTGTGACCACGGCGCCGAGTCCCAGATGGCCGTCGGCGTACTCGAGACCCGTCTTCACCCAGTGCTCCTCGTCGATGCGCACGAAGACGCCTGCCTGGTCGAACTGGCCGTCCCACGGTGCGCGGAAGGAGACCTCCATGGCCTCGCCGACCCCGAGCGGGGCGAGCAGGGCGTGCTCGGTGTCGTGCACGAAGCCGTAAGCGGTGTGCCGCCAGGCATCGCTGCTCTCCACCGCGGTGACATCGAGCGGAGTCGTTCCGGCGGGTAGCGCGGCGGGGGAGGTCGGAGCGTTGGTCCAGGTTCCGTCGGACCAGGGGATCATGTGCGATTCAGGCATGATCTCAAGATATAACCAATTGACGCATAAGTCGAGGGTTATTCGTGATATGGTTATGCCATGGTCATCGCGGTACTCGCAGACATCGTGGGTTCTCGTCGTCTCGACGATCGCACAGCCGCGCAACGCGTGCTCGACGACACCATAGCCGACGTCGAAGCAGACCTCCCGTTGGCGGCGCAGCCGCTCACGCCCACCGTCGGCGACGAGCAGCAGGGTGTCTATCTCGATCTGGCCGACGCCATGGTGTCGCTCCTGATGATCCAGCTGCGGCTGCCGGACGGTATCGCCTTCCGCTTCGGCATCGGGGTGGGGGAGGTGCGCCCTGTCGAGTCCGTGCACGGTGAACTCGCCGACGGACCGGGCTGGTACGCGGCCAGAGCGGCGATCGAGACCGTGCACGCGCGAGAGAGTCGCGCCGTGCCGCGCACGCGGTCGTGGATTGTCGGGTCATCCGGGCAGGATGAGGTCATGGAGAGCACGATCGCGGCATCGAACGCCTACCTCCTCGTCCGCGATGAGCTGGTGGGGGCGATGAGCGAGCGGGAACGACGGCTCGCCTACGGTCGTCTGCTCGGTCGATCCCAGCAGGAACTCGCTGCGGAAGAGGGCATCACCCAGCCCAGCGTCTCCAAGTCGCTGCGCAGTGCGGGAACGGCTGCGCTCATCGAGGGCGTAGCCGCGCTTCGAGGGGCGCGCGCATGATCGTCGCGGGGTTCCTCCTCCTGGCGGTCGGCGCCGCCGATCTGGTGCGTCAGTTCGCGCCCCGCCGCTGGGTCGGCTATCTCGTGATCGCCGTCATCCTGCTCCTGCTCGGCAGCGTCGGTGATGCCCTTCTTCCCATGGTGTTCGCCCTCGTCGTCGGCGCGCTCTGGGTGTGGTGCATGCCGACGGAGCGTCCGGCGCCCCTGGGGTTCTGGCCGGCCGTCCTGCTCGCGGTTCTGAGTGTCGGAGCCGTCGTCTGGCTCGGCGCCCGATCCGACTCCGGTCTCATCGGTGCGATCTGGCACCTCCGGTCGCCGTTCGGGGAGATTCCGTTCGATCTCGCCATGCTCGCGCTCGGTGCCGGGGTCTTCCTCCTCGAGTCGTCGAACCTCGTGGTGCGTGCGGCACTCGATGGCGAGCACACGTGGCTTCCCCGTGACCCGGCGATGCCGACCGCGGAGGCAGCGCCTGTCGTGGCCGGAACCGTGGAAACAGGAACCACCGAAGCAGACACCGTCCAGGCAGACACCGTCCAGGCAGACACCGTCGAGGAGGAGGGTGCCGAGACGGCACCCGCACCCCGCGATCCGCGCAGCGGCTTCAAAGGCGGTCGACTGATCGGACCGCTGGAGCGCATCCTCGTCCTCATCCTCACCCTCGCCGCGGCGTATCCGATCCTCGCCGCGATGCTCGCGGCGAAGGGCATCGTCCGATTCCCCGAGATCTCCCGCGATGGCGAGACCGGCGCCCGCGCCGAGTACTTCCTCGTCGGTAGTCTGGTGAGCTGGGTGATCGCGCTGGGTGCCGCTTTCCTGGTGTGGTGGGCGGCGCACAGCTGAGCGACCTCAACTCAGCGATCGATACCAGTCCAGCTTCTCCGCGAGGCGTCGCTGCTGCGCGAGGACCTCGGCGAGCTGCTGTTCGACCGTCGCCGCATGCTCTTCGAGGAGTGCGATCCGTTCGGGGATCGTCTCCTCGCTCCGACAGAGCTGTCCGTAGCGGCGCAGTCGTTCGACCGGCATGCCCGTCTCGCGAAGGCACTTGAGGAAGTCGAGCAGCCCGAGGTCGGCGTCGGTGTAGGCGCGATGCCCGCCGGCGGTGCGGGTGACCGTGGGCAGGATGCCTTCCCGTTCGTAGTACCTGAGCGTGTCGATGCTGAAGCCGGAACGCGCTGCGGTCTCCGCCGGGGTGTACGTCGTCATCTCCTGAGCATAGGTCTTGACCTGGAGTGCGCTCCAGGTCGCACAGTGAGGTCATGACCACTCGGAACACACCCGCATCCCCGCTCGTCCTCGGCGCGATGTCCTTCGGCACGCTCGTCGACGAGGACACCTCCTTCGCCCTGCTCGACCGTTTCGTCGAGCGGGGCGGCACCTGGATCGACACGGCAGACTGCTACAGCTTCTGGGCGAGCGAGAGCGGACACGGGGGAGCGTCGGAGGAAGTCATCGGACGCTGGCTCGCGGCACGACCAGGCGCCCGGCAGCAGGTGCGCATCTCCACCAAGGTGGGAGCGGAGCCGCTGTGGCCCGGCTCCTGGCCCGAACACCGGACCGGGCTCTCGCCACGCGCGATCGGTGCCGCCGTCGAGGGGATTCTCGATCGCCTCGGCGTCGACAGGATCGACCTGCTCTGGTTGCACCAGGAGGACCGCGCCGTCGCGATCGCGGACACCGTCGACGCCCTGGCCGCGCTCACGTCTGCCGGCACGGTGAACCGTGTCGGCGCCTCCAACCATCCTGCCTGGCGCATCGAACGCGCCCGCGCTCACGCCAAGTCGATCGGCAGCGTCCCCATCGATGCCTTCCAGCTGAACAGCACCTACCTGCGCACCCGACCGGGCACCCTCCCACCCGGTGTGGCGCATCCCTTCGGCGTGCTCAGCGATGAGCAGCGGGACTTCGCCCGAGACAACGGCATCGAGGTGTGGGCGTACACGCCGTTGCTCTCGGGGGCGTATGACAACCAGGCCAAACCGGTACCCGAGGTGTACGACCACCCGGGGACCACGCGACGGCTCGCGGTGCTGGAGGAGATCGCCGCCGCTCGCGGAGTCGGCAGAGGGCAGATCGTGCTGGCCTGGCAGCTCGCACGGGGGATCCGCCCCATCGTCGGGGGAAGCAGAGTGGAGCAGTTGGACGCCGCCATGGATGCGGCATCGATCTCGCTGACGGCGCAGGAGTTCGACCGTCTTGACACGCCTGTCTGAGCGGAATTCGAGGCTGTACCGCGCTGATAGCCTGGAGCGCGTGTCAACTCCCGATCTGACGACCGCACCCCAGGCGATCGATCCCGCGTTCGAGAACGTGTGGGACGAACTCGTGTGGCGTGGCCTGGTCCATGTGTCCACCGACCAGGAGGCGCTGCGCGCCCTGCTCGCGGGAGACCCGATCACGTACTACTGCGGTTTCGATCCGACGGCGGCGAGTCTGCACCTCGGAAACCTCGTGCAGCTGCTCACGCTGCGTCGCATCCAGCTCGCCGGTCACAAGCCGCTCGGTCTCGTCGGCGGCTCGACCGGTCTGATCGGCGACCCTCGTCCGACGGCCGAGCGCACGCTGAACACGCGGGAGACGGTCGAGGACTGGGTCGGACGCCTGCGTGCCCAGGTCGAGCGCTACCTCAGCTTCGAGGGTGAGAACGCCGCCCGCATCGTGAACAACCTCGACTGGACGGCGCCGCTGAGCGCGATCGACTTCCTGCGCGAGATCGGCAAGTACTTCCGTGTGGGCACGATGCTCAAGAAGGATGCGGTCGCGGCGCGACTCAACTCCGATGAGGGCATCAGCTACACCGAGTTCAGCTACCAGATCCTGCAGGGCATGGACTTCCTCGAGCTGTACCGGCAGTACGACTGCGTGCTGCAGACCGGCGGCTCGGATCAGTGGGGCAACCTCACCAGCGGCACCGAGCTCATCCGCCGTGCCGAGGGGGCGTCGGTGCATGCCATCGGCACACCCCTCATCACGAACAGCGACGGCACGAAGTTCGGCAAGAGCGAGGGCAACGCCATCTGGCTCGACGCCGACATGTGCAGCCCGTACCGGATGTACCAGTTCTGGCTGAGCACCGCGGACTCCGACGTGATCGAACGGCTGAAGGTCTTCACATTCCTCACCAGGTCGGAGATCGAGGAGTACGCCGAGCTCGTGGCCGCGGAGCCGTTCCGCCGAGCCGCTCAGAAGAGGCTGGCGCTCGAAGTTGTGGCGACCGTGCACGGTGTGGAGGCGACAGCTGCCGTGATCGCAGCTTCCGAGGCTCTCTTCGGCCAGGGAGACCTGACCACGCTCGATGCCGAGACGCTCCGCACTGCTCTGGAGGAGCTGCCGAATGCGACCGTCGGCGCCGGCACCCCGGTGGTCGAGGCCCTGGTGTCGACGGGGCTCGTGTCGAGCCTGTCCGAGGCGAGGCGCGCGATCACGCAGGGCGGCGTCACGCTCGACGGCGAACGCGTCGACGACGAGACGGCGACGGTCCAGGGCTCGCTTCCCGGCGGGGTCTCCGTGCTCCGCCGTGGCAAGAAGACCCTCGCCGGCCTCTTCGTCGGCTGAGCCCGAGCTCGATGCCGTTCACGCCCAGCCACGCCCTGGTAGCGCTGCCGTTCATCCGCACGCCGCTCGTGCCGGCTGCGATCGCGATCGGCGCGATGACCCCGGACCTGCCGTTGTTCGTGCGTGGCGTAGGACTGAACTACTCGTTCACGCACACGTTCGGCAATGTCGTGTGGACAGGGCTTCTCGCGTCCGTGCTGTTCCTGATCTGGCGGGTCGTGCTCCGTCCGGCTGTTCCCGAACTCGCTCCGCTCTGGCTGGCTCGGCGGTTGCCTGAGGAATGGAATGACAGGGGTCTCACGGCGGCAGGAGCTGCAGTCGGTGTGGGGCGCACGCGCGCGTATCCGTTCCTGCTCGCGGCGTCGTTCGTGATCGGTGTTCTCTCGCACATCGTGTGGGACCTCTTCACGCATGAGGGACGGTGGGGCGTGCACCTGATCCCCGGCCTCGACGACATGTGGGGACCGCTGCCAGGGTTCAAGTGGCTCCAACACGGTTCGAGCCTGATCGGCCTCGGGGTCATCGGCATCTGGGCTCTGCTCCGGCTCCGTCGGCAGACACCGCGTCAGGGCGTCACGCAGTCATCGCCGCCGTGGGTGCGCGTGGCGTGGTGGATCTCGCTCCCCGGGTTCCTCGTCATCGCGTGGGTCGGGGGTCTCGTCGTCTTCGGCCCCCTCGACGCTGAGTTCACCGTTCAGCACCTCGCGTATCGGGTGCTCCCTCCGGCCTGTGCCCTCTGGGGTGCGCTCACCGTGGCGCTCTGCATCGCGCTGTCGGTGCGAGGACGCCGTCACCAGACGGGCTGATCGGACCCCCAAGCGTGCGGGGCCGCGAACTCGAGTCCCGTCAGTGCGGGTCGAGCGGTCACCACTGCGCTCCCGTCGACACCGAACCGGGCGACGTGCGGCCGCACGTCGAACTCGACCTCGGCTCCGGCCATCCCGCGACGCGGCATCCCGAGCAGTTCCGCCGCGATGCGACGAAGCGATGTGCGGACCACGCACGAACGCTCCTCTCGGCGGTGCCCCCGGAGCAGAGAGGTCACAGCAGCAGCGAGCAGATAGCCCGCGCTGTGGTCGAGAGCCTGCGCGGGAAGTGCGCCGGGACGATCACCGTCGACCGATTCGATGAGCGCGATGCCGGATTCCGCCTGCACGAGGCTGTCGAAACCGGCTCGCTCCGGTTCCTCCGTGCCCCAGGCGCTCAGTTGCGCGACCACCAGGCCCGGGTATCGGCGCACGAGCAGGTCGGGGTCCAACCCCAGCCGGTCGAGTGACGCCGGACGGTATCCGAGCACGACGGCATCGGCGCGCGCGAGCAGATCATGGAAGCGAGCGCTCCGCGCGTCCAGCACGGCCGACCGTTTGCCATGGCCCGTATCGAGGTGCTGCCACTCAGGCTCTGACAGCGTCGGCGGATCGATGCGCAGCACATCGGCACCGAGCAGGGCGAGTGTCCTCGTGCACACCGGGCCGGCGATGACCCTTGTCAGGTCGAGGACGCGCATGCCCTGAAGTGGTCGACGGCCCGCACGCACGGAACGTCCAGCGGCGGGTTGGTCGAGCGCATCGGACATCCCGTCCGGTCGGCTGATCTCCAGGAGCGGACGCTCTCTGGCGGCACGATCGAGGGCGGGATCCTCCGCAGCGACGACGACAGCGAGCCCGCCGGCAGCCGTGATCTCGCGGACGGCATCGTGAGAGTCCCGTTCGGCGAGGGTACCCCCGACGAGATCGCCGCTCGCACCGTCTCGCAGACCGAGTCCCGCACGCAGCGCCGCCGCGTGATGGGGATAGTTCCCGTGGGTGCGGATCCATCCGTCTGCCGTCCGCCAGAACCCTGAGTACTCGGACCAGACCGGGGGAGCGACGCCATCGATCGTCAGAACACGGTCACTGCGGAACGCGACCGCGATCCGATCCGGATCGAGCGAAGCCGGGATCCCGCCGGCAGCAAGCATGGCTGCGCTCACGCTCGCCCAGGCGAGGTCAGCGGTGGCCAGTCGCGAGGGAAGTGGGGCCGCACGGAGCGGTCGGACCGCGTCGTCGTCGTCACCGAGGCCGAGCTCCCGCCTGATGCGCGCGAGCAGCTGAGCTGCCGCCCGCCCCTCATGCGCGCCGCCGTCGGCGTCCATCGAGAACAGGCCTGGGGCGGGGAGGTGATCAGCTGAGTCCGGCATGGCGTGATCGTACTGCGGGTGCGCTTCGACACCGAAACTCCCCCTGACCCGCAGGAAATCAATCGACGAGTCAAGGCGACACGCCCGGGTGGGGTGGCCCGATTTGCCAGATCCCCGGGACCCGCGTAACTTATTACTTGTTCGCCCCACAGGGAAGCGGAGGAGCCAAGAGCTTCACCCCCCTCAAGCGGAGAACCACTCCCGATCCACTCTCACTTGAGAGAACAGGCGCTTGCGTCTAGGATAGGGACTCCACCTCTTCTGCGGCTGTCATCAGCTGCGCTGCGGATCTCTGATTCGCACAGCGCGCCGATTTGACAAGCGGGACAAGGTGGG
>NZ_BJOG01000006.1 GCF_006540085.1 Microbacterium oxydans | reverse complement strand
ACTCCGCGACGAGGTCCGAACCGAACTCGGCACCAGCTGAACAGGCCGCTCAGAAGGAAGAGACACATGTCACAGATCGACCCGGGAACCTCAGCCTGGTTGCGGACCAGGAACGACCGCGAGGCGTTTCGGCTGATCCTCGAACACGGTCCCCTGACGCGGAGCCGCCTGGGGGAGCTGTCGGGGATGTCGAAACCGACGGCGACCCAGATGATCGCCCGGCTCGAGCGTGCGCAACTGGTGCTCCCGGTCGGCGAGGTCGCCGGGAGCCGCGGTCCGAGCGCCGTCAGCTGGGGCGTGCGGACCGACAGGGTGGCCGGAGTCGCGGTGAACATGCTCGACGGCAGCATTCAAGCTGTTCTGGTGGATGCGGCGGGGTCGACCTACCCCATCGTCGACCTTCCGGTGCAGGGGGAGGACCGTTCGCCCGAGCGCGACATCTCCCGCGCCATCGATGCCGCGTGCGCTGCGGCCGGCGCGGATCGCAGAACCGTCGAGACGGTCACGGTTGCGGTGCAAGCTGCGGTCAGCCGTGGGCAGGACACACTGTCCCTCACCGACTCGCTGCCGGGCTGGCCGGCTTTCGGTGCGCGGGCGCGGATCGAAGCAGAGCTCGGGGTCTCGGTGACTCTGGAGAACGACGTCAACCTCGCCACGATGGCGGAGCGCTCCGTGGGAGTGGCGCAGGACGTCGACAGTTTCGCCTTCCTCTGGGTCGGTATCGGTCTCGGCGTCGGCGTCGATCTGGCGGGCACGATCCATCGCGGCGCGCACGGGAGCGCAGGAGAGATCGGCTACCTCACGGTGTCCGCCGGAACCGGTGAGCCCGGAGCGGTGACCACCGACCTGCTCGGTTCGCAGATCATCCTCGACCTCCTGGGCGATGGGGAGCGCGACTATCCGGACGGGATCCGCGCTCTTGCCGACCATGACGAGGTGCTGCAGACCGTGGCCGAACGCATCGCCCTCACGATCGAACCGGTCCTCATGGTGCTCGACCCCGCGATGATCGTGCTGGGCGGGCCGACCGGTCTCGCCGGAGGCCGCCGCCTCGCCGAGCTGGTCGCAGCGCAGGCGGCGAACGACGAGAGGCCGGTTCCGGAGGTGCGCGTGAGCGGCACGGGCGAGCGCGCTGTGCTGGTCGGCGCACGTCGACTGCTCGTCGAGCAGATCCGCACCGTCTTGGAAGAACGCATCCCCACGGACTGACGCCCCTCGGCGGCGCACGACCATCAGAACAAGGAGACCAGATGAAGCTCGCCATCGTCGGCGGAGGATCGACATACACCCCGGAGTTGATCGACGGATTCATCCGCCTGCATCGCGAACTGCCCATCGAGGAGCTGGTGCTCGTCGACACGGATCCGACCCGTCTGGAACTCGTCGGCGCCGTGTCTCGACGCATGCTGGCCAAGGGCGGCCATCCCGCTCGGCTTCTCACGACCGATGATCTTGTCGTGGGCGTCACGGATGCGGATGCCGTGCTCATCCAGTTGCGCGTAGGGGGACAGGATGCCAGGGAGCAGGACGAGAGTTGGCCGCATGAGGTCGATTGCATCGGCCAGGAGACGACGGGGCCAGGGGGACTCGCAAAGGCCCTTCGAACCGTCCCCGTCGTGCTCCGTATCGCCGACGTGGTGCGGCAGCACGCCAAGCCGGACGCATGGATCGTGGACTTCACGAATCCGGTCGGCATCGTCACCCGCGCACTCCTGCAGGCGGGGCATCGCGCGGTCGGTCTCTGCAACGTCGCGATCGGCTTCCAGCGGAGGTTCGCCGCGGAGGCGGGAGTGGAACCCGATCGAGTGGCACTCGCGCACGTGGGCCTCAACCACCTCACGTGGGAGCGCGGGGTCTTCATCGATGGGATCGACAGGCTCCCGCAGGCGATCGAGGACAACGTCGGCGACCTGGCGGACACGGTCGAACTCGCGCCGGCCCTGCTCGCTCAGCTCGGAGTGATTCCGTCTTACTACCTGCGCTACTACTACGCGCACGACGAGGTGCTGCACGAACAGCGCCACAACGCGACCAGGGCCGCCGAGGTGCGCGCGATCGAGAACGAGCTCCTCGGCCTGTATGCGGATCCACGCGTCGACACCAAGCCGGAGATCCTGGAGAAGCGTGGGGGAGCGTTTTACTCCGAGGCGGCCATCGAGCTCCTGATCGCGATTCGCGGCGGCACGGACCAGCCGCGCGTGGTCAACCTGCGCAACGACGGTGTGCTGCCGTTCCTCCCTGATGACCACGTGATCGAAGTGCCGGCGCGCCACATCGACGACCGGTTCGTGGCTGAGCCGGTCGCGGCCCTCCCCGACGACATCAGCGGTCTGATCAGTGCGGTGGCAGGATACGAGCGCCTGGCGCTGGAGGCCGCAGTCGAAGGCGGACGTGACCGCGTGCTCCGGGCGATGCGCGCCCATCCGCTCGTGCTGCAGCACGAACGTGCAGAGAAGCTGACCGACCTCCTGCTGGCGGCCAACGGGCGCTTCCTGGAGTGGGCGTGACGGTGCAGGGGAGAGCTGCACTGGTCCTCGCCGTCGATGGAGGCGGTTCGAAGACCGACGTCGTGCTCCTCGACGTCACCGGTGATGTCCTCGCGTGGGAGCGCGGCCCCGGCTCGAGCCCGCAGATCGATGGTCTGGAGCAGTCCGTGCATGTCATCGACGATCTCGTACGACGTGCGCTCGGCAGCCATGCCCCCGGTGAGCTCACGTCCGTGGGACTGTACCTGTCCGGGCTGGATCTCGCCGAGGAGATCGCAACGTTCCACGAGGCCCTCTCGCCGCTTGCCTGGGCTGAGGCTGCCGTCGTGGAGAACGACCTGCATGCACTTCTTCGCGCGGGCACCGACGCCGAGGATGCGATCGCCGTCATCTGCGGAACCGGGATGAATGCGATCGGCGTCCGCTCCGACGGCTCCACCGTGCGTTTCCCCGCGCTGGGGCCGCTTTCAGGGGACTGGGGCGGGGGCGCGGAGCTCGGAGACTCCGTCGTCTGGCATGCCGCCCGTGCAGAGGACGGACGTGGACCGCAGACCGCCCTCGTGCCTCTTCTCCTGCGGGCCAGCGGAGCGCCGACGGTCGCCTCTTTCGTCGAGGACGTGCACCTGGGTCGCCGTGCGGATCAGGGATTCGCGGCATTGGCTCCGTTGCTGTTCGAAGCCGCGACCGCCGGCGATGACGTGGCTCGAGCAGTCGTGCGACGCCAGGCCGAGGAGGTCGTCGCTTTCGTGCGAGCGTGTGTGGCCCGGCTCGACTTGAGAGACGTCGAGGTGCCGGTGGTCTTCGGCGGCGGCGTTGCCAGAGGGCGCGATCCCTTCCTGCTCGAGACCATCCGCGCAGGTCTGGCGGAACACGCACCGGCGGCGCGCCTGGAGATCGTGGACGCTCCGCCGGTGCTGGGCGCGGCTCTTCTGGTGCTGGCCGCCGCCGGGGTGGAGCAGGCGGCGCTGGACCGAGCTCGAGGGCACCTCCGCACGGATCGGCGTCTCACACAGATGGCCTTCGCCGCGGGTTGAGCACTGCTCGGTCGGCCTGCAGCGATGAGAAGCAGCAACGAGAAGGGGCGCCGCGACCTGAGTCGCGGCGCCCCTTTCGTGCAGACGATCAGCCGAGTGTGACGGCTGCCTGGATCAGCGCAGCCTGCTCTGCCGCGTGGACCTTCGAGGATCCCGTCGCTGGCGAGGCCGAAGCCGGGCGCGAGACCGGACGGAACGAACGGTCTCCCGGCACGTCGGCGAAAGCGAGCGCGAGGAAGGGCCATGCGCCCTGGTTCTCCGGCTCCTCCTGCACCCACACCAGCTCGGCGTTCGGGTAGGAATCGGTGATGGCCTTGAGGCCGTCGATCGGAGTCGGGTACAGCTGCTCGAGCCGGACCAGCGCCACCGCGGGGTTCGGGTTCTTCTCGAGCTCGGCCCGCAGGTCCCAGTGCACCTTGCCCGAGTGCACCAGCACGCGCTTGACGGCGGCGCGGTCGAGACCGCGGTCGTCGTCGAGCACAGGTTCGAACCGGCCCTGGGTGAAGGCCTCGACCGGGCTGGTCGCTCCACGCAGACGCAGCATGGCCTTCGGGGTGAACACGATCAACGGCTTGCGCGGACGGGCATAGGCCTGGCGGCGCAGCAGGTGGAAGTACGAGGCCGGAGTCGACGGGCGCGAAACGATCATGTTGTCCTGCGCGCACATCTGCAGGAACCGCTCGATGCGCGCAGAGGAGTGATCCGGTCCCTGACCCTCGTAGCCGTGGGGGAGGAGCAGGGTCACACTGGACTGCTGCCCCCACTTCTGCTCGGCCGCCGAGATGTACTCGTCGATGACGGACTGAGCGCCGTTGACGAAGTCGCCGAACTGCGCCTCCCAGAGCACGAGCGCCTCGGGGGCTTCGACCGAGTAGCCGTACTCGAAGCCGAGAGCCGCGTACTCGCTCAGCAGCGAATCGTAGACGAAGAAGCGTCCCTGGGCGTCGGAGAGGTTCGACAGGGGCAGCCATTCCTGACCGTTCGCGCGGTCGTGCAGGGTCGCGTGCCGCTGCACGAACGTGCCGCGCCGCGCATCCTGCCCGGCCAGACGAACCGGGGTGCCCTCCACGAGGAGCGAGCCGAAGGCGAGCAGCTCGCCGAAGCCCCAGTCGATGGCGCCGTTGCGGCTCATGTCGAGGCGCTTCTCGAGCAGCTGCTGGATCTTCGGGTGCACCGTGAAGCCCTCTGGCTTGTTCACGAAGGCATCGCCGATCATCTGGATGACCTCGCTCGGCACGCCGGTGACCTCCGGTGCGCCGACCTGGTCCTCGACGGGCGGCGTCTCCGGCGCGACGGGGAGGGCACCGGTCTCGGCCGCGTGCGTCTCGGCGAAGGCGATCTCCAGTCGGTTCTGGAAGTCGGCCTTGGCCTCGTCGTACTCCTGTTCGGTGATGTCACCTCGGCCGACGAGCGACTCGGTGTACAGCCGCCGGACGGAGCGCTTCGCCTGGATGAGGTCGGTCATCAGCGGCTGCGTCATCGAGGGGTCGTCTCCCTCGTTGTGGCCGCGTCGGCGGTAGCAGACCAGGTCGATCACGACATCGCGGTGGAAGCGCTCGCGGTACTCGAAGGCGAGCTGCGCGACGTGGATGACCGCCTCCGGGTCGTCGCCGTTCACGTGGAAGACCGGGGCCTGGATGGTCTTGGCCACGTCGGTCGAGTAGATCGAGGTGCGGCCGTCGTTCGGGGTGGTGGTGAAACCGACCTGGTTGTTCACCACCACGTGGATCGTGCCACCCGTGCGGTAGCCGCGCAGCTGCGACATCTGCAGGGTCTCGACCACGACACCCTGCCCGGCGAACGCGGCGTCGCCGTGCACGAGGATGGGCAGCCACGCGAACGTGCCGATGGGCTTGCGGTCCTGCTTGGCGCGGACGATGCCCTCCAGCACGCCGTCGACCGTCTCGAGGTGCGAGGGGTTGGCGGCGAGGTAGACGGGGAGCTCCGACTTGTCATCGGCGACGAAGGTGCCCTCGGTCCCGAGGTGGTACTTCACGTCACCGGATCCGCGCTGGTTGCCCGGCGTCTGCGTGCCCTCGAACTCACGGAAGACCTGACCATAGGTCTTTCCGGCGATGTTGGTGAGCACGTTCAGGCGGCCGCGGTGGGCCATGCCGATCGCAGCCCCTTCGAGGCCTGCCGTGGCCGCTCCCTGCAGGATCTCGTCGAGCAGTGGGATCAGCGACTCGCCGCCCTCGAGGGAGAAGCGCTTCTGGCCGACGAACTTGGTCTGCAGGAAGGTCTCGAACGCCTCGGCCTCGTTGAGCTTGCGGAGGACCCGCAGCTGCTCGTCGTGGCCGGGCTTCTGGTACTTGACCTCGACCTTCTCCTGGAACCAGCGGCGCTGCTCCGGGTCCTGGATGTGCATGTACTCGATGCCCAGCGTGCGGCAGTACGAGTCGCGCAGCACGCCGAGGATGTCGCGGAGCTTCGCGATGCGTCGTCCGCCGAAACCGCCGGTGACGAACTCGCGGTCGAGGTCCCAGAAGGTGAGGCCGTGGCTCTCGATCTCCAGGTCCGGGTGCGAACGCTGCACGTACTCGAGCGGGTCGATGTCGGCCATCAGGTGACCGCGCACACGGAACGAGTTGATGAGCTCCTGCACGCGGGACTGCTTGTCGACGCGCTCGGCGAGATCGACCGCGATGTCGGGGTTCCACCGGATCGGTGCGTAGGGGATTCGGAGCGCCGCGAAGATGTCGTCGTAGAAGCCGCGCTGGCCGATGAGCAGCTCGTGCACCTTCTTCAGGAACTCGCCGGAGCCGGCTCCCTGGATGACACGGTGGTCGTAGGTGCTCGTGAGCGTGATCGTCTTGCCGATCGCCAGCTCGTTGAGCGTCTTCTCGCTCGCGCCCTGGAACTCGGCCGGGTACTCGAGGGCGCCGGCGCCGATGATGCAGCCCTGGCCCTTCATGAGACGCGGCACCGAGTGCACGGTTCCGATTCCGCCGGGGTTGGTGAGCGACACCGTGGTGCCCTGGAAGTCGGCGGCGGTCAGCTTGTTGCCTCGTGCACGCGTGACCAGGTCTTCGTACGCGGAGAGGTACTCGGTGAAGGTCAGGGTGTCGGCGCGCTTGATGCTGGGCACCATGAGGGCGCGCGTGCCGTCGGGCTTGGGCAGGTCGATCGCGATGCCCAGGTTGACGTGCGCCGGTGCGACCACCGAGGGCTTGCCGTCGACCTCTGCGTAGAACACGTTCTGGCTGCGGAACTCGTCGAGGGTGCGGATGAGCGCCCAGCCGATGAGGTGCGTGAAGCTGACCTTGCCGCCGCGGGTGCGAGCCATGTGGTTGTTGATGACGATGCGGTTGTCGATCATCAGCTTCGCGGGCACGGTGCGCACGCTCGTGGCGGTCGGCACGGTGAGCGACTCGTCCATGTTCGCCGCGAGGGTCTTCGGCAGACCGCGCAGCGGTGTGACCTTGTCCTCTTCGGCGGGAGCGGGAGCCTCCTTGGACTCCGACTTCGCGGCGGGCTTCGGGGCCTGGGCGGGGATGGGGGCGGCCGCGGCGGGCTTGGCGGTGGTGCGCGCGACGGGCTGGGAGCCGATCACGGGGATCGGTGCCGTCACGGGGTGTGCAGCCTGGGCCGGTGCGTCGGACGCTGCGGCGGGAGCAGCGGACGCCGTCTCGGAGTGGTACTTCTCCAGGATGGGCCACCACTCCTTGTCGACGGAGTCGCGGTTCACCTTGAACTGCTCGTAGAGCTCTTCAACGAGCCAGGAATTGGCTCCGAACCCCCCGTCGCCGTTGACGCCGGTCACCTGGTTCGACACTCTCGATCGCCCTCTTTCATCGCTGAAGCTCTCTGGTGCGGACGTCGACGCAGGATGCGTTCGGGCCCGCACACTCTCGACCAACAAGCCTAACGTGTTTCCCTTGGGGAATCGTCGAAGCCGAGCGCCCACCGCGTCGCGATCTGGGTACCGTGGAACCATGAAGTTCTCTGGAGCGCAGCCGACCGTCGATCTGACCTACTCCGACGTCTTCCTGGTACCCCGCAGATCCGCGGTCACCAGCCGTCTCCAGGTCGATCTCGCGCCGCAGGACGGCACGCCGGCGACGCTGCCTTTGGTCGCGGCCAACATGAACTCCGTGACGGGTCCGCGCATCGCCGCTGTACTCGCTCGGCGTGGCGCCCTCGGGGTGCTGCCGCAGGACCTGCCTCTGCAGGAACTCGATGCCGCGATCCGTGAGGTGAAGTCGCAGCCCGTGCTCTGGGACACGCCGATCGTGCTGCCCCCGGAAGCCTCGGCTGCTGACGCGCTCCGCCTGCTGCCGGCGACCAGCGGTCACGGCATCGTCGTCGCCCGTGGCGCTGCCCCCATCGACGTCGGCCGGATCCTCGGCATCCTGCCCGCGACCAGGCTGGCGACCGCGCTCCCCGATGCGCAGCTGGGTGACCTGGTGCATCGCGGCACGCCATCGATCGACGCGGACGACATCGGCTCTGAGCGGCACGCGTTCGACGTCATCACCGACGCGGGCGTCGAGATGGTCACCGTCGTGCACCACGGGCACCTCGTCGGCACACTGAGCGCCCGCAGCGCGCTTCGTTCGACGCTGTACCGTCCGGCCGTCGACGCCGACGGGCGCCTCGCCGTCGCCGCCGCGGTCGGCATCAACGGCGACGTCGCGGCCAAGGCCAAGGCCCTCGCCGCCGCCGGCGTCGACGTGCTGGTGGTGGACACCGCCCACGGACACCAGGAGGGCATGCTGCGAGCGCTGCGGGCCGTCGCCGAGCTCGACCTCGGTCTTCCCGTCGTCGCGGGCAACATCGTCACCGCGGAGGGCGTGGCCGACCTGGTCGACGCCGGTGCGTCGATCCTCAAGGTCGGCGTGGGTCCCGGCGCGATGTGCACCACCCGCATGATGACCGCGGTCGGCCGCCCGCAGTTCTCCGCTGTGCTCGAGACGGCACAGGCGGCGCGGGAGCTCGGCGCGCACGTCTGGGCCGACGGGGGAGTGCGCTACCCCCGCGATGTCGCCCTGGCCCTCGCCGCAGGTGCCGCCTCCGTCATGGTCGGTTCGTGGTTCGCGGGGACGATCGAAGCGCCGGGCGAGTTGCAGCGCGATGCGGAAGGGCGCCTGTTCAAGGAGTCGTGGGGCATGGCGTCGACCAAGGCGGTCCAGGCCCGCTTCGGCAGGCTCGACGCCTACGAGCGTGCGCGCAAGGAGCTGTTCGCTGAGGGGATCTCGTCATCGAAGATCTACCTCGACCCGCTCCGGCCCGGCGTCGAGGATCTCCTCGACATGATCACCTCGGGGGTGCGATCCTCGTTCACCTACGCCGGGGCTGCATCCGTCCCGGAGTTCCATGACCGCGCCGTCGTGGGTCTGCAGTCGGCGGCCGGCTACGAAGAGGGCAAGGCGCTTCCGGTCAGCTGGTGATCGTTGCGCGCATACACGGTCGCGTTGGGTACAATCGTCGGCATAATGGACGACCCTCCCAGTTGTAGAACATCGCCCCACTGTCCGCCTCTCTCACAGGAGAGGAACCTCTGATGGACTACATCATGTTGGGCGTGGGGCTCCTGCTCACGGTCGGCACCGGCCTCTTCGTCGCCAGCGAGTTCGCCCTGGTGAACCTCGATCGCGCGGAACTCGAGGCCAGGCAGGCGAGAGGCGAGTCGCGGCTCTCCCTCACCATCAGCGCCCTCAAGCACACGTCGACCCATCTCTCCGCTGCGCAGCTCGGGATCACGCTGACGACCCTGCTCACCGGGTACACGATGGAGCCGGCGCTGTCGAACCTGCTGCGTCCGACGTTCATCGCCTGGAGCATCCCCGAGGCGGCCGTCACCCCGATCGCGACCATCGTGGCGATGCTGGTGGCGACGGTGCTCTCGATGATCCTCGGCGAGCTCGTCCCGAAGAACTTCGCCCTCGCGCTGCCTCTGGCCACTGCGAAGCTCGTGATCCCGTTCCAGATCGCCTTCACGACCGTGTTCAAGCCGGCCGTCGTGGTGCTCAACGGCAGCGCGAACGGCGTGCTGCGCAGTATGGGCATCGAGCCGAAGGAGGAGCTCTCGGGGGCCCGGAGCGCTGAGGAGCTCTCCTCTCTCGTGCGCCGTTCCGCCAGCGCCGGTCTGCTGGAAGCCGATACAGCGACGCTCCTCGACCGCACGCTCACCTTCGCCCGGCTGACCGCCGCCGATGTGATGACGGCGCGTCCGAGCATGCATGCGATGGCGGCCGGCGACTCCGCCGACGACGTCATCCAGCTCGCCCGACGCACCGGGCACAGCCGTTTCCCGGTGTACGACGACGACCTGGACGACATCACCGGTGTCGTCCACCTCAAGGCGGCCATCTCCGTGCCTCGAGAGCGTCGGACCGAGGTTCCTGCCGGCGCGCTGGCGACGGAACCGCTCCGGGTGCCGGAGACCGTGCACGTCGACGCCCTGATCGCCGAGCTGCGGGCACGCGGCTACCAACTGGCCGTCGTCGTCGACGAGTACGGCGGCACCGCCGGTCTGGTGACCCTCGAAGACCTGGTCGAAGAGCTCGTGGGCGAGGTCGCCGACGAGCACGATCGCACCAGGGCCGGAGTGATCCGCAACCGCGAGGGCATCACGTTCCCCGGGGAGCTCCGACCGGACGAGCTGCGTCGTCGCGCCGGCGTCGAGGTGCCGGAGGGCGACGTCTACGACACCGTCGGCGGCTACGTCATGAGCGTGCTCGAACGGGTTCCGTCGGTCGGCGACGAGGTCGAGCTCGACACCGGCACGCTCCAGGTCGTGCGCATGGACGGTCGGCGAGTCGATCGGGTGCGCTACGTGCCGAGACCGCTGGCTGTCGATGAGGAGGTGACCCGATGAGCGATTGGGGCGGACTCGCCTGGCTCGTCGTGCTCCTGGTCGCGAACGCGTTCTTCGTCGGCGGCGAGTTCGCCGTGATCTCGGCCAGAAGATCGCAGATCGAGCCGCGCGCGGATCAGGGTTCGCGTGCGGCGAAGACGGCCCTGTACGCGATGGAGCATGCCACTCTCATGCTCGCGACCTCACAGCTCGGCATCACGATCTGCTCGCTGCTGATCCTCAACGTGTCGGAGCCGGCCATCCACCACCTGCTGTCGGTGCCGCTGCATGCGCTGGGGTGGCCGGACGGCGCCGTCGATGCCGTGTCGTTCACGGTCGCGCTGCTGGTCGTCTCGTTCCTGCACGTGGTGTTCGGTGAGATGGTGCCGAAGAACCTCGCCTTCTCAGTGCCGGACCGCGCTGTGCTGATCCTCGCCCCGCCGCTGGTCTGGGTGTCGAAGGTCTTCATGCCGGTGATCTGGGTGCTCAACGCGGCGGCGAACGGCGTGCTGCGCCTGTTCCGCGTCGAGCCGAAGAATGAAGCGGCATCCACGTTCACGCTCGAAGAGGTCGCGACCATCGTCAGCCAGTCGCGTCGCGAGGGCGTGCTCATGGACACGGCGGGAACCGTCGCCGCCGCCGTCGAGTTCACCGACAAGAAGGCCAGGGATGTCGCTGTGCCCTTGAGCGATCTGGTCACTCTTCCGCAGTCGACGACGCCGGACGACATCGAGAAGGCGGTCGCCCGCTACGGGTTCTCGCGTTACGTGATCGTCGACGACGAGTCGGTTCCGATCGGCTACGTGCATCTCAAGGACATCCTGCGGGCGTCCGAGGGAGCGGACGCCGAGACCAAGATGATCCAGCCGGTCCCGGCCAAGCGTATCCACCACATGGTGCCCGTTCAGGAGAACACCGACCTCGAGGACGCCCTCGCGGTCATGCGCCGCGCGGGCCGGCACCTGGCCAAGGTGCGGGACGCGGAGGGGAACACCACCGCTGTCCTGTTCCTCGAGGACATCCTGGAGGAACTGGTCGGCGAGGTTCAGGACGCGACACGTCGCTTCCGCGGACGCTGATCCTCCACCGCACGACGAAGGCCGCCGAATCCTGCACGGATCGGCGGCCTTCGTCGTCGGGGGCTCAGCGGGGACGGGCGCGCTCGTACTGCGACGGCCAGGTGACCTCGGCGTCGAGCTCGTGCGCGGCGCGGAGGGCGAAATGCGGGTCGCGCAGCCACTCGCGTCCCGCGAAGATCGCGTCGGCGGCGCCATCGGCGAGCACCTGCTCCGCGTGGGAGGCCACCGTGATGAGGCCCACCGCGGAGACCGGGATCCGACCGCCTTGACGCACGCCCTCGGCGAGCGGAACCTGGTATCCGGGGAACACGGTGATCTGCTGATGCGCCACGAGGCCACCGCTCGATACGTCGATCAGGTCTGCACCGTGCTGGGTCGCCCAGCCACTGACGATCTCCGCCTCCTCCGGCGTGAACCCGCCCGCCGCGTGGTCGGTGGCGGAGATACGGACGAACAGCGGCACGTCGGCGCCGGCGGCGTCGCGGACGGCGCCGACCACGCGCAGCAGTAGACGAGCGCGGTTCTCGAGCGAACCACCGTATTCGTCCTCACGGTGGTTGGACAGTGGGGAGAGGAACTGGTGGAGGAGGTAGCCATGCGCTCCGTGGATCTCCAGCACGTCGAAGCCCGCGGCGACCGCGCGATGAGCTGCATCGGCGAAGGCCTCCACCACGCGGTCGATGCCCGCCGTATCGAGGGCAATCGGGGTGTCGAAGCCCTCGTAGGCGATGGCGGACGGCGCGGACGTGGTCCATCCACCCTCAGCGGTCGGCACAGTGCCTCGTTCGGGAGCCCACGGCCACCACGTCGAGGCCTTGCGGCCGGCGTGGGCGAGTTGGATGCCCGCGTGCGAGCCCCGATCGTGGATCGCCTGGACGATCGGGGCGAGCGCGTCGCGCTGCTCGTCGTTCCAGAGCCCCAGGTCGCGCGGCGAGATCCGCCCGTCGGGGACGACCGAGGTCGCCTCGGCGATGATGAGCCCGGCGCCGCCCGAGGCGAACTGCGCGAGGTGAGTGTGATGCCACTCCTGCGCCACGCCGTCGACGGCGCTGTACATGCACATCGGCGACACCCAGAGGCGATTGCGCAGGGTGACGGAACGGATGGTCAGCGGGGAGAAGAGAAGACTCACCGTTCGACGCTACCGCCGCGCAGGCGACCCGAGGGCCGTCGCACTAACGTGGAGTCATGGTCGAGGTGCGCGAGTGGACGCGAGATGACACGGCGCGGTTGTTCCGTGTTCCCACAGCCGACGACGACAAGTACGCCCGTGGTGTGGTGGCGCTTCGCACCGGGTCGCCCGCATATCCGGGTGCCGCAGTGCTCGGGGTGGAGGCCGCGTGGCGCACGGGCGCCGGATTCGTCCGGTACGTGGGCGCGGAGCGGGTGGCAGATGCTGTTCTCGCCCGACGTCCGGAGACGGTGGCGGGGGCGGATGTCGGCCGGTCGCGGATCGACGCCTGGGTGATCGGTTCCGGCACGGACCCCACCGACCGGGACGACGCGGAGCAGGCCGCCCTCGAGGCGATCGTCGCCGGCGATGCAGCCGTGGTGATCGACGCGGGCGCACTCGATCTCGCCGGGAAGGCGCGCGCTCCTTTCCTGGTGACCCCTCACGCGCGGGAGTTCGCCCGGCTGCAGGAGCAGCTCGGCATCTCCACGTCCGAAGAGGATCGCGCGTCGGCGGCCAGGAGGACGGCGGACCGGGTCGGAGGCACCGTGCTGCTCAAGGGAGCTCGCACGCTGATCGCGTCTCCTGACGGCGGCGTCATCGCCGTCGACGCGGGTACAGGGTGGCTGGCGACCGCAGGGACAGGGGATGTGCTCGCCGGGGTGCTGGGTGCCGTGCTCGCAGCGAACCAGGGCCGCCCGATCGCCGAGGTCGCCGCCGCCGGGGCGTGGATACACGGACAGGCGGGCCGAGTGGCCGCGGGGATGAGCGACGGCGGGACGGGGCATCCGATCGTCGCCATGGACGTCGCTGCGGCGCTGCCGCAGGCGATCGCGGACGTCCTCGCGTGAATCGCCCGCCGACCGGGGTGGCCGTGCTGTGGGTCGCCTTCCTCCTCGCCCACCTGCTCACGGCATGGGCGGGCTGGGTCTATCCCAGTCAGCCCATGGGCGATGTGGTCCTCGTCTACGAGCCCTGGGCTTCGTCAGCCCTCGACGGGGGCCCGATCGTCGGCGTCACCGAGACCTGGGTGTACCCGCAGCTCGCGCTCGTGCCGATGCTCGTGGCCAAGATGCTCGCGGCGCCGCTCGTGCCGCTGCTCGGGGTCTCCGGTGCGTACCTGATCGGGTGGGCTGCCCTCGTCGTGATCCTCGATGCGGTGGCGTTCGGAGTGCTGATCGGCCGCTCGCCGTCGCGCCCGCGCCGCGTGGCCGCCTGGTTCTGGTGCGCGGCGCTGCTCCTCCTCGGACCGATCGCGCTCTATCGGATCGATGCGATCACGGTGCCGATCGCCGTGATCGGCGGGCTCTGGCTCGTGAGTCGGCCGGTCGTCGGTGCGGCCCTCCTCACGGTGGGCGCCTGGATCAAGATCTGGCCGGGCGCGCTCGTGCTCGCCGCCGTGATCGCGCTCAGGGCGCGCATGCGGGTGCTGTTCGCCGCGCTGGCCGTCACGGCCGGAGTCGTCGCAGCGCTGCTCGTGCTCGGAGCGGATTCCGAGATCCTCGGCTTCCTGACGGAGCAGACGGGACGGGGACTGCAGATCGAAGCGGTCGCCGCCACGCCGTTCCTGTGGCTCGCCGTCACCGGGGCCGCCCGCATCGAGTACAGCTTCGAGATCCTGACCTTCCAGATCACGGCACCGGGCGTCGATGCCGTCGCGGCCGTGCTCACGCCCCTGATGGCGGTGTGCGTGCTCGCGGTCGCAGCCGTCGGCGCGCTCAAGGCGATCCGCGGTGCGCGCTTCACCCGGCTGTTCCCTCCGCTCGCCCTCGCGCTCGTGACGCTGCTGATCGTCACGAACAAGGTGGGCTCCCCGCAGTTCCAGACCTGGCTGATCGCGCCGATGATCCTGTGGCTCGTGCTCGACCGCGTCAGGGCGCGCGTCCCCGCCGTCGTCGTCCTCGCCCTCTGTCTGCTCACCTGCCTCGTCTACCCGATCGGCTACGACGCGCTGCTGCGAGCCGATACCCTCTCCGTCGCCGTCCTCACGGTGCGGAACGTCCTTCTCATCGTCCTGCTCGTGCTGGGCATCCGTGCTCTGCTTCGCGTACCCGTCCGCCAACCGAAAACCCTGGAGTGAACCCATGTTGATCGCCTTCTCCGTCGCCCCGAGCGGTACCCCGGCCGAGGGTGCCGAGCGCACCGATGCATCGGTGCACGACGCCGTGGCCGCTGCCGTGCGCGTGGTGCGGGAATCGGGCCTGGCGCACCGCACCACCAGCATGTTCACCGAGATCGAGGGCCCGGACTGGGACACCGTCATGGGCGTCGT
This sequence comes from Microbacterium oxydans, assembly GCF_006540085.1. Taxonomy (GTDB): domain Bacteria; phylum Actinomycetota; class Actinomycetes; order Actinomycetales; family Microbacteriaceae; genus Microbacterium; species Microbacterium oxydans. The sequence continues at coordinate 48,220 of NZ_BJOG01000006.1, read as the reverse complement.
GAAGCGTGCGACCGAGGCCGTCATGCCGTTCGGATCGCGGGTCTCGCTCGTGTTGAAGGCCGATATCCGGCCCGGGTACTCCGGAGAGCTCGACGCGAAGATCGAACGCCTCGAGGCTGCTCTCACAGAGGCGGGCTCGGAAGAGGCGGGCTCTGCGCGCGCGGATGACTGACGGTGTCCCGGCGACGTCGATCGCTCTTCGACCGGCGCTCGCCGAGGACGCCGAGTGGATCGCGGAGCTCCGGGCCGACGTGCTCAGAGTCGACCTGGAGCGACTCGGACGTTATGACGAGGTCCGTGTCCGGCAGCGCTTCCGCGACGCGTTCGAGCCTGCGCAGACGCGGATCATCGTCGTGGATGCCGTCGACGTCGGCTCTGTCGCCCTCCGCCGAGACGGCGATTCGCTCTGGCTGGAGCACTTCTACATCTCTCCCTCGCACCAGGGTCGCGGGGTCGGGGGCCGCGTGCTCACGACGGTGCTCGACGGTGCCGGCCGGTATCGCCTCAACGTGCTCAGGGGCAGCCCGGCCCGAGGCCTGTACGAGCGCCACGGGTTCGTCGTCGATTCCGAGGACGACGTGGATGTGTTCATGACGCTCGATCGTCCGAGGGCCGGTAGGCTGTTCCGGTGAATCCCTCGACTGAATCGAGGGGTGCGGCGAAGTGGGCGCTCCTCTCTCTCGCCATAGGCAGCTTCGGAATCGGCATGACCGAGTTCGTGGTCATGGGCCTGCTTCCCAACATCGCCGCCGACCTGCTCCCTTCGCTCTGGGCGACCAGCCCGGAAGATGCGCTGAGCCAAGCGGGGTGGCTGATCTCGCTGTACGCGCTGGGTGTGGTGGTCGGCGCCCCGACCATCGCCGGTTTCGTCGCGCGATATCCACGGCATCGGGTGATGATCGTGCTGGCTCTCGCACTGACGGTGTTCAACGCCCTCACCGTGGTGCTGCCCACGTTCGAGCTCGTCGCCGCGTCCCGCTTCCTCGCCGGTCTCCCGCACGGTGCGTACTTCGGCATCGGTGCACTCGTGGCGGCCGAGGTGATGGGGCCGGGCAACCGTGCCAAGGGCGTGGCCTTCATCCTCACCGGCCTCACGGTCGCGAACGTCGTCGGCGTGCCGCTGGGCACCTTCCTCGGACAGCAGTGGGGGTGGCGCTCGGCCTTCGCCGTCGTCGCCATCGTGTTCGCGCTCGCCACTGTCTGCATCGCGCTGTTCGTGCCGGAGCATCCGGGGGATCCAGGGCGCACGATGCGGCAGGAGCTGCGGGTGTTCCGGATCCCGCAGGTGTGGTTCACGTTGGGTGTCGGCGCGATCGGGTTCGGCGGGTTCTTCGCCGTCTACAGCTACATCGCGCCCCTGGTGACAGAGGTGTCCGGTTCGCCGGAGTGGGTCGTGCCGATCGTGCTCGTGCTGATGGGGCTCGGGATGACGGCGGGAAACCTGGTCGGTGGTCATCTCGCCGACATCGATCTGCGTCGCACGTTGCTCTTCGGTCTCGCCGCCATGGCTCTCGTCTTCGCGCTGCTCGCCTTCCTGTCGTTCTGGATCGTCAGCCTGGCGGTCGTGGTGCTCGTGGTCGGTTTCGTCTCGTCGGTGCTGAGCCCGACGATCCAGACCCGCCTCATGGATGTGGCCGGTGACAACCAGTCGATCGCGGCAGCCATGAACCACTCCGCGCTCAACATCGGCAACAGTCTGGGTGCCTTCCTCGGCGGCGTCGTGATCGCCGCAGGCTGGGGCTTCACGGCACCGGCGTGGACAGGGGCCGCGCTCGCCGTGGCGGGTCTGCTGATCGCCCTGCTGTCCTATCGCGTCGAAGGGCGTCGTCCCGCGCCGGTGGAGCTCGTCACAGCGGTATCGGCCGGATCGGCATCGGTCGTCTCGACATCGACAGCACCGACCTCGACCGCACCGTAGACGACCGCACCGTAGAGTGACGGGGTGAATGCTCCCGAGACGACTCTGCCCGTGGCCGGGACCGTTGTCCTGCTGCGGGCGTCGGATCCGGGATTCGAGGTGCTCCTGATGCGGCGGCCCGATCGCGGCTCGTTCGCGGGAGCGTGGGTCTTCCCCGGGGGCAAGGTCGAGCCCGGTGACATCCGCGGGGGTGGCGACATCGACGATGCGCGGCACGCCGCCATCAGGGAGACCGCCGAGGAGGTCGGCCTCACGGTCGAGGATCTCATCGTGCTGTCGGAGTGGCAGCCGCCGCCGGAGGCACCGACGCGCATCCGGACCTGGTTCTTCCTCGCTCACGCACCGACCGGGGAGGCCGCGCCCTCCGCCGACGAGGTCGAGGAGATCGCGTGGGTGCGCCCGGCTGAGGCGCTCGCGCGCCATGCGGCCGGGACGTGGAGCCTGTACCCGCCCACCTGGATCACACTGCATCAACTCTCGGCGTTCGGCGATGTGTCCTCGGCACTCTCCTCGGGCGGCTCGACCCAGCTGTTCCAGACGCGGGTGCTCGACTCCGATGCCGGTCGGGGTTTCGCCTGGGAGCAGGGGCGTCTCGAGGTGGGTTCGCTGCCCTGGCGGTTCGAACCGAGCTGAGCGGAGGGGTCAGCTCTCGAGCAGGCGCCGCAGATTCGAGCCGACCGCCTCGGTCTCGATGAGGAAGCCGTCGTGTCCGAAGTCGCTGGCGATGACCACGGCCTCGTCGTCGATGACGTTCGGGATGCTGCGGGCGATGCGCTGCTGTCCGTCGACAGGGAAGAGCCGATCGCTGTCGATCCCGAGCACCAACGTGGTCGCGGTGATGGCATGCAGCGCCTCTTCGACGCCTCCTCGACCGCGGCCGACGTCGTGCGAGTTCATGGCCTCGACCAGGGTGATGTAGCTGTTCGCGTCGAATCGGCGTGTGAACTTGTTGCCATGGAAGTCGAGGTACGACTCCACCGCGAAGCGTCCGCCGTGACCGAGCGGTGACACGTCGGACTGCCAGGAGCGCTGGAACCGCTGATTCAGCTCGATCGGGCTGCGGTAGTTCAGCAGAGCCATGCGTCGGGCGAGGGCGAGCCCCCGGTGCGGACCGTCGCCGTCCGCGAGATCGTAGTACTCGCCGCCCTGGAAGCGCGGGTCCATGCGGATGGTCTCCAGCTGCACGGTGTTGAGCGCGATCTGGTCGGCGGTGGTCACCGGGGGAGAGGAGAGCACGGCGAGGCGCTGCACACGCTCGGGGTGCGTGACCGCCCATTCCAGCGCGTGCATCCCTCCCATGGAGCCGCCGATGACCGCGGCCCAGCTGTCGATGCCGAGAGCATCGGCGAGGCGCACCTGGGCGGCGACCTGGTCGCGGATGGTCAGGTAGGGGAAGCGCGACGCCCATTCGTAGCCGTCCGCGGCGATGCTCGCAGGTCCCGTCGATCCCTGGCATCCTCCCAGCATGTTCGGGGCGATCACGAACCAGCGGTCCGTGTCGAGCGGAGCGCCAGGACCAGTGATGTCCTCCCACCAGCCCGCGGTGGGGTGGCCGGCGCCCGCGGCTCCGCGCACGTGACTGTCGCCGGTGAGCGCGTGCAGCACCAGGACGGCATTGTCCCGTGCCGCGTTCAGCTCGCCCCAGGACTCGTAGGCGATGCGGATGCCGGGGAGCTCTGCACCGCTCTCGGTCGCGAACGGTCCGAAGGCGGCGAAGCGACGACCCCCCACGGGGTCGCCGTCCCGCCAGGCGCCGGTCGCCGGCGGACGGGCGCGGAGCAGCCTGACATCGGCCTCCGTCACGGGTGCAGAGGGCACCGTGTCCTCGGAGGTCGTCTGCCAGTCCATGCTTCCATTCTCGCCTGGCAGGGCACCCCTCGGTGGCAGGTTACGGAGTGATCGCGGATCGGGCTCGGGTGACGGTCGCCAGATGGTCGCTGTTGCCTGCGCGCATGGTGCCAGAGGTGACGACGTCGAGTCCGCGTACGAACACCTGGTCGATGCGGACGAGTGGGAAGGCCGTGGGCCATGTGAAGCCCAGGCTTCCGTCGGTCGGGCGCACCCAGTCGGTCTCCGCGCGCAGGGCGGTCAGACTCGGATCGGTCGACGGTGCGTTGAAGTCGCCGACGACGATCAGCGACTCCGCCGGGTCGGACGCCACCTCTTCCGCGATGCCGCCCAGCATGGTGTCACGGTCCTGTTGGTGCCCTGGCCGTACCGATGCCGCGTGCAGCACATAGACGGCGACGGGAGCGGACGGGGCCTGCACCTCGACGCGAAGCGCGCGCTTCCAGCTGAGTCCGAGTGTGAGGGGCTCGGCATCCGCGAGGGGATACCTGCTCCAGACGCCCACCGTCCCGACGGTGTAGGAGTGCGGGTACTCCGCTGCGAGGGTGTCCTGCGCGGCGGAGAGGCTGTCTCCGTCGAGCTCGACGAGGGCGATCACGTCGGCACCGCTCTGCGCCAGCTCGGAGGCGGAGGATGCGGCTCCACCGGAGCGCGCTCGCACGTTCTGACTCACGACGGTCAGCTCGGATGCGGCAGCCGACTCCACGTTCGCCCCGCCGGGGAGGCCGGGGAACGCCGGCATCATCGCGAGGACCCACAGGAGTGCGGGAACCAGGATCAGGACGAGAACTCGCGGCGCACGCAGGAGGGCGACCAGCACCAGTGCGACGAGGATGATCCCCAGCCACGGGAGGACAGCCGAGACCGCGGTGCCGACGAGCCCCGGGATCCAGCCGCAGGCGACGACGAGTGCCAGGAGGACACCGGTCACGGCGAGCCACCGGGCAACGGTCTGTGAGGCAACGGTCCGTGACCGCCGCGTGCGGTGCGGGGGGTGCTGAGCGTCGATCATGGTCTCCTCGGGGCGGAGTCCCATTCTCGACGGAACCGCCTGTGGGTCGGCCGGGTGAGGCCGTCGCCGTCACACGAAGATGCCCCGGAACGCAGGGCTCCGGGGCATCGACGTGGTGCGGGGATCAGGCGCGGGCGGCCTCCGAGACGGCACGTGCCGCGGCGAGGGCCTGCTCGAGGTCGGCCTTGAGGTCATCGACGTTCTCGATGCCGACGGAGAGCCGGACCAGACCGGGAGTCACGCCGGCGGTCAGCTGCTGCTCGGGCGTCAGCTGCGCGTGCGTGGTGGACGCCGGGTGGATGACGAGCGAGCGCACGTCGCCGATGTTGGCGAGGTGGCTGAACAGCGACAGGCTGTTGACGAACTCGCGACCGGCCTCGACGCCGCCCTTCAGCTCGAAGGACAGCACGGCTCCGACGCCCTTGGGGGCGTACTCGTTCGCCTTGGCGTACCACGGCGACGAAGGCAGGCCCGAGTAGTTGACGGTCGCGACGTCGTCGCGGCTGTCGAGCCACTCGGCGATCTCCTGCGCGTTCTGCACGTGCCGCTCGACGCGCAGCGAAAGGGTCTCGACGCCCTGGATGAGGTTCCAGGCGCTCTGCGGCGCGATCGCCGATCCCAGGTCGCGCAGCAGCTGCACTCGCGCCTTGATGATGTACGCGAGCGGGTCGCCCACAGCAGCCGTGTAGCTGGCGCCGTGGTACGACGGGTCGGGCACCGTGAGGCCGGGGAAGGTGTCGACGTGCTTCGACCACTCGAACTTGCCGCCGTCGATGATGACGCCGCCGATGGTCGTGCCGTGTCCGCCGAGGAACTTGGTGACCGAGTGGACGACGATGTCGGCGCCGTGCTCGAACGGGCGGATCAGGTACGGGGTGGCGATCGTGTTGTCTACGATCAGAGGGACGCCGTTCTCGTGCGCGATGTCGGCGACGGTGCGGATGTCGAGGATGTTGATCTGCGGGTTGCCGATCGTCTCCGCGAAGAACAGCTTCGTGTTCGGACGGACGGCGCGGCGCCACTCCTCGGCGTCGTCCTGGTTCTCGACGAAGGTGACCTCGATGCCGAGCTTCGCCAGCGTGTACTTGAAGAGGTTGTAGGTTCCGCCGTAGATCGAGCTCGACGCCACGAAGTGGTCGCCGGCCTGGGCGATGTTGAGGATCGCGAAGGTCGATGCCGCCTGGCCGCTCGCGAGGACGAGCGCCCCGGTGCCGCCCTCGAGCGCGGCGAGACGCTGCTCGAGCACGTCCTGCGTCGGGTTCTGGATACGGGTGTAGATGTTGCCGAACTCCGCCAGCGCGAAGAGGTTGGCCGCGTGGTCGGCGCTGTCGAACACGTACGAGGTGGTCTGGTAGATCGGCGTGGCACGCGCCTTGGTGACCGGGTCGGGGGCAGCGCCGGAGTGGATCTGCTTGGTCTCGAAGCGCCAGGACTCGGGTGCGGACATGTGATTCCCCCAGAAGTGGTCGGAAGGTCGGATGGCGGATGCCATTGCAGCGACAGTACGGAATATCGGCGCTTGTCAACAACAGGTGGGAAATGTGACGTAACAGAGGGGAGTCCCGGAATCACGCGGCGGGAGGGTTCCACGACAGCGCCGTGGGGGGAGCTCGCAATCAGGGGAGAACGCCGTACGGTGGAGGCATGGTGAACAGACGAGCAGTGGTGACAGGTGCGAGTTCGGGCATCGGCGCAGCGACGGTGCGTGCGCTCCGTGCCAGGGGATGGGACGTCGTCGGTGTGGCACGCCGCGCGGATCGACTGGCCGCGCTCGCCGCGGAGACCGGGGCTTCGGCCATCGCCTGCGACCTGACCGATTCGTCCGCCGTCGAGGCGCTCGTGGGCGAGATCGAGCGATCCGGCCCGGTCCACGCTCTCGTCCAGGTCGCCGGTGGCGCCCGTGGCACCGATCGCATCGAGGACGCGTCCGTCGAGGACTGGCAGTGGATGTTCGACGCCAACGTCCTGGCGAGTCAGCGTCTCGTCGCGGGCCTGCTTCCGCTGCTGCGCCGTGCGGCTGCCGCGGACGGCCACGCGGATGCGCTCTTCGTGACGTCCACTGCCGCGCAGACCGCGTATGCCGGAGGTGCGGGCTACAACGCGGCGAAGGCTGCGGAGGGGATGCTGGTGAAGGTGCTCCGGCAGGAGCTCAACGGCGAGCCCATCCGTGTGGTCGAGGTGGCTCCGGGAATGGTGCACACCGAGGAGTTCACGCTCAATCGGCTCGGCGGTGACCCCGTGGCTGCGGAGGCGGTGTACGCCGGTGTCGAAGCCCCGCTCGTGGCCGATGACGTCGCCGACGTGATCGCCTACGCCCTGGAGTCTCCCGGCCACGTGAATCTCGACCTGATCACGATGCGTCCGGTCGCGCAGTCCGCACAGCACCTGCTCGCCCGCGGGCCGCTGCGCGTGCGATCGGCCGATTGACGATGGCGCAGACTCTCGCGGAGCTCGCCGCCGAGGGGCGGATCGATGAGGGATGGGCCGAGGCGCTGGCCCCGGTGCAGGACACGATCACCGCGCTGGGCGAGCGCCTCCGTGCCGAGCAGCAGGCAGGGCACGGCTACCTCCCGGCGGGTGGGAATGTGCTCCGAGCGTTCCAGCGGCCCCTGTCGGACGTGCGGGTGCTCATCACAGGACAGGATCCGTACCCCACTCCTGGGCACCCCATCGGGTTGTCGTTCGCCGTGGATCGCGACGTGCGCCCCCTGCCCCGCAGCCTTGCGAACATCTACAAGGAGCGGCAGAGCGATCTCGGGATTCCGCCGGCACCGCACGGAGACCTCACCGCGTGGAGCGATCAGGGCGTCCTCCTGCTCAACCGGGTGCTCACCGTGCGCCCCGGCGCGGCGGCGTCGCATCGAGGCTGGGGGTGGGAGAAGGTCACCGAGCTGGCCATCCGCACCCTCGTCGCCCGCGATCAGCCGCTCGTCGCGATCCTGTGGGGCAGGGACGCGGCGAACCTGCAGCCTCTCCTGGGCGAGACGCCGGTGATCTCTTCCGCACACCCCTCGCCCCTCTCCGCCAGCCGTGGCTTCTTCGGGTCGCGACCGTTCTCCCGTGCCAACACCCTTCTCGAGGAGCAGGGTGCGGCGGCGGTGGACTGGCGAGTGGATGGCGAAGGCCCTCTCTCCCTAAGCTGAGCGCATGCAGTTCGAGCCGGGGGACCGTCGCCGCGTTCTCCCGCGCCATCTCCGACCTGCCCCGGCCCCCGAGGTCTTCTCCTATGCGATCCGCCCGGTCCGCCCGGCGGATCTGCCGCACGTGCGTGAGATATACAACCACTTCGTGAGCAACTCGGCCGTGACCCTCGACGAGCGCCGCAGCAGCATCCCCTACTGGCGCGAGAAGTACGCGCTGCTGACCAGGCTGCAGCTGCCGTTCCTCGTGGCGGTGTCCCCGGGCGGCGAAGTGATGGGCTACGCGCTGGCGCAGCCCTGGGCGGGGAAGAACGCCTACAAGTACACGGTCGAGGACTCGATCTACCTCGGTCCGGGAGCCGGGGGCAAGGGGCTCGGCGCGGCACTGCTGCAAGCACTCATCGACGCCTGCGAGCAGATCGGTCTGCGCGAGATGGTCGCGGTCATCAGCGATCATGGCGCCGAGGCGTCGATCCGACTGCACGAGAAGCTCGGCTTCGTCGAGGCCGGACGGATGGGGCGGGTCGGCTACAAGTTCGGCAGGGACCTCGGCACCGTGTACATGCGTCGTGTGCTCACGCCGACGGGGCGGCGACGAGGAAAGCTGTTCGGCGCGCGACGCTGATGCCCGGAGGGGCGCACCCCGTTCACCTCGTCCGCTCAACCGCCCGGCGGGGTGGGGATGGCGGGGATCGCCGCGAGCAGCCTCCTGGTGTAGTCCTGCGTGGGGTGCAGGAGCACATCGCTCGTCGCGCCCCGTTCGACGACGCGCCCGTCCTTCATCACGACGACCGTGTCGCAGAGGTTCTGCACCACGCCGATATCGTGAGACACGAGCACGAGTGTGAGGTTGCCCGTGCGTCGCAGCTCGATCAGCAGCTCGAGGATCTGCGCGCGCACGGTGACGTCCAGGGCGGACAGGGGTTCGTCCCCGACCAGGACCCGCGGACCGTGGACGATCGCCCTCGCGAGCGCGATCCGTTGACGCTGCCCGCCGGAGAACTCGTGGGGATACCGGTCTGCCATGTCGGGCTCGAGGCCCACCTGGGCCAGTACCTCGCGGACGCGCGCGCGGTGGTCGCCTTCGACGCCGAGCGCCCACAGCGGTTCGCGGACGATCTGGCCTGCCGTCATGCGCGGGTCCAGGGACGCGTAGGGATCCTGGAAGACCAATCCCGTCTCCCGCCGCAGCCAGTGCAGGGACTTCGCGGGAGCGGATGCGTCCACGGCACGTCCGTCGACCGTCACAGAGCCGGATGTCGGGCGGTCGAGTCCCAGCAACAGTCGCACCAGGGTGGATTTGCCCGATCCCGACTCGCCGATGATGCCGACCGCTGACCCCTCGACGATGTCGAGGTCGGTCGGGGCCAGGGCGGTCACGGTTCGGGCACGCTCGAACGCGGAGCGCTTCGGTGCGAAGAAGTCCCGGCCGAGGCCTCGTGCTTCGATCAGGCTCATGCGGTGCCCCCGTCCGGACGCCAGAGCGTGGCCGTCGCATCACTCAGCAGTCCCTGCGTGATCGGCGAAGCGGGACTCGACAGAAGGGTGGAGACCGGTGCGGCTTCGACGACCTTGCCATGTTCGAGCACGACACCCTCGGTCGCGACCTCGGCGAGCACGGCGAGATCGTGGGTGATGAAGACCAGCGACATGCCCTCGTCCGCGACGAGCGTCAGCAGCAGGGAGAGGATCTCCGCCTGGATCGTGACATCCAATGCCGTGGTCGGCTCGTCTGCGATGAGCAGACGCGGACGACAGGCGAGAGCCATCGCGATCGCGACGCGCTGCCTCTGACCGCCGGAGAGCTGGTGCGGGTAGCGGTCGACGATCGACTCCGGGTCGGGCAGCCGCACCCGAGCCGCTTCCGCGATCGCCCGTTCTCGCGCCGCGCGGCGTCCGAGCCCTTCGTGGATGCGGATCGATTCCGCGATCTGGCGGCCGACGGTCCTGATCGGGTTGAGCGCGGTGCGGGGCTCCTGGAACACGATGCCGATGTCGTCTCCTCGGAGGCGCGCGAGCTCGCGGTCCGGCATCCCGATCAGTTCGATCCCGTTCCAGCGGATGCTTCCCCTGGCGGTCGCACCGTCGGGGAGCAGTCCCAGCACCGCGAGGGCGGTGAGCGACTTCCCCGAGCCGGATTCCCCGATCAGCCCGAGCCTCGCTCCGTCTGCGACCTCGAAGGAGACGCCGTCGACCACCGGCCGACCGTCGATCTCGATCACGAGGTCCTGCACCGACAGGCTCATGCGACCACCCCCGGAGTGTGGATCTCGGCGGAGCGGTGCCGCAGCGTCGGATCCGTCGCCTCGCGCAGACCGTCACCCAGCAGATTCAGCGCGAGCACCGTGATCGTGATGGCGAGTCCCGGCCAGATGACCGACAGTGGATGCACCCCGATGTAGCGCTGGAGGTCGGCGAGCAGCAGGCCCCAGCTCGGATCGACCACGGAGGCGCCGAAACCCAGGTACGACAGGCCGGCCTCCGCGAGGACGGCGACGGCCATCGACCAGGACAGCTGCACGATGAAGACGGGTGCCACGTTCGGCAGCAGGTGGCGCACCAGGCTCTGCGCGGGGGTGAGTCCTGCGGCTCTGGCGGCGAGGACGAAGTCGCTCTGCTGCACGCGGCGCAGCTCCGGACGCGTGACCCTCGCGATGTTGACGCCGAAGCCGATGCCGACCGCCCAGATCACGACCCAGAGCGAACCGCCCCAGACAGAGGAGATCATCATCGCGATCAACAGCACAGGGAAGGCGATCAGGATGTCGACGAGCACGGCGACGGTCTCCCGCATCCACCGTGCGGTGAGCGCTCCGAGTGCGGCCAGGGCGATCCCCACAGCCGTGGCGACGATGCCGGCCCCCACGCTCACGAACACCGTCGTGCGGGCACCAGCCATCAGCAGACTCAGGATGTCGCGTCCGGTGTCGTCGGTGCCGAGGACGTGGGGCCAGCTCGGCGGCAGCCACCGATCGCCGATGTCCGAGGCTTGCGGATCGAACGGTGTCCAGAGGAGCGAGATCAGCGCGGTCATGACGATCACCAGGACGACGACGATGCCGAAGCGTCCTGTGGAGGTGTCCCAGAGGCGGGCGAGCCAGCGCGGATTCATGCGGACTCCCGCTGACGAGGATCGATCGCGCGGTGCAGGAGGTCGACCAGGAAACCGACGACCAAGACGAATCCGGTGAGTACGAGGAGTTCGCTCTGCACCTTGATCAGATCGCGCGTGCCGACATCGGCCACGAGCATACGGCCGATCCCCGGCAGGGTGAACAGCTGTTCGATCACGACGGACCCGACGATGATGCCGGCCACCTGGAGCCCGAGCACGGTGATGATGGAGAGGCCGACGGCGGGGATGCCGTGCTGGATGAGGGCTCGGGTACGGGTGAGACCCTTCGCGGCGGCGGTGCGGACGAAGTCCTGTCCCGCTGCCTGCAGGGTCGCGCTGCGTACGAACCGCATGAGCATCGCCCCCTCGACGATCCCGATCGTGAGCGCGGGGAGCAGCAGCGACTCGATCGCCTTCCCCGGTGTGGACCAGCCGGTGCGGGGGAAGCCCTGGGGAGGAAGCCATCCCAGCCATACCGAGAACACGACGATCAGCATCATGCCGGCCCAGACGACGGGGACGGCGGCGAGCGTCTGGGCTCCGACGCTGAGCGCCGTCCCGCCGCGCCGATTGCGAAGAAGGGCGGCGAGGATCCCGAACGGCACAGCGATGACGACGGCGATCAGGAGCGACATCGCTCCGAGCGGAACGGTGACCTGGGCCTTGAGGAGGATCTCTTCGCCGACGGAGGCGCCGGACAGCAGCGATGTGCCGAGATCGCCGCGGAAGATGCCCCCGATCCAGTCGGTGTACTGGGCGAGGAGCGGGCGATTCAGGCCGAGGGATTCGCGGAGTGCTTCGACCTCGGCGGGTGAGGCCTGCGTGCCGGCAATGAGCTGTGCGACGTCGCCGGGGAAGACGCGCAGCGTCAGGAAGATGAGCGCGCTCGACACGAGGAGCCCTGCGATGAGCAGGGCTCCCCGGACGAGCGCATAGCGGATCACGACGCGGTGATCGCTTGCTACTTCTCAGCGGAGACGGTGACGCCCGTGAGGTTGATGCGGGAGTTGATCGAGTCTTCGGGGAAGCCGGACACGATGGGGCTCACGGCGGTGATGGTCTCTCCGTTGTAGAGCCAATCGGCGGCGTGGTCTTCCGAGACGATGCGCGCTGCCTGTGCCAGCAGGTCGGCGGACTTGTCGGGGTCGACCTCGGCCAGAGCCTTCGTGTACAGATCCTGCACCTCGGCGTTGTCGTAGCCGAAGTAGTAGTCGGGGTTGGCGAAGTTGCCGAAGTCGCGCGGCTCGACGTGCAGCACGAAGCTGAGGTCGTAGTCGTGGTTCGTGTACACGTCCTCCAGCCAGGTGGGGAACTCGACCGAGTTCACCTCGAGCGTCACGCCGACCTTCTTGAAGTCCGAGATCAGCACCTTGGGCACGGTCGTGCCGTAGAACGAAGGGATCGTGAGGGTCAGCTCGAGGTCCTCCTGACCGGCCTCAGCGAGGAGCTTCTTCGCCTTCTCCGGGTCGTAGGAGATCACGTCGGACAGGTCCTCGTAGCCCGGGTCGAGTTCGGGGATGGGCCCGTACAGTGCCGTGCCGGCGCCGACCGCGTCGATGAGAGCCTCATGGTCGATGGCGAGGCGCAGGGCTTCGCGCACCCGCACGTCGTCGAGCGGCGCCTTCTTGTTGTTGAACGCGAGAGTGGCCTTGTCGGTGGTGCGTCCCGTGGTGAGGGTGAAGTCCCCGGAGTCTTCGAGCTGAGGCGCGAGGTTCGGGTCGACGGCCGTGAGCACGTCGACGTCGCCGGCCAGTGCGGCGTTGACGCCGGCGGTGAAGTCGGGGATGTACTGGAACTCGACCTGGGCGACGCCGGCAGGATCCCCCCAGTAGGCGTCGTTGCGCGCGAAGGTGATGGTGCTTCCCTTGTTCCAACGCGTCAGCGTGAAGGGACCTGTGCCGTTCTCCGCGGTCTTCAGATCGGTGGTGTCGCCGGTCTTGAACACGAGACCGGCCGGGCCGGTGAGCGCGAAGAGGAAGTTCTGGTTCGGAGCCGACAGGGTGATCTGAACCGTGGTCGGGTCCGGCGCCGTGATCGCTGTGACCGACGCGAAGTCCGCGTTGCCCTGCACGGTGGCGTCCGTGCGCACGGTCTCGTACGAGGAGACGACGTCCGCCGACGTCAGCGGCGTGCCGTCGTGGAAGACCACGCCGTCGTTGAGGGTGAAGGTGTATGTGAGCCCGTCCGAGGAGACCTCGTAGTCGGAGGCGAGACGCCCCTCGATCTCGTTGTCCTGCGTGCGCGTGACGAGGCCCTCGTAGATGTTGTCGATCAGGATCTGCTCGAGTGCCGCGCCGCTGGTGTGGCGGATGTCGAGGTTGGTGGGCTCGAGGACGAGGCCGACGTGGAGAGTGGCGCTCGGGTCGGGGGCGCCGGGTGAGCTGCTGGTCTCCGGCTCGGTGGTGCCGGAGCAGGCGCTGAGGATGACGGCGGTGGCCGCGAGGGCGGATATCAGCGCGAGACGTCGGGTACGTCGGAACATGGGTGTTTCCTCTCGGTGCGGCAACTGCTGTGTGCCGTGGAATCGAGCCTAGAGATGTGAGAAGGGGTCAGGGTCGGGTGTGGAACGGAACGTCATATTCCGAGGGCGGGCACGGCGGCGTCGATCAGACCGGCGAGGGCGACCGGCGCGGTCTCCTGCACGTTGTGGGTGGCGTCGAGCACGACCACCTCAGCCGCGGGGACGCGTCGCTGGAGTTCGACGGCGTCGGCTTCACTCACGAATCCGCGTGCGGCACGCACCAGGGTGACCGGTACGGTGACCGCGGTCAGATCATCCCAGCCCGTCTCGTGCAGCACCGACGGTGCGGTCGGGGACCCGGGGTCGTGAGCGGCGAGGGCCTGGGCGGCGAGGTGTGCGAAGTGGTGCTTCCACTCCACCCGCCCGTCCTCGCGCACTCGCGTGTTCAGGAAGACACCGCGCTCTGTCTCGGGTCGGGAGCCCCCGAACCCCAGTGAGATCGCCTTGTCGACGAGCTCGTCGCGTGTCGCGAAGTCGGTCGGGCCCGCGTAGAACTCGCGCAGCGCCGCCGGGCCGGCACTCACATCGATGCCGGGAGTGATGTCGACCACGATGAGCTCGGACACCAGATCCGGTCGCGCTGCTGCCAGAGCAGCGCCGGTGAGTCCGCCGAGGGACTGCCCGACCACGACCTGCGGCCCTTCCACCCAGGCGTCGAGCGCTGCGGCCACGTCACGAGCGAGTGTGCGCGGCGTGTAGTCGACATCGTCCCGCCAGGAGGAGTCGCCGTGTCCGGCGAGATCGATCGCGAGCAGCGGCTGCTGCAGGGCGAGGGCGGTGGTGTCCCAGGTGTGTGCGTTCAGGCCGGCGCCGTGGAGCAGCGTCACACGCGGTGCTTCGCTACCGAAACGCAGGGCGCTCAGGATGCGGCCGTCGGCGAGTGGGAGGGTGAGGCGCGTGACCGGCGGAACCGGTACGCCGAGCGCTTCGGCCTGTGCGGGAAGATAGCTGAACTCGCTGTTGTCGATCGCCACCTCCACATTCTGCGCCCTCGGGAAGCGGCGTCGGAAATGCCGGACCAGTATGACAAGAGAATATTTCGTAACGTGTCGCATTATGTCGCATGAGGACCGGGTTTGATGGGCACATTGATCCAAGCTCCGGTTCGTCTGCGGCAGAGCTTCCCGCTCGTCCGCCGAATATCATGGAGTCATGAGCGAGACGCGTGTGCACCTGTCCAAGACCGAGCCGGCCGCGTACCAGGCGCTTGACGCGTTCTCGAAGACGGTGGGCCAGATCTGCGCGGCCAACGGCATCGACGACCGTCTCAAAGAACTCGTCATGATCCATTGCTCGCAGCTCAACGGCTGCGCCTACTGTGCGCGGATCCACGTCGACAGGGCGGTCGCTGCGGGCGTCGACGCCGACACACTGACCCGGATCCCCACGTGGCGTGAGAGCGGTGTCTTCAGCGAGCGGGAGCGCGCCGCTCTCGAACTCGCCGAGGCCTTCACGTTCATCTCGGAGGACGGGATCTCCGACGAGGTGTACGACCAGGTCGGAAGCGTCTTCACCGAGAAGGAGTACGCGGCGCTCAGCTGGGCATGCGTCTCGATCAACGCCTTCAACAGGATCGTGATCGCCGGCCGCTACCCGGTGCCCCCGCGAGGACCGCAGGCGGCGGGATGACGATCCTCGTCGTCGAAGGGGTCTCCAACGTCCGCGACGTGGGAGGCATGCCGGCGGAGGGCGGTCGGATCCGCTCCGGCGTCCTCCTGCGCTCCGGACAGCTCTCCGGAGCGACCACCGCGGGCGCCGCCGCATTGCGGGAGAGCGTCTCGCACATCGTCGACCTGCGAGACGGCGAAGAGGTCGCAGCCGAGCCGACGGAGATCGACGGGCCGGACACCACCCACCTCCCGCTGTTCCTCGGATCCGTCCGTTCCTTCTTCGAGGCGGACACCAGTCTCGACGACCTCTATCTCCACCTCCTCGAAGAGAGCGGGGAGCGGCTCGTCGCGGCTATCCGCATCATCGCGGCGAGCGGGCGCACGCTGGTGCACTGCACTGTGGGTAAGGACCGGACGGGCGTGACCGTCGCCCTCGCGCTCTCCGCGGTCGGTGCGGATCGGGAGGCCGTCATAGCCGACTACGCGCTCACCGAGTCTCAGCTGCCGGCTCAGCGCACCCGGTGGATCGCCGACTACCTGCGCACGCAGCACCCGGAGGCTGTGCACGCGGTGGCGCTAGCCACGCAGTCGCCGGCGCCCGTGATGCGCCGTCTGCTCGCGCAGGTCGACGAACGATGGGGCTCGGCTGCCGGGTATCTGCGCGCGCAGGGGATGACCGACGATGAGCTCGACGCCCTGGCCGTCGCACTCGTCGAGCGCGAGCAGCGGCCGGAGCGTGCATGATCATCGCGCAGCGGCTACCAGGTTAGGCAAGCCTTCACTTGGTGTACGATGAAGACACCATGAACACCTCGCTCGAGACCCGCGGCACGCGCGCCGAACGTCGCGCAGCGCGTCGGCGCGCCCATCACCTGGTGACGGCTGATGAGAACTCCCTCACGGAGCTCGAGGTGTTCCTGACGACGCTGCCACTGTGCGCCTCCGGGCGCATCTTCATCGAGGTGCCGACGGTCGCCGACATCGGCGTCATCGAGGCTCCCGGTCGCATGACGGTCACGTGGCTCGCTCGTGAGCAGCGTTCCGGGGCTCCCGGAAGCAGCCGTGCGTGCGCAGCCGGTCAGGCGCTCACCCGTGCGACCTGCGCCTGGGCGGACGAGATGATGTGCGACGACGAGATCGAGACCCACGTCACGCTGCTCGGCGGTTACCTCGGCACGGCCGACATCGTCGAGCACCTGACGAGTCATCTCGAGGTCTCGCCGACGCTGATCCGTACCCCCGAGCGTTTCGGCCTGCTGCCCGCCGACCGCTGACTCCGCGTCCGCGCGCCTGATTCGAATCGGCCACTCGCGGCCTGAGACGTCCGTGCAGAGACCGTCGTATGGTCAGCGCGTCCGTCGAACGTAGTTGCCGTCTTCGAGCCCTGCCTCGATCTCGAAGCGGTTGCGCAGGGGGTCACGCCCCGCGAGGAAGTACAGGATCGGCATCAGGAACCCGTAGCGGAGCCACTGCGCCTTGTGCACAGCCTCATGACGGAGCACGGCCTCGCTCGGTCGCACGTCTCCGGTCAGGAAGCAGCCGCCGACGCACACTCCGCCGCGATTGAACGTCCATGCCGGCATGCCCTGGAAGATCCACAGACCCGCCCGCCGTTCGACGGGTCCTGTGCTCCACAGCGAGCCCCACAGCCAGCCGACGGCGGTGCCCCACAGGTAGCCCAGGCGGCTGATCGGGGAGCGCAACAGGAAGGAGGGGATGCGGCGGTCGAGACGTCGGCCCCGGGCCAGGGCGGCACTCGCCGCGGGTCGCCAGTCAGGAGCCGTCGTCATGCCACCGCTCCGACCAGTCGCAGCAGTGCGCCGAGATCTTCGACGGCATCGGCCGGTGACCTCGGCGCGAAACCTGCGATGGTCGCGCCCGCGAGCGGCACTTCCGAGCGCAGTGCGCGGATGGCGGTGCTCAGCGCGGCGGGGGACAGCCCGAACGGCACCGACGACGAGACACCGGCGAAGTCGGACGGATCGAGCACGTCGACGTCGATGTGCACCCAGACCCGTGACGCCCCGGTCGCGCGGACCGCGCCGAGCAGCGCCTCGGGATCTGCGAGGTCGTCGACGGAGAGATTCGTCAGAGACGCGAGCTGCTCGACCTCCGCGTCATCGAGGTTCCGCATGCCCACGGTGATCACGCGATCGGCGGGGATCGCGGGCGAGAGCACGAGCTGCTCCTCGCCCTCGCCGAGCACAGCCCGCAGTGCCATGCCCGAGAAGGCACCGGAAGGGGACGTGTCCGGCGTGTGCATGTCGGCATGCGCGTCGCACCACACCACGGCGAGGTCGTCGGTTCCGCCCGGCAATGCGTCGAGCGCGGCGACGGTGATGCTGCAATCGCCCCCGATCACGACGGTGTCGGAGTCGACGTGCCCGTGCACGAGTTCACGAGTGCGCAGCAGAGCGCTCAGACGGCGTACACCTGTGCCGAGGGATTCACCGGCTTCGACAGGAACGTCGAGAACGGTCGTCGCCGCGCGGGGGAGATCTCCGGCGATCGCTGCAGCGCCGTCCGTGAGGAGCATCGCGCGCGCTGCGGGCGAGCCCTGCCACTGCGGGATGACGAGGAATCGCACCATGAGTGCCTCCGAAGAAGGGGGGACGGATGCCTCGGCCCGCGGCCGAGGCATCCGCCCGGTGATGTCAGTTGCCTTCGATGGCCTGGCGGGGAGCGCCGCCGCCGGCCTTGAGCTCGGCCAGACGTGCCTCGACCTCGGTCAGCTCGCCGAGATCCTCGAGGCTCTCGAACTGGGCGTCGAGGCTCGACGCTGCGAGCTCGATCTTGCCCTGAGCGATGGCCTCCTGGCGGCGGACCTTGTCTTCGAACCGTCCCAGCTCGCTGGTGGGGTCGAGCACGTTGATCGAGCCCACGGCGTCCTGGACGCGGGTCTGCGCCTCGGCGACCTTGGCACGGGCGAGGAGTTCGCTGCGCTTGTTCTTGAGCTCGACCAGCTTGTCCTTCATGCCGTTCAAGCCGCTCTTGAGCTTGTCCACGATCTCGGTCTGCGCCGCGATCTGCGGCTCGGCGCCGGTGGCCTCGCGCTCGGCGCTGATCTGACGCTGCAGAGCGATCTTGGCGAGGTTGTCGAACTTGTCCGCGTCGGCCGTGTTGCCGCTCGCGCGCATCTCGTCGGCCTTGCGGCTGGCGGCGAGAGCCTTGTTGCCCCACTCGGTCGATGCCTGGACGTCTTCCTCGTGGTCGCGCTCGAGCAGGCGCAGGTTGCCGATGGTCTCGGCGATCGCGGACTCGGCGTCGGCGATGCTGTTCGTGTAGTCGCGAACGAGCTGGTCGATCATCTTCTGCGGGTCTTCCGCAGAGTCCAGCAAGGAGTTGATGTTCGCGCGGACGAGGGTCGAGATACGTCCGAAGATGGACTGCTTGGTCATGCGTGGTTCCTTTCAGAGGGCGTCTTCGAGAGCTTGTCGTACATGTCTGTGTGGGGGATCAGAAGCGTCTACCTCCTGATCGGCCGCTGCGGCCGCTGCTGCGGGAGCCGCCTCCGAAACCGGAGCTCCGGAAGCCGCCGCCGGAGGAGCGCCATCCGCTGCTGCTTCCTCGACGGGAAGAGCCGCCGCCACCGCCGGCGAGCAGCCCACCGATGATGCCTCCGAGGATGTCGCCGCCGAGTCCTGAGCCGCCCGACGAGGATCCGGACCCGCCGAACGGGCCGCCGAAGCCGCCCTGGTCGTAGCCGGAAGGGGTGTACGCCTGCACGTCCGACCGCGCGGCCGACGTGGCCTGCGTCGCCAGAGCGAGCGCACGGTTCGCCTCCGCGAGCGCGGCATCCGGGTCGGTTGCCCGCAGATTCAGCGCCTGCGACAGGCTCGCCTCCGCGTTCGCGAGGCGGGTGCGCGCGGTGGAGCCCACCGTCCCTCGACGGGTCTCGATGAAGTCCCGAGCCGCGCGGATCTCGGAGTTCGCCTGCGTGAGAGTCTGCTCGAGTAGCTGCTGCACCCGGCGGGCACGTTCGACGCTCTCCCTGCCCTGTGCGATCGCGGCGTCGATCTGCGTGTTCGCGGCGGTGAGAGCCTCGAGCACTCGCTGTGGATCGCGGGCGGTACCGCTCAGATCGGTCTGCGCCGCCCCGAGCTGCTGGGCCGTGGCGGAAGCCGCAGCGGCGATGGCACCCGAGGGGTCGGGCAGCTGCTGCCCGGCTGCGAGGTCGCTCTGCAGTTCGGCGATGAGGGCACGAGATTGAGCTTCGAGCGTCGACAGCTCCGCTCCCAGCGTCGTCACCGCCTGGACGAGCTGGGCGGCCTGCGCGACGGACTGCTCGGCGGTGCGGATCGCGAACGCGGCCTCGCCTGAACGTCCGGCTGCGATGGCCTGCGCCGCCGCCTCGATCGACCGATCCGCGAGGTCGGCCCGTTCGCGTGCCTGCACGGGGTTGTCCGCGACCGTGGCGAGAGCCGCAGGGGCATAGGTGGCGGACAGCGCGTCGAGGGCAGGCTCCGCAGAGGCGAGGGCGGCGTCGAGCGCCGCGCGCTCACCGCGGACGCGCTCGAGCTCCTGCGGGGCGTTCTGCTCGAGCTTTCGGAGCTCGTCGAACGCCGCAGTGTTGTCGTCCAGGATGTCGTCGATCTCGTCGGCGATCCGGATGATGCGTATGTGCCACGCGCGGCGGTCGTGGATCGAATCCTCGATCTCGTCGTCGAGTTTCTGCTTCAGATCGAAGGCCTCGGAGATCTTCGCCTTCGCCGCATCGACGACCCGAGTGAACTCCTCGGTGGCTGCATCGCCGAACTGCGCGACGGCGAAGCCGAGCTCCTCCTTGCTCGAGGTGATGGCATCGTCCGCCTGCACGAGCGCGAGTCCTGCCTGCGTCTCGACCTGCTGGTCGGTGAGAGTGGAGAAGGGGTCGGCGGGGTCCGGTGTCTCCGGCATGGCGCCTCGCTCGCGGATCTCCGCCCGCCGGCGGGCTCCGCGCACCAGTGCCACGACGAGCCACACGAGCAGCGCGACGACGACGACGGCGACGACGATCAGCCCGATGCGGAGCGCGCCGGCGCCCCCGTCGCCCTGGATCTCGTCGGCGGCGAGAGTGATGGCGCCGACCCAATCGCCGTCCGCGGCGAAGGGGACCATCTTGTCCTCGATGCTGTCGAGCTGGCCGAAGCTCACCGGGCCGTCGGGGGCAGCGGAGATGTAGTAGCTGCGCCCGTCGACCGCGATCGCCAGGAGGTACTGTTCGGTGCCGAGGTTGTTGTTCTGCGCGACCGTGTCGGCCCACTGCACGTTGTCGGATGGGTTCGTGAAGTCGTCGACGAGCACGACGAACAGATCGGCGCTCGAATTGTCCGTCAGCTCCTGGAGCCGGGCCTCCACCGTCGCCTCTTCGTCGGCACTGAGCACTCCGGCCTGGTCGGTGACGTATCCGGCATCGAGCGTGACGGGATCGGTCGCGGATGCTGCGGAGGTGCTGAACGCACCGGCGACAACGGCGAGAGCGAGTGCGGCCAGCGTGAGCCACCGTTTCGTCATCGTGTTCCCTCCGACCGGCAGCCGAGCCCCATGCCACGAGTCTATGCACTGGGCCCGACACGCGACAGCACTCGACACGGGTTCGCCGTTCGCCCTCAGCGGAGGCACATACGCTGGAAGGCATGGACGACATCTACGGTTCCGACGTGCTCGCGGCGGGCTGGCGCGAGCGCGGCGCGAAGAAGGTGCCCCGGGTCGCGGCCGAGCCGGATCTCGTGGTCGAGGTCGCCGACGACGGCTTCTGCGGTGCGGTCACACGTGTCCAGGGCGGCAACGTCGAGTTGGAGGACCGCGTGGGCCGTCGGCGGTTGTTCCCCCTCGGCGGAGGGTTCCTCATCGACGGCGCACCCGTGAGGCTGATCGTGCCCGGTGCTGCCGATCAAGGGCGGCGGCGCACGGCATCCGGATCGTTCGTGGTGGCCGATCAGCGCGCCCGCGTCGCTCTGCCCAGCCGAATCCTCGTCGAGGGCAAGCACGATGCCGAACTCGTCGAGAAGGTGTGGGGTGCCGACCTGCGGGTCGAGGGCGTCGTCGTCGAGTTCCTCCAGGGCGTCGACCTGCTCGACGACCTGCTGGCCGCAGAGCCACCCAGCGCGACTCGGCGGTACGGCGTGCTCGTCGACCACCTCGTCCCTGGCTCGAAGGAATCGCGCATCGCCGACGAGGTCGCCCGGGGCCCGCACGGACGCCATCTGCGCATCGTCGGCCACCCGTTCGTCGATGTCTGGCAGTGTGTGACGCCTCGGGCCCTCGGCATCGCGAAGTGGCCGGAGATCCCGCGCGGCATCGAGTGGAAGGTCGGCATCTGCCGTGCCTTCGGCTGGCCGCACGAGACGCAGGCCGACATCGCGCGCGCGTGGCAGCACATCCTCTCCAAGGTCACGACCTACCGGGACCTGGAACCGGCGCTGCTGGGCCGTGTGGAGGAGCTCATCGACTTCGTCACCGCGCCGACGGCCTGAGCCCGGGAATCGGGGACGCCGGAGCGACGGACGTCGACGGCTACCCTGGAAACATGCCCGAACCCCGTACCTTCCGAGACGAGCCGGTGTCGTTCGTGCGCCGCAGCGGCCGGATGTCCGACGCGCAGGAGCGCGCCTTCGCCGAGCTCGGCCCGCACTATCTACTCGACGTTCCGCGTGACGTCGCCTGGACCTCCGTGCACCCCGAGGCGCGCCTCGATCCTGCGACCGAGTACGGGCGCACCGCTGACCTCTACGTGGAGGTCGGATCGGGCCAAGGCCACGCGATCGTGGCCGCGGCCTCGTCGCGCCCCGAGGACGACTTCCTCGCCGTCGAGGTGTTCCGCGCCGGCCTCGCCAGGACCATGCTCGACGCCGACAGGGAGGGCGCACGCAACCTGCGCGTCGTCGAGGCGAATGCGCCGGAGGTCCTCTCATCGTTCCTCCCTGAGGCGGCAGCACGCGAGGTGTGGATCTTCTTCCCTGACCCCTGGCACAAGAAGAAGCACACCAAGCGACGCCTGGTGAGACCGGGATTCGGCGACGCCGCAGCGCGAGCGCTCCGTGACGGCGGCCTGCTGAGGCTCGCGACCGACTGGGAGGACTACGCCCTGCAGATGCGCGATGTGCTCGACGCGGATCCGCTGTTCGAGCGCGCATTCGAGGGGGAGTGGGCCGAACGCTTCGACGGTCGCGTCATGACCGCGTTCGAGCGCAAGGGCATCGCGAAGGGACGGGATATCCGCGATCTCGTGTACCGGCGCAGGACCCGCGCGTGACCGACACGCGGCGCGACACGGCGTCGAGGACGGGGCTCCTTCCCGCGCTGCTCGTGTGCGCCGCTGCTCCGGCATTCTTCGTGCTGGAGATCCCGTGGCTGGGCTGGACGCTCCTCGCCGCCGGCATCGCAGTCGCCGGTCTCCTCGAACGCCGTGTCGTCGAACGTCGCGGCGGTGAGCGGGGCGCGGATCCAGCCGGGAGCCCACGCCGTCCTTCGCTCACCCGCGATCTCTCGCTGATCGCGATCGGCATGCTGATCGTGAGCATCATCCCGCTGGCAGCGGAACTCGACAACCTCGCGATGCTGCGGTTCACGCTCGCCCTGGGCGGCGCGGTGGCGGTGCCCTACCTGGTCTCGAGGTTCGTCTATCGAGACCGTGCCATCGGCTTCCCCTGGCGCACGCACAAGCGCTGGGGACGGCTGCAATGGGGGTGGCTCGTGGCGGTGCTCCTGCTGGGGTGGCTGATCCTGCCCTTCTACTTCATAACCAGCGGGGTGTACCAGAACTGGCCGGTCGTGGACACTCCTGACCTCATCGCCCGTCTCTTCGTCGGGGTCGGCGCCGTGGGCATCTGGGACGAGCTGTTCTTCATCTGCACCGTGTTCGCCCTGCTGCGCCGACACTTTCCCGACCTGCTCGCCAACGTCCTGCAGGCCATCGTTTTCGTCTCCTTCCTGTGGGAGCTGGGCTACCGAGAGTGGGGACCCCTGTTGACGATCCCGTTCGCCCTGCTGCAGGGGTACATCTTCGTGCGGACGCACTCGCTGGCCTATGTCGTGACGGTGCACCTGCTCTTCGATGCTGTGGTGTTCGCCGTGCTGGTACACGCACACAACCCGGGACTTCTTCCGATCTTCCTCCTGTGACGAGGAGGTTCGTGCGCGCCGGTGCTGTCGGCTTGCTCCCGGCCCCCGGGAACGGAAGAATCAGCCCATGCTCATCGTCGGTCTCGTCCTCGCCGCCGCAGCTGCGGCCTTCCACGTCTTCATCTTCGCGCTCGAGTCGCTGCGGTGGACCGAGCCGGAGACGAGGAAGATCTTCGGCGTCCCCAGCGAGGCGGACGCGGTCACGATGAAGCAGCTGGCCTTCAACCAGGGCTTCTACAACCTCTTCCTCGCACTGACGGCCCTGCTCGGCATCGGCCTCGTGATCGTCGGAGCCGAGACGGCGGGGCTCACCCTCGTCTTCGCCGGAACCGGGATGATGCTCGCCGCCGCGCTCGTGCTCGTGCTCTCCGATCGGACCAAGGTGCGTGCTGCAGCGATGCAGGGAACCCTGCCGTTGCTCGCTGTCGTGGTCACCGCGATCGGCCTCGCGATCCGGTGACGATCGAGGGGTGACATCCACGTCGGCACCGGTCACACTCGTTGCATGGCCGATTGGGTGCTGCACGTGGACATGGATCAGTTCATCGCCGCGGTGGAGGTGCTGCGCAGACCGGAGCTGGCCGGTCGCCCGGTGATCGTGGGCGGACGCGGCGATCCGACCGAGCGGGCGGTGGTGTCGACCGCTTCCTACGAAGCCCGTGCGTTCGGGATCGGCTCGGGCATGCCGTTGAAGATCGCGGCGCGGAAGGCGCCGGACGATGCCGTGTTCCTCCCGGTCGATCGGGACGCCTACGCTCGGGCATCCGACGAGGTCATGGCTGCTCTCCGTGCGCTGCCGGACGTGGTGCTCGAAGTGGTGGGATGGGACGAGTGCTTCCTCGGGGTGCAGACGGACTCTCCCGAAGGCGTGGCCTCGTCCGCGCAGGAAGCGGTGTTCGAGGCGACACAGCTGCACTGCTCGGTGGGGATCGGGGACAACAGGGTCAGGGCGAAGATCGCCACCGAGTTCGGCAAGCCCCGCGGTGTGTTCCGCCTCACCGCGGACAACTGGTTCGAAGTGATGGGCGACAAGCCGACGCGCGACCTCTGGGGTGTCGGGCCGAAGGTGCAGAAGCGTCTCGCGGTCCACGGCATCGCGACGGTGCGAGATCTCGCCGAGGCGGACGAGCAGACCCTCGTGACCGAGTTCGGACCGCGGATGGGCGTCTGGTACCACGGGCTGGGTTCAGGGATCGGCCCGAGCAGCGTCGACGACACGCCGTGGGTTGCGCGAAGCCACAGCCGGGAGACGACGTACCAGGAGAACCTCACGACGCCGGAGCAGGTCGATGCGGCGATCCGCGATCTCGCCGCCCACGCGTTCGACGACTGCGCGGTGGAGGGGCGGCCGGTCGTCCGCGTGCACCTCAAGGTGCGATATGCCCCGTTCGAGACCAAGACCTTCGGCCGCAAGCTCTCCGCGCCGACCACGGACCGCGCGGAGTTCGTCGCGGTTGCCGCGGCGCTCGCCGGCGCGCTCGATCCGGAGCGAGAGGTGCGACTGCTCGGAGTCCGCGCGGAGATGACGGCGCCCGAGGACGACGGCGTCGAGCGCACACCGGTGCGGGGAAGGATCTGACCCCGCACCGGGACATCGAGGGAAGCGTCGTCCGCTCAGGGGCGGAGCACGGCCGCGACCGCGCTCACCTCGATCAGGGCACCCGGGACTCCGAGGCCCGCCACGAGCGCCGCGGTGACGAGGGGCGGGGCTCCGTCCCGCGCCAGCCGTGAGGCGACCGCACCGTACGCCGCGCGCAGGTCCGCGTCCTGATGGATCAGCACCGTCCAGCTGATCACGTCTTCGAGCCCTGCACCCACGGACTCGAGGGCGATCCTGGCGTTCTCGACGGCGCGAGCGGACTGCTCGCCGGCATCGCTCGAGACGACGGCTCCGGTGACGTCGACACCGTTCTGGCCGCCGACGTACACCGTCGTCGCCCCTGGCGGGACGACGGCCACATGGCTGAATGCAGGACTGACGACGAGCCCATCGGGCTGTCCGAGTGTGATCTCCATGGCCACACTCTGCACCGGGGCGCCGACATCCGGAAGCCCCTCGTCGGCGTGCAGCTCAGAAGCGCAGCAGCACCTTGCCGACGCGACCCGGGGTGTCGCTCGCACGCACGGCCGCGCTGATGTCGGCGGCGTCGAAGATGCCGGCCACGGGCAACGTCAGGCTGCCGTCGGCGAGGCGCTGGAACAGCTCGCCGAACAGTGCGCTGCGGGTGGCCTGATCGAGGCTCGGGATCACCTTGCTGCCCCAGAAGCCCTTCACTGTGGCCTGCTTGAAGATCACGTCGGAGGAGGCGATCTCCATGGTGGGGCAGTCCATCGCTCCGAACGCGACCAACGTGCCGCCTTCCGCGAGCAGCGAGAGAACCTGGCCGGCGGATGCACCGCCGACGGAATCGACGCCGGCGGTGATCGGTGCACCTCCGGTGATCGCCTCGACCTGCTCCTTCCAATCGGGCTGATCGGTCGCGACGATCCTGTCGATGCCCTGTGCGCGGAGCTCGTCGACCCCCGCTGTCCGACGCACCAGCCCGAGTACGTTCACTCCACGCGCTGAGCCGAGCTGAGCGAGCATGCGTCCGACAGCTCCGTTCGCGGCGTTCTGCACGATCCAGCCGCCGGCCTGCACATCGAGGAAGTCCAGCAGCGTGATCGCGCTGAAGGGCATCGAGACCAGCTGAGCCGCCGTCTCGTCAGGAAGGCCGTCCGGGATCGGGATCAGTCCGGCGGCATTCGTCACGATGTACTCGGCCCAGGCGCCGAAGGTTCCGCCGGTGGCCACGCGCTGGCCCACCTCGAGGTGCTCGACTCCGGCACCGAGCGCGTCGACGACGCCGAGGGCCTCGGTCCCCGACGCGGCGGGGAGCTCCGGCTTGAAGCCGTATGTGCCGCGAACGGTCCACAGGTCGTGGTTGTGGATGGGGGAGAGCACGATCCGCAGACGGACCTGGCCTTCGCCGGGCTCCGGAAGAGGTCGATCTTCGACTCGGAGGACTTCCTCCGGAGTGCCGAAGGTGGGGTGGATGAGTGCGCGCATGGCGATTCCGTTCTCTCTCGGGGTGTCGATCAGGGCCGGTCGCTCTGGTGGGCGTCGGCGAGATCTTTCGTGGTCTTCTGAAGGCGGTCGGTGATGTCGTGCAGTTCGGCGATGAGCTGACGGCGATGCTCCTCGTCCTGGAGCCCGGAGATCGACGCGATGGTGGTGTGGATGGGGGCCACCTCGGCCCGCAGGTCCTGGCCCTTGTCGGTGAGGGTCACCGTCACCACACGCTCGTCGTCGCGGCCGCGTGTCCTGGTCACGAGTCCGGCCTGCTCGAGTCGCCGGACGAGGGGGGAGAGCGTGCCGGAGTCCAGGCGCATCACCGCCCCCAGCGACCCGATCGTCTGCTCGCCGTCGAGCCAGAGTGCGGCGAGCACCAGATACTGCGGATACGTCAGACCCCAGGGGGCGAGCAGCGTCCGGTATGCCTGCGTGGTGGCACGCGCGGCGGAGTACAGGGAGAAGCAGAGCATCTCATCGGTCATCGGCACCAAGATAGCATTGCACGTCATTCAATTGTGCACAACTCGAATGGGCGCGAGGAGGGCGCGACCGATCCGACCGGGCGCGCCCTCCTGGGTTCAGCTGAGCGCCTTGGCCTTGATGGCTTCGTACTCCCCGGCCGTGATGGTGCCGGAATCGAGGAGTGCCCTCGCCTTGGCGATCTCGTCGCTCGGGCTCGTGCCGGCGACCTGCTGGATGTAGGCGTCAGCGGCGCTGCGAACGTTCGCGGCCTCCGCATCGCTCCGCTCGGCCATGCCGGAGCCCCGAGCGATCAGATACACCAGCACCGTGAGGAACGGGACGAAGATCAGGAAGACGATCCACACTGCCTTCCACCAGCCGTTGAGCTGCCGGTCGCGGAAGAGATCTCCGACGATCGCGAACAGCGCGAACAGGTACGAGATGAAGACGAACGCCAGCAGGAACCACCAGATGATGTCCCAGAACGATCCCCAAAAACCCATGTGTACTCCTTCTTGAACCGGCCCGCCCGGTGGCGGCCCCGTCGGACGATACTCGGCACGCGCCAGCACGCGCACCGATTCCCGGTGGAGTTCACCAGGGTGAGCCGATCGTGCGTTCACTCGATCCCCGCATGCCCCCGCAGTACGCTTCAGACGACCGGAGGACGGAGAAGCGGATGACCGCGACGAGAAGACCGCCATGGCTGTTCAGCACGGTCGAGGGGTACCGCCGGGAGTGGGTGGTCCGTGACGTCGTCGCGGGTCTGTCCGCTGGTGCCGTCGTGATCCCGCAGGGGATGGCCTACGCGACGATCGCCAATCTTCCGGTGCAGGTCGGGCTCTACACGTGCATTCTGCCGATGCTGGTCTACGCGTTCCTCGGTGGAAGCCGCGCCATGAGCGTGTCGACGACCTCGACGATCGCGACCCTCACCGCGACGACCCTGGTTTCCGCGGGAGTCGCCGCGGGATCGGACGACGCGATCGGCTCCCTGATGATGCTCACGCTGCTCGTGGGAGTGATCCTGTTGATCGCCAGACTCTGTCGCCTCGGCTCGCTCGTGGAGAACATCAGCGGAGCCACTGTTCTCGGCTTGAAGATCGGTGTCGGCGCGACGGTCGCCGTCGGACAGCTGCCGAAGCTGCTGGGCGAGAGCTACAACTTCTCCGGTCATGGATTCCTCAAGTCGCTCGGCGCAGTGGCACAGGCCTTCGACAGCGTGAACTGGCCGACGGTCGCGCTGTCTGCCGGCTCGATCCTCGTGATCGTCGTGCTCAAGCGGTTCGCCCCGCGTGTACCGGGCGCACTCGTCGTGGTGGTCGCCGGGATCCTCCTGGTCGCCCTCGCTGGTCTGGATCGCTACGGCGTCGACCTCATCGCCGCGGTGCCGAGCGGGCTCCCCGTTCCGGGCGTGCCCGACTTCTCGCAGGCGGTCGTCCTCGTGCCCGGCGCCCTCGCTATCGCCGTGATGGCGTTCTTGGAGTCCGCGGCCGTCGCCCGCAGCCTGCGGGCGGCGAGCGAACCTCAGATCGACAGCGACCAGGAGCTGTTCGCGACCGGCGCGGCGAACACGGTCGGCGCATTCTTCGGCACGATGCCAGCCGCGGGAGGCTTCTCGCAGAGCGCGGTCAATCAGAGTGCGGGGGCGCGCTCCCAGGCGGCGACCCTGGTCACCGTGGTGCTCGCCGTGCTGGTCGCGCTCTTCCTGGGACCCGTTCTCAGCCTGCTCCCCCAGGCGACGCTGGCCGCGATGGTGTTCGTGGCCGTCGCCGGGCTCATCAACATCCCCGAGCTCGTGCGGTGGGCGCGGATCAGTCCGGTGGATTTCTGGATCGCGCTCGCGGTCGCGATCCTCGGGCTCACCGCCGGCCTTCTCCCGGCCGTGGCGGTCGGTGTGGTCGTGACCTTGATCCTGGTGCTCCGCGAGCTCAATGTGCCGAAGGTGACGGTCGACGCTCGCATCGGCGACGCTCTGGGGCTCCGTCTCGAACGGGGCCTCTACACGGCGAACGCGATGGCCAACGAGAAGCAGATCCTCGCCCTGGTCGAGGCGGAGGAGCAGCCGGTCCGCGCGCTCGTGCTGGGTCTGAAGCAGCAGGAGGTGATGACGATCACCGTCATCGACGCTCTGGAGAACCTCGACGGAGAGCTCGCTCAGCTCGGCATCGTGCTGCACATCGCAGCGCTTCCCGAGCGGGCAGCCGCTGTCGCTCGCCGCACACCCTGGTTCCTCGGACTGGAATCGCACGGTCGCGTGCACGCATCGGTGAGTGACGGCGTCGCGGCCGCGGATCGGGAAGCCGGTAGACGGAGCTGAGGGAGCGATGGATGAGTGATGACGCCGGACTGAGCTGGCGATGGTCGCGGTTCGGCCTCGGCCTGCTGTTCGCCGCGCCGGCGATGCTCGTCGCCCCCTTCCATCCGACGCTCGGTGTCGCGCTCGGGATCGGCGTGATACCCGCGGCCGCCTTCGGTCTCCCCCCACGCAGGAGAGCCCGCGCCATCATCCCCGTCGTCGGCACGCTCAGCGCCCTCGGCCTGCTTCTCGGGGCGCTGCTGGCGGAGTGGCCTGTGGTCGCCGTGCTCGCCGTGCTCGGGCTCGCGATCGTCGCGAGTCTCAACGCCCCACGAGGTCGGCTCGGGCAGTTGATCCTCGTTCTGGTGCTGCCGATGACCGGGATCGGGCTGAGCTTCTCCTGGTCCTCGGTCACAGGGGGATTCGCCGCCTGCATCGGCGCCGGCTCGGTGTATGCCTGGATGGTTTCCCTGCTCTGGCCCGAGCGTGAAGAGCGGGCGCGTGCCGCCAGTCCTGTACCTCGGGGGCGAGCCCTCCTGGTCTACGGGATCCTCCTCGGCATGGCTGCGGCGCTCGCCGCCACCATCGGCTTCGTTCTCGATCTCGAGCACGTGGGGTGGGCGACGGGCGCGGCGCTCCTCGTCATGCGTCCAGTCAGGGGGCAGCTGATCTCGCGCAGCATCGGGCGCGCGGCATCGGTGCTCATCGGAGCGTTCGCGGCCGCGGGCCTGGCTGTCCTGGCTCCGGGAGGTCTCGTCACCGGGCTCGTGGTCGGGGCTGTCATCGGAGCGACATGCGCCATCCAGGAGAGCCGGTGGTACGTCGTCCCTGGCTTCACCACGTTCCTCGCCCTGACCCTCATCATGTCCACCTCGCCGGAGCCTCCGGGGGCTCGATTCGCGGAACGCGCGGTGGAGACGCTTCTCGGGGTGGGGCTCGCTCTGCTGTTCGGGGCCGTGCTGCCCTCGGTGGTCGGCTTCGTCCGGCTGAGAAGCTCGGTCGCCCGATGAGGGTTCTGGACGAAAGTTGCTTGATGTGCGCGCTCCCATGGTGGGATACCTCGAGAAGGGGAGGACGTAGTATCTAACATTTCACCGGGGGCTCTTGATGGTCGAAGAACAGCCAGACGTCGATTCAGCGTGGATTCCTCCGCTTCCTGCAGGCCCCGGTGACATCCCCAGAGCCCGACTGCTGTCACGACTCTCCGCCGCGTTGGACGAGCCCTGGACACTCACCGTCCTGTCGGCCCCCGCGGGGTCGGGCAAGACACGGCTGCTCACCCAGTGGGCGCATTCGATTACCTCCTCGGACGACGATCGATCGCGTGTGGTGTGGCTCTCGCTCCAGCGCTGGCATCGGGACCTCGACCCCCTGCAGTCTGCTCTTCGGAGCATCGAAGACCCCTCGCTGCGCGAGGCACTCGACCGCCTCACCGGGCCGTGGTCGACGGAGAGGGCGCGAGATCTGGCCCGAGCCCTCCGCGCCGCGGGCCGTCGGGTAGTCGTGATCATCGACGATGTGCACCTCATCGAGACCGGGTCACTCGCCGAGATGCTGTCGGCGTTCCTGAGCGCAGTGTCGGGTACCGCCCACGTCGTGGTCTCCGGACGCGGAACCCGGCGTCTGCCTCTTGCGCGTCGACGTATCGTCGGCATGGCACTGGAACTCGGAAGCCGTGACCTGGCATTCACACCGGCGGAGGTGCGAGCGTTCTTCCGCGCGCGGGGGATGCGCCTTTCGCAGGGCGAGATCACCACCGTGCTGTTGCGTACCGAAGGATGGGCCACGGGACTCCGGCTGCTGGAGCTGGCGGCGCTGCATGATTCGTTCGCCACGGTCCTCCCGCTGCGCGGTGACTCTCCGACGGTGACCGACTACTTCGCCGAGGAGGTCTTCGCCGATCTCGACGAAAGCCTCAGTGAGTTCCTCGTGCTCACCTCGGTGCCCGAGTCGTTCACGCCGGCTCTAGCCTCGCAGTTGACAGGAGGAATGCCGGCCGAACCGCTGATCGAACAGCTCATGCGACTCAACGTGCTGATCAGTCGTAGCGGTCAAGAACCGGTCTGGTATCACTACCATCCGCTGTTGCGGGAGTTCCTCTATGCCCGCCTGAAGGACAGAGGAGAGGCGGCCGTCGAGGAGCTCGAGAGCGTGACAGCGGAGTGGTTCGCGGCCGAGCAGGAGCACGAGCGCGCCATGTTCCACGCCGCGCGGAGCGGCGACGACTGCTCGACCTCACGGATCCTCCGTCGCAGTGGGCTGCAGCTGATCCTCATGGGTTATGCGGCTGAGGTGGTCGCAGCGATCGCGTGTCTTCCTCGACCTGTGCTCGCGGATCCTGCCATGCGGATGCTGACGGCGTCCGCCGAGCTCACACAGGGAGACGCGGCCCGCGCTGCGGCGCTGCTCGAGTCGGACTCGGACCTTGAGGATTCCGTTGCGGTCCGTCAATGGCGAAAGGGCCTGGAGTTGCACACAGCCGTGCGTCGCGGGGGCCTCTCGGAAACGCTCGACCGGCTGGAGCCGGGTCTCTACGAGGTGTCGGGGGAGTCGCAGCTCGACACCTATGTATTCCTGCAGGCTGCCATGGCAGAGCTGTATACGGGGGCGTTGAACGATGCCGACCGGTTCGCCCGGCTCGCGGGGGACCACGCTCACGCCGCGGGCACTGCCGCGGCGGAGCTGCAGGCGGCCGCGATCCTGAACACAGCCGATCTCTTCCGAGGTCAGATGCGAGAAGTGCTGCGTTCCGGCGCGCTGCTGGATGAGCGCTGGCGCGCGCTCGGCATGCCTGCGGACTCCTTCTACGAGGTCACGCGGGTGTGGCGGTACTGGGTGCCTTTCGAACAGATGCTTGTCGCCGATGTGGATCAGACGCTGCGCGCGGCGACCGGGATCATCGAGTCCGGAACGGAGCCGGCGATCGCACGGGGTCTGCGAGGCCTGATCGCCCTGCTGAACGTCGATGGCGCCATCGACGCGCACGCGGCGGCTCTCGCTCTCCTCGAGAACCTCGCACCGCGCGACGACATGCCGCTGCCTGTGCACTGGTATGCGATGACGAGCACTTTCGCGATCCGCGCCTTCAACGCGCTAGGAGAGTACGCCCTCAGAGACCGCTTCATCCACGACGTCGGAGACGCTCTCGGCGAGGTCGGCGAGGTGGCCGTGCTCCGCGCGATCGCCGCGCTGCACGATCAGGCGTTCGAGCCGGCGCGGGCCGCTCTCGCTCCGGTGCTGGAAGGGGTGGCGCCGTGCCTTCTCCCTGCGTCGATGATCGACGCCTGGCTGGTCGCTGCCTGTATCGAAGTGCAGGCCGGCTGTCCCGATCAGGCGCAGGTGTCGCTGTCGTTCGCGCTCGCCCTGGCCGAACCGGAGGAGCACATCCGACGATTCGCCGACGCCGGGCCGGTCGTCGCGCGCCTTCTCGCCGCGCGCGCGACTCCGGGATCACGCGGTCGCTTCGCGGATCGCGTCCGCGAACGTCTCACCGCAGCAGGAGTGCTCATCGAGGAGGAGCTCACCCGTCGCGAACGCATCGTGCTCACGGCGTTGAGTCGCAACGCGACGCTCCGGGAGATCGCGGAGCAGGAGTTCATCTCCCCGAACACGGTCAAGACGCACGTGCGCAACATCTACCGCAAGCTGGGCGTCTCCGACCGGGACAGCGTGACGGCGGCTGCGCACGCTCTCGGGATCGAGTAGCGCACGCAGCCGCCGCGGGGAGAGCGACTCAGTCGCGTGCCATGGCTGCTGCCAGATGTGCTTCGAGGTCGAGGTAGGCGTCGTCGGCGATGTCGAACACGACCTTAGCGATCTCGCCCCCGGTGAAGTCGAAACCGTACCCGTACAGCGACGACACGGGATCGGCGCTGTCTCGACCGATCGTCAGGCCCTCGCCGCACAAGGAGAAGTGACCGAGCACCGTGCGGATCTGCTTCTCACCGACGACCTCGTCGTCGATGTAGAGCTTCACCGGTCCGACCCCCTCGCGGTGTTCGCCCATGCCTTCCTTCGTGAACTCCACGCCGATGATGTGCTTCCCGGAGGTGGGAACGGGCGCGGACACCCGGTCCTCCGGCGGGATGCCGAGGAAGTTGTACACGTAGTGCACCTGCCCGTCCTTGACGACGAGGGCGTGGCCGCCGAAGCGCGAGCCGTGCGCGAAGATGACGCCCTCGGTCTCAGGCGTGAACTCGACCTCGGCGGCGATCTTGTAAGAGACGCCGTGGGTGTTCGCCGCAGAGCGCTCCGGAACCTCACTCGTGCCCGGGTAGTAGACGAATCGGCCCGAGGGCGGAGCCGGCTGGTGGAACTCCATGGCGATGAACGTCTCGAAGTCCTTCGGGTTCCCGATGATCTGCAGATCGTTCAGAGGCAGGACGTTGTTCGTCTTCGCCTCTTCCATCCACAGCGACTTGAGCTCGGCGAGCTTGTCGGGGTGCTCGGCCGCGAGATTCTTGGCCTCGGCCCGGTCGGTGTCTGTGTGGTAAAGCTCCCACTCGTCTTCGTTGAAGTTGCTGATGCCACTCATCGGACCGTGGACCGCGACGGCCTTCCAGCCTTCGTGCCAGATGCCGCGCTGGCCGAGCATCTCGTAGTACTGGGTCTTCTTCTCGGTCGCCCCGTCGGGGGCGGCATCGAACGAGTACGCCATCGAGACTCCGGACAGCGGCGTCTGCTCGACGCCGTTGTAGGTCTCGGGGAACGTCACGCCGCACGCCTCGAGGATCGTGGGCACGATGTCGGTCGAGTGGTGGTACTGATGGCGCACCTCTCCCCGTGACTTGATCCCGGCGGGCCAGTGGATCACCAGCGGGTCGCACACGCCGCCCTGATAGGTGTACCGCTTGAACATCTTGTATGGAGTCGAGAACGCCGCCGCCCACCCGGTGGGGTAGTGGTTGTAGGTCTCCGGCGAGCCGAGCTTGTCGACCATGCGGAGGTTCTCCGCCTCGTCGTCCGGGTATCCGCCGAAGATCTTGCCCTCGTTGACCGAGCCGTTGGGGCTGCCCTCGCCGGACGCCCCGTTGTCGGCGCAGTAGATGATGAGGGTGTTCTCCAGCTGCCCCGATTCCTCCAGGTAGTCGACGATGCGGCCGACCTGGGAGTCGGTGTATTCACTGAAACCC
Source organism: Microbacterium oxydans (assembly GCF_006540085.1). Taxonomy (GTDB): domain Bacteria; phylum Actinomycetota; class Actinomycetes; order Actinomycetales; family Microbacteriaceae; genus Microbacterium; species Microbacterium oxydans. The sequence continues at coordinate 14,005 of NZ_BJOG01000006.1, read as the reverse complement.
GCGTAGACCTCGGCCATCCGCGAGAACATGGCCCTCTCCTCGGCGTTCAGCGTGTCCCACGGGCGCACCTCGTCGGTCGGATTGAACGTGCCGTCGGTCATCGGGTTCAGCGTGGTCAGATCTGTGTCGGAGGGGAGGATTCCCTTCTCGATCATCCGGGCGAGCACCCATTCGCGATAGGCCTCGTAGCCGTCGTCGAACTGCCCCTTGTACTTGTCGATGTACTCCTGAGGGGCGTGGTGCGGAGCATGGTTCGCGCCGGGGCAGAACCACAGGTACCAGGGCTTCTCCGGCTCGGTCTGCTTGACATCGCGGATCATCGTGAGGGCCTGGTCGGCGAGGTCCCTCGAGAGGTGGTACCCGTCTTCCGGCAGGTACGGCTGGTCGATGTAGTGGTTGTCCTCAGCCAGCGAGGGGTACCAGTTGTTGGTCTCTCCGCCGATGAACCCGTAGAAGCGGTCATACCCCTGAGCGAGCGGCCAGTGCTTCTTCGACGCACCGGCAGTCCACTCGTCGATCGGCACATTGTGGTTCTTCCCCACCCAGAAGGTCGACCAGCCGGCGTCACGGAGCACGTGCGCCATGGTCGCGTTCGAATCGGGGATGTGGGAGTTGTAGCCGGGGAAGCCCGTCGAGGACTCGGAGATCGTCGCGAAGCCGTTGAGGTGGTGGTTGCGTCCGGTCAGGAACGTCGACCGGGTGGGGGAGCACAGCGCCGTCGTGTGCCACTGGGAGTAGGTGAGGCCGTTCTGAGCGAGACGGTCCATCGTCGGCATGTTGATCCGTCCGCCGTACGGCGACCACGCCGCCATGCCCGTGTCGTCGTACAGGACGACCAGCACGTTCGGAGCGCCGCTCGGCGGGGTCGGCGGTCGGAAGGCGTCCCAGTCAGGAACGGAATCGCGCACGTCGAGTTCGATCTTGCCTTGGAATTCGCGAGCCATCGTGGGCCTCCTTCATCTCGGTGGAACGATGCGGCTCCCTGCCGCGTTCAACGTACTGCGGTGTGAGTCGTGGGGTCATCAGAGTCGGGTGCGCTTCATCCGGGTGAACTCTGCGCGTCCCCGTGTGGACTTCAGATCAGTGCGGCGATCGCCTTCTCGAGTTGGAGGGCGCCGATCACGAGAAGCAGCGCCGCGTTGAGCACGTGTGTGTTGCCGGCGATCCAGGAGCGCATGCGGTCGAGCACGGGCTGGGCGCGCGCACCACGGACGAGGACGAAGAACACCGGCAGGGCGATCGGCAGGGCGCCGAGCACGACGAACGCGGCGGCGACAGCGGTTCCGGCACCGGGCGCGACGCCGGACTGCGTGATGTCCAGCGCGGCGAGGATGGCGCATGACGCATCCACGGGGTTGAGCACGAACAGACCGAGGCCGAGCAGGAAGGTGCGCCCCGGCCGGAACGACTCGACGGAATGCAGCCAGCCGGGCAGCTGGGGAGAAGCGTCCACGACGTCGCGAGGAGTAGCGGCTGTCGCCATCTGCTCGATACGGGCACGCCCCTTCCGGTAGACCCAGACAGCCGCCGACACGAGGAAGCCACCGATCAGCAGGCGGACCACCGGCACCCACAGGGGCGGCTCGTCGTGCTCGTGCACCGCGAGCATCGGGAAGAGCCAGAGACCGAGCGTCATGATGCCTGCGAGGCCCAGCAACCAGCCGAGCAGATAGGCGATCCCGTTCGTCCTCGCGTTGCGGGACAGCAGCACGGCGACGAGGGCCATGATGGCGAGGGGGCTGAGCACGACGCCGAGGGCGACGGGCACGAGGTCCAGGATCAACTCGCCCACGTCATCCCTCCTTCCACAACCCCGCTGCCGTGCCTCAGAAGCTGCCGATGCCCTTGCCGATCATCGAGATGCCGATGACCAGCAGCAGAACCGCCATGATGACGGCATTCTCCGCCGCCAGCCAACCGCGGAGAGCATCCAGGGGCGCTCGGAGCCGATCGGCGGCGACGAGGTAGCCGATGACCGGGACGAGCACCGTCGAGGCGGCGATGACCGTGTACACGGCGATCACCACGACGATCGACCCCACGGGAAGCGCCGCGCCACCGATGTCCGTGCCGGCGCCGGCGGCCATGATGAGGTTCTTGGGATTCACCGCCGACAGCAGGAAGCCGAGCCCGAACGCGAACGGGAAGGTGATCGTGTCGATCGCCTTCATCCACTTCGGCAGTGCGGCCTCCTCGCCCGGCCGGGGGCGTTTGCGCCACTGCCCGAAAGCCAGCAGGAAGAGCAGAGCCCCCAGAACGAGCTGAACCGCGCCGCGGATCGGATGCGACGCGTCGCTGTCATCTTCCGGCAGGAGCGAGGACACCAGCGTGAAGACCGTCACCGCGACGACGATCCCCAGCACCCAGCCGAAGAGGAAGCCGACGCTGGTCACCCTCGCCTTGGGTGAGAGCAGCATGAGGATTGCGGCGATGATCGGAATCGGACTGATCGCCACGCCGAGCGCGAGCGGGAGGATGTCTCCGATGACGCTACCCATCAGGGGCCTTTCTCGAGGGGAGCTCGTCCTGCTTCCGGAGCGGCGAGCATCGCGATCGCCTCGCGGTTGGTCGCGTAGACGTGTTCCGAAGCCAGGAGATCGAGGGCCTTCAGCCGGTGCACGGTGTTGGGGCGCACTCGGCTGAAGGACAGGGAGACGGAGCGGTCGGCGAGCCATTCCTTGAGGGAGGCGAACGATTCGGCGCCGGTGACATCGACGTCGGTCACCGCCTCCATATCGACCACCAGGTGACGGACCTCGTTCTCTCCGGCGGCGCGGACGGCGGTCTTCACCGCAGAGGAGAACACCGCCCCGTTCGCGAAGAACAGGGGCGCGGCGAGTCGGACGACCACGATCCCCGGAGCGGTCATGGTCCCGGCCGGCGCATCCTCCAGGAGGGACTCACCCGGGTCGCCGGTGGACTCGAGGACGTCGATGGCCGGATTGGCCGCGCGCTTGGCCAGGTTTATCAGCGCGAGGACGAATGCGACGAGGATCCCGGGGATCGAACCGATGAACAGGGTGACCAGGAAGCAGGTCGCGCCGATCAGGAACTCGAACCGGTCTTTGCGCCACAGATCGATGAACTCGCGGATGCCGAGCAGGGGGATGATCGCGACGCCGACGATCGCTCCGATCGCCGGGGAGGGGATATCGGCCAGCAGCGCGGTGCCGAACAGCAGCAGCAGGAGCGTGCCTGCAGCGAGGATCAGCGCGGGGAACTGCGTACGAGAACCCGCCTGATCCATGGCGGCGGTGCGGGACGTCGATGAGCCGACGGAGAAGCTGCCCTGAGCGCCTGCGGCGATGTTCGCCGCGCCGAACGCCAGGAGATCGCGGTTCGCGTGGAACGGGTATCCGTGCTTCTCGGAATACGACCTCGACACCAGTAGCCCCTCGGCCGTGGTGACCAGTGTCAGCGCGATCGCCGATGGGACCAGCATGAGCCACAGCGACCAGTCGATCACGGGCCACGTGAGCACGGGCGCACCGGCGGGGACCTCACCCAGGACGTCGACTCCTCGCTGGTCGAGCCCGGTCAGGACCACGACGACGGTCGTCGCCACCAGGACGATCAGAGCCCACGGGACGGCACGGAGGAACCTGCGGCCGAGCAGCAGCACGGCGACGGAGCAGACCGAGATCAGCACCGCCCATCCGTTGAGCGTCGGGAGCCCGCCGATCAGATCAGCGACCTTCCCGGTGAAGTCCTTCCCGGAGTCGATGCTGACGCCGAGCATCTTCGCGAGCTGGCTCACCATGATGTCGAGGGCGAGACCGCCGACGAAGCCGACGAGGATCGGCTTGGAGAGGAAGTTGGCGAGGAACCCGAGCTTGAAGACCGCGAGCAACGCGAACATGATGCCGCAGATGATGGCCTGGGCGAGCGCGAGCGTCGCGTAGTCCGCGCTTCCGGCGGCCGCGAGCCCGCCGATCGAGGAGGCGACGAGTGCTGCGGCTGCGGCATCGGGTGAGGCGACCAGCTGCCGGGAGGACACCACGAGGGCGTAGACGACCGTGGGGACGATGAGTGCGTACAGCCCGGCGGTGGGCGGCAGGCCCGCGATCTGCGCGTACCCGATGTTGAGGGGGATGGCGATCGCGAGCAGAGTGACGCCAGCGGTCAGCTCGGTGACGAAGTTGCGTCTGGTCAGTCCTGCGAGTGGACGTTGCACATCGCCTCCATCCGCCGGCGCCCCTGGTCGAGCGCTCCTGCGTCCACGATCCCACCGGAGGGGTCGCCGGACCACGGATCGACCGCAACTCACCCCTGGTGATTTACAGCCGGAGCGTCCTGCGCCGCCCGCTCAGCGGCGACGAGGTATGCGCCGCCGTCGGCCTCGCCGTGTCGCCGCCGGGGCGGGCTCCGGCTCCGGTGTCCGCGGGACCGCGGTGCGGTCGCCCGAGAGCCACCGCACCCAGAGCGTGTCGGGATCGCCCTCGAAGACGAGCGTGCGTGCGAGGAGCGTGAGCGGGATCGAGAGGATCGCACCGAGCGGGCCGATGATGAAGGTCCAGAAGATCACGGAGAAGAAGCTCAGGGTCAAGCTGAGATCGACGGCGTCGCTGACGAACTTCGGCTGCACGAGAACCTGGAGCACCACGTTCACGACGCAGTAGACCGCGACCACACCGATGAGCAGAGGCCACCCTCCGACGACGAAGGCCAGGATCGCGGGCGGGACGAGCCCGAGCACGAAGCCGATGTTCGGGATGAAGTTCGTGACGAACGCGAGGATCGCCCAGACCACGGGTGCGGGGACGCCCATCCACCACAGCGCGAGACCGTCGATGACAGCGACGATCGCGCCGAAAGTCGCGTTGACGATGTAGTAGCGGCGCACACCGGTGTTGAGCCGAGTGATCCGGGCGATGACTGCGGCCTTGGATGCCCCGAACACCGACGGAGCGTCCCGATAGCGGGCCGCGTCGACCGCCATGAAGATGATGTAGGCGCAGACGAAGAACAGTGCGGTCGCGACGCCGATCACAGTCCCGCCGATGCTGCGTGCGAGTCCCAGAAGCGTCGTCGGATCGAGGACCGAAGCCGCGGCGGCCGACGCCTCCTCGTCCAGGCCGAGGGACTGCAGCCACCCGACGAGATCATCGACGGTCTTCGCCAGTCCGCCTTCCGAGACGAGGTCGGCGATGAGCCGCGCGAACTGCGTGCCGGCCAGCCAGAGCAGAGCGCCCATGACCAGGAGGATCAGGTAGGCGACGACGATCACCGCGGTCGTGCTGCCCCACTGCGGCCACCCGCGCCGTTCGAGCGGTCGACGCAGAGGATCGCAGATCACCACGATCACGATCGCGAGCGCGACGGGTCCGAGGAGATCGCGCGCGAAGTAGACGCCGGCGAGGGTCACTGCGCTCGCCGCGAGAAGGAGCAGCACCCGCAGACTGGGGGAGATCCGGTCGGGGGAGCGCTCCGGCGCAGGCGAGGTGGTCACGCCGAAAGCGTAGTCGACGGGTCAGAAGGGCTCGGGAGCGACCAGCGGCGGCACGTCCTGATGTCCCGAGACGACGGCTCGCAGACCCGCCGCTTCCAATGCCGCTGCCACGTCGTGGATCGTCGCTGACACCACGGACGTGCCATGGAGCGGGTGATGCCAGATGCGGAGCGCGAGCATCCACCGGGCCGGGGAGACCGATGTGAAGATCACGCCCGGATGTTCGCGGGTGTGCACTCCTTCGACCTCGCTCGCGGCGCGGGAGATGATCGACACGACGTCATGAGCATCGATCCCGTCCGCCCGTTCGACCCGGATGTCGAGGGTGCTGCACCGCGCACCGTGGCGAGAGTCGTTGACCAGGACCCCGGTGAGGAGGGCGGCGTTCGGTACGTGTACGGTCCGACCGTCGACGGTCGAGAGGATGACCGACCGGCCGTTGAGCTCCTGCACGACTCCTCGCAGCTTGCCGTCGGGCCCTTCGACCTCTATCTCCTCGCCGATCTTCACGGACTGGCGGGATTGGATCAGCACCCCGGCCGCGAAGTTGTCCGCGACGCCGCGGAGCACGAGGACCAGAACGACGACCGCGATCGCGGTCATCGCCAGGAGCGGTTGGACATTCGCGCCGAGGAAGGCCAGCCCGACCCCGATCCCGATCAGCAGCAGCGAGTACTGGGCGAACCGTGCCGCCAGCTGGGCGACGGAGTCGGAGATACCCGGTGCGCGCTTCGTGATCTTGAGCACGCCCTTGCGTGCGAAACGGGAGAGCAGCCAACCGACGAGGACCGAGAGCACCGCGAGCACGATCTGCCACGGCGACAGGCCGTCCGGGAAGAGCACGTCCAGACTCACGGGCGGCGACCGCTCGCTCGCAGGTTCATCCGCAACATCCGACCAGCATGCGACGCGCGCGCTCGCCGCGGGTCGGCCACTCATCCCTCGGGGGTGATGTCCTGGGGTGGCGGCGCCATCGCCCCAGGAGGGTGAAGGGCGCTCGCTCAGGCAGGAGCAGAGCCCCAGACTGAGCACATGTCGTCGTCGCCCCCATCACCGGACCTCCTCACGGCAGCCCGATCGAAGGGAGCCATGCGGGAACGGTCTCGAGAGGCCATCGGCCTTCAGATCTCGATCTGCGCCTTCATCATCGCCGCTCTCGTCGCCCTCGTGGTGTTCCGACTGCAGGGGGCGCCCATCTCCGGGCCGGATTCCGTCGGGCAGTTCGCGGCGCTCGCGTCCGCTGTCACGGCGACCGTGGTCTTCGTCTTAGGACGCGTGATCGCCTCCGATCCTGCACGGCGGAAGCGCCTCGGTGCGCTCGACGTCGTCGACATCGCTGCCTTCGCCTTCGCCCACGCAGTGATCGCCTTGCTCGGATGGACACTCGCAGCCGTCGTCATCGAAGCGGCGTTCAGCGGAGCGGTGGTCTTCCCGGTCCCGGTGCTCATGCTCACCGGGGCGGCGGCAGGGCTCTCGGCATACGTGACGTACTACTCGTCGACGCATCTCGATCTCCAGATGCTCGCGACGGTGCTCGCGGTGTTCCTGATCCTCGGGATCCTGGCGAGCATGCTGACCGCGAGTGATCCGCAATGGTGGCAGGAGAACCTCAGCGCGCTCGGCATGACGGATGATCTGTCGGCCCGAGCGTTCAACCTGACTCTGATCGTCGCAGGCGTGCTGGTCACCACGCTGGCGAGGTACGCGACGAAGGAGGTTCCGACGACGCATCCGCGCGGGGTGATCGCGGTTCGGACCTGCCTCGTCGTCGTCGGGGTCTTCCTCGCGTTGGTCGGTGTCTTCCCCGTGGACGAACACTTCGCCCTCCACACCGGGGTGGCGTCGGGAATGGTCGTGGCGTTCGCCGTGGCCGTCGTCGGACTCCGGCGGTGGGTGCCGAGAGTCTCGCGGACCTTCCTCATGCTGGGGTACGTCTTCCTGCTCGTCATCGTGGTGCTGGCGGTCTTCTTCGCCATCGGCTACTACACGCTCACTGCGGTCGAGCTGGTGGCCGGCACCCTCGTGTTCACCTGGATCATCCTGTTCATCCGCACGGCGGACGCGCTCAGACGCGACGCGGCCACCGAAGCCGCCGGGTAAAGATCACCCGGAGGATGACCTTGAAGGGGTGTTCGAGACGCCACTAGCTTGGTGCCATGTCGCACCCCGTACGTTCGTCGAGACCGGGACCAACGGTGCGATTCCGGCCGCCCGCACCCCAGCCGGGCGCCATCCACCGTGCACGGGTGAGCGCAGCGGTGGAGGAAGCCGCAGCCCATCACCCGCTGACCGTGGTCAGCGCCCCGAGCGGTTTCGGCAAGACGACCGCGGTCGCCGATTGGGCATGCCGCCTCGACCATGTCGCATGGCTCGGGCTCAGCACGTTCGACTCCGATCCCGCCAGGCTGACTCAGGGGGTCGTTAACGCGCTCGTCGAAGCCGCTGGGCGCTCGGGTCTCGACCTCGACCTCGACCGGGACCTGGAGGATCCCTATCGCGCCTATCAGGAGATCTGCCGAGTCCTCGAGGAGTCGGGGGAACGCGTGCATCTCGTCGTCGACGATGCGCATCGCGCAGGGGAGGCGTGGCGCGAAGGTCTGCTGGGGATGCTGGCAGAGCAGGCTCCGGACACTCTCAGCGTGGTGCTGGTGGGGACGACGCTCCTCGAGGTGACGCTTTCCCGGCACCGGGTGACACATCCCGGTTCGTTCGTCGGTGCGGAGACACTCAGCTTCACCGGGGACGAGGTGCAGCAACTCCTCGACCAGGAACCGGACGGCCTCTCGCGCGCGACGATCATGGAGGAGACCAGAGGCTGGCCTATCGCCGTCAGACTGATGATGATCGGCGGAGCCAAGCCGGACAGCCGCGCACAGAGCGCTTCGAGCTTCCTCGGCGGTTACGTGAGAGAGCACGTGCTGGGTGCACTCCCGGTCGAGGTCTCGAACTTCGTCCTCGAGGCCAGCATCTGCGGTGAGCTGACTCCCGAGCTCGCTGCAGCGGTCACCGGTCGCGCCGATGCTCCGGCGATGCTGGAGACGTGCGTGCGACTCGGTCTCTTCCTCGACAGGTTCGAGGGTCCGCACGGTGTCGTGTACCGATGGCACGCGTCCTTCGCACGGCGGTGCGCGGAGATTCTGGCCGGTGATGCGCAGCGCGCTGCCGCATGTCATCGTCGCGCGGCGTCCGCACTCGAGGCGACCGATCCGACAGCGTCCATCGCGCATTCGCTCCACGCCTCGGACTTCTTCGGTGCCAGAGAGACGCTGCTCCGGCACTGGGTGGGGCTCGTGGTCGGTGCCCGCGCCGACGAGGTCGAACGCACGGCGATGGAGATGCTGCATCGGGTGCCCGACGACGCGCAGGTGCTTCTGGTGCGTGCGTGCGCCAGCGACGTGCTCGGCGATCATCGCGTGGCGAGGGAGCTGTTCCGTCGGGCGGAGGCGACGGTGGCGACACCGGGCGGTGTTGACGAGCCCGCCGTGCTGCAGATCGCGCGGCTCTTCATCGCCGACGAGCGTGCGGCGGTGGCGGATGCGAGCGCGAAGGTGCGGCAGATGCTGCTCGAAGCGGATTCCACGGATCTCGGGGACCGAGCCGCGCTCAACTATCTCCTCGGATGGACGGAGATCCGTCATCGCGGTAACCCGGCAGTCCCGCTCGAGTACTTCTCCGCCGCGGCCCGGGAGGCGCAGAATTCGGGGGATCGCGAACTCGCGAAGCGATCACTCGGGCACCTCGCCTTCGGACAGACCTGGGCCGGCCGATTCGTCGAGGCACGGCGAACGCTCCGCACCGTCGAGCGCGCCGATGATGTCGGACTTCCGTGGAGCACGTATGCGGGAGGCAGCGCGGCCGTGGCAGCGGGATACGTGTCGTACTGGGCGGGGGAGTTCGACGACGCGATCCGCGAGTTCGGCGTCGTCGTCCACAACGCCGGCTCCGACCATTCCTTCATGAGTGTGGCTCGCATGATGATCGCCTACGCGGCTGCGGAGACCGGAGACGTCGCGGTCTGCCGCCGCGCGGCGATCGGTATCCAGGACATTCCGCTGGAGGTGGTGCACGGCATCTCGTGGCCGGCCTTCCGAGAGTCGTCGGTCGCTCTGCTCGAAGAAGCCGTCGGTCGACAGGACCGCGCGATGCGGATCGCCCGGAAGTACATCCACTGCCCTGACCTGCCGGTCGTCAACGTCGCGCTGTCGGGTGTGCTCCGGCGCGCCGGCGAGTACGCCGCCGCACTGGAGATGCTGAGGTCACTGCGCGCTTTCGGCGAGGTCTCCTACGTGAAGGCCTCGACCCTGCTCACGGCGGCATTGCTGCGACGTCGTGCGGGCCACCACGACGAGGCACATGAGCTGTGCGAGGCCGCTGTCGCCGTCGCCGCGGGGGAGGACATCCGTCTTCTGTTCGGTCCGCGCGACACAGCCGCGCGCAAACTGCTGGCCGAGCACGTGCACTTCGGGACGCAGTTCGAGGACTTCATCGGCAGATCACTGGCGAAGGACAACGCGGGTTCGCCAGTGGACGCTCTCTCCGAACGGGAGCGCGACGTCTTCCAGCAGTTGCAGACGGCGCGTACCCTGCAGGAGATCGCTCGTGAGCTCGCGGTGTCGATCAACACGGTGAAGACGCACCAGCGCGCGATCTACCGGAAGCTCGGAGTGTCGTCGCGTCGCGAGGCCGTGCGCACGACCGTCTGACCCGCGCCATCCCTGAACGGAGTCACGGCCCGCGAAGGGCCGACGAGAGGACGGTGTTCGCGACCCTGGCAGGGATCTGCTGCGTCGTGAGGATCCGATCGATCCTGCAGTCCACGTCGCGGGCGAACCGCTCCACCCAGGCGAGTTCGACGAGGAACAGGGCGGCGAGAGCACCGATCGGGATCCTCGCGGCGAAGTGTCCTGCATCGTCCGCTCCGATGAGCCCCGGCGTTCCCAGGACCAGACCCGCGAGCGTGAAATCATCGCGATCCACCTCGACGAGGCGATGTTCGTCAGGACCGAGGCGCCTGATGATCACGACGTCGAGCAGGCGGATGGCGCCGTTCTCCACCTGGCGTAGGAGCGCCTCGAGGACGTGGGAGCCGAGGCGGTCGTCCTCGAGGCGGACGACGACGAACTCCACGTCGCCGAGCGCCCGGAGTCTCGTCAGATCGACCGCCTCAGCCACGACGTCAGCTCAACGCACGGGCCTTGATGGCCGAGAACTCGTCCGGGGTGATCGTGCCGGCGGCGAGCAGCTTGGACGCCTTGTCGATCTCATCGCTGGGGCTCGACCCGGCGACGCTGCGGATGTAGGAGTCCGCTGCGTGCTGCTGTTCGCGGTACGCCGACGCGCTCCGTTCGCCCATGCCCCTGCCGCGCGCGATCAGGTAGATGAGCGCCGTGAGGAACGGGACGAAGATCAGGAAGATGATCCAGACGGCTTTCCACCAGCCGTTGAGGGTGTGATCCCGGAACAGGTCGGCGACGATGTTGAAGAGCACCATCAGATAGGAGACGAACACGAAGACCCAGAAGAACCACCAGATGATGTCCCAGAAGCTTTCCCAAATGGACACGTCGCACCTCTTTCGTTGAGTTGTTGCTTACGGCGATGGTGCCAGTGGTGACCGCGGAGCGAACGCACCGCTCACCCTGCACGGGCGACCCGGCGTCGGGCCGGCGCCGGAGCTCTCATCCTCCGCGGGTGAGAGCGCGGCGCTTTTCCGGGGAGGCGGTGCGAGCATGGAGTCGTTCACGGTCGGCGTGCGCGCCGTGAGAAGGGAAATCTTCATGAATGACTTCCGATTCGGTCCGGCCGAGCTCTACCTCGTCGGGTTCGAGGGGTCGCGTCCGGATCCGGCGACTTTCCGTGCCTTGACCGATCTCGTCGACAGCGGAGTGGTGCGGCTGCTCGACTTCGTCGTGATCGCGAAATCGGAGACGGGGACGGTCGAGATCGTCGAGCTCGAGGATGAGGACGGCTCGCTCGGTCTGGATGACTTCGAGCCGATCGCCGCGGGCTTGGCAGGCGAGGAGGACGTCGAGGCGCTGGCCGCGTCGCTCGCGCCGGGCCGGTCTGCGGCACTCGTGGTACTCGAGCTCACCTTCGCGCGCGCCCTTGCACAGAACCTCGCGGCGGCGGGGGGCGAGGTGCTGCGCACGGAGCGCGTCCCGGCGCCCGTGGTGAACGCGGTGATGGACATCCTCGATCAGGAAGGTGAATGACATGCCCTTGAGAAGATTCGGCCGGCCGGGGCTCATCGGCCTCGCGGCCAGGACCGCGGTGGTTGCGGGAACAGCGACAGCCATCGGCGGTGCGATGTCACGGCGCCAGGAGCAGCGTGCACAGGGGGAGTACGAACAGCAGCAGTACGAGGCCGCGCAGCAGCAGGCGCAGATCGACGCTGCCTCGCAGAACGCCGCCGCGCAGTACTCCTCACCGCCGCCGGCAGCCCCCGCAGCGGGGAACGATCTGATCGCGAAGCTGCAGCAGCTCGCATCCCTGAAGGACTCCGGTGTGCTCTCGGAGGCCGAGTTCGCCGCAGCGAAGCAGAAGCTCCTGAGCTGACGACGAGATCGCCCGCCGCGGGAACGACAGCAGAGACGAGAGCGCGAATGAGCGAACTGGACGATCTACGGGCACGAGTCGCCCTGCTGGAGCAGGAGAACGCCGAGCTCGCGAAGCCACGACGCCGTCCGGTGGCCAGGAGCATCGTCGCGGGAATCGTCCTGGCGGTGGCGGTGCTGTTGGCGCCGATCGCCGCCATGGGGACGTGGGCGCGTCTGCAGCTCGTGGACGCCGATCGCTTCGTCGCGACGTTCGCACCTCTCGCAGCCGACCCCGACGTTCAGGACTTCGTCGCCGATCAGGTCAGCTCCGCCATCCAGGAGCAGGTGGACTTCGACGCCGTCGTCGGCGACGTGTTCGACGGGCTCCGTGAGCTCGATCTGCCACCACGAGCCTCGTCGGCGCTCTCCCTGTTGGAAGCGCCGGCGGCCAGCGGACTGACCTCCCTCGTCGACGGTGTCATCCATGACGTCGTCGCCTCCGACCAATTCGCCGACATCTGGGCTCAGTCGCTCCGTTTCACCCATGAGCGCGCTGTCGCGATCATGCAGAACAGCCCAGGTACCGCGTTGCAACTCGCAGATGACGGTGTGCTCTCGGTAGATCTCGGTCTCGTCGTCGACCGGGTCAAGGACGCCTTGAAAGAACGCGGCGTCGGATTCGCCGACCTCATCCCCGCGATCGACAGATCGATTCCGATCGCTCAGGCCGACGCGCTGGTGCTGGTGCGCACCCTGTACCAGGTGGCCGTCGCCGCCGGCTTCTGGTTGCCATGGGTCGTTCTCGGTCTCGTGGTCGTCGGCATCGCGGTGGCGCGCAACCGACTGCGGGCACTGTTCTGGACCAGTGCGGCGTTCGCTGCCGCATTCCTCCTCCTCGCAGGAGGAGTGGGCATCGGGCGCACGTTCTTCATCGGTGCCGTCAGCCCGTCGATCATGACCGCGGCGGCCGCGCAGTCGCTGTTCGATCAGGTGACGTCGCTGTTGAGCCCGACGATCGCCGCGCTGGCGATGGTCGGCGTGCTGATCGCGGTCTGGGCATGGGGTGCAGGCACGAGCCGTGCGGCCGTGGCCCTGCGGAGCGCACTCGACAGCGGGTTCTCCGCAACGCGCGGCACGTGGGAGCGTCGCGGATTGTCGACAGGTCGGCTCGGCCTCATGATCGAGCGGTTCCATGGACCCCTTCTGCTCGTGGGCATGGCGATCGCGGTGCTCGTCCTCGTCGTGACCAGACCGGTGACGTTCGGGACCGTGCTCGGCGTGACCGCCGGGCTCGTCGTCTTCGTGATCGTGATCGAGCTGCTCCGACGTCCGGAGCTTCCCTCCCCAGCGGTCGCGGGGGCGTCCGATGCCGACGGGACGAGTTCGGACCGTAGCGATACAGACACAGACACGGACACAGACGCAGACGCAGACGTGGAGGTGGCGCCGCTGTGACGTCGCCGGCCTCGCCTTCATGATCGAAGGAGCAGAGGATGCCGGAATCCAACGCGGACTTCGCCGGTCAGATCGAACTGGACGTGCGGGACTCGGTCCCGGACTGGTCACCGTACGAGCTGCGGAAGGCTCCCGATGGTGCACCGAACGTCCTCGTCGTGCTCTACGACGACACCGGACTCGCCTCCTGGTCGCCGTACGGTGGCCGCATCAGCATGCCCACGATGGACCGCCTTGCCCGACGGGCTCACGTACACGCAGTGGCACACGACGGCGCTGTGCTCCCCGACCCGATCGACCATGCTCACCGGTCGAAACCACCACGTGAACCGCGCGGGGGTCATCATGGAGGGCACCAACGGGTTCCCCGGATTCGCGGGACGCCTGCCGGGGGGAGTGCGCGACGATCGGCCAGATCCTGCAGCAGAACGGCTACTCGACCTTCTGGGTGGGCAAGGACCACAACGTCCCGGAACAGGACAACGCCCCCGGCGGGGACCGATCGATGTGGCCCCTGCAGCTCGGCTTCGACCGGTTCTACGGATTCCTGGGGGGGGGGGGGGGG
>NZ_BJOG01000005.1 GCF_006540085.1 Microbacterium oxydans | reverse complement strand
GGGGGGGGGGGGGGAGAGAAAGAGAGAGACCAACAACTGGTACCCGGACCTGGTCGAGGACAACCACTTCATCGAGGCGCCGGCCACGCCGGAACAGGGCTACCACCTGTCGAAGGACCTCGCCGACCAGGCCCTGAAGATGATCCGCAATCAGCAGGCTTCGAATCCTTCCAAGCCCTGGTACCTCTACCGCGATCTCGAGCTCGAGGCCGCGGCCATGCTGTCGTGAGTGATCAGGGAGCCGCGGGGAACACCGTCGCCCAGTCGTCTTTCACACTGACCACCGTGTAGCCCTTGTCGTCGGCGCTCGCGAGGGCCTTCTCCGCGCCGGCGTCATAGGGGGTGTCACCGCGTGACGGGTCGTCGTGGTGGATCAGGATCGCGAATCCGGGGCGGGGCCCACGCCGGGCGAAGTCCATCATCGCGGTGTCGCCGTTCGAGTTGCCGCCGACGAACAGCGGGCGCCTGCCGATGCGCGTCCAGATGCGGACGGGTTTCTCCGGACCGTCGTCGAAGAAGGCGAGGGAGGAGGAATACCGCACCGTCGCGTCCGCATCGTCCCATGTCAGGCCGAAGGCCGATCCGACCACGCGCTCCGGAGGGATACCGTAGTTCGCCTTCGTCATGGGACGCATGAAGTCGCGCTCGCCGCCGGAGACGATGTAGCAGGTGAAGCCGTGGTGCTCCAGGTATCGGAGCAGCTCGACCATGGGCTGGTAGACCGTCTGGGAATAGGGGCGCTTCAATGTCGGGTGCTGAGCGGTGCGATAGAACTCGGCCACCGAACGCGCGTAGTCCTCGACGCTCATCCCGTGCGTGAGCCCGACGAGCGCCTGGATGATGATCGTCAGATCCGAGTCGTCGCCACCGTAGTGCTTGTCGATCGCCGTGCCCAGCCAGCCGTAATCGCCGCTCACGGCCGCGAGGTAGGGCTGGCGCTCGGCGAGCTCGGGTGTGCGCTCGGCGGCGGCTCGCCACTGCTCGACGACATAGTGCAGTTGGGTGATCATGGGCTTCTCGGGCCACAGCGTCCCGTCGTTGTCGAACACGGCGATCCGCTCCTCGACCGGGACTGCGTCCGGCCCCACGGTCACGGCGGCGACGAAATCCTCGATGTCCGTGCGGGTCGGAGTGTCGCGCCACGAAGGCAGGGAGGGGTGTCCGGTCATGTCAGATCCTCGCTTCTCGCCGAGTGTCGGCAGCGGGTCCAGGCTGTCATCCCGCCGCGTGACCGAGACGCTTCGATCACCCCCGACGGGCGATGCGCGCGCTCGGCGAGACGAGCGCGCCCGGTTGACGGGAATACCCCTGGAGGGTATAGGGTTGGCGTGAAGGAGTACCCCACCCGGGTATGCGAGAACGAAAGAGGAACCGTCATGAGCACGAGCGAGTACCAGGTGAGCGGGATGAGCTGCGGCCACTGCGAGGTCGCTATCCGCAGCGAGGTCGGCCAGGTTCCCGGAGTCGACTCGATCGACGTCAGCGCACAGACCGGCAGGCTCGTCGTGACGAGCGCACACCCGCTCGACGATGCGGTGATCCTCGCAGCCGTCGACGAGGCCGGATACCAGGCGGTGCCGGCCTGATGAACACCGCTGGCCGTCTCGGCCTCTACGGCGCGGGACTCGTGATGGTGTTCGGCATCGCATTCGCCGCGGCGGGCGCCATCGTCCCGGACAGTGCGGTTACGTCCTGGATGGGACGCGCGGGCGCCGGTCATGACGGGCCGTCCCCGCAAGGCGCAGAGCAGAACACTCAGAGCGGGATGGACGAGGAGATCGACGTGAGTGGAGTGACCATCGCCGCATCGGGATACGCCATGGGCGTGGTCGAAGCGCCGGACGCAAGCGGAGTCGCGGGGGAG
Source organism: Microbacterium oxydans (assembly GCF_006540085.1). Taxonomy (GTDB): domain Bacteria; phylum Actinomycetota; class Actinomycetes; order Actinomycetales; family Microbacteriaceae; genus Microbacterium; species Microbacterium oxydans. Next base: position 345,116 of record NZ_BJOG01000005.1, on the reverse strand, counting down.
CTGTCCTTCGTGATCCGGGACGCCGCCGGCACCCCCGTCACCTCGTATGAGACCGCACACGGCAAGCAGCTGCACCTGATCGTGGTGCGCAGTGACGGCAGCGGGTACCGCCATGTCCATCCCGAACGGGACGAACACACGGGCACGTGGTCGCTGCCGTGGACCTGGGATGCGGCGGGAACCTACCGCGTCTATGCGGACTTCACCGCGACGGGCGGGACGCCGGTGACACTTTCACGGACGGTGGACATCGCGGGCGTTTTCCAACCGCGTCCCCCGACCGGAACCGAGAGGCGCGTGGCCGTCGACGGCTTCGACGTGTCGATCACCGGCGCCCTCGTCGCCGGTGCTGCGAGCGAGCTGACCGTCGAGGTCAGCCGAGACGGCGTGCCCGTCACGACGCTCGAGCCCTACCTGGGCGCCTTCGGCCACCTCGTCGCGCTGCGGGAGGGAGACCTCGCCTACCTGCACGTCCACGCGCACGGCGATGAGCCGGCTCCCGGCGACGTCGCCGGCCCCGAGGTGGTCTTCACCGCCCAGACGCCCACCGCGGGACGATACCTGCTTTACCTCGACTTCCAGGTGGAGGGGACGGTGCACACCGCAGCGTTCGTGCTGGACGCGGAAGCTCCGGCCGACGGGTCGTCGACGGGCACGGGCGAAGACGAGCACGACGAGCACTGAAGCCGTCCACAAGAAGTGCGCTTCCCGCCGTCGTACGGGCAGCGCGAGGATCGAGGAGATCACCATGACGGACACGCAGTCCGCAGCCGCACCGACCAGCGTCGAGCTGGAGATCGGCGGCATGACCTGCGCATCGTGCGCGATGCGGATCGAGAAGAAGCTCAACCGGATCGACGGCATCACCGCGACCGTGAACTACGCGACGGAGAAGGCCAAGGTGACCGCACCGGAGGGATTCGACCCGGCGCTGCTCATCGCGGAGGTGGAGAAGACCGGCTACACCGCCGTTCTCCCGATGCCAGAAGCGAAGACGCCCGCCGGCGAGGTGACCGACGCGTCGGACGCGGAGTTGACCAGCCTCAGGCACCGGCTCGTCGCCTCGATCATCCTGACCGTGCCCGTCATCGCGATGGCGATGATCCCGGCGCTGCAGTTCACCTCCTGGCAGTGGCTCTCGCTGGCTCTGGCCGGACCCGTCATCGTGTGGGCGGCGTGGCCGTTCCACAAGGCGGCGTGGACGAACCTCCGGCACGGCGCTGCCACCATGGACACGCTGATCTCGATGGGAACGATCGCCGCACTGCTGTGGTCGCTGTACGCGTTGTTCTTCGGGACCGCGGGGGCACCCGGCATGACGCACCCGTTCGAACTGACCGTGGCACCCAGCGACGGTGCGGCGAACATCTACCTCGAGGTGGGCGCCGGGGTGACGATGTTCATCCTCGCCGGGCGCTACTTCGAGAAGAGGTCCAAGCGCCAGGCCGGGGCGGCACTGCGGGCGCTGCTCGAACTCGGCGCAAAAGACGTCGCCGTGATCCGCGACGGCATCGAGACGCGGATCCCCACCGCCGACCTGAAGCCGGGAGATGAGTTCGTCGCGCGCCCAGGAGAGAAGATCGCCACCGACGGCATCATCGTGTCGGGGACCTCAGCGGTGGACGCCTCGATGCTCACCGGTGAATCGGTGCCGGTGGAGGTGGGCGAGGGGGATGCCGTGACCGGCGCGACCGTCAACGCGGGCGGTCGTCTGATCATCCGTGCCACGCGCGTCGGATCCGACACGCAGCTGGCGCAGATGGCGAAGCTGGTCGAGGACGCGCAGACCGGGAAGGCCGAGGTGCAGCGGCTCGCCGACCGTGTGTCGGGGATCTTCGTGCCCATCGTCATCGCGATCGCCATCGCCACGCTCGGAGCCTGGCTCGGAGCCGGATTCCCGGCGTCGGCCGCCTTCACCGCCGCTGTCGCCGTCCTCATCATCGCGTGCCCGTGTGCACTCGGTCTCGCGACGCCGACCGCGCTGCTGGTGGGAACGGGACGTGGCGCGCAGATGGGCATCCTGATCAAGGGTCCTGAGGTGCTCGAGTCGACCCGCAAGGTCGACACGGTGGTGCTCGACAAGACCGGGACCGTCACCAGCGGCAGGATGACACTCACCGCGGTGCACACCGCGGCGGGGGTCGACAGGCGCGAGCTGCTCCGCCTTGCGGGTGCGGTGGAGGATGCCTCGGAGCACCCGATCGCGCAGGCGGTGGCGAAGGCCGCGACCCAGGAGATCGGAGCGCTCCCCGCGGCGGAGGACTTCGTCAACGTCGAAGGCAAGGGCGTCCAGGGCGTCGTCGACGGACATGCCGTGCTGGTGGGCCGTGAATCGCTGCTGGCGGAGTGGTCGCAGCATCTGCCCGCCGACCTCGCTTCGGCGAAGGCGGAGGCGGAGAGTCGGGGCAAGACGGCCATCGCCGTGGGATGGGACGGGGAAGCCCGTGGTGTGCTCGTGGTGGCCGACACCGTGAAGCCGACCAGCGCGCAGGCCATCTCGCAGCTGAAGAGTCTGGGGCTGACGCCCATCCTTCTCACCGGCGACAACAGAGCGGTGGCCGAGCAGATCGCGGCGGAGGTCGGGATCGCCGAGGTGATCGCGGAAGTGCTGCCGAAGGACAAGGTCGACGTGGTCACCCGGCTCCAGCGCGAGGGCAAGGTCGTCGCGATGGTCGGCGACGGCGTCAACGATGCGGCCGCGCTCGCCCAGGCCGACCTGGGGCTGGCCATGGGCACAGGCACCGACGTCGCGATCGAGGCGAGCGACATCACGCTCGTCCGCGGCGATCTGCGCAGCGCCGCGGACGCGATCCGCCTCTCGAGACGGACACTCGGCACGATCAAGGGCAACCTCTTCTGGGCCTTCGCCTACAACGTCGCGGCGATCCCGCTCGCGGCCCTCGGTCTGCTCAACCCCATGCTCGCCGGTGCGGCGATGGCGTTCTCCAGCGTCTTCGTCGTCGGCAACAGCCTCCGGCTGCGCTCCTTCCGGAGCCAGGCGGCGGATCCCTCTCCGGCACGGAGCGGTGCGGCGCAGGATCGCGCGGCATCGGTCTCCACGCCCGGAACCCGTTGATACCCCAGAGGAGAATGTGATGTCCGATTCCCCCGCAGCCTCCTGCTGCAGCGTGAACAGCACCACCGCCGTGTCCGCCGATGGACGCAAGGACCTGCTGGCGCCCGCAGCCGGGGACATGGCGGAGTGTCCGGTGATGGTCGGCAGTCCCGTCGTCATCGCGGATGCCGAGGCCGCCGGCCTGTTCCGCGACTACGAAGGCACGCGCTACTACTTCTGCTGCGCGGGGTGCGGGCCGGCGTTCGACGCCGACCCGGCGAAGTACGCCGCCGCTGCCTGAACGTTTCACCCGTGCGGGGGCGCACACCCGTGGCCCCGCACGGCATCGATCTTCCGAGGAGGAGAGGGTGATGAGCACTCCGCACCACGACCACACCGCGCATGAGGCGCACGGTACCGCCCAGAGCGAGCCGGGAAGCCCCGACCGTCCGCAGGGCGCAGCTGCGCATGCGGGCCACGACTCCCATGCGGGTCACGACTCCCATGCGGGTCACGGCGATCACGCGGGTCACGGCGGGCACGGCGATCACGTGGCCCAGTTCCGGCGACTGTTCTGGATCATGCTGGCCCTCGCCGTCCCCACCGTCGTGCTCTCCGGCATGTTCGCGATGATCCTCGGTTACACCCTGCCCGACGTGCCGGGCCTGGCCTGGGTCTCACCCGTGCTGGGAACCGTGATGTACGTGTGGGGAGGCAAGCCCTTCCTCACGGGTGCCGTCAGCGAGATCCGTTCGCGCAAGCCCGGCATGATGCTGCTCATCGGGCTCGCGATCACTGTCGCATTCCTCGCGTCGTGGGGAGCGAGCCTCGGCGTCCTGCACCACGAGCTCGACTTCTGGTGGGAGCTCGCGCTCCTCATCGTGATCATGCTGCTCGGACACTGGATCGAGATGCGATCGCTCGCGCAGACGACCTCTGCTCTCGACTCGCTCGCGGCACTCCTGCCGGACGAGGCGGAGCGTGTGGAGGACGGGCAGGTCGTCGTGGTCTCACCAGTCGACCTCCGGGTCGGCGACATCGTGATCGTGCGGCCCGGCGGAAGCGTGCCGGCCGATGGGCGGATCGTCGACGGACGTGCGTCCATGGACGAATCGATGGTGACAGGCGAGTCCCGCACGGTCACTCGCGGCAGTGGCGACCAGGTCACCGCCGGCACGGTCGCCACCGATTCGGGGCTGCGGGTGGAGATCACGGCGACCGGGGACGACACCACGCTGGCCGGCATCCAAAGACTCGTGACCGAGGCGCAGAGCTCGTCCTCGCGCGCTCAGCGCCTCGCGGACACGGCAGCGGGATGGCTGTTCTGGTTCGCGCTCGGATCCGCGGCGATCACCGCGATCGTCTGGACACTCGTCGGCTTCCCCGACGCCGCCGTGATCCGCACGATCACGGTGCTGGTCATCGCCTGCCCGCACGCCCTGGGCCTGGCGATCCCGCTCGTCGTGTCGATCGCGACCGAGCGGGCGGCTCGCGGTGGCGTCCTGGTCAAGGACAGGCTCGCGCTGGAGAGCATGCGCACCGTCGATACGGTCCTGTTCGACAAGACCGGGACACTCACCAAGGGCGAACCGACCGTGTCGGAGGTCTCGGTCTCCGGCGGGCATGACGCCGACCGGGTGCTGGCGCTCGCCGCCGCCGCCGAGGCCGACAGCGAGCACCCTCTGGCGAAGGCGATCGTGCGCGCCGCGGCCGAGAAGAGACTGTCCGTGCCAGCGAGTCGCGACTTCACGTCGTCGCCGGCGGTCGGCGTGACGGCGACCGTCGACGGGACGACGGTGCGCGTCGGCGGCCCGCACCTGCTGACGGAGGAGCGGTCCGACGAGCTTCCTGTCGCCGAGCAGTGGCGCGAGGACGGTGCGATCATCCTGCACGTGGTGCAGGACGGGCAGGTGATCGGGGCGCTGAAGCTCGCCGACGAGATCCGTCCGGAGTCGCGCGAAGCCGTCGATGCGCTGCATGCCCTCGGGGTGCAGGTGGTCATGATCACCGGCGATGCGGAAGCCGTCGCGCACACGGTCGCGGCAGATCTGGGCATCGACCGGTTCTTCGCGGGCGTACGCCCCGAGGACAAGGCCGCGAAGGTGCAGGAGCTGCAGCACGAAGGTCGCAAGGTCGCGATGGTCGGCGACGGCGTCAACGACGCACCCGCACTCGCGCAGGCCGACGTGGGCCTGGCCATCGGTGCCGGAACGGATGTCGCGATCGCGTCGGCGGGAGTCATCCTCGCCAGCGACGATCCGCGTTCCGTGCTCTCGGTCATCGAGCTCTCGCGCGCGGCCTACCGCAAGATGAAGCAGAACCTGTGGTGGGCCGCGGGCTACAACCTGCTGTCCGTCCCGTTGGCTGCGGGTGTGCTCGCGCCCATCGGCTTCGTGCTGCCGATGTCGGTCGGGGCGATCCTGATGTCGCTGTCGACGATCGTGGTCGCGCTCAACGCCCAGCTGCTGCGGAGGCTCGATCTGCGGCCCGAGGTGACGACCCGCGCGATCCTCGATCGCTGAGGCCGGGCGGACGCGAAGAAGGGCCCCGCTCCAGGAGCGGGGCCCTTCTTCCTCGACGGTGCTGGCTTCCTCGACCGTGCTGGTTTCCTCGACAGTGCTGGCTTCCTCGACAGTGCGGGTCAGCTCGCGCCGCCGAGGTCGTGGATGAGCTCCTTCTCGTCCTCCGCCGAGAGGGAGGTCTGCACGACGGTGCCCTTGAACGGCGCGAGAGCGGCGGCGAACTTGTCCTCCGTGATCTTCGTCGCGTAGACGACGACGGCGGACTTGCCCTCGGAGACCGCGTTCTTCACTCGGTCCCGGAACTCGGCGTCGATACCGGTCTTGTCCAGCCCGGCGAACAGCGCGCCGAAGAGGCCGCCGAACAGCAGCCCGGCGAACGGGACGAAGAAGAGCAGACCGATCAGCATGCCGAACAGCGCGCCTCCAGCGGCACCGACGCCGATGTTCCCCGCTGCACCCGGGTACTCGACCTTGGTCTTGCCCTTCTCGTCGACCTTCACGAGCGCCAGGCCCGCGAGCTCGACGACCAGATCGTTCTGCAGCGACAGGATCTCGTCGTAGGCACCTTCCGCCTGTGGCTCGCTGTCGAACGAGATGACGATGAGTTCAGCCATGGATGCTTCCCTTCTTCGGGCTGAGTCGACCGCCCTCAGCCGATGATCTCGGGAGTCCACTCCGCGGCGGAGCCCCGCTCCGCACATGCTAGGCACGTCACTTCGGTGATCGTCCCGCTCCGCCCCGAATTCACCCGGGGGAGCTTCGATGTGGCCGAAAGTGGAGTGGCGCGGCGTCGTCGCTCTTGGGATAGTGGTCGGCACACGGCCAGCGATGGGATCGAGCGTGTCGCTGGCTGTACGCCGACAGCGATGCGAAAGGTCACGGACATGAGCACTCCCTCCAGCGCCGACCAGCCGATCTTCACGAGGCCGGGGGAGGCGACGCTCACCTCGCGCCACGTCATCCCGCCAGGGGAGTCGCTTCCCGATACGGCGAAGCAGATCGTGGAGGACGAGACGATCCTCGACGGGAACGCGCGCTTGAACCTCGCCACGTTCGTGAGCACGTGGATGGACGACGACGCGAAGCAGGTCTATGCCGCGTCTTTCGACAAGAACATGATCGACAAGGACGAGTATCCGCAGACGGCGGCGATCGAGGACAACTGCTGGCACATGCTGGCCAACCTCTGGAACGCGCCCGATGCGGAGAAGAGCATCGGTACCTCGACCATCGGGTCGTCGGAGGCGTGCATGCTGGGCGGTCTCGCCTTCAAGCGGCGCTGGCAGCAGGCTCGGCGCGCGGCGGGCAAGGATGCCTCGAGTCCGAACATCGTGATGTCCTCGGCCGTGCAGGTGTGCTGGGAGAAGTTCTGCAACTACTTCGACGTCGAGCCGCGCTACGTGCCGATCAGCGAGGAGCACAAGACTCTCGACGGTCACGACCTGGCGAAGTATGTGGACGAGAACACGATCGGCGTCGTCGCGATCATGGGGGTCACGTACACGGGCATGTACGAGCCGGTGGCCGAGATCGCCGCCGCTCTCGACGAGATCCAGAAGAACACGGGCCTCGACATCCCCATCCACGTGGACGGGGCATCGGGGGCGATGATCGCGCCGTTCCTGCAGCCGGACCTGGTGTGGGACTTCCGCCTCGAGCGGGTGCATTCGATCAGCACGTCAGGGCACAAGTACGGGCTCGTGTATCCGGGGCTCGGCTGGGTGGTGTGGCGGGAGGCGCAGTGGCTCCCGGAGGACCTGGTGTTCAAGGTGAGCTACCTGGGCGGGGAGATGCCGACGTTCGCGCTGAACTTCTCGCGGCCGGGGGCTCAGGTGGTGCTGCAGTACTACCTGTTCCTCCGTCTCGGTTTCGAGGGGTACCGCGCTGTGCAGCAGGCCTCCCAGGACGTCGCGAAGTACCTCTCCGCGGGGATCGCGAAGCTCGACGCGTTCGAGCTCTGGAACGACGGCAGCGACATCCCGGTGTTCGCGTGGCGTCTGAAGGACGGACACACGAAGAACTGGACGCTCTACCATCTGCAGGATCGGCTGCGGATGAAGGGCTGGCTGATCCCGGCGTATCCGATGCCCGCCGACCTGGAGCGGATCACGGTGCAGCGCATCGTGGTGCGCAACGGGCTGAGCATGGACCTCGCGGAGGAGCTTCTGCAGGCGATCGCGACCGAAGTCGCCTACCTCGACGCACTCGAGTCGCCGATGCCGACCGAGAAGCCCCAATCGGCCTTCCACCACTGAGCCCACGATGTCCACTTCGAACACGGGTGCCACTCCCGAATCGACTCCGGCAGCGGGGCCGACGCGCCCCACAGCCGCGCGCACGTCGGCAGCCACGCAGGTGTCGCGGCCGGCTGTCGCCATCCTCGGGGTCGGCCAGCTCGCCCTGCTCACCCTGGTCGTCGTCGCCAGTCTGCGCTCGCTTCCGGCGATGGCGACGTACGGCCTCGGCAGCATCATGCTGTATCTGATCCCCGCGATCGTGTTCCTGGTGCCGACGGCGCTGGTCGCCGCAGAGCTCGCCACCGGATGGAAGGGCGGCATCTACGTCTGGGTGCGGGAGGCGCTCGGGAACAGGTGGGGATTCACCGCGGTGTGGCTGCAGTGGATCCAGAACGTGGTGTGGTTCCCCACGCAGCTCGCTTTCATCGCGGGTGCCCTCGCGTTCGTGTTCATGGATCCGTCGTTGTCGAGTTCAGGCTTCTTCACGGCGGTCGTGATCATCGTGTTCTACTGGGGTTCGACTTTCGTCACCCTCCGCGGTGGCAACCTCTTCGCCAAGCTCGGCTCCTGGGGCGGCATCCTCGGCACGCTCCTGCCGGCCGCGCTGCTCATCGTGTTCGGTGCGATCTGGGTGTTCAGCGGCGAGAAGAGCCAGGTCCCGCTCGAAGCATCGGCGATCATCCCTCCTTTCACCGGCCTGGCGTCCATCGTCCTGATCGTGTCGAATGTGCTTGCGTACGCCGGGATGGAGGTCAACGCGGTCCACGTGAACCAGATGAAGGACCCGGGCAAGGGGTATCCCCGCTCGGTGTTCCTCGCCGCCGGTCTGATCCTGCTCGTGTTCATCCTTCCGACGTTGGCGATCTCGGTCGCCGTCCCGTCGAAGGAACTGGGGCTCACGAACGGCATCATGCTCGCCTTCGGTGTGTACTTCGATCACTGGGGCATGGGATGGGCGACGGCAGCCGTCTCGGCGCTGATCGCCGCCGGCGCGCTCGCCTCCGTGATCACCTGGGTCGCTGGGCCTTCGAAGGGTGTGCTCGCCGCCGCCGAGACGGGCCTGCTTCCACCGATGCTGCAGAAGCGCAACAAGGCTGGGGTCCAGTCCGGGATCCTGATGCTCCAGGGCACGATCGTGACGATCCTCGCTGCGATCTTCATCGTGGTCCCGAACGTGAGTGCCGCGTTCGTCGCACTGATCGACATGGCGGCCGCGCTGTACCTGATCATGTACATGCTCATGTTCGCGTCGGCGATCGTGCTGCGTCGCAAGGAGCCGACGGTGCACCGCGCGTACCGCGTCGCTGCGCTGCCGCTGGTCGCCGGCATCGGCTTCGTCGCGTGTCTTGCGGCATTCCTGCTCGCCTTCATCCCGCCCGAGGGATTCACCGCCTTCCCTCCCGCGGCCTATCCGTGGGTCGTCGGCGCTGTCATCGTGGTGCTGGGCGCACCACCCCTCGTGTTCTACGCGATCCGTCGCCCGTCCTGGGACCGTCGACCGCCGGATGGAAGCCTGTTGAGCGACGCCCATCCGGAGGCCACGGTCTCACCGGAAGGTCGGTGAGGGTCACTCGACCCGACGCGCCGCTCGGGCCAGCGCATTGCGCCGCGCCAGGATAATCCCGCCGAGGAGGGCTGCGACGAACGACCCGACCAGCACGCCGATCTTCACGTGCTCGTCCGCGACCGAGCTCGACCCGTAGGCGAGCTCGCCGACCAGCAGCGACACGGTGAAGCCGATTCCCGCGAGGAACGCCATGCCGGTCAGGTCGGGCCAGCGGAGCGTCTCGTCGAGACGCAGAGCGGGGATCCGGCTCAGCAGGAAGGTCGTGACGAGGATGCCGACCGGCTTGCCGGCGACCAGTCCCACGACGATGCCGATCGTGATCGGGTCGGTGAACGCCGATGCGAGTCCGTCCCATCCGCCGACCGTGACGCCGGCGGCGAAGAACGCGAACACAGGCACCGCGAACAACGTAGCCACGATGCCCCACCGGTCGGCGAGGTGCGCGGCCATGCCGTCGTACATCGGACGGCCGTCCGCGTCGGTGCCCGTGCGCACCCGGGCGCGCTCCGTCGCGGTGACAGGCACGACGAAGCCGAGCAGCACGCCGGCGACCGTCGCGTGGACGCCGGACGCGTGGATGCACACCCACACCGCGATGGCGAGGGGCAGGAGGAGCCACCATGCGCGCACGCCCTTCGTCACCAGGGCGGCGAATCCTGCCAGGGGCAGCAGCGCGAGGATCAGCCACGGGAAGCTGATGCTCTCGGTGTAGAAGGTCGCGATGATGGTGATCGCGATGAGGTCGTCGATGATGGCGAGGGTCAGCAGGAACACACGCAGCGCGGGCGGCAGGAACTTGCCGACGACAGCGATCACGGCCACCGCGAACGCGATGTCGGTCGCGGTGGGTATCGCCCAGCCACGCAGCGCATCCGCACCGCTCGCGGCGTTGATGAGCACGAAGATCAGCGCGGGCACCACCACTCCACCCACGGCCGCGGCGATGGGGAGGGCGGCGCGGCGAGGATCGCGCAGGCGTCCCGCGACGAACTCCTCCTTCAGCTCCAACCCGACGACGAAGAAGAAGATCGCCAGGAGTCCGTCCGACGCCCACGCGCCGATGCTGAGCTCGAGATGCAGCTCGGGGACGCCGAAGGTGAAGTCGCGCACGGACTCGTACCAGGGCGCGGCGGGACTGTTGGCGAGGATCAACGCGGCGAACGTGGCCGCGAGCAGAAGCGAACCCCCGAGCACGTCGCTGCGTGCGTTGGAACGGATGCCTTGCCACAGGGCGTGCGGGGCGAGGGAGAAGCGGGCAGGGGAAGGATTCGGGGACACGGAAAGACCTCACGCGAGAGAAGGGGTGAATGGCGCAGAAGACCACAGCCCCGTTCGAGGCGTGGTCTAGTTCCGTGGCGGCGGGCAGCCGGCGATCTCGCCGTGCGAGAGAGTGCCCCAGACGCTGGTCCACCCGTTCGTGCCCGGGTGCATGATGATCCGCATCCACTCCCTCATGGGCGTCGCCGAACGCAGACGGTGCGGGGCACGCGTCGAACCGGCGATCGAGAGGAGGGGCACGGCAACAGCCTATCCGGAAGGCCTGGGAAGATCCGCGGGGCCTGCGCACGTTCGGCCGCCGCGGACGTTCGGCAGCCGCTGATCCCGGGCGGTTTCGCAGCTGAGCGCGAACCGCCAGTCGAGGCGAAACGAGAGAAGGCCGCTCCGAAGAGCGGCCTTCTGCTGATGTGTGCCCCCGACAGGAGTCGAACCTGCGACCTACGGTACCGGAAACCGGCGCTCTATCCACTGAGCTACGGAGGCGTACCGATCGACAATATCACTCGTCGGGGGTGGTCTCCGACCCACCGGCCTCCGTCATGGGCGCGGCGCGCAGCTCGTCGAGGGCGGCGGCCAGCTTCTCGGCCAGGTATCGGTGTCCATCCGTGGACGGATGCTTGCGGCCGACCTCCACGTCGATCACGTCGAGATAGTTCTGCGCGGTGATCCAGGCCTGGGCGATGGGGGAGATGTACCACCAGCCGCGCGCTGCGGCGAGCTCCGCGAGGTCGGTGTCGATGCGGGCCGTGGTCGCACCGACGGGAAGCTCGTGCGGGGCCGGGCCGAGCACCACGATCGTGGCCTTCGGGTAGAGGGCGGCCATCGCGTCCCACGCGGCGTTCACGGCCTCGCGGTATCCGGCGGCACCCTGGGCACGGTCGTTGATCGAGCCCTGCATGATCACGAGGTCGGGCGACAGCGACGGGTCGAGTGCGGCGATGCGCTCTCCGAACGTCGGTCCGTCGATACCGGGCTTGAGGTATCCGCTCCCGCGGACGCCGTCCACGATGGTCCGGCCGCCGAGGAGATCGGCGAGGAGATAGGCGTAGCCCTGCGTGGGGAGGGCGGCCGCCGAGCCGTACGTCCAGGAGTCGCCGAACACCAGGACAGTGGGGTTCTCCGGGAGGACGAGCGGTGCCGGCGCGATGACCGCCGATGCGTCCGATTCGCCCGCTGCGGCCGCGCTGATCGGGGCGGCGAGAGGGGCGGGAACCCACGGGCGCCAGACGCCGATAGCCACGGCTGCGACCGCCACGATCAGGCCGGCGGTGATCGCGGCGACACCCCGGCGGCGGCGGGCGGCGGCTGGCTTCATGTGATGAGAGTAGATCACGGGAGAGCGAACGCGAATTCCTCCCGGTCCGTGCCGTCGGCCGGCGTCGTCCTGCCCCGTAAACTGAGGGGGCTATGAACCCCGAAACCCTCGCCGCAGCCCTCCTCGCCGTCCTCGCACCCATCGCGGAGGAACGACGCCCCGGCGAGCCCCTGGAGCTCTCCGCATCAGACATCGTGCTCGAGCGCCCCCGCAACCGCGACCACGGCGACTGGTCGTCGAACATCGCCATGCGCCTGGCCAAGCCGCTCGGCACGAACCCGCGTGAGCTGGCTCAGCAGATCGCCGACGGTCTCGCCGGCGTCGACGGCATCGCGAGCGCCGAGGTCGCGGGCCCCGGATTCATCAACATCCGCCTCGACGCTGCAGCCGCCGGTGCGCTGGCGAAGGTCATCGTCGACGCAGGGGACGCGTACGGGTCGAACGACTCGCAGGTGGGCCAGAGCATCAACATCGAGTTCGTGAGCGCGAACCCGACCGGACCCCTCCACATCGGACACACGCGCTGGGCCGCTCTCGGCGATGCGATCGCCCGGGTGCTCGCCGCGTCGGGTGCCACCGTCGCCAGGGAGTACTACATCAACGACGCGGGTGCGCAGATGGACCGCTTCGCGAGTTCCGTCCTCGCCGCGGCGAAGGGAGAGCCGACCCCGGAGGGCGGCTACGCGGGAAGCTACATCGGCGACCTCGCGGCGCGCGTGCTCGCTGCGCGTCCCGACCTGCTCGAACTGCCGGCCGACGAACAGGTCGACGTCGCCCGCGAGCTCGCCTACGCCTACCAGCTCGAAGAGCAGAAGCAGTCGCTGTCGAAGTTCAACGTCGACTTCGACGTCTGGTTCTCCGAGCGCACCCTGCACGCCAAGAACGATCAGGGTGTGAGTCTGGTCGACCAGGCCGTCGATCGCCTGCGCGAGCAGGGGCATGTCTTCGACCAGGAGGGCGCCGTCTGGGTGCGCACCACCGACTTCGGTGACGACAAGGACCGCGTGATCCGTCGCTCGAACGGCGAGTACACGTACTTCGCCGCCGATGCGGCCTACTACCTGAACAAGGGCGACCGCGGCTTCCAGGACAAGATCTACCTGCTCGGCGCCGACCACCACGGCTACGTGCACCGCCTCAAGGCGATCGCCGGCGCGGCGGGGGAGGACCCCGAGAAGAACGTCGAGGTGCTCATCGGGCAGCTCGTCTCGATCGGCGGTGCCCGTCTCAGCAAGCGCGCGGGCAACATCATCGAGATGGACGATCTGCGCGAGTGGCTCGGCACCGACGCGCTGCGCTACTCGCTGGAGCGCTCTCCTGCGGACTCGCCGCTCGCCCTCGATCCCGAGCTTCTCCAGAAGCGCACGAACGACAACCCCGTGTTCTACGTGCAGTACGCGCATGCCCGCACGCATAACGTGGCACGCAACGCAGTCGCGTCCGGCGTCGACCGCTCCGAGTTCGCGCCCGAGACTCTCACCCACGAGACCGAGAGCGCGCTGCTCGGAGCGCTGCAGGAGTTCCCGCGGATCGTGGCATTCGCCGCCGAGGTGCGCGAGCCGCATCGGGTCGCCCGCTACCTCGAGGAACTCGCCGGTCTGTACCACCGCTGGTACGACAACTGCCGCGTCATCCCGCTGAGCGACGACCCCATCGAGAGCGTGCATCGCACCCGTCTGTGGCTCAACGACGCCACCGGTCAGGTTCTGCGCAACGGACTCGACCTGCTCGGGGTCTCGGCGCCGGAGCGCATGTAGTGCAGGCAGGCGTGCGTCGCCGTGGGGCAGGATGGCAGGCATGAGCGACGACAACCACACCCGGCCCTACCCGGACGCGGCGACGGAGCACCCGACCCTCGTGATCCCGGGTTCGGCATCCGATGAGGGTGCAGACGCCCCGCAGCAGAAGCGGCGGCGGTGGCCGTGGGTGCTTCTCGTCGCGGTCGTCGTGCTCGCGCTCCTGGTCGTCGCGGCGGAGCTCATCGCACGCGCCGTGCTGCCTGGCGTCGTACGGTCGATCGTCGTCGAGAAGCTCGACCTCCCTGCCGACCAGCAGCTCGACGTCGAGACGCAGGGACTCCTGCTGCCCCAGCTGATCGGTGGCACCCTCGACACCCTGCATCTCTCGACCGATTCCGTGACGCTGGACGGGATCACGGGCGCCGCGGATGTCACGGCGACCGGTGTTCCGCTGCGCGGGGGCGACCTCGGCGGCGCTTCCGGCACGGTCCGCGTCGACCAGGAGCAGTTCACGACGCTCCTGGCCGGCACCGATTTGCCGGTCGACTCGGTGGAGTTCACGGCGCCGAATGCCACGGTGAGCGGTTCGATCAGCGTGCTCGGAGCCGCGGTGCCGCTCTCCCTCACCCTCACACCCGGCACCATCGACGGTGACCTCGAGCTCACGCCGGTCGGCGTCAGCATCGGCGGACTCGACGTCGACCTCGACCGGGTCGGTTCCACCCTCGGCGCCCTCGGGGAGGGACTCACGCAGCCCCAACGGGTGTGCATCGCCGATCAGCTGCCCTCAGGACTCACGCTCACAGGGATCGAGATCGTCGACGAGGCGGCCGTGATCGACGTCGACGTGAACGGCGCGATCGTCACCGACAAGGCTCTTCAGAGCAAGGGCAGCTGCCCGAGCTGACGGGCAGCGGTCTCGGTTCACGGGGAGTCGCTGGCGCTGAGCATCGCTTCGATGCGGCGGGCGAGCCAGGCGGGTCGTTGCAGGGGAATGCCGTGCCCGCAGCCATCGACGGCCTCGAGGGTGCTGTGCGGCAGTGAATCGTGCAGGAGCGCTGCCGAGCGCTTCATGAGCGACTTCTCCCCGGCGCCGACCAGGATCGACGCGGCTCCGGTGTAGGTCCGCCAGCTGGCAGGAGGCGTGAAACGGAGATTCTCCTCGACGGAGCGCAGGAGCGTCTCGCGCGAGATCGCGGCGGATGTGCGCACATAGTCGGCCAGGAGCTCGTCTGGGATGAACAGCTGCCGTGCCTGCAGCCGGGCGAACCACTCCTTCGACGCGAGACCGGCGGTCGCTCCGAGAAGCGCGAGAGTGGGGCGGGTCATCCGCATCGGCATGGCCTGGGCGCTGATGACGACGACGTTCCGCACCAGTTCGGGAAAGTCTGCGGCGAGCTGCACGGTGAGCTGTGCGCCGAGGGAGAATCCGACGACGGTCGCCGGTCGGCCGACCTTCTGCAGCACGCCGGCGAGCGCGGCGACCGTGACCGCGTGGGAGTCGTAGGTCGCATCCGTGCTGCGTCCGTGGCCGGGGAGGTCGGGGACGATCGCCCGCACGCCGCTGTCGATGTGGGTGCGGACGGGCTCCCACATCCACCCGGCCACTCCGCCGCCGTGCAGGAGGAGCAGCGGCCGGCCGGCCGGATCGCCGAAGGTCGCGACATGCATGATCAGTTCCTCTCGAAGGACTCGGCCATGCGGCCGATCGTGTCGATGGCGCGTTCGAGCAATGTCGGTTCGAACGGGCCGAGCAACCGGGATGCGGAGAGCAGTCCGATCGATGCACTGGAGAGTGCGAGGGCGAGGGCCTCGACATCCACGTCGTCCACGATCTCGCCTCGGCTCTGCAGCCCCCGCAGCCATTCGTTGACGCGCCTCTGCCGGTCACGGTATCGGCCGTCTGTGATATCCGCCACGTGCGCACCGAGGATGCCCCGGTCGTCGAGGAAGGCCGCCGTCATCAGCGCGTCCTCGCTCAGAGCGCGCGCGGACGCGCGGTACGCGGAGCTGAGGCGCGGCCGGTCGCCCAGCTCACGACGCACGCGGTCGTTCATCCGGGTCGTGCCGCGCTGCAGCAGCGCATCGAGGATCTCCTTCTTGCCGGCGAGCTCCAGGTAGACCGCGCCCTTGCCGATGCCGGCGCGTTCGGCGATCGAGGCGACGCTCATGGCGTCGAAACCGTTGGCGAGCACGAGCTCCTCGGCAGCATCGAGGATCCGCTCGCGGCGATCAGGGACGCGGGGCCTGGGCATCGCGGTGTCCCTCCAGATGGTCGAGCATCGCCGGGACGACGAGGTCGGGGCGGTCGCGTTGCACCCAGTGCCCTGCTCCAGCGGCGACCGTCAGGGATCCGACGGGCAACACTTCCGCGGCGGCTTCGGCATGGGGGAGCGGCACCCCGGTGTCGCGATCGCCGTGCACGAGAAGTGTGGGGGTCGTGATGGACGGGAGTCGAGGCGTGTACACGGTGCGCAGTCGATTCCAGAGCACCTGATCGCGCTGCCACTCCGCGAAGCTCGTCAGGCCCGTGCCGGTGGACGCTTCGTCGAGCACCGCTTTCACGAGATCGGGAGTGCGCGCCTGAGGATTCCGCACGAGCGTGGCCAGGCCTCGTTCCATCGCGGGCGCGTTGCGCGCGTAGGACCGGGTGGTGGCCGCCAGCAGTCCTGTGCGCAGCAGCAGGAACGTGCCGAAGTGCGTCATCCGGCCGGAGAGCCCGTCGGCCAGGCGCGGCATCAATCCGTAGCACCCCAGCAGGATGGCGGACTTCGCGTGGCTCGGCCGATCGAGGAGGTGGCCGAGCGTCATGCCACCGCCGAGCGACAGGCCGGCGATGGCGTAGTCGACGAGGCCGAGTTCGTCGACGAGGTCGCCCACGTATCGCACGAGGTGTTCCTGGGTGAGGGACCAGCCGGGACGGGGACTGCGGCCGAAACCGGGATGGTCGGGGGCGATCACGCGATGTCCGGCGCTGGCGAGCGCAGGGCCGACCTCTCCCCACGAGAGCTGGGCGTTGTCGGCGCCACCGCCATGCAGAAGCAGGACGGGAAGGCCGGCTTCGGATGAGGGGCGCCATTCCAGGACCGAGACGGTGGTGCCGGGGAGGGTGATGCTCGTGCGACGTGGCTCCATGAAGCCCCTTTCTTTGTGACCAGGTTACCCGATCGGGTCACAACGAGGGTGGGGTCAACCGACGCCGATCAGGACCCCGCGTCGGAGGCCGCAGCCTTCTGTGCCGCCCGCAGCTCGGCCGTCGCGATCTGCACTTCGGCCTCGGCTCGCTGGAGCCGCCGCTGGGGGAACGTGGTCGCGGCGAACCTCGCATGAACGCGATCGGACCTCTCCTCCTCGGCGGTCACGATGTAGGCGCAGGCGAACAGCATCACCTGGGTCGAGAAGTTCAGCCAGATCAGCAGCGCCAGGAGGGACGCGAACGAGGCGAGCAGCGGGTTGCTGGTCGCGCCGCCCACGAACAGACCGGACAGCTCCTGGAGTACCAGCAGACCGAGGGCGCCGATCAGGGCACCGGGCCACAGGGAACCGGCGGCGGGACGCACGCCCGAGAGCACGCGGAACACACCGATGATGAGCACGGCGTCGAGAGCGAACACCACGAGCAGCGAGAGCAGCCGAACGGTCCAGGCGACCGCGGCGGAGTCGGCGGGCAGGCCGAGGAGGTCGGCGATCCACTCGACTCCGAGCTGACCGACGAAGGTGAGCGCGGCGGAGGCGACGAAGGCGAGTCCGATCCCGAGCGCCAGGGCGAGGTTGCGCAGGATCACCCACACCCAGAGGATGTCGTCCTGGACGGTCCCGGCGATCACCCGCACGGCGGTGCGGAGAGAGCCGATCGCTCCCAGAGCGGCTCCGACGAGGGCGACGAGCGAGATGATGCCCGCGACGGAGAGCGATGCGGGGGCCTTCAGATCCTCGGGATTGATCGCGCCGTCTTTCCCGATCAGGCCGGGGACGGCGGACTGCACTGCCTGGATGATGGCGCGCCACGCGTCGGGGTTGCCGGCGAGCCAGAGCGCGGCGATCGAGAAGCCCAGCAGCACGCCCGCGAACACACTGAACAGAGCGCGATACGTGACGCTGTCGGCCAGCATCGGACCCCGTCGCTCGGAGTAGAGCAGTGCGGCCCTGACTGGTCGCCGGGAGAGTGCCCACGCGATGGCCGGCGTCGTGATGCGCGCGATAAGTCCGGGTTTCGGCTTCGCGGAGGACTCCGCGTCGTGGTGTGCTGTCTCGCTGTTCGTCACGCCCCCACCTTAGGAGGCACCTGCGGAGTGCTGCAGGGGCTTGACGCGGCGAGTCACCGTGATCAAGGCGACGGGGTGGGTGCCCTAGAATCGGGTCAACCTCGATGTGCGCGCCCTGCCCGAGATCCTTCCCACGATTGGTGATCAGTGCTTCTCCCTGCCGATTCGCTCGCCCCGGAATGGCTCGCCGTCCCCGAGGACGCGAACGATCTCGCCGACGGCGTCTGGCCGGCCTCAGCAGTACGAGACGACGACGGCGTGCTCGACATCGCCGGCGTCAGCGCCACGGACCTGGCCCGCACCTACGGCACTCCGCTCCTCGTGCTCGATGAAGACGAGGTTCGCGGGCGTGCGCGCAGATTCCGCCTGGCGTTCGACAGGGCAGCGGCCGAGAACGGCACCACGGCGCAGGTGTACTACGCGGGCAAGGCGTTCTTGTGCACGACCGTGGCGCGCTGGGTCGTCGACGAGGGACTGCGCGTCGACGTGTGCACCGGGGGAGAGCTGGCCGTGGCCCTCGCCGCGGGGGTCGCTCCCGCTTCCATCGGCTTCCACGGCAACAACAAGTCGGTCGCCGAGCTGGAACGCGCGGTCGAGGTCGGGGTCGGCACGATCATCGTGGACAGTGCCATCGAGATCGAACGCCTCGCAGCGATCACGGCGCGTACCGGCGCGACGCAGCGCGTGCTCGTGCGTGTGATCAGCGGCGTCCATGCCGAGACCCACGACTTCCTCGCCACCGCCCACGAGGACCAGAAGTTCGGGTTCCCCCTGCCGGACGCCGAGCGGGCCGTGGTCCGGATCCGGGAGATCCCCGGCCTGGTGTTCGCCGGACTGCACTGCCACATCGGCTCGCAGATCTTCGGCGTCGCAGGCTTCCGCGAATCCGCGTCGCGCGTGCTCGACCTGCATGCAGCCCTGCTCGAGGACGGCCCCGTGCCCCAGCTCAACCTCGGCGGCGGCTTCGGCATCGCGTACACGCGTGTGGACGACCCGACACCCATCGAAGACCTTGCCGGTGCCGTCATCACCGCGGTCGCCGACGACTGCGCCGCCCGGGGCATCTCCATTCCCGCCCTGTCCTTCGAACCCGGCCGCGCCATCGTCGGCACGGCCGGTGTCACGATCTACGAGGTCGGCACCACCAAGGACGTGACGATCGACACCGGAGCCGTCCGCCGCTACATCAGCGTCGACGGCGGGATGAGCGACAACGCACGTCCGGCGCTGTACGGCGCCCAGTACTCGGCGCGGATCGCCTCACGGGTCGGAGCGGGCGAGCCGCGCCTCAGCCGCGTGGTCGGCAAGCACTGCGAGTCGGGCGACATCGTCGTCGATCACGAGTACCTTCCGGACGACCTCGTGCCCGGGGACCTGCTCGCCGTGCCGGCGACCGGCGCCTACTGCGTCTCGCTCGCCAGCAACTACAACCACGTCCCGCGTCCGCCGGTCGTCGCCGTACGCGATGGACGTTCCGCGGTCATCGTCCGCGGCGAGACCATCGACGACGTGCTGGCCCGCGACGCGGGCATCGACGGGGCGCACGCCCCCGAGGGAGACCAATGACCCACCTCCGAAGGAGCAACCATGACTGAATACCGACGACTTCGTGTGGCGCTGCTGGGTGCCGGAGCGGTCGGCTCTCAGGTCGCGGCCCTCCTGCTGCGCCACGGCGACGAACTCGCCGACCGCGCGGGCGCCGAACTGGAACTCGCCGGGATCGCGGTGCGCAACCTCGACGCGCCACGCGACGTCGACCTGCCCAAGGAGCTCTTCACGACCGACGCCGAGTCGCTCATCCTGGGCGCCGACATCGTGATCGAGCTCATCGGCGGCATCGAGCCGGCCCGCACGAACATCCTGCAGGCCATCGGCTCCGGGGCCGACGTGGTCACCGCGAACAAGGCTCTCCTGGCCACTCATGGGCCCGAGCTCTTCGAGGCCGCTGACCGGGTGGGCGCCTCCGTCTACTACGAGGCCGCCGCGGCGGGGGCGATCCCGATCATCCGTCCCCTGCGCGATTCGCTCGCCGGCGACCGCGTGGTGCGCATCATGGGCATCGTGAACGGCACGACGAACTACATCCTCGACCGGATGGAGACCGAGGGCGCCGACTTCGCCGACGTGCTCGCCGATGCGCAGCGGCTGGGCTATGCCGAGGCCGACCCGACGGCGGACGTCGAGGGTTACGATGCGGCGCAGAAGGCGGCGATCCTCGCGAGCCTGGCATTCCACACGGCCGTGCCGCTCGAAGCCGTCTACCGCGAGGGCATCACCTCGATCACGGCATCGATGATCGAAGAGGCCAGAGCTGCAGGCTTCGTGATCAAACTGCTGGCCGTGTGCGAGCGGATCGAGGCCAACGGTGCCGAGTCGATCTCGGTGCGCGTGTACCCGGCCCTCGTCCCGGCATCGCACCCCCTCGCCTCCGTGCACGGTGCGAACAACGCGGTCTTCGTCGAGGCGGAGGCTGCGGGCTCCCTGATGTTCTACGGTGCCGGTGCCGGTGGCGTGCAGACCGCGTCGGCCGTGCTCGGCGACGTGGTCTCCGCGGCCCGTCGTCACATCGCAGGCGGGGTCGGGGTGGGAGAGTCCACTCGCGCCAACCTGCCCGTCGTGCCGATCGGTCACGTCACCACCCGGTACCAGATCACGCTCGAGGTCGCGGACGCGCCAGGTGTGCTCGCGACGGTCGCGAGCATCCTCAGCGACGGCGATGTCTCGGTCGCCACCGTCGTGCAGACCGTGGAAGGCGAGGACGAGCCCACTGCCCGTCTGATCATCGGAACGCACCGCGCGACGGAGCAGGCCCTGAGTGCCACCGTCGACGCTCTCGCGGACAGCGAGGTCGTCGCACGCGTGGTCTCGGTGCTCCGGGTGGAAGGCGAGTGACGATGACAGCGCCCGTCGTCCCCGCGGAGGGCGGAGCCGTCGAAGGACGCACCGTCGAGGTGCGGGTGCCGGCGACGAGCGCGAACCTCGGCCCCGGCTTCGACACACTGGGCCTCGCGCTCAGCATCTACGACACGCTTCTGGTCACGGCCCTGCCGGCCGGCGAGCTCGAGATCGAGGTCTCGGGATCCGGAGCGGCCGAGATCCCTCGTGATGAGTCGAACCTGATCGTCCGCACCATCGCCTATGTGTTCGCCGACGCGGGACGCCCTGTTCCCGGTCTGCGGATCATCGCGGAGAACGCCGTGCCGCACGGCAGGGGCCTCGGCTCATCCGGTGCCGCCGTGGCTGCGGGCGTGCTCGCCGCGAAGGGATTGCTCGAGGGTGATGTGGAGATCGATGACACGGATCTCCTCCGGCTGGCGACCGAGCTCGAAGGCCACCCGGACAACGTGGCGCCGGCGCTCTTCGGTGGCCTGACGATCGCATGGATGTCGGAGCGGGGACCGCAGCACAAGAAGCTCCTCGTGCACAGGGGAGTCTCGCCTCTGGTGCTGGTCCCCACGTACACGATGTCGACCTCGCAGGCGCGGTCGCTCCAGCCGCCGCAGGTCTCCACTGCCGACGCCGTGTTCAACGTCTCCCGCTCCGCGCTGCTGATCGCCGCGTTGATGCAGAGCCCGGAGCTGCTCCTGGATGCGACTGCCGACCGCCTCCACCAGGACTACCGTGCCGGAGCGATGCCGGAGACGCAGCGTCTGGTGCAGGCGCTGCGCGCTGCCGGTTTCGCCGCGGTGGTCTCCGGCGCAGGCCCCAGTGTGCTGGTCCTCGCGGACGGCCCCGGAAGTCGTCAGGACGCGGTCGAGCTCGCCGAACGCGTCACCGACACCCCGTGGGAGGCTCTCCTGCTCGCAGTCGACGTGCGTGGTGGTACAGTGGGGTCTCGAGCGGAGGGCTCCACGTAACTGCGTGAATCTGGCCCCATTGCAACTCTTGCAAGACCCGCACGCAAACCCCTGTGGCAGAGTTCATTCCTGAGCCGCCTGCCGAGGCTGGCTGGCGCCGAGCGTCAGCCCGTGCGATCGCGCGCAGCACCCGTTGTGCGCGTTCAACGCTCATTCCCCATGACATATAAGGGAGTACTCGTGGAGAACCTCTCCGAGACCCAGAACGAACAGTCTGCGCCCGCTTCGGAAGCACCGGCGACATCCGCGGAGCCGACGGGCGAAGCAGCACCGGCGCGCAAGCGTGCGCCTCGCCGTGCCAGCACCGCGACCGCGGCTGCGAAGGCCGAGAAGGCGGAGAAGGCCGATGCCGCGAAGGCGGAGAAGGCCGCGAAGTCGGACGCCGCTCCGGAAGCGTCCGTGCCCGCGGAAGCGTCCGCCACCGCAGCAGCGTCCGCCACTGCAGAGACCACCGAGGCTGCACCGAAGGCGAAGCGTCCGAGTCGCAGCCGTGCGAAGAAGGCCGATGCCGAGGCTCCTGCCGCGGAGACGGCGCCCGCCGAGGCCTCCGACTCCGCTGGCGCCGAGGCTCCCGCCGAGGCCGCGCCCAAGAGCACGGGACGCGGACGCCGCGGTGCGCAGAAGTCCGCAGCCGACGCCGAGGCGCCCGCTGAGCCGGCAGCGGAGTCCGCTGCCGAATCGGCACCCGCTGAGGCTCCGCAGAACGCCGACTCCGACTCCGGGGACAGCGGCGAGGAGCAGGGCGGTCGTGGACGCAACCGCAGCCGCAGCCGCAACCGCGGACGCGGTCAGAACGGCGCGGCCCAGGAGCAGCAGCAGACGCAGCCCGCCGCCGACGACGAGCAGTCCGGTGGCAACAACCGCAACCGTCAGCGCAACAAGCGCCGCAACGGTGCACCGGCCGACGAGTTCGAGACCGAGATCACCGAGGACGACGTCCTGATCCCGATCGCCGGCATCCTCGACGTGCTCGACAACTACGCTTTCGTGCGCACCACCGGCTACCTCGCCGGTCCCAGCGATGTCTACGTCTCGCTCGGCCAGGTGAAGAAGTACAACCTCCGCAAGGGCGACGCGGTCGTCGGCTCCATCAAGCAGCCGCGCGAGGGCGAGCAGCAGGGGCGCCAGAAGTACAACGCCCTGGTCAAGGTCGATTCGATCAACGGCCTGTCGGTCGACGACGCGGCCACCCGCGTGGAGTTCGGCAAGCTCACCCCGCTCTACCCGCAGGAGCGTCTGCGTCTGGAGACCGCTCCGGAGAAGCTGACGCAGCGCATCATCGACCTCGTGGCGCCGATCGGCAAGGGTCAGCGCGGCCTGATCGTCGCGCCGCCGAAGGCCGGCAAGACGATCGTCCTCCAGCAGATCGCCAACGCGATCGCGCAGAACAATCCCGAGGTCCACCTCATGGTCGTGCTCGTCGACGAGCGCCCCGAAGAGGTCACCGACATGGAGCGCACCGTGAAGGGCGAGGTCATCGCCTCGACCTTCGACCGCCCCGCCGAAGACCACACCACCGTCGCCGAGCTCGCGATCGAGCGGGCCAAGCGTCTCGTCGAGCTGGGCCGCGACGTGGTCGTGCTCCTCGACTCGATCACCCGCCTCGGACGCGCGTACAACCTGGCCGCCCCGGCGTCCGGCCGCGTCCTCACCGGCGGCGTCGACGCGTCCGCGCTCTACCCGCCGAAGCGCTTCTTCGGTGCAGCCCGCAACATCGAGAACGGCGGATCCCTGACGATCCTCGCCACCGCGCTCGTCGAGACCGGCTCCAAGATGGACGAGGTCATCTTCGAGGAGTTCAAGGGCACCGGCAACAGCGAACTGCGCCTGTCGCGTCAGCTCGCCGACAAGCGGATCTTCCCGGCCGTGGACGTGAACGCGTCCAGCACCCGCCGCGAGGAGATGCTGCTCTCGGCCGACGAGGTCAAGATCACGTGGAAGCTCCGTCGCGCCCTCGCCGGACTCGACCCGCAGCAGGCGCTCGAGGTCGTGCTTGGCAAGCTCAAGGAGACCAACTCGAACGTCGAGTTCCTCGTGCAGATGCAGAAGTCGATCCCGACGCTGCCCTCGGGCGCTCACGGACACGACAACAACATCCGCTGAGCGGCCGACCCGTGTTCGAGTCCGTCCAGACTCTGATCGACGAGCATCGCCGGGTGCAGGAGGAGCTCTCCGACCCTGCGGTGCACGCCGACGCGGCACGCGCGAAGCGCGTCAACCGTCGATACGCGGAACTCTCGCGCATCGTCTCCGCCTACGAGGCCTGGGTCGCGGCGACCGACGACCTGGCGACGGCGCGGGAGTTCGCCAGGGAGGACGAGTCCATCGCGGCGGAGATCCCTGCGATGGAAGAAGAGCTGCAGGGCGCTCAGGAGCGTCTGCGGCGTCTGCTGATCCCGCGTGACCCCGACGATGCCCGCGACGTGATCATGGAGATCAAGGCAGGGGAGGGCGGCGCGGAGTCCGCGCTGTTCGCCGCCGACCTCCTGCGCATGTACATCCAGTACGCCGCATCCAAGGGCTGGAAGACCGAGATGCTCGAGCGCAACGAGTCAGACCTCGGTGGGTACAAGGACGTGCAGGTCGCGATCAAGGGTTCCTCCTCCGATCCGGCGCAGGGCGTCTGGGCGCACCTGAAGTACGAGGGAGGGGTGCACCGTGTGCAGCGGGTGCCGGCGACGGAGTCGCAGGGCCGCATCCACACCTCGACGACCGGTGTGCTGGTCTTCCCCGAGGTCGATGAGCCGGAGGAGATCCACATCGACCAGAACGACCTCAAGATCGATGTGTTCCGCTCCTCGGGGCCCGGCGGTCAGTCCGTCAACACCACGGACTCCGCGGTGCGGATCACACACGTGCCCACCGGCATCGTCGTGTCGATGCAGAACGAGAAGTCGCAGCTGCAGAACCGCGAGGCCGCGATGCGCGTGCTGCGCGCCCGAATGCTGGCCAAGCAGCAGGAGGAGCTCGACGCAGCCGCCTCCGACGCGCGCAAGTCGCAGATCCGGGGCATGGACCGTTCGGAGCGCATCCGCACCTACAACTTCCCGGAGAACCGGATCGCGGATCACCGGACCGGATTCAAGGCGTACAACCTCGATCAGGTCATGGACGGCGCGCTCGACCCGATCATCGAGAGCGCGATCGCCGCCGACGAGGAAGCACGCCTCGCAGCCGTCGGCTCCGATTCCTGAGCCGTCCATCCGCTGACGTCAGACGCGTGCGGCGTAGCGGTGTTCGGGGCGGCCCGTCGATCCGTAGTTGAGGCGCACGTCGACGACGGCTCTCGCCGCGAGAGCTGCGAGATGCCGTTGCGCGGTCGCGCGCGAGATTCCGACGCGTTCCCCGATCTCCGCTGCCGAACGCTCTCCGTCGCCGAGTGCGGCGAGCACGAGCTGCTCCGTCGCCGACCGCGAGACGGACACCGGTTCGCCCGCACCGTGCAGGATGGCGAGGGCGCGGTCGACGTCTTCCTGGCGGAGGGTGCGATCACCGTCGAGGAGGTTGCGATATCGCACGTAGCGATCCAGGAGTCCTGACAGAGCCCGTCGCTCGAAGGGCTTCACGAGATAGCCGACAGCTCCCGACCGCAGTGCTCTGCGTACCGTCGGAGCGTCGTCGGCGGCGGAGATCAGGATCGCGTCGATGCCGGACTCGCGGACGAGCGCGATGCCGTCCCCGTCGGGAAGGAACACGTCGGCGATGAGCAGGTCCGGTCGGGAAGCACGCATGCTGTCGCGGGCTTCGGCGAGCGATCGCACGGTCTCGGCGACGCCGACTCCTGCGTGCTCCTCGACGATGCCCTGATGAAGCTGGGCGACGCGGAAGTCGTCGTCCAGGATGAGTACGCGCAGGGGGACGGTCATGTGTTCTCCTCAGGATCGGGGGAGCTGCGGTCGACTGCTCCGTTGATGCGCGCGGCGAAGACAGCGCCGCCTTCGACACCGCGGCTGTCGATACCGCCGGGGTCGATGACCCAGAGGTCGCCCCCGTTCCGACGGGCGATCTCCGTCGACAGCGGAAGTCCGATCCCATGCCCGTGCACGGTGTCGGTGGTCTTCTGGTCCCGCGTCCGCGGGGCGAAAGGATCGACGTCTCCGAGTCCGGGGCCGGAGTCGGAGACGGTGAACACCAGTGCATCGTCGTCGTCAAGGACCGCCACCTCGACCCAGCGCGGAGTCCGCTCTCCCGAGACCGCGGCGGTCACGGCGTTGTCCACGAGGTTGCCGAGGACTGCGGCGACGTCTTCGGGAGCGATCACCGTGCCGAGCAGGTGGGTGTCGTCCGCGATGCGCAGGGCGACGCCGCGTTCTCCGGCTTCGACGGCTTTGGCGCCCAGGAACGAGTGCAGAAAGGGGTCCCGCAGGAGGTCCAGCCCCACGACCGGGAACGCCACAGGACCCCGCTCCACGAGCTCGCCGAGGAACGCCCTGGCATCTGTGACCCGGCCGGCATCGATGAGTCCGGCGGCCACGTGCATGCGGTTGGCGAACTCGTGTCTCTGCACGCGCAACGCGGCGGTCATCGTCCTGACCGTCTCCAGGCGCTCGGCCAAGGCGACCAGGTCCGTGCGGTCGCGCACGATGAGCACGGTGCCGAGCTGCTGCCCCTCGCGCACCACGCTCCGCGAGTCGAGATACAGCATCCGGTCTCCGACGAGGGCGCTCGTGCGGGCGCCGGTACCCGTGAGGGTGTCCAGGACGGCCGGGAGGAGACCGAGGTCGTCGACGGGACGTCCGACCGGGTCGTCGAGGTCGAGCAGCCGATCGGCGGCGGCGTTGCTGACCCGGACGATGCCGCGTGTGTCTATGGCGATGACGCCGTCGTCGACCCCGTCCAGCACGGCCGTCTGGTTCTGCACGAGCGCGACCAGCTCTTCCGGCTGCACGCCGAGGGTCAGACGCTCCCATCGTCTGCGGAGCAGGAGGGATGCGAGCACAGCCAGAGCGAGGGCGCCCGCAGCCGTACCCCCGATCACGGCGAGCAGGGGCGGCAGGTCGTCGAAGACACCCGCACGCTCGAACCCCACACTGACCTCGCCCACCGGGGTGCCGGTCTCGTCCCGGACGGGAACCTTCGCGCGTGCGGACTCGCCGAGTGTCCCGGTCTGCCAGTCGACGATCTCGGCGCCGGCGAGCACCTCTTCGTATGGCGTGCTGACCTCTTCGCCGATCCGTGCGGGGGTGGGATGCGCGAGACGGATGCCGTTGTCATCGGTGAGCACCACGAACAGTGCGCCAGTGCGCGCGGTGACATCGGATGCGATGCGCTGCAGGTCGCCTTCGCGCAATTCTGCCGCGTCGGGTGTGCCCTCCTGGAGGGAGATGCGAGTGACCTCTGCGCGCACCTGCGGATCCTCTGCGAGGGTGCGGGCGATTCCCAGCGCCGTCGACTCCGCCTCGGCACGCAGCTGCTGCACGGCGAGGAGGAGATACACCCCGGTGCACAGGGCGACGACGAGGGTCACCGTCGCAAGCTGCAGGAGCAGGGCGCGCGTGGCGAACCGCGGTCTGGTCGACGTCATCCTCGGCACCGTGATTCTCTCCATGCTGCGCTCGCGCAATATGCGCAGAACCCACGCTACGCGCACAACGACAGGGAATGCGACATACCGCTCCCTCGGCGCGCGGATTGCCTATTCTCGTCGGGATCCGTCGACGCAGACGGAGACACGACGAAGGAGTCAACGCATGTCAGACGCACTCACCGGTCTGTTCGCGGCCGCCGAAGAGGCGCCGACCTACGATGTGGCGTTCGTGCCGCCGGAGTGGGTGCTCGTGCTGCTCGGGTTCACGATGGTCCTCGCGTTCATGACGCTCATCATGACCAAGCGTCTCACTCCCATGGTGGCGCTGATCCTGGTTCCGACCGCGTTCGGGCTCTTCGCCGGCGCAGGTCTCGGCCTCGGCGACATGATCCTCGATTCGATCGGCAAGATGGCGCCGACCGCGGCGCTGCTGATGTTCGCGATCATGTTCTTCGGCATCATGATCGACGTGGGGCTGTTCGATCCACTCATCCGCCTCATCACGCGGCTGCTCGGAGACGACCCGGCGAAGGTGGTGCTCGGAACCGCGATCCTCGCCGGCGCGGTCTCCCTGGACGGCGACGGTTCAACGACCTTCATCATCACGACGTCGGCGATGCTCCCCATCTACCTCCGGCTCGGGATGAGCCCCGTGGTGCTGACGTGCGTCGCCGGCCTCATGAACGGCACGCTGAACATCGTTCCCTGGGGCGGGCCGACCGTGCGCGCCGCGACAGCGCTCGGAGTGCAGCCGACAGACATCTTCGTGCCGATGCTGCCCGCGCTCGGCGCCGGTATCGTCGTGACTCTCGGGTTCGCGTGGATCCTCGGACTGCAGGAGCGTCGCCGCCTCGGGCGCCTGGACTCGGAGGGCCTGCTCGTCGGCGCCGACGGCGGATCGCTGTCGACCGTGCCGAAGATCTTCCGCGGTGCGGAGCCGAAGCCCGGAGCGCGCGCGTCGCTGCGTACCGGCAACCTCGTGGTCGTCGCCGGCGGCCATGCTCCGGTCTCCGCTGCGAGCGTCGACCCCGCGGACACGGCCATGGCGGACACGATGCTGGACCCCGCCCGCCCCACGCTCCGACCGAAGCTCATCTGGTTCAACCTCGCCCTCACACTCGCGGTGATGGTGCTGCTGGTGCTCGACATCCTGCCGCTGCCGTACGTGTTCATGGTGGGGGCCGGGCTCGCCCTCGTCATCAACTTCCGGGGCATCAAGGAGCAGGCCTCCGAGATCGTCGCGCACGCACCGAGCATCGTGGGCGTCGTCTCCATGGTGATCGCGGCCGGTGTCCTGGTGGGCGTGCTCACCGGCACCGGAATGGTCGACGCGATGGCCGCGTGGATCACGAACGTGCTTCCTCCTGCTCTCGGCCCGTTCCTCGCACCGATCACCGGACTCCTGTCGATCCCGTTCACGTTCTTCATGTCGAACGACGCGTTCTACTTCGGCATCCTCCCGGTGCTCGCCCAGAGCGCTGCCAACTTCGGCATCGATCCCGTGGAGATGGCGAGGGCGTCGATCACCGGTCAGCCCGTGCACCTGCAGAGTCCGCTCGTGCCGGCGATCCTGCTGCTCGTGTCCCTCGCGAGCGTGAACCTGGGCGATCACCACCGCAAGGTCCTGTGGCGCGCGACCATCGTCTCGCTCGTGATGCTCGGCGTCGGCATCCTGAGCGGAGCGGTCCCGTTCTTCGTGGCCCAGTGACCGGACGGCGGGGAGTGCGGACAGCGCACTCCCCGCTCTCCTGGAGCCGGGGCGCTATGCTCAGCCCGTGATCACATTCCTCTTCCGCGGCCTGCTCTACCTGGTGTCCGCCGGCCTCGGCCTGATCGCCGCCGACCTGCTGCTCGACGGCTTCGAGATCGAGTGGGACAAGTGGTGGGGATTCGTCATCTGCATCCTGATCTTCGCGATCCTGCAGAGCGTGCTCTCGCCGTGGGTCATGAAGATCGCCAATCGCTACGCACCCGTGCTCATGGGCGGCATCGGCATCGTGTCGACGCTGATCTCGCTGATCATCGTCGTGCTGCTCCCGATCGGTGGTCTGCGCATCACCGACCTCACCGGATGGTTGCTGGGTTCGGTCATCGTGTGGTTGATCACGGCCCTCGGAAGTGTGCTGCTCCCGCTGATCTTCCTCCGCAAGAAGGTCGAGTCGGTCAAGGGAGAACGCCGCTAGCGCACGCGAGTCAGATCGCGTAGTGGTCCGGGGCGGTGAGGAGCGCTCTGGTGTCCTCACCGGCCGTGCGGTGACGCGGTTTCGCCGGAATGCCGACGAGGATGCTGTCCGCCGGGGCGTCTCGGGTCACGACCGCGTTCGCGCCGACCACTGACCCCGCGCCGATCGTGACGGGTCCGAGGATCTTGGCCCCCGCTCCGACGGCGACGCCGTTCTCGAGGGTGGGATGCCGCTTGCCCGAGGTGCGTGTGCGTCCTCCGAGCGTGACACCGTGATAGAGCATCACGTCATCGCCCACGACGGCGGTCTCGCCGATCACGACACCCATCCCGTGGTCGATGAAGAACCGGCGACCGATGCGTGCACCGGGATGGATCTCGATCCCGGTGAGCCAGCGTGAGACCTGTGACCCGGCTCGGGCGAGCAGACGCAGCCGGCGCCGCCAGAGCGCGTGGGATACGCGGTGCGCCCAGATCGCGTGCAGCCCGGGGTACAGCAGTGCGACCTCGACGGCGCTGCGCGCGGCCGGGTCCCGGAGGCGAGCTGCGGCGATGTCCTCGCGCATCCGCCCGATCATTCCCATCGACGGCCTCAGTCTTCGCGCAGATCCTCGAACAGTGCGGTGGACAGGTAACGCTCACCGGTGTCCGGGATCACGACCACGATCGTCTTGCCGGCGTTCTCGGGGCGGGCGGCCACCTTCAGCGCGGCGGCGACGGCTGCGCCGGAAGACATGCCGACGAGCAGACCTTCCTTCGCGGCGAGCTCGCGGGCGACGCGGATCGACTCGTCGAACTCCGCGGTGAGGATCTCGTCCAGCACCTCGCGGTCGAGCACGTCCGGGACGAAGTTCGGGCCGATGCCCTGGATCTTGTGCGGCCCGGGGTGTCCCTCGGTCAGCACGGGGGAGTCCTTGGGCTCGACGGCGATCACCTGGACGCCCGGCTTCGCGGCTTTGAGAGCCTGTCCGGTTCCGGTGACGGTCCCTCCGGTGCCGACGCCTGCCACCAGGATGTCGACGGCGCCGTCCGTGTCGCGGAGGATCTCCTGCGCCGTGGTCTCGCGGTGGATCTGCGGGTTGGCGGCGTTCTCGAACTGGCGGATCCAGATCGCGCCAGGGGTCTCCTCGACGATGCGCTTGGTCTCCTCGATCGCGCCGCTCATGCCCTTGGTGGGGTCGGTGAGCACGATCTGTGCCCCGAACGCCTTCAGCAGCACGCGGCGCTCCTTCGACATGGAGGCCGGCATCGTGAGGATGACACGGTACCCGCGCGCCGCGCCGACCATGGCGAGGGCGATACCGGTGTTGCCGCTCGTCGATTCCACGATCGTGCCGCCAGGCTGCAGCTCACCCGACGCCTCGGCGGCATTGATCATGGCGATGCCGATGCGATCCTTCACGCTCGAGGCGGGGTTGTAGTACTCGAGCTTGGCGAGGACGGTCGCACCGAGACCCTCGGTCACCCGGTTCAGCCGGACGAGCGGGGTGTTGCCGAAAGCGGTCGTGATGTCGGAGTGGATGCCGGGCATGGTGAGCCTTCCTGTGCGGGGGTCGCTGCGGGACCAGCCTAGGGGAGGGGGTCTATGGGTGAGGCTTTGTGACGGTCGCCCGCACCCTACGCTGGAAGTCATGTCCGACAACTCTCTTGCTGCGGTCGTCCGCGCGGCGGCCCAGCGTCTGACCGACGTCGGCGTCCCCGATCCTCTGGTCGATGCCGAGCTCCTCGCCGGGCACGTCCTCGGCAGGCGGCGCGGCGAGGTGCAGGCCGCCATCGTCCGCGGCGACCGTGTCGACGATGCCGATGCGGTGGCGCTGGACTCGGTCGTCGCCCGTCGAGCCGCACGCGAGCCCCTCCAGCACATCACCGGGACCGCTCCCTTCCGTCACCTCGAACTCGCCGTCGGCCCCGGCGTCTTCGTGCCGCGTCCGGAGACCGAGACCGTCGTGCAATACGCGATCGACGCGCTGGTGAACTCCGCGGAACCCGCCCCGATCGGCATCGACCTCGGCACCGGAAGCGGGGCCATCGCCCTCGCGATGGCCACGGAGGTCCCGCACGCCCGGATCTTCGCCGCCGAACTGTCCGAAGACGCCCACGCGTGGGCGACTCGCAACGTGGAGGGAGTGGAGAACCTGACGCTGGTCCTCTCCGATCTGCGAGACGCGTTCCCCGAGCTCGACGGCGCGGCGTCCGTGGTCATCTCGAACCCGCCGTACGTCCCTGACGCGGCCGTACCTCGCGACCCGGAGGTGCGACTCTTCGACCCGGCCATGGCGCTGTACGGCGGAGAGGACGGTCTCGACATCGTTCGCGTGCTCAGCGGACGCGCGCTCGGCCTGCTGCGCCCCGGCGGGCTTCTCGTCATCGAGCACGGCGAGCTGCAGGGCGAATCGATCAGGGAGATCCTCACCGTCGACGGCTGGCGTGCGGCGGCGACGCATCGCGACCTGACGCTGCGGGATCGCGCCACGACCGCGCTCCGCCCCTGATCAGCAACCTCCGAGCGTGCTCATCGGCCGCGCCGCATAGAATCGAACCGTCATGTCAACCATCTTCGACTGCAGCGACGAGTCGCAGCTTCTCGCCGGTATGCGCAATGCGCGCCAGGCGATCGGCCGAGGCGACCTCATCGTCATCCCCACAGACACGGTGTACGGTGTCGCCGCCGACGCCTTCTCCCCGGCCGCGGTGCAGAGGCTCCTCGACGCGAAGGGGCGCGGCCGCGACCAGCCGCCGCCCGTTCTCATCGGCACCAAGGAGACCCTCGCCGCCCTCGCAGAGTCGGTTCCCGAGCCCGTGGAGCGTCTGGTCGAGGCGTTCTGGCCCGGGGGACTCACGATCGTGCTGCCGGCGCAGCCGTCGCTGGTGTGGGACCTGGGGGAGACCCTCGGCACGGTCGCGGTGCGCATGCCGGAGGGCCGCGTCGCCCTCGAACTGCTCGCGGAGACGGGACCACTGGCGGTCTCCAGCGCGAACCTCACAGGGGAGTCGGCTGCCATCTCCGCGTACGACGCTGAGAAGATGCTCGGCGACAGCGTCGCGGTGTACCTCGCGGACGGACTGAGCAAGGACGGCATCGCGTCCACCATCGTCGATGCGACGTCGCTGGTGCGTCGAGGCGCCGACTCCGACCAGGGCGTGGTGCGGATCCTCCGTGACGGCGCGGTCACGCGAGAGCAGCTGCATGAGGTGCTCGGCGATCTGCTCGAGCCCGAGGACGACGGGCAGGAGCACGCCGAGCACGCGCACACCGGGCACGACCACCCGCAGGAGCAGGACGGGGATTCGTGAAGCAGTATCTCTTCACGATCATCCTCACCGCCCTGATCACGTTCGCGCTGACCTGGGCGGTGTTGAAGGTGAGCCTCCGGTTCAAGCTCTACCCCGCCATCCGCGACCGTGACGTGCACACCACGCCCAAGCCCCGGCTGGGCGGCGTCGCGATCTTCCTCGCCATCGCCGCGGCCTTCGGCTTCTCTGCGATGAACCCCTTCTTCCAGAGCATCTGGATCCCCCCGCAGACGATGTGGTCGATCCTCGGCGCCTCGCTTCTGATCGCGATCATCGGCGTGGTCGACGACCTCTGGGACATCGACTGGATGATCAAGCTGGGCGCGCAGTTCCTCGCCGCCGGCGTCATCACGGTCGGCGGCGGACTGCAGATCCTCTCGCTGCCGTTCGGCGACCTCATCGTCGTGTCCAGCTGGCTGAGCATCACCATCACGATGTTCGCGATCGTCATCGTGATGAACGCGGTGAACTTCATCGACGGCCTCGACGGCCTCGTGGCCGGTGTGTGCCTGATCTCCAACGGCGTCTTCTTCGCCTACTCATACATCTTCACGCGCGACTCCGGGGCCTCCAGCTACTTCAACCTCTCGACGTTCCTTGCGGCGGTCCTCATCGGTGCGTGCCTCGGGTTCCTGCCCTTGAACTGGAGCCCGGCCAAGATCTTCATGGGCGACTCGGGAGCACTGGTGATCGGCCTCCTCATGGCCACGTCCGCGATCGCGATCACCGGCCAGATGGACCCGTCGGCCCTCGACCCCGAGCGTCTCGGCCGGTCGCAGCTGGTCGGTGCGTTCCTGCCGATCCTGCTCCCGTTGCTCGTGGTGCTGCTGCCGCTGCTGGACTTCGGCCTCGCGGTGCTCCGGCGGATGAGCGCGGGACGCTCGCCCTTCTCGCCCGACCGCAAGCACCTGCATCACCGCATGCTCGATCTCGGCCACCGGGACCGCGACGCCGTGCTGATCTTCTACGCCTGGACGGCTGTCGTCTCCCTGGCGGTCCTGATGATGTACGTGGGCGCACGGGAGGACTGGCCAGGCCAGTACCTGCCCGGCGTCGGCTTCGGCGTCCTGGGCATCGCCGCCTGCCTCGTCGTCACCTTGAGCCCCACCCGCCGCAGTGCTGCGGATGCCGAACCCGATCCGACACCCGTGGAGTCCTGATGAGCCCGAGCCCCGTTTCCAGCACCCCGATCCTGCGTCGGACCCTGATCTGGTCGGCGATCGCCACCGTCGTGCTCGCGATCGTCGCAGGCGGCGTCGGTTTCCTCGTCGCCCAGGGCGAGGGTCTCATCAGCGGTCTGCTCGGCGTCGTGCTGGCGGCCGTGTTCCTCGGCATCACCGGCCTCAGCATCCTCATCGCGAATCGCTGGTTCGGAGACCCGCTCTACGTGCAGCTGTTCTTCGCGATCGTGCTCGGCGGCTGGCTGCTCAAGCTGGGCGTCTTCGTCGTGGTGATGATCCTGCTCGCCGGTCAGCCCTGGCTGCAGCCGATGGTGTTCTTCCTCTCGATCGTGGCCGGTGTGCTGATGTCGCTCGTCATCGACGTCGTGGTGCTCACGCAGATGCGTCTGCCGCACGTCAGCGACACCACGCTGCCGACCGAGGTTCCCGAAGATCGCGCCCCCGGCAACGCCAATCACATCGACGGCGGCCCCGTCGAGGGCGGCCAGCGGTCTTAGGGGACCCTCAGATTCTGATAGTGTTGAGACGTGCCCGCCGCTCGCCCGCGAGCGCTTGCGCTGTGAAGCACACCGACCATCGTCGCCCCGGTTCTGACCGGTGCCCCGAAGCTGGAGCCCGCGCTGTTTAATATCGCTGCGACCCTGACCCCCCGACTTGCCACCGACGGCGAGTTCCACGGCCCTTCGATCGATGAGTTCTTTCCGGAGATCCTCTTCAACGTAGGCCCCATCCCGGTGAACCGGATCCACCTGATCCAGTTGCTCTCCGTGATCGCCGTGGTCCTCATCCTCTGGCTCGGTACCCGCCGCATGAAGGTCGTCCCCGGCCGGTTCCAGAGCCTGGTGGAGATGGGCATGGGCTTCGTGCGCGGCGGCATCGCCCACGACCTGCTCGGCCGCAAGGACGGCGATCGGTTCCTCCCGATCCTGATGACGATCTTCTTCATGACGCTGTTCATGAACATCACCGGCATCATCCCGTTCCTGAACATGCCGGGAACGGCCATCATCGCGGTGCCGCTCACGCTCGCCGTGGTCAGCTATGTCACGTTCATCTACGCCGGCATCAAGAAGAGCCCGAAGAAC
Source organism: Microbacterium oxydans (assembly GCF_006540085.1). Classification (GTDB taxonomy): domain Bacteria; phylum Actinomycetota; class Actinomycetes; order Actinomycetales; family Microbacteriaceae; genus Microbacterium; species Microbacterium oxydans. Next base: position 310,012 of record NZ_BJOG01000005.1, on the reverse strand, counting down.
TTCTTCAAGAACTCGCTCTTCCCCGCCGGTGTCCCGTGGCCGGTGTACTTCATCGTCACCCCGATCGAGCTCATCTCGACCTTCATCATCCGCCCGGTGACGCTCACCCTGCGACTGCTGATGAACCTCGTGGTCGGCCACATGATCCTGGTCCTCTGCTTCGCAGCGACCCAGTTCTTCTTCTTCACCGCAGGCGGCGGCTGGGCCGCGCTCGGTGTCGGAACCCTCGCCTTCGGCGGCGCCTTCACTCTCTTCGAGATTCTGGTCGCCGTCCTCCAGGCGTACGTCTTCACCGTCCTCACCGCGGTCTACATCCAGCTCGCGGTCGCAGAAGAGCACTAAGCCCACTAGACACTGAGCGGGCAGGCATCAGCCTTCCCACCCAACGAAAGGAAAAACCCCGTGGACGCAACTACGGTTCTCGCTGAAATCAACGGCAACCTCGCGGTGATCGGCTACGGCCTCGCTGCCATCGGCCCGGCCATCGGCGTGGGTATCGTCGTCGGCAAGACCATCGAGGGCGTCGCTCGTCAGCCCGAGCTGGCCGGCCGTCTCCAGGTCCTCATGTGGATCGGTATCGCCTTCACCGAGGCGCTTGCATTCGTCGGCATCGCCGTCGGATTCATCCCCTTCCCGTAATCCGAACCGACTTCTGAAGGAGACAGGATGCTGAACGCTCTTGTCACGAACCTCGCGGCTGAGGGTGAGGCGGCGAACAACCCGCTGATCCCCGCGTGGTACGACATCATCTGGTCGGGTCTGTGGTTCCTCATCATCTTGATCGTCGTGTGGAAGGTCGCCCTTCCCAAGCTGACGAAGATGCTCGATGAGCGGTCCGCCGCGATCGAGGGCAACATCGCCAAGGCCGACGAGGCGCAGAAGCAGGCGGAGGCGGCACTCGAGGAGTACACGCGTCAGCTCGCTGAGGCGCGCACCGAGGCCGGCGAGATCCGCGAGGCCGCCCGTGAGGACGGCAAGAAGATCGTCGCCGAGGCGAAGGACGCCGCGACCACCGAGGCCGCACGCATCACCGCCACCGCGCACACGCAGATCGAGGCGGAGCGTCAGACCGCTCTCGTCTCGCTCCGCAGCGAGGTCGGATCGCTCGCCCTCGACCTCGCCGGTGGCGTGGTCGGCGAGACGCTCTCCGACGACGCACGCGCGACCGCTGTCGTCGATCGCTTCCTCGCCGAGCTCGAGGCATCCGAGAAGGCGGCTCAGTAATGGGCAGCGCGACCACTCAGGCACTCGCGGCATCCATCAAGACGCTTGCCGCAGCGAAGGACATCACTCTCGACACGGCGCGGGAGCTGTTCGCCGCCGCCCGGGCCGTGAGCGACTCGTCCCAGCTGAGCGGCGCGCTTGCTGATCCTTCCGCTCCCGCCGCGGCACGACAGAATGTCGTCGCCGCGGTGTTCGGCGGGTTCTCCGCAGGCGCCAAGGACGTTCTGTCGACCGTGGTCGCAGAACGCTGGTCCAACGCGGATGAGCTCGTCGACGGTATCGAGGAGCTCGCGATCCGCGCCGCAGCGGTCGCCGAGCCGGACACGGACATCGAGGGCGAGCTCTTCGGGTTCTCCCGGGTGATCGCAGCCAACCCTGAGCTGGAACTCGCTCTGGGAAGCCGCGTCGGGGGAGAAGACGCCAAGAGCACGCTCGTCGAGCGTCTCCTGGCCGAAGGCTCCACCAGCACCGCAGCGACTCTGGTCATCACGTCGCTGGTACGCCAGCCGCGTGAGCGCCGCGTTCGTCGTCTGCTGGACAGGGCGATGAACATCGTCTCGAACCAGCGCGGCCGCGTCGTCGCCACCGTGTACACCGCCACCGCCCTCAGCGATGCGCAGCGTGACCGTCTGAGCGAGTCGCTCTCGCGTCGCTATGACGGTCAGGTATCGCTCAACGTCGTCATCGACCCTGCCGTGGTCGGAGGTCTGCGTGTGCAGATCGCCGATGACGTCATCGACGGCAGCATCTCCGCACGACTCGCCGACCTTCGCCAGAAGCTCGCGGGCTAACACGACTTCGCGCGGGGAACCGCGCACCCAGATACAAAGGGAAGACAATGGCAGAACTATCGATCAGCCCCGACGTCATCCGTGACGCGCTGAAGGACTTCGCCGCCGCATACGAGCCCACCGCGGCCGGTGCGACCGAGGTCGGCACCGTCGTCGACGCTGCGGACGGCATCGCTCACGTCGAGGGACTGCCCGGCGTCATGGCGAACGAGCTCGTCGTCTTCGCCGACGGCACCAAGGGTCTCGCGCAGAGCCTGAACGAGCACGAGATCGGTGTCGTCGTCCTCGGCGAGTTCACCGGCATCGAGGCCGGCCAGGAGGTAACCCGCACGGGTGAGGTCCTCTCGGTCCCCGTCGGTGACGGTTACCTCGGCCGCGTGGTCGACCCGCTCGGCAACCCGATCGACGGACTCGGCGCGATCGAGACCGAGAGCGTCCGCGCTCTCGAGCTCCAGGCGCCCGGCGTCATGCAGCGCAAGTCGGTGCACGAGCCGATGCAGACCGGAATCAAGGCGATCGACGCGATGATCCCGGTCGGCCGTGGTCAGCGTCAGCTGATCATCGGTGACCGCCAGACCGGCAAGACCGCCATCGCGATCGACACGATCATCAACCAGAAGGCCAACTGGGAGTCCGGCGACGTCAACAAGCAGGTCCGTTGCATCTACGTCGCGATCGGCCAGAAGGGCTCGACCATCGCCTCGGTGAAGGGCGCGCTCGAAGAGGCCGGCGCTCTGGAGTACACCACGATCGTGGCCGCTCCCGCGTCCGACCCTGCCGGCTTCAAGTACCTGGCTCCGTACACCGGTTCAGCCATCGGCCAGCACTGGATGTACGGCGGCAAGCACGTCCTCATCATCTTCGACGACCTGTCGAAGCAGGCTGAGGCCTACCGTGCCGTGTCGCTCCTCCTGCGTCGTCCGCCGGGCCGCGAGGCATACCCGGGTGACGTCTTCTACCTGCACTCCCGTCTGCTGGAGCGTTGCGCGAAGCTGTCGGACGAGCTGGGTGCCGGTTCCATGACGGGACTCCCGATCATCGAGACCAAGGCGAACGACGTCTCCGCGTACATCCCGACCAACGTGATCTCGATCACCGACGGCCAGATCTTCCTGCAGTCCGACCTCTTCAACGCCAACCAGCGTCCGGCGGTCGACGTGGGTATCTCGGTGTCGCGAGTCGGTGGCGACGCGCAGGTGAAGTCGATCAAGAAGGTCTCCGGAACGTTGAAGCTGGAGCTCGCGCAGTACCGCTCCCTCGAGGCCTTCGCGATGTTCGCATCCGACCTCGACGCGGCTTCGCGTCGTCAGCTGTCCCGCGGTGCGCGTCTGACCGAGCTGCTCAAGCAGCCGCAGTACTCGCCGTACCCCGTCGAGGAGCAGGTCGTCTCGATCTGGGCCGGAACGAACGGCAAGCTCGACACGGTCGAGGTCGAGGACGTGCTCCGGTTCGAGCGCGAACTGCTCGACTACCTGCGTCGCAACACCAAGGTTCTCGACACGCTGCGTGAGACCAACGTCCTCGATGACGCCACGGTCGCAGAGCTCGAGAAGCAGACGGACGCCTTCGTCCTGGAGTTCCAGGGTGGCAAGGGCCACGCGATCGGCGCCCCCGGTCACGAGGAGCACGCCGCAGCCGAGGCTGAGGACGTCAACCAGGAGAAGATCGTCAAGGGTCGTCGCGCGTAATCGCGTGAGGTACTGAGATATGGGCGCTCAACTCCGGGTCTACAAGCAGAAGATCTCTTCTGCTCAGACGACCAAGAAGATCACGAAGGCGATGGAACTCATCGCGGCTTCGCGCATCCAGAAGGCGATGGCACGCGTCAAGGCGTCCACCCCCTTCGCGCGAGCCGTGACGAGGGCCGTGTCGGCCGTCGCGACGCACTCGAACGTGGATCACCCGCTGACCCGCGAGTCCGAGAACATCACCCGCTCCGCGGTCGTGATCTTCTCCTCGGACCGCGGTCTCGCCGGAGCCTTCAACTCGCAGATCCTCCGTGAGGGTCTCGAGGTGGCAGAGCTCATGCGCGAGCAGGGCAAGGAGCCGGTGTTCTACCTCATCGGCCGCAAGGCCGTCGGATACTTCCAGTTCCGACGGATCGCTGCGGCCGCGGAGTGGACCGGCGACACCGACACCCCGTCGTTCCACACCGCCGAGGAGATCTCGGCGACACTGCTCGAAGCGTTCTCCCGTGGAGGACAGGACGGCGGCGTCGATGAGATCCACCTCGTGTACAACCGTTTCGTCAGCATGATGACGCAGTCGCCGGAGTCCGTGCGTCTGCTCCCGCTGGAGATCACGGAAGCCGATGAGTCGGAAGCCGGTAACACCGTTTACCCGCTGTACGAGTTCGAGCCGGACGCCGAGACTGTTCTCGACGCGATCCTGCCGGTGTACATCCAGAGCCGCGTCTTCAACGCTCTCCTGCAGTCGTCCGCCGCCAAGCAGGCAGCGACGCAGAAGGCGATGAAGTCGGCCAGCGACAACGCCGACAAGCTCATCACCGACTACACCCGTCTGCGCAACAACGCGCGTCAGGCGGAGATCACGCAGCAGATCGCCGAGATCGTCGGCGGGGCCGACGCTCTCGCGAGCAAATAGACCATCAGGAAAGAGACGAAAATGACCCTCACCGCTCCGGCTGACCAGCCGGCGACCGCGGTCGTCGGGCGCGTCGCACGCGTCAACGGTCCGGTTGTCGACATCGAGTTCCCGCACGACTCGATCCCCGACATCTACAACGCGCTGAAGACCACCATCGCGATGGGCGAAGAGTCCACCGAGATCACTCTCGAGGTCGCTCAGCACCTGGGCGACGACCTCGTCCGCGCCATCGCGCTGAACCCCACCGACGGCATCGTCCGCGGACAGGAAGTCAGCGACACCGGCGAGGCCATCTCGGTCCCCGTCGGCGACGTCACCAAGGGCAAGGTGTTCAACGTCATCGGCGAGGTGCTGAACCTCGAGCCCGGTGAGACGATCGAGGTCACCGAGCGCTGGCCCATCCACCGCAAGGCGCCGAACTTCGACCAGCTCGAGTCCAAGACTCAGATGTTCGAGACCGGCATCAAGTCGATCGACCTCCTGACCCCGTACGTGCTGGGTGGAAAGATCGGTCTGTTCGGTGGTGCCGGTGTCGGCAAGACCGTCCTGATCCAGGAGATGATCCAGCGCGTCGCGCAGGACCACGGTGGTGTGTCGGTGTTCGCCGGTGTCGGTGAGCGTACCCGTGAGGGCAACGACCTGATCCACGAGATGGAAGAGGCGGGTGTCTTCGACAAGACCGCCCTCGTCTTCGGCCAGATGGACGAGCCGCCGGGGACGCGTCTGCGCGTCGCCCTGTCGGCTCTGACGATGGCGGAGTACTTCCGTGACGTGCAGAAGCAGGACGTGCTGCTCTTCATCGACAACATCTTCCGCTTCACGCAGGCCGGTTCCGAGGTCTCCACGCTGCTGGGCCGCATGCCCTCCGCCGTGGGTTACCAGCCGAACCTCGCCGACGAGATGGGTGTGCTCCAGGAGCGCATCACCTCGACGCGCGGCCACTCGATCACCTCGCTGCAGGCGATCTACGTGCCCGCCGATGACTACACCGACCCGGCTCCGGCGACCACGTTCGCCCACCTCGACGCGACGACCGAGCTCTCTCGTGAGATCGCCTCGAAGGGTCTGTACCCGGCCATCGACCCGCTGACCTCGACGTCGCGCATCATGGACCCCCGCTACTTGGGCGAGGACCACTACCGCGTCGCGACGACCGTCAAGCAGATCCTCCAGAAGAACAAGGAGCTGCAGGAGATCATCGCCATCCTCGGTGTCGACGAGCTCTCCGAGGAAGACAAGATCGTCGTGTCGCGTGCGCGCCGCATCCAGCAGTTCCTCTCGCAGAACACCTACATGGCCAAGAAGTTCACGGGCGTCGAGGGTTCGACCGTCCCGCTGAAGGAGACCATCGAGTCGTTCGACGCGATCACCCGCGGTGACTTCGACCACGTGGCCGAGCAGGCCTTCTTCAACGTCGGTGGCATCTCCGACGTGGAAGAGCAGTGGGCGAAGATCCAGAAGGAGAACGGCTGACCATGGCGCTGCATGTCAGCCTCGTCTCCGCTGATGCGGAGGTCTGGACGGGAGAGGCGAGCCTCGTGGTCGCCAAGACCGTCGAGGGTGAGATCGGCTTCATGTCCGGCCACGAGCCGGTGCTGGCCATCCTCGCCGAGGGCCAGGTTCGCATCACCCAGTCGGATGGCACCAAGGTGCTGGCCAACGCTCAGGACGGGTTCCTCTCCATGGAGGGCGAGACCCTGACGATCGTCGCCGGCAACGCGGCTCTCATCGCCTAGCCGCATCTGTTCCACGCGTCCGCCTCGGCACCCTCAAGGGTCCCGAGGCGGACGCGTCTGTATCCACCGAGGTTTCATGAAGATCCTGCTCCCGCCGTCCGAGACCAAGCGCGAGGGTGGCGACGGTTCGCCACTCGATCTCGAGTCGCTCGAGCTGCCGTCTCTGTCGGCGCATCGCACAGCCGTCATCGATGCGCTGATCGAGCTCGCCTCCGATGAGGAGACTGCCCGTCGGGTGCTCAAGTTGAGTGAGCGTCAGAGCGGCGACATCGCGCACAATCGGATGCTGCGCTCAGCGCCCACGATGCCGGCGATCGATCGCTATACGGGGGTGCTGTTCGATGCTCTCGATCCCCGATCCTTGTCATCAGCCTCCCGCAGATGGCTCGGTGAGCATGTCTTGATCCACAGTGCGCCCTTCGGTCCTGTCGGTGCTCTGGATCAGGTGCCCATGTACCGGCTCGCGGCGGGGACGTCGGTTCCCGGGCTTCCTGCCCTTCGACGCCACTGGGCCACCGCGACATCCGCTGCTGTGGCGGAAGCCGCACCCGCGTTCATCCTCGACTTGCGGAGCGAGGCCTATGCCGCGTTGGGCCCCGTGCCCGATTCGGTCGCTTCTGCGTACGTCCGTGTCGTGACGGAACAGGGGAGAGCCCTCAATCACTTCAACAAGAAGTCCAAGGGCTTGCTCGTGCGTGCGATCGCCGAGGAGCGACCGCGCGTCACGTCCGCTCGGGGCTTCCGTGCGTGGGCGGACAGGCGGGGGCTGGTCTTCCGGGACGGTGAGGACGACGGTGTCTGGGAGCTGGTCGTCGAGGAGTGACCGGCTCACCGTGGGCGATCGCGTTCCGCGGGAGAGATTCCCCCGAACGCGCCCGACGGCGTAAGGGACATGCGCGGAAACCCCGGGAAGCGCTAGTGTGTTCAGCGCATGATGACCCATCATGAACTTCTGGAGGGAACCATGAACGACTACTACGGCTATGACGGCCTGTCAGGCGGCGCGGTCGTCGCGTTGATCCTGGTCTACACGATCCTGCCACTCGCCATCTACGCGCTCTACTCGTGGTTCTACATGACGATCTTCGAGAAGGCAGGCGTGCAGGGCAAGTGGCGCGCCTGGGTGCCGGTCTACAGCACCATGATCTTCTACAAGCTCGGTGATCTGAGCCCCTGGCTCGTCCTGTACCTCATGGGCGCCGGCATCGTCGGGGCGATCATCCCGTTCCTCGGCTGGTTCCTGATCCTCCCGCTCGTCGGCATCGCCGGTCGCGTCATCGACCTGATCGCCGCATGGCGCGTCGGTCTGAAGTTGCAGAAGGACGCCGTCTGGGTCGTGCTCTACTTCTTCCTGCCGCCGGTGTGGCTCGGTATCAACGCCTTCGACAAGTCGCGGTGGAACCCGGCCATCCAGCCCGCGTCCTGGGCAGCGAACGGCCTGCTCGGAGACCGGACGGTCTGGGACGGCATCCCCGCTCAGGCATCGGCTGCAGCTCCCAACGCTGGTTACGGTTCGCCCCAGGGCTACGCTCAGCCCGGCCCGCAGGGCTACGCCCCGCCGGCACAGCCCGGTTACGCGCCGCCTGCACAGCCCGGTTACGCGCCGCCTGCACAGCCCGGTTACGCGCCGCCTGCTGCACCGGCAACCGGCGCACCGGTCCCTCCGGCCACTCCGCCCGCGGCACCGTCGGCTCCGCCCGCGGCACCGTCGGCTCCGCCCGCGGCACCGTCCACCCCGCCCGCGCCGCCTGCGCCCCCGACGGCTCCGCCCGCCGCACCGCCGGCTTCGCCCACCACTCCGCCCACGGATCCCACACAGCCGCCGGCGTGATCATCTGACGAGATGGCATCGTCTGGCACAGAGCCCTCGACTCCTGTCGGGGGCTCTGTGCTGTTCCGGCTGGTTCTCCACCCGCAGCGCCCGCTAACGTGGACGATATGCTTTCGTCCCCGTACCGCGCAGGCACGCCCGGTCACATCTTGCTTCTCGGCTCAGTTCTCGCGGGCTCGCTGCCTTCGTCGGCGGCTCCGGACGCACGAGCGTGATCGCGGTGTACGTGACTTCTACTACGATGTGTTGTGAGTATCCTGCGACCGTCCGACCCGCCGCAGGCCCATCGGAGGCAGCACGTGGCTGAGACGAAGACGCAACGGATCACGGTTGCGCAGCGCACGCTGCTGCTCTCCTGGTCCGGTATCACCGATCAGGGGCGCCGTCGCGAGACGAACCAGGACGCCTTCTTGGCCGACTATCCGCTGTTCATCGTCGCAGACGGCATGGGCGGCCATGCCGGTGGCGAGATCGCGAGTCAGAGCACGGTGTCGCGCCTCCAGGCCATCGTCTCGTCGGGGAAGGTCGATCGCCCGTCGATCGAGAGCGCACTCGAGCTGGCTGTCGGCGACATCGCCGACCACCCCGAGACCACCGACGAGGGCACGGGCACCACGCTCACGGGCGTCTACCTCGATACCGAGGGCGACGAGGCCCAGTGGATCGCCTTGAACATCGGCGATTCCCGCGTCTACCTCCTTCGGGATGACAAGCTGGTGCAGATCACGACGGATCACTCGGTCGTGCAGGAACTGATCACGGCAGGCAAGCTCAGCCCGGAGGAAGCCGAAGGGCACCCCTACAGCAACGTCATCACCCGCGCGGTGGGAGCGAGCGAACTCACGGCGCCGGACTACGTCTCCATCGACGTGCGACCCGGTGACCGGTTCGTCGTCTGCTCCGACGGGCTCACCAAGGAGCTCACCGACTACGGGATCCAGCACTTCCTCCGCGAGCACGACGACCCGGGGGCGGCCGTCGATGCGATGCTCGCGGCGGCCCTGGAGAACGGCGGTCGCGACAACGTGACGCTCATCATCGTCCAGGTAACGTCTGAGGACGACTCCTCCTCCCCGATCGAGGACACCGCTCAATAGTGTCCTGAGGCTGTGGAGACTGCTCGCCCACGGCCTGCGATGCGATCGACTCGAGGGCATGGATTCCCTCCCGATCGCCTTGCCGTCCGCGCAGGCACCACATCACCGCGCTCCTGTGCCGTTCCTGGCCGCTATCGTGCCGATCGCCGCCGGCGTGGTGCTGTGGTCGATCTCGGGCTCGCTCCTGGCTCTGTGCTTCGCGGCACTGGGGCCCCTGATGATCGGGGCATCGCTGGTGGACGCGGCTCGCCTCCGGCGTCGGGAGCGGCGACGCGGAGAGCAGAAGATCGAGGAGGGGTGGGGCACGGCGGAGGCCGAGCTGGTCCGCCGTCACAGCGAGGAGCGCAGGGCGCTGTGGCAGCGCCGCCCTGACACCGCGACCTGCATCGTGCGATCCCCGCTTCGAGGAACGCAACCCGTCGATGAGGAGACCTGGGTCGTCGTCGGCTCGGGCCCGACAACGAGCGAGGTCCGTTGCACCGGGGCGAAGATGAGCGCGGACGAGCCTTCCGCGAACGATGCCGTGTCATCGACGCCGCGCCCGTCGTCGTGCCGCTGGGGGGAGGGATCTGTCTCAGAGGAGCGGGTCCGCTGACGGCCGCCGCCGCGCGAGCTCTGATCCTGCAGCTGTGTCTACGCTTCGGGTCCGCGCAGTTCTCGCTCGTTCCGACAGGTGGCGTCGACCTCCTCGAGGTCGATCTCGTCGGCTGGGGACTCGGCGGCCTGCCCCATGCACGACGGACTCGTCGCAGGGCGTTCCGGCTGGGGGTCGGGCCCTGCGCCGGGGAGAGACCGGACGCGGACGCGCTGATCTGCACAGCCGCTCCCGGTGAGGAGGTGCCGGAGGGTGTCACGGCGGTGATCGACATCGTGGAGCCGGGGCTCGCAACGCTGCGTACGGCGAGCGGGATGACAGCCGTCGCCGTCGAGTTCCTCTCTTCGAGGCAGGCCGAAGTGCTGTCCAGCGAGATCGCGCACCGGGGTGACGAGGCAGGCGCGCCTCCCGATTCGGTGGCGCTTCGCGAACTCGAACAACCGCACGAGGTGGAAGGGCTGGCGGCGGCGATCGGCCGGGGCGAGCGGGGGAGCATCGTGGTCGACATCGTCGACGACGGTCCTCACGCGCTCGTGACCGGCATGACGGGGACGGGGAAGAGTGAACTGCTCGTGAGCTGGGTCGCCGCGATGGCCTCGGTACACGGGCCGGACCGGGTGACCTTCGTCCTCGCGGACTTCAAGGGCGGCACCGCGTTCGAGCCGCTGCGTGCACTTCGGCATGTCGTCGCCGTCATCACGGATCTCGATGACGCGGGGGCACGACGTGGCGTCTCCAGCCTCACGGCGGAGCTCCGCCGACGGGAGGCACTGCTCGCGGCGGCGGGGGCTCGCGATGTGCGGGAGGTCTCGATACCGAGGCTGGTGATCGTCGTCGACGAGTTCGCAGCGCTGCTCGCGGAGCACGCCGACCTGGGCGCGGTCTTCACCGATATCGCCGCCCGTGGCCGTGCGCTCGGCATGCATCTGATCCTCGGCACGCAGCGAGCTTCCGGTGTGGTCAGAGATGCCCTGGCGGCGAACTGCCCCCTTCGCATCAGCCTCCGCGTGAGCGACGCTGCCGACAGCCGGCTGATGCTCGGCAGCGAGGCGGCAGCAGCGCTCCCCGGGGACCCGGGATCACGGGGGCTCGCTCTGGTGCGGAGACCGACGGACCAGGAGGCCCTCGCTCTGCGGGTCGCCCTGACGGAGGCATCCGACCTCCGAGAGGTGGCGAAGCGATGGGCGGCAGGAGGTCAGCCGTCCAGTCCCTGGCTGCCGTCGTTGCCCTCGCTTCTCCCACTCGGTGAGCTCCTCGGCGAGGCCGGCGTGGGGTCCGACACCGTGGTCATCGGACGCGCTGACGACCCCGACCGGCAGGCGCAACCTCCGGTTCTCCTGCAATGCGGGCGCGAACGGGGGATCGCGGTTCTGGGCGGGCCCGGTTCCGGCCGAACCACACTGCTGAGGACTGTGGCAGCCCAGTGCGATGACACCTCATGGATGTCCGGCGATGCCGAGGAGGCGTGGGATCTGCTCTCCGCATGGGCGGACGGCAGCCGGCGACCTCCGACCGTGGTTCTCTGCGACGATGTCGATGTGCTGGTGGGGAGCCTGCCGCCGGAGTACGGCCATCAGCTCGTCCAGCGCTGGGAGCAGGTGCTTCGCACGGCCCACGGCACGACCTTCGTGGTGACCGCGGCCAGGGCGAGCGGCGCCTGGGGACGTATGCTCGATCTCCTGCCGCGTCGCGCGCTGCTGCGTATGTCGACGAAGCTGGAGCATCTGGCGGCAGGAGGCGAGCCGTCCGGATTCCTTCGTGATCGTGCTCCGGGGCGCGCGAGGATCGGCGATCAGGAGGTTCAGCTGGCGTGGGCCGACGAAACGGAGTCCCATCGGCCCGCGGACCAGACGGCAGCGGTGTGGCGGCCGACGTCCGCGCTCACAGCGATCGTCACCGCCGGGGCCCAGGAGGTCATCGCCCGTCTGCGTCGCGCGCATCCGGACTGCGAGGTGAGGGAACCGGGGGCGGAGCCGGCGGAGACGGATCGGCCGTGCGTCGTGGTGGGCGATGCGGAGGCTTGGCAGCGGAACTGGACACTATGGCAACGGGTGCGATCCCTGGGCGAGGTCCTCATCCGCTGCGAGCGTCCGGCTGATCTCCGCCAGTTGATCGGCGCCCGCGAGTTGCCCCCGTACGCCCGTCCGCATGCGGGTCGAGCGTGGTCCGTGATCGGGGCTGAGCTGCCACGAAGAGTGCACGTGGCCGAGCTGTCGCCGTGAGGAGCTCTGGGAGGTCGGAGGTGGGGCTCCCGGTCAGATGCCCGCGCCAGGGCGGATGGCACCGACGTCGGCGCCGCCGCCGAGCACAGTGAGGGGGAGAGCCTCGCCGAGGGCGGCCACATCCGCATCGGTCAGACCGCCCGCGCGCGCCAGGAGGGTGGCGGCCACGATCGTCGAGGCACGAGTCGCGCCGTCGAGCATCTTCAGAGCCACCGTCGTCCCGTTCGGGGAGACCATGACCATGACGCCCTCGGCGCCGTGCTTCGTGAACACGCCCAGCTTCTCCGTCGCGATCGTGTCAGGGCGACCCGGGCCCTCGATCGTCCACGGGTTCTCCCGTACAGCGCGAACCAGGGAACCGGCGACGCGATGCAGGGCGAACGGCGAGCGGTCGGACGCCGTTCCGATCCGATGGATCGCGCGTGCGAGACCGGTCAGGGTCGTCGCATGTACGGGCGCGCCGCACCCGTCGATCGCGGTGTGCGCGATCTTCTCACCCGTGAGGCGCTCGACGACGTCCCTGATGTGCTGCTGCAACGGGTGGGCGGGGTCGAGGTAGCCGTCGGTGGGCCAGCCGGTCGCGACACAGGCGCGGAGCATCGCGGCGTGCTTGCCCGAGCAGTTCATGCGCACGCGCGTGGGCTCACCGTGCTCGCGCACGAGCTCATCGCGCGTCGAGGAGTCGCTCGGCCACGACGCGGGGCAACCCAGGTCGTCCTCTGTCAGTCCGCCCTCTGTGAGGATGTCGCGCACCACGGACGCATGCCGATCGGTGCCGACATGGCTCGCCGTCGAGAGCGCGAGCTGTTCGCCCTCGAGGACGGCGCCCGCCGTGACGCAGGCGATCGCCTGCAGCGGCTTGAGGCTCGAACGCGGCAGGATCAGGGCGTCGGCGTTGCCGTGGAGGGCGACGATGTCTCCGTCGGGGGAGAGGACGACGGCCGCGCCGGCGTGGCGGGATTCGACGAATCCGCTCCGCTCGACGACGGCGAGTTCCACGGAATCCTGAACGGTGAGAGTCTCCAGCACCCGTCAACTCTAGCTCGGCGTGCGAGGCTGCTCGCGTCGCGTCGGACGAGCCTGACAGACTGGTCGCATGGCAGAGACCAGTCCTCGCACTCTCGGCGAACACCGCTATGCGCTCACATCGACCTGGACCGGCAACACCGGTACCGGGACAACGGGATACCGCGACTACCGACGCGATGTGACGATCGAGATCGAGGGCAAGCCCGATCTCCTCGCCTCCGCGGACAAGCCCTTCCGCGGCGACGCGTCACGCTGGAATCCGGAGGACCTGCTGCTCGCGTCGCTCTCCGAGTGTCACCTGCTGTCTTACCTCCACGCGTGTGTCACGGCCGGCGTCGTGGTGGTGTCCTATCGCGACCGGGCGACAGGAATGATGCGCGAGGACGGAGCGGGCGGAGGATCGTTCGTCGAGGTGATGCTGCATCCTGAGGTCGTCGTCGCCGAGGAGTCGATGATCGAGGCTGCGGAACGCGCCCACACCCAGGCGAACGAATGGTGTTTCATCGCGAACTCGATGAACTTCCCCGTGCGTCACGAGGCGAGGGTCAGCGCTCTCTCCTGAGCCGCGCCGCGATCGCGACGACGGGACGGTCAGCGACGCTCGTGCGGAAGAGCCTGCTTGATCTTCTCGATGGTTCCCTGCGCGGGAGCCTCGTTGTACGCACCCGCGAGCTCCTGGCCGGAGAGGCCGTGGATCGCGGCCATGATCTGGTCGGTCGCGAGGCGCCGAGCGCGCCCGCTGGTGGCCGGGCCGTGCGGCGAGAGGTCGAGCGGCTCGCCGAAGCGCACCGTGATGCGCTCCTTGAGCGTCGGCATCTTCGCTCCGACCGGCATCACCTTGTCGGTGCCGATGAGTCCGACCGGGACCACCGGAGCGCCCGTCTGCAACGCGAGGAACGCGACTCCCGTGCGGCCCTTGTACAGACGACCGTCGGTGGAGCGGGTGCCCTCGGGGTACAGGGCGACGGCCAGGCCCTCATCGAGGAGCTGGCGCTGGAGGTCGAGGGCATCGAGCGCGGCCTGTCCCGCTCCCCGGCGCACGGGGATCGCGCCGATCGACTCGAAGAAGGTCTTGCTCATCCAGCCCTTGAAGCCGGTGCCCTCGAAGTACGCCGACTTCGCCAGGAAGTGCACGGGGCGGGGCGCGGCCACCGGGATCGCTATCGAGTCGATGAACGAGAGGTGGTTGCTCGCGAAGATCACGGGGCCTTCGAGCGGCACGTTCTCTCGCCCCTCGATCCGCGGCCGATAGACCAGACGAGCGAGCGGGGTGATGAGGCTCCGCCCCAGGGTGTAGGCGAACCCGGCGTGACGGGGCTTCGCAGTCGTCTCGGGTGAGGATTCCTCTTCTGACGAGGCTTCGGGCTCGACGGACTGCTCAGAGGTCATCAGAGCAGATTACTCCCGGATCCATGCCGGCGTGGGAATGAAGACTTGCGCCGCGCCTCCCAGCGCGGGCAAAGGGGTATGAGGCAGGATGGAGGTTCCCGCCCGCGATCCTGAGGTCTCACTGTGCGCAAGCGTCCGCTCCTCGTCCTGTCCACTGTCGCTGCGGCGACCCTCCTGCTGGCCGGCTGTGCCGGTGGCGGTGCGCCCGAGAGCTCGGGCACCCCTTCGCCGTCCGCGTCGAGCGGGTGTCTGCTGAACGCGCAGCCCGGAGAGACGTCGGATGCGGTGACGGTCGATGGCGAAGGTGACGACGCGAAGATCACCGTCCCCGCCGATGCCGCCTTCGCTGACGTGGAACGGACCATCGTGGCCAAGGGCGATGGCGATGAGGTGCTCGCGAACGATCTCGTCGGCGTGAAGTTCCAGATCGTGGATGCCGCGACCGGCGAGGTGGTCGACTCCTCCGCCCGGAACGAAGGCGGCGAGGCCTCCGTCCTCCTCGACCAGAACAGTGCGTCGCTCTTCATCGCCGCGCTCGAGTGCCAGCCGCTCGGCACACAGGTGGTGCTCGCGCTGCCCGGCAAGGTCTTCGGTGACGGCGGCACGAACAAGGTCGTCTATGCGGAGGCGGTCGAGAAGCTGCCGGAGGTGGCCACGGGCACCCCGGTCGACCCGACGCCCGGCATGCCGACGGTGAAGCTCGACGACAAGGGCGCTCCGACCGTCACGATCCCGGACGGCGACGCGCCGACCGAGACGAAGGTCGCCGTCCTCAAGCAGGGCGATGGTGCGACCGTGGGCACGGGCGACCTCGTGGTCGTGCAGTACCTGGGCGTGAAGTGGTCCGACGGCAAGGAGTTCGACTCCAGCTGGAGCCGCGATGCCGCTCCGACGCAGTTCCAGACCACGGGCGTCGTCGCGGGCTTCCAGAAGGCGCTCGAGGGTCAGAAGGTCGGCTCGCAGGTCGTCGTCGTCATGCCGCCCTCCGACGGGTACGGCGCGAGCGAGGGACACGAACTGCAGAAGGAGAGCCTTGTGTTCGTCGTCGACATCCTCGCGACGACACCGGTTCAGGCTCAGCAGTAGCCGCTGCGGAGCCGCGGGCGTGACCTAGGCTGGCGGTATGCGTCGCGTCATCGTCCTCGGCTCCACCGGCTCCATCGGCACCCAGGCACTGGATGTGATCCGTGCCAATCCTCGTCGCTTCGAGCTGGTCGGTCTCGCCGCTGGTTCCAACGCCGAGTTGCTGGAGGAGCAGGCCGCGCAGTTCCAGGTCGAATCCACCGCTCTCGGTGCTGTCGAGGCGGAGCAGCTCGTCCGTGACGTCGAAGCCGATGTGGTGCTCAACGCCATCACGGGCTCGATCGGACTCGGGCCGACGCTCGCCGCCTTGAAGGCGGGCCGCACTCTCGCCCTCGCGAACAAGGAATCCCTCATCGTCGGTGGCGACCTGGTGCTCGCCGCCGCTGCCCCCGGACAGATCGTCCCGGTGGACTCCGAGCACTCGGCCCTCGCGCAGTCTCTGCTCGCGGGCACTCATGCCGAAGTGCGCCGTCTCGTCGTCACCGCGTCCGGCGGCCCGTTCCGAGGACGCAGCCGTGGCGAGCTGACCCAGGTGACTCCGTCGGAGGCGCTCGCGCATCCGACATGGGACATGGGACGCATGGTCACGACGAACTCCGCGACCCTGGTGAACAAGGGGCTCGAGGTGATCGAGGCGCATCTGCTCTTCGACATCGCCTACGACGACATCGAGGTCGTGGTCCACCCGCAGTCGATCGTGCACTCGATGGTGGAGTTCATCGACGGGTCCACCATCGCACAGGCCTCACCGCCCGACATGCGCCTGCCCATCTCGCTCGGTCTGGACTGGCCGCACCGCGTCGGAGGCGTAGGGCGACCGCTCGACTGGTCCGCTGCGACCTCATGGACGTTCGAACCGCTCGACGGCGAGGCCTTCCCGTCCGTCGCTCTCGCGAAGTCGGTCGGACGCGCCGGCGGCACGTTCCCCGCGGTCTACAACGCGGCGAACGAACAGGCTGTCGACGCCTTCCACGAGGGCAGGCTCTCGTTCCTCGGGATCGTCGACACCATCGCCCGCGTCGTCGACGCGCATGACGCGCCCGATGTGCTCACCGTCGAGACGCTCGCCGAGGCGGAGGCCTGGGCGCGCGCGACGGCGGACCGGATGATCGCTGCGGCCTGACCGCGGGGGGCATCCTCGTCGCATCGTCCTGCACGTCGGCACCGGAGCGCGGGTGCGCCCCGGTGATCCCGATCAGTCTTCGTCGGGGTAGGGGACGGGCCAGCGGGAGTCGGGAACGGGCCACCCGGCCGCGCGGAGCGCACGACGGGCGAGCTCGCGTGCGGAGTAGGGAGTGCGGACACCGCGGATGTCGCGGTAGTCCTGATGACCCGGTCCCGCCCAGAGTATGGCGTCGCCGTCGCCGACCAGGCCGACGGCGGTGACGATGGCGTTCTCCGGCGGTGAGGCCTCATGGATCTCAGCGTCCGGTCGCGCGCGGCGTGCACCGTCGATGAGAGTGGCCCGGATGGATGCGGGGTCCTCGAAGCGGGGGTGGTGGTCGGTGACGACGAGGATGTCGCTGCCCTCCACGGCTGTGCGCGCCATGTCGAACCGCTTGCTCGCGTCCCGGTCGCCATCGGCGCCGAACAGCATCAGCACCTTGCCGGGAGTCACGCGGCGGACGGCGGCGAGTGTCTTCTCGAACGCGTCGGGGGAGTGGCCGAAGTCGACGAAGACCGCGGGGCCCGTGTCGCCGGAGACCAGTTGCGTGCGTCCTGGCAGATAGGCGCGGATGCCGCCGTCGCGGGTCAGGGCCTCGGTGATGCGATCCCAGGCATAGCCGCCCTCGAGGAGCATCACGATCGCCAGAGCCGCATTGGCGGCCATGTGCGGACCGATCACCGGGACCGTCGTCGTGAGGGAGCCGGCCGGACCGGTCATCGTGAACGTGGTTCCGGCCGCACGCTCGTCGTCGATGACGACGACCCAGTCCGCGGCGCGGGCGGCCTCGGGGTCGGCGGCGATCGACGGAGTGCCCACCGTGACGACGGGGATCTCGGAACGTTCGACGACGATCGCTCCCGACGGCGAGTCGAGGCAGATGACGCCCCGCTTGGCGCGGTCGGGACGGAAGAGCGGCAGCTTCGCCTCGAAGTACTCCTCCATGTCCGCGTAGTCGTCGAGATGGTCGTGGCTGAGGTTGGTGAATCCGGCGACATCGAACAGGATGCCGTCGACGCGGTGACGGGAGAGAGCCTGCGCGCTGACCTCGACGGCGACGGCCTCGACCGCTCGCTCCCGCATGAGAGCGAGCAGTGCATGCATCTCGGAGGCCTCGGGGGTGGTCAGGCGCGACACGATGACCTCGCCGGCGATGTGGCGCTCCGCAGTGGAGGAGAGTCCGGTGACGACGCCGATCTGGTCGAGGATGCCCTCGAGCAGGTGGGACACGCTGGTCTTCCCGTTGGTCCCGGTCGTCGCGAACAGCAGAGGAAGCGGATCGTCCGCGCCGGTGCCGTAGACCCAGGCGCTGAGGTCGCCGAGGACCGCGCGAGGATCGTCGACCACGAGGATCGGGAGGCCGGCGGACTCCGCGATGACCGCTCCGGCCTCGTCGGTGATGACGGCGACGGCGCCCTTCTCGGCGGCGGTCGCGGCGAAGTCCGCGCCGTGCCGGTTGACGCCCTGGATCGCGACGAACGCCTCGCCGGGGCGCAGGTCCGCGGTGGCGAGGGTGATGCCGGTGAGGGCCACGCCGTCGACATCGCCGCGGACGGTGCGGGCGAAGCGGGAGGCGAGTTCGGACAGCTCACGCCGGGGCGGGTTCGCGGGGCGGAGCACGGGAGGCAGGCTCGGTTGTTGTTCAATCGACATGGCGCATCAATGATCTCATGACCGGGGTGAGAACCCCTCGCGAGCGGCCTCTCGCGCGCCGGATCCCGGAGCACGAGAGGCCGCTCCCACGGTCAGGCGCGACGGCGGTAGGCGACGATCGCGACGACCAGTCCGGCGAAGCCGGCAAGCAGCCCTCCGGCTCCGAGCGCCACGCCCAGGGGGTCGGACGCCGTGGCCGGGCTCGAGGCCTCCGCCGCGGCATCGGATCCGGCGTGCTCACCGTGTCCGTCCGCTGCGGCAGCGGTCACCGAGACGACCGGCGCCGGCGCATCGAGGCTGTGCGGATCTTCGCCGTTCTCGGCGAGCTGCGTCCACTCGGTGGCACCCTCGACGCACGTCTGCACGACGGGGAACGCCAGAGTGTCCGGTGTGTCCTCATCCAGTCCGACGCCCATGCTCACTGCGCCGCGGAGATCCGTGGGAACGGGCGCGACCGCGGTGTAGGTGACAGCGCTGACGAGACCGTCGTCGCCCCGTTCGACCTGGATGTCCCAGTCGGAGTCCATGGTCGGTGAGACGGACGCGAGACCCTCTGGCATCGTGATGCGCAGCGCGGTCGTCGGCGAGTTCTCACAGCCGTGCGAGAACGAGAACGTGAGGACGCCGTGGTCCCCGGCGGCGAGCTCGTCGGGGCTGACCCCGACGTGCGCTCCGGCCATGAGGGGTGCGGTGACGGCAAGGGCAAGGCCGCCGACGAGGCCGGTGGTGGCGAGGCGCAGACGGTGGGTACGGGTGTTGCGGGTCATGAGATCTCCTGATCGATGTGCGGGCACGCCGATGGCGCGTCTCCGCGAAAGGGATGCCACGCGTGTCCGGGTGGCGTGTTCGAGTGCGACGGATCAGTCGCGCAGGAGAGCAGGGGGTCCGCGTCGCGGCAGAGCGGACGAGACCGCGGCGTCGAACGGCGAGAAGACCATCGAGCGCAGACGCGCCGGACGGCGGTGCAGCGCGGGCACCACTGCGGACGCACGTCGGAGGAGGGCATCGACCCAGCGCGCGACCACCCGGACGATCGCCTCGCCGTGCCACACCAGCAGCGTGGTCAGCACAGCCGCGACGAGGTGCGCCGAGAGCATGAGCGCGCCGGGGGCCGCAGCAGGGGACGGCGATGCGAGGAGGGAGAGGTCGAGGTGATGGGCGTGTCCACCGCCGGCGATCGGCGCCGCCACGGTGGGCGACCCCAGCACCTGGAACACGACGTGGAAGGCGGCCTGCCCGAGGAACACGGCGAGGGCCACCCTGGCGCGTGACTGTCGGACTCCGACCAGGAGAGCCGCGAGCGGGGTGATCAGGCTCGTGACCGCGACGATCAGCAGCACATGCGGAGCCGCACCGCCCCCGAGCGTGTGGGACAGCGCCGCGAGCAGTGTCGCCACGGAGGAGACGGCGGCAGCACGCACGAGTCGCAGATGCCGGGCATTCACGCTGACAGCCTAGTCGTGCCGCAGCGCCGGGCGGATTCCTAGCTGGGGGCACTAACGTTGGCACGTGGAATTCCTGCTCTATCTGGCCGGCATCCTCTTCATGCTGATCGGCCTCGGGCTGTCGATCGGCCTGCATGAGGTCGGGCACCTCGTCCCCGCGAAGCTCTTCGGCGTGCGCGTCGGCCAGTACATGATCGGCTTCGGCCCGCGGCTGTGGTCCAAGCGCATCGGTGAGACCGAGTACGGTTTCAAGCTGCTGCCTCTGGGGGGCTTCATCTCGATGTCGGGCATGTATCCGGCATCGAAGAACTCCGGTCCGGCGTCGGGCGTCTTCCGCTCTTTGATCCAAGATGCTCGCAGTGCCAACGACGAGACCATCGCAGAAGGCGCCGAAGACCGCGTCTTCTACCGGCTGCCGGTGTGGAAGCGTGTCGTCGTCATGCTCGGCGGGCCCGCCATGAATCTCGTGCTCGCGACGGTGATCTTCACCGTGCTGCTGTCCGGCATCGGTGTGCAGCAGGGGACGACCACGATCGCTTCGGTGACCGAGTGCGTGGTCCCGGCGGGTTCCACAGCGACCGAGTGCACGCCGGATGATCCCGCGTCTCCGGCAGCGGAAGCCGGCATCAGACCGGGCGACGTGATCGTGTCGGTCGACGGGAAGCCGGTGTCGACCTTCGCCGAGGCCACCGCGATCGTGCAGGCGTCCCCGGGTGAGACGATCGACATGGTCGTGCGGCGCGACGGAGCCGAGAAGTCGCTGAATCTCACGCCGATCGCCGCGGAACGCACGATCACGGATGCGAGTGGCCAGCCGATCCTGGACGACGCAGGCAAGCCCGTGGTCAAGGAGGTCGGCTACGTCGGCATGGGCGCGCAGATGGGATACGTGCAGCAGCCGTTGACCGCGGGGCCGGAGATGGCTGCGGACAGCACGGCGCGCGTCGCATCGATGATCGTCACGCTCCCTGTGCGTCTCTGGGATGTCGGCGTGTCCCTCGTGACCGGCGGTGAACGCGATCCGAACGGCCCGCTGAGCGTGGTCGGCGTCGGTCGCCTCGCCGGCGAGGTCGCCGCGACCGATGCGCCGATCCTCAACCGCTTCGCGTTCCTGCTCGGGCTGCTGGGCTCGCTGAACATCGCGCTGTTCGTGTTCAACCTGATCCCGCTGCTCCCGCTCGACGGCGGCCACATCGTGGTCGCGCTGTGGGACGGGATCAAGCGCGCATGGGCCAAGCTCTTCCGTCGGCCCCCGCCGGCACCCGTCGACGCGACCAAGCTCGTACCGCTCACCGTGGTGGTCGCCGTGGCCCTGATCGCGATGGGTGCCCTGCTCCTGGTCGCCGACCTCTTCAACCCGGTGAACCTGCTCGGCTGATTCCTTCGGGGTGTCTCTTCCCGGCGCGTTGGACCTCGGCCTTGCCGCGGCGGACATGCCGACAGTGCCGACACGCTGGCAGCGGACAGCCCGCGACCGTCAGCCTCAGGCGAGGGCGTGGGTCACGAGGCGTTCGAGCGTCCGGATGCCGTCTCGCGAGAGGATCGACTCGAGATGCCCCTGCACGGAGGCGAAACGGTCTCCTCGGAGCGCGTAGACATCGCCCGAATCCGCGTCTGCGGACACTTCGGCGTCGCCGACCGCGCTCGTGCCCGGGGCGACACGCGCGGTGAAGGTGTTGTAGAAGCCGATCGATGCGTCTTCGCCGAACACCGGGACCGACTTCTGCAGCCCCTGGTGCGGTGCGTCGAGAGGAGTCAGGGCGATGCCGAGGCGGTCGGCGAGGATCTGGTGGCTCAAGCACACGGCGAGCAGCGGCATGCCGGAGTCGAGGCGACGGGTGACGACGTCGCGCATCCTGGCGATGCGGGCGCTCTGCGCATCCCGCGGGTCACCGGGGCCGGGGCCCGCGACGACCAGGTCGGCGGCATCCAGGTCGGCATCCTGTGCGTCATTCCAGGGCACGATCTTCACGGCGAGTCCGAGATGACGGAGCTGGTGCGCGAGCATGGTGGTGAAGCGGTCCTCCGCGTCGACGACGACGGCGGAGCGTCCGGCGAACGGACCGGTGAATTCCTCGCCCTGCGGGTTGAGCCAGAACTCGGCCAGGCGCGCGTTTCGTGATTCCAACAGCTCGGCAACGGTCGGGTCGTCGGCGAGGGCGTGCGCGTCACCGGGAGCGTCCGCATCGCTGCGAGCCTCGGCCACATGATCGCGGTCGATCGCCCCGATGGCACCGAGCACACCCGCGGCCTTACCGTGCGTCTCGGACACCTCGCCCATGGGGTCCGAGTGTCGGACCAGCGTGGCTCCGACAGGCACGCTGAGCGCGCCGTCCTGGAGATACACGGTGCGGATGAGGATGGGGGCGTCCAGGTCATGGCCGCCGTCCGCGTTCGGGGAGAACAGCGCCGCGACACCCGAGTAGTAGCCTCGCGGCTTCTGCTCGTGACGACGGATCACAGCGCAGGCGTTCTGCATGGGCGAGCCGGTGACCGTGGGAGCGAACATGGTCTCGCGCAGGATGTCGCGGGGGTCGAGCGTGCTGCGTC
This sequence comes from Microbacterium oxydans, assembly GCF_006540085.1. GTDB lineage: Bacteria > Actinomycetota > Actinomycetes > Actinomycetales > Microbacteriaceae > Microbacterium > Microbacterium oxydans. The sequence goes on along the minus strand of NZ_BJOG01000005.1, from coordinate 287,595 downwards.
CGCGGAGCATGTACTCCGTGTGCGTGAGCCGCGACATCTCCTTGAGGTGCGGACCGGTGATCCGTCCTCCGTCGGAGCAGACGGCGCTCATCATCTTGAGCTCCTCGTCCACGACCATGAACAGCTCCTCGGTCTCCTTCGTGGAGGCGAGGAAGTCGACCAGCGTCTCCTTCGTCGCCCCACCCGCCGGGTGACGGAAGGTTCCGGAGATCGGGTTCATGGTGACGATGCCGCCCTGGGCGACCACATGCGCTTCGGGACTGGCGCCGACGGCGATGTGACCGGGGGTGAAGACCGCGAAGGTCCAGTACGCACCGCGCTCGTGTGTGAGCAGCGCACGGAACCAGGTCAGGGCCGCCGTCCGGTCATCGACGTCGACATTCGCGGTGAAGTCCCTGCGGATGACGAAGTTCGCGCCCTCTCCGCGGCCGATCTCGTCCGCGATGACGTTCTCGACGATCGCCGCATACTCTGCGTCGGCGATGTCGAAGCCCTCGTCGTGCAAGGCGACCGGCTCACTCGGCAGCGCGGAGAGGAGCTCGGCGGTCGGAAGGTGCAGGTGCTCGTCGACGACCACGCACCGCAGCGGTGCGGCGTCGTCCTGGGCGACGAAGCCGCGCTCGCGAACCTGGCGGTAGGGGACCATCGCGAACACCTCACGAGGCGTGCCGTCGACGGCGAGGGGGATATCGGCGAGCAGGTCGACATCCCGCACGTCGCCGCTGAGCAGCTCGACGGTGTCGGCTCCATCGCGGGCGATGAGGACGAAGGACGCGGTCGGATCGGCGCGGAGCTCGGCGAGTCGCGAGAGGGTCATGAGTATCTCCTGTGCTGTGCTCCGGCTCGGCGCAACGAAAAGACCGCCCCGGGGGCGGTCTGAATTCGTGGGAACGCGAACACACCGCCTAGAAGGCGGGCCACCAGGTGAAGTTCGCGAGCATGGGGCCGAAACTACCACATCGGCCGCGATGACCCGCGCGGCATGACGTCACCAGATGCTGCCGCCCGGCTCCTTCGTCTCGGCATCGAGGGCGTGATCGACGACCAGGCGCACGGCGCGAGCCAGCTGCTCCTCGCTCAGATGAGGAGAGACGGACGGCGCGGTCGCCGTCGACCAGGGAAGATGCACGAACCCGGCGACGGCGTCGGGGCGCACCGCCCCCAGCACGGTGTACAACACGTGATTGCAGACGTAGCTGCCGGCGGACAGCGAGGACCGGGCAGGGATGCCCGCCGCGTCGATGACCTGCACCAGATGCTTGACGGGAAGTGTCGAGAACCGCGCTTCGGGACCGCCCGCCTCGCTGGGAACGTCGATCGGCTGGGCGCCGTCGTTGTCGGGGATGCGCGCGTCCATCAGATTCACGCCGATGCGCTCCACCGCGACGTGGGCGCTTCCGCCGGCGAGCCCGGTGCAGATGACGACGTCCGGTGCGTGTCGGGCGATGAGGGCGCGAAGCCGCTGGGCGGATGACTCGAATGCGACAGGAAGAGTCGCGATGACGAGCTCGTGCGGTCCCTCGTAGTCGACCGCCACCGCGTTCACCGCATCCGCCGACGGATTGCGCTCTGCGCCGTCGAACGGTTCGAAGCCGGTGAGGAGGATGACTGCCATGGCTCCAGGGTAGGTGCGTCCGTCCAGCCCACATGCATCCTGGCGGCGTAGTCTTGAGGGGTGCCAGCAGTGAACCTCGGAATGCCGAAGATCCCCGAAGTCCTCGCCCCGCGCCGTAAGTCACGGCAGATCAAGGTGGGCAAGGTTCTCGTGGGCGGCGACGCTCCCGTCAGCGTGCAGTCGATGACCACCACGAAGACGACGGACATCAACGGGACGCTCCAGCAGATCGCCGAGCTCACCGCGTCGGGTTGCGAGATCGTGCGTGTCGCGGTACCGCACCAGGATGACGCCGATGCGCTGAAGATCATCGCGATGAAGAGCCAGATCCCGGTGATCGCTGACATCCACTTCCAGCCGCGCTACATCTACACGGCCATCGATGCCGGGTGCGGTGCGGTGCGAGTGAACCCCGGCAACATCCGCGAGTTCGACGGCAATGTCGGGAAGATCGCGGAGGCCGCCAAGGCCGCCGGTGTCTCCCTGCGAATCGGTGTTAACGCCGGCTCGCTGGACCGCAGGATCCTGGCGAAGTACGGCAAGGCCACCGCTGAGGCACTCGTGGAGAGTGCCGTCTGGGAGGCATCGCTGTTCGAGGAGCACGACTTCCACGACTTCAAGATCTCGGTCAAGCACAACGACCCCATCGTGATGGTGAAGGCGTACCGTCAGCTGGCGGAGCGGGGCGACTGGCCGCTGCACCTCGGAGTGACCGAGGCCGGACCCGCTTTCCAGGGAACGATCAAGAGCGCCACCGCCTTCGGCATCCTCCTCGGCGAGGGGATCGGCGACACGATCCGGGTATCTCTCTCCGCACCGCCGGCGGAAGAGGTCAAGGTCGGCCACCAGATCCTGCAGTCGCTCAACCTCCGCGAGCGCAAGCTCGAGATCGTCTCATGCCCCTCGTGCGGTCGCGCACAGGTCGACGTGTACACGCTCGCCGAGAACGTCACCGAAGGCCTCAAGGACATGACCGTTCCCCTGCGGGTCGCGGTGATGGGCTGCGTCGTCAACGGTCCAGGTGAGGCTCGCGAGGCCGATCTCGGCGTGGCTTCGGGCAACGGCAAGGGCCAGATCTTCGTGAAGGGCGAGGTCATCAAGACCGTGCCGGAGGCGGACATCGTCGCCACTCTCATCGAAGAGGCCAACCGGATCGCCGCCGAGATGGGCCCAGAGGCGCCGCTCGGCACCGCCCAGGTCGTCACGGTCTGAGCGGCGAGGAGCACGAGATGTCGGATTCCACCCTCCCTGTTCCCGTCAGGGCGATGATCGACGCGATCAACGCCGCGGACACGGATGCGTTCGTCGCCGTTTTCACGGCCGACGGGTTCGTCAGCGACTGGGGCACGGTCAAGGCCGGTTCCGACGGGGTCCGCGCATGGGCGGGCAGCGATGCGATCGGTGCCGGCGCGCGTATGACCGTGCTCACGGCCACGACCGAGGGAGACACCACGCGCATCCGCTTCGGCTGGGCGAGTCGGGTCTTCAACGGCGAGTCCGACGGCATCTTCGTGGTCGACGGCGACAAGCTCGCCAGCTTCACCATTCCGCCGTCCCACTGACCGATCTGACCGAGGTCCGCGGGCGTCGAACGCGCCGCCATCTCGAGACCCCGACGTCGTATCCGAGGAGAACCATGTCGACGCCCACCATCGTGACCTTCCCGACAGGGACCGTGACCGGAGACGGGGTCATCGCCCGCGTGGAGCAGACGCCCGAGGGCACGATCGTCGTGGTCGACGAGACGCCCTTCCACCCGGTCGACCACACCTGGCCCGACCAGCCGGGTGACACAGGGAGTATCGCCGTCGGCGACGACACCGTCCGAGTGGTCGAAGCCGTCATGGCCGCGATCTCGGACGAGGGGGAGTTCGCGGTGGGAAGCGCGATCCCCGTCAAGCGCGGTGCTGAGGGCTGGACCTGGCTCGTCGGTCACCTGATCGAGGGGGCCGCCCCGGCATCCTTCACGGAGGGCGCTCGAGCCGACCTTACCGTCGACGCCGCTCGTCGTGCCGGACTCAGCCGCGGGCACACCGCATGCCATGTCGCCTCGCTGGCGCTCGATCTGGCCCTCGCCGATCTCTGGCGCAAGGAACCGGGGGAGGACGCTCTCGGCAACCCCGACTTCGAGGGTCGCGCCAACCAGTCCAGCCGCATCCACGAAGATGGCGCTGTCGACGAGTACCGGCTCGGGAAGAGCCTGCGCCGGGCCGGCTTCGATACCGAGACCTTCGCCACGACCCTGTCCGAGCGCGAGCGACGGATCAATGAGCAGCTCGCGGCATGGGTCGCCTCAGGTGCTGTGAGCAGCATCGTGACGGAAGGGCCCACGATCGTCGATCGGCGGCGCTGGCACTGCGATCTCCCGGAAGGAGAGGCCGTGATCCTCTGCGGGGGCACGCACGCGGAGTCGCTCTCGGAGTTCGCCTCCATCGTCGTGAGCCTGGACCTGAGCGATCCTCAGCTGCTGGTCATGACGACCGTGGCGGCTCCCGGGCGCTGACGTCAGCGGACGAACCCCGCCTGCACGCGGCCGCCCGCTCGCCTCAGTTCGTCTTCGACGCGATCGGCGAAGGCAGTGAGATCACCGGCGAGCAGCGGAGCGCTCAACCTCTCGGCGCGACTGTCGCTCAGATCACGCAGCCGTCGGGGCAGCCATTTGCCGGTGGCAGTCCACCGACCGGCATCCACGAGCATCAGCTCTGCGATCCGCTCGAAGAGCAGACCCGCCACGATCTGTCGCTCGAGTGCGTCTGTCGCGTCGCGCAGGTCGTCGAGCAGGTCGGTGATCATGTAACGACGAAAGCGAGACTCCGCGGCCTCGTCGCCGGGGTGCTCAGAGAGCGAACTCGACCTCTCCCGTGCCGATATCGGCACTGATGATGCGAAGCCGGACGACGTCGCCCGGTCGTGCCTCTGAGGGAATCGGCGCGGTCGCCGTGACCACCGGCTCGGTGAGTTGGACGGCAGCGCGCTCTCCGCGCAGCTCGATCACGGTGGCATCGACCGTCGAGCCGATCAGAGGCGTGAGGAGCGCGGCTTCCACGCTGTTGATCGTCGCCGCGTTCAGCCGCGACGCCCGTTGTCCCGACTCCTGCATCAGTGCGGGAAGCTGTGCGAGCGAGGAACGGATCCACGCGGGTATCGGCTCGCCGTTCGACACCGCGAGGCAGAGCGCGAGGACCCAGCGATCGACCAGGCGGCGCAGGGGAGCGGTCGCGTGCGCGTAAGGGGCGCCGATCGCCGCCTGCACGGCATCGTCCGGCGCCTGGCCGTCGAACACCAGATACCCGGCGCCACGGAACAGCGATGACGCGGCTTCCAGCACCGGGAGGGTCAACGGGTCGGTACGGTCCAGGGCCCGGAGATAGTCCCCGTACGCGCCGGAGGTCCACGGGCGGCCGAGAGCTTCGGTCTGGTGTCGGAACGTGTCGAAGGCCGCTCCATCCGGTTCCGGCATCGTCCGCAGGATGCCCACTCCGGCGTCGAGCATCAGCGTGGCAGCGGCCATCCCCGTCATGAGCGAGAGCTGGGCGTTCCATTCCTCGACGGGAAGCGGGCGTCGACGTTCGATCGCGTAGGTGCCGTCGTCTCCGCGCACCACCTCCTCGTCCGGCAGGTTCAGGCTCGCCCCGCCGCGCAGTCGCTCCTGCTCGAGCCGCAGAGCACCGATCTCGGGCAGCAGCGCGGCGGGCCCGTCCTCTCCGCGGTCGAGCGCATCCTGGGTGGTCCCGTAGTCGAGCTGCGCGCGCGAGCGGATCAGGGCGCGTTGCAGACGGAAGTCCGAGACGATGCCCGCGGAGTCGAGCTCGAAGATCCAGACGAGCGCCGGACGGTCGACGTCGGGGAGCAGCGAGGCGCGATCCTCGCTCAACACGCGCGGGTGGAGCGGGATCGTGCCGTCGGCGGCGTACAGGGTCTGTCCTCGCCGGCGCGCCTCGACGTCCACGGCTCCACCGGGGACGACGAACCCCGGGACGTCGGCGATCGCATACCGGACGGTGTACCCCGTTCCGGCGCGCTCGAGGTGGAAGGCCTGGTCGAGGTCTCGGGAGCCCTCCGGATCGAGCGTGGCGAAGGGGATCTCGCGAAGATCGAGCTCCGGGACCACGGCGGTCGCGGCCTCCGCCTCGGCGATGACGTCGTCGGGGAAGTCGAGGGGCGCATCCATCGACTCGCGCAGAGCAGCGAGCGCCGATGCCAATTCGGTCTGCGCGGCGGACGGGGCGACGTGCGATCGGCGCTGAGGCATGGTTCCAGCCTAGGCGCGGGTGCGGGCGAACCGGCCCTGCCGAAGCCATCCCGCGTTAGCGTGGAGTCATGATCACTGCAGCCAAAGCCCAGACCCTCGTCGGACTCTACGACGCACCGGAGATCCTCCGTGTCGTCAACGTGTGGGACGTCGTCTCCGCACGAGCGGTCGCCGCTCTGCCCGAGACGAAGGCGATCGCGACGGCCGGACACGGGATCGCCGCATCGTTCGGCTACGAGGACGGCTCGACGCCTCGCGACATCATGATCGACATGGTGGGTCGCATCGCGGCCGCCGTCCAGGTGCCCGTCACGGCAGACCTCGACGACGGGTACGGGGATGCGGGAGAGACCACCCGCCTCGCGATCGGAGTCGGCGTCGTCGGTGCGAACGTCGAGGATCGCCTCAAGCCGCTCGACGAGTCCGTCGCAGCGGTGGAGGCGATCGTGAAGGCCGCACAGTCGGAGGGCGTCTCCTTCGCTCTCAACGCCCGCACCGATGCGTTCGTCCGCGCCGGTGGTCGCCCCGTGCAGGAGAGCATCGCCGATGCGATCCAGCGTGGTCGCGCCTACCTCGATGCCGGCGCGACGGCGGTCTTCGTCCCCGGCATCCTCGACATGAACGTGACCCGCCAGCTCGTCGAGGGCATCGGCGAGCGCAAGGTGAGCGTCATCGGGATCCCCGGCGCCCTCGCCGCGTCCGAGTACGAGAAGCTCGGCGTCGCACGCATCTCGTACGGCCCGCTTCCGCAGCGGGTGGCTCTGACGGCCCTGCAGGAGCTGGCGGCCGACCTCTACGCGGGTGGCGTCGTCCCGGCGAACCTTCCCGCTCTCAACTGACGCGGTCGAAGACGGGTGACCACGGCTCACTAGACTTGCTCCGTGGTCACTCGTCTTTCGAACTTCTTCCTCCGCACGCTCCGTGAAGACCCTGCAGGCGCAGAGGTCGCCAGCCATCGGCTGCTGATCCGGGCGGGATACATCCGCCCGCAGGCCGCCGGCATCTTCGCGTGGCTGCCACTGGGGCTGCGCGTCAAGTCGAAGATCGAGACGGTCGTCCGGGAGGAGATGGCAGCCGCCGGCGCGCAGGAGGTGCATTTCCCCGCTCTCATGCCGCGTGAGGCCTACGAGGCCACCGGGCGCTGGGACGAGTACGGCGACCTGCTCTTCCGCCTGCAGGACCGCAAGGGCGGCGACTACCTGCTCGCGCCCACGCACGAGGAGGCGTTCACGCTGCTCGTGAAGGACCTCTACTCCTCGTACAAGGACCTGCCCCTCACGATCTTCCAGATCCAGGACAAGTACCGCGATGAGGCACGCCCGCGGGCGGGTCTGCTCCGCGGACGCGAGTTCACGATGAAGGACGCGTACTCGTTCGACTCGTCAGACGAGGGCCTGGACGTCAGCTACCAGGCGCAGCGCGACGCGTACGAGCGCATCTTCCAGCGCCTCGGACTCGAGTACGTCATCGTCCAGGCCGACGCCGGCGCGATGGGCGGCTCCCGGAGCGAGGAGTTCCTGCACCCCACGCCTGTCGGGGAGGACACGTTCGTGCGGAGCGCGGGCGGGTACGCCGCGAACGTCGAGGCCTTCACCACGGCGGTGCCAGAGGCCATCGCTTACGACGCCGAGGCGTCCCCGGTCATCTTCGACTCCCCGGACACGCCGACCATCGACACGCTGGTGGCTCACGCCAACCGCGAACTCGACGGCGAGTACACCGCTGCGGACACGCTCAAGAACGTCGTCCTCGCCCTCACGCATCTCGATGGCACCCGCGAACTGGTCATCGTCGGCATCCCCGGTGACCGCGAGGTCGATGAGAAGCGCGCCGAGGTGGCCTTCGCGCCCGCCGAGGTCGAGACGGCCACCGCGGACGACTTCGAGAACAACCCGCTGCTCGTGAAGGGCTACATCGGTCCGTGGTCGCCGACGGGAGCAGTGCTCGGCGAGGAGTCGGCCACCGGCATCCGTTACCTCGTCGATCCGCGCGTGAGCGAGGGCACGAGCTGGATCACCGGCGCGAACATCGACGAGAAGCACGCGCACTCCGTGGTGGCCGGCCGCGACTTCGCCGCCGACGGCATCGTGGAGATCGCGAACGTGCGTGCAGGCGATCCCGCCCCCGACGGCTCCGGTCCGGTCGAGCTCGCTCGCGGCATGGAGATCGGGCACGTCTTCCAGCTCGGACGCAAGTACGCCGAGGCATTGGGCCTCAAGGTGCTGAACGAGAACGGCAAGCTCGTCACCGTCACGATGGGCTCGTACGGCATCGGCGTGACCCGTATCCTCGCGATCATCGCCGAGCTCAACAACGACGACAAGGGCCTCATCTGGCCGGCGTCCGTCGCGCCGTTCGACGTGCAGGTCGTCGCCGCGGGCCGCGACCAGGTCGCGTTCGAGGTCGCGGAGGGGATCTCCGCTCAGCTCGAAGCCGCGGGGCTCGACGTGCTCTACGACGACCGGCCGAAGGTCTCGCCCGGAGTGAAGTTCGGAGACGCCGAGCTCGTCGGTGTGCCGAAGATCGTCATCGTCGGCCGCGGGGCCGCGGAGGGCCAGGTCGAGCTGTGGGACCGCGCCACAGGGGAGCGCGAGGCCGTCTCCGTCGACGAGGTCGTGCCGCGACTCTCCGCCGCGCACTGACCCCACAGTGAGCCTTCACGGCCGCATCGTCAGCAGACGATGCGGCCGTGGTTCATGGTGTCGTCGTCCGGGGTGTCCCGGGTCACGAGCGACTTCAGCGCACCCGCCGCGAGCGCGAGCCTGCCTTTCGACGGCTCCCAGAACTCGGTGACCTTCGGCGTGACCTTGAGGAGGGCGATGCCCGGGGTGTCGAGGCCGTCCGCGAACCAGATCTCCAGCGACGCGGAGTAGAGCTCCTCCATCTTGGCGCGGTCGTGCACCACTTCTGCGGTGCCGGCGACCGACACGTATCGCATGCCCTTGGCATCGCAGTAGGCGAGGCCCACGTCGTGGTGCTTTCGGGCCTCGTGGACCTTCTCGGTGTCTTCAGCGGTGAAGAACCAGATGTCGCCCGCGTCGTCCATCTGCCTGGTCGACATCGGCCGACTCACGAGGTTGCCGTCGTCGTCGATCGTGGTGAGCATCGTGATGTCGATGTCCTCCACGAGTTCGGCGATGCGGGCGAGGGCTTCGGGTCCTGTGATCTCCGTCATGACGTCAGCGTGCCGTGCGGAGCGTGCGGGCACACGGGCATTGACAGGGGGGCAGCCGCCGTGCTCGACATCGCCGAAGGCAGACGAGTGGACGGCGGGGCTCAGCCGCCGAAGTCGCAGTCGAGGGCAGTGCGGGCGTAGGAGAGGATGTTCGACCGGTACGTCTGCGCTCCCAGCTCGACGCCGATCAGCGGGTAGAGGTCATACGCGTCCTCGAGAGCGACGATGTTCCGTGCGATCACGGTGAGGTCGGCGGTGGGGCGGAAGGTGCCGAGCGCCGTGCCGATCTCGATCGTCGATCTGTAGAGGGCGACCTGCCGTTCGACGATGGAGCGGTGCAGGGGACGGTACTGAGGCTGCTCCCGCAGCAGGGGGATGCTCTCGTACGCCATGCGCAGATGGTCGCTGATCTCGTCCGGGATCCCGGCCGTGACGAGAGCGACCAGACGCTTCGCCGGGTCGGGCTCGTTCTCGGCGAGTGCGCGTCGTCTCTCGTACATCTCCTCCAGGACACCCTCGACGGTTGCATACATCAGCTCGTCGAAGGTGGAGAAGTAGTACAGCACGCTCCCCGCGCTGACCGAGGCCTCCGCGGCGACCGCGCGCACGTTCGTGCCGAGGAGACCGCTGCGCCCGGCGACGCGCCTGGTCGCGGAGATGAGCTCCGCCCGTCGGGTGGCGTGCTTGCGCTGCTCGGCCACGTATCCTCCTCGCGCCTGGCGCTACTCGTCGTCGGGAACGAGCGTGGTGAGTTCAGCATAGTGGCGGGGACGACGTCGCTTCAGGACGATCCCGACGACGATGCCGGCCACGAACAGGGCGGGGGTGGGGGCGAGGAGCGCGAGGTTGACGGGCCCCTGGAGGCCGGTGACGAGATCGAAGTTGGTCGCGATGAGGACGAATCCGACGATCAGACCGAGCGCCCCGAGCGCCGGTGCGACCAGTACCCGCCAGATGCTGTGGCCTCGCCGCCCTCTCAGGAAGAAGCCGACCACGGCGATGGCGGCCACGGCCTGGGCGAAGACCAACCCGGCCACGCCGATCGAGTACACAGGGAGCGCGAAGCCGAGGAAGGGATCCGCTCCGCTGATGATCGTCACCGCGATGGCCACGAGCGACACGATCGAGATCACGAGGCTTGCGTGGTGAGGTGCCTGCGTCGTCGGCTGGGTCTGCGCGAGCCACGACGGCAGCAGACGCTCCCGTCCGAGCGAGAAGAGGTACCGGGAGCTGGCGTTGTGGAACGCGAGGAGGCAGGCGAAGAAGCTCGTGACGATCAGCACCCGCATCGTCACGGACGCCCAGGCGCCCAGGTACGCGTCGCCGGCGTGGAAGACCATGTCCTGGAAGTCGTCCTGCAGGGCGAGGCGCAGCACGCCCTCGATGCCGAAGGCGACCGTGAGGATCCAGAACGTGAAGGCGTAGAAGACGCCGAGGAACGCGATCGAGATGTATGTCGCGATCGGCACGGTGCGTGCCGGATCCCGCGCCTCCTCGGCGTAGATCGCCGTGCTCTCGAAGCCGAGGTAGGCACCGAACCCGAAGACGAAGAGCGCGCCGCTCCCGGCGGCGAAGAAGACGTTCTCGGGGGCGAAGGAGGCGAACGAGATCGGCTCGGGGCCGCCCGAGGCGAGCACGGCGATCGCGAGGACGAGCAGGATGGCGACCTCGGCCGTGAGCAGGACGCCCAGAACTTTGGCACCGACATCGATCTTGCGGTAGCCGAGCACCCCGACGATGACGAGCGCCATCAGCGCGTAGACGGTCCAGGGCAGATCGATGCCGAAGAGTGCGGAGAACGTCATCTCCCCGAAGAACCCGACGAAGCCGTAGAAGCAGATGCACAGGGCGGTGTAGGAGAAGATCGTCACGAACACGATGCCGATGCCGACGGGTTTGCCGAGTCCTCGAGCGCCGTAGACGTAGAAGGCGCCGGTGTTGCGCACATACCTCGACATGGCGGTGAAACCGAAGGCGAACAGCATCAGCACGACACCGCTGGCGAGCATAGCGCCCGGGCCGCCGATGCCGGCGAGACGGAAGTCCGTGGCTGCAGCGCTGGCGACGACCGTGAGGGGAGCTGCGGCGGAGACCACGAAGAAGACGATCGCCCAGACTCCGAGGCGCCGCTGGGCGAGCGTAGTGGTCGTGGTCGTGGGGACGGAGGGATTCGGCTGAGACATCTGCGGCTCCGGAATCTGCTGTCGGGAGGGTGCGTATCGGATGGTACGAGCTCTTGAACAGTGATTCAAAGGGCACAGCCGGGTTAAGTCAAGCAAAACATGCGTTGGATGACATACTCTCTGAACATACGTTCAGGTCAGAGTGGAGTACATGGTGGTTTCCTCATCGGCGTCGGAGTCGTCACGCAGGCGTATCAGGGCAAGGGATCTGGGGGTCCCGTTCGCGGGACGCAGCGGCACCCACGGCGCGATCACCGACGTCCCCGGTGTGGCCGTCGGATATCGCACAATGATCGCGGGGGAGGGAGCGCACGCCGTCCGCACCGGGGTCACCGCCGTCCTGCCCCGGGGCCGCGAGGGAGTGGGCGTGCCCTGTGCTGCGGCCGTCCACGCCTTCAACGGGAACGGCGAGCTCACCGGCCGCGCATGGATCGACGAGTCCGGATCGCTGTCCATGCCGATCGGGATCACCAGCTCGCATGCGGTCGGAGCCGTGCACAGCGGTATCGACTCCTGGGTGGCGCAGATCGCCCCGCACGTCGCCGCCCAGTGGATGCTGCCCGTCGTCGGGGAGACCTGGGACGGATACCTCAACGACATCAACGGCGGTCACGTCACGCCGGCGGACGCGTGGTCGGCCCTGGAGGCGGCCAGCACCGCCGCACCGGCGGAGGGGAACGTCGGCGGAGGGACGGGGATGAACTGCTACGGCTTCAAGGGAGGCACCGGCACGGCATCCAGAACGGTGGCGTACGGCGGTGCCGAGTACACCGTCGGAGTCCTCATCCAGGCGAACTTCGGTGCGCGCGACGAGCTTCGGCTCGGCAGCATCGACCTGGGCGCACGATCGTCGGCGCCGAACCCGATGGGCGACGACGACTGGTTCGCTCGGGAGCGGCGCCAACATGCCCCGGGAGGAGCCGGATCCGCGATCGTGGTCATCGCCACTGACGCCCCCTTCCTTCCCGGTCAGTGCGCGGCACTGGCTCGTCGGGGAGCCCTGGGTCTCGGCCGCAGCGGCACCGCGGGCAGTCACTTCTCGGGCGACATCGTCCTCGCGTTCTCCACCGCGAACGAGGGTGCGCTCACGTCGCAGTTCCCGGAGGGGAGCGACGAGGTCTACGAGACCATGCGCCTGATCCCGTGGGGGCGGATCGATCCCTTCCTGACGGCAGCGGTGCAGGCCGTCGACGAGGCCGTGTGGAACGCACTCGTCGCAGCGCAGGACATGACAGGACGCGACGGGCACAGGAGCCTCGCGCTCCCGCACGACGAGATCCGGGCGGCCGTCGACGAGTCCCGCGGAGTCTGAGCGACGGCGTGGCAGGAGGCCGCGGTCGCCCCGGAGCATGACACCCTGGAGGCATGATCGACGAACCCCTCCCTGAAGCGCTCAGCGCCGAGATCAACGCCGTCCTCGACGATGCGGGAGTGCACACCGACCGCAGGCTCGTGATGCGGATGCTGCGCACCGCGATCCTTCTGGGGGAGGACGGCGCCGACCGCCTCGATCTGAAGATCGCCTCGGCAGCGCTCGCCGAGATGCGGGATGCGTTCCGTCTCTTCGCTCCGTTCCGTGGCGTCCCCAAGGTCACGGTCTTCGGCTCGGCGCGAACCAGGCAGGACGATCCGCTGTATCTGACGGCGCGCGACGTCGCCTCGGCCCTCGCGGGGGATGGGTGGATGGTCGTCACGGGGGCGGGGCCCGGCATCATGCAGGCGGCTTCCGAGGGAGCGGGTCCTGCCCTCTCGCTGGGCGTCTCGATCAGGCTCCCGTTCGAGGAGAAGCCCAACGGCTTCGTGGCCGGCCAGGACCACGTGGTCGCGATGAAGTACTTCTTCACCCGCAAGCTCATGCTCATCAAGGAATCGCTCGGGTTCATCTGCCTGCCGGGTGGGTTCGGCACCCTCGACGAGATGTTCGAGCTGCTCACCCTGCAGCAGACCGGCAAGGCGGAACCGACGCCGATCGTTCTCCTCGACGAGCCGGGTGGCACGTTCTGGCAGGGGCTTCGCAGCTTCATCGACGACCATCTCGCCCCGACCGGGGTCATCTCGGAGGGCGACTTCGATCGCGTCGTGATCACGGATTCGGTCGATGCGGCCAGGGCGGAGATCACGGGCTTCTGGCACAACTACGACTCATTGCGCTGGGTGGGCGATGCGCTGGTGCTGCGGCTCAAGGCGGAGCCGACGGACGAGGAGATCGATCGGCTCAACGAGGAGTTCGGCTCGATGCTGTCATCGGGGAGGATCGAGCGGACGGGCCCGCGTCAGCCGGAGGTCGCCGACGCCGACAACCTCGACCTCCCGCGCCTGATCCTGCACCTGGATCAGCGGCAGGTGGGCAATCTGTTCCGACTGATCGGCGCGATCAACGCCCTACCGTCTGCTCCCGCGCGGTGATGCGGGCGGCGAAGTCGGCGAGATCGACCGGGCGATCGAGGATGCGCTCCGCAGCGCGGTGGCCGGAGTAGAACGCCGCCCCGACCGTGGCCGGCTCATCGCCCCAGGTGGCTTCGCCGGCGAAGTGCAGCACCCCGTCGACGGGCCCCGCCAGAGCATCGTGATCGTGGTGCGTCGATCCCAGGGCGAGGTGGGAGTACGAGCCGTTCGAGAACTCGTCCTCGCCCCAACGCGTGACCCAGTGCGCGAGCGGTTCACCGACGGCGTCTCGGTAGAGGACGTGGAGAGCGCTGACCGCGTCGGCGACGATCTCGGCATCAGCGAGGTCCTGCATCCGACGACCGAAAGGGCCGGCGGCGAAGGTGAGGAGCGTGGGGATCCCGCTCACTGCAGATACGTCGTACCAGGAGTGCCAGTGCTCGCCGGCGTCTCCGAGTGCGCGGATCACGTACGTCTCCTCGTCCCAGAAGCGCTCGGGGAACTGGACGAACACCTTGTTGAACACGCCCATCCCGAGGCGGGAGATAGGGCCGGAGACCGCTTCGGGGAGCTCGGGATCGAACGAGATCGTTCCCGCCTTGAGGACCCCGAGCGGCACGGTGACGATGACGCGGTCCGCGCGGTACTCGGTATCACCGGCGCGCACGACGACGCCCGCTGCGGAACGGCTCACGCGGGTCACGACCGTCTCCAGGCGCACATCGAGGCCGTCTGCGATGCGGCGGGGGAGCTCGTCGTAACCGCGGGGGAAGATGACCTCGTCGCCCTCGATCGCATCCTCATCGAGGCCATGGGCATCGAGATCGCCGATCCAGGCGCCGCACTGCTCCTCGACGCGATGGCGGAAGAACTCGCGGATGTCGTCGATGCGATCAGGGGAGAGCCCCGACCTGTCCAGAGCGCGCTCCGTGACGTCCAGGTACGTGTCGCCGGAGGAGGATGCGGCGATCTCCTCCACGAGCAGGCGGTCGGCCAGGTCGACGTCGCTGACCCACTGCGCGGTCGCGGCTTCGTCCAGACGGCGGCCCTCGCCGTCGTAGTTCTCGATCGGGCGACCTCCGACCTGGAAGCTGCCCACCGTGTACTCGATCGCCGGGATGCGCAGCGCATGCACGAGGTCCCACAGCGGGGAGTTCTCGATGCCGTGGATCCATGAGGCGCCGAGATCGACCGGGAATCCGGCGCTGCGGTCGGTGTGCATGCGGCCTCCGATGCGGTCGCGCCCCTCGAGGACCACGACGCGCTGACCGGCGTCGGCGAGCATCCGGGCGCTCGTGAGCCCCGACATGCCTGCGCCGATCACGACCGTGTCGAATGTGCTCACGTGCTCCTCCTCGAGCGGCTCCGGGATTCCGCCACCGCCGCCGCCGTGCGGGAGCCGGTGGGCACAGGGTATCGTGGTACGGATGTCGCGCGTGCGAACAGGCGCGACGAGAGCTGAATAGAGAGGCCGTCATGGACATCGAACTGAGTCTGCTGCGAGGGATCGAGAAGGAGAAGGCGATTCCCTTCGATGAGCTCGTCGCCATCATCGAGCAGGCGATCCTGACCGCGTACTCCAAGCACGTCGCAGCCGACGGCGTCACGCCCGAGGGTGTCCGCGTCGACCTCGACCGCAAGACCGGCCATGTCGCCGTCCTGCAGGTCGTCAAGGACGAAGAGGGCGCGATCATCGGCGAAGAGGACGCGACGCCGGATGACTTCGGCCGCATCGCCGCCTTCGCCGCCAAGCAGGTCATCAGCCAGCGTCTCCGTGACATCGCGGACGACGTCGTGCTCGGCGACTTCAAGGACAAGGAAGGCGACATCGTCGCCGGCGTGATCCAGCAGGGCCCGAATCCCCGCATGATCCACGTCGACCTCGGCTCCGTCGAGGCGATCCTTCCCCCTGAGGAGCAGGTGCCCGGCGAGGAGTACACGCACGGCTCGCGCCTGCGCGTCTACGTCACGAGTGTGGCCAAGGGCCTCAAGGGCCCGCAGATCACCGTCTCGCGTACGCACCCTGGGCTCGTCCGCAAGCTCTTCGCCCTGGAGGTGCCGGAGATCGCGGCCGGTCTGGTCGAGATCGTGGCGCTGGCCCGGGAGGCCGGACACCGCACGAAGATCGCGGTGAAGGCGAACGACCCCTCGATCAATGCCAAGGGCGCCTGCATCGGTGAGCTGGGTCGTCGTGTGCGCGCGGTGACCGAGGAGCTCGCCGGCGAGAAGATCGACATCGTCGACTACGACGCGGACCTCCCGACCTTCGTGGCGCACGCGCTTTCACCCGCCAAGGTCACGAGCTCTTTCGTGCTGGATGCCGGCACCAAGGCCGTCCGCGCGCTGGTGCCCGACTACCAGCTGTCGCTCGCGATCGGCAAGGAGGGCCAGAATGCCCGCCTGGCCGCCAAGCTCACGGGGGCGAAGATCGACATCCAGCCGGACAGCGTCCTCGACTGACCGGCTTCGGCCTTCCGCCGCGCCCGGGAACGGGCGAGGCGGGGTGAAACGCAGGTGTAAGATGGAACCCGTACGAACGTGCGTCGGTTGTCGCACGCGTGCTCCCCGCTCCGCCCTTCTCCGGGTGGTTGCCCAGAACGACACCCTCATCCCCGATGAGCGTGCTGTCCTGCCGGGGCGCGGCGCGTGGGTGCATCCGACACCCGAATGCATGGAGGCCGCTCTGCGGCGACGAGCCTTCGGACGAGCACTGCGTGTGAACACTCAGCTGGACACACGGACCTTCGAACAGCACCCACCAAGAAACAAAGGCTGAACAGCTATGGAAACAAAGTGAACGGCTCGAAATGAGACCCGTCCGCGACTAGTGGTCTGCCCTGTCTGGGTGGACCGACTCAGACAGGAGAATTGTGGCTGGTAAACCACGCGTACATGAGATCGCCGCCGAACTCGGCGTCGACAGCAAGATCGCACTTGCAAAGCTCAAGGAACTCGGCGAGTTCGTGAAGAGCCCCTCTTCGACCATCGAACCGCCGGTGGCGCGCAAGCTGCGCGCGGCGATCGAGGCCGACAGCTCGCTCAAGAGCGCAGCCCCTGCTGCTCCGGCCGCGAAGCCGGCAGCGTCTGCGGCGAAGCCCGGTGTGGGTTCCGGCGCCAAGCCGGGCCCGAAGCCCGGCCCCAAGCCCGGTCCCAAGCCCGCCCCGGAGGCTCCGGCCCCCGCTGCTCCGGCACCCGCGGACCCGACTCCTGCACCTGCAGCAGCGGCCCCCGCGCCTGCAGCTCCGGAGGCGGCCGCACCCGCCGAGAGCAGTGCACCGACTCCGGGCGCTCCGCGTCCGGGTAACAACCCCTTCTCGTCCGCGCAGGGCATGGGCCAGCGTCCCGCCGGTCCCCGTCCCGGCAACAACCCCTTCGCCTCGGCGCAGGGCATGGGCCAGCGTCCGACTCCGGGCAACATCCCGCGTCCTCAGGCGCCTCGTCCCGGTGCACCCCGTCCGGGTGCGCCTCGGCCCGGCTCGCCTCGTCCTGGTGCACCCCGCGGTGGCCAGGGTGGTCGTCCCGGTGCTCCGTTCCAGCAGCGTCCCGGAGGCCCCGGTCGTCCCGGCGGCGCCGGTGGACCCGGTGGAGCAGGCGGCCCCGGTGCACGTCCCGGCGGCGGTTTCGCCGGTCGTCCCGGTGGTGGCGGCGGTCGCGGCCGTGGACCCGGCGGTGGCACGGCAGGTGCCTTCGGTAAGGGCGGCGGCAAGAGCAAGCAGCGCAAGTCGCGGCGGGCGAAGCGGCAAGAGTTCGAGATGCGGAGTGCTCCGGTCGTCGGTGGCGTCAACGTCACCCGCGGCAACGGAGAGATCATCCGCATGCGTCGCGGCGCATCGATCGCGGACTTCGCGGACAAGATCGAGACGCTGACCGGCTACACGGTGCAGCCCGGAACCCTCGTGACGATCCTCTTCAACCTCGGCGAGATGGCCACGGCCACCGAGTCGCTGGACGAGGCGACGTTCGAGGTGCTGGGCGAGGAGCTCGGTTACAAGATCCAGATGGTCTCGCCCGAGGACGAGGACAAGGAGCTCCTCGAGGGCTTCGGTCTCGACCTCGAGGCCGAGCTGGAGGCGGAGAGCGAGGAAGACCTCGAGATCCGTCCTCCCGTCGTCACCGTCATGGGTCACGTCGACCACGGTAAGACGCGACTGCTCGACGCGATCCGTCAGACCAACGTCATCGAGGGAGAAGCCGGCGGCATCACCCAGCACATCGGTGCCTACCAGGTCTGGACCGAGCACGAGGGCATCGAGCGAGCCATCACGTTCATCGACACCCCGGGTCACGAGGCGTTCACCGCCATGCGTGCCCGTGGTGCGCAGGTCACCGACCTCGCGATCCTCGTGGTCGCAGCCGACGACGGCATCATGCCGCAGACGGTCGAGGCGCTGAACCACGCACAGGCGGCGAACGTGCCGATCGTGGTCGCGGTGAACAAGGTCGACAAGCCCGACGCCAACCCCTCGAAGGTGCGTCAGCAGCTGACCGAGTATGGTCTCGTCGCCGAGGAGTTCGGTGGCGACGTCATGTTCGTCGACGTCTCCGCTCGGGCGAACACGGGTATCCAGGATCTCCTGGATGCCGTGCTGCTCACGGCGGATGCCGGCCTCGACCTGACCGCGAACCCGAACAAGGCCGCTCGCGGTGTCGCCATCGAGGCGAAGCTCGACAAGGGTCGCGGTTCGGTCGCCACGGTGCTCATCCAGTCCGGAACGCTCCGGGTCGGCGACGCGATCGTCGCGGGTACGGCCTACGGCCGTGTGCGTGCGATGGCCGACGAGAACGGCGAGCAGGTCCTCGAGGCCTACCCGTCGCGTCCGGTCCAGGTGCAGGGTCTGAACTCCGTACCGCGCGCCGGCGACGTCTTCATCGTCACCGAGGAAGACCGCATGGCCCGTCAGATCGCTGAGAAGCGTGAAGCGGTCGAGCGCAACGCCCAGCTGGCCAAGGCCCGCAAGCGCATCTCGCTCGAGGACTTCACCCGTGCTCTCGAAGAGGGCAAGGTCGAATCTCTCAACCTCATCATCAAGGGTGACGTCTCCGGTGCCGTCGAGGCACTCGAGGAGTCGCTGCTCAAGATCGAGGTCGACGACTCGGTGCAGCTGCGCATCATCCACCGCGGTGTCGGCGCGATCACCGAGTCCGACGTGAACCTGGCGACGATCGACAACGCGATCATCGTGGGCTTCAACGTCCGCCCGGACACGAAGGCGCGCGAGCGCGCCGCTCGTGAAGGCGTGGACATCCGCTTCTACTCCGTCATCTACAACGCGATCGACGAGATCGAGAGCTCGCTCAAGGGCATGCTCAAGCCGGAGTACGAAGAGGTCCAGTCGGGTGTCGCCGAGATCCGCGAGGTGTTCCGCTCCTCGAAGTTCGGCAACATCGCCGGTGTCATCGTGCGATCGGGAACGATCACCCGCAACGCCAAGGCTCGCGTCATCCGCGACGGCGTCGTCATCGCCGATGGTCTCGCCATCGAGTCGCTGCGTCGCTTCAAGGACGATGTCACCGAGGTCCGTACGGACTACGAGGCCGGTATCGGACTCGGGAAGTACAACGACATCCAGATCGGTGACGAGATCGAGACGACCGAGCTCATCGAGAAGCCTCGCGGCTGATCTATTCGAAACACTCTCGGGCGTTCCCCGTCTCCCCGTTCCTTCCGGTTCGTGGGAGACGGGGGACGCCCTGAGGGTTCCTGGACAGGGAGAGAACAATGGCAGGCGAACGACAGGCCCGACTTGCGGATCGAATCCGCGTGATCCTCGCGGAGAGGCTGGAGAAGGGGCTGCGCGATCCACGCCTCGGCTTCGTCACCATCACCGACGTCCGTGTGAGCGGAGACCTCCAGCACGCGTCCGTGTTCTACACGGTGCTCGGCACGGAGGAGGAGCGCATCTCCAGCGGAGCCGCGTTGACCTCCGCGACCGGCATGCTGCGCAGCGAGGTCGGACGACAGCTGAGCACACGACTCGTGCCGACGCTCGAGTTCATCCCGGACGCGCTGCCGGAGAACGCCGACCACATCGGTGCGTTGCTCCGCGAGGCGCAGCAGCGCGATGCGGATGTCGCGAAGCTGGCTTCTTCGGCTTCGCACGCCGGCGACGCCGACCCCTACCGCACGGAAGACGACTCGGAGTGAGAGCCGTTTGATACGCTCGGCTCCGCGGGACCCGATCCCGCGAAGCTGAGGGGGATCGGCGCATCGAGGGTACGGACACGACTGGGGGGCCGTTCGTCGCGCCCGCCGCGGCCGGACTTCTCCTGGCGGATCTCCTCGAGCAGGATCTCGGATGCGCTCCGCACGTTCTCGCGCGTCTGTCCGACGCCGTCGATGGCGACGTGCCGACGATTCGCGAGGTGGTCCAGCGTCTGACACCGGCTCAACGTCACGGGCTGCAGTCGTTGCCGACGCCGCTCCCGCTGGTGCCGGCCATCGCGCTCCGGTTCGCCGACCTGGAACTCGACGAACGTGATCGTGAGCTGCTGCTCGCGCTCGCGGTGCGCCTGGACGACGCTCTCGGTCCCCTCCTCGCCTTCGACGGACGAACGGCGACCGAACTGGCCGATGCATCTGTCGCAGATCACGTGCTCGTGCACGCCGGTCGCGCACGGCTCGTCGATGCGAGACTGTCCGTCTGGGTGCAGGCGACGACCTGCGCGGCCAGGACTGCGGCGGTTCACCAGCGGTTGAGCGCGCTCTTCCGTGCTCGGGGCGAACGCGCGAGTGCGGACTGGCACCAGGCGCGGGCTTCACTCGAGGGAGCCCCGTCCACCGCACCTGGACTCACGCGGCTCGCCCGGCGGCTCTCCGAGGCCGGACAACCCGACCGTGCGCTGCTGCTCGCGACCGAGGCGCATAGACACGCCGTGGGCGATGCCAAGGACGAGGCATGTCTCGTCGCCGGCGCCTCGGCCCTGAGCGCCGGACTCGCTGCGGAGGCCGCAGCATGGCTGGGAGGTCTCTATCCGCGCGGAAGCACGCATCATCGGATCGCCGGCCTCGGCGCGCTGATCGTCGCTCGAACGTTCGTGCAGGGCGCAGTACCCGCCGTCGATCCGACCACGCTGCGGTCGAGAACGCTCGACCAGGAGGACTGGCGCCACTGGACCAGGGCTGCTGCTCTCGCGGCCGTCCTGTGCGCCGAGCGCGGCGACCGGATCGGGATGCGCACCTGGCTCGATGTCCTGCGAGACGGGGCCGCCCGCGCGGATGCAGGCGATGAGCTCCGCGATCCCGCCGTCGCGTTGTGCTGGCTCATCGTGGGCGATCGCGGCGGCGACGCCGTGAGTGGAGCCGGTCCGGCGAGCGGGGGCATGCTCCGCGCACTGCGCGCCGCGACGGACGGAGACATCGATCGTGCGCTCCGCCTGCTGTCGACCGATGGATCGGTCCTGTCCGTCGGCCCCGATCCTCTCGTCCCTGGGTACGAGAACAGCCCGGTCATCCAGGCCTATCGCGCGGTCATCGAGGTGCTGCTGCTGGTCTGGCGGGGCGACATCGGGCTTGCGCGCGACCGACTGATGCAATCGGCTCTCCGGCTTCCGATCGCGATGCCGTTCGCCGGCCTCGGCGTGGTCCTCGCCCGGCGCCTCGACGTGGCCGTGCTCGGTGAGCTCGGGCCTTTCGCCCGTTCGCTCACGGCGGCCCTCCCCGTGGGAGTGAAGGTCGATCTGCTCGTGGACCGCGGCATCCGCTCGTTCCTCGCCGGTTCGTTCGACGAGGCTGCCGCGACGTTCCGGCTTTGGTCCGATCGCGGCGCACCGCAGCCGACGTTGGTGGTGCCGGGGCTGGAGGAGATGGCGTTCGTCGGTCAGGAGAGCGTCAGGACCGCGGCGGTCGAGCCTCCCGAGATCGCCCTCGCGCAGGAGCTGCGGATACGCATCGCGACAGCGGGGGACGGGCGGTGGCCCTCCGAGAGCGAAGAGGTGAGCGAGATCGCGCGTACTCTCACTTCGCCGTTCGCGAGGGCGCGGGTGGAGATGATGCTCGGGACGCAGCAGGCGATCCGTGACGATCACGCGTCAGCGAGGATCCACCTCCAGTACGCGGAGCGGCTGTTCGAGATCTCCGGCGCAACCGCCTGGGCCAGAGCCATCCGGAACAGGCTGGATCGCCTCGATGCCAGGGAAGGAAGCATCCTCCCCGTGGCGGAGGCTCTCTCCGCGTGCCGTTCGGCCTGGGCGCTCCGGCTCACGGCGCGCGAACTGGAGGTCGCGATGCGCGCCGTCCGAGGAGCCGCGAACCGCGAGATCGCGGAGGCGCTGCGTGTCTCGGTACGCACCGTGGAGGTGCACCTCGGTCGGGTCTTCGTCAAGCTGGACGTGCGGAGCAGGGTCGAGCTGACGGTGCTCGCGCATCGCACGGATCACCACGTCTGAGCGTGCGGACCCGTCGAGGCGTCGGCTGCCGTGATCGCTTGCGGAAGACGTTCAGCGCGGCAGGAACAGCGCTGACCCGTCGGCTTCCGCGAGGCCGTCCGCGATGAGGGAGTCGATGGCGCGATCCCGCTGACCCGCGTCAGGCCAGTCCGGCAGCACGGCCGCCAGCGGAACAGGCTCCGGATCCAGGGTCCGCAGCAGCCGCAGCACCGCGCCGCGGGCCTGTCTGTCCGACCCCTCGTACGCCGCCTGGCGTCGCCGCTCATCCCCGGTGTCGGGTCTGCCGGCCGCCAGCCAGGCGCAACTGCCTGCCAACGGGCACAGCTCGCATCGTGGTGATCGTGACGTGCACACGGTGGCGCCGAGTTCCATCGCCGCGGCGTTGAACATCGCAGCGGCATCGATGTCATCGGGCAGCAGCGAGGCCATCAGATCGAGGTCTCGGCGTGACGGCGCGCCCGGCTGTGCGCGGCCCTCGACGGCACGAGCGAGCACCCTTCGGGTGTTCGTGTCGACGACCGGGTGGCGGTCGCCGTAGGCGAACACGGCCACGGCACGGGCGGTGTAGTCGCCGATACCCGACAGCGCCAGCAGGTCGTCCACCCCGCGCGGTACGACCCCGCCATGCCGGTCGGTGATCTCGACGGCCGCGCGATGCAGCCAGAGCGCACGCCGGGGATAGCCCAGGTTCGCCCACTGCTGCACGACGTCCGCCGCCGATGCGCTGGCCATCCTCGCGGGCGTCGGCCATCTCTTCAACCAGGCATCGAGGTGCGGGATGACCCTCACGACCGGCGTCTGCTGCAGCATGAACTCGCTCACGAGCACACCCCAGGCCCCGAACTCGTCGTGAAACTCGGGGCGTCGCCACGGCAGGTCTCTGGCGGTGGAGCGGTACCATTCGGGCAGGGCCGACACCACGTCGGAAGGGACCTGCGTGTCGGGCATCCCTCCAGCCTACGTGAGCGGGCCGAGGGGCCCGAGACCGGAGTCAGGGGCTTCATGATCCGTGCACGCGCCGCCGCGCTTATCCTCCTCACCGCTCTCGCCACGAGCGGTCTCACCGGTTGCACCGGGGGTGCGGCGCCCGCGCCATCCGACAGCCGGGAAGTCAGTCCCAGCCAGACACCGTCCGATTCTCCGAGCCCGACGACGGAAGCCAGAGTCGAGGTTGCGACAGACCCGAGCACCTGGGTCATCGACGACGCCGGTGTCGGGCCGATCGAGATCGGTGGCGACTTCGCCTCGACGCTCGACGGTCTCGCACCGGGATGGACCAACGACGCGGTCGACTGCTCATGGTCGGCGTGGTGGACGGCGTCGGATTCCGCCTACGGTATGTCCTTCGTGCGGGGCACCGAGAGCCCGAACGCTCCCATCCGCGAGATCTCCGTCTCCTCTACGAGTGAGTCGCTCGAGGGGATTCCAGGTCCCCAGACGATGACCGGGTTGGGCGTCGGCGCCACCAGGGACGATCTGCTCGCGGCATACCCCGCCGCGCAGCAGGGGACGTCGACGATCGGGAGCGACAGCTGGATCATGCTCCCGAGTGAGACCGACGCCCACGTGTTCTTCGCGTTCCGGGAGGGTGCGGATACCGCCTGGGACGTCACGGTGACGACCGGTGCGGAGCCCTCGTACGAGGTCTGCGGCTGAGCGCCGTGACCGCTCCGCCCCGTCACCGTCGGTAGGCTGGGAGGATGGTCTCGCCCGGCATCCTCCTCGTCGACAAACCCGCTGGGCTGACCAGTCACGACGTGGTCGCCCGCACGCGGCGGGCGTTCGGCACCCGCAAGGTGGGGCATGCCGGAACCCTCGACCCGATGGCGACGGGTCTGCTGGTGATCGGCATCGAGGGGGCGACCAGGCTCCTGACGTACATCGTGGGTGCCGACAAGACCTACACGGCGACGATCCGTCTCGGCCAGACCACCGGCACCGACGATGCGGAGGGGGAGATCCTCACGACGGCCTCCGCCGATGCCTGGGCCTCGGTCACCGACGACGCAGTGTCGGCCGGCATCGCCGAGCTCACGGGGGAGATCTCCCAGGTCCCCAGTGCCGTCTCGGCGATCAAGGTGGACGGTCGCCGTGCCTACGATCGGGTGCGCGCGGGAGAAGAGGTCGTACTCGCGGCACGGGACGTCGTGATCTCGCGGTTCGACCTGCTGGCCACTCGCCGCGGAGAGGGGCACGTCGATCTCGATGTCATCGTCGAATGCTCGTCCGGGACCTACATCCGCTCCCTCGCCCGAGACCTCGGGGCGGGCCTCGGCGTCGGCGGTCATCTGACGGCACTGCGGCGCACGCGGGTCGGGCCGTTCGATGTGACCGAGGCCGTCGGGCTCGATGCACTCGAGGGCGCGCCGACCTTGACTCCGGGCGAAGCGGCGGCGCGGATCCTGCCCGTGCTCGAGATGTCCTCCGACGACGCGCGCGACCTCCGCCACGGCAAGCGATTGAGCGGACAGGCTGCACGTCTGCACGAGGCGATCGGCGCGGCGATCGACCAGGACGGTGCCCTGATCGGCATCGTCGAGAAGCGCGGCGCGGATCTCAAGAGCGCCATGAACATGCCGGAGGTCGCACCATGATCCTGTGGTTCACGATCGCGCAGATCGTCATCGCGGTCGCCGCCGGTGTGTTCTGCGTCGCCGCGGGGCTGGTCGGCAGAAGGCCGAGCGATTTCAGCGTCGGTGCCCTCGCCCTCGTCGAGGCGCTCCTCGTCGTCCAGGTGATCGTCGCGATCATCGCACCGCTGGCGGGCAACCCGCCGACCGGAGACCTCCTGGAGTATTGGGTGTACCTGGTCTCGGCTGCCCTGCTCCCGGTCGGAGCCGTGCTGTGGGCGCTCATGGAGCGCAGCCGCTGGAGCACGGTGATCCTCGGGGTCGCGGCACTCGCGATCGCCATCATGCTGTGGCGGATGCAGGTCATCTGGGCAGTCCAGATCGCGTGACGCGAGTGGTCGCCGCGGGAGCCCGGCGGCCTCCCGCGGCTCTAGGATGGAATGCGCTATGAGCTCCACCGCCCCCTCCTCTCGGATGACCGGAATCGGTCGCGTCCTCGTCATCGTCTACGCCGTCATGGCGCTGGCGGCGACAGGTCGCAGCTTCGTGCAGATCGTGCGCCGGTTCGACGAGGCGCCGCTGGCGTACTCGCTCTCCGCACTCGCCGCCGTCGTCTACATCCTCGCCACGCTCGCCCTCGTACTGGCCCGTCGCCGTGGCTGGTACACGGTCGCCTGGGTCGCCATCGTCTTCGAGCTGACCGGCGTGCTCGTCGTCGGGCTGTTGAGCATCCTTCTCCCCGATCTCTTCCAGCACGAGACCGTGTGGTCGCTCTTCGGACGGGGCTACCTGTTCATCCCGCTGATCCTTCCCGTCTTCGGCATCTGGTGGCTGCGCACGCATCGGCCCGCCGATGTCGTGCGTCCGGTCGAGGTGGGCGCGTGATCGTCTTCCGCAGCCCGGAGGACGTGCCGAGCGACTTCGGTCCGAGCGCGGTCGCGATCGGCAAGTTCGACGGTGTGCACGCCGGCCACCGTGTGGTTATCGAACGCCTCGAGAAAGCCGCGGCCGCCACGGGAAGTCGGGCGGTCGCGGTCACCTTCGACCGCAACCCTCTCGCCGTCATCCGGCCCGACCGGTGCCCGGAGAACGTGGTCACGGTGGAGCGCAAGCTCGAACTCCTGGGGGAGCTCGGACTCGACGCCACCCTGGTCCTCACGTTCGACGAGCAGCTCGCTGCCCGCAGTGCCGAGGACTTCGTCGTCGACATCCTCGTCGGAGCCCTTCAGGTCTCGACGGTTCTGGTCGGCCAGGACTTCCGCTTCGGCAACAGGGGAGCGGGCACTCCGGAGCTTCTACGGGAGATGGGCCCGCTGTACGGTTTCTCCGTCGAGGTCGTCGACGATGTGTACCTCCCCGGCTCCGAGCGACGCGTCTCGTCGAGCTGGATCCGCGAACTGCTGATGGAGGGCGATGTCGCCTCGGCGGCAACGGTGCTCGGTCGGTACCCCGACGTGCGCGGAGAGGTCGTGCACGGGCTCAAGCGCGGACGCGAGCTGGGTTTCCCGACCGCGAACCTGTCGACCATCGTCGACGCGTTCGTGCCGGCAGACGGGGTGTACGCGGGGTGGCTCGTCGACCACGACACCGGTATCCGGCACCCCTCCGCCATCTCCGTCGGCACGAACCCCACATTCGACGACGTGCTCGTCCGGCAGGTGGAGGCTCACGTGCTGGGCGAGACGGGCCTCGACCTGTACGGGCACGACGTCACGGTCGAGTTCGTCGACAGGCTGCGGGGGATGGTGGCCTTCGAAGGCATCGACGAGCTCATGGCGCAGATGGGTGCCGACGTGACGGATGCCGCGCGTGCCCTGGGGCTCCCGGGCTAGCGGGCCCGCTGTCCGAGTTCCGGCGCGGCGCGGCGCGGGCAATCGCGTTCGGGCGAGCGTCATGACATAGAATGGATATCGGCTCCCGCCGGACTTCGCGAATCTCGCGTACCACGACGGGAAGAAGACCCACTGTTCGTACGGTCCTGGCTCGTGCCACACGCGGACAACGAGAACGGCCCATGGCTTCCTGGGGGAAGCCGGAGCTTTCACGCTCAGGAGGAGCATGCCGACCACGGCAACCGCCGCCACGCGGCGCAAGAAGACGTCCCGTCGCGACGACGAGGCACCCCTCATCCCGATCCTCGCGCGCAAGGTGCGCGAGATCGAGGCGAAGTCGCAGCGCGGCAAGCTCGGACCCACGAACCGGGTGAAGTTCCAGGTGATCGCCTTCCTGGTGCGCGAGGAGCGCGCGAGAGTGAAGGCCGACAGCGAGATCACCGATCCCGCACGCGTCGAGCTGCTCAAGCGGCTCGACGGAGTCGCGACGATCCTCGCCAAGACGGCAGCCCGCGACACGTCGCTCATCCAGCTGCTCGAGGCCGACCAGGCGACGTCGCCGGTGGCGAAGCGCATGCGTCGGGACTGGCTGCTCGAATCCGGAGCCGAACTGGCGCCGGAAGAGCTCATCATCGCCGACGCTGCCCCGGTGCAGATCTCGGTGGTTCCCGCCGCGATCGCCGAGCGACAGGTGACCCCGCCCTCGGTCGAGGCGCGGCAACTGGCCAACCCGTTCCTGGCTCCCGACCTCACGCCGCGTCCGGCCGCCACCCCGCGCCGTCGTCTGGACGGCTGGGAGCTCATGGGTCCGCTCTACAAGGCGTTCGAGACAGGGGGCGGCGGCGCTGCGGCGTCGATGGAGCTGCCGCCTGCACCCGAGTTCGACCACATCTCGCCCAAGGGCCTCGAGGTCATGGTGCACCAGTCGCGGTTCCTCGAAGCCGTGAAGGCCGGGCACCGCAGCTTCCTGCTGGCGGACGAGCCGGGTCTCGGCAAGACCGCGCAGTCCGTGCTCGCAGCCTCCGTCGCCGGTGCATACCCGCTCCTGGTCGTGGTGCCCAACGTCGTGAAGATGAACTGGGCACGCGAGGTCGAGCGGTGGACGCCGCAGCGTCGTGCGACGGTCATCCAGGGAGACGGCGACGACATCGACGCCTTCGCCGACGTCTTCATCGTCAACTACGAGATCCTGGACCGGCACATGTCGTGGCTCGCGTCGATCGGCCTGCGAGGCATGGTCGTCGACGAGGCCCACTTCATCAAGAACCTCTCGTCGCAGCGGTCGCAGAACGTGCTGTCGCTGGCCGCTCAGGTGCGCGAGCGCACTCCGGGTCACAACCCTCTGATGCTCGCCCTCACCGGCACGCCGTTGATCAACGATGTCGAGGACTTCGATGCGATCTGGCGTTTCCTTGGGTGGACGACCGGTGAGAAGCCGGGCCCTGAGCTCATGGAGAAGCTCGACGCGACGGGCTTCACGCCGGCAGACAAGGCCTTCTACCCGGAAGCGCGCGACGCCGTCATCTCGATGGGCATCGTCCGTCGCAAGAAGAAGGACGTGGCGGCGGACCTTCCGGACAAGCTCATCGCCGATCTGCCGGTCCAGCTCGACGACGAGTTCGGACGCAGCATCCGCCAGGCCGAACGCGAGCTGGGGGAGCGGCTCGCCGCTCGCTACCGTCGCATCATCGAGGCGCGAGGAGATCGCGGCCTCGCCCCCGGCGAGATCGACGACGACATCGTGCGGCTGGTCGCTCAGAACGAGCTCGAGGAGTCGAAGGCCGCTGGCACAGGCGGTGACAACGTCTTCACCATGGTGCGCCGTATCGGTCAGGCGAAGGCTCCGCTCGCAGCGGACTACGCCGCACAGCTCCAGCGCTCGGTGGGCAAGGTCGTCTTCTTCGCGAAGCACATCGACGTCATGGACCAGGCGGAGGCGCACTTCGCCGCCGCGGGCATCCGCTCGGTGTCGATCCGTGGAGACCAGACCACCACGGTCCGGCAGCAGGCGATCGACGACTTCAACGGCGACCCCGAGGTCGGCATCGCCGTCTGCTCGCTCACCGCGGCGGGCGTCGGTCTCAACCTGCAGGCCGCGTCGAACGTGGTCCTCGCCGAGCTGTCCTGGACGGCTGCCGAGCAGACGCAGGCGATCGACCGCGTGCATCGGATCGGCCAAGATGAGCCGGTCACTGCATGGCGGATCATCGCCGCGCACACGATCGACACCAAGATCGCGGAGTTGATCGACCAGAAGCAGGGGCTCGCGGCTCGCGCGCTCGACGGGGAAGCGGTCGACGAGTCGGCGGCCGAACCGGTGCAGTTGGCGGCACTCATGCATCTGCTGCGTCAGGCGCTCGGCGAGATCTGAGCGTCAAGAACCACTGTTCTTAACGCGCTGCGGAGGGTCAGATCTCCGGCGATCGGGAAGTTCATCGATTTCGGAGAATCCAGCCGTCAAGATCGACGTTTTTCGTCGCTCCCGAATGGCGCCCGGACGTGCCGGGGCGCTAGGGTCGATCGAAGGCAGCGTCGCCTTTTTCCCCCATCTCCCGAACGTCTGAAGGCACCAGCATGAAGATCGGCATCCTGACGAGCGGCGGCGACTGCCCCGGCCTCAACGCGGTCATCCGCGGCATCGTGCTCAAGGGCACCACCACGTACGACCTGGAGTTCGTCGGCATCAGAGATGGATGGCGTGGCCTGGTCGACGGTGACTTCATGCCGTTGACCCGACACGAGGTGAAGGGCTTGTCGAAGGTCGGCGGCACCATCCTGGGCACCAGCCGCACCAACCCCTACGAGGGCGAGCGCGGGGGAGCCGAGAACATCGCCAAGACTCTCTACGGGCACAAGATCGACGGCATCATCGCGATCGGCGGCGAGGGCACACTCGCCGCGGCCGACCGTCTCGCGAAGGACGGGATCAAGGTCATCGGCGTCCCCAAGACGATCGACAACGACCTGCAGGCGACGGACTACTCGTTCGGCTTCGACACCGCGGTCAACATCGCCACGGACGCCATGGACCGCTTGCGCACGACCGGCGACTCGCACCAGCGCTGCATGGTCGCAGAGGTCATGGGCCGGCACGTCGGCTGGATCGCGCTGCATGCCGGCATGGCCGCAGGCGCTCACGTAATCTGCATCCCCGAGGTGCCGATGTCCATCGATGACATCACGGAGCTCGTGACCAGTGCACATGATCGCGGACGTGCACCACTGGTCGTCGTCTCGGAGGGCTTCAAGCTGCTCGGCATGGACGAGGCATACAGCGACAAGGGGCTCGACGCGTTCAATCGCCCGCGCCTCGGCGGTATCGGAGACCAGCTCGCCCCTGAGATCGAGCGCATCACCGGGATCGAGACGCGGGCGACGATCCTCGGACACATCCAGCGTGGTGGATCACCCTCCGCTTTCGACCGCGTGCTCGCGACGCGGCTCGGACTGCATGCAGCAGACGCGATCGTCGACGGTGCATGGGGTCAGATGGTCGCGATGCAGGGCACCGACATCGTGCGTGTGCCGTTCGCCGACGCGCTCGGTGAGCTGAACACGGTTCCCCGCTACCGCTACGACGAGGCGGCTGCACTCTTCGGTTGAGCCCGGGTCCCGTATGCAGCGCGCGCCGGTTCAGGCCACCTCGCGGAATCATCCTCGACCCGCATTCTCGGGACGACGCGGCGACGGGCCACCGCGCCGGAACAGGCCGCTTGAGTCGCAACCTGCCTGTTCCGGCGTGATCGCCTGTTCTCGCGGTCGCACTCACGCAGGCGTGTCCTCGCGTTCGTTCAGGCGCGAACGCGAGGACAGTCCGGTGTCACACCTCGGCGAGGCCGAGAGTGTCGAGGAGCCAGGCGAGCTCGAACGCCCGCTCCTTCCAGGAGTTGTAGCGTCCGCTCACGCCGCCGTGCCCCGCGACCATCTCGCACTTGAGCAGCACGTCGGTGGCCCCGGCCTCGCGCAGACGGGCAACCCACTTCGCCGGCTCCACGTAGAGCACCCGGGTGTCGTTCAGCGAGGTGACCGCGAGGATCCGCGGATATCGGACGCCGTCGCGGACGTTCTCGTACGGGCTGTACGACTTCATGTAGGCATAGACATCCTTGTCGTGAAGCGGGTCGCCCCACTCGTCCCACTCGATCACGGTCAGTGGCAGCGACGGATCGAGGATCGTCGTCAGGGCGTCCACGAAAGGCACGCCGGCGAGGATCCCGGCGAACAGCTCGGGCGCGAGATTCGTCACGGCGCCCATGAGCAGACCGCCGGCGCTGCCACCCTCTGCCACCATCCGGCTCGGAGTGGTCACACCCGTCTCGACCAGATGCTCGCCGCAGGAGACGAAGTCGGTGAAGGTGTTGCGCTTGTGGAGGAGCTTCCCGTCCTCGTACCATTGCCTGCCCATCTCGCCGCCTCCGCGCACATGGGCGACCGCGAAGATCACACCGCGGTCCAGCTCGGAGAGACGCGCGACCGAGAATCCGGGATCGATCGAGTGCTCGTAGGAGCCGTAGCCGTAGAGGTGCACAGGGCGCGGTTCCGCTCCCGGCTCCCCGAACGAGCGCTTCCAGACGAGTGAGATCGGCACGCGCACGCCGTCGGCCGCGGTGGCCCATTCGCGTCGCTGGCCGTAGTCCGTCGGGTCGTAGCCACCCAGCACGGGTACCTGCTTGCGCAGCACCAGCTCACGGGTGGCGAGTTCGAGGTCGTACACGGTTCCCGGCGTCACGAACGACGTGTAGCCGAGGCGGAGGAAAGGCGAGTGCCATTCCGGGTTTCCGCTCACGCCCGCCGAGTAGAGCGGCTCGTCGAAGGCGAGTTCCTCGACCGCATCCGTGACGTAGTCGAGCAGGCCCACACGCTCCAGACCTTCGCTGCGGTACTCCACGGTGGCGAAGTCGCGGAAGGCCTCGACCCCGAGCAGTCGCCGTCCCTGCTCATGGGGGAGCACAACCCGTCGTCGGCCCTGCGGATCGGAGGCGGAGACCGAGACGAGCTCGAAGTCGAGCGCCCCGTCGTTGTGGAGCACGAGTAACCGGTCATCGCCGTCCACGACCGCGTGCTCGATCGAGTACTCGACCCCTTCTCGTCGGGGCCAGACGAGACGCGGTTCAGCGGTGAGGTCGCCGTTCAGATCGACCAGATACTCCTCGCTCGTGATGCTCGATCCCACGGCGATCACCAGGTACCGGCGGCTGCGGGTGATCCCGGCGCCGAGCCAGAACTTCTCGTCGGGTTCGTGGAAGAGCTTCACATCCTCGGACACCGGGGTGCCGAGTCGGTGCAGCCACAGGGTATCGGGGCGCCAGGCCTCGTCACGGGTCGTGTAGAGCACACCGGTGCCGTCCGGGGTGAAGAAGGCGCCGCCCGTGTTCGGGATCTCGTCGTCGAGGGTGGTGCCGGTGGCGAGGTCGCGCACGTGCACCGTGTAGAGCTCGTCGCCCTCGAAGTCCGTGGACCAGAGCAGCTTCGTCGCATCGTCGGAGGTGTCGAAGGCGCCGAGCGAGAAGAACTCGTGGCCCTCGGCCTCGTGGTTGCCGTCGAGGAGCACGACCTCGCCGGGGACGGGGACTCCCGGTTCGAGGCGCGGGGGAGTCCAGTCGCCGGGCTCGGCGGCCGCGCGGCAGTGGATGCCGTACTGCGCGCCCTCTTCGGTGCGGCTGTAGTACCACCAGTCACCACGGCGGGTGGGGACGGAAAGGTCCGTCTCCTGCACCCGTCCCTTGATCTCCTGGAACAGCGTCTCGCGGAGCGCGGAGAGATGTGCGGTCTCGGAATCGGTGTGGGCGTTCTCCGCTTCCAGATGGGCGATGACCTCCGCGGAATCCTTGGCGCGGAGCCATTCGTATGGATCATCGAAGGTATCGCCGTGGTGGGTGCGGAGCGTCGAACGGCGGTCGGTGGCGGGGGCATCAGTCACCGTCTCACGCTATCCCAGGTCGAGTTGACCGGCACGGGGGAGGGTGGGAGGATTTACCGGGGCCGGTTAACGGAAGTCAAACCCACGGTGAACTCTTCGTTCGTCACGTCGATCACGTCGACATCTCCTTCTTCCTCAACGACCGAAAGCGAACGGTGGAAACCGCAGCCCTCATCGTCGTGCTTGTCATCGCGCTGGCACTCTTCTTCGACTTCACCAACGGCTTTCACGACACGGCGAACGCCATGGCGACGCCGATCGCCACAGGTGCGCTGAAGCCCAAGACCGCCGTCCTCCTCGCCGCGGTCCTCAACCTCGTCGGCGCCTTCCTGTCGACGGAGGTCTCCAAGACGATCTCCGGTGGCATCATCCGCGAAGACGCGATCATAGACGCGGGGACCGACCTGTTCCTGTCGCTGATCTTCGCCGGACTGATCGGCGCCATCACCTGGAACATGCTGACCTGGCTGCTGGGTCTGCCGTCGAGCTCGTCCCACGCCCTCTTCGGCGGACTGATCGGCGCGACCATGGTCGGCGCGGGCATCAGCGGGATCGACTTCGGCATGGTGCTCTCGAAGATCGTGCTCCCGGCTCTGATCGCCCCTGTCACCGCCGGCCTCATCGCATTCGCGGCCACCAAGATCGCCTACTCGATCACCCGTCGCTACGACGGGAAGCCCGATGGGCGCGATGGCTTCCGGTGGGGGCAGATCTTCACTTCGTCCCTCGTCGCGCTCGCGCACGGGACGAACGACGCGCAGAAGACGATGGGCGTGATCACGCTGGCGATGATCACCATCGGATGGCAGTCGGGAGCGCACCACGAGCCCGAGCTGTGGGTCATCATCGCCTGTGCGTTCACGATCGCTCTCGGCACCTACCTCGGCGGCTGGCGCATCATCCGCACCCTCGGCAAAGGGCTCACCGACGTCAAGCCGGCGCAGGGTTTCGCTGCGGAGAGCTCGACCGCAGCCACCATCCTCGCCTCCAGCGCCCTCGGCTTCGCCCTCTCCACGACGCAGGTGGCCTCCGGCTCGGTCATCGGCTCCGGTCTCGGACGTCGTGGCTCCACCGTTCGCTGGCGGACCGCCGGCCGTATCGGTGTCGGCTGGCTGCTGACGCTCCCCGCGGCAGGAGGCGTCGGGGCTCTTGCAGCGCTGCTCGTCGTCTGGCTCGGCAACTGGGGTGTCGTGATCGATGCCGTCATCGCGCTCGCCATCATCCTCGGACTCTTCATGCGGTCACGCCGCAACGCCGTGACGCCGGCGAACGCCATGAGCGACGTCGCCGAGTCGGGCCGTGCGATCGAGCTGCCGGACACACCTCCGCCGACGAGGCGTCAGCAGCGCATCGAGCAGGCCAAGGCCGAGGCTCGGGCCCGGGCCGAGGCGCGTGACAAGGCGAAGGCCGAGGCAAAGGCCCAGGCGAAGAAGGACGCGGCGGCGAAGGCGAAGAAGAAGGCCGACGCCAAAGCGACCACCAAGGCATCGAAGACCGCGTCGACGACGCAGAAGCCCGACGCCGGCCGGAACGGAGAGTCCGAATGAGCGTCTCGATCGACTGGTTCGCGTTCCTCCAGGTGTTCGCGGCCGCCCTCATCGGCGCCGCCGCCATCGTGACGTTCTACGCACTGGGGCTCCGCCTCCTCGTCCGCAGCGGTCGTGCACCTGTCGTGAGCCCCGCCGAGTTCACCGACGCGATCACGGTGATCACGGAGAAGGAGCTGAGGCGCGCCGAGAAGCAGGCTGCCAAGGCCGCCCGCAAGAGCCCGCTGACCGAGGGGCAGAAGTCCCTCGCACTGGTCGGCGCCTATGCCTGTTTCGCGCTGTGCGGTGTCGCCGTCGTCAGCGGGATCCTGCTCCTGGTCCTCGGACACTGATCGACGGCGAACCGCACGGATCCCGCTCCTCGGTGAACGCTCGGCCATAGGCTGGGGCTCATGTCCGCAGGAACAGGCAGCCCCTACGTGTTCGGCAGGCACGAGCCCGCATCTCATGTGCTCGTCCACGTCAGCGACCCGCATTTCCTCGCCGGGGGGATCCGGCTGGGCGGACGCTACGACGTCGAGTCGAACTTCGCCCGCACGCTGGAGGCGATCCGGGCAGTGCATCCGCACCCGGCTGCGATCGTCGTGACGGGCGACCTCGCCGACCTGGGGGAGCCCGAGGCGTACCGGCGACTGCGGGCAGCCGTCGAGCCGGTGGCCGATCAACTGGACACGCCGGTCGTCTGGGTCGCCGGCAATCATGACGAACGCCCTGCACTGCGCGCCGAGCTGCTCGGTCTGGAGCCGACGGAAGACCCTGTCACGGGAATCTGGGACCTCGACGGCCTGAGGGTCATCGCGCTGGACACGAGTGTGCCGGGCTGGCATCACGGCGACCTCGATGAGGGCCAGCTATCGTGGCTGGCCGACGTGCTCGCCGAACCCGCGCCGCTCGGGACGATGCTGGCCATGCACCACCCGCCGCTGCCGAGCCACCTGCCGCTGTTCGACATCCTCGAGCTGCGGCACCAGGACGAGCTCGCCGACGTCATCCGGGGTAGCGACGTCCGCGGAATCCTCGCCGGCCACCTGCACTACTCGTCCCACGGCACCTTCGCCGGTGTTCCGGTCAGCGTCGCATCCGCCACCTGCTACACGATGAACGTCGCGCGCCCCGCCGCCGAGGTGAACGGCATGGATGCCGCGCAGGCATTCCAGCTCGTCCACGTGTACGCCGACACCATCACGCACACCGTCGTCCCCGTGACCGGCGCCGAGACCGGCGACTACTTCTCCGCGGACTGGCTCGAACGCATGGCGGAGCTCAGCCCGGAAGGGCGACTCGAGGCCTTCTCCCGCAAACCAGGACGCTGAGCGGCGTAGACTGAGGGGCATCCCCCACCCTTCTCACCCGCCACGACCCACGAGGATGTGACATGGCTTCTGCCGCGCCTACCCTGACCCGTACCGAGACCGATTCGCTCGGGAGCATGGAGATTCCCGTCGACGCGTACTGGGGGATCCATACCGCCCGCGCCGACGCGAACTTCCCGATCACGAAGCGGCCGATCTCCGTGTACCCCGACCTCGTGGTCGGTCTCGCGATGGTCAAGCAGGCGAGTGCGCGTGCGAACCGGGAGATCGGCGTGCTCGATCCGGAGCGGGCTGATCTGATCGATCGCGCAGCGCAGCGCGTGATCGACGGCGAGTTCCATGAGCAGTTCACGGTCGGCGTCATCCAGGGTGGTGCCGGAACCTCGACGAACATGAACGCGAACGAGGTCATCACCAACATCGCGCTCGAGATGGCCGGTCACGAGAAGGGCGACTATGCCTTCCTCTCGCCGATCGACCATACGAACCGCAGCCAGTCCACGAACGACGTGTACCCGACCGCGGTGAAGATCGGCCTCTCGCTGACCCTGCGCTCACTGCTCGAGGAGCTCGACCTGCTGCGGCTGTCCTTCCTGGGCAAGTCGCGCGAATTCCACGATGTGCTGAAGGTCGGTCGCACCCAGCTCCAGGACGCCGTGCCCATGACGCTGGGGCAGGAGTTCAACGGTTTCGCCACGACCCTCGGGTACGACCACACGCGACTCACCGAGAACGCGTCCCTCATGTTCGAGATCAACATGGGC
Organism: Microbacterium oxydans; assembly: GCF_006540085.1. Classification (GTDB taxonomy): domain Bacteria; phylum Actinomycetota; class Actinomycetes; order Actinomycetales; family Microbacteriaceae; genus Microbacterium; species Microbacterium oxydans. The sequence continues at coordinate 251,654 of NZ_BJOG01000005.1, read as the reverse complement.
GCGACGGCGATCGGTACGGGGATCACGACCCACCCGGGGTACGCACCCGCCGTCCTCAAGCACCTGCGTGAGATCACCGGTCTCGACCTGCGCACGGCCGGCGACCTCGTCGAGGCCACCAGCGACACCGGGTCGTTCATGTCGTTCTCCTCGACGCTGAAGCGCAACGCGATGAAGCTCTCGAAGATCTGCAACGACCTCCGTCTGCTCTCGTCCGGACCGCAGGCGGGTCTCGGAGAGATCAACCTCCCCGCCATGCAGGCGGGCTCGAGCATCATGCCAGGCAAGGTCAACCCGGTCATCCCGGAGGTCGTGAACCAGGTGGCGTTCGCGGTCGCCGGCGCCGACATGACCGTGACGATGGCGGCAGAGGCGGGACAGTTGCAGCTGAACGCCTTCGAGCCGGTGATCGCGCACTCGATCTTCCAGTCGATCACCTGGATGCGTCAGGCGATGTGGACCCTGCGCGTCAACTGCGTCGACGGCATCACCGCCAACCGTGACCGCCTCGGTGCCATGGTGGGGGCATCCGTTGGCGTCATCACAGCCCTCACGCCCTTCATCGGCTACGCGGCGGCGGCCGCTCTGGCGAAGACGGCGCTGCTGACCAACCGCAGCGTTGCCGACCTCGTGGTCGAAGCCGGTCTGATGTCTCGCGAAGAGGTCGTCAAGCAGCTGTCGCCGGCACGTCTCTCCGGCCTCGAGACGATCACGGCGGCGATCCCGGTGGTGGCGTCGGAAGACCTGATCGAGATCTGACCGTATCGATACGACGAGGGGGACGGATGCGGCGCATCCGTCCCCCTCGTCGTATCGTCCGTGCTCAGTCGGTGATCCGGCAGTGCGTGGTCAACTCGCCGATGCCGTCGATGCCGACGGTCACGGTGGAGTGGTCGCGGAGGAAGATCTGCGGGTCGCGTGAGTATCCGGCACCGCCGGGGCTGCCGGTCGAGATCAGGGTGCCGGGGAGCAGCGTGAGCGACTGCGAGAGGTGGGCGATGAGCTTCGCGACCGACCGGACCATCTGGTCGGTGCTCGCGTCCTGCACGGTGTGGCCGTCCACGACGGTCCAGATGTGGAGGTCCTGCGGGTCTGCCACCTCGTCGGCGGTCACGGCGAAGGGCCCGGTCGGAGTGAATCCGTCGAACGACTTGCAGCGGGACCACTGCGCCTCGGAGAACTGGATGTTCCTGGCCGTGATGTCGTTCACCACCGTGTAGCCCCAGACGTGCGTCAGGGCATCGGCCTCGGCGACGTCCTTGGCGGGGGTGCCGATGAGCACGCCGAGCTCGGCTTCGTAGTCGACGGCTTCGCTCAGAGCGCGCGGCCACGACGTGGTCTGGTCGTGACCGGTGAGCGAGTTCGGCCACAGGGTGAAGACCGTCGGCGCGGCGTCCGTCTTCAACCCCAGCTCGCTCGAGTGGGCGGCGTAGTTGAGGCCGACGGCCAGCACTGCGGGGGGAGTGAGCACCGCGGAGTCGAAGGCCCACCCGTCGAGCGGGTGCCGCGGGGCTGAGCCGTTCTCCAGGGCCCCGCGAAGAGCGTCGAGAGCCGATTCTCCTCCCTCGATCAGCTGCTGCAGGGTGGCAGGAGGGTCTGTCAGGAGGTCAGAGACGAGAATGGCGTCCGATCCCTCGACCACGGCGAGAGCCGCGTGGGGGGAGTCAGGACGGCGCAGGTGAGCGAACCGCATGCTCCTACGCTACCGGGTGGGTGCAGGTAGCCGGGTGGAGGGCGTCGCCATATCCGGACCATCGACGTTGTGCCCATAAGCTTTGCCTATGAGTTCCGGAGGACCGACCCAGCCGCAGCAGCCCTCGCCGTATGCTCCTCCGCCCGCGTCGCAGCCGACGTCCGGACCGACACCGCCGCCTCCCTACTCACCCGCTTATCCCGTGGCCTCGACGCCGCCGACCGCTGCGAGGAGGTCTGTCGCGGGCTACGCCTCTCCTCTCGCGCAGCCGACTCCGTACACGCCGCCGGCTCCGGTCGCCCCATCGCCCGCGGAGTCGCTTCCCGCTCTGCCCGTGCCGACGAGGAAGGGCCGCACGATATCGCTCTGGCTCTTCGGCGTGCTCGGTTTCCTGCTGATCGCGCTCGTGGGCTACTTCGTGTGGGCGCTCGGATCCTTCGCCTCCGTGGTCGGTCTGGTCCTCGCGCTCATCCCGCTCACGATCGTGTTCCTCGGCGTCCGGCTGATCGATCGCTGGGAGCCCGAGCCCAAGCGGCTCGTCGCATTCGCGATCGCCTGGGGTGCGGTGGCCGCGGTCGGGCTCACGCTGCTGGTCGACACGGCGCTCACGCTCCTGCTCGGCATCCGGTCTGAGGAGTTCGGTGCTGTCGTGCAGGCACCTGTCGTGGAGGAGCTCTGGAAGGGCCTCGGCGTCTTCCTCATCTTCCTGCTCGCCCGTCGGGCGTTCGACGGTCCTGTCGACGGCATCGTCTACGGAGCCCTGGTCGGTGCGGGCTTCGCCTTCACCGAGAACATCCAGTACTTCGGGGTGAGCTTGATCGAGGGCGGGGGAGAGCAGCTGACCGTGACCTTCGTCGTGCGCGGACTCCTCTCGCCCTTCGCTCACGCCATGTTCACCGCGATCACCGGTTTCGCGATCGGCATGGTCGCTCGTCGCCACGGCTCGGCGCGGGCTGCGGCCGGAGCCGGAGCACTGGGTCTGGTCGGAGCGATCCTGCTGCACGCGCTCTGGAACGGGTCAGCGACCTTCGCGGACTTCTTCGGGCTCTACTTCACTCTCCAGGTGCCGCTGTTCATCGGTTTCATCCTGGGCATCGTCGCGCTGCGACGGGAGGAGGCGCGACTCACGAGAGCCCGCCTGGAGGACTACGCCGCTGCGGGGTGGTTCACCCCGGAGGAAGTCACGATGCTGGCCACACCCGGCGGACGCAAGGTGGGTCTCGCGTGGGCATCCCAGCTGCGCGGCGACCGGCGTCCGCTGATGCGGGCGTTCATCAAGGACGCGACCGAGCTCGCCTCCGTCCGGCAGCGGGCTATCACGGGACGCGACCCGATGGCCGTCAACGACGAGCGTGCGCTGCTGATCCGCACCAGGGCCACGAGGGCGGCTCTCCTGGCCTACTGACGTGCGGCCGCGGCCGGCGTACTCTTCTGGCAAGGAAGGGCGGTGGCGGATGAGGACGTTCGTCGTGATCCACGGCGGTGGTGACGTCGGCTGGTCGTGGCATCTCGTGGCAGCCGAGCTGCGCAGGCGTGGTCACGCGGTGTTCGCCCCTGACCTGCCCGCCGACGACGACACCCTCACGCTCGAGGACTATGCCGAAGCGGTCGTGGACATCGTCGGTGCACGCCGGGAGGTGACGGTCGTCGGGCACTCCTTCGGGGCGTTCACCGCGCCCCTGGTCGCTGCACAGCTCGCCGCCGATGAGCTCGTCCTGTTCGCTGGCATGATCCCCACGCCGGACGAGTCCCCGAGTCAGTGGTGGGAGAACTCCGGGTACACGGTCGCTTCCGCGTCCCGATCCGCGCAGGACGGAGGGCTGACCGGCAATGCGGATCCGCTCGTCAGCTTCTACAACGGCGTCCCGCGCGCGCTTGCAGAGGAGGCATTGCGGCGCGAGCGCGCGCACCCGTCGCAGGAGGCGATGGAGCGGCCGTGGCCGCTTCGGGAGTGGCCCGACGTGTCGACGCGAGTGGTGGTGTTCTCGGACGACCGCTTCTTCCCCTCAGGGTTCCTGCGCGACCTGGCTGCGACCCGCCTCGGGCTGACCGCGGATGAACTCCCAGGTGGTCACTGCGCGATGCTGAGCCACCCCGTGGAGATCGCAGACCTGCTGTGCGGAGACGCCGGGTGACCGCGGAGCGCGGGCCTGTGGCAAGACTCAGCGCCCGGTGCTGCGGCGATGCCTGCGAGTCTCCCGGGCGCTGAGTTGATCTGTAAACAGGGTGCACCCGGCCCCGCGCGAGTGTCAAGAGCTTCTTCCCCCGGCGCCTCGATGAAATTGCGAGGTGTTCGCTGTGAGCAGGTGCCGGTGCGTTGACCCGGTCCATCGCGCTCGGGTTTGATGGACGTATGACTGATCGCACAAAGCCTGAGTTCGACGCCCCCACCGGCCCTGCGCCCGCGGACCTCGTCATCCGCGACATCATCGAGGGTGACGGTGCCGAGGCGAAGCCCGGCGACACCGTCACCGTGCACTATGCGGGGGTCGAGTTCGACTCCGGCGAAGAGTTCGACTCCTCCTGGGGTCGTGGTGAGACCATCCAGTTCCCGCTGCGGGGTCTCATCCAGGGCTGGCAGGACGGCATCCCCGGCATGAAGGTGGGTGGCCGCCGCGAGCTGATCATCCCGCCGCACCTGGCCTACGGCCCCGTAGGCGGAGGTCACTTCCTCTCCGGCAAGACCCTGATCTTCATCATCGATCTCGTCGCCGTCGGCTGATCCGGGCTCGCTCAACGAGGCGCCCCGCTCCTTCGGGAGAGGGGCGCCTCGTGCTGTTCGGGAAAAGTTTCTTCATTCAGGGGAATACATACTTCTGAATGTAAGTTGTCACAGTGGTCGCGGTGAACGCGGCCCCTGTCCCTTGCCGCAGCTGCGGCTGACGTCTCCAGAGGAGAAGCAATGACCAGCATCGACATCCCCGGCTACCGTCCCGGCACCTGGGTCCTGGACCCCTCGCACAGCGAGGTCACCTTCAGTGTCCGTCACATGATGATCTCGAAGGTGCGTGGCACCTTCGGCGTCAAGAGCGCCACCCTGATCGCTCCGGAGAACCCTCTCGAGGCCAAGGTCGAGGCATCCGTCGACGTCACGTCGGTCGACACCAAGGACGAGGGCCGCGACCAGCACCTCCGTTCCGCCGACTTCTTCGACACCGAGAACTTCCCGACCATGGAGTTCGTCTCGACCGGCGCACGCGCCGAGGGCGGCGACCTGTTCGTGGACGGCGACCTCACCATCCGCGGCATCACGAAGCCGGTGACCTTCGAGCTCGACTTCGGCGGATTCGGCAGCGACCCGTGGGGCAACTACAAGGCGGGCGCATCCGCCAAGACGGTCATCAACCGCGAGGACTTCGGCCTGACCTGGAACGCTGCGCTCGAGACCGGCGGCGTTCTCGTCGGCAAGGACGTGACCATCAGCCTCGACCTCCAGGGCGCGCTGCAGCAGGACTGACGCGTCGGATCGAGACCCGAACCCCGGGCCCGTCAGGGCTCGGGGTTCTCTGCGTCGTAGTCGTGGAAACGACGGCTGCGGCGGGCGAGCGTCGCCACCAGAGCGATCACCAGGAAGCCGCCGAGCATGGGCGGGAACCAGAGGCTCGTCAGTGTCGCGAGCGTCCCCGCGTACAGCGCCCCGACGCGGGGGCCGCCGGCGACGACGACGACGAAGAGTCCCTGGAGGCGTCCGCGCATCGCGTCGGGCACGGCGGCCTGCATCATCGTGTTGCGGTAGATCGAGCTGACGTTGTCGGAGGCGCCGGAGAGCGCCAGTGCGATGCACGCGGCGATGATGAGGCCCACGTTCGGCACGGCCTCGCTCGCAGGGGCGGAGAGCGCGCCGATGAGCAGCACGGCGCCGAAGAGCAGGATCGATACGCCGTAAGCCTCGACGGCTCTCGCGATCCCTCGACCGTGCCAGCGGTACTGCACGACGCGGCCGGAGAACAGACTCGAGGTGAAGGTCCCGACGGCGACCGCGGCCGTCAGGATGCCGGTGGTCAGTGCTCCGCCGCCGAGGAGAACCGTGCCGAGCGCCGGGAACAGCACGAGCGGCTGTCCGAACGTCATCGCGATGATGTCGATGATGTACTGCATGCGGATGTTGCCGGCCCTGCGGAGGAACCGCCAGCCGTCGACCAGAGACTCCAGTCCGGGGCGGACGACCTCGCCCTCCGGGCGCAACGCCGGCAGCGTCCACAGCCCGAGGAACATCGACAGCATCAGCACCACGTCGATCGTGTAGGTCCATCCGTAGCCGGTGAGGGCCACGAGGAGGCCCGCCAGCGCGGGACCTGCCATGACGGTGAGCCCGAAGGCGACGCCGTTGAGCGCCGATGCCGCGGCGAGTTTTTCCCGCGGGATGAGACGCGGGACGATCGCGGTGCGCGTCGCCATGCCCACGGAGTTGGCGGCCGAGTTGATCATGCTCAGGGCGTACAGCCACCAGATCGTCTCCGTGCCCGTCCAGGTGAGCGCGGCCAGGAGCGCTGTGGAGGCGAAGGTGACGGTGGCGGCGATGAGGGCTACCCGGCGCCTGTCGAACGCGTCGGCGAGCATCCCGCCGTACAGGCCGGCGAGGATCATGGGTACCAGTCCGGCGACGGCGATCATGGAGACGGCGAAGGTGTTCTGCGTGAGCTCGAACACGTGCAGCATGACCGTGACGATGGTGAGCTGGCCGCCGATGCCCGCCAGGGTCGAGCCGATCCACATCCGGGCGAATGCGGGGCTGGATGCGAGAGGGGAGAGGTCGATCAGATGACCGCGTCTGGGGGTCACGCTTCGGACTGCTTCTGCACGGTTCGAGACTAGTTGACCACCGCCGAGATCCCTTCGGTGCCCGTGTCACCCGAGCGCGCCGACGACTGGTAGACTCGTCAGGTTGCCGTTTGATCGGCCGCGGATAAAGAGAGCCCACGCATCAGGCGTCGGGCGCCGCGCAACAAGCTGAAAGGGGATCGAATCTATGGCACTGGAAGCAGACGTCAAGAAGGCGATCATCGAAGAGTACGCGACGCACCCCGGTGACACCGGATCCCCCGAGGTGCAGGTCGCGATGCTGACGCAGCGCATCAAGGACCTCACCGAGCACCTGAAGGAGCACAAGCACGACCACCACTCGCGTCGTGGTCTGTTCCTGCTCGTGGGTCAGCGCCGTCGTCTGCTCGGCTACCTCCAGGACATCGACATCGCGCGCTACCGCTCGCTGATCGAGCGTCTCGGACTTCGCCGCTAAGGCACCGCGACCCTGCGTTCAATCGCGCAGAACATTCTTGAGAAGGCCGTCCCACGGTGTGGGGCGGCCTTCGTCGTGCCCGCGTGCGTAGCGGTGCCGGTTGCCACCCGCCTGACTTTCCGATAGGAAAGTCATAGAGCTTTCCACCTGGAAAGCGGGGGAGGTCGTCATGGAGCAGAAGCCGATCGAAGGTCAGGACGCTCTGGTGCCCCCGGACCCGGAGACCGCTCGGCGCTACCTCGAGACGGTGGAGGCGGTGGTGGACCGGCGTGACCGTGCCGTCGACCGACGCGCTCTCGCCCGACTGCAGATCGGCAACGCCGTGGTCATGGCGGCGTATTTCGTCGCCTTCGCGCTCGTCCTCCGGCAGGACGACGTGCTGGCGTCGCAGATCGTGCTGTTCACTCTCCTGGTCTGGGGGCAGCTGTCCGCCGGGATGGCGCAGCGCACGGGTATGCAGTGGCGGATGACGCGCTCGCGGTGGCCGCTGCTGCTCGGCGGCGCAGTGATCGTCATCGGTGCCTTCGTGGTGTTCGGGTTCGCTGCTCTGGATACGCGACTTCCCGTCGGGGTGGTGCTCATCCCGGCAGCCATCGTGCTCGTCGGAGTCGGAGGGCATGGCGTCGTGCAGCTCATACGGGCTGCGGGTGACCCGCGTCGTCCGCGTCCGGCTCCCCGGCCGCTGCCGCGTCGGCTTCGTTGGGGCACCGTGCTCGTCGGCGTCGCGTTCGCCGTGCTGACGATGCTCGCGGGATCGCCGGACGACGTGCTGAGGAGCGTCATCACCCTGCTCGTGATGCTGTGCCTCGTGGCGTGGATCGCCGCCTCCGCCTCCGAGCTCGGTCTCCCCGCAGTCGGCGCGTCCTGGCGCTTGCCGCACCTCACCGTCTTCTTCGTCGCCGCCTGCATACCCGTGGGCATCGTCGTGGGATCCGGATCCCTCGGCAACCCAGGAATCGCCGGCGTGTGTGCCGGTGCCGGTGTGATCGCGTCGTTCGTGGCTGTCTCCTTCGTCGCGGGGCACGGCCAACGTGCGTGAGTCGGCCTCCGTCCCGCACCCGCGCACGCGGCTGGACGACAACTTCGCCTCGCCGATCCGGTTCTCCCTCATGGCCGGACTGGGCGACGGGATGGAGCTCGACTTCTCAGCCCTGCGGGAGATGCTGCAGTGCGGCGACTCGCCCCTGAGCAAGGCGATCGCGCACCTGCAGGCCGCCGGGTATGTGGTCGCGCGCAAAGGCACGGTCGGGGGGCGCTCGCGCACCTGGGTGCGTCCGACGAAGGCGGGGCGTGATGCCTTCGCCGCGCACCTTCAGGCACTGCGCGAGATCGTCGCCCTCAGCGGTGGGGCGGAACTGTGACGTCCCTCAGGCGGTCGCGCCGACGAGGTCGGGGTGATGGATCGCCGCGACATCGGGGTGCGCACGAAGCCGAGACTTGAGCGCGTTCTCGCCGTAGGTCGCATGGATCGGATTGCCGGGATCCTCGGTGACTCCGGTCGCTTGCGCAGCGAGGTCAGCGGGGAGCTCGAGCAGTGGCAGCTGCTGATCGAGCGCGGGGTTGAAGAAGAACGGGATCGAGATGCGCTCCTCCGGTGCCCGCGGTGAGATCACACGGTGGTTCGTGGCCTTGAGGTATCCGCCGGTGGCGTACTCCAGCAGCTCGCCGATGTTGACGACGAAGGCGCCGGGCACCGGGGGAGCAGAGACCCACTCACCGTCACGCTCGACCTGGAGTCCGCCCTTGCCGGGCTCGACCCACAGCAGCGTCAGCACACCGGAATCCTTGTGCGCTCCGACGCCCTGCTGCGGTTCCGGCTCGTCCGTGCCCGGGTATCGCACGATCTTGATCAGAGTCGACGGATCGCGGAACGGCTCGTCGAAGTAGGTCTCGTCTGCGCCGAGAGTGACAGCCCAGGCGCGAAGAAGCTTGTGAGCGATCTCGGTCAGGGTGTCGTGCCACTCCGTGACGATCTCCTTCAGCTCCGGCTGGGCGGCGGGCCAGAGGTTGGGGCCGGTGAGCCGGTTGAAGGCGGGGCCGCCGTCGACGGGTTCGCGCTCGGGGCCGATGTCGATCTGCTCGCGCCAGTCGACCTTCCCCTGCGTCCGCTCGCCGCCCACTCGGGTGTACCCGCGGAAATGCGGACTGTTCACGTTCTCGATCGCGAGCTTGTCCTCTTCGGGCAGGGCGAAGAAGTCGAGCGCCGCCTGATGGAGCCGGGCCTCGAGCTCGGGGGAGATCCCGGTGCCGGTGAGGTAGAAGAAACCGACGTCGTGCGTCGCGGCCCGCAGTTCTTCACGGAATCGTGCGGCGGAGTCGGGGCCTTCGTCGAGCTGGGAGAGGTCGAGGACGGGGAGCGAGAGTTCAGCCATGGACCGAGGCTACGTCGCCTGGACGGGGAGGGTGCCCTGTGTTGCAATCCATTACTTCCCGCCGTCGGGGTTCGGAGCACGTCGATCGCGGTGCTAGAGTCATCCTTCGGTAAGGGCCGCCTTACCTCAGTCACCGCAGAGAGTGTTTTCCGTGCTCGCCACTTTTCTCATCGGGCTCCGCGAGGGTCTCGAAGCCGCGCTCGTCGTCGGTATCCTCGTCGCCTACCTCCGTCGTCTCGGCCGGAAGGATGCCCTCCCGAAGATGTGGGCAGGAGTCGGTCTCGCTATCGTCCTGGCGCTCGGCATCGGAGCTGTGCTCACGTTCGGTGCGTACGAACTGACGTTCCAGGCGCAGGAGCTGATCGGCGGAGGTCTCTCGCTGCTCGCCGTGGCCATGGTGACCTGGATGATCTTCTGGATGCAGCGCGCTGGTCGCAGCATGAAGGCCACGCTGGAGGGCGGTATCGATCGCGCCCTCACCGCCGGTGGGCTCTGGGCCCTGATCGCCATCGGCTTCGTGTCGGTCGCGCGCGAGGGTATCGAGACCACGCTGTTGCTGTGGTCGATGGTCCAGTCCTTCGGAGACGCCCCCTCGGCGCTGCTGGGCGCGCTGCTCGGACTGATCGCTGCCGTGATCATCGGCTGGCTGATCTCCCGCGGCGCGCTGCGACTCGATCTCCGCCGCTTCTTCGCCTGGACGGGGGGCTTCCTGGTGATCGTCGCCGCCGGTGTCCTCGCCTACGCGCTCATGGACCTCCAAGAGGCCGGAGCGCTCCCTGGCCCGTTCACCGCTCTGGCCCCGATCGATGCGGTGACCGGGGGCGTGGCCGTCGGATGGGCGGCCTTCCCCTTCGGCTGGGCATTCGACGTGTCGGCGACGATCGCCCCGGGCGGCCCTCTCGCCTCGATCCTGCAGGCGACCATCGGATTCATGCCGGCGATGACCTGGTTGCAGGTCGTCGCCTGGGTCCTCTACATCTCCGTCGTCGGATGGCTGTACATCCGCGGCCTCCGCTCGAGCCGCGCGGCGAAGCCGCAGAGCCCGACGGAGCCCTCATCGACATCTCCCTCCCTCTCACCTCAAGGAGCAGCATGACCACCTCGCACCGGATCCTGGGGGTGCTGGCCGCCACCGGCGCCGCGGCGCTCGTCCTCAGCGGCTGCGTCGCGAAGAGCGATGCACAGGCCACGGCGGCGTTCGACGTCTCGTCGACCGACAGCGACTGCGCCGTGTCGGCGTCGACAGCCGAGAGCGGGACTCTCACCTTCGACGTCAAGAACGACACCGGTCAGGTGACGGAGTTCTACCTTCTCGCCGAGGACGGGCTCCGCATCGTGGGTGAGGTCGAGAACATCGCACCGGCAGCATCGCGCACGTTGACCGTGGTCGCCCAGCCGGGCGACTACTTCACCCTCTGCAAGCCGGGCATGGTCGGCGACGGCGTCGGGAAGACGGCGTTCACCGTCACCGGGGACCGTGTCGCGGTCGACGGGCCCGATGCCGAGCAGAAGCAGAAGGCGGTCGATCTCTACGGTGCCTTCGTCAAGGATCAGGTCGGTCAGCTCGTCCCCGCCGTCGAGGACTTCGTCGCCGCCTACGAGTCCGGCGACGACGAGACCGCCCGCACCCTGTTCCCGCAGACTCGCGCCTTCTACGAGCGCATCGAGCCCGTCGCGGAGGCGCTGGGCGACCTCGACCCGCGCATCGACTACCGCGAGGTCGACGCCGTCGCCGAGAAGCTCGATTGGACGGGCTTCCACCGCATCGAGAAGGATCTGTGGGCGCCTGCGCAGGACGCGCTGAACGCGGACGGTGAGACCCCTGCGTGGCAGGACTGGGCGCCGTCGACACCGGAAGAGCGTGCCGATTACGGCGACCTGCTGCTCGCCGACGTGCAGGAGCTGTACGACTACGTGCACTCCGACGACTTCACCACCGCGCTCGACGACCAGGGCATCGGCGGCATCTCCAACGGAGCGATCGCGTTGCTCGATGAGGTCGCGACCGGCAAGATCTCCGGCGAGGAGGACTGGTGGTCCGGCACGGATCTGTACGACTTCGCGGCAAACGTTGAGGGCTCCAAGATGGCGTTCTCGCTCGTGCAGGAGTTCGCCGCTGCACAGGGCGATCAGGGCAAGGAACTGGTCGCCGAGATCGAGTCCGGTTACACCGCCCTCGAGGACTCGCTCGCGACCCACGGTTCGCTCGCAGCCGGATTCGTGGGCTACTCGGAGTTGACCGAGGCCGACAAGCGCGAGTTCACCGATCTGATCAACGCCCTGGCCGAGCCGCTGTCGCAGCTCACCAGCACGGTCCTCGACTGATCAGCGTCGAGTCGGCCCACCGGATACGATCACGGACGTGAACGAGTCAGAAGCGGGTGCCGCGCACGGCGAATCGACGTCGGGCGGGGCATCCACCCCTACCGGACTGAGCAGGCGCGGCCTTCTCGGGCTGGCCATCGGTGGCAGTGTCGCGGGGCTCGCTGTCGGGACCGGCGCCGGCCTCACCGGGGGAGTCGCACTGGGGCGTGCCAGGGCTGCCGATGACGCGCATTCGGCCTACGACTTCTTCGGAGAGCATCAGGCGGGCATCACCACTCCGGTGCAGGACCATCTGCACTTCGCCAGCTTCGACATGATGCCGCGCACCGACCGCGATGACCTGATCTCTCTGCTGCAGGACTGGTCGTATGCGGCCTCGCGCATGGCGCAAGGACTCGAGGTCAGCGCGACCGGCGCGGTCGGCGGACCGGCCGAGGCGCCTCCGGACGATACGGGAGAGGCGCTGGGTCTGCCCGCTGCAGGACTCACGATCACGTTCGGCTTCGGACCCGGTCTCTTCGAGAACGAGGACGGTGACCGGTACGGCATCGCCGCGCAGCGGCCGGCGGGGCTGGAGCGTCTGCCCGCCTTCCTCGGCGACGACCTCGATCCTCAGACCTCTCACGGTGACCTCTGTGTCCAGGCCTGTGCCGACGACCCCCAGGTGGCGGTGCACGCCATCCGCAACCTCAGTCGCATCGCGTTCGGCCGCGCGCGCCTGCGCTGGTCGCAGCTCGGCTTCGGCAAGACGTCGCGCACCACGGCGACGCAGGCGACCCCGCGCAACCTCTTCGGATTCAAGGACGGCACCGCGAACATCCTCGCCGACGACACCGAGGCGCTGAGGGATCACGTCTGGGTCGCCGCGAAGGACGAGCCGGCGTGGCTGGCCGGTGGCTCCTATCTCGTGGCCCGGAAGATCGCGATGCTCATCGAGACCTGGGACCGGGTGCGGCTCTCCGAGCAGGACACGATCATCGGCCGCGACAAGGGCGAGGGTGCACCGCTCTCCGGCGGCGATGAGTTCACCGCTCCGGACTTCCACGGCAAGGCGATCGACGCCGACAGTCACGTGAGCCTCGCGCACCCGGAACACAACGACGGCATCCGCATCCTCCGCCGCGGCTACAACTACGTCGACGGCAACAACGAGCTCGGTCGGCTCGACGCCGGGCTGTTCTTCCTCTCGTATCAGCGCGACCCCGCGCAGTTCATCGCGTTGCAGCGGCGGTTGTCGACCGACCTCATGAACGAGTACATCCGCCATGTCGGTTCGGGCGTCTGGGCGGTGCCGGCGGGCGCGAAGCCGGGGTCCTACGTGGGAGCCGCGCTGTTCGCCTGAGCTGTCACGGCTCGCGTGTGCTCGTGAGCGTCTCCACCGCGAACGCAGCGATGGCATCGGCGCCGAAGTGATCGTCGGCCGTGATGGTCACCACGGCGTCGTCGAGGAAGATGAGCAGTTGGCCGTAGGCGCCGTGAAGTCTCCACGCCGGCCCGGGGCCGCCCCATCCTGCAAGGGCGTAGCGATCGTAGTCCGCGCTCTCGCCGGCGACCCGCCATTGCGTGTGCATCGCGTCGGTCCATTCTGGGGCGATCAGCTGTCGGCCCTCCCACGCGCCGCGTTCCCTGATGAGCAGGCCGAGGCGCGCCAGCTCATCGGTGCGCAGGGGCAGGCCCCCTCCCGCGGCGATGCGACCCTGAGGGCTGCGCTCCCATTCCACGTCATCGATGCCGAGCGGTCGGAACAGTCGGGCGTCGAGGTATTCGCCCACATCTCCGACGCGCGCGGCGAGCGCGGCCATGGCGGTGTACGTGCTCGCGTTCGAGTACTGGAACGAGCGTCCGCTCGACGGGCGTCGCAGGAACTCGCGGGCCAGGTCCGGCCAGTCCGTCAGCAGCGTCTCGGACCACGGCAGATCGATCCCGCTGGTCATCGAGAGCAGATCCCGCAGCGTGACGTCCTCGACGCCATCTCCCAGCTCGAAGTCGGGGAGGTAGATGCCGACGGGCACGTCGAGCGACACCGCGCCCTCGTCGGCTGCCATTCCCGTAGCCAGAACGCAGACACCTTTCGCGATGGAGTGGACGTCCTCCCGCACGTCGTCGGTCCAGCGATGTTCAGCGGTCTCGGTGGCGACGCGGACGTGCAGCCCGTGAGCGCCGAAGTCCGTCTCCTCGATGCGTTCGACGATGCGGTCTCGGACGGTCTGTGCGCGGCTCACGCCTTCGAGGCTATCGCCCTGGCTGGCGGGGGCGTCGTGAGCCCGTCGGGTCGTTCCGGCGCCCCTCCTTGGAGGCGAGCGCCGGGTCGGCGAACAGCCACCCTGGCCGGGGTTCCACCAGGGGGCGGAAGACCCACCTGACCGGCTTCGTCGCCAGCGCGAGGGCGATCAGCACCGACGCCACGGTGACGAGGGGGAGCCAGATCCAGGTCGGCTCGAGGCTCTGCAGGACCCCGCTCTCGCGGAAGGGGTACAGCACGAACGAATGCAGCAGGAACACGTACATCGTGTACTGGCCGAATGTCGTCCACCAGTGGGCGCCCCGCGGGATGAGGGCGAAGAAGGCGGCGCTGAGCACGACGGCGAGCATCATCAGGAGTATCCGCACCCCGCCGGCCCACCACTGCTCCCCGCCCAGATCGGCATAGGAGTCCTCGTAGAAGAGCCAGTGCCGCAGATCGGCCGCCTGCCACAGCGGAAGCCAGTTCCAGGCGGCCCAACCGGCCAGTGCGAAGATCGCGACGGCGCCGCCGCGGATCCACCAGGGACGGAAGTCGAGGAGACGGAACCTGTCCACGATGTCGTGCTCGCGCAGCCACCAGCCCAGAGTGAAGAAGGGAAGGAGCCCCAGGGTGCGGGACAGCGAGAACGTGCTGTCGACGTTCGGCAGGTATCCCACGCCGACCGAGATCACCACTGTCCACAGCAGTGGCCACCGAAGCAGCGCGAGGTACGGGAGCACGAGCCGGAAGATCCCGAGTGCGAGGAGGAACCACAGCGTCCAGCTCGGCTTCGTGATGTTCGGATCGACCTGTCCCTCGACGAGCCACTTGGTGAGTGTCCACAGCGTCTCGAAGATGACGTAGGGGAGCAGGATGTCCGTGATCACCCTGGCCATCTGCGTCTTGGAGGGGGAGCCGGACTTCGAGAAGTAGCCGGAGATGATGGCGAACGCCGGCATGTGGAACGCGTACAGCGCCAGGTAGAACGCGAAGGCGATGTCGGAGTCGTACGTCAGGCGCTGGATCGCGTGACCGAGCACGACGAGCACGATGCAGACGTATCGTGCGTTGTCCCAGAACGGCACACGCCTCCGCCTGCGGGGGACCGATCCTGTGGTGGGCCCTGAGACGTCGGCGCCGGCACTGCTCATCGTTCGAGGCTACAGGCCGGGAATAAAGTTGATGTGAGCGCGTTGACACAGATACATTCAAATGAATAGAACGGGATGCGAGTCGTCCGGTTCGGAGACACGGAGCAATCATGAGCGAGCAGTCAGGCGCGCAGGCGATGCAGTTCGGCATCATGTCGGTCAGCGACATCACCCGCGATCCCACCACGGGAATCACCCCCAGCGAGCAGGAGCGCATCAAGGCGACGACGGCGATCGCCGTGCACGCCGAAGAGGTCGGACTCGACGTCTTCGCGATCGGCGAGCACCACAACCCGCCGTTCTGGTCCTCCAGCCCCACGACCTTCCTGGCGGCACTGGCCGCGCAGACCGAGCGCCTCATCGTCTCCACGTCGACGACGCTCATCACCACGAACGACCCTGTGCGCATCGCCGAGGAGTACGCGATGCTGCAGCACGTGTCCGACGGCCGCATGGACCTCATGCTCGGCCGCGGCAACACCGGCCCGGTGTACCCGTGGTTCGGGCAGGACATCCGTCAAGGTCTGCCGCTCGCGATCGAGAACTACGCCCTGCTGCACAAGCTGTGGCGTGAGGACGTCGTCGACTGGGAGGGCAAGTTCCGCACCCCGTTGCAGGGCTTCACCTCGACGCCCCGTCCGCTCGACGGCATCGCCCCGTTCGTGTGGCACGGCTCCATCCGCACCCCGGAGATCGCGGAGCAGGCCGCCTACTACGGAGACGGGTTCTTCGCGAACAACATCTTCTGGCCGAAGGAGCACTACCAGCGGCTCATCGAGCTGTACCGTCAGCGCTTCGAGCACTACGGCCACGGCACGCGCGAGCAGGCGATCGTGGGACTCGGCGGCCAGGTGTTCATGGCCGCGAAGTCGCAGGACGCGGTGAACCAGTTCCGCCCGTACTTCGACAACGCGCCCGTGTACGGTCACGGTCCGAGCATGGAGGACTTCACGGAGATGACCCCGCTGACGGTGGGCTCTCCGCAGCAGGTGATCGACCGCTACGCCGGCATGCGCGAGCACTATGGCGACTACCAGCGCCAGCTGTTCCTCATCGACCACGCTGGTCTGCCGTTGAAGACGGTCCTCGAGCAGCTCGACATCCTCGGTTCCGAGGTCGTCCCCGTGCTGCGCAAGGAGCTGGCGAAGGACCGCCCCGCATCCGTGCCGGACGCGCCGACCCATGCCGCGCGCGTCAAGGCCGAGTTCGGTGACGGGCCGACCCGTCAGGCGCGCCCCGGTGCGAACCGCGGAGACAACCTCACCGGGGACTCGCCCTACCAGGACACCCCGGCGCCCGCGGGTGCTGCCTTCGGACTCGGCCGGAAGGAGGCCTGACATGACCACGCGTCGTATCGCCGTCGTCTCGGCGGGATTGTCGAACCCGTCGTCCACCAGGATGCTCGCCGATCGCCTCGCGGCCGAGACCGTGAAAGCCCTCGCCGCACACGACATCGAGGCGAGCGTCGACGTGATCGAGCTGCGCGACTATGCGCACGACATCACGAACAACATGCTCACCGGCTTCGCGCCGCCGGCGCTCGAGACGGCGATCAACACCGTGGTCTCCGCCGATGCGCTGATCGCTGTGACGCCGATCTTCTCGACGAGCTACTCGGGCCTGTTCAAGTCGTTCATCGACGTGCTCGACCCGGACGCCCTCACCGGGAAGCCCGCGCTCATCGGGGCGAACGCGGGCACCGCCAGGCACTCGCTGGCGATCGACTACGCGATCCGCCCGCTGTTCGCGTACCTCCACGCCGAGGCCGTCTCGACCGGAGTGTTCGCGGCATCAAGCGATTGGGGCGGCGCGGGCGACGACGTCGCTCCGCTCGCCAAGCGTGTGGAGAAGGGGGCGAAGGAGCTCGCGGAGGCGATCGCACGTCGCGGAGCCTCCGAGACGGTCGATCCCTACGACCCTGCCACGTACCTGGGTGAAGGGCGCTCGTTCGGCCACATGCTCGGCGGTCTGGCGGGCGAGTGAGTCGCGCATGACGCCGTCGACGATGTCCGAGGGATGTCGTACGGTGGCGTCATGCCAACGCACCCCGCCATCGTCGCGCTCCAGGACCGACTGACCGGAACCCTCGTCCTTCCCGCAGACACGGCGTACGCCGCGGCGCGTCGACCGTGGAACCTCGCGATCGAGCAGCATCCAGATGCGGTCGCGACGCCCGCCGACGTCGACGACCTCCGTGTGCTCCTGCGCGCAGCACGGGAAGCGGGGACGAGCCTCGCGATCCAGCCAAGCGGCCACGGCGCATCCGGCGACCTGAGTGGTGCCGTCCTGGTGCGCATGAGCGCATTCGACGAGCTGTCCCTCGACCTCGAGAGCGGGGTCGCGACCGTCGGCGCCGGCGTGCGCTGGGGTGCGGTCGTCGAGGCGCTGGAGGGAACCGGCTGGGTCGCGCCGGCCGGCACCAGCCCGGTCGTCAGCGTGGCCGGGTACACACTGGGCGGCGGGCACTCCTGGTTCAGCCGCACGGGCGGTCTCGGCTCCGACAACCTGCGCGCGGCATGGGTGCTCCGCCCTGACGGCACGCATGAGCGCATCGACGATGACACCGACAGTGACCTCATGTGGGCATTGCGCGGAGCCGGAGGCCTGGTGGGGATCGTGACCGCGCTCGAGATCGAGCTCGTGCCAGCACCGGACATCTGGGGCGCCAACCTCACCTTCGATGTCGTCGACGCTCCCGCGGTCGTCCGTGCGGTCCGCGACCTCGCCGTATCAGCAGCCGCGACGCTCAACGTGTTCGTCAACTCGATGCGCATGCCGGATGCGCCGGAGCTGCCGGAGCAGATCAGGGGACGCAGCTTCCTCACCGTCCAGGTGCTGTCGACCGATGGGCCGCAGGACGAACTGGTCGACACGGTGCGTAGAGCAGGGGAGGTGCGCAGGGAGATCACCGGTCCGACTTCGCCCGCTGCACTGGCCGCCGCCTCGAACGAGCCCACGGAGCCGACCCCTGGCCGGGGTGCTTCGATGGCTCTGAGCATCCTCGACGACGAGACGATCGATGCCCTCCTCGAGTTCAGGGAGCTCCCGGAGCACTGGCCGATCATGGGCATCGACCTCCGCATGCTCGGCGGTGCCTTGAACGCCCCGCGCCGCTCGGGCTTCGCATCGCTGCAGTCCGTCGGCTGGCTGTTGCACGCTCTCGTCCCGGTCATCCCCGGTGTGCCGACCGAGCCTGGCGACGCGAGTCTCGTGGCGTTCCGCGAGCTCCTGGCGCCGAACGAGGCCCCGCAGACCGTGGCGACCTTCCTCGGCCCTGATCAGTCGCTCGACCGATGCGGCACCGCCGACGATGTCGCCCGACTGCGCAGCGTGCGGTCGCGCGTCGACCCCGAGGGACTGCTCCACGAAGGACGACTGCCGCGCTGACCTAAGCGGGAGGCGGTCCGGGGCGTCTCCAGTCGTACTCGGTCTCCGGTCGTCCCCGTGTGCCGTAGCGTGCGCCCCGTGTCAGCACACCCTCGGCGACCAGATGCTCCAGGTAACGGCGCACCGCGACCCGAGACATGCCGAGTCGCTCGGCTGCCTCCCGCGCCGAGAGCGGTCCGCCGGCGCGCAGTTCCGCGGCGACCCTGTCCAAGGAGGTCGTCGAGAGTCCCTTGGGCAGCGCGATCGTTCCCGTGGAGCGGCCGAGCAGTGCATCGATCTCCGCTTGGGTGGCCTCGCCCTCGGTGGAGCGCGCCTGTTCCCTGTATGCGCGGTACTGTTCCATCCGCTCGCGGAACACGGTGAACGGGAACGGCTTGACGAGATACTGGAACACCCCGAGCGCAGCCATCTGCCGCACCGACTCGGCGTCGCGCACACTGGTGATCGCGATCACGTCCAGCGCTGCGGAGCGTGCTCGGAGCGCACGGAGCACGTCGATACCCGAGCCGTCCGGCATCGTGATGTCGAGCAGTACCAGATCGAATGCGCCGGGTCGATCGAGCACTGCCGTCATCGCGGCGCGGGCGCCCGTGCACTCGCCGGTCACCTCGAAGCCGTCGAGACGGGCAAGGTAGTCGCGGTGCAGTTCGAGCGTGAGTGCGTCGTCGTCGACGATGAGCGCGCGGATCATCGCCGCCGCCGCCCTTGCCGTTCGCCCGCGGCGGGGAGGACGACTCGGAAGGTCGTCGGGGCATCCGTCACCGTGACCGAGCCACCCGCCCCGCTCACCACCGAGCGCACGAGGGCCAGGCCGATGCCGCGCCCTTGCACATCGGCAGGTTTCGTGGAGAATCCCTGGTCGAACATCCGCTCGCGCACGGCCGGCGCTATTCCGGGACCGCTGTCGGAGACCTCCAGCACGATTCCGTGGCCGTCGTGCGTGCGCAGCGAGACCCGCACCCACCGGTCGTCCGACTCGGCCGCGGCATCCATGGCGTTGTCCACCAGGTTGCCGAGCACGGACACGGCGTCCACGGTCGACAGGGGAGTGCGGGGAGTGTCCGGCTCGATGTGCACCCGCCAGTCGATGCCGCGTTCCTTGGCCTGCGAGGCCTTTCCGAGGAGGAGCGCTCCGACGGCCGGATCGCCGTGGCGTCGCGCGGTCACCTGGTCGACGAGGGATTGGCTCTGACGGGACGTCTCCGTGAGGATCTCGATCGCCTCGTCACGGCGTCCGAGTTCGAGCAGAGCCACCGCGGCGTGCATCCTGTTCCCGTGTTCGTGCGTCTGCGCCCGCAGCGCTTCCCCCAGGGTGCGGATCGATTCGTACGACGACACGGCGTCGCGCAGCTGGCCGGGCGGGAGATCGCCGGCGATTCGGCGGGTCACGCGGCGAGCGATGATCGCGCCACCGGCGCCGAGGGCGACGAGGGCGATCGTGATGCCGAGCGTGAGAGGCAGGCGGCGGATCAGCGTATCGCTGATGGACTCGGTCGTCACCCCTGCGGCGACCCAGCCGATCAGGTCGTCATCCGGCGCGGTGACCGGGACGATGGTCCGTACCGATGGTCCCAGGGTGCCGGTGAACTCCTCGGTGAGCGTGCGCGGCGACGCGGGGATCGTTCCCAGGTAGGTTCCGCCGATCTGGTCGGCGTCGGGGTGGGTGATCCGCGTGCCGTCGGGAGTCATCACCGTGATGAAGTCGAGTCCCGCACCGGCGACCACGGTCAGCGAGTAGGGCTCGAGCACCCGTGTGGCCGCTTCCCGGTCGTCCGAGCTCAGACCGTCGATCACGTCCGGGGAGGCAGCGAGCGAGACGGCAGTGGCGGCCGTGACCCGTTCCGCCTCGGCGCGGATCGATCGTTGCGCCTCCAGCACCAGGAAGCCCGCGACGAGGATGCCGATCACGACGGCGGCGACCAGCAGCACGGCGAACACACGGGAGGCGGTGCTGCGGGTGCGGGAGGGGCGCGCCATCGCTTCCTCCGATCGTCGTTGCTCTGGTGCCGTGACCAATACGACCACAACTCGCCCCGATGCGGGAAGTCGAGGACCGTGAACTCTGATCGGCGGCGAAGCAGCCGCCCACCGGACGATGACGTCGATGATCGAGGAGGACGCGATGGCGCTCACAACAGGATTCTCACTGCCGAAGTTCAACTGGCGGCGAGGGAAGCAATCGTGGGACCGGCACACCTGGCTGTATGTGTCGGTGCTCCTGGCGGTCGTGCTCGGTGCGGTCGTCGGTCTCGTCTGGCCCGAGGTGGGACAGGCTTTCGAGCCGCTGGGCAAGGGATTCGTGGCTCTGATCAAGATGATGATCGCCCCGATCATCTTCTGCACGATCGTGGTCGGAGTGGGGTCGATAGCCAAGGCGGCCACCGTCGGCAAGATCGGCGGACTCGCGCTGCTGTACTTCATGGTCATGTCGACCTTCGCCCTCGCGATCGGTCTCGTCGTGGGGAACATCATCCACCCGGGCTCCGGACTCGACATGGCCTCGTCGACGTACGATGCGGTCGAGGCGGAGGCCAAGACGACACAGGAGTTCATCCTCGGCATCATCCCGACCACGTTCTTCTCGGCGTTCACGGGTGAGAGCGTGCTGCAGGTGCTGTTCATCGCGCTCCTCGTCGGCTTCGCCCTGCAGGGGCTCGGCGACCGTGGCGCCCCGATCATGGACGCGGTCAAGCAGCTCCAGAAGCTCGTCTTCCGCATTCTCGGCATGATCCTGTGGCTGGCTCCGCTCGGGGCCTTCGGTGCGATCGCCGCCGTGGTCGGCAAGACCGGTGTCGCCGCGATCTGGAGCCTGGGCACGCTGATGGTCGCCTTCTACATCACCTGCATCCTGTTCATCGTCGTCATCCTCGGGGTGCTGCTGTGGACCGTCACACGGGTGAACATCTTCGCGCTCATGAAGTACCTCGCCAGGGAGTACCTGCTCATCGTTGGAACGTCTTCCTCGGAATCCGCGCTGCCCCGGCTGATCGCGAAGATGGAGTTCGTCGGCGTCTCCAAGCCGGTCGTGGGCATCACCGTTCCGACCGGGTACTCGTTCAACCTCGACGGCACGGCCATCTACCTGACGATGGCTTCGCTGTTCATCGCCACGGGCATGGGCCAGCCGATGACGATCGGCGAGCAGATCGGTCTGCTCGTGTTCATGATCATCGCGAGCAAGGGCGCCGCCGGAGTCACCGGCGCGGGCCTCGCCACCCTCGCCGGCGGCCTCCAGGCATACCGCCCCGACCTGGTGGACGGTGTCGGGGTGATCGTGGGCATCGATCGGTTCATGTCGGAGGGGCGAGCACTCACGAACTTCACCGGCAATGCGGTCGCGACCCTGTTGATCGGCACGTGGACGAAGCAGATCGACCGCGACCGCGTGCGACGCGTGCTCAGCGGGGAGCTGCCCTTCGACGAGTCCCTGCTCGACGGCGTCGATGCGCACGAGCCGGTGGGCAGCGCCCAGGCCGCTGACATGCAGGAGCTCCGCGAAGCGGCGGTCTCCGAGATGGCGGCGAAGGAGGAGCGGGCCCGGCTCCGCGCCGACCGCCGCTGAGACGGAAGTGGGGGATGCGGGAGCCCGGCCGAGCCGGCTCCCGCATCCGCGCGGTCAACCGCTCTTGCGTCGGAACTCGCGCCGCGTCTGCGGGGCGTTCGCACTGTGCACGGCGGAATCGCCGTCGAGGTGTGCCTCGCCCTGCCGGTGGTGCGCGTTCTTCTTCTCGAGCGCTTCCTTGAACTTGCGCTTCATCTCCTCAGAAGAGGAGGCGCCTTCTTCGGTGCTCATGACCCGAGCCTAGGGCACGTGCCCGGGTGGGTCACCCTCTGGAGCGGCGCACGCACAGGTCGATCAGCGCCCCGATCCCGATCGCGAGCACGATGGAGACGGGCACGGCCACGAGCGGACCTCCGGGGACGAGCGTCGCGACAGTTGCGCCCACCGCGGCCTGGTACAGCGCCCACCCGGTCGCAGCGAGACTGACGAGCGCGAGGTAGCGCGGCGGGTGGACACGCGATGCCCCGGCGACCAGATTGATCGCAAGCCGCGCGAACGGCACGAACCTCGCGGTGAACAGCACCGTGGCCATCCCGCCGTCCAAGCGGCGGCGAGCCCAATCCAGAGCCTGGAGCACGCGTGGTGCCCGCATCCACCGCCAGCGCTCGGTGCCAACCGACCACCCGATGAGGTAGCAGCAGGCGTCACCCAGAGCAGCGGCGACGGCGGCACACACGACCACAGCCCACAGGGGCGGGGAGCCCGTCGTGACCGCGATCGCACCGAGGGCGGTCACCGCGACCTCACCGGGCACCACGACGAAGAAGGCGTCCCCCACCACGAGCACGCTCATCAGGACCAGGCTCCAAGGGCCAGCGAGTGAGGCGGTCAGCAGATCCGTCGGCACGTCGCTCACTCTGCCCCCAGAGGGTGAACGGGAACCAAAGAACGGATAGCCGGTGACCCGTTCTCCAGCATCCGGTGAACATCCGGTGCAGAAGGGCGTCTGCGGGCGTCCCCGCTCGTACGGACCGTCATCCTGGGCCTGTGAGAGTAGCGATCGTCACCGAGTCCTTCCTTCCGCACATGAACGGTGTCACCGGCTCGGTGCTGCAGATCCTGCGACACCTCGAACGGCGAGGGCATGAAGCTCATGTCGTCGCGCCCGCGGCCGTCGGCGCACCGTCCGAGATCAGCGGTGCCCCCGTCGAACCGATACCGAGTCTCGCTCTTCCGGGGTACCGGCACGTGAGGGTGGGAACGTCGAGCGCTCACCGCATCGCCACCTCGCTCGCTCGCTTCCAGCCCGATGTCGTGCACCTCGCTTCCCCTTTCGCATTGGGGTGGCGTGGGGTGCTGGCCGCCGAGCGCCTGGAGCTGCCGGCCGTCGCCGCCTATCAGACCGACGTTGCCGCATACACCGAGCGCTATCGGGTCGCGGCGACCACGGGCATCGCCCAGGCTCACATCGCCCGCCTGCATCGACGCGCCACCATCACCCTCGCGCCCTCCGCCGACTCGGCCAGGCAGCTCACCGCGCTGGGTATCGACCGCGTGCGTCGCTGGGGGAGGGGCGTCGACGCCGAGCGGTTCCAGCCGTCGCGACGCGACGGCGCGCTCCGAGCCGGCTGGGGCGCCGACGTCGTCATCGGCTACGTCGGACGTCTCGCGCCGGAGAAGCAGGTCGAAGACCTCGTCGCACTCCGCGGTATCCCCGGCACACGCCTGGTGATCGTGGGGGACGGGCCCAGCAGAGCGAAGGCGCAGGGACTGCTACCCGATGCCCTCTTCCTCGGCCACCTCGACGGGGACGCGCTCGCCGCGGCGATGGCATCTTTCGACCTGTTCGTCCACCCCGGCGAGAGCGAGACATTCGGTCAGACCCTGCAAGAAGCCCATGCGAGCGGTGTCCCCGTGATCGCGACGGGTCGCGGCGGTCCGCTGGGTCTCGTGCGCATGGGCATCGACGGATGGCTTTACCGGCCGGGGGACCTCGACGATCTGCGGGGTCGGGTGTCCGACCTCGCCGGCGATGCGCGCAAGAGGCGGGCTTTCGGCGAGGCCGGGCGCGAAGCCGTGCAGGAGCGCAGCTGGGAGAAGGTATGCGACCAGCTCCTCGACCACTTCGACGAGGCGAGGACGCTGCATGCGGTGGACTCCCGGGCTCGCGCTCGTCGCCTCGTGCGCCCCGAGCCGCCCGCGACGATCGTCTCCCGTCGGTGGCGGCGGTACGTCGCGCTCGGTGACTCTCTCACGGAAGGGCTCTGCGATCCGGCACCCGATGGTGCGCTGAGAGGATGGGCCGACCGTCTCGCGCTCCTGCTCGCCGCGAGAGGAGGTCTGCACTACGCGAACCTGGCCATCAGGTCCAAGCGCGTCCGAGACGTCGCCGGACTGCAACTGGCCAGGGCACTCGAGCTTCGGCCCGACCTCGTGTCGATCCTGATCGGTGCGAACGACCTCGTGAAGCCCCGCGTCGATGTCACCGCGCTCGCCGCGGAGCTAGAGGACGCCGTGCGCCGGCTGCGGGGAATAGGGGCGGACGTGCTCCTCGTCACGCCCTTTCTCCCCGGCCGTCGCGCTGCGTCGATCTATACGCGGAGGTTCTCCGCCTTCGCCACCGCGTTGAGCGGGATCGCCGCCCGCACCGGCGCGATCCTGATCGATACGGATCTGCACCCCTCGCTGGCCGAGCGCGCGAACTGGGGCGAGGATCTGGTCCACCTGAGCAGCCGGGGCCACCGTTTCCTCGCCTACCGTGGCGCCGAAGTGCTCGGTGTCCCCGATGCCGATGCGCTCGGGGTGCTCGACGCAGCGATGCACGACCATGAGACCATCGGCGCCGGTGTGTGGTGGCGACGGCATGCGCTTCCGTGGGTCTGGCGCCGCCTCAACGGTCGCGCGGCGGGTGACGGGAGGATCGCGAAGCACGATGGCTACGTGTACCTCGGTCGGCCGTCTGCGGCGTTCGCTGCGGTCGTGCCCTGAGACCCCGCTCGCTCAGCGCCGACCCATGCCGTGGTACTGCCAGCCGGCGGCGCGCCACGCGGTCGAGTCGAGGCAGTTGCGGCCGTCCACGATGACCCGGCCCCGTACGAGTGCCCCGGCGTGCTCCGGCGAGAGGTCCCGTCGATACTCATCCCACTCGGTGACGACCACGACGGCATCGGCCTCCCGCAGCGCCTCGTCGCGGTCACGGGCGTAGCCCAGCTGCGGATGCGCCTTGGCCGCGTTGTCGACGGCAGCGGGGTCGGTGACCACGACATCAGCGCCCAGACCGCGAAGACGCACGGCGACGTCGAGGGCCGGTGAGTCCCGGATGTCGTCGCTGAAGGGCTTGAACGCCGCTCCCAGCACGGCGATCCTGCGACCGAACACCAGACCGCCCAGTGCATCCACGACGAGCTGCACGGCTCGATCGCGACGCCGGAGATTGATCGTGTCGACTTCACGCAGGAAGCCGACCGCCTCGCCGCGGCCCAGCTCTTCCGCCCGCGCGGCGAACGCCCTGATGTCCTTGGGCAGACAACCGCCGCCGAATCCGATGCCCGCGCCGAGATAGCGCCGCCCGATCCGTGTGTCATGGCCGAGCGCATCGGCGAGCAGAGCGACGTCTGCGCCGGACGCCTCCGCGATCTCCGCCATCGCGTTGATGAAGGAGATCTTCGTGGCGAGGAAGGCGTTCGCCGCTCCCTTGACCAGTTCCGCGGTCGCGAGATCCGTCACCAGGAACGGCACCCCGCTTTCGACGGCGGCACCGTACACGTCACGGAGGATCCAGACCGCGCGCTCGCCGGCGGCATCCGACTCGGCACCCACGACGAGACGGTCCGGTGTCAAGGTGTCGTGCACGGCCCAGCCCTCGCGGAGGAACTCCGGATTCCAGACGAGCGTCGCACCCGTGGGGGAGATGCGAGCGGCGAGCTCGCCTGCGGTGCCGACGGGAACGGTGGATTTGCCGGCCACCACGTCTCCTGGGCGCAGGTGGGGGAGCAGATCGTCGACAGCCGCGTAGACATAGCGGAGATCTGCGGAGTGCGCACCCGGGGCCTGTGGGGTGCCGACAGCGAGGAAGTGCACGTCTGCGCCCCCGGCATCGGCCATCCGCGCGCTGAAGCGGAGCCTTCCGGTCGACAGGCCTTCCGCGATGAGCTCGGCGAGTCGTGGTTCGAAGAACGGCGCAGCGCCCGACGCGAGCGCGGCGACCTTGTCCCGGTCGACGTCGATGCCCACGACGTCGTGTCCCAGGGAGGCCATGGCGGCGGCATGAACGGCTCCGAGATATCCGCAGCCGATGACGGAGAGGCGCATGAACCCACCACAGCGGATATCCCCCTCGCTTCGGCATCCACGGGGTGAACGTGTCGTGGCCGGTCGATGTCGGATCCGCGTCGCGCGCCGACTCGCAGGATTCGAGGTCCGCGCTGATAGAGTGGATGAGGTTGATGTCTGTCAACCGCACAATTTCATATCGACTCATGGAGCGATCGGCGGAGAAGCTGGTCCCCTGTGGTGGGTTCCTCGGCAGATGTCGGGTGGCTTTCTACTGGTGGCCAGCGCAGGCGAGATTCGCGGGAATGCCCGCGCGCCCGAACCCTTCCGTTCCGCTCCTTTGAACATGCTCGCGCGTCACATGGATTCGCGAGTCTAAACAAAGAAGGAGAGACCTCTTGGAAGGTCCTGAAATCACCGCCACCGAGGCCGTTCTCGACAACGGCCGCTTCGGCACCCGCACCATCCGCTTCGAGACCGGCCGCCTCGCGCAGCAGGCTCAGGGCGCAGTCGCCGCGTACCTCGACGGCGAGACCATGCTCCTCTCGGCCACGAGCGCAGGCAAGCACCCGCGCGAGGGCTTCGACTTCTTCCCGCTGACGGTCGATGTCGAAGAGCGCTCCTACGCCGCCGGCAAGATCCCCGGCTCGTTCTTCCGTCGTGAGGGTCGTCCCTCCACCGAGGCGATCCTCGTCTGCCGTCTCATCGACCGTCCGCTGCGTCCGTCGTTCGTCGACGGCCTGCGTAACGAGGTCCAGGTCGTCATCACCGTGATGTCGATCGCTCCCGGCGAGTTCTACGACGCTCTCGCCATCAACGCCGCATCCGCGTCGACCCAGATCTCGGGTCTCCCGTTCTCTGGCCCCGTCGCCGGTGTGCGCCTCGCGTTCATCCCCGGCCAGGGCGAGCACGCCGACCAGTGGGTCGCGTTCCCGACCGCCGAGCAGGTCGCGGAGGCCGTGTTCGACCTGATCGTCGCCGGTCGTGTCGTCACCAAGGCCGATGGCACCGAAGACGTCGCGATCATGATGGTCGAGGCTGAGGCCACCGAGCACAGCTGGAACCTGATCAAGGCCGGCGCCACCAAGCCGAACGAAGAGATCGTCGCTCAGGGTCTCGAGGCCGCGAAGCCGTTCATCGCTCAGCTCGTGAAGGCTCAGGCCGAGCTCGCCGCCACGGCGTCGAAGGAGCCGGGCGTGTACCCGGTCTTCCCGGCGTACAGCGACGAGGTCTACAGCTTCGTGTCCGAGCGTGCGTTCGCCGAGCTCAGCGACGTCTACCAGATCGCCGACAAGGTCGAGCGTCAGACCGCCGACGACGCGATCAAGGACCGCGTGAAGGCGGAGCTCATCGAGGCCACCGAGGCGGGTTCGCTCCCGGCCGCAGCCCCGCTCGAGTTCTCGGCCGCGTACAAGTCGGTCACCAAGCGGATCGTCCGCGGTCGCATCCTCACCGAGGGCGCTCGTATCGACGGTCGTGGGCTGGCGGACATCCGTCCGCTCGACGCCGAGGTGCAGGTCATCCCGCGCGTGCACGGCTCTGCGATCTTCCAGCGCGGCGAGACCCAGATCCTGGGTGTCACCACGCTGAACATGCTCAAGATGGAGCAGCAGATCGACTCGCTGTCGCCTGTGACGAGCAAGCGTTACATGCACCACTACAACTTCCCGCCGTACTCGACCGGTGAGACCGGCCGTGTCGGTTCGCCGAAGCGTCGCGAGATCGGGCACGGCTTCCTGGCCGAGCGCGCCCTCGTGCCGGTGCTGCCGAGCCGCGAGGAGTTCCCGTACGCGATCCGTCAGGTGTCCGAGGCGCTCAGCTCCAACGGTTCCACCTCGATGGGCTCCGTCTGCGCGTCGACCCTGTCGCTGCTGAACGCGGGTGTGCCGCTGCGCGCTCCCGTCGCCGGTATCGCGATGGGTCTCGTGTCGGACGAGGTCAACGGTGAGACCCGCTACGCGGCTCTGACCGACATCCTGGGTGCGGAGGACGCACTCGGCGACATGGACTTCAAGGTCGCCGGAACCAGCGAGTTCGTCACGGCCATCCAGCTGGACACCAAGCTCGACGGCATCCCGACGCAGGTTCTCGCCGGTGCGCTCACCCAGGCTCGTGAGGCTCGTCTGACGATCCTCAACGTCCTGAACGCTGCGATCGACGCGCCCGACGAGATGGCGCCCACCGCGCCTCGCGTCATCAGCGTGCAGATCCCGGTCGACAAGATCGGCGAGCTGATCGGTCCGAAGGGCAAGACGATCAACGCGATCCAGGATGAGACCGGCGCGCAGATCTCCATCGAGGAGGACGGCACCGTCTACATCGGCGCCACCGACGGCCCGTCGGCTGAGGCCGCTCGTGCCCAGGTCAACGCGATCGCCAACCCCACCAACCCGGAGGTCGGGGAGCAGTTCCTCGGCACCGTCGTGAAGATCGCCACCTTCGGTGCGTTCGTCTCGCTGCTCCCGGGCAAGGACGGCCTCCTGCACGTCACCGAGGTGCGCAAGCTCGCCGGTGGCAAGCGGGTCGAGAACGTCGACGACGTGCTCTCGGTCGGCCAGAAGATCCTCGTGAAGATCACGAAGATCGACGACCGTGGCAAGCTCTCGCTCGAGCCCGTCCTCGACGACGCTCCTGCCGCTGAGGCTGCCCCTGCAGAGGATGCAGCCGCCGAGTAAGCACGACGTTCGAACGGAACCCGGGCCTCTTCGCGAAGAGGGGCCCGGGTTTCGTCGTCCAGTGGTGTGACCAAATCGTTATCCGGTGTTTCCGCGCCGTTCCCCGGATTGGTCGGGGCGTCCGGGGAATTCGCTTACTCTCGAAGTACGCACCGGGGGGTGCAGGTCCAGCAGGTACGCAGGTCGGCACGCACCGATCGACGCGGGGGTGAGAGAGAATGCGGTTGTTCAGCGTAGGCGCAGGAGCGTCTGAGGAAGGCGCCAAGCAGGGCGTTGCCGAGCATCCGTCCGCGCCCATCCCGATCGTCGGACCGGGGATAGGGGAGTCCATCCGCGTCGCCCTGGGCGAAACGGGTTTCGAGACGTTCCCGCTGATGCTCGGCGCGGCGGAGTTCGGCTGGAACGTCGATCTCGAGACCAGTCACGGCATTCTCGACCGCTATGTGGAGTTCGGCGGAAACGCCATCCACACCGCTGACGGCTTCTCCGGCGGACGCAGCGAGCACATCATCGGGCAGTGGTTGCGGTCGCGCGGTCAGCGCGAGCGCAGTGTCCTGAGCGTCCGCATCGGCGCCCACGCCGACAACCCGGGCCTCGGTTCCGTCAACCTCGTGCGTGCCGTCGAGGGATCGCTGACCCGGCTCGGTGTCGACCGCATCGATGTGCTCTATCTCGATGCCACCCTCGACGCGACGACCAACCTCGAAGACACCTTGGCGACCGTCGAATGGATGACGGATGCCGGGAAGATCGGTTCGGTCGGTGCATTCGGTTTCGCCCCGGAGCGACTCGTGGAAGCACGCATCCTGGCCGCGGCCGGTTACCCGCGCATCCAGGTGATCGACACTCCCTACAACCTGGTCCGCCGTCAGCCGTTCGAGGGTGATCTTCGCCTCGTGGCCGGTGCGCAGAACCTCGCCGTCACGCCGTCGCACGCGCTCGAGCACGGATTCCTGTCGGGTCGGCATCGCAGCAAAGCGCTCACGTCGCGCGGTGTGCGTGGCGAGCAACTGCGTGGTCATCTGAACCGCCGGGGGATCAAGATCCTGCGCGCTCTCGATCAGGTCGCCGAGGAAGTGAGTGCTCCTGTCGCGGCGGTCTCCATCGCCTGGTTGCTCGCTCAGCGCACGATCGCCGCGCCCATCGTCAACGCGTTCGCGAGCGATCACGTCGATGAGCTGATGCAGGGAGCGGGTGTCTCGCTCTCGCGCAGCCAGGTGTCCGATCTCACCCGGGCGGGTAACTGAGCTTCCAGCCGCCCGTGACATAGGGTGGAAGAGAGGTCCGGCGGATGCTGGCGATGAAGCGAGCGATTTGTGACGCACTACATTTATCTGGTCAGACACGGTGAACATCAGGATGCCGAGTACGGTCTCGCAGACGGACCCCTCTCGCCGAGGGGGCAACGTCAGGCGGAGCTGATCGCGGATCGGCTGTCCGGGCTCCCGCTCGACGCCGTCTGGCATTCCCCGCTGTTGCGCGCGAACGAGACGGCGCGGGCGATCGCGGCTCGTCTGCCGTCGGTGGATCCCGAGCCCACCGCGCTGCTGTTCGACTGCGTCCCGACCGGGATGACGGAGGAGACTCCTTCCGTGTTCGAGCCGTTCTTCGGTTCCGTCACCGAGGCCGAGATCGAGGCGGGGCGGGCGCAGATGTCCGATGCCGTCAATGAGTTCCTGGTGCGCAAGACCGGAGACGTGCACGAGGTGCTCATCACCCACAACTTCGTGATCTCCTGGTTCGTGCGGGAGGTGCTCGCCGCACCGGAGTGGCGGTGGATGACCCTGAACCAGTCCCATTGCGGGCTGACGGTGATCGCTCAGAAGCAAGGGCGGCCGTGGACGCTGCTCACGCACAACGACACCGGCCACCTTCCGGTGGAACTGCGCACCGGGATCCCCGATGCGCTGCTGGTCTGAGCGCCCTGCTCCGACGCGCCTCCGCGGTGTCGCGGAATCCGAGGTGTCTGCCCGCGCGCCCCTGACCGTGCGCTGTCGGCCGCGAAATAGACTGGATGCATGACCACGCAGGTAGCACTCGTCGGCGGAACCGGGAAGCTCGGCACGATCATCGGTGCGGTGATCGATGAGCTCGACGGGTTCGAGGTGAGCCGTGTGCTGACCTCTTCCAGCGATCTCGCGGAGATCGACGGTGCCGACCTGGTCGTCGATGCATCGACGCCGCAGGTGAGCATCGAGGTGGTGCGCGCAGCCGTCGAACGTGGCATCAACGTGCTGGTCGCGACCTCGGGCTGGTCGGCGGAGCGGATCGCGCTCGTACGTCCTCTCGTCGAGGCGGCCGGCACCGGTGCCGTCTTCATCCCGAACTTCTCTCTCGGCTCGGTCCTCGGGTCAGCGCTGGCGGCGGCCGCTGCGCCCTTCTTCGGCTCGGCGGAGATCATCGAAGCGCACCGCGAGACCAAGATCGACTCGCCGAGCGGAACGGCCGTGCGGACCGCGGAACTGATCGCGACCGCGCGCGCGGAGCAGGGGCCCGTCAGCGCACCGCATGCGGACCAGCGTGCCAGGGGGCAGCAGGTCGGCAGTGTGCCCGTCCACTCTCTGCGGCGCCCCGGGGTCGTCGCCAAGCAGGAAGTCATCCTCTCCGGCCCGGGCGAGTCGCTCACCTTCACACACGACACAGTGGACTCGGCTCTCGCCTATGCCCCGGGGATTCGGCTCGCCGTGCCCTTCGCGCTGAAGGCCGACGGCGTGTTCGTGGGTCTCGAGCACATGATCGACATCGGCATCCGATCGTGATGTCGCGTATCGGCGTCGCGTTGATGGCCGCGGCGCTGCTCCTCTATCTCGCCGTCGCGATCTGGCTCGCGGTGATGTTCATCTCGGTCGGCACCGGCGTGTCCATCGGCATGGGGGTCACCCTGCTCGTGCTGGCACCGATCGGAGCATGGGCGCTGGTCCGGGAGATGATGTTCGGCTTCGGCGCCGATCGTCTGGGACGCCTCCTCGATGCGGAGGGCGGGATGCCTCCGGTCGAGACGGAACTGACGCCCAGCGGGAGGATCGCCCGCGCGGATGCCGATCCGCTGATCGCCCGGTACGCCGCAGAAGCGGATACGGCGGGTGACGATTGGCGGGCGCGCTATCGGCTGGGTGTGGTCCAGGACGCGGCGGGCCGCCGGAAAGACGCCAGGGCCAGCATTCGCGAGGCGATCCGGCTCTCGCGCCGCTGACCCTGGTGTCCTGAACGGATTCCGCGCCGCGATCAGGCGAGTGTCGCCTCCAGGGTGATATCGATCCCCGAGAGCGCCTGAGACACCGGGCAGCCCGTCTTGGCTCCGTTCGCGATCTCCTGGAACGCCTCGGGCGTGAGATTCGGGACCGTCGCATTGACGTTGAGGTGGCTGCCGGTGATGCCGACGCCCGGCTTGAACGTGACCGAGGCCGTGGTGTTGACGCGCTCCGGCGGAGTGCCGTTCTCGGCGAGCGCGTGGGAGAGCGCCATGCTGAAGCACGATGCATGCGCGGCCGCGATGAGCTCCTCGGGCGTCGTGGTCGTGTCGCTGCCCTCGCTGCGCGCCTTCCAGTTGATCGGGAAGGTGCCGAGATGGGACGACGAGAACGCGACCGTACCCGACCCCTCCATGAGCGATCCGGTCCAGGTGCTGGCGGCTTCGCTGGTGACAGGCATGATTCCTCCGGTTCTCGCACTGCGGGCGCAGCGTCGGCTGGTCGCCAGCCTACCGAGCGGCGGAGGGGCGGGGAACAGCCTCAGGCGGCGGCAGGCCTGCCGATGAGCCCCGCTCGCTGCAGCACGAGGTAGAGCTGGCAGCCCAGGCAGAAGGCGAATGCCGCGTTGAGGAAGGCCGCTACGAAGGCGGCAGCGGTCGCGATCGGCAGAGCCCACGGAACGCCGAGGAGGTGCAGCACGAGACCGATGCCCACCACGAAGAGTCCGACACCCTGCGAGAACCTCGGAGGGCGGGGGTCTTCGAGCTCGGCGGGCGGAGCGAGACGCGGTCGCACCGCTGTGCGGAACAGCGCGCCCCAGGGAGCGGTCCGCGGCGACACCACACCCCACAGGAACAGCGCAGCGGCGACGGCGGTGAGGAGGAAACCGGGATCGAGAGCGCGCTGTGCGAGGGAGGCGGAGGAGATCGCCCACCCCGTCGGCGTGAAGGAGGCATCGGCGAGCGGCTGGTACGCGAACCAGCCGAACGTCGCGGCACCCGCCTGCGCTGTGGATATCCCCGTCAGCGCGAGGAACGTCGCCACCAGCAGCAGCACCGCGGTGATCGCTGCGGCGAATCGGGGGCCTCTGGGGTCGATGCCGGCGGGATTGCTCATGGATGCTCCGTTTCTTCGGCTCAGAGGGTTGCGAGGGCGTCGGTGAGGGCATGCCGGTGAGGGACACCGTGGAATCGCGCGCGCACGGCACCCGACCCGTCCACGACGAAGGTGGTCGGTGTCTGGAGCACCTTGTAGCGGGTCGAGAGGTCGGGACGGTGAGTCAGATCCACCTCCACATGGCGGAGACCCTCGTGTTCGGCGGCGTATGCGCCGAGCAGCCTGCGCACCTGCGGGCACCGCGCGCACATCTCGGTGCTGAACTGCACCAGGGTCGCCCGGGACCCGAGTTCGGCGGAGTCCGCATCCGTGGGGACGAAGTGAAGCGTGCCGCCGTCGCGTCGCCGACCGTCACGGCGTCGCAGCGCGACACCGATGAGCGTCGCGAGCACGAGCAGTGCAGCAGCGAAGCCGAGGGCCAGGGCGGGAGACATGGGTCGAGGATATGCGGCTCCAGGGCGCTCGGGGCCGATGTTTCCGACGATGACGGCGACGTCCCGGGGGCGCGCTCATCCGCCCGACAGGGTGAGGGTGGCGGTATCGTGGCTGTCATGAGCGCAGCCGTCCCGACTCCTTATGAAGATCTGCTCCGAGACGTCCTGGAGAGCGGCACGCACAAGTCCGATCGCACCGGCACCGGCACGACGAGCGTCTTCGGTCGACAGATCCGCTTCGATCTGTCGAAGGGGTTCCCGCTCATCACGACCAAGCGCGTGCACTTCAAGTCCATCGCCTACGAGCTCCTCTGGTTCCTGCAGGGCGATTCGAACGTGGGGTGGCTTCGGGAGAACGGCGTCACGATCTGGGATGAGTGGGCGGACGAATCCGGCGACCTCGGTCCTGTCTACGGGGTGCAATGGCGTTCCTGGCCGACGCCCGACGGCGGCAGCATCGACCAGCTCTCCGAGGTGATCGAGCAGATCCGCCGCTCGCCCGACTCGCGGCGGCTGATCGTCTCGGCATGGAACCCCGCCGACATCCCCGCCATGGCGCTCGCACCGTGCCACGCGCTGTTCCAGTTCTACGTCGCCGACGGCAAGCTCTCCTGCCAGCTGTACCAGCGCAGCGCGGACATGTTCCTCGGAGTGCCGTTCAACATCGCTTCCTACGCGCTCCTCACGCTGATGATCGCTCAGCAGGTGCGGCTCGAGCCCGGCGACTTCGTCTGGACCGGCGGCGACTGCCACGTGTACGACAACCACGTGGAGCAGGTGCGCGAGCAGCTGAGCCGTGAGCCCTACGCATACCCGACGCTGCGTTTCGCGCGGAAGCCCGAGTCGATTTTCGACTACCGCTACGAGGATTTCATCGTGGACGACTACCAGCACCACGCGCCGATCAGGGCGGCGGTCGCGGTATGACGTGGGTGGGCTTGATCTGGGCCGAAGCGCACGGTGGCGTGATCGGCGCGGAGGGCGGCATGCCGTGGCATGTGCCAGAGGACCTGGCTCACTTCAAGGAAGTCACCCTCGGCGCTCCGGTCGTGATGGGGCGCAAGACCTGGGACTCTCTCCCTGAGCGCTTCCGTCCGCTCGCCGGCCGCGAGAACATCGTGGTGACCCGGCAGCAGGACTGGTCCGAAGAGGGCGCGCGTCGCGCGGCGACGGTCGCCGAGGCGGTCCGCGGACTCGACCGGGCATGGATCATCGGCGGTGCGGAGATCTTCCGACAGGTGATCGGCGACGCGGACCGTCTGGAGGTCACCGAGCTCGACCTGGACGTCGCCGGCGACGCGTACGCCCCGGACAAGAAGGGCTGGCGCCTGGTCGACGAGGGGGAGTGGCAGACCTCCCGCACCGGCGTCCGGTACCGCTTCCTGGGATACGAGCGCTGATGCCCACCGCGCTGATCACCGGAGCAAGCGCAGGGCTGGGCGCCGAGTTCGCCCGTCAGCTGGCGCGGCGGCGGGCCGACCTCATCCTGGTGGCGCGCTCGGTGGGCGCCCTCGAGAAGCTGGCGGCGGAACTGCGGAGCGAGTACGGGGTCGCGGTCGAGATCGTGTCCGCCGATCTGGCGGAAGAGGCAGGAGTCGAGAAGGTCGCGGAAAGGCTGCGCGACACCTCGGACCCCGTCGACCTTCTCGTGAACAACGCGGGGTTCGGACTGCCTCTGCAGTTCGCCGACAACGACATCGACGACGAGGTCCGTCACCTACGGCTGCATGTGGAGGCGTCGATGCGCCTCATGCATGCGGCGCTCCAGTCCATGCGCGGTCGCGGCGGGCGCATCATCAACGTCGCCTCGGTCGCGGGATTCATCTCGCGCTCGACCTACTCCGCATGCAAGGCATGGCTCATCGGCTTCAGCCGCTGGGCCAACGCCGAGTACGCGAGGGACGGAGTCTCCGTGACGGCGCTGTGCCCGGGGTTCACCCACACGTCGTTCCACGAGCGGATGGGGCTGCCGGTAGGTCAGGAGGGTGTTCCCGCCATCATGTGGCTGAATGCGCGCGACGTCGTCAGGATCGGCCTTCGCGATGCGGCGCTCGGCAAGTCGGTGTCGGTGCCGTCGCTGCGATACAAGGCGATCGTCGCTCTGGCGCGCGTGTTGCCGAGTTCACTCACCTCCGGTGTGGCGCGTCGCGGCCGGGTCTGATCACAGACCTTTCCGGGGTCGATCCGCGAGGTTCAGCGGAACCTTCCGAGCCGGATCCCGGCTTTCGCGATGGCGGCGATCGTCTCGCCGTCCGTGATCGTGTCCTCGGCGATCATCGTGAGGACGTCCTCGAACGGTACCCAGGAGACGGCACG
Source organism: Microbacterium oxydans (assembly GCF_006540085.1). Taxonomy (GTDB): domain Bacteria; phylum Actinomycetota; class Actinomycetes; order Actinomycetales; family Microbacteriaceae; genus Microbacterium; species Microbacterium oxydans. Next base: position 215,757 of record NZ_BJOG01000005.1, on the reverse strand, counting down.
GATGCCTTCTTCCGCCTGCGTCTCGGCAGAGACGCCGCGTGATGCGTCTTCGCCCGTGATCGGATGGAGGTCGCGGGCGAGGAAGACGTGCTCCGGGGCCTCGGCGATGCCGTTCAGAGCCAGCATGCCGCCGAGAGGGGTCCAGTCGGCCGCCTCGTACCCCGTCTCCTCGCGGAGTTCGCGCTGAGCCGCGACGAGTGGGTCCTCCCCGTCGCTGCCACCGGCCGGGATCTCGACGCTCGTGCCGACGGTGTATCTGTCGATCGTGACGAGGCACACGCGTTCGTCCTCGTCCATCGCGACGACGAACACGGCCGGATGCTGCATGGAGACGACGCCGTAGATACCCTCGTCGCCTGAGGGCCCCGTGATCCGGTCCTCTCGCACGCGGATCCATGCGTTCTCGTACTTCGTGTCGGTGCTTCGTGTGAGCCAGCCCATCCCACGAGCGTACGGCGGAGCGCCCCCGGTCCGTACGATCGGTGCATGGGTTTGTTCAGGAGAAAGCGCGATCCTCAGGGTGCCGATGAGATGCTTCGGGCGTACAACGCTGCGGAGGCCGCTCGTCTCGCGGACCTCACCGCGGGGATCTCCGCCGATACGGCCGCGCCCATGACTGTCGGCAGTGAGGCCGGAGCCGGAGAGGTCGCCGTCGAGGACGTGTTCAGGATCACCGGCCGCGGTCTCGTGGCCACGGGCAAAGTGAGCCGCGGTGTCGTCCGTGTCGGAGACGCCGTCTCGGTCATCCGTGACGGTGCCGCGCTGTCGACGACCGAGATCACCGGAATCGAGATGTTCCGCAAGCGCGCGAACGAGGCGAGGGCCGGTGACATGGTCGGGGTGCTCCTGGCAGGGAAGAACGACGTCGCCCGCGGGGACGTCATCCGCGTCTTCGCGTCCGCATGACCGGTGGTCGAACCGATACGCTGGGTCTATGACGCACTCGGGCAACCCCTTCGGACAGGTTCTCGTCGCGCTCGTCACTCCGATGACGGCCGACGGCGAAGTCGACTGGCCCGCCGTCGAGAAGCACATCGATGACGTGATCACCGCGGGAGCGGACGGCATCGTCGTGACGGGAACGACCGGTGAGACCTCGACTCTGACGGACCCCGAGAAGCTCAAGCTCGTGGAGGTCGGCAAGTCCGTCTCCGCAGGTCGGGCGAAGATCATCACGGGTGGCGGGTCGAACGAGACCGCGCACGCGATCGAGCTCTACAAGGCCAGCGAGAAGGCAGGCGCCGACGGCATCATGATCGTCACGCCGTACTACAACAAGCCCACGCAGGCGGGCATCCTCACACACTTCCGTCTGGTGGCCGACGCCACCGACCTCCCGGTGATCCTCTACGACATCCCGGGCCGGACCGGTGTGCCGATCAAGTACGAGACGATCCTGCGTCTGGCGAAGCACCCGAACATCCTCGCTGTGAAGGACGCCAAGGGCGACTTCTCCGAGGTGAGTCGGGTGCTGAACCAGACCGACCTCATGTACTTCTCGGGCGACGACGCGAACGTGCTGCCGCACCTCGCGATCGGGGCGACCGGTTTGATCGGCGTGACGGCCAACGTCGCCGCGGCGCCGTACCGCACGATCATCGACGCGGTGAACGCGGGAGACCTCGCCACGGCCACGGCGGAGCACAAGCGGCTCGAGCCGCTCGTCCGCGCCGTGATGACGCATGTGCCTGGGACCGTCGCGGCCAAGTACATCCTGCACGGACTCGGTCGCATCTCGAGTCCGCGCGTCCGACTTCCCCTGGTCGGTCCCGAGGAATGGGAGGCGGCGCTCATCGAGGATGAGCTCGACCTCGTCCAGGACGTTCCCGGTGCCGACTTCTCGAACTTCCGTCCCGACCGCAATGCGGCCGCGGGCGGTGCCCTGCCGAAGGTGCACGGCACGACGCGCTGAGTCGCGTCGCCATGAACGAACGGACGCGCGGAGTGTCCGACTGAGGAGACAGCATGTCCATTCCCCTGGTAGAACCGACCGCTCTCGATGAAGGGACGCTGCGGGTCATCCCGATCGGCGGGCTCGGAGAGATCGGTCGCAACATGACCATGTTCGAGTACGACGGGAAGATCCTGATCGTCGACTGCGGTGTGCTCTTCCCGGAGGAGCACCAGCCGGGAGTCGACCTGATCCTCCCGGACTTCGAGCCCATCCGTGATCGCCTCGACGACATCGTCGGTGTCGTGCTCACGCACGGCCACGAAGATCACATCGGCGCCGTGCCCTACCTCCTGCGCCTGAAGAGCGACATCCCTCTGATCGGCTCCGGGCTCACCCTCGCGCTGGTCGAGGCGAAGCTCAAGGAGCACCGCATCAAGGCCTTCACCCTCACCGTGAAGGAGGGGCAGGAGGAGCGGGTCGGTCCGTTCGACCTGGAGTTCGTCGCGGTCAACCACTCCATCCCCGACGCGCTGGCCGTGGCCATCCGCACCCCCGCCGGCATGGTCCTCGCGACCGGCGACTTCAAGATGGACCAGCTTCCCCTCGACGGCCGGATCACCGACCTGCGCGCGTTCGCCCGCCTCGGGGAAGAGGGCGTGGATCTGTTCCTCGTCGACTCGACCAACGCCGACGTGCCCGGCTTCACCCCGACGGAACGCTCCATCGGCCCCGTGCTCGATCAGGTGATCGCGAAGGCGCCGCGTCGCGTCATCGTCGCCAGCTTCTCCAGCCACGTCCACCGTGTGCAGCAGGTCATCGATGCCGCACACGCCAACGGGCGCCGCGTCGCGTTCCTCGGCCGCAGCATGGTCCGGAACATGACGATCGCCGAGCAGCTCGGCTACCTGAAGGTGCCGGACGGCGTCCTGATCGACTTCAAGAAGGCACGTGATCTGCCCGACGAGCAGATCGTCTACATGTCGACGGGCTCGCAGGGAGAGCCGATGGCCGTGCTCAGCCGGATGGCGAACATGGATCACGCGATCGAGATCAGCGAGGGCGACACCGTCATCCTCGCCTCCAGCCTCATCCCGGGCAACGAGAACGCGGTGTACCGCGTGATCGACGGCTTGACCAAGCTGGGCGCCAACGTCGTGCACAAGGCGAACGCGAAGGTGCACGTCTCCGGGCACGCCGCCGCGGGTGAGCTCATCTACTGCTACAACATCCTGAAGCCGAAGAATGTCCTCCCGGTCCATGGCGAGTACCGCCATCTCATCGCGAACGCCAAGTTGGCGCAGGACACCGGCGTGCCGGAGGACAACACGATCATCGCCTCGAACGGCACCGTGATCGACCTCAAGGGCGGGGTCGCGAAGGTCGCAGGTCAGCTCGATCTCGGGTTCGTGTACGTCGACGGCTCAACCGTCGGCGAGATCACGGACGCCGACCTCAAGGACCGCCGGATCCTCGGCGAGGAGGGCTTCATCTCGGTCATCGTCGTGGTGGACGCCACGACCGGGCGCATCATCTCGGGCCCGGAGATCCATGCGCGCGGCGTCGCCGAGGACGACTCCGTGTTCGACGACGTCACGCCCAAGATCGTCGCCGCGCTCAAGGAGGCGTCCGGCAACGGTGTCCGTGACACCCATGCGCTGTCGCAGGTCGTGCGACGCACGATCGGTCGCTGGGTGAATCAGCGGCTTCGTCGTCGCCCCATGATCGTGCCGCTCGTCATCGAGGCGTGACGCCGGCGCGGTCCTCTCGCACTCACGGGTAGTCGTCATGCCGACGTAACACCGTCGGCCTATGCTCGCGTCATGCACAGGGGCTTCTCGCTTCGCAGGGCGTTGCAGACGGATGCGATGTTCCTCGGCGACATGCTCGTCGAGGCGGCGAACTGGCGAGCCGGAGGAGTGCGGCCACGGCACGAGGTGCTGACCTCGACGGAGCATCGGCGCTACCTCGCGGGGTGGAAACGCATGTCAGACGACGGCCTCGTCGCGCTGGGTGACGATGACGTCGCGGTCGGTGCCGCCTGGTATCGGGTGCTTCCGCAGAACGAGCCGGGATTCGGTTTCATCGGCATCGCGGTCCCCGAGCTGATCATCGGCGTGCACCCGCTCTGGCGCGCTCGGGGTGTTGGTCGGTCCCTGCTGCGCGGCATCGTGCAGCTCGCCGGGTCCCAAGGCCATGCCAGGATCAGCTTGAGCGTGGAGCGGGACAACTTCGCGCGCAATCTGTATCGTGCGGAAGGGTTCGCCGTGGTGGGTCAGGGGTCGACGCGCGACACGATGGCTCGCGGTACGGGGTAGCGTACGCTCTCTGCGATCCGTGGAAAGCCGGGTCATTACGCGGCGATGTCGCCTGTTGGACGTAACGTGAGAGCATGGCCAGGAGTACCACGAAGACAGAGCGCGCGTCGACGAGCGCACCGTCGCGCCCCAAGCGGCAGACGGCTCCCAAGGCCACGCCCGCTCGCAAGGCCCAACCCGCTCCCAAGAAGTACATCGACGAGGCCGACAAGCCTCCCGTCGCCGTCCGTGCCTGGGTCGGGCTGGCGCACGGGGTCGGAGGACTCTTCCGCGCGTTCGGCCCTGAGACCCTCGAGAAGGACGACCGTCGCGACGGCTTCCCGTTCTTCCTCGTGCTCCTCGCCGTGCTCGGTGCGGTCAACGAGTGGTTCTTCATCGGCAACGAGGTCGCAGCGAACATCAGTGCCTACTCGGTGGGTCTCTTCGTCGGACGCGTGGCCTTCATCATGCCCGTGCTGCTCCTCCTGCTCGCCGGATGGCTGTTCCGGCACCCGTCCTCCGTCCACGACAACGGTCGTATCGGCATCGGCTTCGGCATGTTCGTCCTCGCCCTCGCGGGGATCTTCCATGTCGCAGGGCCTCGCCCGCATCCGAACCAGGGGATGCCTGCGCTCAGCGAGTCGGGCGGTCTGCTGGGCTGGCTGGTGGGGCAGCCGCTGACGTACCTCACCGACATCCCGGCGTACATCGTGCTGTCGCTGCTCGTGGCACTCAGCATCCTGATCCTCACCAAGACACCGCCGAATCGCATCGGTTCGCGCCTCGGGGACCTCTACGCCTGGATGTTCGACGCGGAGCGACCGGAGAAGCCGGCGAAGGACGCCGCAGCGATCGACGATGCGGACAAGACCGATGACCCCGACGTACTGCCGTGGTGGCGCCGGAACAAGACCGGCCGCGAAGAGGACCCGGATGAGGGCACACTCGATTCCGACGACATCACCGCGCTCCTGACCACCTCCGATCCCACGCCTGCGTACGACCAGGCAGTGGTCGTCGAGAATCCTTACGACGCGGCCACCGAGGTGCTGTCCGAGGTCAGGTCGGTCGCCGACTCGCTCGCCGAGCAGCAGACCACGGCCCTGCTTGATGACTCCTCCGAGACAGGAGAGGTGCCGGAACTACCCGGTCTCGACGGGTTCGGCACCGATGGTCCGGGCGACCGCGGCCCGCAGGCCCCCGTCACGCCATACATCCTCCCGTCTCCCGGACTCCTGGTCGAAGGCCCGCCGCCCGTCATGCGCTCAGAGGCGACCGACAAGGTGATCGAGCAGATCACCAGCGTGCTGTCGCAGTTCAAGGTCGATGCCAAGGTGACCGGCTTCTCCCGTGGACCGACGGTCACGCAGTACGAGGTCGAGGTGGGCCACGGCGTCAAGGTCGAGAAGATCCTGCAGCTGAGCAACAACTTCGCCTACGCCGTGGCCTCGAACGACGTGCGCATCCTCTCGCCGATCCCGGGCAAGAGCGCGATCGGCATCGAGATCCCGAACGCCGACAAGGAGATGGTGGCTCTCGGCGATGTGCTGCGCTCGCCCGCTGCGCAGAAGAGCACGCACCCGATGACCATCGGCGTCGGCAAAGACGTCGGCGGCAACATCGTCATCGCGAACCTCGCGAAGATGCCGCACCTCCTCGTGGCCGGCTCCACAGGTTCGGGTAAGTCGAGCTTCGTGAACTCCATGATCACGAGTCTGCTGATGCGTGCCCGCCCGTCCGACGTGCGCATGGTGCTGATCGACCCGAAGCGTGTCGAGCTGACCAGCTACGCCGGTGTCCCGCATCTGATCACGCCCATCATCACGAACCCGAAGAAGGCGGCGGAGGCGCTGCAGTGGGTCGTGAAGGAGATGGACATGCGGTACGACGATCTCGCGTCGTTCGGTTTCCGGCACATCGACGACTTCAACCGGGCTGTCCGCGCGGGCGAGGTCGAGCTCCCGGTGGGCAGCGAGCGTGTCCTGAAGCCGTACCCGTACCTTCTGGTGGTCGTCGATGAGCTCGCCGACCTCATGATGGTCGCCCCTCGCGACGTCGAGGACTCGATCGTCCGCATCACGCAGCTCGCACGTGCCTCCGGCATCCATCTCGTGCTAGCGACTCAGCGCCCGAGCGTCGACGTCGTGACGGGTCTGATCAAGGCCAACGTCCCGTCACGACTCGCCTTCGCCGTGACGAGCGTCACGGACAGCCGGGTCATCCTCGACAGCCCCGGTGCCGACAAGCTCATCGGTCAAGGTGACGCCCTGTTCTCGCCGATGGGTTCATCGAAGCCGTTCCGCCTGCAGGGCGCGTGGGTCGACGAGAAGGAGATCGACGCGGTCGTCAAGCACGTCACCCGTCAGGCACGTCCGGACTACCGTCCGGATGTGCAGGAGGCGATGGAGCCGACGAAGAAGAAGGAAGTCGACGAGGACATCGGGGATGACCTGGAGCTGCTGCTCGCAGCCGCCGAGCTCATCGTCTCCTCGCAGTTCGGATCGACGTCGATGCTCCAGCGCAAGCTCCGCGTCGGGTTCGCGAAGGCAGGTCGTCTCATGGATCTGCTCGAGTCGCGCGAGATCGTCGGCCCCTCCGAGGGGTCGAAGGCGCGAGACGTGCTGGCGACCGCCGAGCAGCTCCCGCAGGTGATGGCCAAGCTGCGCGGAGAGGACGTTCCGGCACCGACATCGGCATCGGCTGCGCCTGCGGTTCCGCCCGTCCCGCCGCTCCCGCAGACGCATGACCCGATCGCGGCTCAGTACGAGGGTCTTCCCGAGGTGGAAGCTGAGGGCGACGAAGATGCCTGGGGCTTGACGGGACGCGACTGATGGCGATCCCACGGCAGCTCCCCAACGCCATCACGGTCGCGCGCATCCCGCTGGCCGTCGTCTTCTTCGTCCTGCTCCTGCTGGGTGGCACCTATGGGTTCTCGGACCCGGGTCTCCGCTGGGCGGCCGGAGTCATCTTCATCGTCGGGATCTCGACGGACTGGGTCGACGGGTACCTCGCCCGCAAGTACGACATCGTCAGTGATTTCGGCAAGCTCTGGGATCCGATCGCCGACAAGATGCTCACCGGTGCCGGCTTCATCGGGCTCGCGATTCTGGGCGAGGTCAACTGGTGGATCGTTGCGATCATCCTCGTGCGCGAATGGGGCATCACGATCCATCGGCTCATGGTGGCCAGCGAACACGTCGTGGCCGCGGCCTGGATGGGCAAGATCAAGACCGCGTTCCAAGGGGTGGCGCTCGGGTGGGCACTCCTCCCGCTGCACTACGTCATCGGTCTCGACGCCTGGACATTGATCACGTTCATCCTCATGCTCGTCGTCCTGGTCCTCACGGTGGCGAGCGGCATCGACTACGTCGTGGCGCAGGTACGCGGGTCGCGCCGGAAGTCATGAGTCAGGCGGCAGCCGAGGTCCTCGCTGCGCTGGGCCGACGAGGATGGAAGCTCGGCGTGGCCGAATCCCTGACCGGGGGCGCCCTGTGCGCCGATCTCGTCGCGGTTCCCGGAGCGTCAGCCGTGCTGCTCGGAGGCGTCGTGGCATATGCCACGCCGGTCAAGTCGTCCGTGCTGGGCGTGGATGAGGGCCTGCTGGCGAGATACGGGCCGGTGCATCCGCAGGTCGCACTGGAGATGGCAGACGGCGTCAGACGCGTCGTCGGCGTCGACGGCGAGGCTGCCGATGTGGGGGTGTCCACGACCGGGATCGCCGGACCGGTGTCTCCGGACGGGCAGCCCGTCGGCACGGTGCACATCGGCGTCGTCACCCCCGCGGCATCGCGGACCAGGGCCTTTCTCTTCGTCGGCGACCGGGGATCGATCCGGGCGCAGACGGTGGACGCGGCACTCCAGGAGATGCTCGCCCTGCTCTCGGAATAGCAGAGCCCTGCGGCTGGTTGTCTCTGATGTGCTCACACGTAAACCACAGAGTGCAGGAGTAGATTCTGTGCACGCCAGGGGTACTAGACTGGCTGTCTCATCGGGGGAGACCTCGAGCGAACACATGGGGAGGAGGTTCCGATGATTCTTGTACGACAGGAAATCGGCGATGTGCTGAGGGACTTCCGCCTGCAGAAGGGGCGTACGCTCCGGCAGGTCGCCAGCAAGGCATCGGTCGCACTCGGCTACCTCAGCGAGGTGGAGCGCGGTCAGAAAGAGGCTTCGAGCGAGATCCTCGCCTCGGTCGCAGACGCTCTCGACGTCCCCATCTCGACGATCATGCGCGAAGTCGGTGACCGCATTTCGGTGCTCGAGGGCATTCAGGTCTTCCCTGACGTCGTTCCCGACGACCTCGTGGCGTCGGTCGAGCCTCAGCTCTCGCTGCACTGACCCCCGAATGGGGTGGTGATGCGTCGTAGCGAGTTCCTTCGCGCCGTCGAGACCGAGTTCGGGCTGAGGGCTTCCTCTCTGGTCAACGACCTCGGCCTGAGTGCCGTAGGTGGGCGTACCGCTCTCGAAGCTCTCGCCGACGGCACGCCGCCGCGAGACATCTGGCTGGCGCTGTGCGCGGAGATGGACGTTCCCGAGGACAGGCGCCACGGAGTCGGACGGCAGGAGCCGCGGCGGCGCTGACCGACGTTCCTCGTCCGCCCGCTACGGAACACGACACTCCATTTGCGGCGTGTCGTCGAAGATCCGTTCGAAGCGGGCGTAGTCTTCTGCACAAGTGGTCCAGAGCGTTTGTTCTGCACTGTATGTGAGATCGTCGCACCGATGTCGGTGGTCCCTCCTACGGTGGAAACAAGCCGAAGAGCCATTACGCCTTGTCGGAGAGTTTCTCCCAACCGGAAGAGCCGCGACAGCCTACAGGCGGCATCACGCGCGCAGAAGGAGCACATCATGCCATCACCCGCCGACCGCGAGAAGTCCCTCGAGACCGCCCTCGCTCAGATCGACCGCCAGTTCGGAAAGGGCTCGGTCATGCGGCTGGGCAGCGATGAGCGTGCCCCTGTGGCCGTCATCCCGACCGGCTCCATCGCCCTCGACGTCGCCCTCGGCGTGGGAGGACTGCCGCGTGGCCGAATCGTAGAGATCTACGGACCGGAGTCCTCGGGTAAGACGACTCTCACGCTGCACGCGATCGCCAACGCTCAGCGCGCCGGGGGAATCGCGGCGTTCATCGATGCCGAGCACGCGCTCGACCCCGACTATGCCGCGAAGCTGGGCGTCGACATCGATGCTCTCCTGGTGTCGCAGCCCGACACCGGTGAGCAGGCGCTCGAGATCGCCGACATGCTGGTGCGCTCCGGAGCCATCGACCTCATCGTCATCGACTCCGTCGCGGCGCTCGTGCCTCGTGCCGAGATCGAGGGCGAGATGGGCGACTCGCACGTGGGTCTGCAGGCGCGACTCATGTCGCAGGCCCTTCGTAAGCTCACCGGTGGTCTGAACCAGACCAACACCACCATGATCTTCATCAACCAGCTGCGTGAGAAGATCGGCGTCTTCTTCGGTTCCCCCGAGACCACCGCCGGCGGTAAGGCGCTGAAGTTCTACGCCTCGGTCCGCATGGACATCCGTCGTATCGAGACGCTGAAGGACGGAACCGATGCCGTCGGAAACCGCACCAGGGTCAAGGTCGTGAAGAACAAGATGGCGCCGCCGTTCAAGCAGGCGGAGTTCGACATCCTCTACGGCGTCGGCATCTCCCGCGAAGGCAGCCTGATCGACTTCGGCGTCGAACACGCCATCGTGAAGAAGTCGGGTTCCTGGTACACCTATGACGGTGATCAGCTGGGTCAGGGCAAGGAGAACGCACGCACGTTCCTGCTCAATAACCCCGACATCGCTCTGGCTATCGAGACGCAGATCAAGCAGAAGCTCGGTATCGGCGGGCCGTCCGCTGCCCCGGCCGCTGCCGATGAGCTCGCAGAGCGTCGTCCGGCCTGATGAACGACTCGCGTGGGGGCGATCCAGACCGGATCGCCCCCATCATCCCCCTCTTCGGCGGAACAGCGAAGAAACCAGGAGCGACGCCTTCCACGCCGGTCACGCAGTACGGCGAATCAGCGACACTGCCATCATCGCGAGGCGACGGGGATGCGGTCTGGCGTACGACCTGGGACTCTCCTCCAGGCGACCCTGCTTCCATCGACACAGCCGACGATGCAGCTCACACGGGAACCCCGAGTGAGCGCCATCCGGCGCGCGGGCGCAGGGATCCCTCCGGCGCCAGGAGCTCTCATCCCTCGCGGTCGGCTCCCAGGCTCCGCGCGCTCGACGCGACGGAAGGAGACGGCGCGACTCAGCAAGAGGCGTCACACGATGAGATCCGGGTCGCGGCCGAGGAGTCGCTCGTGCGAAAGCTGCGAGCCCGGTCGTTGTCGATCTCTGAAGCCCGGCAGGTGCTGCGTGGTGCGGGCCTCGAAGGCAGTGCGATCAGCGATGTGATCGAGGACTTCTGCCGTCGTGGTTACCTCGATGATGCGGCCCTGGCCGGCGTCCTCGTGAGGTCGGGAGTGGATCGAAAGGGGCAGGGGAGAGTCGCTCTGTCTCGCGCGCTCGCTCAGCGGGGGATTCCGCGTGAGGTCATCGATAGCGCGCTCGAAGAGCTTCCGGACGACGACGACGAACGCGCGCTGGAGTTCGCCCGCACCAAGGCGCGGTCGATGACTCGACTCGACCCCGACGCGGCGCTCCGTCGTCTGGTGGGACAGCTTTCTCGTCGTGGCTACAACGGAGCGGTCGCCATGAAGGCGGCGAAGGTCGCGCTGCGCGAGGCTTCATTCGGCGGAGCGACCTCAGGGGTGCGGTTCGTCGATTCCGACTGAGCAGTGAGCGCCGCTTCCGCACGGAAACGTCTCGTACAATGGGGTGATCATGACTATCCCGCGCAGCGAACCGACGATCATCGGCGCGTCGTCGGCAGCCGTCGACGTCGACGGACGACAGCGATCGTATGAAGTACGCACCTTCGGGTGCCAGATGAACGTGCACGACTCGGAGCGCCTCTCGGGCTCGTTGGAGAGCGCAGGTTACGTCAGGGCAGTCGACGGTGCGGAAGCCGATGTGGTGATCATCAACACCTGCGCGGTCCGCGACAACGCCGCAGGCAAGCTCTACGGCACACTCGGCCATCTCGCGTCGGTCAAGCGCCGCAAAGACGGGATGCAGATCGCCGTCGGCGGCTGCCTCGCACAGATGGACAAGCAGGCTGTGCTCGACAAGGCGCCGTGGGTCGATGTCGTGTTCGGCACCCACAACATGGGTTCCCTTCCGGGGCTGCTCGAGCGCGCCCGCCACAACGGGGATGCCGAACTCGAGATCCTCGAGTCGCTCGAAGTGTTCCCCTCAACCTTGCCTACGAAGCGAGACTCGGCGCACAGCGGCTGGGTGTCGATCTCGGTCGGGTGCAACAACACCTGCACGTTCTGCATCGTGCCCAGCCTGCGCGGCAAGGAGAAGGACCGTCGTCCCGGCGACATCCTGAACGAGATCCGGCTTCTGGTCGAAGACGGTGCGATCGAGGTCACGCTTCTCGGGCAGAACGTGAATTCCTACGGCGTCGAATTCGGCGATCGACAGGCGTTCGGCAAGCTCCTGCGCGCGGCCGGTGAGATCGAAGGCCTCGAGCGCGTCCGATTCACCAGCCCGCACCCCGCAGCCTTCACGGATGACGTGATCGATGCCATGGCGGAGACTCCGAACGTCATGCCGCAGCTTCACATGCCGTTGCAGTCGGGGAGCGATCGCATCCTCAAAGCGATGCGACGTTCCTACCGCAGTGAGCGCTTCCTCGGGATCCTCGACCGCGTCCGCGCGCGCATCCCGAACGCCGCCATCACGACCGACATCATCGTCGGGTTCCCAGGGGAGACGGAGGAGGACTTCGAAGACACCATGCGTGTCGTCGAGCAGGCTCGTTTCTCCAGCGCCTTCACCTTCCAGTACTCGATCCGCGAAGGCACGCCTGCGGCGACCATGGAGGACCAGGTTCCGAAGGACATAGTCCAGGCACGCTACAACCGCCTGATCGCCCTTCAGGAGCGCATCTCGCTGGAAGAGAACCAGAAGCAGGTGGGTCGGCAGATCGAGGTTCTCGTCTCCACGGGGGAGGGCAAGAAGGACACCGAGACCCACCGGCTCACCGGTCGCGCGGAGGACAACAGACTCGTGCACTTCGAGGTGACACCGGGGTCGGACCTTCCTCGTCCAGGAGACGTCGTCACCGTGACGGTGACCCATGGAGCTCCGTTCCACCTGCTCGCAGACGACCCGACGGGAGCGCCTCTCAAGATCCGTCGCACTCGAGGCGGAGACGCCTGGGACCGTTCGCAGTCGGAGTCGTGCGCGGTACCCGCTCCGAGCGGCAGCGGCGAGAAGAAGGCTGTGTCACTCGGGCTTCCGACACTGCGCGTCGGGGTGTGACCGAACCTCGCCTCTGGGCGATCGTCGGGGCGACCGGTACCGGGAAGAGCGACCTCGCGATAGAGCTGGCCGAGGCGCTGCGAGCCCGAGGGAACCCGGCTGAGATCGTGAACGCCGATGCCATGCAGCTCTACCGCGGCATGGACATCGGCACAGCGAAGGTGTCGTCGGCGGAGAGGCGGGGGATCCCGCATCATCTCTTCGACGAGCTCGATGTCGATGAGGACGCGGCTGTCGCGTGGTATCAGCCCCGAGCGCGCGCCGCCGTGGAGGACATCCACCGCCGCGGGGGTGATGCGATCCTCGTCGGTGGCTCGGGCCTGTACGTGTCGAGCGTCGTCTACGACTTCCGTTTCCCGCCGCGGGACACGGCGCTGCGCGAGCGCCTCGAGCAGGAGTTCGAGATGCTCGGAGCCGCGGTCATGATCGAGCGGCTGCGCGGGCTGGATCCCGAAGCGGCCGACCGTGTCGATCCGCGCAACCCCCGCCGCGTCATCCGCGCTCTCGAGGTGCTGGAACAGGGGAGCGCGACCCATGGTGCGGCGCTGCCCGACACGCCAGTGCTGTGGCACCCGCACACAAGACTGATCGGACTCCGCGTCGATCGCCCCGCACTGGTGGAGCGCCTCGACGCCAGGGTCGAGCGCATGTGGGCCGAAGGTCTGCCGGACGAGGTCGCCGGGCTGCGCTCCCGCGGGCTCGAGCGCGGAGGAACAGCGCCGCGCGCCATCGGCTACGCGCAGGCGTTGGACCAGCTCGACGGTCGTCTCACGCAGGACGAGGCCATCGCGCAGACCCAGGCCCTCACGCGGCGATACGCCCGTCGACAGGTGTCGTGGTTCAAGCGGTATCCCGACCTCGAGTGGTGGGACGCCCCCGCGGAGGTTGCTGCGCTCCTCTCGTCCTGATCTGCGATGTCGGTGGCCTGCGATGTCGGTAGTCCCTGACAGTCTCGATGGATGACGACTCACTTCTACACCGCATCCAGCCTCGACGGATTCATCGCCACCGACGAGCATTCGCTGGACTGGTTGCTCACGCAGGACATCGACCAGGACGGACCGATGGCCTACACGGGGTTCGAGCGGAACATCGGCGCCCTGGCGATGGGGGCCTCGACGTATGAATGGGTGATGCGCCACGAAGAGGGGCGTTGGGGATACTCGCAACCCACGTGGGTGTTCACTCACCGCGAGCTCGATCTGCCCACGGGCGCAGACGTGCGGCTGACCCAGGCCGACGTCCGGACGGTGCATTCTCAGATGGAGGAGGCCGCCGGAGGAAAAGATCTCTGGGTCGTCGGGGGGGGGGAGACCTGGCAGGCCAGTTCGCCGATGCCGGACTGCTCGACGAGGTCTGGGTGCAGTACGCCCCCGTGACGCTCGGTTCTGGCGCCCCGCTGCTTCCGCGCAGGCTCGACCTCGAACTGCTGGAGGTGGCACGCAATCGCAACTTCCTCTGCGGGCGCTATCGGGTTGCTCGCGACGGGCGTTCGTGACGGGAGCTGCTCCTCACGATCCCTAGACTGGAACCATGGTCGCATTCACCAAGGGTCACGGCACGGGCAACGATTTCATCATCATCGCCGACCCCGACGCCGAGCTCGACCTCACCGTCGAGCAGGTCGCGGTGCTGTGCGATCGTCATTTCGGCATCGGTGCCGACGGGATTCTCCGTGTCGTGAGGTCCTCGGCCATCCCCGAGGGCGTGGCGACTCTGGGGGAGGAGCCACAGGCGGAGTGGTTCATGGACTACCGCAATGCGGACGGATCGATCGCCGAGATGTGCGGGAACGGTGTCCGCGTGTTCGCCCACTACCTCGTGCGCTCAGGTCTGGCGACGATCGAACCCGGCTCCACACTGCCGATCGGGACGAGGGCGGGCGTGCGCGACGTCACGCGAAGCGCTACCGGATACCAGGTCGATCTCGGGCGTTGGAAGCTCTCCGGCGATGACCCGCTGGTTCGTGTCGACGGCCTGTCCGTGACGCGACCGGGACTCGGTATCGACGTCGGCAACCCGCACGTCGTGGTCGCCCTCGCCTCGGAGGCCGAGCTCGCGTCACTCGAGTTGCACAGGGCGCCCGATCTCGAACCTCCGCTCCCCGAGGGCGCGAACATCGAGTTCGTGGTTCCGGGTGAGCCGCTCGTGCGCGATGGAATCGGTCACGTGAGCATGCGGGTGTTCGAGCGTGGTGTGGGGGAGACCCTCAGCTGTGGCACGGGTGTCGCCGCGACGGCACTCGCGGTCAGGCACTGGGCGGGAGCGAACGCTCCGAGCAACTGGCAGGTCGAGGTGCCTGGAGGTACGCTCGGCGTTCGCATGTTCCCCGCAGAAGACGGCGAGCACGTCGCCCTGTCGGGGCCGGCGCAACTCGTCTTCCAGGGCGAGGTCGACCTCGTCTGACGGCTCCGTCCGGCCATCGCGCGGATCGACTCGGCCTCGGTCTGCTCAGCTGAGGAGAATCGGCTCCGTCGGCGGGTTTCCGTGCTTTCGCACCTTGAGGATGCGGTATCCCTTGCCCGTGGCGGTTCGGAACACGCTGTAGCCGGGGTGGAACGTCGATCCGATCCAGCGCTGGAGAGAATCGGCTCCGAGGTTGCGCTGCACGACCAGCCAGGCGTCGCTGCGCTCATCGAGGCGCGGGATCCACCGTTCGAGAAGCCCGTGGAGCTCGTTCTTGCCGACGCGGATCGGCGGATTTGAGCGGATCGTGCGGAATGACACGTGTTCGGGAACATCGTCGGGCAGCGAAGCGTTGACATTGGTGAGCCCGAGAGCTGCCGCGTTGCGACGCACGAGATCGAGGGCACGCTCATTGACGTCGACGGCCCAGACCGTCGCGTGGGGAGCAGCCAGAGCCATCGACAGCGTCACCGGCCCCCAGCCGCTGCCGAGGTCGAGAAGATCGCCGCCCGGCGGAACCGGGGGCATGTTGGCGAGGAGCACTGCAGTGCCGGCGTCGAGACGGTCTGGGCTGAAGACGCCACCGGCGGTGGTGACTTCCAGCTCTCGACCCGCGAGAGTCACACGGATCTTGCGCAGATTCTCGGGGCTTGCCGGGGCCGCAGTGAAGTAGTGATCTGACCCCATACGGTGAGCGTACCGGACACCGCGGGCTAAGGTTAAGGCTCGCAACGAAACCCAGAGACAAGGAACGGATGACGGAGACCACAACCCCCTCCACCGACGATCAGACGGTCGATCGTGTGCTCGCGAACGCGGAGAAGCGCTCGGACGTCCGAGTGTTCGGCGCCGCTCAGGCGCTGCAGGACGAATCGACCGCATCACACGGGAGCGCAGACGGCGCGCAGTGGGATCTGGAGGACCGTCATGCGCTTCGACGCGTCGGAGGTCTGTCGACGGAGCTCGAGGACGTCACCGAGGTCGAGTACCGGCAGCTGCGGCTGGAGAACGTCGTCCTCGTGGGCGTCTACCCCCAGGGAGCCCAGGAAGACGCGGAGAACTCGCTCCGAGAGCTCGCCGCCCTCGCCGAGACGGCCGGCGCCGTGGTGCTCGACGGTGTGCTGCAGCGTCGCCCGCACCCTGATGCCGCAACCTATCTCGGTCGGGGCAAGGCGCAGGAGCTCAAGGACATCGTCGCCGCGGTCGGAGCCGACACGGTCATCGCCGATACCGAACTCGCGCCCAGTCAGCGGCGTGCGCTCGAAGACGTCGTGAAGGTCAAGGTGATCGACCGCACGACGGTGATCCTCGACATCTTCAGTCAGCACGCGAAGAGCCGTGAGGGCAAGGCTCAGGTCGAGCTCGCTCAGCTCGAGTACCTGCTCCCACGCCTGCGTGGGTGGGGCGACTCGATGAGCCGTCAGGCCGGTGGCCAGGTGGGCGCGGGTGGTGCAGGTATGGGCTCGCGCGGTCCTGGTGAGACGAAGATCGAGCTGGATCGTCGACGCATCCGCACCAAGATGGCGCTGCTCAGACGACAGATCCGCGACTTCGGTCCCGCCAGGGATGCCAAGCGCGCCGAGCGCAAGCGCAATACCATTCCGTCCGTCGCCATCGCCGGATACACGAACGCCGGCAAGTCCAGTCTGCTCAACGCCCTCACGAGCGCGGGTGTCCTGGTCGAGAACGCGCTGTTCGCGACGCTGGACGCCACCGTCCGCCGGACGGAGACGGAAGACGGCCGCGTCTACACGCTGACCGATACGGTCGGGTTCGTCCGCAATCTCCCCCATCAGCTCGTCGAAGCGTTCCGCTCGACTCTGGAAGAGGTGGGTGAGGCCGACGTCGTGCTCCACGTGGTCGACGGGTCGCACCCCGATCCTGCGGGGCAGCTGCAGACGGTGCGTGACGTCCTCGGCGACGTGGGCGTCAGAGACCTGCCGGAGATCGTCGTCTTCAACAAGGCCGACCTGATCACGGAGGATGAACGTCTCGTCCTCCGCGGCCTGCAACCTCACGCTCACTTCGTGTCGTCGAGGTCGGGCGAGGGGATCGCAGAGTTGCGGGCAGCGGTCGAAGCGGCGTTGCCGAAGCCCGCGGTCGAGGTGGAAGCGGTGATTCCGTACGATCGTGGCGACCTCGTCGCATCGATCCACGAGTCGGGCATGCTGCTCTCCGTGGAGCACCGCGAGGACGGCACGGCTGTGCATGCGCGCGTCTCGGAGCGCTTGGCTGCGGAGCTCGCGCCCTTCGTCGCACAGATCTGATCGGTCAGCGGGCGAGGAATCTGGCCTCGACGGTGGCGGAGATCACGATCTCCTCCGGCTCATACTCCATCGCGGGTGCAGAGTCGGCGGCGAATGCCGCGGCTCCTCGGGCCTTGAGCATCGGGGCGCCGGGCGCGGGCTGCCCGCTGGAGATGAGACCGACGTCAGCGATCTCCAGCGGGGTGACCTCATCCAGGCCGAGCGCCCCGGCGTAGGCCTCGGCGCGGGTGACAGCCACGCCGACTGCCGATGCGGCGACGTCACGTTCCACCTGCGTGCGCGTCTCCGGGGTCAGGTGCCAGTCCACCCAGCCGATCTCGACGCCGTCCCAGGCTGACACGTCGGAGACCCAGAGGGAGAGCTCCGAGGCCTCGGCGAACGTCGCCGTGAAGTCGATGCTCGCGTAGTACACGGGATCGAGTCGTGTGCCCTCGCTGCTCCAGGGGCGTTCGGCCCGAACGGAGATGCGCTTGCTCGACCAGTCGACCACGGTGCCGGCATCCGATCGATCGCTGATGCTGCGGCGCACCGGGTCTGCGAGCCGTAGTGCGCTCTCGACGACGTCGGTTCGTTCGGAGCCGTCGGTGCGAACGCTCACGTTGACGGTGGCGCGCTCGGGCGCCACTCGCGCCTCGTGCTCGCCGCGGACGGTGACGGTGACTTCGCTGCTCATGGGGCGACTCTACGCCAGCCCTCGGTGCGACAGGGGAATGGTGCAGCGGCGGAGAACGTTGTAGTCTGAGATGCTCGGGCGGTCGCCGCCCGAGATGGTAATTCCACAGTGTGACAGCGGCTCCTTCGAGAGAAGGACCACGGGGCTGATCGGTTTCGACAGCGCCTGTGAATCCACGAGAAGCGGGCCGAGGATGCAGAGTTATCTCGTAAACGCTCTCTGCAAAAAAATAGTTGCCGAAACCAAGCGCAACGACTTCGCCCTCGCTGCATAAGCGAGCCCGATAGTCCGTCAGGCCGTATGTGATTCCGATACGGATCCTGGCGTCATCTAGGAATCTTGCTGCGTGATGGCGTCTGGACGTCACGTGGGACTCTTCCCAGGCTGGGCTCGTCGACTTAGGTGTCTGTGACAAAGGTCGGAGCCGAGCAGAACGTCTTCACAGACTGCGCCCGGAGAAGGCGTGGAGACTCAGCGTTGGACGGGGGTTCGATTCCCCCCAGCTCCACAAGGTCGCTGTCACAGGAATGAGGCCCGCCTCCCCTTGGAAACAAGGGGAGGCGGGCCTCTTCGCGTCTATATTGAGGTCTGTGGACACCACTGCTTCTGCGCGCCCGGCCGGCCTTTCCGAAACCGAGGTCGCGGAGCGGGTGGCTGCGGGCAAGACGAACGCGTTCGTCGCGGACACCAGTCGCAGCGCGTGGAGCATCGTGCGCGCGAACGTCTTCACCCTCTTCAACGGCATCGTGTTCGCCTGCTTCTTCGTGCTGTTCCTGGTCGGAAGGTGGCAGGACGCTCTCTTCGGTCTCGCGGCCTTCGCGAACGCGATCATCGGATGCATCCAGGAGTTCCGCGCGAAGTCGGCTCTGGATCGGCTCGCCCTGATGAACGCTCCGCGCGCACTGGTGCTGCGCGACGGCGACGAGCGGGAGATCGCACCGGGAGAGGTGGTGCTCGACGACGTGCTCGTGCTCAGAGCGGGCGAGCAGGTCCCGGCTGACGCGCGGGTCCTCACCTCGCGCGGCCTGCAGATCGACGAGTCGATGCTCACCGGCGAATCGGACCCCGTGGAGAAGCAGCCCGGCGACGATGCGCTGTCCGGCGCCGTGGTCGTCGCCGGGGAGGGGACGGCCATCGCCACGCGGGTGGGCGCTGACTCGTATGCGAATCACTTCGCCGGAGAGGCCAAGAGATTCTCCCTGGTCTCCAGCGAGCTTCGCACGTCGGTCAACCGGGTCTTGAAATGGGTGAGTTGGATCATCGGCCCTGTCGGCCTGCTGGTACTGAACGCCCAGATCCTCGTCCTCGGTGGGTATTCAAGGGTGTTCTCGACCGATGCCTGGGTGCAGGCCGTCGTCAACACGATCGCCTCCCTGACGGCGATGATCCCGCTCGGCCTCGTGCTCATGACGAGCATCGCCTTCGCTGTCGGCGCGTCGAGACTGGCTCGCAGGCAGGTGCTCGTGAACGAGCTGCCGGCGGTGGAGGGTCTCGCGCGCGTGGATGTCGTCTGCCTCGACAAGACGGGCACGCTCACCGTGGGGGAGATCGGCTTCGATGCGGTGCATTCTCTCGACGATGCCGCGACGGAGCTGACCGACGACGCGGCGGCTGCCTTGGCCTGGTACGCGGCGTCTCCCGACGCCAACGCGACAGCGCGGTCGATGCGAGCGGCCTATCCGGTCGCGTCACCGCTCTCGGTCTCGGGATACATTCCGTTCTCGTCCGCGCGGAAGTGGAGCGCCGTGTCGTTCGACGGCGTCTCCGGCACATGGGTGATGGGTGCGCCGGAGATGGTGTTCGGCGACGAGGCCACGTCACCGCGCACGGAGCTCGGGCGCACGGTGACCGGCCTCGCGGAGACAGGGCGGCGCACGCTGGTGCTCGGGCATGCGGACTCTGGGCTCTCGTCGGCCGACATCGACTCCGAGCAGCTCCCCGGCGGACTCCGGCCCGCCATGGTGCTCACCTTCCGGGAACAGGTTCGCCCCGACGCCGCACAGACCCTCGAGTACTTCGGACGCCAACAGGTCGGCATCCGCATCATCTCGGGCGACAATCCCCGCACCGTCGCCGCCATCGCCCGCGAAGTCGGTCTCGACGTGGCCGACGGGTTCGACGCCAGGGAGCTGCCCGACGACGACGCAGAGCTCGCCGATGTGCTCGACCGGCATACGGTCTTCGGCCGCGTCACACCGGAACAGAAGAAGCGGATGGTCGTCGCGCTGCAGAGCCATGGACACACCGTTGCGATGACCGGCGACGGCGTCAACGACGCTCTCGCGATCAAAGCCGCCGACATCGGAATCGCGATGAACTCGGGCTCAGCTGCCACGAAGGCCGTGGCGAGACTGGTGCTGCTCGACGGGCAGTTCTCGCACCTGCCGGATGTCGTCGCCGAAGGACGTCAGGTCATCGCGAACATCGAGCGCGTGTCGATGCTTTTCCTGAACAAGACCGTCTACGCGACGCTGCTCGCGATCATCTTCGGAGTGTTCGTCCTCGAGTTCCCATTCCTGCCGCGCCAGCTCTCCATCACCGATGGCCTCACGATCGGCATTCCCGCGTTCTTCCTCGCGCTCATGCCGAACGCTGCCCGCTACCAGCCGGGCTTCCTCCGCCGTTCGCTGAGCTTCGCGATACCCTCAGGCGTCGTCGTCGCGCTGGGACTGACCTGGTACACGTTCGTCGCCCGCGGGCTCGGGGCGCACGAGGAGCAGTTGCGCACCGGAGCCACTGTGATCCTGGCCGTCGTCGGCATCTGGGTGCTGGCCGTTCTCTCCCGTCCGCTCAACCGCTTCAAGGTGGCTGTCGTGGGTGCGATGTTCGTCCTGCTCGTCGCGGTCTTCACGATCCCGCTCGCGCGCCAGTTCTTCGTGCTCGTCGATCC
The DNA here is from genome assembly GCF_006540085.1 of Microbacterium oxydans. Taxonomy (GTDB): domain Bacteria; phylum Actinomycetota; class Actinomycetes; order Actinomycetales; family Microbacteriaceae; genus Microbacterium; species Microbacterium oxydans. The sequence goes on along the minus strand of NZ_BJOG01000005.1, from coordinate 194,957 downwards.
CGGCGCGGAGCTCGCGGTCGCGCTCACCGGGATCACGATCGCGATGGTGTTGGCGATCGAGGTGGTCCGGTTGCTGCATCGTCGTCTCGTGCTGTCCCCGGCGCCGAACCCCACCCACGGTGCGGCGACGCATGCACCCACGCCGTCCGATCCCGTTCCTTCCGGCGTCGCGACCGTGATCACGACGGTGGTCGCCGTCCTCGCCTACGGCTCCGGGTTACTGGCGACGGCCCTCGGCATCCTCGTGTTCCTGGGGCGCTACGACCCGGATGCGAGCACCTCCGCCTTCTCGCTCACCGGAGCCGCGATTGCGCTGTTCGGCTTGCTCATCCTGGCCGTCGCCGCCGGCGTCCGCCGAGGAAGCGGACTCTCCCGCCTCATGCTCACGATCTTCCTCGGCCTCGCCGTCGCACTCAGCACCGTGGTGCTCGTGTGGGGAGACCGCTGGGACTGGGGCGCCGCGCTCACTGCAGTGGTCGCTACCGGCATCATCGTGCTCCTGTGGACGCCGCCCGTCTCGCGGACGTTCGGCCGTGTTCTCGAGAGCTCGATGGGGTCGCCGGGTCGCTGAAGCGTCTTCAGCGCGGCCATTCGATGAGGATGAGTCCCTGCCGAGTGTCGGCGAGCCGAACCCAGCCGTCCCCGAACAGGTACGTCATCCCGTAGCCGTCTTCGTCGGTGCCCATCGCGTATTGCGCATCCTCTGTGAAGTAGACGCCGTCAGGGCCGTCTTCTCGCTTCCACCCCTCGGCGAGCAGAGCGGCCTGCGCCGTCGCGGCGTCCGCACCGTCGATCGCGGACCAGCCGTAGAGCTGTCCGTGATCCGAACCGACGGAGTAGTCGGCCCAGAAGCAGAGCAGTCCTTCGGTCAGCTCGACGCCGCCGGCGACGAACTCCTTCGTCTCGGCGGTCCAACCGGCATCAGCGAGCGCGGTGACGGTGCCATCGGAGATCATCGACTCGCACGTGAGTTCTTCCTCGGCGGCCGGCGATGTCGGCGAGGAGGGCGGGGCGGGGGACTGTGACGGGCGCGTGTCGCCGGCGTCGGGCGTCGAGGAGGGGCCTGGCTCGGGGGCCGCGCACGCGGAGAGCGCTGCGACGAGCAGCAGGACGCCCGCGGCGGCGGACATGATGCGGGGATTCATCGCGAGGCCTCGTCGTTCCGGTCGGGCTGCAGCAGGCCGATCAGCTCTGCGTCAAGCTCAGGAACTCCTCGTGCAGAGTCCCGTTGGTTGCGAGTGTCGAGCGCGCGCTGATCGTCTCCGCGCCGTCGATCGCCGTCATCCGGCCGCCGGCCTCTCGGACGATGGGGACGGCAGCAGCGATGTCGTACTCTTTGACGCCGAACTCGGCCACCATGTCGATGCGGCCCTCCGCAAGGAGCATGTACGAGTACACGTCACCGTACGCTCTGTCCCTCCAGACCCGTGCGGCGACCGCGAGGAGCGTGTCGAGGCGCCCGGCATCCGACCACTGCGCGATGCTCTGGAAGCTCACGCTCGCGTCGTCGAGGGAGGAGACCGAGGACGCCTGGATCCGGCGCGGTCCGTTCTCGCCGTCCGTCCAGGCGCCACCACCGGTCGACGCCCACCAGCGTCGACCGAGCGCCGGCATGCTGACCACACCGACCTGGGGCACGCCGTCCACCGCGAGGGCGATCATCGTTCCCCACAGCGGGACCCCGCGGAGGAAGTTGGCGGTTCCGTCGATCGGGTCGATGATCCACTGGCGCTGAGTGCTGCCCTGGGCGCCGAACTCCTCGCCGAAGATGCCGTCCTCGGGCCGCTCCTGCTCGAGGATGCTGCGGATCGCGCGCTCCGTGGCGAGGTCGGCATCCGTCACATGCGAGTTGTCGGCCTTGGTCGAGATCTCGAGATCCGATGCGTCGAAACGCGGGAGGGACTGGGCGTCCGCGGCGTCAGCCAGGCGGAGCGCGAGTTCGAGGTCGTGACGCAGGGCATCGGCGTGGGGAGAGGTGTTCACGGTCTAAGAATAGTCGTCGACTCCGCGGCGCCCGAGGGCCGAAAGACCATGTCTGCGGTCTCTCATCGTCGCGGCGCGCCCGGGTGCCGACGCCGATTTCACATGGACCCGGTCGGCTGGTAATGTAATTCCTCGGTCGGGGTTATCCCGGGCCACGCACCTCTAGCTCAATCGGCAGAGCAACTGACTCTTAATCAGTGGGTTCTGGGTTCAAGTCCCAGGGGGTGCACGGAACAGCCTCAGTAGATCTCGCCATCTACCGAGGCTTTTCTGCTTCCTGAGCACCTTCCCACGCCTCGTCGAGCACGACTCCGATCGCCTCCTGCTCAGAAGAGTTCGAGAATCGCGTAATAGATCGCGCACCCCGTCGTCTCTCATATGGGGACACATGCCTTGCGCCTCCGTACTGCCGTTCCACAGCGTCAGCACCGAGCCGCGGGCTTCATCAAGAACTGGGGAAGATCTTGTACGAAAGAAATGGCGGCGCCGTCGTGCGCCGAAAGACAACCGCGATGATCGCTGCGGCCGCCGCGGCGCTCACCGCCGTGATCACTCTCGCCGGCGCCGGGAGCGCTTCGGCAGCGGAGTACGACTATCCCGCGGCCATCGATCCTGCGTCGATCACCGTGACGACCGTCAACGGCGGTGGAGGCGTCTCGCAGTGGGATCAGGTGCGTGTCGATGCCGACTGGGCGGTGCCGGACGGAGCGACAGGAGGCCAGACGTTCGGGTTCACACTCCCGAAGGAGTTCGCCCGCGCGGGCACCTCCTTCTCCGTGCCATCGGCTGAGGACCCGAGCGTGGCGATCGCCCAGTGCACGGTGAGCACGGATGCGGCTCCCGTCGTGACGTGCACCCTCACCGACTACGTGAACGGCCGAACCGGCGTCACGGGTTCGCTGTGGTTCGTCGCCTCTGCGGATGAGCAGACGACGCAGTCGACCGTCGAGTTCACCGTCGACGGCACGATCACACCGGTCGAGCTCCCCGGCGGGGGGATCGGACCCTCCGCACCGCTGCCCACCGAACCGCAGAAGTGGTCCTGGCAGACGGACGACGGCAGGATCGCGTGGGAACTGGCCCTCCCGGGAGCGAGCTTCGCCGGAGCGGAGTCGATCGTGATCGATGACACCCTCGTCGGCGCCGGTGACGGGCTCGCCGAGCACCACAACGAGGACGGCCAGCTCGCTGTGCGCAGCGCCACCATGCAGGATCAGGACTCGCAGACGATCACGGACTGGACGGGGTCGTGGAACGCTGAGGGCACGGCATTCCACCTCGAGATCCCCGGTCCGATCGACCCGACCCGGATCTACTTCGTCAAGTACTTCACCGTGCCGAGCACCCATGTGGACGGGGCGACCTTCGCCAACACCGCCGACGTGAACGGGATCAAGCTCGAGGACAAGGAAGTGTGGAACGTCACGGGCGGGGGAACCGGCGACGGCGACGCCACCGGGGCATTCACCGTGACCAAGGCGATGTCCGGATCCGGCGCGCCGACTGTGCCCGCCGACTCCGTGTACACGGTGCGGTACAGCTACGGCGATCCGGTCGTCGAGCGGACGGTCGCCATCACCGCCGGCGCCACCTCGCCGCTGATCACGCTGCCCGCCGGCACCGTGGTCACCCTCGTCGAGCTCACCCCGCCCGCGATCGAAGGCATCGACTGGGGAACACCCGCGTTCTCGGGCACAGGTGTGCAGGTACGTCCCGACGGTGGAGCGCAGATCACGGTCGGCGCCGGTGCGACTCTCTCGGTGACCCTCACCAACTCCGCGACCGCGACGCCGCCGGTCATTCCGCCGACGACACCGCCGACGACACCGCCGACGACACCGCCGCCCGTGGTCTCTCCGCCGAAGGAGCTGCCCCTCACGGGCGGATCGTCGCTGGCGACCACGGGTGCCGATGCCCCCGGTGGGCTGCTGTGGGCCGGAGGATCGGCGCTCCTGCTCGGAATCGCCCTCACCCTGCTCGGAGCCGTTCGTGCTCGGAAGCGGGCAGCACACAGCTGATCGTCGAGAGAGCCGGGTCGTGGAGCATGCGCTTCGCGACTCGGCTCTCAGGGTGAATCGCAGCGTGCCCGGATGCGGGCCCGGCCCCTGCGTGAGGTGAGGGGGCGGAACTCACGCGACGGAGATCACGCGATAGAGATCATGCGACGGAGATCACTGTTCCCCGGGTCAGGGCGGTGAGCTGGTCGAAGGTCAAGGGCATGACCGTGTGGGGATGGCCTGCCGCCGCCCACAGCTCGTCGTGGGCCCGCAACGCCTCATCGATGTAGGTGCGAAGCGGTGTCGGGTGACCGATGGGTGCGACGCCGCCGATGACCTGGCCGGTCGCCGAGCGGACCAGGGCGGGCGGAGCCATCGTCACCTCCTCCGCGTCGATGCTCGCCTTCAGCGCGTCGAGGTCCACCCGGTGCCCGCCGCTGGTCATGACCAGCACCGGCACATCGTCCGCGACGAAGACCAGGCTGTTGGCGATCGCCGCGATCTCACAGCCGATCGCGGCGGCTGCTTCGGCTGCGGTTCGTGCAGACTCGGGGAGCACCCGGATCCGGACATCGACGCCTGCCTCCAGGAGCTGCCGGTGCACCTGCCTGCTGCGTTCGGGGAGTGCGGGGGTCTCGGTCATCGATCCACGATATCCAACGCTCGTGCCCTGGCGTCGGCGCGGTCTTCGGTGACCACTCCGACGCCAGGAGTCCGGATCAGCCGGCGTCTCCCACCAGGATGGCCGCCGCATCCTCCGTCACCGTGTCGTCGGGCTCGTCGTCGATGTGGGCGAGTACCCGCCGACCCAGGAAGACGGTGAGCGCGGCCAGCAGGACAGAGGCCGCGGCGAACAGATAGGGAACCGTTGCGTTGAACGCGTGCCACAGGAGGGCGGCGATCGGGGGAGCCATGGCGCCGCCGAGGAACCGGACGGCGGAGTACGCCGACGAAGCGACGGAGCGCGGCAGATCGGTCGCCTCCATCACCGCTTCGGTGAGCACGGTGTTCATCACGCCGAGCAGAAGCCCGCCCACCACGATGCAGGTGACCAGCGCCGCGGCATTCCCCACCACGAGCCCGGCAGCGATCAGATCGACCGCCAACAGGGGGAGGACGACCAGGATGATGCGCGTCCTGGGCATGCGGCGCATGAGGAGAGGTGCGACCCAGACGCTGGTGACCGCGAGTGCGACTCCCCAGCCGAAGAAGGTGAAGCCGATGCCCATCGCGCCGAAGCCCAGCGGGAACGGGGAGAAGGCCAGGAGGACGAAGAAGCCGATGTTGTAGAACAGGGCCGTGACCGCGAGCACCGCGAGTGCCGGGCGGCGCAAGGCGCTGAACGGTGCGGAGAATTTGACGGGCTGGCGCTTCTCGCCCGGGCCGCGCAGCAGGACCAGCACGGCGACGAAGGCGATCGCCATCAGCGCGACCACTCCGAAGAACGGTCCACGCCAGCTCTGCTCGCCGAGGAGGCCGCCGAGGAGCGGACCGACGGCGATGCCCAGGCCGAGGGCGGCCTCATAGAGGACGATGGCCGCGCTGCTGCCGCCTGACGCGGCACCGACGATCGTGGCGAGGGCCGTCGAGATGAAGAGCGCGTTACCCAGGCCCCACCCAGCACGGAAGCCGATGACGGCGTCGACGCTGCCGCTCAGTGCGCAGAGCAGTGCGAACACCACGATCAGCGCGAGTCCGATGAGCAGCGTCGCCTTGGCCCCGATGCGGCTGGAGATCCAGCTGGTCACGAGCATCGCGAGACCGGTCACGAGGAGATAGCTGGTGAAGAGCAGCTCGGTCTCGACGGGAGAGGCCTGCAGCGATTCGGCGATCGCGGGCAGGATCGGGTCGACGAGTCCGATGCCCATGAAGGCGACGACGCACGCGAATGCGACGGCCCAGACCTGGGCCGGTTGTTTCCACACCGAGGGGGTGGCGGCGGTGTTCACCGAGGTTCTCCTGTTCGATCAGTGGCGGTATGCGCGGCGAGGATCTCCGCCGCACGTGTGAGGGCGGCCCACTCCTCGTCGTCCAGAGCGGCGAAGCGTGGAGCGAGAGTGTCGCGGAACTCGGCTCGCCAGGCGGCAAGCGCCGAGGTCCCCTGCGCGGTGATGTCGACGACGGTCGCGCGGGAATCGTCCGGGTCGGGGGAGCGGAGGATGAGTCCTTCTCGCTCCAGGCCGCCGAGGAGACGCGTCATTCCGGGTTGGGTCGTCCGTGCGGCGGCAGCCAGTTCGCCGACGCGCCGGGAGCCTGCCTGCTCGAGCAGGCTCAGCACACGCCACTGCGCCGCTGGCGCGTCGTTTCCGGCGTCCTGCGCGGCGATACGGCCGAGCGCGTACGCCGAGAGCACCAGGGAGGGGATGACGTCCGTGCGATTCATACCAGCAAGTATATACCCCCTGGTATGAATAACCGTCAGCGTCGGGCGGTGGCGATGCGCGCGGAGAGTTGATGTGCGTGTGCCAGGAGGGTGCGGCCGAGCTCGGCCATCCGGTCAGGGCCGAAGCGGAACTCCACACCGGTGAGGCTCAATGCCCATTCGGGGCGCCCCGAGCGATCGAACACGGCGGCGCCGAGTCCCCAGCTGCCTTCGACGATCAATCCGGGGTTCACCGCGTATCCCCGTTCCTTGGTCTCCGCGAGGCGCGCGCGAAGGGGGCGCATGCCGTGGGCACGTCCCCACGCGCTCTCGAGGTCCGGGTGACGCTCGAGGTAGCCATCCACATCGTGGTCCGGAAGGAAGGCGAGAATGGCGAGGCCCGCGCTCGCGACGCCCAAAGGGAAGCGGACGCCCTCGCTCAGCACGAAGGAACGGATGGGGAACGAGCCTTCCTCGCGGAGGAGGCAGACCGTCTCGTCCGCTCGACGTACGGAGAGGAACGCGCTCTCCTCGGTCTTGACGGCGAGTGAGCGGACCACGTCGCGGGCGAGAGCAGTCACGTCGTACCGAGCGGCCGCGACGGATCCCATCAGGAAGAGCTCAGGACCGGGCATCCACCGGGTGCTCTCGCCATCGCGGTCGACCAGGCCCTCGGCGCGGAGAGCACTCAGCAGGCGGTGCGCTGTGGAGCGCGAGAGGTCTGCGCCGCGCGCCAGCTCCTGCAGCGAGGCGCCCTCGGCGCCGGCGGCCGTCACCAGACGCAGCAGGCGTGCGGCTCTGGCGATGGCCTGAGCGCCGGGCACGGCTGCAAGAGGTTCCATGATGTGGACGCTACCTCTAGGTTCTGCCACATCACAAGATCCTGCTTCTCCGGCCAGGTGCTCTGGACGGATGCTGGGGAGAGCACGGGATCGAAGGAGCCGACGTGATCGACAAGCACTGGGAGTCTGCCGAGGCAGCTGTCGCCGACATCAGGGATGGGGCGTCGCTGGCGGTCGGCGGCTTCGGTCTCTCCGGTAACCCGATCGCACTCATCGAGGCGCTCCTCGCACAGGGCACCACGGGCCTGAGCGTCGTGAGCAACAACTGCGGGGTCGACGACTGGGGTCTGGGTGTGCTGTTGGGCGCGCGGCGGATCCGCAAGATGACCTCGTCTTATGTGGGCGAGAACAAGGAGTTCGAGCGTCAGTTCTTGAGCGGGGAACTGGAGCTCGAACTCACACCGCAGGGAACCCTCGCCGAGAAGCTCCGCGCCGGCGGGTCGGGGATCGCCGCCTTCTACACCCAGACCGGGGTCGGCACACAGGTGGCAGAGGGGGGACTGCCGCGCAGGTACAACCCCGACGGCACGATCGCCGTCGCCTCGGCCCCCAAAGACGTGCGCACCTTCGAGGTCGACGGGGCCCCGCGTGAGTTCGTCCTCGAGGAGGCGATCACCACCGACTTCGCGCTCGTGCACGCCGCCCGCGGCGACCGACACGGCAACCTCGTGTTCAACAAGGCTGCGCGCAACTTCAACCCGCTCGCAGCCATGGCGGGACGGGTCTGCATCGCTCAGGTCGAACAGCTGATGGAACCGGGGGAGCTCGACCCCGATGGCATCCACCTTCCCGGCGTCTTCGTGCACCGCGTCGTCGAGGTCGGCACCGACATCCCCAAGCGCATCGAACGGCGCACCGTCGCCGTGGAAGGAGCCTGACATGGCACTGACCCGCGAGCAGATGGCCGCCCGCGCTGCGGCCGAGCTGCAGGACGGCGCCTACGTGAACCTCGGCATCGGTCTCCCCACTCTGGTGCCCAATCACGTGCCGCCCGGTGTCACCGTGGTCCTGCAGTCAGAGAACGGCATCCTCGGCGTCGGCCCCTATCCGCGGGAGGACGCGGTCGATCCCGACCTGATCAATGCGGGAAAGGAGACGGTGACCGCTCTCCCCGGGGCGGCTTTCTTCGACTCGGCGACCAGTTTCGGCATGATCCGAGGCGGCAAGATCGATGCCGCGATCCTCGGGGCGATGCAGGTCTCGTCAGCGGGAGACCTCGCGAACTGGATGATCCCCGGCAAGATGGTCAAGGGCCCTGGCGGTGCCATGGATCTGGTCCACGGCGCCGGCCGGGTCATCGTGCTCATGGAGCATGTCGCGAAAGACGGCTCCGCGAAGATCGTCGAGGAGTGCTCCCTGCCGTTGACGGGTCGAGGCGTCGTCGACCGGATCATCACCGACCTCGCCGTGATCGACGTGACATCGGAGGGACTCGTGCTCGTCGAGACCGCGCCGGACGTCACGGTCGATGACGTCGTCGCCGCGACGGAGCCACCCCTCATCGTCTCCCGCGCACTGCACAACGGAAGGACCACGCACCATGACTGAGAACGACGTCGTCATCGTCGCCGCTGCTCGCACCCCACAGGGACGCCTTAAGGGGCAGCTCTCCGCGTTCACAGCGCCTCAGCTCGGATCACTGGCGATCCGCGGCGCGCTCGAACAGGCCACGATCGATCCCGACGATGTCGATGCCGTCGTCGTCGGTCAGGTGCTCGCGGCCGGGTCGGGACAGAACGCGGCGCGGCAGGCGGCGATCGGCGCGGGCATCGGATGGGACGTGCCGGCGCACTCGGTGAACAAGGTCTGTCTGTCGGGGCTGACGGCGATCATCGACGCCGCACGCATGATCCGCACGGGTGATGCCGAAGTGGTCGTCGCCGCGGGCATGGAGTCCATGACGCGCGCCCCGCACCTGCTGATGGGTTCCCGCGACGGCTGGACATACGGAAGCGTCGAGGTGCTCGACCACATGGCATACGACGGGCTCACCGACGCGTACGACCAGGAGAGCATGGGAGCATCGACGGAACGGCACAACGCGCGTTTCGGACTCACCAGGGCGGCGCAGGACCAGGTCGCGGCTCTCTCCCACCAGCGCGCGACGGCAGCGCAGGAGTCGGGAGTGTTCGACGCGGAGATCGTCGCCGTGGACGTTCCTCAACGACGGGGTGAGCCCGTGCGCGTGACGAAGGACGAGGGCGTACGACCCGACACGACCGTGCAGACGCTTTCGGGACTCAGAGCGGCGTTCGCGGAAGGCGGCTCGATCACCGCCGGTAACTCATCGCCGATCTCCGACGGTGCCTCCGCGGTCGTGCTGACGACCCGCGGCGTCGCGACGGTGAAGGGCTGGCCTGTGCTGGCGACCGTCGGTGCGAGCGGGCAGACGGCAGGACCGGACAACTCGCTGCAGGCGCAACCGGCGCGGGCGATCGAGCGTGCGTGCGCCAAACAGGGCATCTCGCCGTCCGATCTCGATCTGGTCGAGATCAACGAGGCCTTCGGCGCCGTCGTCGCACGTTCTCAGGACGAGCTGGGCATCGACGAGAGCATCGTGAACATCCATGGTGGCGGCATCGCGATCGGTCACCCCATCGGAGCCTCAGGCAACAGGCTCGTCGTGCACCTCGCGCACGAGCTGGCACGTCGGGGCGCGGGGACCGCGGCGGTCGGACTGTGCGGCGGCGGCGGTCAGGGAGAGGCGCTCATCCTCACCCGATGACGACGGTCCCGGCCAGCGGCCGATCAGGGACGTGAGTCTTTAGCGTGGTCCTGCGTGTCGGCGAGGGCCTTCTGCGAGCGGAACTGCAGTCGCTGGGCCTTCTTCGCCTTCTTGACCGACTGCGGGGAGTCGGCGTCCACCAGCACACCGCGACGTTCGCGGTTCATGTCGATCACGGCGCCGACGGCGAGGGCCATCGTGATGCCCCAGCTCACCCAGGACAGCACGGCACGCCAGGTGACGGGCTGCTCGCGGGTGCCGCGCAGCAGGGAGACTCCGGCGGAGATCGCAGCGACAAGTCCGGTGCTGAAGAGGTAGCGCATTCCCCCACGCTACCTTCCCGCACCCTTGGTCGCATGGAGCCTTGACAAGCCCCCGGTGGATCCGGCAGGGAACGAGCTGACGGACGGCACTCGGGCGCACCCGCTATCATGGCCTGGTCGCGGCTCGCCCGCGGCCGCACAACCGTGTATCTACCGGCCGTCGGCATTCCGGCGGACAGCGGCGGCACCCGACATCGCGTCTTCGACGCGCGAGAGCCATGACACGCGCAACAGCATCGCAGCAAATCGCCGAGCCGACCCTTCTCCGTCTCGCCGGCCTTCCCTACTTCCTCATCGCCTTCATCGCCCGGCTGCCGTTCGCGATGATGGTCGTCGGCGTGCTGACGGTCGTCGTCTCCGCGCGGGGCTCCCTCTCGCTCGGAGGTCTCACCTCTGCGGCCGTGGGTCTCGGCACCGCATGCTTCGGGCCTCTGCTCGGGGCAGCAGCCGATCGCTTCGGGCAGCGGGTCGTGCTGATGGTGCTCGCTGTCGCGAACGCGGCCATGCTTCTGCTGTTCACCGTGGTCGTCTACGGAACGGCGCCGGACGGATTCGTGCTGCTCGCCGCCGTCGGCATCGGGGCGAGCGCCCCGCAGGTCGCTCCGCTCTCACGGTCGCGGCTCGTCACGATCATCAGCGAACGAATGGCGGAGTCCCGCCGTGCGAAGACGGTGTCGGGCACGATGGCCTACGAGTCGGCGGCGGACGAGACGGTGTTCGTGTTCGGGCCGTTCCTGGTCGGGATCCTGGCGTCGGCGATCGCGCCGTGGGCTCCGCTGGTCGGTGCGGCCGTCCTCACCGTGGTCTTCGTGGGTGCCTTCGCGCTGCATCCCAGCGGTCGACACGTCTCGCAGGATCGCGACGCCGACGGGAAGGCGCCTTCGGCCGTCTCCGAGCTGTTCCGGCCCCAGCTGCTGATCGTGGTGGTCGGCATCCTCGGCGTCGGCATCTTCTTCGGCACGATGCTCACCTCGCTGACGTCGTTCATGGCCGACCGCGGGGCGCCGGAGCAGGCCGGCCTCCTCTACGGTGTCATGGGCGTGGGGTCCGCCATCCTCGCACTCGGTGTCGCATGGCTTCCCCCGCGATTCTCGATGCGCGCGCGGTGGCTCGTGTTCTCCGGGATCCTGCTGGCGGGCACGCTGCTGCTCGGATTCGTCGACACCCCCGGCACCATGATTCTGGCGCTCGCGATCATGGGCATCGGCATCGGTCCCACTCTCGTCACGCAGTACAGCTTCGGTGCGGCCCGCAGTCCCCGGGGACGCTCCGCCACCGTCATGACGATGCTCGGCTCCGGCGTCGTCGTCGGGCAGTCCATCGGAGCCGCCTTCGCGGGTGAGATCGCCGAGAACGTCGGCACGCCCGCTGCGCTGTTGCTGCCGATGATCGCGGCACTGATCGCCTTCATCGCGGGTGTGGCGAACTGGTTCCTCAGCGGTAGAGGGGACGCGAGGCCCGCGTCAACCCCTGACGCGCGATCCGCGGAGATCGACGTTCCTCGATAGCCTGGAGGAAACCCCGGGAGGAGCCCTCGTGGCCGCAGCAGATTTCGTCGTCGTCGCCAACCGCCTGCCCGTCGATCGGGTGGTGGGTCCCGGAGGTGAGGAGACCTGGCGCACGTCTCCCGGTGGTCTCGTCGCCGCGCTCGAGCCGATGATGCGCAGTGTGCACGGGGCCTGGGTGGGCTGGCCCGGCCAGGCCGACGTCGAGCTGGAGCCGTTCGCGGCCGACGGCATCGACCTGATACCGGTGACGCTCAGCGCTCAGGAGGTCGCCGAGTACTACGAAGGCTTCGCGAACGACACCATCTGGCCGCTCTATCACGATGTGATCGCGCCGCCGCAGTACCACCGGGAATGGTGGGAGGCATACGTGACGGTGAACCGCCGCTTCGCCGAGGCTGCTGCCGCCGCGGTCGCGAAGGACGGCACCGTGTGGGTGCACGACTACCAGCTCCAGCTCGTGCCGCAGATGGTGCGGGAACTGCGGCCCGACGTCACCATCGGCTACTTCCACCACATCCCGTTCCCCGCTCACGGTCTGTACGCGCAGCTGCCCTGGCGCGACCAGGTGCTGCGCGGACTCCTCGGCGCCGACGTCATCGGCTTCCAGCGCGCGCAGGACGCCACCTACTTCCTGACCGCCGTACGCCGCCGCTTGCGCTACGAGGTCAAGGGCTCGCACGTCGCGGTGCCGGAGGGCGAGCAGACCAGGACGGCGGTGGCGAGAGCCTTCCCGATCTCCATCGACACCGAGCCCTACCTCGAGCTCGCGGCCAGGGAGGACATCCAGGCCAGAGCCGCCGAGATCAGAGCCAGCCTCGGCAACCCCAAGCGCATCCTGCTCGGCGTCGACAGACTCGACTACACGAAGGGCATCCGGCACCGCATCAAGGCCTATGGCGAACTGCTCGAGGACGGGCGACTGAACGTCGAGGACGTGACACTGGTGCAGGTCGCGAGTCCCAGCCGCGAGCGGGTCGATGCCTACGTGCACCTGCGGGACGAGATCGAGCTCGCCGTGAGCCGCATCAACGGCGACAACGACACCATGGGGCACTCCGCCATCCGGTACCTGCACCAGGGGTATCCGCGCGAGGAGATGGTCGCGCTCTACCTGGCGGCGGATGTCATGCTCGTGACCGCGCTCCGCGACGGTATGAACCTCGTGGCCAAGGAGTACGTCGCCACCAGGGCCGACAATCGCGGCGTGCTCGTGCTGAGCGAGTTCACGGGAGCGGCGGACGAGCTGCGCCAGGCCGTGCGCGTCAACCCGCACGACATCGAAGGTCTCAAGGACGCGATCATGACCGCCGTGGACATGCCGGCGGGCGAGCAGTCGCGTCGCATGCGCTCGCTCCGGCGCCGGGTGCTCGACAACGACGTGACCGCGTGGTCGTCGTCGTTCCTCGCCGCGTTGGCGGAGGTGCGCGGTCGCTGAGCCCGCGCACGGCCCGCGATACTGGGAGAGCCCCCTTCGATTGGAGAATCCGTGACGCGCCCTTGGACCCCTGGAACAGCCGATGACGACCTGAGCGCTCTGGCCGGCACTGCACGGCTTGTGGTCGCGCTCGACTTCGACGGCACGGCATCGCCGCTGGTCCCGGATCCGATGGCCGCCAGAGCCCTTCCCGAAGTCGCCGTCCAGGTCGACCGCCTCGCCGCTCTTCCGGACACTGTCGTCGCCTACGTCTCCGGACGCAGCATGCATGACCTCCGTGTCATCACGGAGCACACCGACGACTCCGCGATCGCCTTGGCCGGATCGCACGGCGCCCAGTACTGGTTCCCGGGGGAGGGCGACGCTGATGCTCCCGGCGAGCCGACGGACGATGGTGCTCGTGAGGAGCTGTGGGCGGCGGCGAAGCCGATCATCGACCGATATGAAGGCGCCGAGTTCGAGCCCAAGACCTTCGGCATGGGCGTGCACACCCGTCGTGCCGACCGCGAGACCGAGGAGCGCGTCTTCGCCGAGATCGATGCCCTCGTCGCGGAGCGGTTCCCGCACTGGAGACGGCGTTCGGGCCACAGGGTGCTCGAGTTCTCGTCGCGAACGGAGGGCAAGGACGCGGCGATGGCCGCTCTCCGCGAGAGGTTCGACGCCACCGGGATCCTCTTCGCCGGCGACGATGTGACGGACGAGGATGCGATGCGTGTGCTGCAGCCCGGCGACCTCGGCGTCCGGGTCGGGCCGGGGGAGAGCGCCGCGACCCTTCGTGTGGACTCTCCACAACAGATCGCCGAGCTTCTGGAGGCGTTGGCGGACGAACGTGCCTCTCGGCGGCAATAGACTTCCGTCATGTCCTCGCATGATCCCTCCAGCAGCGCGCCCATCGACATCAAGCCCCGCAGCCGCGTCGTCACCGACGGCATCGAGGCCACGACCTCCCGCGGTATGCTCCGTGCCGTCGGCATGGGCGACGCCGACTGGGACAAGCCGCAGATCGGCATCGCGTCCAGCTGGAACGAGATCACTCCCTGCAACCTGAGCCTCGACCGTCTTGCTCAGGGGGCGAAGGAGGGCGTGCACTCCGGCGGCGGGTACCCGCTGCAGTTCGGAACCATCTCCGTCTCGGACGGCATCTCGATGGGCCACGAGGGGATGCACTTCTCACTCGTCTCCCGCGAGGTCATCGCCGACTCGGTCGAGACCGTGATGATGGCCGAGCGCCTGGACGGCTCCGTCCTGCTCGCCGGCTGCGACAAGTCGATCCCCGGCATGCTCATGGCCAGCGCCCGCCTCGACCTGTCGAGCGTCTTCCTCTACGCCGGGTCGATCGCGCCGGGCTGGGTCAAGCTCTCCGACGGCACCGAGAAGGACGTCACGATCATCGACTCGTTCGAGGCGGTCGGCGCCTGCCGTGCCGGCCTGATGAGCGAGGAAGACCTCAAGCGCATCGAGTGCGCCATCGCTCCCGGTGAGGGAGCGTGCGGCGGCATGTACACCGCCAACACCATGGCCTCCGTCGCCGAGGCACTCGGGCTCAGCCTGCCGGGCTCCGCCGCGCCGCCCGCTGCCGACCGCCGTCGCGACTACTTCGCGCATCGGTCGGGCGAGGCCGTCGTCAACCTGCTCCGTCAGGGCATCACGACGCGCGACATCCTCACCAAGGAGGCGTTCGAGAACGCGATCGCCCTCGCGATGGCCCTCGGCGGCTCGACCAACGTCGTCCTCCACCTCCTCGCCATCGCGAGAGAGGCCGAGGTCGAGCTGAGTCTTCACGACTTCAATCGCATCGGCGACAAGGTCCCGCACGTGGCCGACATGAAGCCGTTCGGCAAGTACGTCATGAACGACGTCGACCGCCACGGCGGCATCCCCGTGATCATGAAGGCCATGCTCGACGAGGGCCTCCTGCACGGCGACGCGCTCACGGTCACCGGCAAGACGCTCGCCGAGAACCTCGCGGACCTCGACCCGCAGCCGATCGACGGCGAGGTCATCCACACGTTCGACAACCCGATCCACGCCACGGGCGGGCTCACTATCCTGCACGGCTCGCTCGCCCCGGAGGGGGCCGTCGTCAAGACGGCGGGTTTCGATGCGGCGGTGTTCGAGGGACCGGCCCGCGTGTTCGAGCGCGAGCGCGCGGCCATGGATGCCGTGGCCGAGGGCGAGATCGAACCCGGCACGGTGATCGTGATCCGCTACGAGGGACCCAAGGGTGGACCGGGCATGCGGGAGATGCTCGCGATCACCGCGGCCATCAAGGGCGCTGGACTCGGAAAAGATGTACTACTCTTGACGGACGGACGATTCTCAGGCGGCACAACCGGCCTGTGCATCGGCCACATAGCACCCGAAGCGGTGGACGCAGGTCCTATCGCCTTCGTGCGCGATGGTGATCTGATACGGGTCGATATCGCAGCTCGCTCTCTCGATCTACTCGTCGACGAGGCAGAGCTCGCCTCCCGCCGCTCTGGCTGGGAGCCGCTTCCCCCGCGCTACACCCGAGGCGTTCTTGCCAAGTACTCGCGCCTCGTGCGGTCCGCCGCCGAGGGAGCGACCACCGGCTGATCCATCGACAGGCTCAGGAACCCAGCCGATCGGACATCCGGCGTCCTCCACAGATCATCAGAAGGAAAGTCATGACTGCTGATTCCGCCCCGGCCGTGCCGAGGCCGCCCGCCCGTCAACCTGCCGCACCGGAGATCACGGGCGCTGAGGCCGTGGTCCGCTCGCTCGAGCTGCTCGGTGTCACCGACGTGTTCGGGCTTCCTGGCGGGGCTATCCTCCCCGTCTACGACCCGCTGATGGACGCTTCCGAGCTCCGTCACATCCTGGTTCGTCACGAGCAGGGAGCCGGGCACGCGGCCGAGGGGTACGCGTCCGCATCCGGCAAGGTGGGCGTGTGCATCGCGACCTCCGGTCCCGGCGCGACCAACCTCGTGACCGCGATCGCCGACGCCTACATGGATTCGGTGCCGATGCTCGCGATCACCGGTCAGGTGTTCTCGACCCTCATGGGGACGGATGCGTTCCAGGAGGCCGACATCGTGGGCATCACGATGCCGATCACCAAGCACTCATTCCTCGTGAAGGACGCGGCGGACATCCCGGGCGCGATCGCTGCGGCGTACGAGATCGCCGGCACCGGGCGCCCCGGTCCGGTGCTGGTCGACATCACCAAGGACGCGCAGCAGGCGACCGCGCCCTTCGTATGGCCGCCCAAGATCGACCTGCCCGGCTACCGTCCTGTGACCAAGGCGCACGGGAAGCAGATCCAGGCCGCGGCGGCCCTTCTCGCCGAAGCCAAGAAGCCGGTGCTGTACGTGGGTGGCGGCGTGATCCGCGGCAAGGCGTCCGCAGAACTCCTCGAACTCGCCGAGTCCACCGGCGCCCCGGTCGTCACGACGCTGATGGCCCGTGGTGCTTTCCCGGACTCGCACCCGCAGCACCTCGGCATGCCCGGCATGCACGGCACGGTTCCCGCTGTGCTCGCTCTGCAGGAGGCCGATCTCCTCGTCTCGCTCGGTGCGCGGTTCGACGACCGTGTCACGGGTAAGGCGGCGCTGTTCGCACCCAACGCGAAGGTCGTCCACGTCGACATCGACCCGGCGGAGATCTCCAAGATCCGCACGGCCGACGTGCCGATCGTCGGCGATGTGCGCGACGTCCTCACCGACCTCGACGCGGCGTTCCGTGGCGCGACGGCCGACACGAAGCCCGACATCGAGGAGTGGTGGTCGTACCTCGACGGTCTGCGTACCGAGTTCCCGCTGGGATTCGCGCCGACGACCGACGGTCTGCTCGCTCCTCAGCACGTGATCCAGCGCATCGGCGAGCTCACCGGGCCGGAGGGCATCTTCGCCTCCGGAGTCGGCCAGCACCAGATGTGGGCTGCGCAGTTCATCAAGTACGAGCGTCCGAACGCCTGGCTGAACTCCGGCGGTGCCGGAACGATGGGCTACTCGGTGCCGGCGGCCATGGGTGCCAAGGTCGCCGAGCCCGATCGTCCGGTCTGGGCGATCGACGGCGACGGCTGCTTCCAGATGACCAATCAGGAGCTCGCGACCTGCACGATCAACAACATCCCGATCAAGGTCGCGATCATCAACAATTCCTCGCTGGGCATGGTGCGCCAGTGGCAGACGCTGTTCTACGACGGACGTCACTCGAACACCGATCTCAACACCGGTCACGGAACGATCCGCATCCCCGACTTCGTGAAGCTCGCCGAAGCCTACGGCTGCCTCGCGATCCGTGTGGAGAAGGAGGAAGAGGTCGACGCCGCCATCAAGCTCGCACTCGAGACGAACGATCGGCCTGTGGTGATCGACTTCGTGGTGAGTGCCGATTCCATGGTGTGGCCGATGGTGCCGCAGGGAGTCAGCAACAGCTACGTCCAGTACGCCCGCGAGCACGCGCCCGCATTCGACGAGGAGGACTGATCCATGTCGACCCATGTGCTGAGCCTGCTGGTGGAGAACACCCCCGGCCTTCTGACCCGTGTGGCCGGCCTCTTCGCCCGCCGCGGCTTTAACATCGATTCCCTCGCCGTCGGCGTGACGGAGGTGCCTGGCATCTCCCGGATCACCGTCGTCGTCGATGTCGATGAGCTCCCGCTCGAGCAGGTCACCAAGCAGCTCAACAAGCTGATCAACGTGATCAAGATCGTCGAGCTCGACTTCGCCACGTCGGTGCAGCGCGAGCACATGCTCGTGAAGGTTCGCACCGACAACGCCACCCGCTCGAACGTGATCGAGGTCGTCAACCTCTTCCGCGCTTCCGTGGTCGACTACGCCTCCGACGCGCTCGTGATCGAGGTCACCGGCGACAAGGGCAAGGTCGATGCCATGCTCCGCGCGCTCGAGCCCTTCGGCATCAAGGAGATCGCGCAGTCCGGTCTTCTCGCCATCGGCCGCGGTGGCAAGAGCATCACGGAACGCGTGCTGCGCGGTTGATGCGCCCCCCTCTACCTACACGAACCACAATCAAGGAGAAACACAAAGTGAGCACCGAGATCTTCTACGACGCCGATGCAGACCTGTCCCTGATCCAGGGCAAGAAGGTCGCCATCGTCGGTTACGGCTCGCAGGGCCACGCCCATGCGCAGAACCTTCGCGACTCGGGTGTCGAGGTCGCGATCGCCCTCAAGGAGGGCTCGAAGTCGGCAGCCAAGGCCGAGGAGGCAGGCTTCCCGGTCAAGACCGTCGCCGAGGCCACCGAGTGGGCCGACGTCATCATGATCCTCGCGCCGGACCAGCACCAGCGCACGATCTACAGCGAGTCCATCGCGCCGAACCTCACGGCCGGCAAGACGCTCGCGTTCGCCCACGGCTTCAACATCCGCTTCGGTTACATCGACGCTCCCGAGGGCGTCGACGTGATCCTGGTCGCCCCGAAGGCTCCGGGCCACACCGTGCGTCGTGAGTTCGTCGCGGGCCGCGGCATCCCCGACATCATCGCCGTCGAGCGCGACGCATCGGGCAAGGCCTGGGACCTGGCGCTCTCCTACGCGAAGGCCATCGGCGGCACCAGGGCCGGCGTCATCAAGACGACGTTCACCGAAGAGACCGAGACCGACCTGTTCGGCGAGCAGGCCGTGCTCTGCGGTGGTGTGAGCCACCTCGTGCAGGCGGGCTTCGAGACCCTCACCGAAGCGGGCTACCAGCCGCAGATCGCGTACTTCGAGGTGCTGCACGAGCTCAAGCTCATCGTCGACCTGATGTGGGAGGGCGGCATCGCCAAGCAGCGTTGGTCGATCTCCGACACCGCCGAGTTCGGCGACTACGTCTCGGGCCCGCGCGTCATCGACGAGCGCGTCAAGGAGAGCATGAAGGGCGTGCTGGCCGACATCCAGTCCGGCGCCTTCGCCAAGCGCTTCATCGACGACCAGGACAACGGGGCCGAGGAGTTCCTGGCGCTGCGTGCCAAGGAGGAGCAGCACCCCATCGAGGTCACCGGCAAGGAGCTGCGCTCGCTCTTCGCCTGGAAGCAGCAGGACGAGGACTACATCGACGGCAGCGCCGCGCGCTGATTCGATCTTCGAACGAACGGGCGTCCCTTCGGGGGCGCCCGTTCTGCGTCGAGCAGGTCCATCCACTCTCTAAACATCGGATGTCTGTGCCAGGATGGGAGGTATGCGACAGGAATGGTTTGACCGGGCTCGGTTCGGCATGTTCGTCCACTTCGGCCTCTACAGCACCGCCGCACGGCACGAGTGGGTGCAGAACTACGAGCGGCTCACGGACGAGGACTACCGTCAGTACTTCGAGCACTTCGATCCCGATCTCTTCGATGCCGCAGCACTCGCGCGCACGGCGAAAGCGACGGGCATGGGGTATGTCGTGCTCACCACGAAGCACCACGACGGTTTCTGCCTCTGGGATTCGAAGCTGACCGACTTCACCTCGGTCGCGAACACCGGACGTGACCTGGTGCGCGAGTACGTAGACGCGCTGCGGGCGGAAGGCCTGAAAGTCGGCCTGTACCACTCGGTCATCGACTGGCATCACCCCGACTTCACGATCGACTGGAACCACCCGCGTCGCGACGATGAGAACGCTCATGAGCTGAACGCCGGCCGCGACATGGCCGCATACCGCGCCTACCTCCACGGTCAGGTGCGCGAGCTCCTCACGGAGTACGACGACATCGACTACCTCTTCTTCGATTTCACCTACCCGGAGGAGAAGGACGGGTGGGCAGGCAAGGGGCCCGGGGACTGGGATGCGGAGGCACTGCTCGCTCTGTGCCGGGAGCTGCAGCCGAACATGCTGGTCAACGATCGTCTGGGTATCCCCGCGGACTTCGTCACGCCAGAGCAGTATCAGCCCACCGCGCCGATCGTGCGAGACGGCGTTCCCCTCACGTGGGAGGCGTGCCAGACGCTGAACGGATCGTGGGGTTACCACCGCGACAACATGGACCAGAAGTCGTCGACGTTGCTCGTGCAGATGCTCGTCGACTCTGTCTCGATGGACGGCAACATGCTGCTGAACATCGGCCCGGACGGGCGTGGGGCGATCGCTCCGCGGGATGCGAGCACGTTGGCGGAGATCGGGGAGTGGATGCGCCTGCACCGGAACGCGGTGGTCGGCGCGGGGTACGCGGCCTTCACCCCACCGCGTGAGGGCGTCTACACGCGCAGGGGAAACCGGCTCTACCTGAGCCTCTTCAGCTGGCCCATGGGTTTCGTCCACCTCCCGGAGCTCGCGGGCAAGGTGTCGTACGTCCGGCTTCTCAACGACGGATCCTGGCTCCAGACGAGCGTGTCCGACCCCGATCGCGAGGCGGATCTCATGACACCCGCAGGCGAGGCCGAGGGGACTCTGACCGTCCACCTCCCGGTGCGTCGACCCGATGTGCTGGTCCCCGTGATCGAGCTGACTCTGATCGAGGACTGATCCGCACCGTGGCGGTGGCTCAGGCGGCCGCCACGGGGATGTCCATGCCCTCGAGCGCGAGTCGGGCCGCGCCGTGCAGGATGGCGTCGGCGCCCGTCGCCGCGGACTCGATGCGCAGTCGCTGGGTGGCGAGCGGGTGGCAGGCCTCGTAGACGCGGCTGCGGACGGCCGCGATGAACGGTTCGGATGCGCTCATGCTGCCGGTGAGGAACACGGCGTGCGGATTGAAGAAGTTCACGACCCCGGAGAGTGCCTGGCCCAGGTGGGTGCCGGCGGTTCGGACCAGAGTCGTGGCGAGGGGATCGGCGTCGCGCGCCAGGCTCAGCACGTCGGTCGTCGTGCGCACGGCGTCGTTCCCGCGCTCGCGCATCTGTCGGACCAGACTCGCCCCGCTCGCCACGGTTTCCAGGCATCCGGTGTTTCCGCAGGAGCAGGGGATGTCGCCGCTGCCGTCGATGCGCGTGTGGGTGATGTCGCCCGCGGCCGACGTGGCGCCGCGGTGCACGTGCCCGTCCACGATGATGCCGCTGCCGATGGCGGTTCCCGCCTTCACCGTGATGCTGTGACCGGTGTGGCCGAAACGCTCACGGTGCTCGCCGAGCGCGGCGAGGTTCGCGTCGTTGTCGACGGCGACAGGGACCCCGTAGCGCGCGGAGAGGTGCTCGCCGACGCGGAACCCCGGCCATCCGGGCATCCGCGAGGGTTGGTCGACGGATCCCGTGGAGATGTCGACCGGACCGGGGAGGCTGATCCCGATCGCATGGATCCTCCCCGAGGACAGGAGACGGTCGAACACGACCGCCAGGCGATCCAGGGTGGCCTGCGGTCCCTCGGTGACATCGACGGCGATGGATTCACTGTCCAGGAGGGCACCGCTGAGGGAGTGCCTGCCTATGCGGGCGTGTCCGCCGCCGAGGTCAGCGGACAGGACGAAGCCGTCCGCCGCGATCTGAAGGACACGTGGGCGCCGCCCTCCGCGTGACGTGCCGTCTCCGGCTTCTCTGAGCACGCCGGCATCCAGCAGGGACTGCACGCGGAGACCGACCGTCGATGCGGCCACGCCGAGCGAGGCGGCGAGCTCGGAACGCGATCGCGCCTCACCGCGGGCGACGAGGTCGAGGATGCGTCGCGTGTGCGGATCGTCGACGGCGGTGTCAGCGGAGTTCGTCATGAGAGCACTTTCCTGTCGGAGCATCGTCAGCGTAGTGGGGGTTCGTCGTGTTTCCCGGGAGTTACGAATTATCAAGCTCCGATAAACATCGGATGTTCGGCTTGCGGCCACTTGCGAAGTATGAAACGGTAACTTCATACGAAATCCTACTAGGTTACTTCGACCCGCGAATTAACCGGTTCCCTTTCCAGGAGGCATTCAATGAAGAAGTTGCGTGTAGGGGCTGTGGTCGCCGTCGCCGGCGTCGCGGTCGCGATGACCGGCTGCGCGAGCGGCAGCGGCACGGGTGGTTCGGCAGACGGCGACACCATCGTGGTGGACATGTGGGCCGGGAGCGAGTCGGACGTGGACGCCCTCGAGGCGCAGGTCGCGTTCGCGCAGGAGCAGAACCCCGACATCAAGATCAAGCTGCAGACGTCGCCGTGGAGCGACTTCTTCACGAAGCTGACCACCAACATGGCCAGCGGCAACATGGCGTGCGTCACGGGCATGAGCGGCGCGCAGCTGGGAGGCTACACCGGCGGCTTCCGCGAGCTGAGCGATGCCGACCTGAAGACGGCGGGAATCGACTGGGCTGACTTCAATCCGAGCGCCGACGGGATCCTCAGCTTCGAGGGCAAGACTTACGGCGTGCCGTTCGACGTCGCCACCATGCTCGTCTACTACAACCAGGACATGCTGACCGCCGCCGGCGCCGCAACCCCTGAGATCGGGTGGACGTTCGACGACTTCGACAAGATCGCCGCCGACGCCACCAAGGACGGTAAGTACGGCTTCGGCATGGGTATGGGCGGCTACCAGTGGATGTCGATGCCGATCGCCTACTCCGCCACGCAGCCGGCCTCCGAGGACGGCACGTTGCACATCGATGAGAAGGCCTTCGTCGACGCGTCGACCTGGTACGCCGAGCTCGTGACCGAGAAGAAGGTCGCCGCACCCGTGGCCTCCGCTTCCGACACGGGGTGGGGAGAGAACCAGTACACCGGCGCCAACGCGGCCATGGCCGTCGACGGCACCTGGAACGCGGTGAGCTACCTCGACAACGAGTCGGGCTTCGCCGCCGGCATGGTCCCGCTGCCCGCCGGAGTCGACGGCAACCCCGGTCCGATCCTCGGCTCGGGCTACGGCATCTCGGCCAACTGCAAGAATCCCGAGGCCGCGCTCAAGGTCATGGGCTCGCTGCTCGGCGAGGACGCGCAGGACTACATCGCGTCGTCCGGCCGCTCCTACCCGGCACGCACGTCGTCGCAGCCGCTGTACTTCGAGTCGATCGACGAGAAGTACCGCGACCGGGTGAAGTCCGTCTTCGAGGCTGCGTTCGGTGACACCGTCCCCCTCTACATGACGAAGAACTGGCAGAAGCTCGACAGCTACATCCAGCCCAACCTCGTCAGCGTCTACAACGGCCAGATGACGATGGAAGAGCTGCTGTCGAACGCGCAGGCGCAGTTCGGCGAGTGATCGGGCCTCGGCCACCACAGCAGCAATGCAGTAACAGAGGAAGAAACTGAGATGACGATCACGACGAGACGTCGACGATCGCTCGCCAAGGTGGAGGCCGGTCAGGCGCTGGGATTCGCAAGCCCAGCCCTGATCGGGCTCGCCCTGTTCACGATCGTGCCCGTCGGGCTGTCGATCGTGATGAGCGTCTTCGACTGGCCGACCTTCGGCGAGCGGACCTTCAACGGCGTGGACAACTACGTCAAGCTGTTCACCAGCAGCCCCGACTTCTGGCCGGCGCTGCGCAACTCGGCGGTGTACACCCTGCTGTACGTGCCGTTGAGCGTCGCTCTCTCGCTCGTGCTCGCTCTCGGTCTGAACTCCCGGATCCGCGGTCGCGGCGCACTGAGGGTGCTGTTCTTCATCCCCGTCGTCACGCCGATGGTCGCCAACGTGCTGGTCTGGAAGATGATGCTCCAGCCGCAGGGACTCTTCAACGGCCTCTCGCAGACCTGGTTCGGCATCGAGCTGCCCAACTTCCTCGCCGATCCGTCGTGGGCCATGATCATGGTCGTCGTCATGAGCGTCTGGCAGGGACTCGGCTACAACATGCTGATCTTCTCGGCCGCCCTCGAGCAGCTCCCCGAGAGCGTGCTGGAGGCGGCGAGCATCGACGGCGCACAGGGGATCCGGCGGGTGTGGAGCATCATCGTCCCGATGATCTCGCCATCGATCTTCTTCGCCACCATCATGACGATGATCACGTCGCTGCAGGTGTTCGTGCAGCCGCAGATGCTCACCGGCGGCGGTCCGGGCAATGCCACGAAGCCGCTCGTCATGTACATCTGGGAGCAGGGATTCACCTTCGGCGATCTCGGCCTCGCCGCTGCAGCCGCGTGGATCCTGTTCGCGATCATCATCGCGATCACCGGGCTCCAGTTCGCCGCACAGAAGAAGTGGGTGCACTATGAGCACTGAGACCCTCGTCCGGCCCGCCGGACGCACCGGCCGCGCCGACCGCGAACGCGAGCGCGCACGCGGTGCGGCGACGACCCCCGGCGCCCGCGCCCGTCTGATCCTCGCGCACGTCGCGATCTACGTGGCTGCGCTGATCTTCATCTCGCCGTTGATCTACGCGTTCTTCTCGGCTCTCAAGCCGAACGCGGAGATGTTCTCGATGCCGCCGACCCTGGTGGGCTCCGAACTGCGGTGGAGCAACTTCGTCGACGTGTTCGCCTACGGGCCGTTCCTGACGTACATCATGAACTCCTTCATCGTCGCGATCGGCGGAACGCTCGTCGTGCTGATCGTCTCGACCACAGCCGGATACGCCTTCGGGCGCCTGCGGTGGAAGGGCCGGGACGCGGTGTTCGTGCTGTTCCTGGCCACCCTGATGGTTCCCGCCGAGGTGCTCGTCATCCCCATGTTCCAGGTCATGCAGTGGTTCAACTGGGTCGACACATACCAGGCGCTCATCCTTCCCTTCGCGTTCGGCGCCTTCGGCACGTTCCTGATGCGGCAGTTCTTCCGCGGCATCCCCTACGAGCTGGAGGAGGCGGCCCGTGTCGACGGCGCAGGCCCCGTGCGATCGTTCCTGCAGATCATCCTTCCGCTGTCGAAGTCGGCGGTGGCGGTGCTCGCGGTGTTCACGTTCCTCTCGTTCTGGAACAGCTACCTGTGGCCGCTGATCGTGACGGTCGACTACAACGCGCACGGCACGCTTCCGGTCGGCCTCGCGAGCTTCGCCGGTCTCACCGGCACGCGGTGGGACCTGCAGATGGCAGCCGCGATCATCTCGATGGTGCCGACCACGATCCTCGTGATCGTGCTGCAGAAGCACCTCGTCAAGGGGATCGCGATGGCCGGGCTGGGTGGTCGCTGAGCATGATCAGTCAGGAACAGGGGACCAGCACGCTCATCGGTGGCGCAGCCGGACCCGGTGCGGCTCTCGTCGGGATCGACATCGGCGGCACCAAGATCGCCGCCCTTCTGGTGGACGGTGACGGTGCCGTGCTCGGCCGGGGCAGCGTCGGCGCACCGGCCGCGCTCGGCGGTGCAGCGATGGCGGATGCAGCAGCGACCCTCGCCATGTCGCTGGCAGCGGAGGCGGGAGTATCGCTGGCCGCAGCCGGAGTGGGGGCGGCCGGAGTCATCGACCACGAGACGGGGACGATCCGTGCGGCGTCGGCGACCTTCGTCGGCTGGACGGGGTTCGCCCTCGGGCATGAACTGGAGTCACGCCTCGGCGTCCCCGTGCGGGTAGAGAACGACGTGAACGCCTTCCTGCTCGGTGAGGCCGCGGCGGAAGGGCGCACGGATCGGGACGTGCTCGGTGTCATGCTCGGCACGGGGGTGGGCGGCGCCGTCCTCATCGACGGCGAACTTCACCACGGACCGCACGGTGCCGCCGGTGAGATCGGACACACACCCGGGTACAGCGACCTCGTCTGCACCTGCGGCCAGATCGGGCATCTCGAGACGCTGGCCTCCGGCACTTCCATCGCGCTGCGCTACCAGGAGAGCACGGGCGCCCCGGTGCGCGACGCTCGCGAGGTCGCCGACCGTGCGCGCCGCGGCGACACGGAGGCGATTGCGGCGTTCGACGCTGCGGGTCGGGCGCTCGCCCTCGCCTGCGCGACCGCGGCCACGATCCTCGACCTGCCCTGCGCGATCGTCGGGGGCGGGGTCACGGCCGCATGGGACCTCCTCGAGCCGGCCATCGCGCGTACGCTCGCCACCGACTCGCCGGTGTCGGGTATCCCGCTGCGCATCATTCCGGCCGTCCTCGGTTCCGACGCGGTCGCTCTCGGCGCGATCGAGACGGCCCGCCGTGCGCTCGTGCCGGCAGGCGCACGCTGAGAGACGACCCCACGCACGACCCTCGCACCACAAGGAGCACCTCACGTGACCGCACGTCCTGAAGCCCACGAGATCTGGATGGGCCCGCTTGCCACCGTCGCCGACGGCGGTCTCGCCCTGCCACGCATCGGCATCGCCGGGATCTCCATCGAGTCGAGCACCTTCTCGCCTCACATCTCCGGTGACGAGGCGTTCACGGTTCGTACCGGCCCGACGTTGCGGGGGTATTACCCGTTCCTGGACGATGGACGCGAACTCGCCTCCGCCGCGGACTGGGTGCCGTTGACCCACGGACGCTCTCTTCCTGGCGGAGCCGTCGCGCCGGAGACCTATCGCCGGATGAAGGATGCGATCGTCGCAGGCATCCGGGAGCACGGTCCCTTCGACGGGTTCTTCTTCGACATCCACGGCGCCATGAGCGTGGTCGGCATGGACGACGCCGAGGGCGATCTCGCGCTCGCGGTGCGCGCCGCCCTCGGTCCCGACACGCTGGTCTCGACCTCGATGGATCTGCACGGCAACGTCTCGGAGGTGCTGCGTGACGCGGTAGACCTGCTGACGTGTTACCGCATGGCTCCGCACGAGGATTGGATGAACACCAAGGAGCGTGCGGTGTGGAACCTGCTCGCCCGGCTGAGGGGACCGCACGGCTCCGACCCACTGCGGCGGCGCCCCTTCTCCGCCTGGATACCCGTGCCCGTGCTGCTGCCGGGGGAGAAGACCAGCACGCGGCTGGAGCCGGCGCGCAGCATCTACGCCCAGCTGCCCGAGATCGAAGCCCTCCCCGGGGTGGTCGACGCCTCCGTCTGGATCGGCTACGCCTGGGCGGACGAGCCGCGGTGCCAGGCCTACGTGGTCGTCACCGGGGACGACGAGCAGGTGATCGCACGGGAAGCCGAGCGTGTCGCGCGGATGTTCTGGGACGCGCGCGAGGACTTCGTCTTCGTGGCCGAGACCGGCTCGCTCGACGACGCCCTCGACAAGGCCCTCGCTCCGGGAGCACCGCGGCCCTACCTGATCTCGGACTCGGGGGACAACCCGACGGCCGGTGGCGCCGGCGACGTGACCTGGACGCTCGCGCACCTGCTGGAACGCGCCGAGCTCACCGACTCCAGCCGCACCACACTCGTGGCCTCGATCTTCGACCGCGAAGCCGTCGCACGGGCTGTCGCGGCCGGCGTCGGAGCCACGGTGTCGCTCGATGCCGGAGCCCGGGTGGATTCCGGTCCACACGGACCTGTCACGATCACCGGGACCGTGTTCTCCATCAGCGACGGCGACCCGGATGCGGGTACGCAGGTCGTCATCGCCGTGGGCGGTCTGCACGCGATCATCACCGAGCGCCGCAAGCCTTTCCACCACCTCTCTGACTTCCGGATGCTGGGCCTCGAGCCCACCACCGCGGACATCGTCGTCGTGAAGATCGGCTATCTCGAACCCGAGCTCTACGAACTCGCCGCGGGGTGGACTCTCGCGCTGACCCCTGGTGGCGTCGACCAGGACCTGCTGCGGCTGGGCCACCACCGTCTGCAGCCGGGTGTCTACCCGTTCGACGCCGACGGCGATCCGGACCTGACCGCCACCGTCGTCCGCCGCGGAACCGCAGAGGAGCAGAACGCATGATGAACTTCGAGAAGCGGACAGGCCCCGACTTCGGCGTTGACGCCCCGGTGTACCCGACTCAGGGTGTGCCCGACTGGTATCGGGACGCGAAGCTCGGGTTCTTCGTCCACTGGGGGCTGTACTCGGTGCCGGCGTGGGCGGTGCAGCACGGCGACGGCGTGAACATCCCGACCGAGGATGCGTACGCCTGGCATCAGTACGCCGAGTGGTACGGCAACACGGTGCGGATCGCGGGCAGCCCCACCTGGGAGCGCCACCAGCAGTTGTTCGGCCCCGGCACCTCGTACGAGGACCTGGCCGATCGGTGGGACGCCTCGGCGTTCGACGCGGATGCCTTCGTGGGCGAGTTGGTCGGTGCCGGGGCCAAGTACATCGTCCCCACGACCAAGCACCACGAGGGTTTCTGCCTCTGGGACACGGCGTCCACCGGTTTCAACTCGGTCGCTCGTGGTCCGCGCCGCGACCTGATCTCCGAGTTCCACGACGCCACCCGTCGCGCGGGGGCGAAGTTCGGGGTGTACTACTCCGGTGCGCTCGACTGGCACGTGAGCGACTTCCCGCCGATCGAGTCCGACACCGATCTGTTCCGCTTCCGTCGCAACGATGCGCACTTCGCCCGCTACTCGGCTGCCCAGCTCGAAGAGCTCGTGTCCCGCTTCTCGCCGGACGTGCTGTGGAACGACATCGAGTGGCCCGACGGTGGCAAGGGGCACGACGAGTATGCGGTCGCCGCCCTCCTACAGCGGTACTTCGATGCGGTGCCCGACGGTGTCGTCAACGACCGTTGGGGCGTCCCGTACCACGGCTTCCTCACACGCGAATACACGGACATCCCCGAGATCATCCCGGATCCGTGGGAGTCGACGCGTGGACTCGGCTACTCCTTCGGCTTCAATCAGGCAGAGGACGAACGCCACTCGCTGTCCGGCGCGGCGCTGATCCGTCTGCTCGTCGACGTCGTGGCGAAGAACGGCAACCTGCTGATCAACGTCGGCCCCGCAGCGGACGGCTCCATCCCCGAGCTCCAGCGTCGTGCGATGCGCGAGCTGGGTGCATGGCTGCAGACGAACGGCGACACGGTCTACGGCACGCGCCCGTGGATCCGGATGGAGGAGCGCAGCGGTGCCCCGCGTCGCTACACCACCACCGGGTCGACCGTGCACGTGCATGCTCTCGACCCGAGCATCGGGACGCTCGATCTGCCGGACGAGCTCCTGCAGTCCGACCTGCGGTGGACCGACGGCAGTGCGGTCGAGAAGGCCGACGGTGATCGTGCGGTCGTGGTGATCCCCGCGCGTCTGCGTGGAGAGGCCGTCGCGGTGCTGTCCGCAGGCTGAGACGGACGGTTCGCGACGAGACGAGGGCCCCTCCGACGGCATCGGAAGGGCCCTCGGCGTCTTCGCGCGGTGTCAGCCCCGCGTGAGCTCCTCGAGCACCTCGATCACGTGACGGTACGGCCGGCCGGTGGCGCGGGACATTCCGATCTCGCAGGTGCGGTTCGCCGAGACGAAGGCGTCGAAGCCGCCCTGGGCGCGCTCGGCCGCTGCGATCTCCGCGGACTCCTGTGCCGTCGCGCTGGCGGTGAGCTCCGGATGCAGCATGCCGCGGTCGCCCGCGAATGCGCAGCAGCCCCACCCCTCGGGAACGAACACGTCATCCGCGACAGCGGCGGCGATCGCGGTCAACGCTCCCGTCGCTCCGAGCGCCGTCGTGGAGCATGTCGGATGCACGGCGACGGTGGGCAGCTTCGCGGGCACGGTCAGCTTCGGCAGTACTTCGCGTGCCACGAAGGTGGTCGCATCCTCGATCCTCAGCCCGGCGTATCGAGGGCTCTTCGCGACGGCCTGTGCGAGCATGACGTCCAGGCCCTCGGTGCAGGAGGCCGCGTCGCACACCACGGGAAGCTCACCCGCGCGACTGGCCTCCCACAGCGAATCGAGCACCCGGTCCGACATCAGGGCATAGCCGTCGAGATGCCCCTTCGACTTCCAGGGTGTCCCGCAGCAGAGGCCGCCGTTCTCCTCCGGGATCACGACGGGGATACCCGCGCGGTCCAGGAGCGCTCGCAGCGCATTCCGTGACCCCTCGCCGTCGCCCTCCGCGCCGAACATGGTGCCGATGCACGCGCCGAAGAAGACGGCCTGCGCATCGGTCGGCGCCTCCGGACGCGGTGGCTTCGAGCCGCCGTGGGGGAGTCCTCCGTCGTACAGCGGTACGGTGTCGGCCCCCAGCACCGCGCGGCCGAGGTGCGTGACCCCGCGCACCAGAGGGGCGGGGAGGGCGTCCGCGACGGTGAGCGCGACGCCGCCGGCGCGGGTGACCGTACCCCAGTGCTTGGCCGCCGTGCCCCACACGGCCCCCTCGATCGCGTTCGACTGCTCCGCGCGAAGTCGACGCACCAGGTCGCCCGTGTTGATGTCGACCGGGCAGGCCACACCGCACATGCCGTCGACCGCGCAGGTCTGCACGCCGTCGTAGTCGTAGTCCTTCTGCAGATCGCGCAGCAGCTCGGTGTCGCCTTGTTCCTCGGCCCACGCCATATCGCGACGGATCACGATGCGCTGTCGAGGCGTGAGCGTGATGCTCTTGCTGGGACAGGTCGGCTCGCAGTACCCGCACTCGACGCAGCGGTCGACTTCCTTCTCCACCGTCGGCACCCGTTTGAGGTCGTGCAGGTAGGAGTCGGGGTCGTCGGAGAGCACAACGCCCGGGTTCAGGATGCCGTGCGGGTCGAGGAGGTTCTTGATCTCCCACATCATGTCGGTGAGCTGGTCGCCGTACTGTCGGCGGACGAACGGCGCCATGATCCGACCGGTGCCGTGCTCCGCCTTCAGCGACCCCTGCTGCGAGAGCACGAGCTCGACGAGGTCGTCGGTGAAGCGCCGATAGCGCGCGACGCTTTCCGCATCGTCGAACCGCTCGTTGAGGAGGAAGTGGATGTTGCCGTCCTTGGCGTGTCCGAAGATGACCGAGCCCTCGTAGCCGTGCTCGGAGAAGAGCTCGATGAGGCGCTCGCAGGTGTGGAGGAGACGCGGCACCGGGACCACGATGTCCTCCAGCAGGGCGGTCGTTCCGGACGGTCGGGCGCCCGCGACCGCCGTGTAGAGCCCCTTGCGCACGTGCCACAGCGCGGCGCGTTCGGCCGCATCCGTGGTGAGGCGCGGGGCGACGGCGAGCGGGAGGGCTTCGAAGTGCGTCTGGGCGGCGGAGCTCGACGCGACGAGGGTGTCTGCGTCCTGAGCATGGACTTCGACCAGCAGAGCGGCGTGTCCCTGCACCTCGATCTCGGCGATGGCGTCCGGCACGTCGCTCAGCCCCTGCGCGACTCGCAGCGAGGCGGCGTCCATCAGCTCGATCGTGGCGAGACCGAGTCGCGTGAGATCAGGCAGAGCCGTCATCGCGGCGGACAGCGTGTCGAAGACCAGGAGGCCGGTCGCGATCGAGGGGAGCACCTCGATCGTGCGGAAGCGGGCTTCCGCCACGAAGGCGAGCGTGCCCTCGGATCCGATGACGAGATGCTCCAGGATGCGCACCGGATCATCGAAGTCGAGCAGTGCATTGAGCCCGTAGCCCATCGTGTTCTTCATCGAGAACTGCTGACGGAGGAAGGCGACGTGCTCGGGGGATGCCAGCAGACGCTCCCGCAGGGAGAGCAGGCCCTCGGCGATGGCGGGTTCCGCCGCGCGGAGCATCTCGTTCGCATCCGGGTGGCCGGTGTCGAGGATCGTGCCGCTGGGAAGCACGATCGTCATCGACTCGATCGTCCGGTACGAGTTCTCGGTGATACCGCACGCCATGCCGCTGGAGTTGTTGGCGACGACGCCGCCGATCGTGCACGCGATCTCACTCGCCGGATCGGGGCCGAGCTTGCGGCGGTACCTCGCGAGCCTGGTGTTCACCTGGCGCACCGTCGCACCCGGACCCACCCGGACCGCAGCGCCGTCGTCCTCGACACGGATGTCGCGGAAGCCGCTGCGCGTGTCCACCAGGATGTCTCCGCTGACGCTCTGACCGGACAGGCTGGTGCCTCCGGAGCGGAACGTCATCGTGCGACCGGCAGCTCTGACCGCTCCGAAGGCACGAGCGACACCCTCCGCGTCAGCGGGGGAGAGGACGGCATCGGGGATCAGCAGGTAGTGGGACGCGTCGTGCGCGCGGGCGAAACGGTCGATCGAGCGTGCGTGCACCTGCGTCGTCGGCCCCAGCAGGGCAGGATCCAGCGGCTCGGCGAGGGTGGTCTTCACGGTGCTCCTCTGCTCCGTCATGAGATTGTCAGACAAGTGTACCGACTGCGCGGCTCTTCGATAGGCTGACCGGATGAGCACCACCTCGGAAGCGCCGCTCGGAGTCGTCGGCGTCGTCGATGCCGTGACAGCGCAGCTGCGCGGTCGCATCCTGAGCGGTGCGATCCGCTCCGGCTCCCCGATCACCGAGGCCGCGGTGTCGCAGAGCTTCGGAGTCGCACGTCCGAGCGCGAAGGCGGCGATCGAGCAGCTCGTCGCCAGCGGCCTGCTCGTGCGCACCGCGCACCGGAGCGCGCGCGTCGTCGACATCGACTCCGTGACCGTGCGCGACGTGTATCGCACCAGAACCCGCCTGGAGAGTGCGGCGCTTCGCGAACTCGCCGCGTCGAAGAACGTTCCTGCCGCGGCCCTCGCGGCGAACGCGGAGATCATGGCGATGCCCGGGGGCCCCGACCCTGCGACCGTCGCTCCCGACCTGCGCTTCCACACGGCCCTCATCGACGCGCTCGACAGCGAGCGTACGGGCCGCATGTACCGCAGCGTCCTCGACGAGGTGCGGCTGTGCATGGCGCAGGTGCAGGGCCGCCGTCTTCTCGATGCCGCGGACATCGCCGCGCAGCACGCCGACATCCTCGATGCCGTGGCGTCAGGGGACGGGGAGCGGGCGGCCGCCCTCCTCGAAGCCCATCTGTCGTCAGCGGAGGATCGGCTCGTGGAAGCGCTCGACGCGGACTAGCGTCGAGCGGGCGTCACGGCGCCGATGCCTCCTCGACCACGATGGGTGCCTCTGCGGGGTCGGCCCACACCGGTGCGGGGAGGACCGTGTCGACCTGGCCCGCCTGGATCGCGCGCAGAGCCTCGGTGATCTCCTCATCGTTCTCCGGCACCGGGAGACCGCAGGCTCGCAGCTCGGAGCCGAACTGCAGGGTGAGGCGGATCTTCCCGGCCTCGACGGCCTGTGCGGTCGTACCGGTGCGGATCTCGCTCCCCGTCTGGATCGCGGGCACCTCGTCGCAGACGTGGTAGACCTTGCCACCGTCGACCCAGACGACCTCGTCCTTTCCGAGGAGCTGGATCACGGCCGACTGGTCGGCCGTGTACTGCTCGACGGACGGCGGGTTGAAGTCGGCGCCGATGAACACCGCGAGGGCGGCGAGCACGACGCCGACGATCCCGGCTGTGGCCTTCTGGCCCTTGTCCATGTCCTTGTTGAGGAAGATCAGGATGACGAGCGGGAGGAAGGCGACCACGGCGATGATGGCCCCGAGCTGGTTCTGTACGAAGAATCGTGTCTTGTCCGCTCTACGGGCCGGGTCGAGGCGGTTGGCCTTCTTCCAGAGCACGGAACCGGTGATGGACAGAGCAGCGATGATCACGAGCAGCACGAGGAGTGTGATGAACGCCCACTGCGGGAAGGTCGCCGTGACGCCCTGCTCCTCCAGCAGTCCGGTGTCGGGGTCGCGCACCAGAGTGCCGTCCTCGCCGACGAAGACCCGCTGACGCAGGAGCCAGAAGATGCCGACGCCTTCGCCGATGATCGCGACCGCCCAGAGGATGCCGGCGATCCAACGGAACCGCGTGGCCTTCGCCTTGGCTTCCGGAGTCGGGACCCAGCCGGCGGGCGGCTCGGGAGTCGAGGTGGTGGATCGAGAGGTGGCGGGTGCAGAGCCTGCGGGTGTCGATCCGCTGCTGGCTTCCGTCTTGTCGTTGTCGGCCACGATGATCCCCCATAACGTCCGATGCCCGCCGTTCCGGCTCGAGGCAACCCCGATCCTAGTGGACCGCGTGTCCTACGCTGGGGACATGACTTCCGATTCCGACGACGCCCTCAGCTGGGACGGCGACGAGGCCTCGAACCCCAAGGAGCGCGCCCTACCGCGCGGCTGGAAGGCCGTCGGACGGGGGAGCGACGAGGTGGGGACGATCGAGGAAGGCGGCACCGCCGAACAGGCGCCAGCGGTCGAGCAGGTGCCGGCAGAGGAACAGGCGGCTGTCGAGGAGCAGGCGGCTGTCGAGGAGCAGGCGGGCCTGAGCACGCCGATGCTGCTGCTCGTCGGGATCGTCGGGGGCATCTATCTCCTCTACACGATCGGCTGGATCGTCGGCGGACTGCGGCTGCAGCCCCTCGCGTCGTTCCTGGTCTCCGATGTGATGTTCCTCCCGTGGTTCTTCCTCGCGATCGCCGCCCCGGCCCTCTGGTTCCTCGCGAGCTGGGTGCTCACGCGGGGGAAGGCAGGCTGGATCCGCGTCGCCGTGCTGCTCGCCGGCGTCGTCCTGCTCGTTCCCTGGCCGTTCGTCACCGTGGGGGTGATCGGATCATGATGGCTTCCGCGGTCGGAACATCGACGTCGGCGGGTTCTCCCCGCTGGCTCATCGGGCTCGTCACCGGACTGGCCGGACTCTTCTACGCCTACGCCGTGTGGAACGCCGTGGCGCACCTGATCGCGATGGCTCAGACGGGGCTGACCGGGGGAGGTTGGGCGACCCTGCTGTTCGGAGTCGTCTTCCCCGCGATCGTGTTCGCCTTCGCGTATGTCATCGGACGGCGTCGCACGGTGGGCGAGCTCGCCCTCGTCTTCCTCGCCGGACTCGGTGTCGTCGCCGTGTTCTGGATGAGTCTGATCGCGCTGAGCCTCACGATGCCGAGCGCCTGAGCCGCCCGTCGAGACGCGTCACACGGCACGGAGCGCTGTCGGCGCTCCGGTAGAGTTGTGGCGATCGCGCCCCCATGGTGTGCGGCGCATCGGCCCCTGCCGCGCTGCCCCGAAGGATCCACTGTGCCGAAGCCTGTCGTGCTCATCGCCGAAGTACTCTCTCCCGCCACGATCGACGCTCTCGGTCCCGACTTCGACGTCCGCGACGTCGACGGCACCGACCGCGAGGCGCTGTTCGCCGCACTCGCCGACGCCGACGCCGTGCTGGTCCGCTCGGCCACGCGCATCGACGAGGAGGCGCTGAGCCACGCGCCGAAGCTCAAGGTCGTCGCCCGCGCCGGCGTGGGCCTCGACAACGTCGACATCAAGGCGGCCACGGCTGCCGGGGTCATGGTCGTCAACGCCCCGACCTCGAACATCGTCTCGGCCGCCGAGCTCACGGTCGGCCACATCCTGAGCCTCGCCCGCCGCATCCCTGCCGCGCATGCCTCTCTCTCCGCCGGAGCGTGGAAGCGCAGCTCCTTCACCGGAGCCGAGCTCTTCGAGAAGACCGTCGGCATCGTCGGCCTCGGTCGCATCGGTGCTCTCGTCGCCGCGCGCCTCGCGGCCTTCGACATGCGTGTCGTCGCCTATGACCCCTACGTCACCTCTGCACGCGCCCAGCAGCTCGGCGTGCAGCTGCTCTCCCTCGACGAACTCGTCGCCGAGTCGGACTTCCTGACCATCCACATGCCCAAGACCCCGGAGACGACGGGCATGATCGGCGCCGAGCAGTTCGCGGCGATGAAGCCGACCGCGTTCGTGGTGAACGTGGCCCGTGGCGGCCTCATCGACGAGGAGGCCCTGCACGCGGCGCTCGTCGCCGGGGAGATCGCGGGCGCCGGTCTCGACGTCTTCACCTCGGAGCCGCCCGCTGAGGGCGGCACGGCTCGTCCGTTGCTCGACCTCCCGAACGTGGTCGTCACGCCCCACCTCGGCGCGAGCACCGAGGAGGCGCAGGAGAAGGCAGGCGTCTCGGTCGCTCGTTCCGTGCGCCTCGCCCTCGGCGGTGACCTCGTCCCGGACGCCGTGAACGTGGCCGGCGGCGTCATCGACCCCTACGTGCGTCCCGGCATCTCGCTCGTCGAGAAGCTCGGCCAGATCTTCGCCGCGCTCGCGACGTCGCCTCTCACCAGCCTCGACGTCGAGGTGCACGGCGAGCTGAACGACTACGACGTGAGCGTGCTCAAGCTCGCCGCGCTCAAGGGCGTGTTCACCAATATCGTCAGTGAGACGGTGTCCTACGTCAACGCTCCGCTCCTCGCCGACCAGCGCGGGATCGCGGTGCGGCTGCTCAAGGACGATGTGAGCGACGAGTACCGCAACGTCATCACTCTCAGCGGTGCGCTGTCCGACGGCACTCAGCTCTCGGTGTCCGGCACGCTCACCGGTCCGAAGCAGACGGAGAAGCTCGTCGGCATCAACGACCACCGGCTCGAGCTGCCGATCGAGAAGCACCACGTCGTGATGCTCTACACCGACCGCCCCGGCATCGTCGCCGTGTACGGCCAGAAGTTCGGCGAGGCGGGCATCAACATCGCCGGAATGCAGATCGCCCGTCAGGCGGCAGGCGCCCAGGCGCTCAGTGTGCTGACGCTCGACTCGCCCGTCTCGGACGAGCTGCTCGACGACGTGCGCGGTGCCATCGACGCCGACCTGTTCCGTCAGATCGAGATCACCGAGATCTGATCGGCAGACGCAGCAGAGAGGGCGGGAGCGTGAAGCTCCCGCCCTCTCTCGTGTCTGCGGTGATCCTCAGGCGGTCGCCTTCAGAACCAGGGTGATCAGCTCCGCGAGTTCATCGCTGCGGGGCACGAGTCGCTCGGGGCCGTGCACGTCGAGCGAGTTGTTGAAGTAGAGTCCGTCGCTCACCAGCATCACCAGATCGAGGCTCGCGTTGTCGCGCACGTGCGGGCGGATCGTCTCCGCCCAGCGGCGCCTCGTGTCGCGGAGCATGTCCGCTGCGGGGATCGACCCGCCCTGGGCGAGGCGCGTCGTCGCGATCAGCACGCGATCGAGTGCGTCGTCCTCCATCACGGAGGTGCGCACGTAGTAGGCGACGGGACCTTCCTCCGCGGCGGCCATCCGTTCGAGGTCCATGGTCGTGAGGCGATCGAGCCGTTCCACGAGGCCGGCCTCGAGCTCGTCCTTGGAGCCGAAGTGATAGAGCAGGCCGCCCTTCGACACACCGGCCGCTTTCGCCGTGGCGTCGAGTGTCGCGGCTCGTTCGCCGTCTTCGATGAGGATCGCTTCGAAGGCGTCGAGCACCTTCTCGCGGGCGAGCGGAGGTCGGGGCATCGTGGATCCTCTGCGGATTCGGGGGCGGGACTTCTGTTACTATACCATCTGGACGGTTCACTAACCGTGCGATCAAGATCCTGAGAGGTGTTCCATGACCCGTACTGCGTCGATCCCGACGACAGAGACGGATGCTCCCCGCGTCGGAGCCCGCGGCTGGGCGGCGCTCGTCGTCCTCATGCTGCCGGTGCTGCTGGTGTCGGTGGACAACACGGTGCTGAGCTTCGCGCTCCCCGAGATCTCCATCGCGCTCGCGCCCACAGGGGCCGAGCAGCTGTGGATCATCGACGTGTACCCCCTGGTGCTCGCGGGCCTGCTCGTCACCATGGGTACCTTGGGCGACCGATTCGGGCGTCGGAAGATGCTGCTGATCGGAGCCACTGGTTTCGCGGCGGTCTCCGCCCTCGCAGCCTTCGCGCCCACGGCCGGCTTGCTGATCGCCGCTCGTGCTCTGCTCGGCTTCTTCGGAGCGATGCTCATGCCGTCGACCCTGTCCCTGCTGCGCTCGATCTTCCAGAACCGCGACCAGCGCCGCATGGCGATCGCGGTGTGGGCCTCGGCCTTCTCCGCAGGATCGGCGCTGGGACCGATCGTCGGCGGTTTCCTCCTCGAGCACTTCTCCTGGGGGTCCGTCTTCCTCATCGCGGTGCCGGTGCTGATCCCTCTGCTCGTCGCTGCGCCGTTGCTGGTGCCGGAGAGCCGCGACCCCCACCCCGGTCGCATCGACTTGATCAGCATCGTCCTGTCGATGGCCACGATGATCCCGGTGGTCTACGCGATCAAGTCGCTGGCCGTGGATGGTCCGAGTCTGAAGGCCGGTGCGTGGGCACTTCTCGGCCTCGCGATGGGTTTCCTGTTCGTGCGGCGCCAGCTGCGTGCCAAGACGCCGATGCTCGACATGGCGCTGTTCAAGCGGGGGTCGTTCTCCGGGGCGATCCTGGTCAACCTGCTCAGTGTCGTGGCTCTGGTCGGCTTCCTCTACTTCGTGTCGCAGCATCTGCAGCTCGTCCTCGGGCTGTCGCCGATGACGGCAGGTCTCGCGCTGGTGCCGGGAATGGTGGCGATGATCGTGGCCGGGCTGTCGGTCGTGCCGATCTCGCGCCGGATCCCGCCGCACATCGTGATCCCCGCCGGGCTCGCGTTCTCCGTCGCCGGCTACCTGATCGTCGCTCTCACGACGCACGAGCACGGCGTCCTGCCGCTGGTGATCGCGTTCGTGGTGCTGGGCATCGGGATCGGCGCGGCCGAGACGATCTCCAACGAGCTCATCCTGTCGAGCGCTCCTGCGGCCAAGGCAGGAGCGGCCAGCGCGGTGTCCGAGACGGCGTACGAGCTCGGAGCGGTGCTCGGAACGGCTGTGCTCGGCGGCATCATCACGGCCTTCTACCGCGGAGCGCTCGTTCTTCCGGCGGGTCTTCCCGCCGACGTGGCGCATGCAGCGGAGGAGACTCTGGCTGGCGCCTACACCGCTGCGCAGGCTCTGCCGACGCAGCTCGGCGATGCGCTGTGGCAGGCCGCGTCGGACGCGTTCGGCTCCGGCGTCACCGTCACCTCGCTCATCGGTGCCGGCCTCGTGGTCGCGGCCGGAGTGATCGCGGCCGTCACACTGCGCAAGGCACCCACGCACTGACCAGTACGCTGGGGGGACCGGCTCTCCTGCTCTCGGGCGGGAACGAGTCGGTCCACCCCCGTGCAGTGCGCAAGGAGTCTCATGTCGCGTGTCGTGAAGCTGGCCGTCATCCCGGGTGACGGCATCGGTCCCGAGGTCATCGCCGAGGCGGAGAAGGTGCTCGACGCCGTCACCGTCGACAGCGACGTGACGTTCGACAAGACCCGCTTCTCGCTCGGTGCCGGCCGGTACCTCGAGACCGGCGACACGCTCACGGATGACGACCTCGCCGCGATCTCCGCACACGACGCGATCCTCCTGGGTGCCGTCGGCGGCACGCCGGGCGACCCGCGGCTGAAGGACGCGAACATCGAGCGCGGACTGCTGCTCAAGCTGCGGTTCACTCTCGACCACTACGTGAACCTGCGCCCCTCGAAGCTCTTCGCCGGCGCATCCGGTCCGCTGTCGAACCCGGGGGAGATCGACTTCGTCGTCGTCCGCGAGGGCACGGAGGGTCCCTACGTCGGCAACGGCGGGGCGATCCGGAAGGGGACGCCGCAGGAGGTGGCGAACGAGACCTCCGTGAACACGGCCTTCGGTGTCGAGCGGGTCGTGCGCTACGCGTTCGCCCTCGCGGAGCGTCGTCGCAAGAAGCTGACCCTCGTGCACAAGACCAACGTGCTCGTGCATGCGGGCGCCATCTGGCAGCGCATCGTGAACGAGGTCGCCTCCGAACACCCCGACGTCGCCGTCGACTATCTGCACGTCGACGCGGCCACCATCTTCCTGGTCACCGATCCCTCGCGCTTCGACGTGATCGTGACCGACAATCTCTTCGGTGACATCCTCACCGACCTCGCCGGCGCCGTCACGGGCGGCATCGGCCTCGCCGCATCGGGGAACATCAACCCCGATGGCGCCTTCCCGTCGATGTTCGAGCCCGTGCACGGCTCGGCTCCGGACATCGCGGGTCAGCAGAAGGCCGACCCGACCGCCGCGATCCTCTCCATCGCGCTGCTGCTCGACCACCTCGGCCTCACGGTCGAGTCGGCGCGGGTGAGCGCCGCGGTCGAGGCGGACATCGCCGCCCGGAGCGGTGCCCGCACCACCGCGGAGATCGGCTCCGCGATCGCTGCCCGTCTCTGAACAGCGGGCGTAGGCTGACAGGGCGCGAGGATGCGCCCGCCCCACGAGGATTGGATGATGACATGACGACGATCGACGCCGAGACGAGCGTGGCTCCTCTGGAGTTCGCCGTGACGAAGAACCTGAACGCGGCCTCGCCGGCACGCGTCGCCGAAGTGCTGGAGAACCCCGGGTTCGGGGTCGTCTTCACCGACCACATGGTCGACATCTGCTGGTCCGCCAAGGGTGGATGGCACCGTCCGCGCGTGCAGCCCTACGGTCCGATCCCGCTCGACCCCGCCGCCTCCGTGCTGCACTACGCACAGGAGATCTTCGAGGGCATCAAGGCCTACCGGCACGCCGACGGCACGATCCACACCTTCCGTCCCGACCGGAACGCCGCGCGTCTGCAGGCCAGCGCCCGCCGCCTCGCGCTGCCGGAGCTGCCGACCGAGTACTTCATCCAGTCGCTGCGGGAGCTCATCGCCGTCGACGGTCGGTGGGTGCCCTCCGGTGCCGACCAGAGCCTGTACCTGCGACCGTTCATGTTCGCCAAGGAGGCCTTCCTCGGTGTGCGGGCGGCGCAGAAGGTCGCCTACTACGTGATCGCGAGCCCCGCCGGTGCCTACTTCACCGGGGGAGTGA
This sequence comes from Microbacterium oxydans, assembly GCF_006540085.1. Taxonomy (GTDB): domain Bacteria; phylum Actinomycetota; class Actinomycetes; order Actinomycetales; family Microbacteriaceae; genus Microbacterium; species Microbacterium oxydans. The sequence goes on along the minus strand of NZ_BJOG01000005.1, from coordinate 154,666 downwards.
AGCCTGTGCGCATCTGGCTCTCCGAGGACTACGCCCGCGCGGGTCGCGGTGGCACCGGCAAAGCGAAGACAGGCGGCAACTACGCCTCCAGCCTCCTTCCCCAGGCCGAGGCCAGTGCGAAGGGCTGCGACCAGGTCGTGTTCCTCAACGAGAACCGCGACGTGGAGGAGCTCGGCGGCATGAACGTCGTGTTCGTCTTCAAGGACGGCCGGGTCGTCACGCCGGAGTCGGACAGCATCCTCGAGGGCATCACCCGCGACTCGCTGCTGCAGCTGGCCGAGGACCGCGGCTACACGGTCGAGAAGCGTCCGATCTCGATCGACGAGTGGCGCGAGGGCGTGGCCTCCGGCGACATCGTCGAGGTGTTCGCCTGTGGCACGGCCGCGGTCGTGACCCCGATCGGCACGCTCGTGGGCGAAGGCTTCGACGAGCCCCAGCCGCTGGGCGAGCTGGCGCTGTCCCTCCGCGAAGAACTCACCGACATCCAGTACGGGCGCCGCGAGGACAAGCACGGCTGGCTCCTCCGCCTCGACGCCTGAGTTTCCTGCTGCCGAGACCCACGTCCCCCGCCGACACCCATGCTGTCGTCCGCCCGGGGCCGTGGGTCTCGTCGCGAGCAGGGGGTCTCGGAGGTTGCTGGGGCTCCAGGCCTGGCGAGGCGCTCGATAGGCTGATCCCATGAAGATCGCCCGGTTCAGCCACGACGAAGCCATCATGTACGGGATCATCGACGAGCGTGAGCTCGTGGTGCTCGCCGGAGACCCGATGTTCACGGGGTACGAGACCACCGGTGCCCGCGTGCCGCTCGCGGATGCCGCTCTGCTCGCTCCGGTGATCCCGCGGTCCAAGGTCGTCTGCGTCGGCAAGAACTACCACGATCACGCGGCGGAGATGGGGGGAGAGGCCCCAGAGGAGCCACTGCTGTTCCTCAAGCCGAACACCTCGGTGATCGGGCCCGGAGACACGATCGTGCGTCCGGCGCTCTCCGAGCGCACCGAGTACGAGGGTGAGCTCGTGGTGGTGATCGGCAAGATCGCGAAGAACGTGAAGGCAGAGAACGCACTCGACTACGTGCTCGGATACACGATCGGCAACGACGTCACCGCGCGTGACCTCCAGCGCAAGGACGGTCAGTGGTCGCGGGCCAAAGGCTTCGACACCTTCTGCCCGCTCGGTCCCGTGATCGAGACGGACTTCGATCCGGCGCAGGCCACGATCGAGACACGGGTGAACGGCGAGGTGCGGCAGCAGGCGCCACTCACCGACATGATCCACTCGGTGCCGGCGATCATCGAGTACGCGTCGGCGGTGTTCACGCTGCTTCCGGGCGACGTCATCATGACGGGGACTCCGGCGGGCGTGGGCACGTTCGTGGCGGGAGACGTCGTCGAGGTCGAGATCTCCGGACTCGGCATCCTTCGCAACACCGTGCGCGACGCCGTACCCGCGTCATGACCGATGTCGCCCTGACGGCGACGCAGCAGCAGGCGGTTCAGCGACGTACCGTCCTGGTCCTGTCGCTGGGGCAGGTGCTCGGCGGGATCGCCTTCGGTGCCACTGTCTCCCTCGGCGCCCTCCTCGCGGCGGACATCTCGGGGAACGATGCCCTCTCCGGTCTCGCGACAGCTTCCGTCACACTGGGAGCGGCCGCGTGCGCCATCCCGCTCGCACGTCTCGCCGCCCGTGTCGGGCGTCGTCGTGCGCTCACTCTCGGCAACCTGTTCGCCCTGGTGGGCATCGCGGTGGTCATCCTCGCCGCGTCTCTGCGGATCTTCCCGATGCTGCTCGTCGGCATCCTGATGATCGGGGCCGGCAACGCGGGAAACCTGCAGTCGCGGTTCGCGGCGACCGATCTCGCCGCGCCGCAGCACCGCGGACGAGACCTGTCCATCGTCGTCTGGTCGACCACGATCGGCGGGGTCGCCGGTCCGCTGCTTCTCGGGCCGGGGGAGATCGTCGGCCAGGCGGTGGGGATGCCGCCGCAGACGGGTTCGTACCTCTTCTCCTTCGTCGCGCAGTGCGCTGCGCTCGTGCTGTACGTCGTCGCTCTGCGTCCGGATCCGCTGCTCGCGGCGCAGCGTCTCGCGAAGGCCTCGGCTTCGACGGACGGGGCGGTGGCCGTGGATCGGCCGCGCGTCGCCCGGTACGCGATCTTCGCGATCGCCGGATCCCACGTGGTCATGGCCTCGGTCATGGCCATGACTCCGGTGCATCTCTCGCACATGGCGCACGGCGCCGGGGGCATGGCAGCGACCCCCGCCGATGTGTCAGCGCTCGTGGGGATCACGATCGCGTTGCACGTGGGTGGCATGTACGCCCTCTCGCCCGTCTTCGGCGTGCTGGCCGACCGCTGGGGCAGGCTCCAGGTGGTGCTGCTCGGACAGGTGCTGCTCGCCGGTGCTCTGGCGTTCGCGGTGTTCACGGGGACGGAGGCCTGGGGCGTGATGGTCGCGCTCATCCTGCTCGGACTGGGATGGAGCGCGGCGACGGTGGCCGGTGCCGCCCTTCTCACGGAGTCGTCCGCACCCGAGCTCCGCACACGGAGGCAAGGGCGCAGCGATTCCCTGATGAGCTTGTCCGCGGCGGCGGGATCGGTGCTGGCGGGCTTGGTGCTGGCGAACTTCCAGTACGCGGGACTCGGCGTGGCGGCCTTCGTCCTGGTCATCGCGATCGTGGCGCTGTCCCCGCTCGCTCGCTCCGGCTCCCGATGAAGGACTGGGCCGGCGTCGGCGCGGCGTATTCCGCATCGTACGCCGCGCTCTGCGCAGGGACCTTCCCGGCGATGCAGCTCGCCCTCGGCGCACCGCGAGGGCGCAGTCTGCTCGACGTCGGCGCGGGTGACGGCAGGCTCGCTGCAGCCTGGGCCGACGCGGGATGGCGCGTGCAGGCGTGCGAGCCGGAGGCGTCCATGCGCGCGGTGTCGCGCCGCGACCGTCCGCAGATCGTCACGATCGATGCGGGGCTGCCGGATCTGCCGTTCGCCGACGGCGCGGTCGATGTGGTCGTCGCGAACTTCGTCTTGAACCATGTCGGCTCCCCACGCAGGTCGGCGGCTGAGCTGCGGCGCGTGAGTCGTGGCCCCGTGGTCGCGACGATCTGGACGCTGTCGCCCTCATGGTTCTGGGCGGAGGTCGCTGAACGCGCGGGAGTGGCGCCGTTCGTCGGTGCGAAGCTCCCTGCCGACGAGGAATTCGAGCGGAGCGCCGCCGGCTTCGCGCAGATGCTGCGGGACGCGGGCCTGGAGCGCGTGACCGCCGCCGAGCACGGCTGGACCTGGCACGCGGACCCGAATGCACTCTGGCGTTCGGTCGAAGGGGGCGTGGCCGGTGCCGGTGCTCTCTACGCCCGGCTCGGACACGATGATCGTCGGCGATTCCGTGCAGCGTTCGAGCTCGTCGTGGACGAGCGCAGCGTCGAAGGCCACCTGCCCCTGGAGCATCGTGCGGCGGTCGCCGTGAGCATGTCGCCCTGAGCATGTCGCCCTGGGTTCCGGCGGATGCGTTGCGCACTGCGCTACGGTCAGAGCCATGTCCTCTCTCGCCGGACGGATCGCCGCAGGTGCCGTGCTCGCCGCCACCGTCGGTGTTCTCGCCGGGTGCGCGCCGAGCATCGGGACCCTGATGAGGGACAGCCTCGCCGACTCCGTGGAAGATGCGCAGGACATGCTGTGGGAGTACCGCGACCAGATGATCGAGGATCCGGAAGCGACCGTCGCCGGATTCGACTTCATCGTTGATGCGCGAGGCGGGGCGGACACCGGCAGCCACCTCTACACCCTGCTGGCCGTCGAGGAGGCCGGGGACGGCGTGGCCCTGACGCTCGCGGTGGAAGGCGGGGCGGAGACCGGCGGAGGGCTCTGGTACCAGCAGTCGACCGCCGTCACGTGCGTCGACTTCGTCTTCCCTGAGGCTGCCGCCGAGATCCGCACGGAGGGCGCTGCCTGCGGTGACGCCGTTGATGCGGCCAGCTACGACGAGGTCGTCCCGTTCTCAGACCTTCAGGTGCGGGAGACGGTGACGGCGGCGGATCACCCGCCTCCGATCTGCCAGTGTCACAGCGGTGGCGATTGCGACTGCCCAGGAGGCTGAGCCCTCGCGCCCGCCGATGGGCGAACGCGCGGTCCCCGTAGAATCGAAGGGCTATGGCTACCCCTCACCCCCTCACCACGACCGTCAGTGGTGCCGACGTCCGCGTCCGCTTCTGCCCCTCGCCGACCGGATTGCCGCACGTCGGCATGGTCCGCACGGCTCTCTACAACTGGGCGTACGCCCGTCACAACGGCGGGAAGATGGTGTTCCGCATCGAGGACACCGATGCCGCCCGTGACAGCGAGGAGAGCTTCCGCCAGCTGGTGGACGCGCTCACCTGGCTCAAGATCGATTGGGATGAGGGTGTCGAGGTCGGTGGACCCCACGCGCCGTACCGGCAGTCGGAGCGCCACGACATCTACCGCGAGGTGATCGACAAGCTCATCGCCACGGGAGCCCTCTACGAGAGCTACTCCACTGCCGAGGAGATCGACGCGCGCAACGAGGCCGCCGGGCGCGCCAAGCAGCTCGGTTACGACAACTTCGACCGCGACCTCACCGACGAGCAGAAGGCGGCGTTCCGTGCGGAGGGTCGTCAGCCGGCGCTGCGCCTTCGGGTGCCGGACGAAGACGTCACGTATGTGGACCTCATCCGCGGCGAGGTGACCTTCCCCGCAGGATCGTTCCCCGACTTCGTGGTCGTGCGCCCGAACGGTGTGCCGCTGTACACGTTCGTGAATCCGGTCGACGACGCGCTCATGGGCATCACGCACGTGCTGCGTGGTGAAGACCTGATGCCGTCCACCGCCCGGCAGCTCTCGCTGTATGCGGCTCTCATCGATGCGGGTGTGACGACGTTCGTCCCGCGGTTCGCGCATATGCCGTTGGTGCTGGGGGAGACCGGCAACAAGAAGCTCTCCAAGCGCGACCCGCAGGCGGATCTGTTCCTGCACCGCGACCGCGGCTTCATCCCCGAGGGACTGCTGAACTACCTCGCCCTGCTCGGCTGGTCGATCGGACATGACCGCGACGTGTTCTCGCTCGACGAGTTCACCGCCGCGTTCGACATCGTCGACGTGAACCCGAACCCGGCGCGCTTCGACCAGAAGAAGGCCGAGTCGATCAACGGCGACCACATCCGGATGCTCGGCGAGAAAGACTTCGCCGAGCGGACGATCCCGTACCTCGCCGCAGCCGGACTCTTCGACGAGCCGACGCACGAACAGCTGGTGACGGCATTCCGCGTCGCGCCTCTCGTGCAGGAGCGGGTGCAGCTGCTCGGCGAGGTGCCCGGCATGGTGGGCTTCCTGTTCACCGATGAGGTCTCGTACGCGGAGGACGCCCTCAAGGGCCTTCCGGCAAATGCTGCCGAGGTGCTCGACGCGTGCGTCGTGGCTCTCGAGCCCCTCGACGACTTCACCCCGGAGAAGATCCAGGAGGCCCTCGCCGCGGAGCTCGTCGAGAGGCTCGAGCTCAAGCCGCGCATCGCCTACGGTCCGCCCCGTGTCGCCATCACCGGCCGCCGGGTCTCGCCGCCGCTGTTCGAATCGATGGAGCTGCTGGGCAAGGAGGAGTCGCTGCGTCGGCTCCGCTCGCTCTCGGTGTTCCTGGCCGGCTGAGTCGCGACGCGCCCGGGCGGCGGTCCTCGGTCCACCGGTTTTGGTGTTCCGCCGCCGCTCAGGTAGGCTTGACTCTCGGTGCGAGGCCCTGGTTTCGCCCTTGGGGTATGGTGTAATTGGCAACACGACGGTTTCTGGTTCCGTTATTCTTGGTTCGAGTCCAGGTACCCCAGCAAGATGAAAACCCCCGCTCAGGCGGGGGTTTCTTCGTTTCCGAGACCATCGCGTCGCGTCGAGGGACGACGAGGGCGCCGACTATTCTGGAAGGTGTGACAGGCACTCGAGTGGAAGCGGCATTCTCCCGCGCCGTCACCGCCTTCAGCACTCCGACTCTCGACCTGCTGCACGGCCGTTTCGCCCCCTTCGTCGTGGCGTCGCTGTCTCTTCTGTTCACGGCGGACCGGGTCTCCATCCCGATCGCCGACGCCCAGGCCGAGCTCGCGGAGATCCTCGATGAACTCAGGGATGCGAGCGACGATGACGACGATCGCCGGGTCCCTTCGGGGACCGGCCGCGATGTCGCGAGGAACTGGGTCCGCCTGGGCTGGTTGGTGCAGCAGATCGACGAGGACGTCGAGGTGTATCGACTCTCCGCGCACGCTGTCGAGGCTCTGGAGATCGCGGGGCGCACGGGCGGCGGGCGCACGCGCGTATCCAACTCCCGAGTGCGCACGCTCCTCGAGGCCGTGGAGCATCTGGCCGACAGCGCCGAGGCAGACCCCGTTCGTCGACTCGCCCGCCTCCGGGAGGAGCGCGCCGCACTCGATGCCGAGATCGATCGGATCGAGGAGTCGGGCAGAGCCGATCCACTCGATGATGAAGAGCTCTTCGAGGAAGCGGAGAACGTGCTGCATCTGGCGCGCGAGCTTCCCGCCGACTTCACCCGGGTCGCCGAATCCCTCAAACTCATGCAGCGCGACGTCGTCGCCCATCTGCGCCGTGATGAGCGGCCGACGGGTGAGGTGCTGCGCGAGTACCTGCAGCGTGCGCAGGATGTTATGAACTCGACGCCGGAAGGACGCGCCTTCGCCGGCGCTCTCAAGCTGATCGGCGATCCGGAGCGCATCGATGCCCTCACCGACCAACTGCACGGTCTGCTCCGACAGCCGTTCGCCCGGATGCTCGACAGCACGCAGCGGGCCGAGCTCGACGCGATCGGACGCCGCGTGGAGCTCGGGGTCGAGGAGGTGCTGGCTGCGCAACGTCGAGCCTCGCACGTCATCACCGGCCAGGTGAAGACACACGATCCGCTGCGGGACCGTCAGATCGACGACCTGCTGCGTGACGTCATCGCCGCGCTGCACGTGTGGGACGGGACGGGGGCGAGCGACGCACCGGTGCGCAGTCTTCCGCTCGCCGACCTGGGGCACCTCAGGCAGACCGTGAGCAGCATCCGTCCACCCGCGGTCCCCGCCCCTCTGGCCGACGCCGGGGACGTCGAGTTCGCCGACGTCGACTCCCGCGCGTGGGGTGGTCCGAGGTATGCGGAGCTCGAGCAGTACGTCGCGGGGCTCGGACCCGAGTTCGATCTCGCCGCCGCATTCGCCGAGAGCGACGACGACACCCGGCGCCCTGTCGACCTTGTCGGACTGCTCGAGATCGCCCACCGCAACGGCATGACCGAGAGCGAGACGGTGTCGGTGGTCGAAGCTCTGCGCCCCGACGGCTCGACGCGACGCTTCGCGTTCGGTGCCGTCACGGCGCGCAACACGAAGGAAGACGCACATGCCTGAAGAGAGCCCCGCGCCGGAAGCAGCGGTCGATGACCCGTTCATCGCTCCCGTCCCCATGGAAGAAGACATCGAGGAGCATTTCGCCGGCGACCGCGGCACCCTCGATCCGGAGATCCGCCGTCTGCTCGCCCACATCCTTCAGCGGCGCTTCATCGCCGCGGAGCGCAACCGCAAGGAGTGGACGCTGCTGCTCGATCATCAGCACGTGATCGAGTCGCGTCTGAACGACCTGTACCTCCGACTTGTCGTCGACCACGGTCGCGGTTTCGCCTACAAGCAGCAGCTGCGCTCCGATGAGATCGATATGCCGGTGCTGCTGAAGGACTCCCCGTACACACGTGCGGAGACGCTCGTGCTCGTGCATCTGCGCACCGTCTACCAGCGGGAGTCCGCGGCCGGCGAGTCGTCGGTGCGCATCGACATCGAGGATCTCGAGCAGACCGTGCTGAGCTACTTCACTGATGTCGATGGCGGAACGGCACGGCAGCAGAAGGCGATCAGGAACGCGATGGACAGACTGGATCGCGAGGGGATCGTGCAGGAGGAGACCAGCGGGCGCTATCGGATCACTGCGCTCGTCGAGGTCGTCCTCAGCGCCGAGACCCTGAAGGAACTCCGCGACTGGCTGCGGTCGCAGGAAGCGGTGCAACGATGACGATGGTCGACACGCTCTTCGGGCTCATCCCCGCCGGCTCGCGGGGACAGCAGTGGATCGCGGACGAGCTGCAGCTGATCAACTGGGGTGGATACGACGGGGGCCCGCACCGGGTGCGCTTCTCGCCGAACGCCACGCTGCTGTGCGGCGGCTCCGGCTCCGGCAAGTCGACGCTGATGGACGCGTACATCGCCCTGATGATGCCTCACACGACGCCGTTCAACGGTGCGTCGAACGGCGGAGTGACCGGCCGACCGCGCGGCGAGGAGCAGCGGAACATCCTCTCGTACGGGCGAGGGAAGATCGACGAATCCCGCACGGAGGACGGCACCAAGCTGCGAGTCCTCCGCGGCGACGGCGAAGACACGTGGAGTGCCATCGCGACGACCTGGCTCGACCACGACGGGTCGCGGTTCACCGCCGTGCGGGCCTGGTACATCCCGGCGGATGCCCGCGTGCTGGAGGACACGACCCGGGTTCGAGCGACCGTGAACGGGGCGTTCGACCTGGCACAGTTGGAGAAGGCCGCGACGCAGCGGCTCTCCGATGCGTCGGTGCGGGCAGCGGGACTGGAGACGCTGGCGACGGACCGGGAGTTCTCTGCCCGGCTGCAGGCGGTGCTCGGGATCGGGGCGGCCGGGTCCGGGGCGAAGGCGATCAGCCTGCTGGCCAGGATCCAAGCGGGGCAGCAGATCACCACGGTCGACGATCTGTACAAGAAGCTCGTGCTGGAAGAGCCGGAGACGATGGCCACAGCGGATGCCGTCGTGGCGCACTTCGATGAGTTGGAGAGCACGCGCACCCGGATGCTGACGGCGAAGCAGCAGGTCAGCGCACTCGAACCCATCCGCGGAATCAAGGAGCGCATCGCGGCTTCAGCCGAACGGGTGCGGATCATCGACGAAGTCGGAGTCTTCACCGATCCGTCGTCCCTCGCCGCGCTCTGGAACGCTCAGCGCCGCCTGGATCTGCTGCGCGAGGTCGAGGTCGAGCTGGGTGACCGCTCCCGCGCCCTCAGCCTCGCCGTGCGGGAGAAGCGCGCCCTCGTCGACGCCGCCGATGCCGAGCGGGAGGGTCTGCTCGATGTCCTGCGGCAGTCCGGCGGTGACCGCCTCGAGACAGCGCAACGGGAGCTCCGCGTCGCCGAACGTCGCCTGGACGACGTGCGGCGGGAACGCGCGAAGTTCGACGCCATCGTGCGGGATCTCGGTGCGGAAGTGGAGAACGCCGACCAGTTCGAGGCCCTCGTGGCCGACAGTCGGGGTTCATCGCCGAGATCGGGGATCCGGGACGCGCGCGCGGCCTTCGCCGATGCCGAGACCGCCCGCAGGACGACCGAGCTCGAGATCTCACGACTGCGTCAGGAGCGCGAGCGCACCGGTCTGGTGCGCGGCAGCATTCCCTCCCACCTCGACGAGTCCCGCGCCATGCTCGCGGAGGCGGCTGGTCTCGACCCTTCGGAGCTTCCCTTCGTGGGAGAGCTCATCGAGGTGCGGACGGAGTTCGAGCCGTGGCGCGAGGCCTTCAACCTCGCCCTCGGCGGCTTCGCCAGGACGCTCCTCGTCGACGCGGAGAAGCTGTCGTCCTTCCGGGCGGCGATCAACTCCACGCGCACCCCGGAGCGCCTGAACTACGAGGGCGTCCCCACCGGACTCCTCGAGGTGCGCAACGCCGATCCGCAGACCCTCCCCGGGAGGCTCGACTACCTGCCGACCCCCTTCACCGGGTGGCTCCAGCAGCGGCTGCAGGACCGGTTCGGATACGTGTGCGTCGACTCATCGTCCCAGTTGGACGCCCATCAGAAGGCGCTCACCATCAACGGCCAGGTGTCGCAGGGCAGCAGGGGAGCCCACGGCGGTCAGGGACGCGCCAACGTGCTCGGCTTCACCAACGACCGTCGGCTTCGCGAGATCGATGACCAGCTGCGGCTGCTGACCGTGCGTCACGACGGCTACGCATCGACGGCGCAGGACGCCGAAGCCGCCCTCGACCGCATCGAGGCACGATCGACCGCATTCGCGAAGATCGAGGACCTCACGTGGGAGCAGATCGATGTCGATGCGGTCGAGGCCGAACGGGAACGTTGGCTCGCCGTCGAAGCGGAGGTCACGACAGCCAGCCCCGAGATCGCGCAGCTCAAGCGTCAGGCGGAGGATCTGCGGTCCCGCGCGAGCACGCTCCGGGACGAGGAGGCGCGCCTCAGCAACGAACTCGCCCAGACCCAGGAGCACTGGGGACAGGTCACCGACGACGTCGACGCCTGTCAGAGAGTGATCGATTCCGCGGCAGCCACGGACCTCTCGCTCGGCGAGACACATGCGTCGTTCCTGGACGGCCGGTTCCTGCACGCCGAGAGCGGGGCGAGCGTAACCGCGTCGGAGCGGCTCACACACCTGGACACCGCGCTCAGGACCGCCGCTCAGCGCCTGCACGAGGACCGTCGTGAGGCCGCGGAGGCCCACGAGCAGCAGCGCGAGAGCATGCGGCGACTGATGACGGGGTTCCTCGAGCGCTGGGACAACCTCACGATCCTGCCGGACCCCGACGAGTCCGTCGGCGAGTTCGAGAGCATTCTGGAGGCGTTGCAGACCAACGGGCTCCACGAGCTGGAGACCGAGTGGCGTGACAGTCTGCTCAAGCTCTCGGGGAACGACCTGACGAGCCTCGACTCGACTCTCAGCCGGTCGCTCCGCGAGATCAAGGATCGCATCGACCCGATCAACCGCATCATGGAGGAGCTGCCGTTCTACGACGACGACCATCGTCTTCAGATCACCCCGCGCGAGAATCAGAGCGAGGCACGCAAGCGGTTCCGCCGCGAGCTCCGCGAGGTGCGGGGACTGATCGACGCTGCCGAGACCGACGCCGAGCGCGAAGCCGTGTACCGCAAGATGAGCCGTCTGATCGGACGGATGCGCCGTACGGCTCCCGACTTCGCCGAGCTCATCGACGTGCGCAACCACGTGCGCGTGAGTGCCGAGCGGGTCACAGCGACGACGCGGGAGCATGTCGCGCTCTACGACCACATCGGCGAGAAGTCCGGAGGGGAGTCGCAGGAGCTCGTCGCGTTCATCGTGGGAGCAGCGCTGCGTTACCAGCTCGGAGATGCGGGCGCTGCCCGGCCGCGCTACGCCCCCGTCTTCATGGACGAAGCGCTCATCAAGGCGGATGCCCACTTCACGAAGCGCGCGATCGGCGCATGGCGTGGACTCGGCTTCCAGCTCGTGATCGGCGCGCCGAACGACAAGTACAGTGCGATCGAGCCGCACGTCGACGTCGAGTACGACATCCTCAAGGACACCCGCGGGCGCTCCTGGGCGAAGGCGAAGGTGGGTCTGCCGGACGCGGCGATCTGAGCGCGGCGGTGCGGGGCAGGAGGGTCCGCCTGCCTACTCGCACTCGCCGAGGAAGCCGAGGTAGCACACGGCTTCGTGGGTGACAGCCGCCTCGTAGTCGTTGTTGGACACCTGCCGCGTCGCGATCTCCGGGGTGCGCGTGAGGTGCCCGAAGTCGCCGAGCGAGGCCACGACCGATCCCTCCGAGTCCTCGGCGCGCATACGGTCGATCTCGGCACGATGCTGTCCGCAGAGGGTAGCCGCGGCGGGGACCAGCTCGACCCCGGCGCAGGCTCCGGCGTACTGGGCCTCCATCGCGTTGATGCAGTCGGTCCAGTCCTGATCGACGGCGCACGGGCTCACACCGTCGTCGGCCACGAGGTAGAGGCCGGTCTCGTACTCCTCGCTGTGGAAGGTCTCGGGCTTCTCCGGCGAATCCACCTTCGTCCAGTGCCGGGCGGTGGTGAGGGCGACGACCACGACGATGAGGGCGATGAGCAGGAGTGCGCCGATCACCGACAGCGTCACCCAGAGCCCGACCCGGCTCTTCTTCTCCGGCCCGACGCCTGGCGTGACATGCGGTCCCGCGGCAGGCGGAGTGCCGCCATAGGCCGGGGGAGCGGCAGCGAAGGCGGCGGCGTGCACCAAGTCGTGGGTGCCGAGCGGCGCGGCCTGCGCTGTCACGGCCAGCCAGTACTCGTACCAGCTCAGGGTCGCCTGCGCGTCGGCGGCCACCTGCTGCGCCTCCGCATCCGTGAGGGGGAGGCCAAGGCCCGGCCGGGCACCGGGGTCCTGCAGCGAGGTGCGGAATTCGTCGAGAGACAGCGCCATGCTGGCGATGATGGCAGAAACCACGCTCGGCGGACAATCCGCTCGTGGATCGCGATGTCCCCGGCATCCGGAAGAATGTCGAGGTGATCGGTATGAGGAGCTTCTGGAACGCCCTGCCAACGGAGGGGCGCTGGCTGCTGTCGACGGTCGCGATCCAGACACTCGGACGCGGCATGACGCTCCCGTTCACGATCATCTACTTCCACGAGGTCCGTGGGTTCGACCTCGGGGTCTCCGGCGCTCTCATGAGCCTCATCGCGATCACCGGACTCGTGGTGACGGGCCCGGGAGGAACACTGATCGATCGGTTCGGTGCACGCCGGGTGCTGATCGTCGGGCTGCTGTCGATGATCGTGGGGTGCGCGCTTCTGGCATTCGCCACGCACCCTGTCGTCGCCGCGATCGCCGTCATGCTGATCGGCGTGAACTTCGGTGTGTCGTGGCCGGGCTTCAACGCGCTGATCGCGTCGGTGGTGGAGGGCGAGGTGCGCCAGCAGTACTTCGGCGTCAACTTCGCTCTCGTCAACCTCGGCATCGGGGTCGGCGGAGTGATCGGAGGCTTCTTCGTCGACGTCAGCGACCCCGCGACGTTCACCACGATCTTCCTCGTCGACGCCGCGAGCAGCCTCGTTCCCCTCGCCCTGCTCCTGGGCCCGCTCCGACGTGTGCGCACTCAGCATGAGGCCGAAGAAGACGCACCGCCTGCCGGTGGATATCGCGAGATCCTGCGTCGCCCCGCCGTGCTCTGGCTGACGCTGCTCACGTTCCTCTCGGTGTTCATCGGCTACGGGCAGATGGAGGCGGGCTTCCCTGCCTTCGCCCGACAGGTGTCGGAGGTCTCGACGCAGGTGGTCGGCATCTCGTTCGCCGTCAACACCGCGGTGATCGTGCTGCTGCAGTTCGCCGTCCTCAGACTCATCTCCGGCAAGCGTCGTACGCGGGTGATGCAGGCGATGGCACTCATCTGGGCGCTGTCATGGGTGCTCCTCGGGGCGACCGGATTCCTGCCTGGCACCCTCGCCTCGGCGATCGGCGTGATCGCCTACATGGGTGTCTTCGCCTTCGGCGAGACGATGCTCCAGCCGACGGTTCCCGCGATCTACAACGATCTGGCTACCGATCGCACGCGCGGTCGGTACAACGCCATCAACTCGGCCGCGTTCCAGGGAGGGGCGATCCTCGGGCCGCTCGTCGCGGGTGTGATGCTCGGAGGAGGACTCGATGCCGGATTCATCGGCGTCATGATCGCGGGCAGTCTCGCCGTCGGAGTGCTGGCGATCGTCCTCGAGCGGGTCGTCTCCCCGACCGCCAACGGCGTCACCGGCATCCATCGAACGGACGAGGCGGACCGGCTCCCGACCCAATAGGCTCCGAGCATGGCTCTGGAGTCCCTCTTCCTCCGACTGGATCGGATCGCCGGTGGGCGGCAGGCCGGCATCGCCATCAGCGAGACCGACCGCACGCATCCCAAGACGGTGCGTGCGTTCACCTGGATCATCTGGCTCCTCATCGTCGAGCTCGTCATCGGCGTCGGGGCCGTCGTCGTCGCGCTGGTGCTCGCGGTCGACGGCGAGTCGGTCTCGTTCGCCGTCTGGATGCGCACGCTCGTGGTGCTCGCGATGACGGCGACGCTGTTCTACTTCGCCTGGCGGGCACAGCGTGGCTGGCGGTGGGCGTATCAGCGCCTTCGTCTGTTCGCGCAGATCTTCCCCGTCATCACGCTCGTCATGGCGGCGATCCCCGGGCTCTACCCGCTCTGGATGGTGTCGGAGCAGATCGTCTTCAGCCTGATCATGATCGGCATCGCCGACTTCCTCACCAGTGACCACATGCGCAGCGCCTTCGCGGCGCCGCGCGCGGAAGCCGGGAGCGAATAGCACGGGGGCAGGGTACGGCGCCACTCCCTTCCACGGATCCGTGCCACGGGGCATCCTCGAGCGCAGGCAGTCGAGGAAGGGCTCACGATGGCGAAACTCATCCGGGTTGCCCCGGGGCAGGATCCGGGGTTCCGGCGCGTGCGATCGGGATCGGGGTTCCGGTACGTCGATCCGGCAGGGAACACGGCGCCCGAGGCCGATCGCGAGCGGATCAACGACCTCGTCATCCCACCCGCATGGCGGGATGTGTGGATCGCCGCGGACCCGCTCGCTCACATTCAGGCGGTGGGGGTGGACGGCGCCGACCGCAAGCAGTACCTGTACCACCCCCTGTGGCGGGTGAGCCGAGATCGCAAGAAGTTCGTGCGCGCCCTCGATCTGGCCGCCGCGCTGCCGCGCGCGAGAGCGCAGGTGACCCGGGCGTTGGCCCAGGAGGGGCAGACGAAGGAGCGCGCCCTCGCCATCGCCTTCCGCCTTCTCGACGACGCAGCCCTCCGTATCGGGTCGGAGCGTTACCTGGTGCGACACGGCAGCCGCGGTCTCACGACACTGCGACGACGAGATGTGCGTGTGGCGGGGAGTGATGTCGCATTGTCGTTCCCCGCCAAGAGCGGCCGCACGGCGTCGATCGAGATCACGGATGAAGCCCTGGCCGATGCCCTGACCGACTTCGCCGCGGGCAAGTCGGGCGCTTTCCTGCTCGCGTACCGCCGAGGCCGGCGTCGCGTGCGTCTCACGCCCGCAGAGGTCAACGCCTATCTCCGGGAGGTCACGGGGGAGTCCTTCACGGCGAAGGACTTCCGCACGCTGCACGGCACGATCATCGCCGCGGACGCCCTCGCCCGGATCGGCGAGCTCGACAGCCGGAACCACCGGAGTCAGGCAGAGCGCCTTGCCGTGCAGGCGGCGGCGACGGCGCTCGGCAACACGACCGCGGTGGCACGAGCGAGCTACATCGATCCTCGGGTCTTCAGCCAATACGGACGCGGACGGACGCTCGACCTCTCCGTGACGCCTGAGACCGCCATCAGGAGACTCCTCGGTGGTCCGGAGATCTCGAGGAAGGTCACCCGGCGATCCGGAGCCAGACGACGGCGATGAGCATCGGCACGAGGGGCGTGGCCACGGCTGCGATCACGGGCCACCACCGGGTACGCGTGTCGACGTGGCGTGCGCGACCGGCGAGCGTGTCGCCGTCACGCCGGTAGGTCCCCGGATCGAGAGGCGTCGCGGCCTCGTCGCGGTACAGCAGGGTTCGTCGCCCGACGCGATCGTGAAGCGCCGCGATCACGGTGAGGAAGCGCCGCAGTTCCTCCCCATCGGTCAGATCGACGGCGGGGAAGTAGACATGCAACGTGCTGTCCACGATCTCCAGGTCGAGGTCGGCGCTCTCGTCGACGAGGATCGCCATGAGGTCGGGGGTGAGCACATAGAGCGCGTCCGTCTCGTATCCCGGCGGCACTGATACGTCGAACACGTCGCTGAAGTCCCCCTCGAGCCGGATGCGGGTTCGGCCGGTCGGACGCCGAGGGAGCACGCTGAGCGCCCCGCCACCGCGCCGCGACCGGAGCATGATCCTCGGAGCCTCGGACGGCAGCGGGATGCGGACAGCGCGCACGGTGTGCATCGTCGCGCCCTCTCCATCGCCGACCACGAAGGTGCGTTCGACGCTGTCGAAGGGGACGGCGCTGTGTCGGGCGTCCAGGTGGTCCTGCGCGGTGCGGTCGCCGCGATCGACCTGCTCGTCGATGGAGCCGCCCCACGGGTGGTCGCCGATGTCAGCGCGATACCGCCAGCCCAAAGCCGCGGCGATCTCGGCGAGGGCGGTGCGCCGTCGACGATGCCGACTGATGGACATCGTCGACCACGCGACGAGTGCGGCGCCGAGCAGCATCGTCGCGACCTGGGCGTACACGAGCGTCGTCCCGGACAGCGCGAATCCGACCGGCAGGAGATAGAAGGCCAGGGCTCCGGCGATGACGAGCGTGGCGACCGACGACGCGACCAGTGTCAGGCTGCCCCATCCGCGAGCCGTCGCGAGTGGGGCGGCCCGACCGGCCGAGAAGGGTGCCACGTCAGGGCTTGTACACGATGGCGATGTTCAGCTGTCCGCCCTCGCGCGCCCAGGCGAGCCACCGGGGCTCGCCCGGACCGGTGAGCCGCTGGATCGGCACGACGTGGATGCCCTGATCGAGGCGGCTGAGCTCGCGGAACTCGGGCTTCTTGGAGATCCAGATGGTGCCGCCGCCGTCCCACGGCTCCAGGCAGGTGTACACGTATCCGTGTGCACGCAGATTGACGCGGTCGACGAGCGCCTCGGCCTGCTGCTTCAGCTCGTCGAGGACCTCGGTCGGGATGGCCCCTTCGAGCGTGAAGGCGGCGACGTCGTAGACGTTCCCCTCGCCGAAGTCCCTTGTGGCGAGCAGCGCCAGCTCGGTGACGCCCTTGTCGGCGGTGCGGGTCCACAGGGCATGCGAGTTCTTGGCGCGCTTGTTCATCAGGAACCCGCCGAAATTCAGCTTCTGGTACGAGAAGTCGTCGAGCTTGGCCGCGATCTCTGCACGTGTCGTCATGGGGATTCTCTCCTCTTCCGGGAGGTCGGGTGGCCTCTCCGTCGAGAGAGCCTAGGTGTGCGCTGGGCGGGCCCGTCGGAGTCCGAACGAGCCCGAACGCACGGCGCCGACCCCGCCGACCGCGTGTCCTAGGCTCGACTCATGCCCGTGCCCCGCACCCTCGACGAGCTCTGCCTGGGCCTCGGGCGGATGCGTGTGGACGCGGGCTCGCCGTCGTATGCCGAGATCGCCCGTCGGATCGGCGGGGTGCGTCACGGTGCCGAACCGCCGAAGGTGACCGTCTACGACTGCTTCCGTCCGGGACGGCGACGCGTGGACCATCGTCTGGTGGGCGATATCGTCCGCGTGCTCGGGGGCGACGACGAGGAGGCTGCGCGGTGGCGGGAGACCGCGCGGCTTCTCAACGGTGCGCGATCGGGGGTGCACGTCGAGGTGGCACTCGGAATCCGGGATCCCGCGGGCGCGGAGATCGGACGCGAAGAGCTGCTGACCGCTCTTCCCGATGCCGACGTGCTGGTTCTCACCGGTCTGCCGGGGGCGGGGAAGACCACTCTCGCCTCGGCGCTGGCCGGCCGTTCGCCGGTGCTCACCGTGCAGTTGCGCGAATCCGACACCGAACGCCCTCCGGCGGATCCGATCGACGTCCTGCGGCGGATGCTGGGGGCTCTCGGAGTCCGCTCCCTCCCCTACGAGCTGCCGCGTCTTCGTGAGCAGCTGCGGATCAGCGCGCGCGAGTTGACGGTCGTCATCGAGGACGCGGGTGACCCGGTGCGGTTGGCTGCGCTGCTGGTTCCCGGTGTGCGGTTCATCGTGACGGCGCGCGTCGACCTCGGGGGCCTCGAGGAGCGTCTGTCCCCGACGGCTCTGCGCGTGGAGAGGGTCGTCGTCCCGCCGATGTCGCACGCAGAAGCCGAGCGCCTGCTCGATCACCTCCTCTCCCTCGACGGGGCTTCCTCGACCGTGATCAGAGGGAGCAATGAGCGTGCGGCGGCGTTGCGGCGCATCGTCACCGTGGCGGGTGGCCTGCCGCTCGATCTGGTGATGCTCGCCGGGATCATCCGTGAACACCAGGGGTGGTCGTTCGCGGACCTGGCATCGCGGTTCGAGCATGAGCCACGCGACGTGCGCATCCGACCTGTTCTGGAGGCGGCGACACGATCCCTGCCGAGGGGCGAAGCCGATCTCCTCGCGAACGCCGCGCTGCTCGACCGAGAGGTGGAGGAAGGTGTGCTCATCGCAGCCGGAGGCCCCGCCGCCGCACGCGATCTGCACCGTCTGCATGCCCGGCACCTCGTGGAGCTGCGCCAGGGACGGGTGCGGATGCACGACACGGTGTTCTCCTTCGCCGCAGAGCGGTCGCGCTCCCTCCGCCCGTCATCCGTCCGCAGGGACTTCGTCCGCGACTCCGCGTCCGCCGTGCTGGTCCGGATGGAAGAGGATCCCGACTTCGCCGCGCGTGAGGTGGGGACGGTGCTCGCGGTGGCGTCGGCGGCTCGCGAGCACGGTCTCGATTCCGAAGTGGAACGGCTGGCGATCACATCGCACCCGGTGCTGTCCCGCTGGTCGCTCTGGAGCGAATCGCTGCAGCTGCACGATCTGGCAGCCCGCGGAGACGGCCTCGACCTGGTGCCCGACATCGCTCTCGGCGTGGCGCACTGCGCGGAGAAGCTCGGGCGGCTGGACGAAGCGCTCATCATCCTGCACCGCGTGCGTCGTATCGCTTCGGGCGCGGCTCTCGCCCGCACCTGGAACCAGATCGGCAACGTGCAGCGCTGGATGAGTCACCTCGAGCAGGCGCTGGTCTCCTATGAACGGGCGATCGCACACGCGCGCGACGCGGGGGACAGGGTCGTCGAAGGGCGGGCAACCGGCAACCATGCGGACACCCTTCGCATCCTCGCCCGCTACCCGGAGGCGCTGCAGGGCTACACCGCTGCGCTGAGCATGGCGAAGGCGGAGGGGGACGAGCTGAACGTGGCTGTCGTGCGCGGCAATCGCCCGCTCCTGTTCCTCGCGATCGGACACCTCGATGCTGCGGACGAGGAACTGCAGGAGTTGATGGACGAATCGAACGGTGAACCGCTGCCGTTCGTCCGCCGGACGCGTGCGCTCATCGCGGAAGCACGGGGTGACGACCTGCGGGCCCGTGCACTGTGCGCCGACGCGATGGGCGCCCTGCAGTCCGCAGGAGAGTTCGCGACATCGGCCGATCTCGAACTCCTCGGCGCCCGGATCGACGGGCGGAACGGCCAGTCCGACCGCGCGCGGACGACGGCGCAGCGGATCCTCCGGGAGTCGGAGCGCGCGGGGTCGCCCTTGATCGCCACCGAGGCTGCGAATTCGCTCGCCGAGATCCTGGTCCTCGCTGCGGCGAGCGACTCCGCGTCCCCGCATCTCCTCGCCGAGGCCGAGCGGCACGCAGAAGAGGCGCGGAGCGTCGCGGAGGCGACCGGAGATCGCGCCGAAGTCGCACGCAGCGACGCGATCCTGTCGCGCATCGCGTTCGCACGTCACGACGACGACGCAGCAGCGGCCCGGTCGCACGCGTCCGCACAGGTGTACTCGGCGATCGGACACCGGCTCCGACCGACGTGAGCGTGAGGACGATCCGTCGGGCATCCGGGTGACAGGATGGATGCATGGACACAGCCAACCTCACCCGCGAGGAGACGGCCGCGCGATCCGCCGCCGTCACCGTGCATCGCATCCGCGTCGAGCTCGACCTGACCGGTGCGCCGGAGCGCGCCCGTACCGGGTTCCCGACGGTGACGACCCTCGAGTTCGATGCGACGGGGGAGAGCACTTGGCTCGACTTCATCGGCGAAGAGGTCCGGAGTGTCTCGGTGAACGGCGTCGATCAGGAGGTCGTCTACGACGGCGCGCGCATCTCGCTCTCCGGTCTCGCGGCCGCCAACGTCGTGCGGGTCGAGGCGGTCGCGGCGTACAGCCGATCCGGTGAGGGACTGCACCGTTTCCATGACCCTGTGGACGACGAGACCTATCTCTACACGCAGTACGAGCCGGCGGACGCGCGCAGGGTGATGGCATGCTTCGAGCAGCCGGACATGAAGGCCGAGTACACGTTCGTCGTGGACGCCCCCACCGGGTGGCAGGTGCTCTCGAATCAGTCGCCTGCGCACACCGACCTGGGTGTCGGCGTGCAGCGTGTGGAGTTCGCCCCGACTCTGCCGATCTCGAGCTACATCACAGCGGTCGCTGCCGGTCCGTACTCGCGCGTCGACGGCGAGTGGCGGCGCGATGAGCTGCACATCGCCCTCGGCGTGCTCGTCCGGCGTTCGCTCGCCTCGCACCTCGACGCGGACGAGATCCTCGAGGTCACCCGGCAAGGGCTGGACTTCTTCACGGAGGCGTTCGCCTACCCGTACCCGTGGGGTAAGTACGACCAGATCTTCGTGCCGGAGTACAACCTGGGCGCGATGGAGAATCCGGGTCTCGTGACCTTCACGGAGGCGTATCTCTCCCGCGGGGCGGCCACGGATGCACAGCGCGCTGCGCGGGCGAACACGATCCTGCACGAGATGGCGCACATGTGGTTCGGAGACCTGGTCACCATGACCTGGTGGGACGACCTCTGGCTGAAGGAGTCGTTCGCCGACTACATGGGCGCGCACGCGTCGGCGGTGGCGACGCGCTACCAGGACGCCTGGGTGACGTTCGCCGCGCGACGGAAGGCCTGGGCCTATCAGCAGGATCAGCTGCCCACGACCCACCCGATCGTCGCGGACATCACCGATCTCGAGGCGGCGAAGCTGAACTTCGACGGGATCACCTACGCCAAGGGTGCGGCTGTTCTGAAGCAGCTCGTGGCATTCGTCGGCGATGACGCGTTCTTCGAGGGCGCCCGCCGGTACTTCGCCGCCAACGCGTTCGGCAACACGACGCTGAACGACTTCCTGGTGCAGCTGAGCGCGGTCTCGGGCCGCGACATGAGCGACTGGTCGGCGGCATGGCTGCAGACCTCCGGAGTGTCGACGCTGTCGACGGAGACGGACGAGGAGGGACGCTCCGTCCTGGTGCAGACGGACCCGAGGCCCCACCGGCTCCGCATCGGCATGTACGAACGTCTCGACGGTCGTGTGCTCCGTCGCGAGCAGCAGGAGCTCGACGTGATCGGTGAGCGCACCGCGATCGAGCTGCCCGACGCCGATCTGGTGCTGCTCAACGACGACGACCTCACCTATGTGAAGGCGCGTCTGGACGCACGCTCCCTCCGCACGGTCGAGGAGTCCCTGTCCGCGATCGATGATCCGCTGGCACGTGCCCTCGTGTGGTCCTCGCTGTGGAACGCGACCCGCGACGGCGAGCTCGAAGCGCTGCGCTACCTCCGAATCGTGCGCAGCCATGCGGCGGACGAGTCCAACATCGGGCTGTTGACGGGCGTGCTGCCGAACGCGATCTACACGATCCGTCACTTCGTGCCGGACGCGAGTCGCGACGAGGAGCAGCGCCGCTGGACCGACACGGTGTGGAGCGCACTGGAGACCGCCGATGCCGGCAGCGACGCGCAGCTCTCCTGGGCCCGAGCGTTCGCGACCGCGTCCGCTTTCGACGATCGTCGTCACGAAGAGGTGCGCGCGCTGCTGGAGGGGAATGTCCCGGAGGGGCTCGTGATCGACCCCGACCTGCGCTGGCAGCTCCTCACCGCGCTCGTGACCGTGGGGCAGGCTGATGACGAAGACGTGACGGCGGAGCAGGAGCGGGACGACACCGGCGACGGACGCACGGCTGCACGGCGCGCCCGTGCCTCACGGCCCGACGCGGATGTGCGGCGCGACGCATGGGACTCCGCGTGGAACGACCTCTCGCTCAGCAATGATCATCTCGACGCGGTGATCGGCGGCTTCCGTGCGGGGGGACGCCGTGATCTCATCTCCGAGTTCGACGACGAGTATTTCGTGCGGATCGGCCGAGCCTGGTCAGAGCGCAGCATCGAGATCGCGCGGCGCCTGGTCATCGGGCTCTTCCCCGCGTCGGAGTCGGTGGAGCCGGTGGATGCGTGGCTGGCCGCGAATCCGGCAGCGCCTGCCGCCCTCCGGCGGCTCGTGATGGAGCAGCGGGACCATCTCGCGCGCGATCTCCGTGTGCGTGCAGCTTCGGTCAGCTGATCAGTTCGGCGGCCGTCTGCTGACCGAGCGCGCGCAGATCCGCGCGATCATCGCTCGAGTGGCAGAGGATCGCGGCCATGGCCGCAGCCCAGGCTCGTGCCCTGACCCAGGTCGCGTCGTCGTACCTTCCGCCGGAGGCTCGGCGGAAGACATGTCGACCTTCGGCGTCGAAGGCGAGCCACCCTGCTGCGAGGTCGTAGGCGGGGTCACCGGAGGTCACGTCGCCGAAGTCGATCACGGCGGACAGCCTGTCGCCGTCGATCAGGATGTTCCCGGGATGCAGGTCGCCGTGGATCCAGACCGGCTCCGTGGCGGGCTCGGCCTCGAGTCCCGCTGACCAGAGTTCTCCGAGAGGCGTGGCGATCGCTGCGGTCAGTTCGGCGAGTCGATCTCTGATGCTCTGGTCGCGTGCCACCAGCGGGACGCCGCGCACAGGGTTCACGGGTGCGTCGGCGGGCGCTTCGCGGTGGAGCAGGAGGAGGGCTGTCGCGAGTTGGGAGGCCCACGAGGTGTTGTCGCGGCGGGGGAGCCCGAGCGCCTGCCTCCCCGGCAGCCAGGGCACGATCGACCAGGGCCAGGGGAACTCCGGCGTCGGGGCGCCTGCGAACACCGGTAGAGGCGTGTGGATGTTCACCGCTGCGAGATGCATCGCGAAGAGGGGGAGTGCGTGCTGCTCGTGACGGATGAGCGGCGCTGCCCTGAGCCGGCGGGGCATGCGCACGGCGAGGTCCGATCCGAGACGCCAGGTGACGTTGTCCCAGCCCTCCGCGAAGCGCGTCAGCGGGAGGTCGCCGAGCTCGGGAGCCACCGTCCGAACGAGCCGTCTTACGCCGTGCTCGTCCAGGGTGAGCTCCGCGGCGGGGGAGTCGACCATGTTTCAGAGGTCGAGGGAGTCGCCGGGTTCCAGCACGAAGAACTCGCCGCCGCCCTGTTCGGTCGCCCACTGGAGCCGCTGACGATGCATGTTCTTGCCGATCACGGAAAGCGTCATGTCGTGGGTTCCGAACGCCCGGCGCGGCGCGACAGCCAGCACATAGTCCATGGCCTCGCCGATCTTCAGCCAGGGTGCGCCGAGGGGAGCGGCGAGGGTGCCGACGGAGACGCCCTCAGGGACCGCGTACGAGTCGCCGGGGTAGTAGAGCTCGTCGTTGATCAGCACGCCGACGTTCTCGACCGTCGGAAGCGAGGTGTGGATGACCTCGTGGGTGCCGCCGAAGAACCGCAGTGTGAAGCTGCCGACCTCCACCAAGTCCCCGGGGTTGACGACCGTGATGTCGTAGCCCTCGGCGGCGCGGGCGACACCGGCCGGCGCGAAGATCGGCGTCCCCGGTGCGTCGCGCAGGAGGCGGTCGAAGTGCTCGGATGTCCAGTGGTCCGGGTGCTCGTGGGTGATCACGATGGCCACCAGATCGGTGAGGTCGTTCAGCGGAGCGGTGAACGACCCGGGATCGACCAGGAGGGTCTCATCGTTCGCATCGATACGGAGGGCGGCATGTTCGAACTTGGTGACGCGCATGGGAAGAGTCAACTCCTTCGGAACGCGCACGGCAAACGGATCCGGTGCGCCACGCCCGGGATTCGTGACGGGGAGGCGTCGATTTGGCGCAGTGAGAATCGCCGTGGCATACTTGAACGGTTGTCGCGGAACGGAAACATTCCGCCAGACGGCCCCATCGTATAGCGGCCTAGTACGCTGCCCTCTCACGGCGGTAACGCGGGTTCGAATCCCGCTGGGGTCACACAACAGAGAAAGCCTCCGGTTCGCCGGAGGCTTTCTCGTTTCCCAGGGTGGTCGTCGCTCATACAGCGGGCCTCAACGACAGCGACCGGAATGAACGGTTGCTCAGGGGCAGGACCATCAGCGCCATCATGGCTCCTCCGAAGAGTGCGAACGGCACCCAGAGCGCCGTCGACGACGCGAGAGCACCGAATCCGGCCATCGCCAGCGGCATCAGACAGTCGTCGCCGAGGCGCGTGAGCGAACTCATCCGGCCGAGGTAGGCGGTGTCGACGGTGGCCGAGAACGTCGCGCTCAACAGCACCGATGCGTAACCAGCCGTCGCGCCGATGACGAAGGCCGCCACGGCGACGCTCCACGCCGGCCCGATTCCGAGCGCGATGATCCCGGCGCCCTGAAGCACCAGCGCCCGGAACCCGCCGCGGGCCTCGTGGTTCGGACGCCACTTCGCGACGGAGATCGCGCCGAGCGCTGCACCGAGCCCGAGCAGCGCTTCGAAGAGTCCGACGGCCTGCGCGCCCCACCCCTCCGCATGGGCGCGGAGGGCGAGTCCGATTCCGATCGCCGGGCCGACCGCCAGATTGAGCCCGGAGAGGGCGATCACGAGCGTGCGGGTCGTGGGATTCTCGGCGAGGTGCGCGAACCCGCGTGCGATCCCGCGCAGTGCCGACTCCTTCTCCGCCCTGGCGAGGCGGAAGCGCGGGCGGAGCCAGATCGCGATGAAGGCGACGACCAGTGTGAAGGTCAGGGCGTTCACGGACGCGCTTCCCGCAAGGCCGGCATGGGCCACGATGAATCCGCCTATCGCCGCCCCTCCCATGGTCCCCAGCCGCGAGGCCGTCTGAGCTGCTGCGCCGTAGGAGGGAAGGTCGGCGGCTCGCACGAGCTGACGGGCGATCGTCCCGGCGGACGGCTCGTAGAACGCGTCGCACACCCCGAACGCGATCGCCGCGAACAGCAGAACCGAGACGGTGGGCGGGGTGGCGAGTACCCACAGCGCCACGGCGACGAGCACGCCCACGCGCAGCACGTTGAACACGAGCATGATGCGGCGCGGGTCCGCGCGGTCGGCGATCACCCCTCCGAACAGCAGGATCACGGCACGCGGCACGGTACCGGCAGCGACGATCAGACCGGCGACAGCGGGGGAGGCCACCTGGACGGCCGTCCAGGCGAGCGCGATGGTCCACAGCGCATCGCCGGCATCCGACAGCGCCTTCACTCCGATCCAGGCGTGCACGAGACGATCGCGACGGAAGGGGGGAGGGGCGACGATCTCCTCCGGGTCGCTGACGGCGGACATCAGGGCTCCGTCGGGAACGCGTGCGCGAACACGAAGACGGGAGCACGGCGTCGGCCGTCGTCGAGATCGATGCCGTCCTGCCACTCCCTGATCGTCTCGAGCAGCCGCGCGGAGAGATCCCGTAGCTCGTCGGGTGAGGCCCACGCCGTGGTCTCCGTGTTGGATCCGTCGTACTCGGCGTATGCGGGGTCATGGCGATGGCGATGCCAGCGCTGGAGCCGGTCGATCTGCATACGGATACCCTGACGCTGCGCCTCACGGGCGAGGAGGGCATCGGCGGGCGAGTCCGCGTAATCGTCTGTCGACCAGGTGAGACCCCGACGTGCCACTCTCCACCAGCTCGTGCGCTTGTCTCCGTCGGGATCAGGGGCGCGTTCGACGACGCCGGAGCGCTCCAGCATGCGAAGGTGATGGCTGATGCTGCCGACCTGACTGTCCAGCGCGCGGGCGATCGCCGTGACCTGTGCCGTTCCGTACAGGAGCAGATAGTCGTAGATGCGGCGGCGCAGCGGATGGTGCACAGCGGTGATAACGGAGATGTCTTCCACGGAAGACGACGCTAGGCTCACGGCGTCAAACGCACAAGGGTTCTTGTATACCGCGGAAAATCAAGGAACAGGCCGGTTCCTCACGTCAGGAGAACCGGCCCATTCCACGTCGGGCGATCAGTTGCCTTCGGCGGCCTCGGGATGGGACGGGACCTGCTGGTCGCGACGACGCCGGCGCCGCCGGGCGCGGCGGATGAGCCAGACGAGCAGCACGACGGCGCCCGCGATCGCGAGCCAGGGGAGGAGGAAGCCGACCGCGATCACCAGAGCATTCAGCGACACGACGAGTCCGTTCCATCCCGCCATCAGACCGTCCCCGAAGCCCGCAGGGTCGGCAGTCGTCGGTGCGGTCGCCTTCGTCAGCTGCACCTGCAGCGACGACATGGCGACCTGGTCGTCGAGCGCGGCGAGTTGCTGTTCGTACGATTCGAGCTGCGCCTGACGGTCGGTGAGCGCCACCTCGGCCTCGATCAGCTCGGACACGCTGCCCGACTGCGCCATCAGCTGCGTGAGCCGCTCGACGGACGCCTTGGTGGAGTCGACCCTGGCCTGCAGGTCGATCGCGACGGAGGTCACATCCTGCTTCGAGGTGGAAGAGGAGAGTACTTCGCCGGTGTCGTCGAGTGCGGCGATCGCCTTCGGGAGGTCGGCGGATGGCACTCGGATGCTGATCCAGCCGTATGCCGAGTCTGCGGGATCTGGAACGGGCTCGGACGAGCCGTCGACGGCGACCGACTTCCCGATCTCGGTGCTCTCGACGTAGCCGCCGTGCTCCTCGGCGAGAGCGGCGATCTCAGCTGCTGCTTCGGAGATGTCCTTCACCTGAACGGTCGCCTGCGCCGTGGCGATGATCTCGCGACCGCTGTCGTTCGCCGCAACGCCGGGAAGCACACCCGCGCTCGCGTCCGGGCTCAGAGCGCCGTCCGGTGCCGACTCGGCGGTCAGACCCGTGATCCGCTCGGGACCCGACGGTGCGGCATCCGTGGCGGAGTCTTCGGACATGCTGACGCCGTCGGCGGTGACGGAGCTCGCCCCGCCGACCGCGCTGAGGATGGGCGGGGTCACGAGAACTCCGACAGCGAAGGCTGCAGCGATACCGCCTGCCGTGAGCCAGCCGCGTCGCCGCGACCGCGTCTCTTTCGCGGTGCGCGGTGCCCGCGCCCGCTCTGCGGCGATCTCTGTGAACACGGCATCTTCGATGCGGGCGATGGTCTCGTCCGAGAGCTCTGGCAGGTCGCCGCTGGTGGTCTGGTCGTTCATGCGTCCCTCGCTTCGGTCACGGCGCCTCGCAGCTGCGTGCGCACTCGTGAGAGACGGTTCCGGACGACGGCGTGCGTCACCCCGAGCTCATCCGCAGCGACCTGGTAGGCGTATCCCTCCGTGGCGCACAGACGGAAGACCTCACGATCCAACTCGCTGAGCGTGCCCACCTCGCGGGTGATCCGCGCCGCGAGCTCCGCGGTGATGACCTGTTCCTCGACGCTCACCGTGTCCGCCAACAGTGTCTCGTCGACGGCCTCGGCGGTGTGCGCCTGGTCTCGCCGACGCTGCCGGAGCCGATTCGCCGCCTGGAACCGGCAGATCGTGGCGAGCCACGGAAGGATCGACTCGCCCCGGAGTTCGAGGTCGGGCAGCTTCCGCCAGGCGACGACGAACGTCTCCTGTGTCACGTCCTCGGCATCAGCCGACGAGGCGAGGATTCCCTGAGCGATCCAGTACACGGGTCGCACGTGAGCGCGGTACAGCTCGCGGAAGGCGCTCTCGTCGCCGCCCGCGGCCTGCGCCGCCCATCTCTGATCATCTGTGTGCAGGGGCATCCTGGTTCCGTTCGGTGTCTCTCACGAGGAGAGTGTCGATCGCCGCCCCATCGTCTCAGATCGGTGGTCCATGCCGAGCGGGCGGATGAGATTCGAATGCAACCCGTTCCCGCTCGCCCCGTGCCTCGGGTAGCATTGCCCGGGCGAGAGGGAGTATCCCGCAAACACGCGTCCGTCATCACGAGCACCGTCATCGTTGCTCCGGGCGCGCGACGCACATCCGTGCGGGGGAGAGACTTTCGACTCCTTCCCGACCCCTCCGCGAAAGGTCCAGTGCGCCCTTGGAAATCCCCGTCTGGTTCGAGATCACCTCGATGGTCGTCCTCACGATCATCCTGATCGGTGACCTGCTGCTCATCCGGCTGCGGCCGCACATCCCGTCGACGAAGGAGTCCACCCTCTGGGTCGTGTTCTACGTCGGCCTCGCGCTGCTGTTCGCGGTGCTCCTCGGCAACGTCGGCGGCTGGCAGAACGCGGGCGATTTCATCACCGGGTGGGCACTGGAGTACAGCCTCTCGATCGACAACCTGTTCGTGTTCGTGCTGATCATGGCGCAGTTCGCCGTACCGCGGCGCCTGCAGCAGCAGGTGCTCATGATCGGCATCATCATCGCGCTGGTGCTGCGCGGGCTCTTCATCCTGGCCGGTGTCGCGATCGTCGAGAACTTCTCGCCGATCTTCTACATCTTCGGCGCGTTCCTCATCTGGACCGCGATCCGTCAGGCGATGCCGGAAGGTGACCACGAGGGAGAGGTGCAGCGCGAGAACTTCATCGTCCGTCTGCTGCGTCGTCGAGTCGACATCAGCGAGACCTATGACGGCTCGAAGATCCGCACGACGGTCGACGGCAAGCGGATGTGGACGCCCATGGTGATCGTCTTCATCACGATCGGTGTGACCGACCTGATCTTCGCGATCGACTCGATCCCCGCGATCTTCGAGATCACGACGAACGGCTTCCTCGTCTTCTCGGCGAACATCTTCGCGCTCATGGGTCTGCGTCAGCTGTACTTCCTGCTCGGCGATCTGCTCGATCGCCTGCGCTACCTCCACTACGGCATCGCCGTCATCCTCGGCTTCATCGGCGTGAAGCTGATCCTGCACGCCCTGCATGTCAACGAGCTGCCGTTCATCAACGGCGGGGAGCACGTGGAATGGGTCCCCGACATCAGCAACATGGTCTCGCTCGGCGTGATCCTGGCGTCGATGACCATCGCCACGGTCGCGAGCCTCATCGCCTCCGCGCGTGAGAAGCGGGCGGCGCGGACCACGACCCCCGTCGAATGACGCGGCACGGTATCGCGCGACATATCGCGAGCAGACGTAGGGTGAGCAGATGCACACGCCGCGCCCCATCGTCCCCGCCGCTGGGCAGGAATCCGTCTGGGACTACCCGAGGCCACCGCGTGTCGAGGCAGTCGTGGAGCGCATCACCATCCGGCTCAGCGGCCAGCTGATCGCCGACACGGTGGACGCCGTCCGCGTGCTGGAGACGAGTCATCCTCCGGTCTACTATCTTCCGATCGCGGACTTCGTCCCCGGTGCTCTCGTCGACGCCGCCGGCTCGTCGTTCTGCGAGTTCAAGGGCTCCGCACGATACTTCGATGTGCGCGCCGGCGACACAGTGCGCCCAGGAGCCGCCTGGACCTACCCGCAACCGGCTCGCGGGTTCGAGATCCTGTCCGATCGGGTCGCCGTGTACGCGGGGCAGATGGATGAGTGCACCGTCGGCGACGAGGTCGCTTCTCCGCAGCCGGGCGGGTTCTACGGCGGCTGGGTCACCTCGTGGGTCGTCGGCCCCTTCAAGGGCGTTCCCGGCTCGCGGGGTTGGTGAGGCTCGGTCGGGATCGGTCAGAACTGGTGGAGGTTCGTCTGCAGGCCGCCCTCCGCGTACTCGCGCCGGAGGATGCCGCGTCGACGCAGGACGGGGACGAGCTCGTCGAGCGTGCGGTGGAGGGTCACCGGATGGAAGTCGCCCCAGAGCAGCACGCCGTCGTTGCCCCATTCGCCGAGCTCCTCGATCAGATCGGCGAACTCGTGCGCGGTCCCGACGAACCCCGTACGGTCCGTGATCCTGCCGGTGCGGGCGAGGGCTGTGAGGTGAGCGCGCAACGGGGCATCCTGGTCGCGATCGCCGACCAGACGCTGGATGCTCCCACGGGAGACGTGCGCTCCGAAGATGGAGATGTCGAGTGGCTCGTCGAGGTCGAGGGAGGTCAGATCGGTCTCGAGGTCGCTCGACTGCTTGCGCGCGATCTGGACGAGGGCGGAATCGTCGGGCTGCGCCGACGCCGCGACGATCCGATCGGCCTCCTCGCTCGACGACGTGATCACGGGCTGGATGGCGAAGAGGATCTTGATGTCCTCGGGTCGCCTTCCCTTCGCGAGCGCGGCATCGTGCACCTTGGCGCGATACTCTCGCACGGATTTCTCGTGCAACGGAGCGAGCGCGAGCTGCACATCGGAGTTGGCGCCTGCGAAGCCGAGCCCGCGGCCGGAACCGCCGGGTGAGACGATCGCGGGATCCCCGTCGGTGAAGGGCACGGCGTTCAGCGGCCCGTCGAAGGCGAAGTACTCGCCGCGATGCTCGGTGGCCCGCAGCCGGCTGCCGTCCGCGAAGACACCGGTCTCACGGTCGGCGAGCAATGCGCCGTCATCCCAGCTTCGCCACAGGGCGCGGATACCGGAGAGCCATTCCTCTGCCCGGTCGTATGCCTCGTCGTGACCGAGCTGCGCCGCGTCGGAGAAGTGCCGTGCGCTGCCCGTGTCGGTGACGACGTTGAGGCCCAGCCGGTGTCCGCTCAGGTGCTGCAGCGTCGCGAACTGCCGAGCCGCGGTGTACGGGAGGTAGGCCGCCGGGTTGACGGTGGGCACCACGCCGAGGTGCCTGGTGGCCTGGAAGAGGTAGGGCGCGAGGAGAAGAGGGTCGTGTTTGGGGCCGCCGAACGCATGCCGCACGCGCAGGTCGATCGTCGAGGGCGATCCCAGCGACGGCGCATCCTCGATGATGACGAGATCGAACCCCGCCTGTTCGAGCGTGCGTGCGGCGTGCTGATAGACGTCGGGGCGCGTCCAGTCGTAGTCCCAATCGAGCGCGGGGTAGCCCCACCCCTGCGGCCCGAAGCCGCGCGCGAGGAACCAGCCGAAGTGCTGTGGGCGGCTCATGCCACCGTCTCCCGCACGTGCTGTAGCACGTGGGACAGGTCGGAGATGAGATCGTCCACGTCCTCGATGCCGATCGAGAGTCGCAGAGTTCCCGGACGGACGCCGAGGACCTCGCGCTCCTCTTCGGTCCGCTGGGCATGACTCGTCGTTCCTGGGTGCAGCACCAGAGAGCGCACGTCGCCGATGTGGGTCATGTGCGTGAAGACCTGCACGTGCTCGACGAATCTTCGAGCCGCCGGAAGCCCTCCTCGCAACGTGAACGTGAAGATCGAGCCGGAGCCACCATCGAGATACCGTCGCCCGAGTTCGTGATCCGGGTGGGAGGGGAGCCCGACGTAGTCCACGCTCTCGACTTCGGCGTGCTGCTCCAGCCACTGCGCGATCTGCAGTGCATTCCGTGACTGCCTCTCCACACGCAGCCCCAGGGTCTCCACGCCCTGCCCGATCAGGAAGGCGTTGAGAGGCGAGGGGGAAGCGCCGAATCGCGGGGCCACGGACTCTCGCGCGTACCCGATCCGTGCGCGTCCGCCGTGGCGGGCGAAGACGCTGGGCGTGTCACCACGACCGGGAAGGACCAGGTGGGGTGCATTGTGGCCGGCGAGGTCTGCGTCGAAACGGCCGTCGTCGACGATCACACCGCCGAGGACGGATCCGTGCCCGGCGAGGAACTTCGAAGCGGAGTGCACCACGATGGCCGCACCATGCTCGATCGGACGCAGCAGCGCCGGCGTCGCCAGCGTGTTGTCGACGATCAGCGGGATCGCGTGCTCGTCGCCGATGTCGCTGACGCCGCGCACATCGAGAACGTCGTTGCGGGCGTTCGCGAGCGACTCCGCGAACAGTGCCCGCGTGTTCGGGCGGATCGCGGCACGCCAGGCCTCCGGGTCGGAGATGTCGTCGATGAACGTGGTCTCGATGTCGAGTCGGGCCAGGTTGTCGAGGAAGAGACCCCTCGTGCCTTCGTAGATGTGCGTGGAGGAGACGATGTGATCGCCGGCACCCGCGACGGTGAGCAGAGCCGTCGCCACGGCGGCCTGCCCGCTCGCGACCAGAACCGCGTCCGCCCCCGACTCGAGAGCGGCGAGCTGGCGCTCCACCGCGCGCACCGTGGGGTTCCCCGTTCGGGTGTACCCGAATCCGGTACCGGTGCTGAAATGATCCGCCGCGTGGTCGAAGTCGTCGAACTCGAAGCCCGCAGTAAGGTAGATCGGCGTGGCCCGAGAGGCGGCCGTCTCTCTGCTTCTCGCCGCATGGACCGCGCGGGTGGCGAAGCGGGCGGTGTCGACGGTCATGCGGTGCCTCTCGGTCGGTCGATGCGCAGCTGGTGCGGGTGTCCTCAGAGTGTCATGACGGGTCGGGGCATGTCGGAGCGGTGGTAATCTGACGTCATGCGGACCGTGCTCCTTCTTCTTAGGCGCCGCGACGAGACCTCGTTCTGAGCCCCTCCTCGTCGCGGAGTCCATCGTGGGCCGAACCGCCAGCCACAGGAGACACGCCATGACCACCACCGCCGGTGCGGATTCCGCACGCCCCAGGACACTCGCCGAGAAGGTCTGGGACGACCACCTCGTCGTGAAGGGCGAGGACGGGGAGCCCGACCTCATCTACATCGACCTCCACCTCGTGCACGAGGTCACCAGCCCGCAGGCGTTCGACGGCCTGCGCAGCGAGGGGCGTCCACTGCGGCGCCTCGACCTGACGATCGCGACCGAGGACCACAACACCCCGACGTGGGAGATCGACAAGCCGATCGCAGACCTGACCAGCCGGACGCAGATCGAGACGCTCCGGCGCAACGCGGCCGAGTTCGGTGTGCGTCTGCATTCGCTCGGCGATGCGGAGCAGGGGATCGTGCACGTCGTCGGTCCTCAGCTCGGATTGACGATGCCCGGGATCACCGTGGTCTGCGGTGACTCGCACACGTCCACCCACGGCGCGTTCGGTGCGATGGCGTTCGGCATCGGCACCAGCGAGGTCGAGCACGTCATGGCGACCCAGACGCTTCCGCTCAAGCCCTTCAAGACGATGGCCATCAACGTCGAGGGCACTCTGCGTGCCGGCGTCACGGCGAAGGACATCATCCTGGCCGTGATCGCGAAGATCGGGACCGGAGGCGGTCAGGGCTACGTCCTCGAGTACCGCGGCAGTGCGATCCGAGCGCTCTCCATGGAGGGTCGCATGACGATCTGCAACATGTCGATCGAGGCCGGTGCCCGCGCCGGGATGGTGG
The DNA here is from genome assembly GCF_006540085.1 of Microbacterium oxydans. GTDB lineage: Bacteria > Actinomycetota > Actinomycetes > Actinomycetales > Microbacteriaceae > Microbacterium > Microbacterium oxydans. The sequence goes on along the minus strand of NZ_BJOG01000005.1, from coordinate 122,089 downwards.
CGCCGGACGAGACGACCTTCGCCTACCTCGAGGGCCGCCCGCACGCCCCGAAGGGCCAGGACTGGGACGATGCCGTCGCTTACTGGCGCACGCTCCCGACCGACGACGGGGCGACGTTCGACGCGGAGGTCTTCATCGACGCCGACGAGCTGGAGCCCTTCGTGACGTGGGGCACCAACCCCGGACAGGGGAGCTCGCTCTCCGCCGCGGTTCCGAATCCCGCCGAGATCGCCGACCCGAACGAGCGCGCGGCCGCCGAGCGCGCCCTGGAGTACATGGATCTGACTCCGGGTACGCCACTCAAGGAGGTGCCGGTCGACGCGGTCTTCATGGGCTCGTGCACCAACAGTCGCATCGAGGATCTGCGCGCGTTCGCATCGATCATCCAGGGCAAGAAGAAGGCCGATGGCGTGCGCGTCATGGTGGTGCCCGGATCCGCCAGAGTGCGCCTGGAGGCTGAGGCCGAGGGCCTGGACAAGGTGATCAAGGACTTCGGTGCGGAGTGGCGCTTCGCCGGCTGTTCGATGTGCCTGGGCATGAACCCCGATCAGCTGGCCCCGGGGGAGCGCTGCGCATCGACATCGAACCGCAACTTCGAGGGTCGTCAGGGCAAGGGAGGGCGCACTCACCTCGTGTCGCCCCTCGTCGCCGCTGCGACGGCGATCCGCGGCACCCTGTCCAGCCCGAGCGACCTGACGGAAGGGTTCTGACCCATGGAGAAGTTCACCACCCACACCGGCATCGCCGCTCCGCTGAAGCGTTCGAACGTCGACACCGACCAGATCATCCCTGCGGTGTTCCTGAAGCGCGTCACGAAGACCGGCTTCGAAGACGCGCTGTTCCACGGCTGGCGTCAGGACCCCGAGTTCGTGCTCAACCAGCCGTCTTTCCAGGGTGCCTCCGTGCTCGTCGCCGGTCCTGATTTCGGCACCGGTTCCAGCCGTGAGCACGCCGTGTGGGCGTTGCGCGACTTCGGCTTCAAGGTCGTGCTCAGCCCGCGTTTCGCCGACATCTTCCGCGGCAATGCGGGCAAGCAGGGCCTGCTCGCCGCGACGATCTCGGAAGAGGATCTCGAGCGGTTCTGGGCCGAGATCGACCGGAATCCCGGTGCGCAGATGACCGTCGACCTCGAGGCGCGCACCGCGTCGATCGGTGACGTCCAGGCCGAGGTCGGGATCGACGATTACACTAGATGGCGGCTCCTCGAAGGGCTCGATGACATCGGGCTCACGCTGCGCAACGAAGACAAGATCGCGCAGTTCGAGGCCCGTCGCGAGTCGTGGCGGCCCCGAACCCTTCCCGTTCAGTAGACGGTGGGGGCGGGGGAGCCAGGGGCAACCCGCCCCCGAAATCCGTAGATGAAGTGAGGCTCCGAATGACGACACCTGTGCGCGACGCTCTTCCGGACGGAGTCCCTGCACTCACCGGAGACGTCCTCGCCATTCGCGGCGGACGCCCGCTCCGGGGACGCGTCGACGTCAAGGGCGCGAAGAACCTGGCCACCAAGGCCATGGTCGCCTCGCTCCTCGGCGAGACCGTGAGCACCCTGCGCGATGTGCCGGCGATCAGCGATGTGGCCGTCGTCCGCTCGTTGCTCGAAGTGCACGGCGTCCGCGTCTCAGAGGGCGATGAGCCCGGTTCGCTCGTGTTCGACCCGAGCGATGTGGAGTCCGCGCACTTCGAGGAGATCGACGCGCACGCGGGGGCATCGCGCATCCCGATCCTGTTCTGCGGCCCGCTACTGCACCGTCTCGGCCAGGCGTTCATCCCCGACCTCGGCGGCTGCCGCATCGGCGACCGTCCGATCGACTTCCACCTGGACGCACTGCGCAAGTTCGGCGCCATCGTCGAGAAGCTCCCCAGCGGCATCCGCCTCTCGACCGGGGGAACCCGCCTGCACGGCGCGAACATCCACCTCCCGTACCCGAGCGTCGGCGCGACCGAGCAGGTGCTGCTGACCGCAGTCCGTGCCGAAGGCGTCACCGAGCTGCGCAACGCGGCCATCGAGCCCGAGATCATGGACCTGATCGCGGTGCTGCAGAAGATGGGCGCGATCATCTCCTACGAGCCGAACCGGGTCATCGTGATCGAAGGCGTGGAGAAGCTCCGCGGCTACGACCACCGCTCGATCTTCGACCGCAACGAAGCCGCATCGTGGGCCTCCGCGGCGCTGGCCACCGACGGCGAGATCTTCGTCGGCGGCGCCAAGCAGCAGGAGATGCTGACCTTCCTCAACATCTTCCGCAAGGCTGGCGGCTGGTTCGACATCCAGGAAGATGGAATCCTCTTCCGTCGCGACGGCGACATCAAGCCGGTCGTGATCGAGACGGATGTGCACCCCGGCTTCATGACCGACTGGCAGCAGCCGCTCGTCGTCGCACTGACCCAGGCGCACGGTCGCTCGGTCGTGCACGAGACGGTCTACGAGAACCGCATGGGCTTCACCGACGCGCTCGTGAAGATGGGTGCCGACATCGTCGTGCACCCCCGGGGTCTGCAGGACGGACCGCGCCGCGTGCCGCGTCGCGACCTCGAACAGGCCGCCGTCATCACCGGCCCCACGCCGCTGCACGGTGCCGACATCGTGGTCCCCGACCTTCGCGGGGGATACAGCCACGTGATCGCAGCCCTGACAGCCACGGGCGAATCGAAGGTGTCGGGTGTCGACATCCTGAGCCGGGGGTATGAGAAGTTCCTCGCCAAGCTCGACGCGCTCGGCGCCGACTTCGACGTCATCCGGTGACCGCCGTGACGTCCCGTTCATCGGAGACGAAGCGTCCGAGCATCTTCTGGCCGCTCGCGGCGCTCGTCATCCCCCCGGTGTCGCTGATCGCGAAGATCCGGATCCGCGGGGCCGAGAAGCTGCCGCAGCAGGGTTCCTACATCCTGGCGCCCAACCACTACTCGGAGTTCGATCCGCTGATCGTCGCGGTCGCCGTGTGGCGTGCCGGTCGTGCGCCGCGGTTCATGGCCAAGGAGAGCCTGTTCAAGGTTCCCGTTCTCGGCTGGTTCCTGCACCGCACGGGCATGATCCCCGTCGCCCGGACGTCTTCTGCGGCGTCCGCGCGTCAGACGATGAAACAGTCGGAAGAGCTCGTGGAGCACGGCCGCGGCGTGATCGTCTATCCGGAAGGCACGCTGACGCGGGATCCCGACCTGTGGCCGATGCGCGGCAAGTCGGGCGCGGTGCGACTGGCACTCGCCGACGGCATCCCGCTGATCCCGATGGCACAGTGGGGCACGCAGGAGATCATGGGGCGCTACCAGAAGGGTCTGAGCCTCTGGCCGCTGCGCAAGCCCGTGACGGTGCTCATCGGCGACCCGGTCGACGTGTCCGATCTGCGAGGGCGCGCCGGGGAGCCGGCAGCCCTCAACGAAGCGACCACTCGGCTCATGAACGCGATCACGGCGCTCCTCGAGGAGATCCGCGACGAGAAGGCACCGGCCGAACGTTGGAATCCCGCAACCCACGGCCAGAAGGAGACGGGACGCCTTGACTCCTAAGAGAACCGCGCCGGTCGGTCCACGAGTCGCCGTGATCGGCGCGGGCAGCTGGGGCACGACCTTCGGGAAGATCCTCGCCGACGGCGGCGCGCAGGTGACGATGTGGGCGCGCCGAGCCGAGCTCGCGCAGGAGATCAACGAGGGCAAGCGGAACTCCCGCTACCTGCCAGGGATCAACCTTCCACGCACCATGGCTGCGACGCATGAGCTCGCGACCGCGCTCGACGGCGTCGACCAGGTCTACCTTTCCGTGCCGAGCCAGTCGTTGCGGGAGAACCTGAAGGCGCTGCGGCCGCTGATCGCCGACAGCGACACGAAGATCATCAGCCTCATGAAGGGCGTCGAGCGCGGCACCGGGCTGCGGATGAGTCAGGTCATCCAGCAGGAGCTGCGCTGCGACCCCGATCGCGTGGCCGTGGCGTCCGGGCCGAACCTCGCACTCGAGATCGCCCGTGAGCAGCCGACCGCAGCCGTCATCTCGTCGCGGAGCCAGGAGACGGCGGAGATCGTCGCACGCGCAGCACGGAACAGCTACTTCCGCACCTTCGTGAACACCGACGTGATCGGGACCGAGTTCGGCGGCGTCCTGAAGAACCTGATCGCGGTCGCGATCGGGATCGTCGACGGCGTGGGCTATGGCGAGAACACCAAGGCGTCGATCATCACCCGCGGACTGGTGGAGATGACCGACTTCGCCGTGGCGAACGGCGCGCATCCGGAGACTCTCCAGGGTCTCGCGGGTCTCGGCGATCTCATCGCCACATGCCAGTCCCCGTTGAGTCGCAACAACACCGCCGGGCGTCTGCTCGGACAGGGGTACAGCTTCCAGGACGTGGTGAAGCAGATGCAGCAGACCGCAGAGGGGCTCGCGTCCGTCGCGCCGATCCTCCAGCTGGCGCGCGAGGCGGAGATCGACATGCCCATCGTCGAGCAGGTGAAGATGGTGCTCGACGGCAAGATGGATCCGCGGGACATCGCACCCCACCTGACGACGGACGACGACACCCCGCAGGGTGAGAGGACCAACCATGGACAAGCAGACGGTGGTGGTGCTCTTCGGCGGGCGCTCCAGCGAGCATTCGATCAGTTCCGCAACGGCGGGGGGCGTTCTGGGGGCGATTGATCGCGACCGATACGACGTGATCCCCGTCGGGATCACTCGCGAGGGCGCTTTCGTGCTCGAGGACGACGACCCGGCGAAGTTCCCCCTGGACGCGGCGCACCTCCCGGAGGTCGTCGACAACGGCACGCGTGTCCTGTGGCCCGAGCCGGGAGGCGATCGCACACTCCGTGTGGTGCAGACCGACGGCTCCGTCGCGGGCCTCGGTGAGATCGATGTCGTGCTCCCGATCCTGCACGGACCGCACGGCGAGGACGGGACGATCCAGGGATACTTCGACACGCTCGAGGTTCCCTACGCCGGTGGTGGCGTGCTCGATTCCGCACTGTGCATGGACAAGCACTTCATGAAGATCGCCCTGGAGGCGGCCGGGATCCCGGTCGCGCCCTGGGTGACGATACGGCGAAAGGACTGGGACCGTGACGCCTCCCACGTGCGCACGCGGGCCGCAGGCCTCGGTCTTCCTGTGTTCGTGAAGCCCGCGCGGGCGGGCTCGAGTGTCGGCGTCTCCAAGGTCGAGAATGCCGACGAGCTCGATGCGGCGCTGGCCGTGGCGTTCGCCGAGGACGACAAGGTGCTGATCGAGACCGGCGTGAGCGGACGCGAGATCGAGGTCGCCGTGCTCGAGGGCGTCGACGGCGTCCGTGCATCGCTCCCCGGGGAGATCGTGCTGACGTCGCGGGGTTTCTACGACTTCGAGGGCAAGTACCTCGGTGGTGACGGTGTGGACGTCGTGTGTCCTGCGGACCTCACTGAGGCGGAGCGGACCGCCATCCAGGAGATCGGCGTCCAGGCCTTCGAGGCGGTGGACGGGCGCGGGCTCGCGCGTGTCGACATGTTCCTGACACCCTCCGGCGAACTCGTGGTGAACGAGCTCAACACGATGCCGGGGTTCACGCCCATCTCGATGTTCCCCAAGTGCTGGGTCGCGTCGGGTCTGAGCTACGGCGATCTCATCACCGAGCTCGTCGAAGCCGGCCTTCGCCGCTGAGCGTCCGGTTCCCCGGGGGATCAGCCTGCGGGGAACTCGACGCGATCAGTGCACTGCCCGGTGGCAGGCTGAAGCCCCGACTGGATGCTGGCCGAGATCTTGTCGACGATGGTCTGGAAGTCGATCTGCTCGCCGCGCTTGATCGTGACCTCCACCGCAGGGTCGCGACCGAACGTGACGAGGCGCTGACGCTCCTCCTCCTGGTCGAGGACCAGCCAGTCGACTCCGCCGATGGTCGTGCACACCAGCGCGGACGGAGCAGGGGGTTCTACGCCGCAGCGCAGAACGACCGTGGGGTCTCCCCACGCACCTGTCGCCTGCGCATCGGTGAAGACGCGATCGAGACCGCCGACGCTCTCCGGGAGCAGTACAGACACGTTCGCGCATGCGGGGTTGTTCGCATCCGCTGCGGGCTCGAGATGCACGGTGGTCGCACAGCCGGCGAGCACAGCGCTGAGTGCCGCTGCTCCGGCGAGGGCAGCGAGGCGACGGGAACGGGGCATGCTTCCAGGCTACCTTTGACAGCATGCCCTCCCGACCCGACGCCGACGATCCACGCCTGGGAGATGTGCCCGAAGGGCGCATTCTCCGCGCGATACTGTCACGCACGCCGGCGGCCTCGCACGCGCTCATCGGGCCGGGCGATGACGCCGCAGTGATAGCGACCCCGTCGGGCTCCGTGGTGGCGACGACCGACACGCTGGTGCACGGCCCCGACTTCCGCCTCGCCTGGTCCAGCGGATACGACCTCGGCTGGAAGTCCGCGGCGGTGAATCTCGCGGACGTCGCTGCCATGGGCGCGCGCCCGACGGCGCTCCTGGTCGCACTCGCGGTGCCGCGCGAACTACGAGTCTCCTTCGTCGAGCGACTCGCCGACGGCTTCCGGGATGCCTGTGCCGCGCTCGCGCCGGGCTGTGCGGTCGTCGGTGGTGATCTCACCGTCTCCGACACGTTGACCGTCGCGGTCACGGCCCTGGGCGACCTGGAGGGACGCGCAGCGGTGACGCGGAGCGGCGCACGTCCCGGTGACGTGGTCGCCGTCGCCGGGGAGCTCGGTCACGCGGCACGCGGTCTCGCCGTTCTGTTCGGGAGGTTCCGGGATGGGGATGTGCCGGTGCCCGTCGACCCTGCCGCTCTCGCTGCGGGCGAGCGCGAAGCCGTGAACGCACAGTTGCGCCCGTCGCCGCCGATCGGTCTCGGCGCGGTGGCGGCGACGGCCGGCGCGACCGCCATGATGGACATCTCCGACGGGCTGGCAATCGATGCGCGACGGATGGCTGCCGCGTCCGGCGTATCGATCGCCCTCGACAGCGCGCTCCTCGGCGCCGATCCGGCGCGAGCTCTCGCCGGGGGAGAGGATCACGCGCTGCTCGCCACCTTTCCCGAGGGGCTCCTGCCGCCGGCGTTCCGAGCCATCGGCAGGGTGCGCGCCGCCGGCGATGAGGACCTGCTGTGCGATGAGCAGCCGGTCGACCTCAGCGGTTGGGATCCCTATCGGGACTGGGACTCGGCCGCGGGCTGACCCACGGGGCCAGGGTCCTCGTCCTCCGTCGCCGGCTCGGCCCACCACAGGGTGGTGTCGCCGTACGACTTCTCGCGGAACTGCTCCAGGTTCGCGGCGCCGAAGTCCGGAGGCGTGGACCGACGAGCTCGTTCCACCACCACCACGGCGTCCGAGGACAGCAGCGGTGCGAGCGCGACGAGGTCGGCCGTCATGGCCGCGTCCTCGAGGTCGTAGGGCGGATCGCTGAACACGAGGTCGTAGGGTCCGACGGCGCGATGCAGGAAGGCATGCGCCGTGCTCTCGTGAACGCGCCCGAGCGGGAGGCTCCCCGCCTTCGCGACGACTTCCGCGTTGCGTCGGACGATGGCTGCGGCCTGGCGGCCGCGTTCCACGAACTCGACGCTCGCTGCTCCACGGCTGAGCGACTCGAGCCCGAGGGCACCCGAGCCGGCGTACAGGTCGAGGACCCGTGCACCGGCGATGGCGCTCAGGGACTCCAGCGCGCCGAACAGCGATTCGCGTACACGGTCGCTCGTGGGTCGGGTTCCCGAGCCCGGAACCTCGAGCCGGGCCCCTCTGGCGCTGCCTGCGATGATCCTCGTCACCCGTTCACGATACGACAGCTCGAGTGCCTGCCGCGTCCGTCGTGTTCCCTAGACTCGGAGCATGTCGCTCACGCTCGATTCCTCGTTGGAGGACGCCATCGGTGCGGCGTCGTCCAAGACGCTCGGTCGGGCCTTCGGCATGAAGAGCGTCGGCGACCTCCTGTCCCACTACCCTCGCCGCTACGCCGATCCGGGAGAGCTGACGCCCATCCGTGACCTCCCGCTCGGCGAGACAGTCACCATCGTGGCCGAGGTGCTCTCCTCGAGCTTCCGACGGATGCGGAACCGTCCCGGTGCGATGGTCGACGTCGTGATCGGCGACGGCATCGGACGCATGTCTCTCACGTTCTTCGCGAAGAACGTCGGCGCGGCGGAGTGGCGCTCGAAGGATCTGGCAGTCGGTCGTCGCGGTGTGTTCTCCGGCAAGGTCGGGGAGTTCAACGGCGTGACGCAGTTCGCCCACCCCGAGTACGAGCTGTTCGATGATGAGGACGCCGCCCGTCGCAGCGCCGACGCGCGCGCCACCGTGCCGATCCCCATCTACCCCGCCACGTCCGCGATCCAGACATGGCAGATCGCCCGACTCGTCGGTCGGGTTCTCGACGACCTGGCAGACGCGCCCGATCCCCTGACCGCGGAGATCAGGGAGCGCGAAGAACTGCTCACCGCGCGCGAGGCGCTGGAGCTCGTGCATCGACCGCGGACACGGAACGACATCGATCCGGCCGTGCGGACGCTGCGAATGCATGAGGCCCTCACCCTGCAGACGGCGCTCCTGCAGCAGCGCGACGCGATCCGGGCGCTGGCCGCCACGTCTCGCCCCTCGATGCCCGGCGGGTTGCTCGAACGTTTCGATGCAAGCCTCCCGTACACGCTCACCGCCGACCAGGAGACGGTGGGACGACAGATCGCCGCGGACCTCGTGGGCGCCTGGCCCATGAACCGTCTGGTCCAGGGAGAAGTCGGCTCCGGCAAGACCCTGGTCGCTTTGCGGGCGATGCTGCAGGTGGCGGAGAGCGGCGGGCAGGCCGCCTTGATCGCGCCGACGGAGGTGCTCGCGGGGCAGCACCTTCGCTCGATCACCAAGATGCTCGGTCCCGATCTCGCGCCGCTGTTGATGCCGACACTCCTGACCGGTCAGATGCCGGCGGCCGATCGCCGCAAGGCAGCCCTGCGGGTCGCCTCGGGTCAGGCACTGATCGTCGTGGGTACTCATGCGCTGCTGGGCGAGAAGACCACCTTCGCCGATCTCGGTCTGGTCGTCGTCGACGAACAGCATCGGTTCGGCGTCGAGCAGCGCGAGGCGCTGCGCGCGAAGGGATCGAGTCCGCACGCGCTGGTGCTGACCGCGACTCCGATCCCGAGGACGGTCGCGATGACCGTCTTCGGCGATCTCGACACCTCCGTGATCCGCACCATGCCGGCCGGGCGTGCCGGCATCGAGTCCTTCGTCGCCCCGCTCGCAGAGCACCCGGGGTGGTTCAACCGTGTGTGGGAGCGCGCCGCCGAGGAGATCGCCCAGGGGCGGCAGGTCTTCGCGGTGTGCGCCGCGATCGACACGGCCAAGAAGACGACAGAGGCGGGGGAGCAGCAGGCACTCGCTCCGGAGGGAGCGTCAGGGCCGCGCTGGGGCGTGGTGCAGCTCGATGAGGCGTTGGCGACCCATCCGACGCTGGGCGGACTGCGGCGTGCCGTGCTCCACGGTCGTATGCCAGCGGATGAGAAGGATGCCGTGATGCAGTCGTTCGCACGCGGTGACATCGATCTGCTCCTGGCCACGACCGTGATCGAGGTGGGCGTCGACGTGCCGAACGCGTCGACGATGATCGTCCTCGACGCGGACCGGTTCGGGGTCTCTCAACTGCATCAGCTCCGCGGCCGGGTCGGTCGAGGCGGCGTGCCAGGGCTCTGCCTGCTCGTGACCGAGGCTGAGGCGGGCACGCTGGCCCGTGAGCGCGTCGACGCGGTGGCGGCGACTCTCGACGGGTTCGCCCTGGCGGAGGTCGATCTCGAGCTGCGCGGCGAAGGCGACGTGCTGGGCGCCGCCCAGGCGGGCGTTCGCTCCTCTCTGAAGCTGCTCAGGGTGGTGAAGGACGCAGGGCTGATCACCCGTGCACGCGAGGTCGCGGAAGGTATCCTCGCCGCCGACCCGCAGCTGGCTGATCACCCGGGTCTCCGCGAGGCCATCGGGCGTCGGGTGAGCGACGAGGATCGGGCGGCGCTGGCGAAGAACTGACGGGGAACCGGCGTGCCCTAGGCTGGAACCATGAGCAGCCGGATCGCCGTCGTCCCGGGTTCCTTCGATCCGCCTACCCTGGGTCACCTCGATGTGATCCGGCGCGCCGCGGCCCTCTACGACGAGCTGCACGTGCTGGTCGTGCACAATCCGGGCAAAGAGGCGATGCTCCCCATCGCGCAGCGGCTCTCGTTGCTGGAGAGGTCGATCGCCGACGACGGCATGCAGGGCGAGATCGTGATCGGTTCGTGGAGCATGGGGCTCTTGGTCGACTACGCCCGTGACGTCAACGCGGGAGTGCTCGTGAAGGGCATCCGCTCGCAGATCGATGTCGCGTATGAGTCACCGATGGCGATCGTCAACAGACACCTCGCCGGCATCGAGACGGTTTTCCTCCTTCCCGACCCCTCGCACGCCATGGTCTCGAGTTCCCTCGTCCGCCAGGTCGCGTCTCTCGGTGGCGATGTGAGTCCCTTCGTTCCGCCCGCGGTCGCTGCATTCCTGGACACGGGATCCCGAGGGATCTGAACCTCTCGCCTGGACACGGATTCAGGACGACAGCGTGCAGCGGCCGGTAGCATGGGAGTGTGCGCTCTCGAATGAACGGCCCTTTCGTGCTCCCCGTCCGTGACATCGTCCGGCGTCCGGGGGAGATGCGGGAACACGAGTTCACCGTCGCCCTCGCCGAGTCATGGGGTGAGGGGATCGTGTCGTACGAGGCCGGCTCCGAGCTCGATCTCGATGTCCGCCTCGAGTCGGTGCACGAGGGCATCCTCGTGTCGGGAATCGCCGAGGCCGAGTACGCCGGCGTGTGCGGAAGATGCCTGATGGACATCACTCGGCCCGTCGAAGTCGAGTTCCAGGAGCTTTTCGCGTATCCTGGTGAGGAAGAAACTGACTTCGAGGTTCAAGACGACCACGTGGATCTTGAAACTCTCGTCAGGGATGCGGCCGTACTGGCACTTCCTTTTCAGCCGGTGTGTCAGCCGGATTGCCCGGGTCTCGACCCGAAAACGGGTGAACGACTGACCGTGAGCACCGGAACGGAGCAGGCCGCTCCCATCGATCCTCGGTGGAGTGCGCTCCAGAACATCACAGACCAAGACGGCACGGAAGAATCTCGTGCCGCCGAGAAAGAAGAGAGCTAGTCATGGCTGGTAACCCCCCGAAGCGCAAGGTATCCCGTTCGAACACCCGCTCGCGTCGCGCGCAGTGGAAGGCGGCGCCCGTCGCGCTCGTCAAGACCATCGAGAACGGCCAGGTCGTCTACAGCCGTCCTCACCAGGCCAAGGTCGTCACCGACTCGCAGGGCACCGAGCTCTTCCTGGAGTACAAGGGCCGCAAGGTCGCCGACGTCTGAGTCGCGTACCGTGACGGAGGTCCCCGGGGGGACGAGACCTCTCCCAGAAAAGCTCCGCGTCGATATCGACGCGGAGCTTCTGGAGTTGGCCCTCACTCACCGCTCCTACGCGTACGAGCACGGCGGCATCCCGCACAACGAGCGGCTCGAGTTCCTCGGTGACTCGGTGCTCGGGCAGGCGGTGACCGTCATGCTCTTCACCACGCATCCTGATCTCGACGAGGGCGAGCTGGCGAAGCGACGAGCCAGCGTCGTGTCGACCGTCGCCCTCGCCGAGGTGGCTCGGGGCATCGACCTCGGCAGCCATCTGCTGCTCGGCCGTGGCGAGGAGCAGACCGGCGGTCGGGACAAGGACTCCATCCTGGCCGACACCATGGAAGCCGTCATCGGCGCGACCTACCTCTCGGCAGGTCCTGACGCTGCCACGGAACTGGTGCTCCGACTGACGGAGCCCCTGCTGGCTGACCCGGAGCGCTACGGTGCGGCCATGGATCCGAAGACCAGCCTGCAGGAGCTCGCCGCACGGCTCGGCGCCACCCCGCCTCGCTACTCGGTCGAGGCGAGCGGACCAGACCACGACCGTCGTTTCCTGGCCACGGTCAGCGTGGGCGACGTGAGCATGACGGGTGTCGGCAGCAGCAAGAAGACCGCCGAGATGGCAGCAGCCCTCAGCGTGTGGCGTACCCTCAGCGAGCGTGCCTGAACTTCCCGAAGTCGAGGTCGTCCGCGCAGGCCTCGCACCGGCCGTGATCGGATCGACCATCACCGCGGTGAGCGTGTTCGATGAGCGCGCCCTCACTCGTCACGTGGCCGGTGCCGCTGACTTCGTCGCTCGCCTCGAGGGACGCATGTTCACCGACGCATCGCGCCGCGGGAAGTTCCTGTGGCTGCCGCTCGATGACGAGGATTCTGCGCTGATCGGGCATCTCGGAATGAGCGGTCAGATGCTGTTGCGCGCGCCCGACGCGGGGGCCGAACGACATGAGCGGGTGCGGATCGGAATCGAGCATCCCCGGCACGGCGAGCTCGCGATCGTCTTCGCCGATCAGCGGACCTTCGGATCCCTCGCCGTCGACGCGCTGATCGACGACGGCGGATCGCGGATCCCGACTCAGGTGGCGCACATCGCTCGTGACCCCCTGGATCCGGCATTCGACGACCGTGGCTTTCGAGCAGCTCTGGGGCGACGGGGGAGTGCGATCAAGCGTGTTCTCCTCGATCAGGGTGTCGTGAGCGGGATCGGCAACATCTACGCAGACGAGTCGCTGTGGGCAGCGCGGATACACCCCGAGACGCCGGCCGTTCGTCTGTCGACGCAGGCCGTCCGCAGGCTGCTCGCCGAGGTCCGGCTCGTGCTCGCGAAAGCCCTCGCCGAGGGCGGAACCAGCTTCGATGCGCAGTACGTCAACGTCAACGGCCAAGCCGGCTATTTCGCGCACTCGCTCAACGCCTACGGGCAGCAGGGCAAGCCCTGCCCGCGGTGCGGAACGCCCATCGTGCGCGAGAGCTTCATGAACCGCGGCTCTCACTTCTGCCCGCGCTGCCAGCGGCTGCCGAGATAGCGCGGATCGAGAGGCTCATCAGGAATAGCAGCTGAGTGGCGTGATCACAGAATCGTTATCAGCGCCCATGAGCGGGGCGCCTGCCCAAAGCGGCTCGCCCGCATGGGCGACCTGGACGTCGCGGAACTCCCAGAAGGTGTCCGGGACCCACACGAGAGTGGTCGGATCGTCCACGTTCACCGGTATGGGTGACTCGCGTTCTCCGTAGTTCGCCGAGGCCTGATCCACCATGCCCACCACTCCGTGATCCACGACGCCGCCCCGTGACGATGTCGAGTACAGCCCGCCTGAAGGGGCGATGATGTACGTGTAGGCGTCGACGAACTCGGGCCAGTCCCAGCTCTTCCGTGGTTCGACCCAGGTGAGCTCTCGGATCGGCTCGGGCCATCGCGTGACTTCGGCGACCGGTACGGAGACGCTGCTGCAGGCCGGAATCCCCTCCAGGTCGAAGCGAATCGCATCGAACCGATCCCAACCCTCGGTGCTTCCCACGAGCCAGGTCGTCGTGGACATGATCGCGCTGCGGGACCGGTTCTCCAGGACGAACATGCCTTCCTCGACCGACACCGTCACAGCACCGACCGTCGCCCAATCAGATGTGCGCTGAAGCGCTTGAGTCTGTGCTTGGGCTGACTCTGCCTGAGCGTAGAGGGGGGCGAGCTGAGCCATTGAGAAGAACAGCGTTCCTAGAGCAGCGAGGGCGCTGCCGATCGCGGTCACGCCGCCGACCCACACCCATGTACGCGACCTCTTGATGCTCGAGACTTCCGCGACCAGGCCAGCTACTTGTTGCTGCAGCGCGTGGTTCTTGCCTGCTTCGTGCTTCATGGCCGACGCAAGAGTCGCTACTTTCTGTTCGAATCTCGCTTGTGCTCGGCGTCGACCTCTGAACGTCATCCCCCACGGATACCACAGCCCGCGGCGACAGTTCTCGCCACACCCCGGCATGCTCACCGAAACCCCATAGAGGCGGCACGGTGTTCACGTAGCCACGAAGGAGCGCTGCAGGAGTGGACGGGTCGCCCACGTCGTCGCCCAGACGACACCGATCCCGACCGACACCACGAGCGCGATGGTCAGCAGCGACTCGGGCGCCGTGATCAGCGCGATTCCGACCAACGGGAACACGAGGATCGCGGCCACGAGCGCGGAGCCGATCGCGGTCACCAGCAGCGGTGACATGATCGCCCGCCGTCGCGCCCTGTCCACGGTCTCGAGAGGCATACCGAGGTGATGCAGACTGCGGTGCAACTCGCGCTGGTCGAGGACGTCTGAGGCCTGGTTGACCCCGACCGATGCCGCGACCATCAGGAAGGAGCCGATGAGCGTGATGATGAGACCGGTCCGGATGTCATGGGCGAGCGCGATGTCGGCGGCAGCGGCATCGGAGGTGCTCATCATGCTCAAGAGCGCGACTCCGGTACCGGCGAAGACGGCCATGAAGCTCGCCATGGCGATACCACCGACCTGCCGCCAGGCCGCTTTCGGCGAGTCCAGCACGATGCGGGCTGCGAGCAGTCGCTCCGGTCGCTCGGCTCGACGGAGCTGCCCTGAGGCGACCACCTTGAGCACCCACGGCCCGACGAGGTTCAGCACTGCCAGCACGGCGCCGAAGAGGCCGGCGAGTACGACGATCGTGAGGACGAGTCCGCCCACGGAAGGGAAGACCTTGATCAGCACGAACGCGACGGCGATCGCACAGACGGCGAACACCGCCCGGATCCAGTGCACCTTGGGAACATCGGTGCGTGTGCGCACGCCGAGCGGTGAGATGACGACACGACGCAGACCGATGATCGCACTCGTCGACGCGAGGGCGAGCACGGCCGCCACCACGAGGGCCGTCTGCGCCGGCGGGAGGACGACGGCACCGAATCCGAGGGCTTCGCCGCGGAACGGGATGAGTCCGATGAGGGGGCTGAGGGCGACGTGCGCGACGACACCGACCAGGGCACCGGCCGCGGCGACGAGCACGGATTCCGCCACGGTGGCGACGGTCACACCCGCCGGCGACACACCGAGCAGACGGAGCGTGGAGAGTCGTTCGTCGCGTCGACGCGCGGAGAGTCGTGCTGCCGCTCCGCCGACGGACATCAGCGGGACGACCAGCAGCACGAGGGCGATGGCCGCAAGGGCTTGATACAGAGGAGCGAACTCGTCGGTCCATCCCCAGAACGACTGCGCCCCGCCGATGACGGTGAGAACCAGCGTCGTGACCACGGCGAAGGCGACGACCGGCAGAGCGATAACGCTGCCCTGACCGGGAGCGGGGCGAAGCAGGAGGGCGAGCACATTGCGGTTCATGCGGTCACCGCCGACGAGATGATCCGTCCGTCGCGCACTGCGATCGTTCGCGTGCACCGAGCGGCGACCTCGGCGTCATGGGTGACGACGACGAGGGTGCGGCCCTGTCCGGTCGTGGACCACAGGAGCGCGTCCATGACCTCCGAGGACGTGGTGGAGTCCAGCGCTCCGGTGGGCTCGTCCGCGAAGACGACCTCCGCGCCGGTGGCTTGGGCGCGTGCGATGGCGACGCGCTGTGCCTGCCCACCCGACAGCTCGCCGATCCGGCGGTCCTCCATCCCGGCGAGTCCGAGAGCCGCCAGCCAGGATGCCGCGTGCTGCACGGCGTCCTGACGTCGGATGCCGTTGATCATCGAGGCGAGGGCCACGTTCTCCACCGCGGTCAGCTCGGGGATGAGAAGGCCCTGCTGAAAGACGAACCCGAACTTCTCGCGTCGCAGTCGTGAGCGCGCTGACTCTCCGAGCGCGGTGACCTCGATAGCGGATCCCTCGGCGGGGCGGAAGACGACTCCGCCCGCGTCAGGTGCGGTGATCCCCGCCAAGACGTGGAGGAGAGTGGTCTTCCCGGAACCGGAGGCTCCCATGATGGCGACGGACTCACCGCGATGGATGGCGAGGTCGACGCCGGCGAGGGCGCGTGTCGACCCGAAGTTCTTGCTGAGGGCGTGGGCTTCGATCACGGGGATGTTCATGATTCCAGCCTCGCCGTCCCGCCCGGCTCGGTCGTCGCCCGGGCGGATGACGGTGCGGGCTCGACGTCATCCCGGAGAATGAGATCGGGCCCGCACCCTCGTCAGAGCTTCTTCTGCCATGCCCCGGCGTAGGAGACCGGCACGAAGCCGATGGCCTCGTTGATGTTCAGCATCGGCCGGTTCTCCTCGGCGTTGAAAGTGGAGACGACGGTCGACTCCGGCATCAGCTCCCGCCAGCGGAGCAGGTTGGCGCATTTGACGATGGTTCCCAGACGATGGCCACGGTGGTCCTTGCTCACCAGCGTTCCGAACTGGTGCGTCACACCCGTGCGATCGGCGGCGATGAGGAGTTCGTTGTACGCGACGATGGTCCCGGACGGGACATGACGCACTGCCGCCACGGAGACAGCCTGCCCGGCGCCGAGCAGTCGCGCCTCACGCCGCACCACCCGCTCGGCGTCCCATACCTCTTCGACGAAGTCCATGTCGCCGCTGGGTGCGTCCGTGGACAGCCGGGCGAGCACAGCGGCGAACCCTGCCCTCAGCTCCGGAGGCGTGGGCATGTCCCATTCGAGCAGTGCGTAGTCTTCGCCCGCCAGAGCGATCGCGTCGCTCAGGGCCGCGCGAAGCAGGTCCGAGTCGCCTCGGAGGTCGTACTCACTGTTGCGCTCCACCTGTTCGAGGACGAAACCGCGTGCCTCCGCGAGGTCGGAGAGCGGCGTCGCCGGTACGCGCCCCCAGCCCGTGCGGGGAATCAGCATCCGTTCGCTCTCCTCGGGACGGTGCAGACTCCAGATCTGCAGGACACTCCGACCGTGCGCGCGCGCTTCCGCCTCCGCTGTGTCGAGGAGCGCCTCTTCGACGCCACGGCCCCAGTGGGCCGACGGAACCAGCAGGTCGATCTCCGCGGCGTGAGCATCGGCTTCCTGGGCGAAGGAGATCGTCACCATGCCGACGATGTCGCCGTCGATACGGGCGACGAAGCCCACGTCGAGTGCATCCGTGTCGTCCTGCCAGTTCGGCAGCATCTGCGCGGCATCCGGTGCGAGGTCCGGGAGGCCCACCTGCTCATCGCAGACGAGCCTGTTGAGCTCGCCGAAGGCGAGGAACTCGGCGGCATCCTCGCTCTGCAGGCTGACCGGGACGATCAGCGGCGTGATCGTGGTTTCCATGGTCTTCATGTCTGTTCTTCCGTGCGGGGTGTGTGGAGGGGATTGTGATGGGACGGCGCCCGCTCGCGGGTGAGGCGAGCGGACGCCGTCGCAGAGATGCTCGTCATGGACTCGACGGCCTCAGCGCATGCCGCGCTGCATGTCGTACGTGAGCAGGGCGTACGACTCGGCGGCGGAGCGATGACGCTGCTCGCCGAGGAGGAACAGGTCGGCCGGATCGATGCGCAGGCCGCGACGGGTGTGCCGCGGACGCTGTGCCCTCTGGAAGAGCCAGAGGCCGATCCTGAGGGAGAGACGATCTGCCATCGAAAGGCGACGCAGTTCATCGGGGCGGGGAATCTGGAGGACCTCGTGGTCCTCGATATCGGGCGGGTGGATGTCGCTGCGGTGCAACGTGGTGTTCACGGTGGTTCCTTCGGAAGTGATGGTGATGATGGGTGCGGAAGCACCGCACGTCGGCTGCGGATGCAGCTGCGAACGGTGCGGGAGAGCAGGCGTCGACGCAGGCCGAAGAGGCGGCCAGCGGATGCGGGATGTGCCGAGATCTGCGTGGCAGATCTGCGGAGGGGGCGCGAGAGAAACGGCCGGACTGGACCTACGGGAGGTCTGGAGAGTCGGGTTGCGGTTCTACGAGAGAGCGCTCATGCGGACGCCGGCGGTTACCGAGAACGCAGGGCGCGGCGCAAAGTGCGCGGGCGCGGCGAGGCCAGTGGCCTGTGCGTTGAGCTGAGTCGTAATCATCGGTAACCTCCTTTCGTGTGGCGATCCGGAGGCCACCGTAGCGAACCCGCGAGAGCCACGTCAAGCACATACTGTTCCGCTCGGCGTGTCGCCGGCCTCTTGAGTTCGCCGTCGACCCGCGCGGGATGAGGCTCCAGGCCCGGAATTCCGGTAGCGTAGCCGCGTGATTCTCCCCGGACGAGCGGTGCCCGTATGCATCTGAAGAGCCTGACGCTCAAAGGGTTCAAGTCGTTCGCGCAGCCGACGAGCTTCGTCTTCGAGCCCGGGGTCACCTGCATCGTCGGACCGAACGGTTCCGGAAAGTCGAACGTCGTCGACGCGCTCGCCTGGGTGATGGGCGAACAGGGTGCGAAGACTCTCCGCGGCGGGAAGATGGAAGACGTCATCTTCGCCGGCACGTCGACACGCGGTCCTCTCGGTCGGGCCGAGGTGCAGCTGACGATCGACAACTCCGATGGGGCGCTGCCGATCGAGTTCGCAGAGGTGACGATCAGTCGCACCCTGTTCCGCAACGGTTCGAGCGAGTACGCCATCAATGGCGAGGGCTGTCGTCTCCTCGACGTTCAAGAGCTTCTGAGCGACTCGGGACTCGGACGCGAGATGCACGTCATCGTCGGCCAGGGACGTCTCGACACCGTGCTGCAGGCGTCGCCCGAGGACCGCCGAGGATTCATCGAGGAAGCGGCGGGAATCCTCAAGCATCGACGTCGCAAGGAGAAGACGCTCCGCAAGCTCGATGCGATGGAGACGAATCTCACCCGATTGAGCGATCTCGCGGGCGAGATCCGGCGGCAGCTCAAGCCTCTGGGAAGACAGGCCGAGATCGCGCGCGAGGCGCAGACCATCGCCGCCGTGGTGCGTGATGCCAAGGCGCGTCTCTTCGCGGACGACGTGGTTTCTCTGCGTGCCGCTCTCGCTGACCACACTCGGACCGAGCACGAGCGCCACACCGAGCGTCTCGTTCTGTCCGACCAGGCGGAGACGGTTCGCGCGAGCATCGCGCGGCTCGAACAGGATCAGAACTCCGTCGCCGTGGACGAGGCGCGCAGCGTGGCGTTCGGTCTCGAGCAGGTGCAGGAGCGGATGCGCGGGCTCTACACGCTCGCGAATCAGCGCCTCGCGCTGCTCGGCACGGACGACGACGATGCCGCGGTCACCGCGATCACCGTGACACAGGCCACGATCGACGAGGCGAGAGCCGAGATCGACACGATCTCTGCGGGACTGGGTGACGCCCAGGACGCGGCAGCCGCCGCGAGCCGAGAGGTCGTGCACGCGCGCGCGGAACTCGACACCCTCGATGTCGACATCGCCGAGCAGAGCGCGCTCGTCTCCCAGTACGACATGCGACTGTCTGCCTTGCGGGGATCCGCCGAGGCTGCGGCGTCAGCTCTCGCCGCGGTCCGAGGGGCGGTTCTCCGCCAGGAGAACGCCCTCGAGGCCGCGAACGCTCGTCGGCGGGAATCGGCTGAGGCACTGGAGTCCATCGACGACGCCGAGGCACCGGAGGGTACGGCCGTCGAGCATGCGGCGGCATACGAGAGCGCGCAGCGGGCCGCCACGGCGGCGGAGACCGAGCGCGAGTCGCTCCGGGAGCGTCTGCACTCGGCTGAGCGTGAAGTCGACTCCTTGACCGCCAAGACATCCGCGCTGAGCAGCGCTCTGGCGCTCTCCGGCGGTGCGGCGGAGATCGTCAGCGCCGGAGGACGTGGCGTCCGCGGCCTGGTCGGCGATGCCGTGCAGGTACGTGCCGGCTATGAGGCGGCGGTGTCCGCGGTCCTCGGGCCGCTTGCGGAGGGCGTGCTCATCGACACGGCGTCTGATGCCTTCGCGATGGCCGTCGAATCGGCGCAACAGCGCAGGGGAGTGGTGGACTTCGTCATCGCCGACTCGCCGCGACCGCACGCGGCGTTGCCGTCCCTGGCAGGCGTCGTGCCCGCCGTCGACGTCGTTACCGCCCCCGAGGGAGTGCTGGGCATCCTGTCGCATGTGCTGATAGCGGATGACCTCGACTCGGCCAGAGCGGCGCGGTCTGCACTCGATGCGAAGGGGGACACCGGGACCACCATCGTCACCCTCGGCGGAGACGTGATCACGGCTCAGACCCTTCGCACCGGCTCGGGCGGTGAGCGCTCGCGTCTCGAGCTCGCGGCTGAACGCGATGCCGCAGCCGAACGCTTGGCGGAGATCCGGATCGTGGCGGACTCGCTCCGTGAAGCTCGTCGGGATGCCGACGAGGCGGTCGAGACGACGAGACGGCAGGCCAAGGAGGCTCTTCGAGCGCTCCGCGAACACGACGCTGCCCTCGCCACGCACGCGGAGCAGGTCAACCGGATCACCGTGCGACACGAATCCGCCGTCGCGGAGTGCGAGAGGCTGGAGACCGGGCTCGCGCAGGCGCAGTCCGCCGTCTCCGAGGCGGAGGAGAAGGCGGAGGCGGCGAAAGCGGCATTGGACGAAGCGATCGCAGCGCCGCGGCCGGTTCTGGATGCATCCGCACGGGACGGGCTCCTCGAAGCTCTCGAGCTGGCACGTGAGGGCGAGGTGCGGGCTCGACTCGAGATCGAGACCCTGCGCGAGCGCGTCCGCGCCGCGCAGTCCAGGGTCGCGAGCCTGGAACGGCAGCGCGAGCAGGAACGTGACGCTGCGGCTGAGGCGGCCCGACGCGCGGTCATCCGCCGCGCGCAGCGGGAGTCGGCCTCAGGCGTTGCGGACGAGTTGCCGCGCATCCTCGATTCGCTCGATCGTTCCGTAGCCGAGGCACGTCTCGCGCTCAAAGAGGCCGAGGCCGCTCGGTCGGCCCAGAACCAGGAACTCGTCGGCCTCAGGGCTCAGGAGGCATCGCTGCGCGAACGTCTGACAGGGCTCACCGAGAGCGTGCACGGGCTCGAGCTGCAGATACACGAGAAGAAGCTGCACCTGAACAGCCTGCTGGAGCGGGTCTCCTCTGAACTGGCCCTGGACGAAGATATTCTCATCGCGGAATATGGTCCTGACCAGCTCGTCCCGCGCGATCCGACCGCGACGACAGCGGCGGACCGAGACACCGGAGACGGCGCCGCGGCGATTCCTTTCGATCGCCGCATCCAGCAGCGCCGTCTCGCAGAGGCAGAGCGCAAGCTGGCGCAGCTCGGACGCGTCAACCCCCTGGCCCTCGAGGAGTTCGCCGCGCTGGAGCAACGCCACGCCTTCCTCACCGAGCAGCTGGCCGACCTCACTCAGACGCGACAGGACCTGCTGACGATCATCGCCGACCTCGACGAGCGGATGCAGACCATCTTCGCGAGCGCCTTCGAGGACACGAAGGAGGCCTTCGGCCAGGTGTTCCCGCTGCTGTTCCCGGGGGGAACGGGCAGCATCTCGCTCACAGATCCCGACAACATGCTGACCACCGGCATCGAGGTGTCGGTCCGTCCTGTGGGAAAGAAGATCGAGCGCCTGTCGCTGCTGTCGGGCGGCGAGAGGTCGCTCGCGGCGGTGGCTCTGCTGGTCGCGATCTTCAAGGCTCGGCCGAGCCCGTTCTACATCCTCGACGAGGTGGAGGCAGCTCTGGACGACGCGAACCTCGGTCGTCTGCTGACCGTGTTCGAGCAGCTGCGGGAGAGTTCGCAACTCCTCGTCATCACGCATCAGAAGCGCACGATGGAGATCGCTGATGCGCTGTACGGCGTCTCGATGCGGCAGGACGGCGTCTCGGCGGTCGTAGGACAGCGGGTCGGCGACCGAGCTGCGGCCGCGGTCTGACCGAGTCCATCGGCGCGCACGCCTTCCATCCGCTGAGCACCCCGTAGGCTGGTGGGATGGCGGAGAAGTCCTGGTCTCTTGGTCGTGCACTGCGCGGCATGTTCGTCAAGCCCACCATCGATGAGACGACCTGGGAGGATCTCGAGACAGCGCTCATCACGGCTGATTTCGGCCCTGACATCAGCGAGCGCGTCGTCGACGAGCTGCGCCAGAAGGTCGACCGTTACCGGACGACCGACCCCAAAGACCTCCAGCGCATGTTGCGGGAGACGCTCGAGGAGCACTTCGCGAAGTTCGACACGACGCTGAAGCTCACCGAGCGTCCCGCAGTGGTCCTCGTCGTCGGCGTCAACGGCGTCGGCAAGACCACGACCATCGGGAAGTTCACCAAGTTCCTCCGGGGGTACCAGCGCAGTGTGGTGGTCGGTGCCGCCGACACGTTCCGCGCAGCAGCGGTCGATCAGCTCGCGACCTGGGCGCAGCGCGGTGGGGCGGCGATCGTCCGTCCGCAGCAGGAGGGTCAGGACCCCGCCTCAGTGGCATTCCAGACGGTCGAGTATGCGAAGCGCGAAGGCATCGAGATCGCGATCATCGACACGGCGGGCCGCCTGCACACGAAGGGCGGCCTCATGGACGAGCTCTCGAAGGTCCGGCGCGTGATCGAGAAGCAGGCGCCCATCAGCGAGGTGCTGCTCGTGCTCGACGCCACCACCGGCCAGAACGGCGTGATGCAGGCGGAGGCATTCCTCGAACACGCCGGCGTCACCGGACTCGTCCTCACCAAGCTGGACGGGTCGGCCAAGGGCGGCTTCGTGCTGGCCGTGCAGGAGCGCACGGGCATCCCGGTCAAGCTGCTCGGACAGGGCGAGGGGATCGATGACCTCACCGGTTTCACCCCTCATGTCTTCGTCCAGTCGCTGGTCGGTTGACGACGGGACTACCGCAGTGAGCACGAGGCTGGTTTCATAGCGTTATGGCGATCGAACACGACTACTTCGGACTCCTGTCCTCGGGCCCGGACGGATCGATCTTCTGGTCGGAGACCGTGGAGCTCGGTGATCAGAGTGTGACCGTGGACCTGACCGCTCCGGACCAGGACGACGTCTCGTCCGATGCGCTCGACATCGCCGCCTCGCTCATCGCGGGCCTGGAGAGCGTCGACGACACGGCGCGTCGAGGCATGCTCGCAGAGGTGGACGACCGCACCAGCGAGGTCACCGAGTACATCCTTCAGCAGCAGGAGGCGTACGGCGATGACTTGCCCGACGTGCTCGTCGACGTGTCGGGAGACGCCGCCGTCGACATCATCCGCTCGCTCCGGCTCATGAGCATGACGATCCTCGCCGACGAGCATGGGGGCTCGGAACCGTTCGCGGTGCTCGAGTACGCGCTCGACGACAGCTCGTCAGATGACGTCCTGCTCGTCAACCTCGGCTCCGACGGCAGCGTGCAGTCGGTGATGAGCGCGGACTAGCCGCACGAGCGGCTACCCCGGGCAGCGACGAGGTCAGACGGCCTGGGCGAATCCGAGATCGGCGCTCGCTGCGATGTGGGAGAGGTGCGCGGGGATCTCGCGGCCCTTGGACGTCATCGACTGCGCCCACAGGCGCCCCGCCCGGTAGGAGGAGCGCACGAGCGGACCGGCGAGGACGCCGAGGAAACCGATGCGCTCGGCTTCCTCCTTGAACTCCACGAACTCCGCGGGCTTCACCCAACGAGAGACCGGGTGGTGCCGCGGTGTCGGGCGGAGATACTGCGTGATCGTGATGATGTCGCAGCCGGCATCGTGCAGATCGTTGAGCGCCTGCACGACCTCCTCCGGCTCCTCGCCCATGCCCAGGATGAGGTTGGACTTCGTGATGAGCCCGGCGTCGCGGGCTTGAGTGAGCACGTTCAGCGAGCGCTCGTAGCGGAAAGCGGGTCGGATGCGCTTGAAGATGCGGGGAACGGTCTCCACGTTGTGCGCGAACACCTCTGGTCGGGCGTCGAAGATCTGGTTGAGGAAAGCCGGATCGGCGTTGTGCTCGTTCGCGAGCAGCTCCACCCCGGTGTTCGGGTTGAGCTCGTGGATCTTCCTGACGGTCTCCGCGTTGAGCCAGGCACCCGTGTCGGGCAGGTCGTCACGGGCCACGCTGGTCACGGTCGCGTACCGGAGGTTCATCCGCTGCACACTCTCGGCGACGCGGCGGGGCTCGTCGGTGTCGTAGTCAGCCGGCTTGCCGGTGTCGATCTGGCAGAAGTCGCAGCGACGCGTGCATTGCGACCCGCCGATGAGGAACGTCGCTTCGCGATCCTCCCAGCACTCGTAGATGTTCGGACAGCCGGCCTCCTGGCACACGGTGTGCAGGTCTTCGCTCTTCACGAGCGAGTGCAACGCCGTGTACTCCGGACCCATCTTCGCCTTGGTCTTGATCCACTCGGGCTTGCGCTCGATCGGTGTCTCGGCGTTGCGGATCTCCAGACGGAGGAGCTTCCGGCCCTCGGGTGCGGCGGTCATGCGTGGGCTCCTGACAGTTCGGGGGTCGAGTATTCGGCGAGAAACGCACGGGTCACGGCATCGACGAGGTCACGGGGCGAGACGGAGGATCCCGTGACCTCGCTCACGGTCGTGACACCCGCGTCGGTGATGCCGCACGGGATGATGCCGCGGAAACCGGCCAGGGAGTTGTCGCAGTTGATGGCGAAGCCGTGCATCGTGACTCCTTGCTGCACCCGTACCCCGATCGCGGCTACCTTGTCCTCGGAGAGCGGGCGGCGCACCCAGACGCCGCTGCGGCCCTCCACCTGATAGCCGTCGACTCCGAGCGGGCGCAGCACCTCGATGAGCAGACGCTCCAGTCGGCGCACGTGGGCGACCACGTCGATAGGCTCGCCGAGGCGGACGATCGGATAGCCGACCAGCTGTCCTGGGCCGTGCCAGGTGATCTTGCCGCCGCGATCGACGTCGATCACCGGCGTGCCGTCGTGCGGACGCTCATGCGGTTCCGTGCGCTTGCCCGCCGTGTACACGGCTTCGTGCTCGAGCAGGATGAGGGTGTCCTGCCGAGTGCCTGCGACCACGTCGGCATGGACCCGGCGCTGAAGCTCCCACCCGTCGAGGTACGGCACCGGCGTAGGAACGAACCCGGGCGTGAGGATCTCGAGCATCACAGAACCGCCTTCGGTGTAAATGGACTGAGAGCAACAATACTCCTTCGGGTCGAGGACGGCGTTCTCGATCCGCGCCGCGCGGTAGCGTGAGTGCATGAGTTCGACGGGGAAAGCCGGGCGCCCGAAGGCATCGTCACGGGAGACGCTCGCCGAGGCTGCGTGCGAGCTCTTCTTGGAACGCGGTTACGCTGCCACTTCGGTGGCGGACATCACGCAGCGCGCCGGGGTGAGCCGTTCGAGTTTCTTCAACTACTTCGCTTCGAAGAGCGACGTGCTGTGGTCAGGAATCGACGAACGGGTCGGTGAGGCTGTCGAGTCTCTCCGGGGCCTGGGCCGGGTCGCGACGGGGGAGTCGGTGCGGGAGATCCTGCTGCGGGTCGTCCACGACTTCGCACCGGATCCGCTTGCTCTCGCCCTTCGCAACGCGGGGGCGATGGGGCTGGAGGACGAGCTCGTGCGCGACACCGGCCTGCGAATGGCACGCTTGTCCGCTGCCGTGTCGCTCGCGGCGTCCTCGGCGGGCGTGGACGTGATCCGGGCCGACATCCTCGGGGCGGCGCACGCGGCTGCGGTGCTCTCGTCGCTGCGCGTGTGGGCAGAGCAGGGCGCGGGGCGCGGAACGCCGGAGACCGTGTTGCGGGAAGCGCTGGCGATGATTCACGACCTGCCCTGGTCCTGAGCCCGCACGGCGCTGAGCGGCGCCGCTTCACTCGCGTAGAATCGTACGCACCATGGCTACCTTTGGCTCGCTCTCCGATCGGCTCACCGAAACCTTCCGCAATCTGCGCACGAAGGGAAAGCTCACCGCCGCCGATGTCGACGGCACCGTGCGCGAGATCCGTCGCGCTCTGCTCGACGCCGACGTCGCGCTCGTGGTGGTCAAGGACTTCACGGCGAAGGTGCGCGAGCGTGCCCTCGGCGACGAGGTCAACAAGGCGCTGAATCCGGCGCAGCAGGTGGTGCAGATCGTCAACGAGGAGCTCGTGCAGATCCTCGGCGGCGAACAGCGCCGCCTGCAGTTCGCGAAGACGGCACCGACCGTGATCATGCTCGCGGGACTCCAGGGCTCGGGTAAGACGACCTTCGCCGGCAAGCTGGCCAAGCAGCTCGAGGGCGAGGGGCACACGCCTCTGCTCGTGGCCGCAGACCTCCAGCGTCCGAATGCCGTCAACCAGCTGCAGGTGGTCGCGGAGCAGGCGGGCGCGACCGTGTTCGCTCCGGAGCCCGGCAACGGCGTCGGCGACCCGGTGAAGGTGTCGCGCGACGGTGTCGAGTATGCCCGTCGTCAGCAGCACGACGTCGTCATCATCGACACCGCCGGACGCCTCGGCGTCGATGCCGAGCTGATGAAGCAGGCTGCGGACATCCGCAAGGCCGTGACCCCCGACGAAGTGCTGTTCGTCATCGACGCGATGATCGGTCAGGATGCGGTGAACACCGCCAAGGCCTTCCAGGAGGGCGTCGATTTCACCGGCGTCGTCCTGTCGAAGCTCGATGGTGACGCCCGTGGTGGCGCTGCGCTCTCGGTGGCCTCCGTGACCGGACGCCCGATCATCTTCGCCTCGACCGGTGAGCGTCTCGAGGACCTCGAACCGTTCCACCCCGACCGCATGGCGAGCCGCATCCTCGACCTCGGCGACATCCTGACCCTCATCGAGCAGGCCCAGCAGGCCTTCGATGAGGAAGAGGCCATGAAGATGGCCGAGAAGCTCGCAACCGAGGCCTTCACCCTCGAGGACTTCCTCGAGCAGCTTCAGCAGATGAAGAAGATGGGCTCCATGAAGAAGATGCTCGGGATGCTCCCGGGCATGGGGCAGATGAAGCAGCAGCTCGACGACTTCGACGAGCGCGAGATCGACCGCACCGAGGCGATCATCCGCTCGATGACTCCGGGCGAGCGACGCAACCCGAAGGTTCTCAACGGCTCGCGTCGGCTGCGTATCGCCCGCGGCTCCGGCATGACCGTCACGGATGTGAACCAGCTCGTGCAGCGCTTCGAGCAGGCCGCGAAGATGATGAAGACCGTCGCTCGTGGGGGTACCCCCAACATCCCCGGCATGGGACCCGTGCCTGGTATGGGACGACCCGGCGCGTCGTCCAAGCGAGGGAAGAAGAGCAAGTCCTCCTCCGGCAAGTCCCGCTCGGGAAACCCTGCGAAGCGTGCAGCGGAGAACGCGGGCATCGCATCCTCCACGACCACGCCCACCGGATCGGGGTTCGGGATCGGCGGCGGTGCTGCCCAGGCTCCGAGCGAGGCCGACCTCGCCGAGATCCAGAAGCTCTTCGGCAAGAACTGAGTGCACTCAGCGCGGCGCCGAGAGCGCTTCGCCGAGTGTCTCCTCGGCACGTCGGTCTGAGCTCGGCTTCGGACGCGTGACGAACTGCCCCAGGACGAGCGCGCCGAGCGTGAGCACGAATCCGATCGCCTGAGGCGCGGTGAAACGCTCACCGGCGACCACCAACCCCAGAAGTGTCGCGACGATGGGGGACAGGAGTGCAAGGAGCCCCGGCGCGACGACCGGCAGCTGCTGGACGCCTCGGAACCAGAGCGTGTACGCGATGATTCCCCCGGCGGTGGCGAGCCACAGGTAGCCGAGAGCGGCATTGCCGTCGATCTCCCGAGGCACGCCCTCGACCATCAGAGTGACCGGTAGCAGCAGCATGCCGCCCGCGCTGAGCTGCCAGCCCGCGTAGGACACGGGCCCCACCCCGACGGGGCGACCCCAGCGTTTGGTGAGGATCATGCCCACACCCGTCGCTGTGACACCGCCGAGCGCAGCGAGAACGCCCCAGAGATCGAGTTCGGCGGCCGGGCCGAGCACGACCAGAGCGACGCCTCCCGCGCCCACGAGAGCCGCTGCGGCCGTGATCGGCCGGATGCGCTCGTGTAGGACGAGCGCTCCGAGAGCCAGGACGATGAGTGGCTGCGCTCCGGCGACGGCGGCGGCGACGCCGCCGGGAAGCCGCTCCGCGGCCAGGAACAGCAGAGGGAAGAAAGCGCCGATGTTGAGCGCGCCGAGGGCGAAGGACTTCCACCACCACGACCCTGACGGAAACCGCCGACTGATGGCGACCGCGAGAAGACCCGCAGGGAGTGAGCGGAGCAGACCCGCGAACAGCGGGTGCCCGGCCGGAAGCAGTTCGGTGGTCACGAGGTAGGTGGTGCCCCAGGCGATGGGAGCAAGAGCAGTGGTCAGCACGAGCGTCATGCGGTTCATGCCTTCAGCCTGCGACCATGGAACCGATGAGTCCAACGCATAATTGCACCATCACGCATGAAGAGAGATCATGAATCGTGGAACTCCAACAATTGCGGTACGTCGTGGAAGTCGCCGACACCCTGAGCTTCACCCGCGCCGCCGAGCGATGCTTCGTGACGCAGTCCGCGCTGAGCCATCAGGTCGCCTCACTCGAACGCGAACTCGGCCGGCGCTTGTTCGTTCGCTCCAGTCGCCAGGTGCGCCTGAGCGAGGCGGGCGAGGCATTCCTCGGTCATGCGCGCGCTGCCCTCCGAGCTGCTGAAAGAGCCAGAGAGGATGCGGCCGCGGTAGACGGTGTCGTCGAGGGGACGCTTCGGGTCGGTGTCATCCCTACGGTGACCGCCGTCGACGTGCCGGCCGTGCTCGTCGCCTACCGTGCGGCGTACCCGGACGTGCGGGTGGAACTGCAGGTCGGGAACAGTGATGTCCTGATGCGCAGGCTCCGGCACGATGAGCTCGATGTCGCCCTGCTGGGCCTGCGCGAAGGCGTTGAACCTCTGGGAGTGGCGTCCCGTGTTCTCTCTCGTGAGCGGCTCGTCGCCGTCTTCCCTCGAGGGCACGAGCTCGCGCACAGGAGCGACATCGCACTGGAGGACCTCGCGGGGATGACGTTCGCGGACTTCCCCGTCGCGACTTCGGGACGAGCCCAGAGTGACGCGGCATTCCACGCGGCCGATCTCACGCGCGATGTGGCTTTCGAAGCCGACTCCGCGACCCTCATCCTCGGCTTGGTGGAGGCGGGATTGGCGGTGACCTTGCTGGCGCCGGGAACCGTCCAGCGCTCCGCGTTCGACGTGTCCATCTCGACAGTGCGCGGTGGCCCGGT
This sequence comes from Microbacterium oxydans, assembly GCF_006540085.1. Classification (GTDB taxonomy): domain Bacteria; phylum Actinomycetota; class Actinomycetes; order Actinomycetales; family Microbacteriaceae; genus Microbacterium; species Microbacterium oxydans. The sequence goes on along the minus strand of NZ_BJOG01000005.1, from coordinate 93,318 downwards.
GCGGGTCGAGTACCTCGCCTGGGATACGGCGGCACCGAGGAACGTCGCTCGCGCGTTCGTCGGTGTCGTGGAAGCCGTCACGTCGAGCTGGGAGAGCTCGGACAGCGCATGGAGAAGCGGGTCCGGAGCATGAGCTCCGAACCCGCTTCGCCTTCGTGTCAGATCACTTCACGTCGTCGTCGACCCAGTCCATCGACTTCGTGACGGCCTTGCGCCACAGCCGCAGCTGACGGTCGCGCTCTGCTTCGTCCATCGACGGCTCCCAGCGCTTGTCCTCCTGCCAGTTGGCGGAGAGGTCGTCGAGCCCGTTCCAGAACCCGACTGCGAGGCCTGCCGCATAAGCGGCACCGAGGGCCGTGGTCTCCGCGACGACCGGACGCACCACCGGCACGCCGAGGACATCCGCCTGGAACTGCATGAGCGCGTCATTCGCGACCATGCCGCCGTCGACCTTGAGCTCGGTGAGGTCCACACCGGCGTCCGCATTCACGGCGTCGAGCACGTCGCGCGTCTGGAAGGCGACGGCCTCGAGCGCTGCGCGAGCGATGTGGTTCTTGTTCGCGTAACGGGTGAGCCCGACGATCGCGCCTCGGGCGTCAGGACGCCAGTACGGTGCGAACAGACCGGAGAAGGCGGGCACGATGTACACGCCGCCGTTGTCCTCGACCTTGTCGGCCAGCTCTTCCACCTCAGGGGCAGAGGAGATGATGCCGAGCTGGTCGCGCAGCCACTGGATCAGGGATCCGGTGACGGCGATGGAGCCCTCCAGCGCATAGTGCGTCGGCTGGTCGCCGAGCTTGTAGCCGACGGTCGTGAGCAGCCCGTTCTTCGAGTGGACGATCTCCTCGCCCGTGTTGAAGATGAGGAAGCAGCCCGTGCCGTAGGTGTTCTTGCTCTCGCCCTTCTGGAAGGCGGCCTGCCCGAACGTCGCGGCCTGCTGGTCGCCCAGGATGCCGGCGATCGGGGTCTCACGCAGCAGCGAGGAGTCCTCGGCCGCCCCATAGACCTCGGAGGACGAGCGGATCTCCGGCATCATCGATCGCGGCACACCGAAGGCCTCGAGGATGTCGTCGCGCCACTCGAGCGTCTCGAGATCCATGAACATCGTGCGCGATGCGTTCGTCACGTCCGTCACGTGCACACCGCCGTCGACGCCGCCGGTCAGGTTCCAGAGGACCCAGCTGTCGGTCGTTCCGAAGATCAGGTCGCCGGCCTCCGCCTTCTCGCGAGCGCCGTCGACGTTCTCGAGGATCCAGGCGATCTTGGTTCCCGAGAAGTAGGTCGCCAGGGGGAGCCCGACGACGGGCTTGAACCGCTCCACGCCGCCGTCCGCCGCGAGACGATCGACGATCGCCTGCGTGCGGGTGTCCTGCCACACGATCGCGTTGTAGGCGGGCTTGCCGGTGGTCTTGTCCCAGACCACCGCGGTCTCGCGCTGGTTGGTGATGCCGACGGCCGCGATGTCGTGGCGCGTCAGGTCGGCGCGGCTCAGGGCGAGCCCGATGACCTCCTGGACGTTGCGCCAGATCTCCGAGGCGTCGTGCTCGACCCAGCCGGCCTTCGGCAGGATCTGCTCGTGCTCCTTCTGGCCCGTCGCGATGATGCTGCCCTTCTTGTCGAAGATGATCGCGCGGCTCGAAGTCGTTCCCTGGTCGATGGCGAGGATGTAGTCAGCCATGTTGTTCTCCTTTGAATTCAGGTCGTTCAGGCGAGGTGCAGCAGGACGGGCGCTGCGGCAGCGGCGATCGCGCCACCGATCAGCGGACCGACCACCGGGACCCAGGAGTAGGACCAGTCGCTGGAACCCTTGCCCTTGATCGGGAGGATCGCGTGCGCGATACGCGGACCGAGGTCGCGGGCAGGGTTGATCGCGTAACCGGTCGGGCCACCGAGCGAGGCACCGATAGCGACGACGAGCAGAGCGACGGGGAGGGCCGTGAGCGGTCCGAGGCCTCCGGGGGTTCCCACCTCGATGTCGCCGTAGTCCGCGAACGCGAGGATCACGAAGACCAGCACGAAGGTGCCGATGATCTCGGTGACCAGGTTCCATCCGTAGGAGCGGATCGCGGGGCCGGTCGAGAAGACGCCCAGCTTGTTGGCGGCCTCCGGCTCCTCGTCGAAGTGCTGCTTGTAGGCGAGCCACACGACGATCGCACCGATGATCGCACCGACGAGCTCCGCCGCGGTGGCGACGAGGAACATCGGGAAGTCGATCGTGCCGGAGATCAGCAGTCCGATGCCGACGGCCGGGTTGAGGATGGCACCGGAGTACGCGGAGACGAGCACACCGGCGAAGACCGCCAGACCCCATCCCCAGTTGACCATCAGGAAGCCGCCGCCGAAGCCTTTGTTCTTCGCGAGCGCGACGTTGGCGACGACACCACATCCGAGCAGGACCAGCATCGCTGTTCCTACCAGTTCGGAGAGGAAGTAGAGACCGAGATTCACATCAGCCATGTCTTCTTTGACCTTTCTTGTGTGTCGGGGCCCCTCTGCCCCGACACTTTATGGGAGTTGCACCGCGAGGAGGGCGGCAGTCCGAGACCCCGTCAGCCGCGGGCGCGGGACGGGATATCGAGTCCGTGACGTTCGTTCAACAGTTCGCGGGTCTGCTCGACCTCGGCATCGTGGCGCGCTCGGTCCCAGCCGAGCATCGGCGCGAGGGCATCGGCGATCTCGTCAAGAACCTCGGCGGTCGCCCCGCCGGTGAACGCGATGCTGGTGCGACGCAGGATGACATCCTCCAGGCGGGTCACCAGCTCGTTCTGCACCATCCACTCGAGTTCACGCGTGGAGAGGTCACCGCCGGCGAGTGGCGCGTCCGCACCCTGCTCGACGAACTCCCAGACCTGTGCCGCGCGGGTACCGTATCGGGCCAGCAGCTGATCGGCACGTGCGCCGGCGCCGGGAAGGTTCTCCTGGAACCAGATGCGCTTGGCCTTCTCGGTGCGGGGGAACTCGCGCCCACCGCCGATCGCGCGCCCTGCCGTCGAGACCGTCCTGGTGCGATCGATCAGGCCGAGCACCGTGTCGGAGAGGGACTCGCCGAGTGCGCGGAACGTGGTCCACTTGCCGCCGACGAGGCTCACAAGCGGCACGGCGCCCTTCTGGTCGACCTCGACGCGGTAGTCGCGGGAGACGAACCCGGGGGCCGTGTCCTCGTGACGAGGCAGGGGACGGATTCCCGAGAACTTGTAGACGATCTGCTCGCGCGACACCGGAATGGTGGGGAACACGTGGTGGATGAGATCGAAGAAGTAGTCGACCTCCTCCTCGGTGCACACGGCCACTTCGCGTGGATCGGCATCGATGTCGGTGGTGCCGACGAGAACGCGTCCCTTGAGGGGGTAGATGAGGACGATGCGACCGTCGGAGTGCTCGAAGAAGATCTCGCGTCCGCGGGTCGCCTCGAGCAGTTCGGGGTGGTCGAGCACGATGTGCGAGCCCTTGGTTCCTCCCATGAACCTCGTCTCGGTGCCGAGGGCATCGTTCGTGAGGTCGGTCCAGGGACCCGATGCGTTCACGACGACATCGGCCTGCACGGAGAACTCCGTGCCGCTCTCACGGTCGCGGAGCACGACCTTGTCGCCGTCACGAGAGACGGCTTCGACGTAGTTCAGCGCGTGCGCGCTCGGGTGGGCGGATCGTCCGTCCTGGAGCACGTCCAGAGCCAGGCGCTCGGGGTCGTGCATCGAGGCGTCGTAGTAGGTCGCGGTGTACTTGATCTTGGGGTCGAGAGAAGGCAGCTCGGCGAGCGACTTCTTGCGGCCGAGGAAACGGTGCCGAGGAACGGTGCCACCATCGCGCGAGAAGGTGTCGTAGATCGTCAGCCCGATCTTGATGAGGAAGGCTCCGCGCTCCTGCGGCTTGCCGCTCTTGTGCGTGAGGAAGCGCAACGGCGCGGAGAGGATGCCCGAGAAGGTCGAGTAGATCGGGATGGTCGTCTCGAGCGGCTTCACGTAGTGAGGGGCGATCTTCAGAAGACCGTTGCGCTCCTCCACGGATTCGCGGACGAGTCGGAACTCGCCGTTCTCGAGGTAGCGGATGCCGCCGTGGATCATGTGGCTCGACGCGGAGGAGGCGCCGGAGGCGAAGTCCCCTCGTTCGACGAGCACGACGTCGACTCCCTGCAGCGCCAGGTCGCGGAACGTGGAGATTCCGTTGATCCCGCCGCCGATGACGAGGACGCTCGTGCGCCCGGATTCGCGGACAGCGCGAATCTCCGCGCGCTCCGCCGACGAGTGTGTCGAATCGATCATCGTCGACCCTCTCTTCCTTGCTTGCCACCAGCATCGACCTGTGTGACATCCCGCGCAAGCCCACTGCACATATGTGCAAGGATCGAAGCTGAGGAGGACGTCATGGCCGGTGCAAGCGCGGAATCTCGCGACAGCAAGCTGATCGCGGCGCTCACAGCGGCGCAGCTCTACTACATGCAGGACAAGACCATGGAGGTCATCGCGAAGGAACTCGGCACGTCGAGATCATCGGTCTCACGTCTGCTGAGCTTCGCGCGGGAGAGCGGACTGGTCGACATCAGGATCAACTCGCCGCTCGAGCGTCTCGGGATGCTCGAACACCGGATCCGGGATCGGCATCGAGTGGCCGCGCACGTCGTGCCGATGCCGGAGATCCTCAGCGAGGTCGAGCGCCTCGAGCGCGTGGCTCTGACGGCAGGGCGTCTGCTGTCGCAATTCGTCGATTCGAACATGGTCATCGGCGTCGCGTGGGGGTCGACGATCAGCGCTGTGAGTCGTGGACTCACCCAGAAGGAGACCCACAACACGACCTTCGTGCAGCTCAACGGCGCAGGCAACACCCAGACCACGGGCGTCGAGTACTCCAGCGACATCCTGCAGCGATTCGGCAGTGCGTTCGGCGCGCAGGTCCAGCAGTTCCCGGTGCCCGCGTTCTTCGACGATCCTGCGACGCGCGAGGCGATGTGGCGTGAACGCAGCACGCGACGTGTGCTCGATCTGCAGGCGAAGATGGATGTCGCCGTGTTCAGCCTCGGTTCGCCCGCTGCCGAGGTGCCGAGCCGTGTCTATGTGGGCGGGTACCTCGGACGTGACGACTATCGCAGCCTCCGCGAGGACCATGCGATCGGCGATGTCGCCACCGTCTTCTTCCGCTCCGACGGGTCGTGGCGGGACATCCGGGTGAACGCGCGCGCCACGGGCCCCGGCCTGGATCGACTCCGTCGGGTTCCACGCCGCGTGTGCGTCGTATCCGGCATCCCGAAGCTGGTGAGCCTCCGCGCCGCCCTGGCGGCCGGACTCATCACCGATGTGGTCCTGGACGAGGGACTCGCGAGGCGCCTCGTCGAGGACTGAACTGCGGCGTCCGCCGTCAGGCGTGCCGGGAGCTACGGCTCTTCGGTCGACGACTCGGGTCCGGAACGGAACTCCCTGATCAGATGATGCACGACCGCTGCGAGGTCGCCGTCCGCGGCGTCGGCGACGGCGAGCTGACGCGCGTAGCTGGCACCGCCGTCCAGGATCGTGGCGATTCCGCCGAACTCCCGGCCGCATCCGAGTTCGACAGCGGTCGGTGCCAGTGATTCGAGAGCTTCGGACAGATGCTCGCGAACGGGGCGCTGTGTGCCTGTCGCATCCACGATCACACGGGCGTCGAGCCCGTAGCGTGCCGCCCTCCACTTGTTCTCGCGGTGGAACCAGGCGGGAAGCTCGGGGAGGGTCCTCCCTTCGTCGAGCTGACGTGAGAAGTCCTCGACCAGGACCTGCACGAGCGCGGCGACCGAGGCGAGCTCGGGCAACGTCGACAGCCCGTCGCAGGCGCGCACCTCGATGGTCCCCCAGCGCGGAGCGGGACGGATGTCCCAACGCACCTCCGTGGCATCGGCCATCACCCCGGTGCGCACCATGTCGTCGAGATACGATTCGTATTGCGCCCAGTCGTGCAGGGGCCAGGGGAGCCCGGCGGTGGGAAGCTGCTGGAACACGAGCGCGCGGTTCGATGCGTAGCCGGTCCGCTCTCCCGCCCAGTAGGGACTCGACGCGGCGAGCGACTGTAGATGAGGGAGGTACCCCGCGAGGGCGTTGATGATGGGGAAGACCTTGCGCTGATCCTCGACGCCGATGTGCACGTGGATGCCCCAGATCATCATGTTGCGCCCCCACCACTGCGTGCGCTCGATCAGCGTGTGGTAGCGCGACTTGTCGGTCACCTGCTGGTCGTACCACTGTGCGAACGGGTGACTTCCCGCCGACAGCAGCTCGATGCCAGCGGGATCCGTCGCCGCGCGGACCGCCGCGATGGCGTTCCCGATGTCGTCGACCGCGTGCGCAACGGAGTCGCCGATGCCGCTCGTCACCTCGATCGTGTTGGTGAGCAGCTCGCCCGTGACGGTGTGTCGCTCGTCCGCACTCTCGGCTTCGAGCGCGGCGAGCAGTTCGGGTGCGCGCCCGACGAGGTCACCGCTCACCGGATCGGCGAGCATGATCTCCCATTCGAGACCGACGGTGGACCGGGCCGAAGAGGCGAACTCGAGTTTCACCCGCACAGTCTGGCACGCAGCAGGCGCGACACGGCAACGGGGGTTTCGCCACGTTTCGCGCCCGGCCCTCGGATCTGGCAGAATAGAGGGTCGGACGACCTGCTCGACCCTCTATCCAGCAGGAGTCCACACTCATTAGAGCTTCCGCCGGGTGTGCACCCCACTCTCCAGGCGACCGGTTCGTTTCCTTCCACACAATTCAGGAGAATCGTGGCTGTCAAGATTCGTCTCAAGCGCCTGGGCAAGATCCGCGCGCCGTACTACCGCATCGTCGTCGCCGACTCGAAGACCAAGCGCGATGGTCGCGTGATCGAGGAGATCGGCAAGTACCACCCCACCGAGGAGCCCTCGTTCATCGAGGTCGACTCCGAGCGTGCGCAGTACTGGCTCTCCGTCGGCGCACAGCCGACCGAGCAGGTCGCTGCCATCCTCAAGATCACGGGTGACTGGGGCAAGTTCAAGGGCGACAAGGACGCGAAGTCCACGCTCAAGGTCGCCGAGCCGAAGGCCCCCTTCGAGATCGACGCGTCCAAGAAGTCCGTCGTCAAGCCCAAGGCCGAGAAGAAGGCGGAGGCTCCTGCTGAGGAGGCTCCCGCCGCGGCCGACGCGGAGGCCGCTGAGGCTCCCGCAGCAGACGCAGAGTAATCCGCCGTGCTCGCCGCCGCGCTCGAACACATCGTCAAGGGGATCGTCGATCACCCGGAAGATGTCCGCATCAACGAATCCACATCGCCGCGAGGCGACCTCCTCGAGGTGCGTGTGCACCCCGATGATCGTGGACGCGTGATCGGGCGCGGCGGCCGCACCGCGAAGGCCCTTCGCACCCTCGTCAGCGCACTCGCTGACGGGCGGCGGGTCCGCGTCGATGTCGCGGATGACTGACGTGGTGGCGAAGGACCGCAACCAGGGCAAGAACCAGCTGCGAGTCGGGCGTCTCGTCAAGGCGCATGGGCTCAAGGGCGGACTCAAGCTCGAGCTGTACACAGACAACCCCGAGGGGCGCTTCGTCCCCGGAGCCGGTTTCACGTTGCAGGTGCCCGAGGCATCTCCGTGGCACGGCAAGGAGATCACGGTGCGCGAGTACCGGGTGATGAACGGCAACCCCGTCGTGTTCTTCCAGGATGTCGAGGACCGCGACGCGGCTGACAGCCTCGTCCGTGCCATCCTCTGGATCGATCAGGATGTCGACGAGGCCGAAGACGATGCGTGGTTCGATCACCAGCTCGTCGGCCTCGAGGTGGTCCGCGATGACACCGTGATCGGTCGGGTCGTTCGGGTGGAGCATTTCCCCGCACAGGACCTCCTCATCGTCAAGGCAGGCGAGGACGAGGTGATGGTGCCCTTCGTCTCCGCCATCGTCCCCACCGTCGATGTGCAGGCCGGTCGCGTGATCGTCACCCCGCCGCCCGGCCTCTTCGAGGAGCTCCCGGAGTCCACTGACGCCGAGCCGCAGGCAGGCGCGGACGCCGACGCGTCCGAGTGATCGCTGATACGGGTCCCCGTGCGCATCGACGTCCTCTCGATCTTTCCGTCCTACTTCGACGGTCTGACGCTCTCGCTGCTCGGAAAGGCTCAGGCGACCGGGATCATCGATCTCCGCATCCGAGACCTTCGCGACTGGACCTCGGACCGTCATCGCACCGTTGACGACACCCCCTACGGCGGCGGAGCGGGCATGGTGATGAAGCCGGAGCCCTGGGGACTCGCCCTCGATGACATCAGCGAAGCAGCCGCCGCAACGGTCGCTGAACGTCCCACCATCATCTTCCCGTCGCCCGCCGGAGAGGTGTTCACCCAGAAGACCGCGCGTGATCTGGCGACTCGCGAACATCTCATCTTCGGCTGCGGCCGCTACGAGGGCATCGACGAGCGCGTGTTCGAGTACGCCGCCGAGCGGGGCGATGTCCGGCTGATCAGTCTCGGCGACTACGTCCTCAACGGGGGAGAGGTCGCCACGATGGCGATGATCGAGGCCATCGGCCGGCTGATCCCTGGTGTCGTCGGCAATCCCGAGAGCCTCGTCGAGGAATCCCACGAGGACGGTCTGCTCGAGTATCCGTCGTACACCAAGCCCGCATCGTGGCGGGGACGATCGGTGCCCGACGTGTTGCTGAGCGGAAACCATGCGGCGATCGCCGCGTGGCGCCACGAGCAGCAGATCGAGCGAACACGGTCGCGCCGTCCCGATCTCCTCGACGACACGTCGCCGTCTTCCTGACCGAGGCCTCGAACCGGGAACGTGTCTCTCAGAGCATGCGCTCGGAGGCGCCGTCGATCTCGAACACGACCCCGTGTGGGTGCCTCAGCCCGAGTGCGGTCGAGGCATCCAACCCTCGCAGTTCCGCACGCAGCATGCGCCCGATCATCTCGTGACTGATGAGAAGGGGGATGCCTTGTGACACCCATCCGCAGCTGCTGAGCGCCTTGCGTGCGCGCGCTCTCGCCTGCGCGTAGCTCTCCCCGCCGGGAAAGGCCCACCCGTAGCGGTTGGCCGCCCGCTCTTCCCTTGCGGTCGGATACTCCGCGTCGATCTCCTCCCACGTCAGGCCGCTGAGCTCGCCATGGTCGAGCTCAGCGAGCTCGGGCACCTCGACCACGTCGGCACCGAGGCGCTCTGCGACGATCGTCGACGTGTGTACCGCCCTGCCGAGCGGACTGGAGCACACCGTGCGCACGTCGACGTCCGTCAACCGATCCGCGATCGCATGCGCTTGTTCGACTCCCTCGGGAGTGAGGGGCGAATCGAGCCGTCCCTGCAGGCGATGCTCTCTGTTCCACTGGGTCTGCCCGTGACGCGCGAGGAGCACTCGCTCCGGCACATGACGATCCTGCGGAATCATGGACTCAGGATGGCACACCGGAGCGCCGACCGCGCCTGCGTGCTACGTCTGCACGACCCGATACGACGATCAGTACCGTGGCAGGTCAGTCGACGCCGAGGAACGACCGGTCGGTCAGGATGATCGGGCCCTGCTCGGTGATCGCGATCGTGTGCTCGGAGTGCGCGCCGCGGGACCCGTCTGCGCTGCGCAGCGTCCACCCGTCGGGGTCTGTGACGAGTTCGTCGGTCGTGGCGAGAAGCCAGGGCTCCAAGGCGAGGACGAGGCCGGCGCGCAGGGGGAAGCCACGACCGGGGCGGCCGTCGTTGGGGACGTGGGGATCGCCGTGCATCGTCCGGCCGACGCCGTGGCCGCCGAAGTCGGTGTTGATCGAGTAACCCTCACCGTGTGCGATCGTGGCGACCGCTGCGGAGATGTCGCCGATGCGGTTCCCGACGGATGCGGCGTCGATCGCCGCGGTCAGGGCGCGCTCGGTCGTGTCGATGAGTCGGAGATCTTCGTCGCTGGCTGTTCCGACGACGAACGAGACGGCGGAATCGGCGACCCAGCCGTCGACTGCGACAGCGAAGTCGAGGGTGACGAGGTCGCCATCGCGGAGCACGTAGTCATGGGGGAGGCCGTGCAGCACGGCGTCGTTGACGGAGGTGCAGATGACCTTCCCGAACGGACTCGCTCCGAACGAGGGGTGATAGTCGATGTAGCACGACTCGGCGCCGGCGCGACGGATCATGTCGTGTGCGCGACGATCGATCGAGAGCAGGTTGGTTCCGACCTTGGTCTCGTCACGCAACGTCGCCAGGGTTTCGGCGACGAACCGCCCTGCGGCGCGCATCTCTTCGATCTCGGCGGGGGTGCGCAGTTCGATCATCGGTTGTCCTCTCGTCCCTCCCATTCTCCCTGATCGTGAGGCCGAGGAAGGCCGAGCGCTCTCAGCGAACACAGGAGCGCGCGTCGGATCGTCGTCGTACGATCTCAGCATGTGGTTGCGACAGGCCTACTTCCGATGGCTTCTCCCGGCGGCCTTCCTGCTGCCCCTGTGGCTGCTGATCGGGTGGGGTGTCTTCCAGGGCGGCTGGTCGATCCTGTGGGTGCTGCTCGTGGCCATGCCCTCCGTGTTCCTCGGGCAGCTTCTCCTCACCCTTCTGACGCGGTCCCGTCCGTCCGTCCGCATCGAGCGAGCGGTCTCGTGGTGGGACGTCGCCGGGTTCACGATCTGGAACGGCCTCACGATCGCGGTCGGGTTCTTCATCGACGGCGCATTCCCGTGGTTGCTCACGGGGGCTATCGTCGCGGGGATCGCGCTGATCTGGCTGCAGTTGTGGCAGCTGTGGAACGAAGCGAGGGGAAGTGGGGCGCGGTTGCGCGAGACCATCTCCTGGTCCACGATCCCCACCGTCGATGAGCCGACCGTGCCGACGCGTGCGCACGAGGTCATCGTGGTGCGGGAGACGGACATCCGGGACTGACATCGCGTTTTGGCCCGTCACCGCATTCGTGGCAGAATGAATGTTTGTGCTGTGACCGGCTCTGCCACAGGGGAGCCCGCGGACGCGTCAGCTCCGTACAGTTCAACCCTTTTCTTGTTCCTTTAAATACATGCATGCGACCTGTGGCGGGTGCAGAGAGAGACGATCATGCAGATCCTCGACGCCGTCGACGCGGCTTCCCTCCGTTCGGACATCCCGGACTTCTTCCCCGGTGACACCGTCAAGGTGCACGTCAACATCACCGAGGGCAACCGCTCTCGTATCCAGGTCTTCCAGGGCGTCGTCATCGGTCGCCAGGGTGACAGCGTGCGCGAGACGTTCACCGTGCGCAAGATCAGCTTCCAGGTCGGCGTCGAGCGTACCTTCCCGGTGCACTCCCCGGTGATCGACCACATCGAGGTCGTCACCCGCGGTGACGTGCGTCGCGCGAAGCTCTACTACCTCCGCCAGCTGCGTGGCAAGAAGGCGAAGATCAAGGAGAAGCGCGACCGCTGAGTCGACGCATCTCCGAAGCACCCCGGGACACGATGTCCCGGGGTGCTTCGTTCTCCCTCCGGTGTGCGACCCTAGATATCGTCGCCGCGCGCCGGCGCATGATCGTGAAGGAACCAGATGACTGAATCCCCATCCGCGCCCACGTCCAGACGACGCCGCGGGTTCCTGGTCTTCCTTCGAGACGTGCTGGTGATCGTGGTGATCGCCGCGTTGGTCTCCTTCGTCGTGAAGACCTTCGTGGTCCGTTCGTTCTACATCCCCTCCGCGTCGATGGAGCGCACGCTCCTGGTCAACGACCGCATCCTCGTCGACGAGCTCACTCCGCGCTGGACCGACTACGAGCGCGGAGACGTCGTCGTCTTCAAGGACCCGGGAGGCTGGCTGGACGGACAGCCGCAGACGCCCGCACAGCCGCCTCTGGTCGAGGCCGTCGACTGGGTACTGAACTTCGTGGGCATCTCCGCCACCGACTCCCAGGATCATCTCGTCAAACGGGTGATCGGGCTTCCTGGCGACCACGTGGTCTGCTGCAATGCGCTCGGACAGATCACGATCAACGGTGCGCCCATCGACGAGCTCAGCTACCTCAATCTCCCTCAGGGCGACACTGCCGCGTCGAACGAGCCGTTCGATGTCGTGGTCCCGGAGGATTCCGTGTGGCTGCTGGGTGACAACAGGGACCGCTCGCGCGACGCCCGCGCGCACCAGGACCTGCCCAGCGGAGGCTTCGTCCCGATGGAGAACATCGTGGGCAAGGCGTTCCTCACGACCTGGCCGTTGAACCGGCTGGGACCGATCGACGGCCACCACGAGATCTTCAACGGCGTTCCGGATCCGGAATGACCGTCATCGCGCCGAAGCTCACCCTGGAACGTCGGCTCCTCGGTGAATGCGAACTGATCATCTCCCTGGACGAGGTCGGTCGTGGTGCGCTCGCGGGACCGGTCGCGGTGGGTGCTGCCGTGATGGATGCGACCGGTGCCCGCCGTCGTGTGCCCGAAGGATTGCGTGATTCGAAGCTCGTGACGGAGAAGCGCAGGCCGGAGGTGGCCGCCCGTGCCGCCGCGTGGGTGCAGGCGTCAGCGGTCGGTTGGGCGAGTGCGGCGGAGGTCGACGAGGTCGGCATCATGAGGGCGCTCGGACTCGCCGCGTCCCGCGCGGTCTCGGCCGTCGCTGCGCAGGGTGCCGTGCTCGACGGAGCCCTTATCCTGCTCGACGGGAACCACGACTACGTGTCGAAGGTGCACCCGACTCCGCTGAATGTGCGTCCCGTGGTCAAGGCGGACCGTGATTGTGCTTCGGTATCGGCGGCCTCCGTCATCGCGAAGGTCGCGCGGGACGGCTACATGGCGGAGCTTCATGAGACGCATCCCGCGTATCAGTGGAACCGCAACAAGGGCTATGCCAGCATCGAGCACCGCGATGCGATCCGGACGATCGGGCTGTCGCCGCACCACAGGGCGTCGTGGGCCATAGCCGACGCTCCCACGCTGTTCTGACAGAGGCACCGAGGACGCGCCCCGGCAGCCGATGACGCTCCCCGGTGCCCGCGACTCTAGGATGGACACATCATGGATGAGGAAGCCTTCGACGACTACGACCGCGAACTCGAGCTGGCACTGTTCCGGGAGTATCGGGATGTGGTGTCGCAGTTCCAGTACGTCGTGGAGACCGAGCGCCGGTTCTACCTGGCCAATGACGTGAACGTCGTCCGCCGGGACACCGAGCACGACTTCTATTTCGAGATCTCGATGACGGACGTCTGGGTGTGGGACATCTACCGTGCCGATCGCTTCGTGAAGGCTGTGCGCGTGCTCACGTTCAAGGACGTCAACGTCGAGGAGCTGCAGCGCAGGGAGTTCGAACTCCCGCAGGAGCTCTCGCTCGACGGCGAGTGACGAAGACTCTCGCGCCGATGCGCCCGGACTCACTCCACACTGCGCTGAAGAGCTGACTTCTCCCCAGACGCCGTGAATCTGCAGCCGTGCCCCGACCCCGGGAAGCGTGTCCACGTGATGCTGGGCAGATGGCAGCGAAGGATGAACTCGGAAGAGCGGGAGAAGACCGCGCCGCGCAACATCTGAGGAGCAGCGGGTACACCGTGCTCGCGAGGAACTGGCGGTGCGCACAGGGTGAGATCGACATCGTCGCCGTATGCGGCGATCATCTCGCCGTGGTGGAGGTCAAGACACGGCGGACGGACGCATTCGGGCACCCGTTCGAGGCGATCGACGCGCGCAAGCGCCGGCGGCTCTGGCAACTGGCGCAGGCGTGGATCGCAGAGCATCCGGGAGTCGCGCGAGGGCGAGACGTGCGCCTCGAGGCGATCGGCATCATCGGAGCCGATCCGACCACCGGTGTGCTCGAGCATCTCGTGGACATCGCGTGAGCACCGCGCGCACCTGGGCCGTCGCACTGACCGGCGTGGACGGACACCTCGTCGAGGTCGAGGCCGACATGTCGAGCCAGGCGCCCGAGTTCCGGATCATCGGTCTTCCTGACAAGTCATTGGGCGAAGCCGTCCAGCGCGTGCACAATGCCTGCAAGAACGCCGGTTTGGATCTGCCACGTCGACGGCTCACCGTCAATCTCTCGCCCGCAAGCCTTCCGAAGCATGGCGCCGGGTTCGACCTGGGCGTGGCCGTGGCGTGTCTGGCGGCGGGCGGAGCCGTCGAGTCGCGTTCCATCGCCCGGACGGTCCATATCGGTGAACTCGGTCTCGACGGCAGGATCCGACCGGTGCCCGGTGTCCTCCCCGCGGTCTTCGCGGCGGCACGAGCGGGATTCGAGACGGCGATCGTGCCATACGGGAACGAGGCAGAGGCGAGGCTGGTGCCCGGTATCGACGTACGCGCAGCCGGGTCTCTGGCGGAGGTCGCCGTCTGGCACGGCGCCGACGTGGAGGTGCCCGATGTCGAATTCGTGGAGGTCGCATCCGACACGCGGAGCTCGCGCGAGGCCCTCGATCTCGCCGACGTGATCGGGCAGGAGGAGGCCGTCGAAGCTCTCGTCGTCGCCGCTGCCGGTGGGCACCATTTGCTCTTGAGCGGTCCTCCCGGCGCCGGAAAGACGATGCTCGCTCGGCGTCTCCCCGGCATTATGCCCGCACTCGATGAAGAGGAGGCACTCGAGGTCGCATCCGTTCGCTCGCTCAGCGGAGAAGCGGTGTCCGCGCTGGATTCTCTCCCTCCGCTGGAGGCCCCGCACCACAGCGCGTCGGTCGCGGCACTGGTCGGTGGCGGGTCCCGTGCCGCGAGACCGGGAGCGATAGCGCGTGCGCACCGCGGCGTGTTGTTCCTCGATGAGTCAAACAATCAGGAATACAATCAAGAAACCTGACAGGGCGATAGCCCTCCTAGTACAATTGAACCAACGGAACACCGGTGGTCGACCGCATATCTGCTGAGCAGAGAGGTTCGAGCTTCTAGCTCCCTCTCGCAAGTCAGAGCCATCCAGCTCGACCCGTGGTCGCGCAACCCATCTCAACGATAGGAGTTGCCATGGACGTTCCGATCCGTGACATCTACGGAGCCGACCGAGGCTTCAACGTTGCGGCGGACATCGTTACGCAGACGGCTGACGGTGTTCCCCTCAACGACATCTACAACGAGTTCATCGACGCTCTCAACGAGTGGAACCGTGGGCGCTCGGCGCTGTCGGCCATGTTCACGTCGAACACGACCGATTCGTTCGCGCAGCTTCCGAAGGAGCCCGGCAAGGGCGAGGACTTCGAACCGCAGAGCGAGTTCGGCGTACCGCGTTCGAGCCGCCGCGACATCGACTACTTCCGAATGGGTCTCCCGCTCGAGTGGTTCGACGCCGCATCGCGGTTCACTGCGGCGTTCCTGCGCGACGCATCTCGCGAACAGGTGGACCTCCAGTTCCAGGACAAGCTGGAGATGGACAACCGACTCGTCTTCCGCAAGACCATGAGTGCGCTCACCGACAAGCGGATCGCCGGTTCCCGCGACGTCAATGAGAACGGGGTGGACATCTTCGACCTGTGGGACGGATCGACCGGCGAAGTGCCGCCGGTCTACGACGGCAAGACGTTCACCGATTCCCACTCGCACTACCTCGTGTCGGGTGCTGCAACTGTCGACGGCGGCGACATCAAGGCACTGACCGACACGATCCAGGAGCACGGCTACGGTCGTCGCGAGTCTGGCGAACAGATCGTGATCTTCGCGCACCCCACAGAGGCCGACGCAATCGCGACCTTCCGGCGTGACCCTGCGAACCTGGCGGCGAACCCATACGACTTCATCCCGTCTGTGAGTGCTCCCGCGTACCTCACCGATCTGACGATCGTCGGCGACAAACCTCCGGCGCAGTTCAACGGTCTGCCGATCGAGGGTTCCTACGGCGACGCCTGGATCAGCAAGAACTACCGCGTGCCGCAGGGCTACGTCATCGCTCTTGCGACCTCGGGCCCGAACTCGTCTCGCAACCCGCTCCTGTTCCGTGAGCACATCAGCGCGCAGCACCGCGGCCTTCGCCTCGTGAACCCGAACGACGGTTCGCGGTACCCCCTGGTGAACTCGTACTTCACGCGCGGGTTCGGTGTCGGTGTCCGGCACCGTGGCGCGGCTGCTGTCATGCAGATCAAGGCTTCGGGCTCCTACCAGAACCCGACCTGGCCGTAAGGCCTACCTCCGGTCGTCGCGCTAGGGGTTCTGACGCGACTTCCACACCAGGGCGCCGTGCCGTGTGGCTCCGGTACGGCGCCCTGACCTTTTCGAGCCACAGATTGGGAGAGCCACTCCAATGTCATTCATCAACTCACTACTTTCAGGACGAGACGTTGCTACCGCGCGCGCCGTCCTTGACTTCAAGAACACGACGCCGATGGGCGCTGGCTTCGATCCCGAGCTTCGGAGAAGCTTCGAACGCACGCTGCACACCGAGGTAGAACCCATCTCTCAGCGCCTCCACGCAGCCGTGAGCGCGCGTGTGAGCGCCGATACGCATCTGGTGGCACTCGTAGACCAGTTCGACTCTGAACTCGTCGCTACGCCGCGTAGAGGGCGTCGAGGCTGATATGTCACGCGTCTACTGCAACGCGACTACCCGAGCCGGTGCACCCTGCCGTCGCTGGGCAGTCCACGGCTCGAAGGTCTGCCAAGCGCATGGTGGCGGCAAGCACAAGCCGAACGACGTGATCGCGAAGGCGCTCGACGGCATCGACGCACCGCGATGCAGGTACACGAAGCGCAACGGCGAACAGTGCAAGAACGCGCCGATCAAGGGCGGCACTGTCTGCAAGAAGCATGGCGGTGCTGCGGCGCACATTCAGCGCAAGGCGCAAGAGCGGCTGCAGGCTATGGTCATGCCCGCGCTCGTTGAGCTCAACAAGATCCTGGAAGCTCCGAGCACATCCGACGGCGACAAGCTCCGTGCAGTCTCGATGGTTCTTGACCGAACCGGCTTCGGCAAGGGAATGACCATCGAGCACAAGCAAGACAAGCCGTGGGAGGTCACCATGCAGGCGATCATCATGCCGGTGACGGACGACTACCAATCCATCTCCGATGACATCGAGGATGCCGAAGTCGTAGATGAATCCCTTGAGCCGGTCGCTGACCTCTCCAAACTTGAACGCTTCGACGGTCCACGAATCATGCCTGATTCGGCGACTGGACGCGGTCGCGTTCGTGGCTCCGCGAATCCTCTTCGATGATCACGCCGGTAGGGGAGCGCGGTTGGCGCTTGCGGTCGGCAGGAGAAGGTCAGTCCTGGGGAACCTATAAGCAGATCACCTTTGCTATCGCGCCTGGATGCCTTGACTCGCCACACGGGATGCGAGATTGCCGATGCTGCGGGTTTCGGCGTGTCTCCGACGCTCGCGCGTACATCAGGCAGCACGACGACAGCGTTGCTTAGGTTCGCCGTCCATCGATTCGACCAGGTAGACGAGAAAGTCGCTCAGATCGACGCTCGGCAACGCTCAGGCAGTGATCCACCGCTCCGAATCGGTGTTGATCGACGGGTAGGTCTGGTGTAACAAAACGGTTCGATAACGGGCTGATCCAGACATCAAAATCTGTATCGATCCGTATTACAATTGTTGTATCGCACCAATCGCGAATGCGCCGATCTGATCTCTGCTTCCAAGTCTGCGAAGCAACTCAGCTAGTCGGGCGAGGCTCGGACCTCCGGTTAGTACACACGGACAGAACCTCTGGTCGATCACACCGTTAGGTGGTGATCCCAGATGGGTCTCCCTTTCCGTCGCCAGCCACTCGGCAATCACATCGGCGCTCGTGAACTCACTCACAAGCAGGTCGCGCGCGCACTCGGCTGCTCCGTGCCGCGAGTCAACGTGCTTATCAGTGGTCGGAGCTATCCGACTGCGCACGAGATCGACGCTCTCGAAGGTCTCATTGGTCTGCCGGTGCAGACCATGTTCGAGCCCGCGTTGCTGAAGTATTTCAACGTCAACGGCAGCCGGTTCTCGCGCTCTGGTCGCGACGCGCGAACGGTCGAACAGTGAGTGCCTCGGCTGAGCAGGCAACTCCTGCTCCGATCCCGGACGAATACGTTGACTGGTTCGTCGCGTTCCTTCGCGGGGGTGAGTCCGATGCCACTCACGCATGAGAAAAGGGCCGCCCCGACCAAGGCGACCCTTCTCCCCACCGCAGCTAGAAAGAACAGACCGAAGATCACGATTCCAGTCAACAGCGATAATACCAGGAAGCCCTGGTCAGAGCGATTTTCTGTCACGCTCGACGGATGGTCTCTGTTTTCGTTGGTGGCCGCGAACGTCGCGGTCATTCTTTCGGCGCTCTCGGTGATCGTAGGCGGCCACAGTGTTTAGCCTCGATGACCTCCACAAGTACACGGACATGGGGTGGGCAATCTTCCCGTGTCACTCGATCCGCGACGGCAACTGCTCGTGCGGTGACGTCAAGTGCTCTGCTGCGGGGAAGCACCCGCGAATCTTCAACGGTGTCAAGGGGGCAACCCTCAACCGTGAGCAGGTGGCTAGTTGGCGGGAGATGTGGCCGGATGCGAACTGGGCGCTTGCAACTGGCGCGCCGTCAGGTACCTGGGTGCTCGACCTCGATCGGAGCGACACCAAGGACGGCGCGGCAGCGATCAAGTCCTGGTTGGAAGAGCGATCAATCGTGCCCTTCGCAACGCACGTCGTTCAGACGGGTAGCGGGGGACTGCACTACTACTTCGAGGGTCGCGGCATCAATCTTCGTAACCGGGTAGGCGTGCTCCCCGGCGTCGATGTTCGAGCGACTGGTGGCTACGTTCTCCTGCCGGGCTCGAACCATCTCAAGGGCGACTACCGAGTGATCCGCGATGTACGGATCACCCATGCACCCGAACTCTTGGTGGACTTTTTGTCCTCGACGTCAGGGGTCGGTGGCGGCGAACATGGGCCGCTGCCGTCAGACCTCGACTTCCTCGACGGTGTCGATGAAGGGAGCCGCGACGACACGATCTTCCGGAAGGCTTGCCAGCTTCGGCGCAAGTACAACGACAACCGCGACATCGTGACGGCCTTCGTGGTCGCTGCTGCCGTTCGATGCAATCCGCCGTTCCCTATCGCTGATGCCATGGTCAAGATCGAGCAGGCGTTCCGGCAAGATCACGAGGACGGAGACCCGTTCTTCCACGACCAGGAAGGGTTCTGGGATCGTCGGCCTGTTCTGGCGTCCATCTACGCGAACTCAGAGAAGACGGGAGTATCGCCCTGGGGTGCACTTGGTGGCGCGATCCTACGCGGCCTCCACACGGTGCCCTACAACGTGCTCTACAGGTCGTTTCGAGGGCCAGCGTCTCTCAATCTCGGAGTCATCAACGTTGGAGAGTCTGGCGGCAATAAGAGCCTGACAGGGCGGCTGCTGGACGACATGCTCGACTTCGGTCCGTTTGCGGAGTTCTCAGAAAGCGAGGCCGGCTCAGGAGAGTCCATCGTCGACTCGTACGCCTACTGGCGGAACATCCCGAAGGACGAGCGCGAAGAAGGTGGGCCGACTCGTGAACTCGCGTGGCTTGTGCCGTCGCACGCTCACAGGTTCCGCTTCGATGAGGTCGGCAAGCTCGGTGCTATCGCCAAGCGTGACGGCTCGACGATCTTCGAGTACATCAAGTCAGCTCTGACTGGCGAGCAGATCGGGCGCAAGCTGGCCGGGAACCTGGGTGTCCAACTGGGCAAGGATCAGTACCGATTCACGATCACGATCAACGCGCAGCCCACGCGCGCCGAGGTTCTGCTATCGGAGGCCGAGGTTGCTGGCGGTACGCCCGGACGGTTCCTGTGGTGCCTGATGGACTACCCGCCGTTCGGAGATTCGGCGCTCGATCACGACGACTTTAACGCGGTCTGGATAGAGCCGTTCGAACTCAAGCCGGTGTCATGGGAGGGGGTGCCGTACATCAAGGCACTCGACGCGATGAACCGCGAGCACCGCGACCACATGCGCGCGGGGCACCGAGGAGAGCGCAACGCCATTGACGGTCACGCGGTGATGGTTCGAGTCAAAGTTGCTGTCGGCCTGATGGTTCTCGAAGGTCGCAACCAACTGAACGACGAGGACTGGGAGCTTGCGGGCGCTGTCATGGACCACAGCAACGCCACTAGAGCGCGTGTGCAACTGGCGCTGGCAGGCATGAGAGAACGGAACCTCGAAGCGTCAGCGAAGCGTGCAGCGTTCGTCCAGACCCGGACGTTGGAGCACGTCGCGGACGCTCACGAGACGCGTATCGCTCGAATCGCTGACAACCTACGCAGGTTCATCGCTGACAACCCGAACGCAACCGTGAGCCAGCGCAAGCAGAAGTTGAAGTACAAGGACCGCGAGTTCTACGACGAGGCCATTGCTCGGCTTGAAGCCGAGATGATTTCTGACGTGACTGGCGACACCGAGAGGCGCGAGGGAGAGGGCTAGTACCCGAAAGTAGTACCCAACTAGTACCCAGTACCCGCCGTACTACCCTCAAATACAAGTTATCGATTGGCTCTATATCGCGAATCGGAATTTACATCTCTCTTTGAGTTTCGATTTTTGTTATTAGGGGTAGTACAGCGGGTACTAGGTACTACATGGGTACTAACTCGGTAGATCTTGGGTTCTTACGGATCGGCCAGCTAAGAGCGGTTGAGGCCATGAAACCTGTCTCGGGGTGGTCTGAGGGGAGGGTTTGACTGAATGATCCATCCCTAGAGCGAGGGCGAAACCTCTACCTACCGCGACTCTAGAGCGCGTGTGGCTGCGGATCGACTGGCCAGGATCGCCACCAACCTGCCCTCAGCGTTGCTGAGCGTCGATCTGAGACGAGAACTTCGAGGGTTGGTATCGATCGACCTTGGAGCAAATTTGGGCGACGCTATCGATGCTCTAGGTCGATGCCATAAAGCGCTATTGAGAAGGCATTTATCGAGTTCGCTCGAACCTGACATGGGCGATGCTTCCTGGTTGAATTGTTGTAACAGGAATTGCATTTCGCAATTCCTGTACGACGTTAACGAAGGAATGAATTCATGGCCTCTATTGCCTTGACCGCTGCCAACATCGCAGAGCGGCCTGCTCTGCTCCGGTTCGTGATTCGCGACATGGAGCCTGACGTGCTCCGAGCCCTTGCCCGAGACCTGGTTGCGCTCGGAGCCGACGACATGTCCGCTGCGTACGACGCCTGCATCAACGTTGACCGGTTCCGTACCGATCTGTTCTGCGACGAGTTCGTTGCTGCGCTCGAAGAGCGGGAGTCCGACCGATGAACGAGACTCGCGAGTCTGCTCGACAGCTCATCAAGTCATTGAAGAAGTACCAGCTCAACGAGTTGGCGATTCTCCTTGCCGCGATCCACGAAGAGGACTCAGGGCAGGGAGCTGGTCAGATCGTTTATGAAGAGCTACGCGCTGCCGGTCGCAATGCCGAGGCGGAGAGCTTCATGGTCGTCCACATGAACATGATCGAGGTCCACTGATGTCGCTCGATCTGTACTGGACGCGCTACGACCAGACCCTTGCACGTATCCGTGCTGAGCGACCGACCACCTTTGCCGGGGTCAAGCTCGTACTCGATACCTTCGAGCAGAAGAGCAGCGGAGACGCCTTCTTTCCTGGCGGCGCTGACGACACCCTTGCCGACGCGATCATAGATGCAGGGTGGAGCGTTGACTTCGAGGAAGGGGACTACCTCTGGACGGGCGTACACCCGGCCAGCGGAGCAGTCATTCACTACGTTGAGGGCGACCTTTACTGCCTGATGGAAGGCAGGGTCGTATGAGTAGGATTCAGACATCAGGCTCCGACGAGAGGGAACGTCGCCATGTACAAGGTTCATCTCAACAGCACCTCGGGCTACTGGCCGTGCGGGGCAACCTCTCCTCACGAGACCTCGGACAACCTCGACGATGTGACCTGCCACCTCTGCAAGAAGTGGATCGACGATCAGATTGCACGGGGCAACTCCGGCATCCCCACGTAGCAGCATTGCGCGCGATCGCCGGTCGCTCATGAACGTGATCGGCTATCTTCGAGTCTCCACTGATCGTCAGGACTACGGCGTTGACGCTCAACGAGAAGTGATTGAGCGCGAAGCGGAGCGCCGCGGTTGGACGGTTCACTACATCGTTGACCACGGCAAGAGTGCTCGATCGCTCCGACGCGACGGCGTTCAACAGGCTCTGTCTCTCCTTGGCTCGGGGGAGTACGACACCCTGGTCATCGCCAAGCTTGATCGGCTGTCTCGCTCTGTCGTGGACTTCGGCAACATCCTGCGGACTGCGACGAGACAAGGTTGGAGTCTGATCGCCCTCGACCTCGGCATCGACATGACCACCGCGACCGGGCAACTCGTCGCCGGGATTCTCATGCAGGTCGCGGAATGGGAGGCGAAGATCATCGGTGAACGCACCAAGGCCGCTCTTGCCATCGCGAAGAGAGAGCGCGGTATCGTTCCAGGCCCTCAGAGCGCCGTCCCTGCCGAGGTCGCGGATCAGATCGCTGCCATGCGCGCCAAGGGTCTAACACTCCAGGCGATCGCGGACGACCTCAATTCGGCCGGCATTGCGTCGCCGAAGGGCGGGAGGTGGTATCCGACCAGCGTCAGGCGAGCCGCTTGACGGAGACACGGCGTTCTTTCGCCAGTCAGGTGCGTGCGACCTCTGCCCAAATGCTTCGAAATGCCCTCTCGTCACGTTTGCTGTTGCCTGCTCGCATCTTCTCTAGTCGTCGCAAGTGCTTGTCCTGTCGGCGGAGCATGTCGCGCAAGTACGCTTCCAAGTCGTCGTGCTGCACTATCAGTTTCATAGAGTTCTCGAAGGAGGCAAGCGCTTCAGAGACCAGGGTCTGGAGCTCAGCGAGGTTCGTGGCGAGCTTTTCTCTATGCTCCGGCGGAACGTACAGGCCGGCTACCTCCGCGCTCACCGTCTTATGCAGACGCGCGAGCCCGCCAGTGCGCACGAGCGCTTCTGAGGTACGCAGGAGAAGGTCGAGGCGCGCAGCTCGAACGTTTGTGAGGTCCTGCTGGATCGATACCTTTGCTCGCTCAATGCTCCGCCGGAGACGTTGTGGCTTGCCCCAGGGAAGGGTGAATCTGAAGTAGTGGTGAATAATGACCCAGCCAGGCTCAGCCACGCGATGGACCGGTATCGCCGCCACGACAAAGAGTCCGTTCATCACTGCGATCCCAGCAAGCAAAATGTTGGCCCGGTTAGAATCTGAGGACGCTGGCCCGGTAGGCATCAGCGCGCGAATCGCGATCGACTCAGCGACGAACAGCAGGACCCATGTAGCGGTGAGCCAGATTGCGAACGCGCCCTGGGCTCTCCGCGAGACGCCAGCGTTCCGACGGCTGAAGCGGCGCGCCATCAGTCGCGCTTCCAGGGCAAGGGCGAGGGCAAGCACTGGCACGATCTGGGCAATCGCTGCCCAATAGGCTCCCTGCTGTTCGGCTAGTGGCACGAATGGATGCTATCGGTTCTGACTCAAATCTCTAGGCGGCTCCGAAGTCACTGTTTGGGGAGCCGAAGCCTAACCCGTCGCGAAATCAGCAAGTTGGCGAAGCAGAAGCTTCATGTCCGCGCAGACCTGATCAGGTTGCAGTGATCGTGCTACTTGCACAGCGGAGACGCCGAAGCGTTCGAGAATCTCCTTGGCATGTACGTCGCACAGTGTGGTCGGCACATCCGCGTTGATGAAGTTCTCGCCAATGGCAAGGGCGAACTCATCCTGTAACACCTGGCGAACCTCCTGTTCAGTCTTGCCGGAGGCCGCTGCGATGGCCGCAGGATGAACAAGGTAGGACTCGATATAACGGCGGCGCCACTTTCTTGTAGTGAAACCGTGAACGCTTGGCATGTACGTGTCCTCGAGGTCGTCGGTGACCGTGGTGATCGGTTCTCCATCGCGGTCGCGAAGGCTCAAGGCTTCAACGCCGCTGAACTCCGAGTCGAATACACGCCAAAGTTGCTTGCGTTCCTTTTGCTGATCGGTCGTCTGCCAGTAAGCGATCGACTCGGGCAATGGAAGGCCCGCAATGATCCCCACTTCGCGAAGCACCGACAGATCACTCTTTCCCTCGTAGAAGAAGACCTTTTTGGTATCGCGGACCCTCTCGATGCGGGGTGCATATGCTGACCCAATTCCAACGACGAGACCGACTTTCTGCTCTTCGCCTTCGAGATATCTGAACTTACCTCCCGGACGAACCTCGAGGATGTCTTCAGGTTCGGTGGCGCGCAAGATTTCAGTTGAATGTGTGGCCAGAAGTACTTGCTTTTTGAACGTCGACGCCAGTTCCCGAAGACGGTCAACGAGTTGGGCTTGGAGCGAGGCGTGGAGGTGCGCATCTGGCTCGTCGAAAAGCAGGACGTCTACGCTGCTCGATGTAGCGAGAGTGTAGACACTCAGCCACTGGAGGAATCCACTGCCCTCAACCATAAGATCCCGCGAGTTGTACCCCGGATACCTAGTCAAGAGGTAACCATCCACCTTTCCCTTCACGACGTTCGCCTGAATGTACGTGTGGTACTCGTTGTCAAAATCGGCTATTGCGATCTCCGCAGAGAACACTTCGCGTAGCGTCTGCTGCAGGACCTCCCACGGGTCCGTGGCACGTAGGTTCCGAAGGTCGGCGTCTGAAATCTTGGTCTTCTCGCCACGCAGACGTTTCCGCTCGGCGGTGTTTTCATCGCGCATGTCAAGCAGCAGATTCCGGAGAACCGCGCCAGCGAGGCCCTCGCCGATTCGCCGCCGACGGACTGCGCCGTAGGTGCGCTCTTCTCTGGCAGAGATGCCAGCGAACGGTGGCAAGTATGCGATGACCGGTGGCCGGTCGCCCTCGTTCAGAGTTGTGTCGGCCACCTTGATGAACAGACGGTCGTTGGCGAGCGCTAGGGTGAACGCCAGACGATGCGCTGTACCACCGTCATCGTCCCATTCGCACGCTATTAAGAGCGTGTATCCGTCTGGATCTTTGTCGGTCTTCTGTGTCTTGAGGTTGCTCCACAAGTGCTTCAGAGATGGAACGTTGATGGGGGAGAACTCATCGTCTCCCAATCCAAAACCTTGGCTGCTGGTTGATCCTTCGTGCAGAGCTGTCGCACCCTTCTGGGCAACAGTCGCGATTTTGCAGAACTCCCAAATCGCCATCGCTTGCAGCAGGCTAGATTTCCCAGAGTTGTTGCCGCCAGCGACGATTGAGAGCCCAGGCTTGAGGTTAGTCTTACTGTTGGAGAACTGCTTAAACCGGCGCAGTTCCACTCGCTTGAGATACAATCGGGCCCCCGTACTTGGTCGGTTGAAGTCGCGATCAGTTCACCATGCCTCCGCAGACAAGAACTTCCGACGCGCCGAGCAGTGCGCGTGGGCCGCCGTAGGTCGCGCAGGCAGCGGTACACGGTGCTCTTTCGACCAACATCCTGTCGATGGCCGTCAGCCGCTACGCAGACTCCCACTGCCACACGATCCTGATTCGCGAAGCCGTCGCCTCCTTGAGAATCTTCCACCTGGCATCGAGGTAGTCCTGCTCGGACTCGTTCTTGCGGCGACGGCGCGTCCGAGCCATGCCCTCGGGGTAGCTGTGAACTTCGATGCGCTTGACGAATCCCTTGAGTGCGGCGCGACGGCGACCGGCTGTCCAAGATCGCCAGTCGATGCCCTTCTCAGGATCGAAGTCCGCGAGGGAGATTGGCAATCGGAGCAGTGAGTCGTACTCCTTGCCGAGCGCATCCAGCAGAGTATCGATGCGCTGAACCTCGGCAACTGAGTCGCGCTCGTCCATGATCCCGAGCACGTACGCCTTTTGTGCGCGCTCCTTTTGCGCCCGAAGGTCGCGGCGCTCCTGTTCGAGAGCATCCAACTGGTCGTCAGTCTCCGGGTCTTGCTCCGACATGCGCTGCATGAATCGCGGAGTCGCCTTCAGCTTGCCGATCAATTCTTCCCAGACGACCTCTTCCAGCGCGTCGTGCACGATCGAGACTCGGCCGGTGTCTTCCGGGCGTTCGACACCGCCGCGCGTACGACGTTCGCGCGGGTGCTTGTCCGATGGGCCATGCACGCGAGCGAGACAGGCGATGGTCACCGACTTGCTGCCACCCTCAGTCCGGATGTGAGTGATGAGTGGCTTGCCGCAAGCGCCACAGACGGTGAGTCCTCCACCCATGCTGTACTTCCCACCCTTGACGCCGGGGGAGTGGATGACCTTTCGGCTCGGGTCTGTGAGAAGCGCGTTCATGCGGTCGAACGTCCGCTGGTCGATGATCGGGTCCCACTGCGCCGGAGTACCGAGAACCGTTTCCCCGAGCATCACGCGGTTGAGCATGATCGACCGGAGATTGGCCTGGCGCCAGTGGTTACCTCTGCGAGTCTGGATTCCGCGGTTGTTCCAGTCAGTCACGATGCTGTGCATGGCCTCACGGTCATCGAGCATCCGACGAGCAACCTCGCGGATGCGTTCGACCTCGGCAGGGTTGGGAACGAGTCTCCCTGCCTCGGCTCGGTAGCCGTACGGGGGAGTGCCTCCGTGCCATAGGCCGTTCTTGCGACGTTCGAGCTTGTTGCGCCTTTGGCGTGCACTCGCACGCTCGGTTTCGCCCTTCGCAACGGCGGCCTTGATGCGGGCGTACATGCGCCCTCCATCGGTGCCGAGATCAGCCTCCCCGTTCGCGGTGACGATCCGAAGTCCACGATCCTCGGCGGCGTCGATCCAGTCTTCGAGCTGTCGCGGCTGACGGGTCAGACGGTCGAGGTCCCAGCACACGAGATTCGAGAACCGACTCAATTCGAAGTCGGCAACCATGCGGTCGTACTCGGGGCGCTTGACGAGCTTGTCAGCAGCGGTGAGGTTTCGGTCCACGTACTCAGCAACGACTGTCCAACCTCGTTGTTCAGCGAGCTTGCGAGAGTCTTCGAGTTGGGTGTCGATACCAACCTTGGTGCCGTCGCGGTCGACGGACAAGCGCGCGTAGATTGCGGCTGGGGTACCCATGTAGTCGTTCCTTCGTGGTTGTCTCTTATTCGATTGTATTTCCGATTATTCGACGAAGCGGCCGAGTTCTCACGCGTCGCGCTGGATGCGCTGCGCCAGCCGTTGGAGTCGGGGGTGATCGCTGTGCATCGGGCCGGATTCACCGCGACCTTCCCCGCGAAATTCCAGCTCGTGCTCGCGATGAATCCCTGTCCCTGCGGAAATCATGGGGTGCGCGGTGCGGAATGCGTGTGCCCGCCGATGGCGATCAGACGCTACGCCACCCGTCTGTCCGGACCGCTCCGCGATCGCATCGACATCGATCTCCAGGTGACGAGGGTCGCCGCATCGCTGGCGATGGGTGACGCGAGTGCGGAGCTGACAACCGAGCGGGCGCGGGACCGTGTCGCGGACGCGCGGGCGAGAGCAGCGTCGCGTTGGCGGAGCACCCGATGGCGTCGTAATGCGGATGTGCCGGGCACCTGGCTGCGGCAGGGAGCGCTCCGGCTGCCCGCTTCGACGCGATCGCCGCTCGATCGGGCCCTGGAGCGTGGAGCGCTGACACTTCGCGGCTACGACCGCGTTCTCCGGGTCGCATGGACGATGGCGGACCTGGCTGCGCTGGACAGGCCGGGAACCGATGAGATCGGCCGCGCGCTGCACCTTCGACGGGGGTTGCCGCGATGATCGACGAGCTCCTGGCCGACGCCGAAGTTGTGGCCCTCACGGAACAGATCCACCCGGGTGGGAGTATGGATGAGTGCATGGCACGCGCCGCATGGACCGTGATCGCGGAGCCGGGCGATGCCGTCGCCGGCGCTCTGATCGCGGAGCTCGGTGCTGCGGAAGCACTCGCCGTGGCCGTGGGTCACTCGTCATCGCTGCTGTCTCCCGGGAGCGCGAACGCGGCGGCATCCCGCATGCTCGCCGACGGGCGTGCACGTTGGACCCCGCGGGCAGCACCACGAGCCGTGCTGGCAGCGCTCCACGGAGCCGCTGCCGCTGGTGTCCGGCTGCTGATTCCCGGCGACGCGGCGTGGCCCGCCGCCCTCGACGATCTCGGACCGCATGTCCCCGCCGCACTGTGGGTGCGGGGTCGTGTGGAGCTGCTCGACCATCAGCCTCGCGTGTCCATCGTCGGTGCGCGCGCCTCCTCGGGGTACGGCGAGCACGTGGCCTCAGAGATCGCGGGAGATCTGGCAGCCACAGGCGTGGTGATCGTTTCGGGCGGTGCGTACGGGATCGACGGAGCTGCCCATAGAGCTGCCCTCGGAGTGGAGGGCGCGACGGTGGCCTTCCTCGCCGGCGGGGTCGACCGTGCTTATCCGGCGGGGCACCAGGCGCTCCTGAGGCGGATCGCCGAAGAGGGGGCACTGGTGAGCGAGCCACCCTGCGGCACGGCGCCCACGAAGTGGAGGTTCCTGGCGAGGAATCGTCTGATCGCCGCACTGGGACACGCGACGGTCGTCGTGGAAGCGGGCTGGAGGAGTGGATCGCTGAACACCGCCGGTCACGCTGCGACGCTCGGGCGTCCACTCGGTGCCGTCCCCGGAGCGGTGACCTCCGCGTCCTCAGCGGGATGCCATCGGTTGCTGCGCGAGTACGACGCGCAGTGTGTCACATCGGCGCAGGAGGTGCGCGAGCTGTTCGGCGCGATAGGTCATCGACCCGACACGAGCCCGGGGGAGCGGGATCCTCACCACGCACGCATCCTGGAGGTCATGACCGTTCGGGCACGCCTCTCCATCGACGAGGTCGCCCGCCGGTCGGGGCTCTCCCCTGATCGCGTCCGATCAGTGCTCGGACTGCTGCGCCTGGAAGGAGATGTCGCACTCGACAGCGCGGGGTGGCACCGGGCTGCGCCGCCCAGACGATAGCCGATCCGACGGCGAGGCTGCCGGTCAGGAAGCTCGATCGCGGCAAGCTGGGGTCATGGAGATCGCGGCGGCCGCAGACGCATTCGCCGACCACCTGCTGCGGGTGCGTCGGCTGTCGTCGGCGACGGTGAAGGCCTATCGCTCCGACCTTCGAGACCTCGCCGCTTCTGCAGGGGAAGTCGCCGTCGAGGACGTCGACCTGGAAGTCCTCCGGGACTGGCTCTGGAACGCCACGCAGCGTGGAGACGCGCGGTCCACTCTCGCGCGCCGCGCCGCGACCGCACGGTCCTTCTTCGGCTGGGCAACTGAACAGGGGATCGCCGCGCATGACCCGAGCCTGAGATTGGTCGCGCCGAAGAAGGGGAGGACGTTGCCGACGGTCGCCTCGCGCGATGCGATGTCCGAGCTTCTCGACGCGCATCGCGCCACAGCGTCGGAGGGTGACCCACTCGCGCTGCGAGACCATGCCGTCCTCGAGCTGCTCTACGGGTCCGGCATCCGCGTCTCCGAGCTCTGCGGTCTGGACGTCGACGATCTCGACCTCGAGCGCGGCACAGCCCGAGTGGTCGGCAAGGGAGACAAGGAACGCGTCGTCCCCTACGGGGCGCCGGCACGAGATGCGCTCTCCGCCTACCTGCGACGAGGAAGGCCGGTCCTCATCGCCAGGTCACGGACCTTCACCCCCGCCGTGATGCTCGGAAGCAGAGGAGGGCGAGTGGGCCCGCGAACGGTGTACGAACTCGTCGCGCGTGTCCTGGCACCGATCGTCGGCGCGGAGACGATCGGTCCGCACGCGCTCCGTCATACCGCCGCCACCCACCTCCTCGACGGCGGAGCAGACCTGCGGGCGGTGCAGGAGATACTCGGGCATGCCAGCCTCGGCACCACGCAGATCTACACGCACGTCTCGACCGAGCGCCTGACGGCCACCTACCGGCTCGCCCATCCCCGCGCCTGACTCCGACGACTCGGAAGCTCGATCACGGGGCTTCGCAGCAGGGGAGGAGCACTGCGCGCGGCACATCGCCGAAGAGCAGCATCGGGTTGATGTAGTCCCCGTCGAGACGTACGCCGAGATGGATCGCGCCGGGCGGTGTGTGCCCGCCAGCATCGACCACTCCGATCTCCTGACCCTCTGCAACGAGATCGCCGACCAGGAGATCGGATCGCAACGGTTCGAATGTCGACACCAGCCCGCCGGCGTGCTCGATGGTGATGAGCTGCCGATCCACGACCGTCCCGCGGAAAGCGACGACTCCGTCAGCAGGAGCCGAGACCGTCGTCCCCATCGCGGCGCTGAGATCGACGCCACGATGCCCGGCGCCGTATCGATGAGCCGGAGCGCGGTAGGGCGCGACGACCGAGCGTGGTCCGGTGACCGGCCAGCTCCAGGCGGGTACGTCAGGCTCGTCGGACCACGCTGCCGCGCCGGGGGAGAGCATCACTGCGAAGGCGACCATCGAGACGACGAGAAGAGTCGGGGTGAGCAGGGCTCGTGTTCTGGATCTCAAGCGCATGAAGGCATCCTGATGGCTCGACGCTGCCGCGGTGCACCATGCGCAGTGCGGCGTACACATCCGGGGAGTAAGACGTGACACCACGCCACTGTGCAGGGGAAGCCACGGTGCAGGGGAGCCGGCCGTCTGATCCTGTATGCTGGAGGAGCACCTCGAGATCGAGGTGACTACGCGTGCCCAGAGCGACTCGTTTCGCGGCATCTACTCCCACAGGTCCTGTCCTCCGACAGGCGGGTGTGAGCCGGGCACCAGGGAGTCCGATCATCCGGTCGGCTTGCAACCTCAACGGCGCAGAATCGCGCCAGAACCAGGAGACGACCATGGCTGTGGTCACCATCCGCCAGCTGCTCGACAGCGGCGTGCACTTCGGACACCAGACCCGTCGGTGGAACCCGAAGGTCAAGCGCTTCATCCTCACCGAGCGCAGCGGCATCCACATCATCGACCTCCAGCAGTCGCTCGGCTACATCGACAAGGCGTACGACTTCGTCAAGGAGACGGTCGCCCACGGCGGCACCATCCTCTTCGTCGGCACCAAGAAGCAGGCGCAGGAGATCCTGGCGGAGCAGGCGACACGTGTCGGCCAGCCGTTCGTGAACCAGCGCTGGCTCGGCGGTCTCCTCACCAACTTCCAGACGATCTCGAAGCGTCTGGCTCGTATGAAGGAGCTCGAGGAGCTCGACTACGAGACCCCGGCGAACAGCGGCTTCACGAAGAAGGAGCTGCTTCTCAAGAAGCGCGAGCTCGACAAGCTGCACAAGTCGCTCGGTGGTATCCGCAACCTCACGAAGACGCCGTCTGCCATCTGGGTCGTCGACGCCAAGCGTGAGCACCTCGCCATCGACGAGGCCAAGAAGCTCGGCATCCCCGTGATCGGCATCCTCGACACGAACGCCGACCCGGACGACTTCCAGTACCCGATCCCCGGCAACGACGACGCCATCCGTTCGGTGTCGCTGCTCACCCGCATCATCGCGGACGCTGCGGCCGAGGGTCTGCAGCAGAAGCACAACCCGGAGACCGGTGACGCCGAGCCTCTCGCCGACTGGGAGAAGGAGCTCCTCGAGGCCCCCGCACAGGAGGTCCAGGAGTCCGCTGACGCCGCCGAGGTCACCACCGCGGATGACGCTGCCGCGGTCGTCGAGACCCCCGCTGCCGACGAGACCGCCGCCGACGAGGCCGGTGCAGAGGCACACGACGAGGCGATCGCCGCCGCTTCCGGTGAGGAGACCGCTGAGGTCGCCGCCGCCGAAGCCGCTGACGCCAAGTAATCCCTCGTACACACACCTAACGAAGCAAGGAGCCACCACACATGGCCAACTTCACCATCGCTGACCTGAAGGCGCTGCGCGAGCAGCTCGGCACCGGAATGGTCGACACCAAGAAGGCGCTCGAGGAGGCCGACGGAGACGTCGCGAAGGCCACCGAGATCCTGCGTCTCAAGGGTGCGAAGGGCAACGCGAAGCGCGCTGACCGTTCGACCAGCGAGGGACTCATCGTCGCTCGCGAGCAGGATGGCGCCGTGACGCTCATCGAGCTCGCGTGCGAGACGGACTTCGTCGCGAAGAACGAGCGCTTCATCGCGCTGGCCGACAAGGTCGCCGACGCCGCAGCCGCGGTGAAGGCCGACTCGGTCGAGGCCGCCCTGGCTGCATCCGCCGGCGACAAGAGCGTCGAGCAGGTCATCTCCGAAGAGGCTGCGATCATCGGCGAGAAGGTCGAGCTGCGTCGAGTGCGCACGATCTCCGGCGACAAGGTCGAGGTCTACCTGCACCGCACGAGCAAGGACCTGCCGCCGCAGATCGGCGTCGTCGTCGCCTACACGGGTGACGACGCCGAGACCGCGCGCAGCATCGCTCAGCACATCTCCTTCGCCAACCCGTCGTACTTGTCCCGCGAGGACGTCCCGGCGGACGCTGTCGAGAAGGAGCGCGAGATCGTCACCGAGATCTCCCGCAACGAGGGCAAGCCGGAAGCGGCTCTCCCGAAGATCGTCGAAGGCCGCGTCTCCGCGTTCATCAAGCAGGTCGCCCTGCTCGAGCAGGACTACGCCAAGGACAACAAGCTCTCTGTCGCCCAGGTGGCGAAGGACGCCGGTATCACCGTCACGGACTTCGCGCGCTTCAAGGTCGGCGCGTAGCAACGTCGAAGGGGTTCGGATCGTCATGATCCGAACCCCTTCTTCATGCCCACGAGGCACTATCTTGAATCGGGACGAGAGGACACCCACCCATGACTGAACGCACCGGACGCCGCCGCGTCCTTCTCAAGCTCTCCGGAGAGGCCTTCGGCGCTGGACAGCTGGGCGTCAACCCGGATGTCGTCAGCCAGATCGCGCGCGACATCGCCGCTGCCGTCGACCGCGTCGAGGTGGCGATCGTCGTCGGGGGAGGGAACTTCTTCCGCGGAGCCGAGCTGAGCCAGCGCGGCATGGACCGTGGACGCGCCGATTACATGGGAATGCTCGGCACGGTCATGAACGCACTTGCGTTGCAGGACTTCCTCGAGCAGGCCGGTGCCGCCACGCGCGTGCAGTCGGCGATCTCGATGACTCAGGTCGCGGAGCCCTACATCCCGCGTCGGGCTGAGCGTCACCTCGAGAAGGGGCGCGTCGTGATCTTCGGAGCCGGCGCGGGTCTTCCGTACTTCTCGACCGACACGGTCGCGGCTCAGCGTGCGCTGGAGATCGGTGCGGAGGAGGTCCTCGTCGCCAAGAACGGCGTCGATGCCATCTACACCGCGGATCCGAACAAGCACGCCGACGCCGAGCGCATCGAGCGGGTCACCTACAGCGACGCACTGCAGCGCGGCCTGAAGGTGGTCGATTCGACAGCGTTCAGTCTCTGCATGGACAACAACATGAACATGCG
Organism: Microbacterium oxydans; assembly: GCF_006540085.1. Lineage (GTDB taxonomy): Bacteria > Actinomycetota > Actinomycetes > Actinomycetales > Microbacteriaceae > Microbacterium > Microbacterium oxydans. The sequence continues at coordinate 60,287 of NZ_BJOG01000005.1, read as the reverse complement.
GGTCTTCGGCATGGAGCCGGCGGGCAACGTCACCCGCGCTCTGCTCGGAGACCCGATCGGCACGCTGGTCACCACCTGAGTGTGCGACGGGCGGAGACGACTTCGCCCGATAGAATTTGCAGAACACCCCGACGATAGGAGTCACCGTGATCGCGGACGTCCTCGCTGAAACCACCACTCGCATGAACCGGGCGGTCGAAGCTGCCAAGGAGGACTTCTCCACGGTGCGCACCGGTCGTGCGAACCCGCAGATGTTCCAGAAGGTCCTCGTGGACTACTACGGCACTCCCACGCCGATCGCGCAGCTCGCGTCCCTGGCGAACCAGGAGGCGCGGACGCTCATCATCACGCCGTACGACAAGTCCGCTCTGAAGGCGATCGAGCAGGCCATCCGCGACATGCCGAACCTCGGTGCGAATCCCACGAACGACGGCAACCTGGTGCGTGTGACAATGCCGGAGCTCACCGCCGAGCGGCGCAAGGAGTACGTCAAGCTCGTCAAGACCAAGGCAGAGGACGCGAAGGTCCACGTCCGTGGCATCCGCCGCAAGGCCAAGGATGAGCTGGACGCGCTCAAGAGCGAGCTCGGTGAGGATGAGATCGCTCGCGGTGAGAAGGAGCTCGATGTTCTGACGCGCCAGCATGTCGATCTCATCGATGACGCGCTGAAGCGCAAAGAGGCAGAACTCCTCGAGGTGTAGTCGGGATGTCTGACGAAACGCGAGATGCCGACGACGACAAGCCGTTCGCGCGTCGAGACGCGCATCACGGTACCCCGTCCGAAGGCGTCCCGCTCGTCGATGCGGCGTTCCCCACGTTCGACAGTGCCGAGGTACCCCCTCGGCCGCCACTTCCAGCCCCCGCGGACCGCGTCGCAGTCGGGGACATCAGCTCCCTGGACACGGCAGATCACAACGCCATCCGCGAGCAGTGGCGGGCGGCGAGGGATGAGCTCGGCAGCCACGTCTCCCACGCACGTGACCAGCTCGACCAGGCGAACGAACGCATCAAGGAGCGCACCGGCCGGGATCTCATCCTCGCCACGGTGATCGGCCTCGCGTTCGGAGCTGCGCTGCTCGGCTCCCTGCTCTTCCTCAAGGTGCTCTTCGTCCCGTTCGCCCTCGCGGCCGCGTTGCTGGGCGTGTACGAGCTCTCGAGAGCCCTGCGGGGTTCCGGGCGGCGAGTCGACGTGGTGCCCCAACTGATCGCAGCCACTTTCCTCGTGCTTTCGGCATACTTCGCGGAGCCGTGGCTCTGCTGGGTGATGCTCTTCGTGTCCGTTGCCTTCGTGATCGTCTGGCGACTCATCGCGCAGATGGTGGAGAAGGACGGACGGACTTACGGCGACGTGCTCGCAGACGCCGTGATCAGCGGCTTCGTCCAGGTGTACGTCCCCTTCCTCGCGGGTATCGCGCTCATCCTGCTCAAGCAGGAGGGCGGTGAGTGGTGGGTGCTCAGCTTCATCGCGATCGCCGTCGCCGCTGACACGGGTGCCTACGCCGCCGGTCTGGCCTTCGGCCGACACCCCATGGCGCCGAAGATCAGTCCGAAGAAGACCTGGGAAGGGTTCGGAGGGGCGGTCGCCGCGTCCATCGCCGCTGGCGTGCTGCTGGCGATCTTCCTCCTGGAGCTGCCGTGGTGGTGCGGCCTCGTGTTCGGTGTCTCGATCCTGCTCTCAGCGACGCTCGGCGACCTGGGTGAATCCATGCTGAAGCGCGACCTCGGCATCAAGGACATGAGTTCCTGGTTGCCGGGTCACGGCGGGCTGCTCGATCGACTCGACAGCATCCTTCCCTCCACCATCCCCGCTCTGTGTCTCTACTTCCTCTTCTCTCCTTGGGTGGCTCTGTGATGACCGAAGATCAGTTGGACGAACAGCCCACGCAGGCGCCCGCGGCGTTCGCCCTCACCTCCGGACGCGTGCGCGGATACCACCGTGCAGCCGTCGACACGTTCCTCGCCTCGGCCCGCCGCGCCTTCGAAGAGGGCGGCGCTGACCTCAGCGCGGAGGATGTGCGGACGGCCTCGTTCCCTCTGGTCAAGAACGGCTACGTGGTCGCCGATGTCGATGCTGCACTCGGACGCGTCGAAGATGCCTTCGCCGCGCGGGAACGCGAGCGAGTGGTGCGCGCACAGGGGGCCGGAGCCTGGGTCGAGCGGGCACGGGAGGACGCGCAGGTCATCTTGGATCACCTGGCTCGCCCCCGTCGGCATCGTTTCGCCCGCACCGGGGTGCTTACTTTCGGCTATCGTCTCGACGAGGTCGACCACGTGTCGACCCGCATCGTTCGTTACCTGCGTGACGGGGACGCCCTGACCGCCGAGCAGCTGCGGTCCGCAGCCTTCCGGATGCAGCGCGGCGGATACCGCGAGGAGCAGGTGGATGCCCTTCTCGACGCCACGATCGACGTCATCCTCGCGGTTCGTTGAGGTTCCTGATGGTCGATTCAGGCGACCTTGCGTAGACTGTCCCTCATCGTGAACTCCCGAAACGACATGACTCTAGACAGAAACGACCGTTCGCCTGTGCCCGCAGCGAAGGCCGGTTCGGCGCGCACGGGCACCCGTCGCTGGTCTCGGAGCCGCGGCGTCGTCGGCGTCTTCAGCGCCCTCGCGGTCGTCGGCTTCGCTGGCGCGCTCGTCGCTCCGACCGGGGTGGCACTGGCCGCGCCGGCACCGGAGGAGTCGCCGGACTCGGCGTATTCGCTCGCGCTCGCTGACACGCAGAACCTCACCGTCACCGTCGAAGGTGCCGAGATCGCGCCGGTCGTGCGCGGAGGCTTCGAAGTGTACGTGAAGCCGAAACCGGCTCCCGTCCCCACGGTTGCTGCAGCGCCCAAAACCGGGTCGTCCGGCGGTTCATCCCGCGGCGCGCTTCCTCCGTACACGGGTGGTGGGGCTCCTGCGGAGTGGATGGCCGCCGCCGGTATCGCGCAGAGCGACTGGCAGTACGTCGACTACGTCGTCTCGCGTGAGAGCGGCTGGAACCCCAACGCCACGAACAAGTCGTCAGGGGCATGTGGACTGGTGCAGGCTCTGCCCTGCAGCAAGGTTCCCGGCAACGGTTACAACCCGGTCGACAACCTCCGCTGGGCGACGGGCTACGCGACCGGCCGCTACGGCAGCTGGGCCGGCGCCTACAACTTCTGGGTCAACAACCACTGGTGGTGAGCAGGCACGATGCCCCGCTCCCGCAGACGCCCTTCGGCGCGCCCTGAATCCGAGGACTCATTCGATCGTCTCCTCGCCGGCTGGAAGCGCACCGAGACTCGACGTGGCAGCGAGTGGACCGTTCAACCGGTGTCGGCCGCGCAGGCACAGAAGGAGTACGTGTGCCCCGGCTGCGGCCGGGGCATCGTCGCCGGGACAGCTCATCTCGTCGCCTGGCGTGCGGACGGGGTACTCGGGGACGCCGCTGACCTGGCGGCCCGTCGGCACTGGCACACGCACTGTTGGAGGCTTGCATGACCATCGAGATCCGTGGACCGCTGGAATTGCCCGCACGACGCGAGGACATCGAACTGATCACGGCGGACGGCCTCACCCTCGTCGGGGAGCTCTCTCAGCCCGAGGATGCACCACCGGTCGCGACGCTCGTGACGTTGCATCCCCTGCCGACCGCCGGCGGCTTCATGGACTCGCACATCATCCGGAAGGCGGCCGCACGGCTGCCCGCCCTCGCAGACCTGGCCGTCCTGAGGTTCAACACGCGAGGCACCACATCCCCACGAGGGACCAGCGACGGGAGTTTCGACGGGGGAGCCGCTGAACAGTTCGACGTGGCCGCCGCGATGGACTTCGTCCGCGAGCGCGCTCTACCGCGCCCCTGGCTGCTCGGATGGTCCTTCGGCACGGAGCTCGCTCTGAAGTACGGCCGGGAGCACGACATCGAAGGCATCATCCTTCTCTCGCCGCCGCTGCACCGCGCCACGCCGGAAGAGGTCGCCGCCTGGGCGTCGACCGACCGCACCGTCGTGGTCCTGGTGCCGGAACTCGACGACTATTTGCGTCCGGCCGAGGCAAAGGACCGCTTCGCCTCGATTCCGCACGCCACGCTCATCGCGGTGGAGGGCGGCAAGCATCTCTGGGTGGGCGAGACGCAGACGCGGCGCGTGCTCACCGAGATCGTCGCGGCGGTCAACCCCTCCGCATTGCCTCTCGCCACCCACTGGCCCGCCGACGACTGAGAGGCCGACGGCCTCGACGTCAGAGCTCGTTCATCCGAGGGATGAGCACCTGGCGGTAGATGATCAGGATGCTCGCGGCCACGGGGATCGCGATCAGAGCGCCGAGGAGGCCGAGCAGGCTTCCACCGGCGAGGGCCGCCACCACGACCACGGCACCGGGCACCGATACGGCGCGGCTCATGATGCGAGGCGAGATGATGTACGCCTCGATCTGCATGTAGATCAGGTAGTAGATCGCGGCGGCGATGGCGGTCGCCGGGGAGCCGAGTCCGGGGATGAGACATACCAGCACGATGATCGTCGAGCCGGTGAGCGTGCCGACGAGCGGGATCAGCGAGAAGAAGAAGGCGATCACGGCCAGGACGGCGGGGAAGGGCGCATCGATGATCGAGAGGTAGATCGCGCTGAGCACACCGTTGAGCACACCCTGCGATACCTGGCCCATGACGTAATAGCCGACCGAGTCGGTGATCTGCTCCGACAGGTCGATGAATCGATCGCGCTTCGACGCGGGCGCGAGCTGGTAGACAGCGCGCTTGAGCGACGGCGTCGATGCCGTCAGGTAGATCGTCAGGATCAGGACGATGAACGCTCCGAACAGGCCGCCCAGCACAGCGCCGCTGGCAACGAGCACGCCCTGACCGATGGATCCGCCGATCTCGGCGAGGTTGCTCGTCAACCAGTTGGTGACGTACGTGAAGACATCGTCGACGAGAAGGTTCGGGAAGGCGTCCTGTATCCACTCTTTGAGGTCGGGTATCAGATTCCCGCGCTGGACGATCGCCGAGATCTGGGCGACCAGCTGGGAGATCTGGTCCACCAGGACCGGGAGGACGATGAGCACGATGCTCACGAAGACGCCGAGCACCGCGAGGATCGTCACCAACACGGCCGCCCAGCGGGGGAGCCGTCGGCGTTCGAGGAACGAGACGAGCGGGTCGAGTCCGAGACTCAGGAACAGGGCGGTGCCGAGATAGAGCAGCACGGTGGAGAGATTCTGCACGCTGTTGATCAGCAGGATCCCCAACCCCACGCCGAGCGTCGCCACCAGGGCGGTGCGGAAGGGATTGTGGATCTTCATCGGAGACTCCTCGGGACGGCTCCCGCAAGATTATCCAGACGCGCTTCGTCGGCGCGGACGACGTGCCGGTCCAGCCGTCACTGCGTCTGCTCGTGGGCAACACACAGCTGATTTCGCTAGTCTGAAATGTCGAGTGTTGCGTCGCGGACAGAGGTCCGTGATGCGTGAGGAGACTATTCGTGCGTTTCGTATGGGCCGTGGTGGCCTTCGTGCTGGCTGCCGTACTGATCGGTGCAGGGATTGCTCAGCGCACCATCTTCATGGGCCCCTCCACTCAGAAGACCCAAGTCGAGATCAGTGAACCGGCACCGTTCGTTCTCATCGACGGCGATGTTCTTCGAGCGAATCCCGGTGCCCAGACACTGATCGTCCGTGGGCAGGGCGAGATCTTCGGCAGCTACGGTCGCACGGCCGACATGGAGGCCTGGCTCGCGGACTCTGACTACAACCAGGTCACGATGAAGAAGGACGGCGATCTGGCCGTCAAGCACATCGCCGCCTCCGACTCCGAGACCGACACGTCCACCGATGCTCCGAGCGACGGACAGGCCGATCCGTCAGAAGGCGCTCCGACGGGCCGTGACCCGCGCGGCTCCGACCTCTGGCTCGACTCCTTCGTCAAGGAGGATCGCCTCACCGCGGAGAACATGCAGCTTCCCGAAGGCACGAGTCTGCTCGTCGCCTATGACGGGACCGCCGACGCTCCCGATGACATCGTGGTGTCCTGGCCGCTCGACAACTCGACCCCGTGGGCCGGACCGCTCATGGTCGCGGGTGGGGTCATGCTGCTGCTCGGCCTCATCCTCTACGTTCTGGCCATCCGGCATCAGCGTCGGGGCCGTGGTCCGCGTCGCAAGGGACCCGGTCCGCTACCGATAACCGAGCCCATCGACCTCGCCACGCTTCCGCCCGCGGAGCGCGCGGCGATCGAAGACAGCGAGTCCGCCACGGCGACGGCCCCCGCGGAGTCGAGTCCACGGCAGGACGACGATGCGGAGGAGGCCGAGATCGTGGACGAGGGTAAAGACCCCGGCTCCAAGACATCGATGCGAGCCGCGACCGTTCGTCGTCGGCGCCGTCTTCTCGTGATCCCCGCGCTCGGGCTCACAGCCATACTCGCAGCCGGTTGCTCGTCCGACTCCTGGCCGCAGCTGGGCGACGCCTCGCCGACCCCCTCGCCGAGCCCCACGGTGGTCGCACCGGAGAACCAGAAGCCGCCGGCGGTCACCGAAGCTCAGGCCAAGCGCATCCTCAAGTCTCTCGCCGGCACCGTGAGTGAGGCCGACGCAGCCCTCGATCTCGATCTGCTCGCGACGCGCTTCGAAGGACCCGCACTCGCGACGAGGACGACGGAGTACGCGTTGCGGACGAAGATCCCGGAGACGGTGCCGCCCGCCGCCATCCCGACCGACGACGTGGAGGTCGTGCTTCCCGAGGCGACCGACCAGTGGCCTCGCACCGTCCTGATGCTGTCGAAGACGGGAGACGACACCGTGCCGCCCGTCGTGCTCACGATGACGCAGGCCGACCCGTGGTCGAACTACAAGGTCTCGCACATGGCGGAGATGTCTGCGGACGCCGCCTTCCCGGAAGTCGCTGCATCCTGGCTCGGCACGTCTCTCGTGCCGTCCGACTCGGCCTTCCTCACTATCCCTCCTGCCGATCTGGCCACGACGTTCGCCGACGTCGTCGATCAGGGGGAACAGAGCGCGTCGTACGGGAAGTTCGACGATCTCGCCCTCACCTACGCGAAGTCGATCACCGACAGCCGTCAGGCCGTGGTCCAGGCGCTCGCGGACAAGGGCGCCGCCGAAACCTCGAAGGCGGCCTTCGATATGGCCGCGACGCAGGATGCCCCCATCTCGATGACGACTCTCGACAGCGGAGCCATCGTCGCCGTCACCCTCACCGATACGGAAACAGTGACGCCGACCGGCGAGGACGTCTCCATCCGCTTCGGTGACAACGCGCAGGCGAAGGCGCTCACCGACGCGACCGAGTCGGCGAAGGGCGTCGAGACGACCTACGAGTTCCAGCTGTTCTTCTCGGTCCCTGCCAAGGGATCGACGGAGCAGATCCGGCTCCTGGCAGCCCACCAGGACCTCCTGTCCGTGAAGGTGATCAAATGAGTGAGATCTCTCCCGCCGCCCTGCGTGGTGCCGTGGACCTGTCGAGCCTCCGCAACCGGCCGGCAACTCCGACCGAGGCGGCCTCCGCACCGCCTGTCGCCGATGTCGTCGTCGATGCGACCGACGAGACGTTCGGACAGATCCTCGAGCTCTCGCGGACCGTCCCCGTGGTCGTCGACCTCTGGGCGGAGTGGTGTGGTCCGTGCAAGCAGCTGAGCCCGATCATCGAGAAGGTGACGCGCGAACTCGGGGGACGAGTGCTGCTCGCCAAGGTCGACGTCGATGCGAATCCCCAGCTCGCCCAGAGCTTCCGCGCGCAGTCGATCCCGATGGTGGTCGCGCTGATCGCCGGGCAGCCCGTGCCCATGTTCACGGGTGCCGTGCCCGAGCAGCAGGTGCGCGATGTGTTCGCCCAGCTGCTCCAGGTGGCGGCCCAGAACGGTGTCACCGGGTCGCTCTCGGTGTCCGAGGAGGGTGCAGAGCCGGCGCCCCCTGCAGAGCCGGAGCTTCCACCGCTGCACGCTGAGGCGTTCGCAGCGATCGAGCTCGGGGACTACGCGGCGGCCATCACGGCCTATGAGAAGGCGCTCGCGGAGAACCCCCGTGACGCGGACGCGATCGCGGGGCTCGGCCAGGTGCGCCTCCTCGACCGCGTGCAGGGCCTCGATCTGCAGGCGGCGCGCGCTGCGGCAGCGGATGGCCCGCTCGATGTCCAGGCGCAGTTCGACGTGGCCGACCTCGATCTCGCCGGGGGACACGTGGAAGACGCCTTCGGCAGGCTGCTCGACCTGTTCGCGCAGCTCCCGGCGGATCAGCGCACTCCGGTGAGGGAGCGTCTTGTCGAGCTCTTCGGACTCATCGGCGCGGAGGATCCGCGAGTGGTGTCGGCGCGCAACCGACTGTCGTCGCTGCTCTTCTAGGGCGACGTTCTCCGGTACCGTTCTCGGCCCTGGCGCGCGTACGCGCCAGGGCGTCTCAGCCGTGGTTGACGGTCGGCACGTGTGGGTCGGACTGGTACCGCAGCCACAGAGTGGACAGCGCAGGCAGCGTCAGGCTCGCGACAGGAGCGCCGCCTTCTAGCGGCTTCGCGTACACCAGGCCGAGGTTCCCCGATCCGCGGCCCCCGTAGTCGGCGGCATCCGTGTTGAGCACCTCCTGCCACACGCCCTCGCGGGGCAGGTTGAGCTGGTAGCCCGTGCGTTCCACGCCGGCGAAGTTGCTGACGACGACCAGGCGCCCCCCGTGGGCGTCACGTCGTTCGAAGGCGATCACCGTGGGATCCCAGCTCGGCGCTCCGAGACGGCTGAACGACGAGCCGTCGTTGTCGCGCTCCCACAGCGGCGCCTGCGCCCGGTAGGAGCGGTTCATCGCCCCGACGAAGTCCTGCAGCTGCGCGTGTGAGGGCTGGTCGAGAAGCCACCAGTCCAGCTCCCGACCCTCCGACCACTCGGCGAGCTGACCGAATTCCTGCCCCATGAAGAGCAGCTTCTTGCCGGGATGACCCCACATGTAGGCGAGATACGCGCGGACGTTCGCGAGCTTGTGCCAGTGATCGCCCGGCATCTTGGCGAGCAGACTGCCCTTGCCGTGCACGACTTCGTCGTGACTGATGGGAAGCAGGTAGTTCTCTCCGAAGGCGTACACGAAGGAGAAGGTCATCTCGCCTTCATGGTGACCGCGGTACATCGGGTCGCGGGCGATGTACTGGAGCGAGTCGTTCATCCACCCCATGTTCCATTTGAAGCCGAACCCCAGACCCGCGTGATCGGTCGGAGCAGTGACCCCGGGGAAGCTGGTCGACTCCTCCGCGATCATCAGGATTCCCGGGTGCAGCCGGTACGAGGTGGCGTTGACCTCCTGCAGGAAGCGGATCGCCTCGAGGTTCTCGCGTCCGCCGTGGATGTTCGGCTCCCATTGGCCGGGTTCGCGCGAGTAGTCGAGATAGAGCATGGAGGCGACCGCGTCAACGCGAAGGCCGTCGACGTGGAACTCCTCGAGCCAGTAGAGCGCGTTGGCGACGAGGAATCCCCGTACTTCCGGCCTGCCGTAGTCGAAGATCAGCGTCCCCCAGTCCTGGTGCTCTCCCCGTCGCGGATCGGGGTGCTCGTAGAGCGGCTGTCCGTCGAAGCGGGCGAGGGCGAAGGCGTCCTTGGGGAAGTGACCCGGCACCCAGTCCATGATGACGCCGATGCCTGCCTGGTGCAGCCGGTCGATGAGGTAGCGGAGGTCGTCGGGGCTGCCGAAACGACTGGTCGGGGCGTAGTACCCGCTCACCTGGTATCCCCAGGATCCGCCGAAGGGGTGCTCCGCGAGCGGCATGAACTCGACATGGGTGAATCCCGCGTCCGTCACGTGCTGGATGAGCGGATCCGCGATCTCGCGATAGCCAAGTCCACCTCGCCACGATCCGACGTGGACCTCGTAGACCGACAGCGGTTGCGCGACGGCATGGGTGGCCGCCCTCCTGGTCATCCAGGCGCCATCGGACCAGGAGTGGGAGGAGGTGGTCACGACGGACGCTGTGTCCGGCGGCACCTCCGCCGCGAGCGCCATCGGATCGGCCTTGAGGATCCACGCGCCGTCGCGGGTGCGGATCTGATACTTGTACCTGGTGCCGATCGGGATCCCGGGGACGAAGAGCTCCCAGACGCCGCTGACTCCCATCGAGCGCATGGCGTGCGACTCGCCGTTCCAGCCGTTGTGGTCACCGACCACGCGCACGGCTGAGGCATTCGGGGCCCAGACGGCGAATGAGACGCCGATCTCTCCGTCGAAGGTGCGCACGTGTGCTCCCAGCACCTCCCAGAGACGTTCGTGACGCCCCTCGGCGATGAGGTGGAGGTCGAGGTCGCCCAGAGTCGGGGGATGGCGGTAGGGGTCGCCGACGACCGTCTCCTCGTGATCGCCGTACCGCGTCGCGATCCGATACGGGAGTGGAGGGCCGTCGTGCTGAGCTTCCCAGATGCCGTGCGCCACATGGGAGAGTTCGAGCCTGCTCCCGTCGGCGAACACGGCAGCGACCGTACCTGCGAGGGGGCGTCTCGCCCGGATGACGGTGACGGTACGATCAGCGGCATCTTTGTGCGCGTGCGCTCCGAGAACCGCGTGCGGATCGTGATGCGTGGCCGCTGAGATCGCCTCCCACTCGGTGGATGCCGCGACGTCTTCGGTGTAGCTCATGATCGCTCCCTCACCTTCAGGATGTGCACCGGCTCGGCGAACGCGTCGAGTCGTACGTAGTTGTGGTCGCTCCAGGTCCAGATCGCTCCGGTGAGGAGATCCTCCACCTCGAAGGCTTCCCCCAGCGGGGTTCCCCATTGCGTCGTGTCGAGGTGCACGGTCGTCTCGCGAACCGAGTGCGGATCGACGTTGGCGACCACGATGATGGTGTCCGGGCGTCCGGTACCGGTGAACTCGGCAGCAAGGTGCTTGCTGTAGACGAGGACGGCGTCGTCGTCGCTCCAGTGCACCCGGAAGTTGCGAAGCTGCTGCAGCGCCGGGTGTGCCTCCCGGATAGCGTTGAGTCTGCGCAGGAGGGGAGCGAGCGATTCGCCTCTGGCTTCGGCTCCCGCCCAGTCGCGGAACTTGAACTCGTACTTCTCGTTGTCGATGTTCTCTTCCGAGCCGGGCCTGGCGACGTTCTCGAACAGCTCGTATCCGGCGTACACGCCGTAGACGGGGCCGGCCGTCGCCGCGATGCAGGCCCGGATACGGTAGGCCGCCCTGCCGCCGAACTGCAGGTACTCGGTGAGGATGTCATGCGTGTTCACGAACAGGTTCGGACGCATGTAGTCGGAGGTCTCCTGCGACACCGACGTCAGGAACTCCTCGAGCTCCGCCTTCGTGTTGCGCCACGTGAAGTAGCTGTAGCTCTGCTGGAAGCCCACGGCGGCGAGCGCGCGCATGACCGCCGGGCGTGTGAACGCCTCAGCCAGGAAGATGACGTCGGGGTCGGCCGCATTCACCTCGGCGATGAGCCACTCCCAGAACTGGAGCGGCTTGGTGTGCGGGTTGTCGACGCGGAAGATCTTCACGCCCTGCGCAACCCAGTGCTGCACGATGCGCAGCATCTCGGCGTAGATGCCCGCGGGATCATTGTCGAAGTTGAGCGGGTAGATGTCCTGGTACTTCTTCGGCGGGTTCTCGGCGTAGGCGATCGTCCCGTCGGGGAGGGTCGTGAACCACTCAGGATGCTCCTGCACCCACGGGTGGTCGGGAGAGGCTTGCAGCGCGAGATCGAGAGCGACTTCCAGGCCCTCCTTCCGGGCTGCACGCACGAAGGCGCGGAAATCCTGGGCCGAGCCGAGGTCCGGATGGATGGCGTCGTGTCCGCCCTCCGCTGCGCCGATCGCGTACGGGGAGCCCGGGTCTCCCGGTTCGGCCGTGAGGGTGTTGTTGCGGCCCTTGCGGTTGGTCGTGCCGATCGGATGGATGGGGACCAGGTAGACGACGTCGAACCCCATGGCTGCGACCTCGGGCAGCCGTCGTGTCGCCGTACGGAACGTACCGCTCCTGACCGTACCGTCCTTGAGGCGTCTGGCGCCCTCGGAGCGCGGGAAGAACTCGTACCAGGCGCCGACACCCGCGGCGCGCCGGTCGACGTCCAGCATCTGGGGGAGTGTGACGGAGCGCAGCGACGTGACAGGACGCTCTCGGAAGATCTGTGCGAGCTCTGCATCCGTCGAAAGGGCGATGGTCGTCGCGGCATCTCCGTTGCGGAGCGAGAGGGCATCAGCGGCCAGTCGTCTCCGCTGCGCTGCAGGACGGTCCTTCTCAGCGGCGGCGGTGGTGAGGAGATCGGCGCCGAGCGCCGCCATGACCGGGACGTCGACGCCGGCCGCCACCTTCAGCGCGGCGGCGTGGGCCCAGGTCGCGAAGTCGTCGGAGAAGGCTTCGAACCGGTAGCTCCAGGAGCCCTGCTCGTCGAGCGCGATCTCCGCCACCCACGCGTCGGTGCCGTCATCGCGCGGCGTGAGGCGATGCAGGCTCTCTTCGCCGGAGGGCGATGTGAGGCGGACATGCACGCCGATGATGTCGTGCCCCTCTCGGAACGCGACCACCCGGAACGGGACGACCTCGCCGACGAAGGCCTTCGGAGTGAACCCGCCAGGGACGGTGGGCGCAGGCTCGAGGAGCGGGATACGCGTCGTCCGCAACGAGCCGGGAGCATCTGCTCCGTCCGCGGCGCGCGCCGGGATCTGAGCGGGGCTCCGAAGAGCCGAGGACCGAGTACCAGCACGAGCAGCCACCTCCCGAATGTACCGCGCGGACGTGGTGGCGGGTAGCGCGCAGGATGGTGCGTCGGCCGCCGGACTCATTCCACGCGGAAAAGCCTCATCGACGTGCCGGACACCGGAAGGACATCGCCGGGTGCGAAGACCTCGGCGTCGTCAGAGGGACGTTCCTGCGCGCTCGACCACAGCGAGACGAAGCGCGTCGCTCCATCGATCTCCTCGGGGAGACGGACATCCACGGGGGACTCGGTTCCGTGCACGATGAGCAGGATGCGGTTGTGCGCCTCGGTATCAGGCGTGGAGGCGGCGACGTACTGCAGCGTTCTGTTGCCGGGGTCGGCCCATTGCTCCTGTTCCATCGTCTCGCCGTTCTGGTCGTACCAGTCCATCACCGAGGCATTGGGAATGTGCTCGCCGAGTCGCGCATAGCGGCTGGGGCGCAGTGCGGGGTTCTCCTGACGAAGGCGGATCAGGCGCGAGACGTGGGCGCGCAGGTCCTCTTGCCACGGCTCGAACTCCCAGCCGAGCCAGGTGAGCACGGAGTCCTGAGCGTAGGCGTTGTTGTTGCCTCGCTGGGTGCGGCCCACTTCATCGCCGGCAGTGAGCATCGGGATACCTGCAGAGAGCAGAAGGGTCCCCAAGAGGTTCCGCATCGCCTTGCGGCGGGCGGCGAGGATCGCCGGGTCGTCGGTGGGGCCCTCGACGCCGTGGTTGAAGGCGCGGTTCATATCGGCGCCGTCGCGGTTGTGCTCGCCGTTCGCCTCGTTGTGCTTCACGTCGTAGGAGACGAGATCATGCAGGGTGAATCCATCGTGGGCGGTCACGAAGTTCACGCTGGCGAGCGGGCCGCGGTCTTCGCTGAACGTGTTGGAGGATCCGGCGAGGCGGGTCGCGAACCCGCCGATGCCGACCGGTGCGGACGCGCGGCGCGCGTAGTCGATGTCACTCAACCAGAAGTTGCGCACTCTGTCGCGATAGCGGTCGTTCCATTCATGCCAGCCGGCGGGGAAGTTCCCCGTCTGCCAGCCACCGAGGCCCACATCCCAGGGTTCGGCGATGAGCTTGGCGTCTGCGAGGACGGGATCATCCGCGATGGCGGCGAGGAGCGGGTGCTCCGGCGAGTAGGCGTGCGTCTCGTCTCGCGCGATGGCGGTGGCGAGGTCGAAGCGGAACCCGTCGATCTGCATCTCCTGCGCCCAGTAGCGCAGCGAGTCCAGCACGAGTCTCGCGCCCGCAGCGGTCGATGTGTTGAGGGTGTTGCCGCAGCCCGTGGTGTCGATGTAGATTCCGGACTCGTCCTGACGGTAGTAGCTCGCGTTGTCGATGCCCCGCAGGCTCGATCTGGGGCCGCCGATACCCTCCTCCGAGGTGTGGTTGTACACGACGTCGAGGATCACTTCGAGCCCCGCCTCGTGCAGCAGCCGCACCATGCCCTTGAACTCGGCCAGTACGGCTTCGGGGCCCGCCTTCCGAGCCTCCTCCGTCGCGTAGGCGGTGTGCGGAGTGAAGAAGTTCAGGGTGTTGTAGCCCCAGTAGTTCGTGAGTCCGCGTTCGAGGAGTCGTGGTTCCGGCACGAAGGCGTGCACAGGCAGCAGCTCGATCGAAGTGATGCCCAGCTCGTGGAAGTACTCGATCATCGCGGGGTGCGCGAGACCGGCGTAGGTGCCGTGCAGCGCGGGTGGGACGTCCGGGTGACGCTTCGTGAGCCCCTTGACGTGACCTTCGTAGATCACGGTGCGGTCCAGGGGCACGCGCGGCTTCTGCGAGTCGCCCCAGTCGAAACCGTCGACGATGACGACCGAGCGCCATTCCTCGTACCCGTCTCCTTGCGCGAGGCCGCGAGCGTAGGGGTCCAGCAGCAGGGTCTCCGGGTTGAAGGTGTTGCCCGGGCCGTGTGGGCCGCTGACGCGGATCGCGTAGCGAACTCCCGGCTGGAGCATCTCCGTCGTGACTTCCCAGATCCCCCCTGGCAGCCGCTCGAGCGCCACTTGATCGGTCGCCCAGTCGAGATCGGTCGCGTCGAAGACGACCAGTTCGACGGATGAGGCGTTCTGCGACCAGACACGCAGTGTGCCGACACCGTCGTGCAGACGGACGCCGAGGTTGTCGAGGACGGGGCCGCCGGGCGCGGTGAGGTCTCGGGACGCGGGCATGAGTACACATTAGGCGTGATGTGTTGCCGTCTCATGACAAGGAGGACCCGGTCCCAGGCGCGAAGGCCCTCTCCCGACGGTTTCGCGAGAGAATCGAAGGATGCGGCACTATCTCGACCACGCGGCGACCACGCCCCTGCGCCCCGAAGCGCGTGAGGCGTGGCTGGCAGCGTCGGAGACGGTGGGCAACGCCTCCTCGACTCATGGCGCCGGCCAGGACGCACGACGGCTTCTCGAAGAGTCCCGTGAGCGCGTGGCGGCGGTGCTGGAGGCCGACCCGATCGAGATCGTGTTCACCTCAGGCGGCACCGAATCGATCAACCTGGCGTTGCAGGGTTTGTGGCGCGCCCGGCCCACGGGGACGTCGGCGATCGTGATGCCTGACGCCGAGCACCACGCGACCACGGACACCGTCGCAGCGCTCCTCGATGAGGGGGCGGAGGTGCGACAGGTGCCGGTCTCGCCCTCGGCGCGCATCGTCCCGGAGCGCTTCGCCGAGGCTCTTCCCGGAGCTGCCCTCGCCACGGCGCTGGTGGCGAACAACGAGGCCGGGACGATCAACGACGCACGGTCGCTTGCGGCAGGGTCCGCCGGTGCCGGAGTTCCCCTCCACCTCGACGCGGTCGCTGCGCTCGGCCACCTGCCCTTGTCGTTCCGAGGCCTTCGAGGAGAGGCGGACAGCGGGGTCGGGCTCGTCGCGATGAGCCTCGCCGGTCACAAGATCGGCGCACCGGTGGGGGTCGGGGTGCTCGTCACCGCCCGCTCCGCCCGGCTCACGGCGTTGCTACGCGGGGGAGCCCAGCAACGAGGCCTGCGCGCCGGCACACAGGATGTCGCCGGAGCCGCCGCCCTCGCCGTGGCTCTCGAACTCGCGGAGCACGAACGACAGGACGAGGCTGCGCGTCTCAGTGCGCTGCGCGACCGCCTCGTGGCCGGGATCGTTGCCGCGGTGCCGACGGCCGAGCTCCTGGGCGACCCGACCGACCGTCTTCCCGGCAACGCGCACATGCTGTTCCCGGGTGCGGTGGGGGAGAGCCTGCTGTTCCTGCTCGACGTCGCAGGGGTGGCGGCGTCGACCGGATCAGCCTGCCAGGCGGGCGTGGCCGAACCTTCGCATGTCGTGATGGCGATGGGACGCCCGGAGCGCGACGCCCGCAGCGTGCTGCGCTTCTCGCTCGGGCGGACATCGACCGAGAGCGACGTCGATGCCGTGCTCGGTGCGATCGCCGAGGCGTACACGCGCGCATCCGGCGCCGGCACAGCCGCACGCTCGTAGACTGGTCGTATGCGGATCCTTGCGGCGATGAGCGGTGGAGTCGACTCCGCCGTCGCGGCAGCCAGGGCCGTGGAGGCGGGGCACGACGTGGTCGGCGTGCATCTCGCGCTCTCCCGGGCGGGCGGAACACTGCGCACCGGCAGTCGAGGATGCTGCACGATCGAGGATGCCCTCGACGCGCGTCGTGCAGCCGACGTGCTCGGCATCCCGTTCTACGTCTGGGATTTCTCCGAGCGGTTCCGAGACGATGTGATCGAGGACTTCATCTCGGAGTACCAGGCAGGCCGCACCCCGAATCCCTGCATGCGCTGCAACGAGAAGATCAAGTTCGCCGCCCTTCTGGAGCGTGCGATCGAGTTGGGCTTCGACGCGGTGTGCACGGGGCATTACGCCACTCTGGTCGACGGCGAGGACGGCCTCGAGCTGCACCGGGCGTCGGACAACGCCAAGGACCAGTCCTATGTGCTCGGCGTCCTCACGGCCGAACAGCTGGCGCACACCTACTTCCCGCTCGGCACGACGCCCACGAAGGCCGTCGTCCGCGCAGAGGCCGAAGCACGCGGCCTGAGCGTCGCGCAGAAGCCGGACAGCCACGACATCTGCTTCATTCCCGATGGGGACACGCGCGGCTGGCTCGCCGAGAAGGTCGGCACGGCCACCGGCGAGATCGTCGATCGTGCGGGTGAGGTCGTCGGATCGCACGAGGGCGCGCATGCCTTCACCGTCGGACAGCGACGCGGGCTCAAGCTCGGCGTTCCCGCGGCAGACGGCAAGCCGCGCTTCGTCCTCGAGGTGCGACCGGTCTCGAACACGGTGGTCGTCGGCCCCAAGGAGGCCCTCGCGATCGCCGAGATCGCCGGAGAGCGGTTCAGCTGGGCCGGTGCCGCACCCACGGAGTCCTCGTTCGAGTGCCACGTGCAGATCCGAGCGCACGCCGAGCCGGTCCCTGCGAGGGCCGAGATCTCCGAAGGCGGCGTGCGCGTGACGCCCGAGGTCGCGTTGGACGGCGTCGCGCCGGGACAGACCGCCGTGCTCTACATCGGGACGCGGGTGCTCGGACAGTTCACGATCGACACCACGGTGTCCGCGGTCCCTGTCGGCGCGTAGCCTCCTCCGGTGTCCGCACCCGCTCGTAGACTGACGGGGTGCCGGAGAACATCTCGTTGGAAGACGCCCGAACCGAAGCCGAGGAGCTGACCACGCGCATCCTCGATGCGAAGGAGGCCTACTACGGCCGCGACACCTCGATCGTCGACGATTCCACCTACGACGGCTGGATGCACCGACTCGAAGAGCTCGAGCGTCTGCATCCCGAGTTGCAGGGGCAGGACTCGCCTACACAGATGGTGGGTGCGGCTGAGGCGACGGGCCTCGCGACCATCGAGCACGCGGAGCGCATGCTCAGCCTCGACAACGTCTTCTCCATCGACGAGCTGCGGGAATGGGCCGCGAAGACGAAGGCCGCCGCCGGACGCGATGTCGCCTGGCTCACCGAGCTGAAGATCGACGGCCTCGCCATCAATCTCCGCTATGAGAACGGCGTGCTCACTTCTGCTGCGACCAGGGGCGACGGACGCGTGGGGGAGATCGTCACGGAGAACGCGCTTCGGCTGCCCGAGATCCCGTATCGACTGAGCGGTGAGGGCCACCCGGCCATCGTGGAGGTGCGCGGGGAGGTCTTCATCCCCGTCGCCGCGTTCGAACGGCTCAACGCGGCCCAGGCGGCGTTCCGCGACCGCGCCTACGCCGATGCGCTCGAGCGCTGGGAGGCGCGGGGCGGAGCGAAGAAGCCCTTCGACGAGGAGAAGGCTCGCACCGCCGCCGCGCGCCGATTCCCCGCGTTCGCCAATCCCCGCAACGCGGCGAGCGGCGGCCTGCGTCAGCAGATCGACAAGAAGAACGGCCTCGAACTCGAAGCCGGCCTGCTGCGCATCGAGTCGCTCGCGCTCTACGTGCACGGCGTCGGCGCATGGTCGAACCCTCCCGTCGCGGCGCAGAGCGAGGTCTACGATCTGCTGGCCGAGTGGGGGCTGCCGACGAGCCCGCACACCAGGGTGTGCCACACGATCGATGAGGTTGTCACGTTCGTGGAGTACTTCGGTGAACACCGCCACGACATCGAGCACGAGCTCGACGGCATCGTGGTGAAGGTCGACGAGCTCGAGCTTCATGACGAGCTCGGCGCGACCAGCCGGGCACCGCGCTGGGCGATCGCATACAAGTACCCGCCGGAAGAGGTGCAGACGAAGCTCCTCGACATCGTGGTGTCGGTCGGCCGCACCGGCCGCGCGACGCCCTTCGCGGTGATGGCTCCTGCGCAGGTCGCGGGATCCGTCGTCCGGCAGGCGACTCTGCACAACAAGGACGTCGTGAAGGCGAAGGGCGTGCTGATCGGAGACACCGTCGTGCTGCGCAAAGCCGGCGACGTCATCCCCGAGGTCCTCGGTCCGGTCGTCGAGAAGCGCGACGGCACGGAACGCGAGTTCGTGATGCCCCTGGAGTGCCCGGAGTGCGGCACTCCGCTTCGGGCGATGAAGGAGGGCGACATCGATCTGCGGTGTCCGAACGCGCGTTCGTGTCCGGCGCAGGTGCGCGGACGTGTCGAGCACATCGGCTCCCGCGGTGCCCTCGATGTCGAGGCCCTCGGCGAGGTCACCGCCGCCGCTCTGACACAGCCGACGTCTCCCGCGGTGCCGCCGCTCGAGACCGAGGCCGGCCTCTTCGCCCTCACGCTCGACCAGCTCGTCCCCATCGAGCTGGTGGTCCGCGACGCGGAGACGGGGCTTCCCAAGGAGGACGAGGACAGGATCGTCAAGACGCGCGCCCCGTTCCGACGGAACCCGACTGCGGCCGAGAAGAAGTCCGGCCTCGAGGGTCCGCAGCCCTCGTCCCAGGCGCTCACTCTCCTCGCCGAGCTCGAGAAGGCGAAGAATAAGGACCTGTGGCGTCTGCTCGTGTCCTTGAACATCCGCCACGTCGGACCTGTCGCTGCGAGGGCGCTCGCGCAGTGGTTCGGCTCACTCGACGCGATCCGCACGGCTACGCGCGACGAGTTGGCTGCCGTGGAGGGCGTGGGCGGCATCATCGCCGACTCGCTCCTGTCCTGGTTCGAGGTCGACTGGCACAAAGAGATCGTGGAGCAGTGGGCGGATGCGGGGGTGCAGTGGAAGACACCAGGTCACCCCGGTCCCGGCGCTGCCGTCGCCGCAGGGGGAGTGCTCGAAGGGCTGACGGTGGTCGCCACCGGCTCGCTCGACGGATACACGCGTGAGGGTGCGCAGGAAGCCATCATCAACGCGGGAGGAAAGGCGGCGTCGAGCGTGTCGAAGAAGACGGACTTCGTGGCCGCCGGCCCCGGCGCGGGGTCCAAGCTCGCCAAGGCGGAGGAGCTCGGTCTCCGGATCCTCGATGCGGCGCAGTTCCACATCCTGGTGACGGAGGGACCGGACGCGCTCCCTCCCGCGGGCGAAGGGGCGTGAGACGCTACGGTCCGCTGATCGTCGTCCCCGAGGCGTTGGCTGTCGGTGATCCCGGTCGGAACCACCTGCGGCTGATGCCCGAGGCCGTGATCATCCGCGACGGAGTCGACAATCGCGGAATAGTGCCGTGGACGGGACTCGAGCAGATCGAACTCGACGTTCCGACGACGAACTTCCGCCTCCCCGGTCTCACGGGCACTGTGCTGCTCGGCGCGTTGACCGCCCTGATGCTGAGCGATCCCGGGATCGATCCCGATGACGGTTCCGCGAAGCTCGTCGTTCAAGGAGAGACGCGCACCGTCCCGCTGAGCCGTCATCACGTCGGAGGTTACTGGACCCCGACCGTCACGGGAGCGCACCGACTGATCGCTCACCTGATCTCGCACCCGGAGCAACGGGCCCTTCTGGCACATCCAGAGCCGCTGATCGCCGTCGCCGCACGGCTCGCGCGCGGAAGCGACTAGACACCGCCGCGCGCGACCCGCCGTCAGCTCTTGTGGCGCGGCTTGCGGAAGGGCTTCTCGTCCCGGCTTTCGCGCGCAGGGCGCTCGTCACGGTCACGACGATCGAAACGGTCACCGCGACCGCCGGAGGGACGATCCTCGCGAGGGCCGCTACGTCGAGCGCCAGGACCGCGGTCGGGCTTGATCTCGATGAGGCGACCCGAGATGCGGGTGTCGCGGAGCTTGTCGAGCACGGCGGGATCCATGTTCGACGGGAGCTCGACGGTCGAGAAGTCGGGGCGGATGTTGATCGCCCCGAAGTCGTCACGGCCCAGGCCGCCCTCGTTGGCGAGGGCGCCGACGATCTGGCGCGGCTCGACACGGTGACGCCTGCCGACCTCGATGCGATAGGCGGTGTAGTCGCCACGGCTGCGGCGTTCGCCCCGAGGCTCGCGCGCGTCACGAGCGGGGCGCTCCCGCTGCGGCCGGTTGTCCGCCTCGACGGCCCTGGTGAGCGCATCGTTGGCGGGATCGAGGAGCAGAGGCTTGTCTCCCTGCGCGACCACGGCCAGCGCCGCGGCGACGTCGCTCTCCGGCACATCATGATGACGGACGTAGTGCGCGATGATGTCGCGGAACGCGTCGATGCGCCCGGTCTCCGAGAGAGCGGTGGTGATGGCATCGTCGAACCGGGTCAACCGGGTGGTGTTCACGTCCTCCGTGCTCGGCAGCTGCATCTGAGTGGGCTGCTGTCGGGTCGCCTTCTCGATGTGCTTGAGCAGGTAGCGCTCGCGCGGGGTGATGAAGCTGATCGCGTCGCCCGTTCGTCCCGCGCGCCCGGTGCGACCGATGCGGTGCACGTAGGACTCGGTGTCCGTGGGGATGTCGAAGTTCACGACGTGGCTGATGCGCTCGACGTCGAGCCCGCGCGCGGCCACGTCGGTCGCGACGAGGATGTCGAGCTTTCCGTCCTTGAGCTGGTTGACGCTGCGCTCGCGCTGCACCTGAGGCACGTCGCCGTTGATGGCTGCGGCTGAGTAGCCGCGGGCGCGGAGCTTCTCGGCGAGCGTCTCGGTCTCGTTCTTGGTGCGGACGAAGACGATCATGCCGTCGAAGTTCTCGACTTCGAGGATGCGGGTCAGCGCGTCGACCTTCTGCGCGTACGAGACCACGAGGTACCGCTGAGTGATGTTCGTGCCCGTCGCGGTCTTCGACTTGATGCTGATCTCTTCCGGCTCACGCAGGTACTTCTGCGCGAGGCGGCGGATCTGCGGCGGCATCGTGGCGGAGAACAGCGCGACCTGCTTCTCCTCGGGTGTCTGCGCGAGGATCTGCTCCACATCCTCGGCGAAGCCCATCTTCAGCATCTCGTCGGCCTCGTCGAGCACGAGGTACTGCAGCTGCGACAGGTCGAGTGTGCCCTTGGCGAGGTGATCCATGATGCGGCCCGGTGTCCCGACGATGACATGCACCCCGCGGCGCAGAGCCGAGAGCTGCACGCCGTAGCCCTGTCCGCCGTAGACGGGGAGGACGTGAACACCCTTCATCTTGGACGCGTACGACTCGAACGCCTCGCACACCTGGAGGGCGAGCTCACGGGTCGGAGCCAGCACGAGCGCCTGCGGCGTCTTCTGCGCGACATCGAGACGCTCGAGCACGGGCAGCGCGAATGCCGCGGTCTTGCCGGTTCCGGTCTGCGCCATGCCGACGACGTCGCGCCCGGCGAGGAGGGTAGGGATAGTGGCCGCCTGGATGGGCGACGGGGTCTCGTAGCCGAGGTCCTTGATGGCTTTGAGGACGGGCCCGGTGATTCCGAGTTCCTCGAATCCGGGGGTCGCGGGGGAGTCCTCGGGGGCGTCGGTCAGCACTGCATCTTCAGGGGTCACTTCCCAAGGGTAGCGCGCCGAACGTCTCGCCGCCTGTGAGGGCGTCCTCAGGAGCCGGTGTTCAGGGCGACCAGCTTCTCCTTGACCTGCCGACGGAGCACCTTGCCGATGAGCGACTTCGGGAGTTCGTCGACCACGAAGATCCTCCTGGGGACCTTGTAGGGCGTCAGGATGCTGCGCGCGAACTCGCGGACGGCCTCCACGTCGACCTCGGTCTCCGGATCGACGACGATCGCGGCCACGACCTCCTCGCCCGAGTGCTCGCTCGGAAGTCCGATGACCGCAGCGTCGACCACCTGCGGGTGCTGGCGCAGCGCATTCTCGACCTCGGTGGGGGCGACGTTGAAGCCGCCGGTGATGATGAGCTCCTTGATGCGGTCGACGATGCGCACGAAGCCGGCCTCGTCGATCGTGACGATGTCGCCCGTGCGGTACCACCCGTCGACGAACACGGCCTCCGTCTCCTCCGGCTTGCCGTAGTACCCGGAGAAGACCTGCGGTCCGCGAACCACGAGTTCTCCCGCCGCTCCTGCAGGCACGTCCTCCGTGGGGTTCTCCGGGTCGACCACCCGGCATTCGGTTCCGGGCAGCGGAAGTCCGACGGTGCCGGGCACGCGGTTGTCGGCGACGGGGTTCGCCATGAGTACGGGCGAGCACTCGCTCAGGCCGTAGCCCTCGACGAGGTAGCCGTTGGTCGCCTCCTCGAAGGGCACCACCAGCTCGTGGGGCAGTGCCATGGCCCCGGAGATCGCGACCTCGATGCCGTCGAGCGACACACCCTTGGCCTTGGCAGTGCTCAGAAGGCGGTCGGCGATCGGTGGCACGAGCGGGAGGAACGTCGCGGGATGCTTCTTCACGACGTCGAGAACCAGATCGGGATCGAACTTCGGGAAGAGCACGAGTCGCGCGCCCATCGACATCGCGAACGTCAGACAGAGCGTGAGGCCGTATGCGTGGAACATCGGCAGCACCGCGTACACGACGCATCCCTTGCCGCGCTGGATCGACGGCACCCAGGCCTGCGACTGCGCAGCATTGGCGAGGAGGTTGCGGTGTGTGAGCGCGGCACCCTTCGGCGTCCCGGTGGTGCCTGAGGTGTACTGGATGATCGCCAGGTCGTCTGCTGCGGGCGTCGGGTGCGACGACGGAATCGGGTCAGCGGCGATCAGCGAGTCCCAGAGCACCGTGCCGCGGACCTTCTCGGTGAGCGCTGCGCGGGACTCCCTGGCCTTGGCGACGGGCAGACGCAGGGCGAAGCGGGTGAGGAAGGGCATCGCGCGGGTCACGTCGACGGAGACGAGGTTCGTCACCGCCAGGTCGGCGGGGAACTCCTGCACCGTGGAGACGACCTTGTTCCACACGATCGCATGCTTCGCGCCGTGGTCCTCGAACTGCTTGCGGAGCTCGCGCGGCGTGTACAGCGGGTTGTGCTCGACCACGACCGCGCCGAGTCGGAGCACGGCGTAGAACGCCACGATGTGCTGCGGACAGTTGGGGAGCACGATGGCCACCGGGTCGCCGGCGCGGACGCCCAGGTCTCGCAAGCCCGTCGCCGCCCGGTCGATGGCGGCCTGCAGCTCGGCGTACGTCGTCTCGCGGCCGAAGAACTGCAGGGCGGGGGCATCCGGATAGTCGCGTGCCGAGGCGGCGACGATGTCGACGAGCGATCCGTCGACGGGAGGCAGGTCTTCCGGGACGCCTGCGGCGTAGCTGGCGGTCCACGGGCGCGGGGGCTGGAACGTGCTCACCCGCCCAGCATATGTCGACGGCCGTGCAGGGAAGAGGAGTGACGGGTGCTCCAACTAGACTGGAGGAGTGTCTGAAATCACCCCTGAACTCGTGCGCCACCTCGGTGTGCTCGCACGCATCCAGCTGAACGACGACGAGGTGTCGCGGCTCACGGGCCAGCTCGACGCGATCGTCGACAACATCGCCAAGGTGTCGGAGGTCGCGACCGCCGACGTGGCAGCGACGAGTCACCCCATCCCGTTGAGCAACGTCTTCCGCCCCGACGTGGTCGGGCAGACGCTCACGCACGAGCAGGTGCTTCAGAACGCCCCGGATGCCGCCGACGGCCGATTCCGTGTGACCGCGATCCTGGGAGAAGAGCAGTGACCGACATCATCCGTCTGGACGCGGCGGATCTCGCCGCGAAGCTCGCTTCCGGCGAGGTCTCCAGTGTCGAGGCCACCCGCGCTCATCTCGACCGCATCGCCGCGGTGGACGGCGACGTCCACGCGTTCCTGCACGTCAACGAAGGGGCGATCGAGGCGGCTGCAGCCATCGATGCCCGTCGTGCGGCGGGTGAAGAGCTGGGCCCGCTCGCGGGAGTCCCTCTCGCGATCAAGGACGTCCTCGTCACGACGGACCAGCCCACCACGAGTGGCTCGCGCATCCTGGAGGGCTACCGTTCGCCGTATGACGCGACGGTGGTCGCACGCTCTCGCGCCGCGGGACTGATCCCGCTCGGCAAGACCAACATGGACGAGTTCGCGATGGGGTCGTCCACCGAGCACTCGGCATACGGCCCCACGCACAACCCCTGGGACCTCGATCGCATCCCGGGCGGTTCCGGTGGTGGCTCGGCTGCGGCCGTCGCCGCGTTCGAAGCGCCGCTCGCGCTCGGTTCCGACACGGGCGGCTCGATCCGTCAGCCCGCGCACGTGACCGGCACAGTCGGCGTCAAGCCCACCTACGGCGGTGTGAGCCGCTACGGCGCGATCGCCCTCGCCTCGAGCCTCGACCAGGTCGGCCCGGTCTCCCGCACCGTGCTCGACTCCGGACTGCTGCACGACGCGATCGGCGGCCACGATCCCAAGGACTCGACCTCCCTGCGCGATGCGTGGCCCTCGTTCGCCGAGGCTGCCCGTGAGGGCGCGCGCGGTGACGTGCTCAAGGGGCTCAAGGTCGGCGTGATCCGCGAGCTTCCCGACAGCGGCTTCCAGCCCGGCGTCGCCGCGTCCTTCCGCAGCGCTCTCGCGCTGATGGAGGCCCAGGGCGCGGAGATCGTCGAGATCGGCGCGCCGCACTTCGAGTACGGCGTCGCCGCCTACTACCTGATCCTCCCGGCGGAGGCGTCGAGCAACCTCGCGAAGTTCGACTCGGTCCGTTTCGGCCTGCGGGTGACCCCCGACGGCAACCCGACGGTCGAGGACGTCATGTCCGCGACGCGCGATGCCGGATTCGGCGACGAGGTCAAGCGCCGGATCATCCTCGGCACGTACGCGCTCTCGGCGGGTTACTACGATGCCTACTACGGCAGCGCCCAGAAGGTTCGCACGCTCATCCAGCAGGACTTCGCGAACGCGTTCGCCGAGGTCGACGTGATCGCGACGCCCTCCGCGCCGACCACGGCGTTCAAGCTCGGCGAGAAGATCGACGACCCGCTGCAGATGTACCTCAACGACATCACCACCATCCCGGTGAACCTGGCCGGTGTCCCGGGGATCTCCATCCCCAGTGGGCTGTCGGACGAAGACGGCCTCCCCGTGGGCATCCAGTTCATCGCTCCGGCGCGCGAGGATGCTCGTCTCTACAAGGTCGGCGCAGCGCTCGAGACGCTCCTCGTCGATTCGTGGGGTGCGCCGTTGCTCACCCGTGCACCGCAGCTCGCAGGAGGGAAGCGCTGATGGCCGCCGCCAAGCTCATGGACTTCGACAAGGCGCTCGAGCTGTTCGAGCCGGTCCTCGGATTCGAGGTGCACGTCGAGCTGAACACCAAAACCAAGATGTTCTCTGATGCGCCGAACCCGGCGAACGAGGCCTTCCATGCCGCCGAGCCGAACACGCTCATCGCGCCGGTCGACCTCGGGCTCCCGGGCTCGCTTCCGGTCGTGAACGAGACGGCAATCCGCTCCTCGATCAGTCTCGGTCTGGCTCTCGGCTGCTCGATCGCCGAATCGAGCCGGTTCGCGCGGAAGAACTACTTCTACCCCGACCTGGGCAAGAACTACCAGATCTCGCAGTACGACGAGCCGATCGCGTACGAGGGTTCGGTGGAGGTCGAGCTCGAGGACGGGACGCTCATCACGATCCCCATCGAGCGCGCGCACATGGAAGAGGACGCCGGGAAGCTGACCCACATGGGCGGTGCGACCGGGCGCATCCAGGGCGCCGAGTACTCGCTCGTCGACTACAACCGCGCCGGCGTGCCCCTGGTCGAGATCGTGACGAAGACGATCTTCGGCACCGACCACCGTGCGCCGGAGGTCGCGAAGGCCTATGTGCAGGCCATCCGCGACATCGTGCGGGGACTCGGCATCTCCGAAGCTCGTCTGGAGCGCGGCAACCTGCGCTGCGACGCCAACGTCTCGCTCCGTCCGCGCGGACAGGAGAAGCTCGGCACCCGCACCGAGACGAAGAACGTCAACTCGATGCGCTCCGTCGAGCGTGCCGTGCGATACGAGATCCAGCGTCAGGCGCAGATCCTCGCGGACGGCGGCACCATCACGCAGGAGACCCGGCACTGGCACGAGGACACCGGCACGACCTCGCCGGGACGGCCCAAGTCGGATGCCGACGATTACCGCTACTTCCCCGAACCGGATCTGCTGCCCGTGGAGCCGGCAGCCGAGCTGGTCGAGGAACTGCGCGAGGCGCTTCCGGAGCAGCCGGTGGCTCGCCGCCGCCGCCTCATGACCGAATGGGGATTCACCGACCTGGAGTTCCAGGACGTCCGCAACGGCGGTCTGCTCGAGGTCGTCGAGGCGACCATCGCCGCCGGGGCGACCCCCGCGACCGCGCGCAAGTGGTGGACCGGTGAGATCACCCGTATCGCGAACTCCCAGGAGAAGGACGCGACCGAGCTGATCAGCCCGGAGAGCGTGGCTGCTCTGCAGCAGCTCGTCGATGCGGGAACCCTGACCGACAAGCTCGCGCGTCAGGTGCTCGAGGGCGTCATCGCCGGGGAGGGTTCGCCGCAGGAAGTGGTCGACTCGCGTGGGCTCGCGGTCGTCTCCGACGACGGAGCGCTGATCGCCGCCATCGATGAGGCCCTCGCAGCGCAGCCCGATGTGATGGCCAAGATCAAGGACGGTAAGGTGCAGGCCGCCGGCGCCGTGATCGGGGCCGTCATGAAGGCGATGAAGGGCCAGGCGGACGCCGCCCGTGTCCGTGAGCTCATTCTCGAGCGCGCTGCGCAGTAGCGCGCCGTCCCGGGCCTCGTGTCGGAGGCCCGGGGGAGAATGGTCGTATGGGACACGGTGACGGGCGGGGGCGGATCGTATCCGCCCCCGACGCCGACGACTCCGGCACGCGGATTCTCCATGTCGACATGGACGCGTTCTACGCCGCCGTGGAGGTGCTCGACGATCCTTCCCTCCGCGGACTGCCTCTGATCATCGGAGCTCCCGATGGGCGTTCCGTGGTGTCGAGCGCATCGTACGAGGCGAGACGCTACGGCGTCCGGGCGGCGATGCCGGTGTCGCAGGCCCTTCGACTGTGCCCGACCGCGCGCATCGTCCCGCCGCACTTCCACCGCTACCAGGAGGTCTCCCGGCAGGTCATGGCGATCTTCGAGTCGTTCACCCCGCTGGTCGAGCCGCTGTCCGTCGATGAGGCGTTCCTCGATGTGCAGGGTGTGCGTCGACTCTGGGGGAGCCCTGCACGCATCGCCGAGCTCATCCGACAACGAGTCCTCGACGAGGTGGGAATCACCTGCAGCGTGGGAGTGGCGGCGACCAAGCACGTCGCGAAGATGGCCTCGACGATCGCCAAGCCCGACGGGATGCTCGTGGTCGCAGCGAGGGACACCCTCGACTTCCTGGCGCCGAGATCGGTCCGGGCCATGTGGGGCGTCGGTCCGAAAGCCGCGGAGGCTCTGGAGGCGCGTGGTATCCGCACGGTGCAGGACGTCCGCGATGCGCGCCCCGGTATGGTCGAACGCGCCGTGGGCACGGCCCTCAGCATGCGTCTCGGAGAACTCGCGAGGGGGGAAGACCCGCGAGCGGTGCACACGGAGCGGGTGGAGAAGAGCATCGGCCACGAGGAGACGTTCGACCACGACATCCTCGACCGTCCGTTCCTGCGAGCCGAACTGCTGCGGCTGGCCGACCGGGTCGCGGCTCGGCTCCGGCGCGCGGAGTGGGAGACCACGACCGTCGCCGTCAAGATCCGCTTCGACGACTTCCGCACGGTGAACCGCTCCCAGACCTTGAGCGAACCCACCGCGGTGGGGCAACGCATCGGCGAGGCCGCGCAGTCGCTGTTCGAGCTGATCGATCGGCGAGACCCCGTCCGGCTCGTCGGTGTTCGCGCCGAGAACCTGCGTCCTGCCGGCGGCGGGGGCCTGGCTCTCTGGGACGAAGACGAGGACTGGCGCAAAGTCGAGGGGGCCGTCGACGAGGCCGTCGCTCGGTTCGGCACGGCGACGATCAGTCGCGCGCGGCACATAGGTCGCGGAGACGGTCGGGGAGCCGCTCAGCATCCGAAGGCCCATGGCGTGAATTGATCCCGCACCGGCGCGGTTCCTGGACTAGCGTGGGGGTATGCCGAACATTGCACTGGAACTCGGAAAGCAGGCTGCGTCCTTCGGCGTGAAGAGCGCATACGGAGAACCACAGGACGTCGGTGGAGTGAGTATCACCCCGGTGGCGTTCACGTACTCCGGTTTCGGTGGCGGCAGCGGCGACGGCGGCGAGGGTGGCGGCGGCGGTGGCGTCTCCGTTCCGGTCGGCGTGTACGTGCGTCGCGAGGAGGGTCTGCGCTTCGAGCCCAACATCATCACGCTGCTCGTGGTCGCTGTCCCCTTCGTCTGGGTCGCCGGACGGGCGCTCACTCGCATCATCCGTGCCCTCAAGAAGTGACGATCCGGTCGCGGCTGCACTGGAGCACGCCGCGGCACTGATCGAGCAGGACGTCCGTGCCGTGGCCGCGGCGAACCCGGTCGTCCTCATCGACGGCGGCAGCGGGGCCGGCAAGTCCTCTCTCGCGGCATTGCTGGTGAGACGTTGGCCCGTGGTCGGGCACGTGCAGCTCATCGCCCTGGATTCCCTCTATCCGGGGTGGGACGGACTCGACGGCGGCGCGGAGCGCGCCCGCGAGTGGATCCTCGGTCCGCACGGACGCGGCTACATCGGCATCTGGCGCCGCTGGGATTGGGAAGAGCAGTCCGAGGCGGAGAGTCATGCCGTCGACCCCTCCCTCGGAATGATCATCGAGGGGAGCGGCATCCTTCGCCCCTCCACGGCGGGTCTCGCCGATGTCAGAGTCTGGGTGGAGTCGGGCGAAGCCTCGCGGAAGGCGCGCGCCCTCGCTCGCGACGGGGACACCTATCGCCCGCACTGGGACCGCTGGGCCGCGCAGGAACGCCGTCACATCGAGCGGGATGATCCTCGCTCCCTGGCGACGCGTATCGTCGAGGTTCCCTGACTACGCGCCCGACTCGGCTTCGTCTGCTGCCTGGATGAGAAGCTCCAGGCGATAGCCCAGCCAGTCGTACACGTCGTGACGTCTCTCCGACATCGCGTGCTGGTCCGTCGTGATCCCCAGACGATCAGCGATCACGAGGCGCAGGGCCGTCACGGTGCGGAGCCACGATTCCAGATCGCCCAGGGTGATGGAGAGGTCACGAGTGCGAACCGCTTCTGCATCCGTGAGGCCCGCAGTGGGGGCAGAGACCTCTTCAAGCGCAGCACGCATGCGACGCGCGTCCGCGAGGCGCCGATCGAGCAGATCCTTCCGCGTGCTCCCGGCGAAATCGGCAGCGGCGTCGGGGTCATCGGGATACGGGTTGGGCGTCAGGCGGTCGACGGCCGGGTCCTCGCCGTTCCGCGATTCACCGATGAGCTCGATGAAGTCGTCGAGCAGCATCGCCAGGTGATGCTCCTCGATGGCGCTGATCGTGACGGTGATGCGGTCTGAGGTCATGGGGAGGCCCTTCTGACCGTCGCCCAGAGGCCGTAGTCGTGCATCGCCTGCGCGTGGACCTCCATGGTCTCCCGGGGACCCGTGGCCACGATCGCGTGCCCGTCGTTGTGCACCGCGAGCATGAGCGCTGTCGCGTGGTCGAGCGAGTAGCCGAAGTACTTCCGGAAGACGCGGACGACGTAGCTCATGAGGTTCACCGGATCATTCCAGACGACGACCTGCCACGGCTCCAGAGGTGCGGCACTGAGTTCGATCGTCTCCTCGAGATCGGGGACTGCCGTGGGCATCGTCATGCCCAGCCCAACTCGTGCAGCTGCGCATCATCGATCCCGTAGAAGTGCGCGATCTCATGCACCAACGTCGTGTGGATCTCGTCGCGGAGTTCTTGCTCCGTCTCGCACTGCGCAAGATGCGGTTCGCGGTAGACGACGATGCGATCGGGGAGTTCGCCCATCCCGTACTGCGTCCGCTCCGTCAGCGCCAGTCCGTCATAGAGACCGAGCAGATCGAGGCTGCCGTCCTCCGGGCGGTCCTCCACCACGAACACCACGTTGTCGAGCCCTTCGACCATGTCGTCGGGGAGCAGATCGAGCTCGTCGATCACGAGCTCTTCGAAGGCGGCCGCATCCATGTCCATCCCCTCCAGCCTAGGGGCGACAGCCCTCAGTGGAGGAGAACGAGAATCGCGGCGACCGCTATGAAGAGCGTGCCGAAGACCGTGTTGAGCACTCGCTGTCCGCGCGCGGTTCGCGTGAGGCGACGGAACGGACGCGCGGCTGCTGCGAAGAACCCCCACATCACGATCACGTCCACCACGATCACGGTCGCGATGAGCGTGAGGTACTGGGGGAGCGGGGGCTGATCCAGTCTGACGAATTGGGGGATGAACGCCAGGAAGAACACGATCGCTTTGGGATTGAGCAGGTTCACCCAGAAGCCGCGGCGGATCATCGACCACGGGCTCTCACGGGAGTCGACCGGAACGGGTGCGTCCTCGACCGCCACGGTCGGCTTCGTCAGGATCAGCCGGACGCCGAGAAACACGAGGTAGGCCGCTCCGGCGTAGCGGATCCCGTTGAAGAGAAGCTCCGAACGGGACACGAGGAGCCCGACTCCCGCGGCGACGACCGCCACATGGACGATCAGGGCGATCTGCTGCCCGACGATGCCCCAGATGGAACGACGCCATCCCTGATTCATCGCATTCGACATCGTGTTGATCGCGCCGGCCCCCGGCGTGAAGCTGATGACGACGGAAGCGGTCAGCAACGAGAACCAGACCGCGAGCGACACGTCGTCAGTCTAGGGCTTCGCGGGGGCGCGTCATTTGAGGCACAGATGCGAAGAAGGCCCGAACCTTGCGATTCGGGCCTTCTTCTGGAGGGTGAGTAACGGGACTCGAACCTGATACGCCCACACCCACCGAATGCCTGTTTTGCCGCAGAATCACGCGGATTTCTTGAGCCCACCGTGCGGTGTGCCCGTAAATATAGGTTACCGCAGAATCAACGGTTTTGACCCGCGAATGTAGGCACGCCTACGCGGGTATCCCTCGGAAAGCCCACTGCCCGGCACCCTCACGGGCGCGACTGTAGGTGATGCCACGTAGGCGAGTGAGGCAGTACTCCTCGTACGCGAAGATGCCGTCGACCGAGACGGAGAACTCCTCAGCCAACCAGTGCTGGTCGGGGTTGATGCGCTCAAGCCTCGCGTATTCGATGGGATCGATGAGCAAGCGTGCGGCGTATGCGTCCGCCTGGCGCTCAGCAGCATCGCGAACGTAAGGTCCGCTGCACCTGTGGTTGTAATAGGCATGGCCGCACTCGTGGCCGAGCACCCATCGAGATTGCACGTAGGTCATCCCGAGACGCACGCCGATTCTCTTGTACTTCGGCAGGAAGTATCCGAGAAGGTTGGGATCGTCGTCGATATGAGCGAAGTGAACTTCTGCTCCGAGTGTCGCCGCATGATGGATGAGATCTCGGAACATCGTTCTCCTACTCGGCGTGCGGTACGTCCGCTTCGTTGCGGCCGCGGTACGCGGCGATGTCGTGGTCGCTCTTGCGGAGCGCCTGCTCCTCCTCGCGAGAGAGCACAGGCATATCATCCATGTCGTCGCCGACATTCAGATCCGGCGTCTGTTCGCCGGCTGCGTGCATCTGGGCATACCGGACGAAGTCGAAAGGCGAGACATTGAACGTGCGAGCGATCACGTCGATGTCGTTCGTGTTCATCGCGCGCGTTCCGCTAAGCAGGCCGGCCCAGTACCCCTTGCCCCGAGTTCCGCCCGTGACCGTCGCAAGCCACCTACCGTCGCGCGCCTTCGTGTGCTGCGAAACGACGTGCTGGAAGTAGGCGTTCAGATCGGACGCGAACGGGTCCGGATCGTTGCCGATTGGCTTCTTTCCCATGCGTCCAGGGTAGCGCTGATCTCCACAAATATGGTCACCAGCCTTGACATGACCATAAATATGGCCATACTGGAGACATGACCACGAATACGGGCAACGACCCGACGACCATGAGTGTCGCATCCGCGGTGAGAGCGGAGTTCAGCCGCCAGGATAAGCCCAAGACGGCCCTCGCCGCAGTGATCGGCGTCAGCCGTCCGACCGCGTACAGCAGACTCCGCGGAGACACTCCGTTCACCACCAAGGAGCTGGGGCAGGTTGCCCAGTTCCTCGGCATCACCACATACAACCTCATGAGCTCCGCTGAACTCGGCGACAGATTCGCGGACAGCACACATGACCCCGAGGCGTCGAGAGTTTCTCCGCCTCAGCAGGACGCATGGGCTCAGCCTTCCCGCTCTCGGGCAAGGAGGGCATCATGACTGCACTTGACATCTTCCGGTACGCCGGCCAGCAGGTCCGCACGGTCATCGTCAACGGCGAACCGTGGTTCGTCGCGAAGGACGCGTGCGACGTCCTCGGCATCAGCAAGTACCGGGATGCCGTCGCGCAGCTGGATGCCGACGAAAGGGCGTCCGCCGCCGTGGACACCCTTGGTGGGTCGCAGACGATGACCATCGTCAACGAGCCTGGCATCTACGCCCTAATGCTCATCAGCCGGTCGCCGCAGGTTCGTGACTTTCAGCGCTGGCTCACCCACGAGGTCATCCCGTCGATCCGCCGCACAGGTCAGTTCGGTTCGCAGCTGCCAGCGTCGTTCGCGGACGCGCTCGAGCTCGCGGCGTCGAAGGTGCGTGAGATCGAGGTGCTCGAGGCGAAGGCAATCGCGGATGCCCCGAAGGTCGCCGCCTACGACGCTCTGATGGACTCGGACGGTACGTACCCGATGGGGGCGGTGGCGAATATCGGACAGATCGGCCGCAGCACCTTGTACAAGCGCTTGCGCCAGGCCGGTGTGATCCAGGCTGGCTCTCAGCGCCCGTATCAGAAGTACATGCACTGGTTCCGCGTCACAACGCATCCGATCGAGACCAACCACGGCAATCACATCTCGTATACGCCGAGCGTTCTTCCTGATGCGCTGACGAAGGTTCTCGCGAAGGCTGGCGTCGATGTAGCTGAGACGGTGGCGTCATGAGCGCCTCTGAGGACAGGATCCGGGAGATCGTGCGTGAAGAGATCGCGGCGGCCTCTGCCTCTCAGTCGTCAGTCTTTCGCGGACGACGCATCGATGTGGTCGGCGATGGCGGTGATGGCGTCCCAGACGGCATCCATTTCGTCTCTGACCATCTGGACGAACTCGAGGGAGGGGTCAGCGTTGCGAACGTCGACGTTGGCGTTGTAGATGGCGAGGATTCGCGCTCTGAGGGTGTCCATAACCCGATCGTAGGGGGTGCGTCGTGAACGACACCCTGCCTCTCTGGTTCGCGATCGGTGGCGCCGTGTTCGCACTGTTCGGCTGGCTCGTCCTCGAGTTCCGTGCGTCTGCCCGGTACTGGGATGAACATGACGCGGCCGATCCGGTCGTGGTGACTGGTTCTGGTCGTCGTCGCGATAGTCGTCCGTACGCATGCAAGAGCGTGGAGGTGCAGTGATGGCTCAGTTCTCTTCCTCCCTGTACCCACAGACCAACCCGACGAACCCGATCCTCCTGGACATGCGCGACTACTACGAAGCTCGGATGCTTCCTGTCGGCGTCGTGGCAAATGCGTTTCTCGTCAACTGGCGAAGTCTGTTCGTCGTTGAGTCCGCATCGACTTCACAGCGTCATCATGCGCGTCGTGTGCTGACTCGTCTGGCGGCTTTCTCCGGCTGATCCCCGTCATCTGATCCGGCTCTACTCCCGTCGCTGGGGGTAGCGCTACTCGTCGTACCCGGAAACAGGTGCGCGCTGACAACTCAACAAACACAACCGGTGAAGATATGCCGGCCCCACGCCAACGGGGTCGGACACCCCCAGATGGGGGCTACGGGATCAGGGAGAACCCACGACAAGACGTGTGGGGGACCGGTGAACCTGTGGTGCACGAGGACGAATGGACCGTAGGGCAGGCAGCCCAGGCCCCTCAGGAACGCAACCGGGTGGAGTCGAAGGAAAAGACAACGACGTAGCGCCGAGGACGTGTAAGTGGTGCCCGCTGTTTGGGTGGCCCGTCGTCAGAGCGTGAGTACATCGCTGGCGTCGAGCGTTATCGGTGCCGTCCCCGAGCCTGAGATCGGTTGACCGGCGAAAAACCGGACGGGGGCACGAGCACATCACACCGAAAAGAAGGAGATGCTCATGTCTGTCATCGAAGAAGCCCGCGCCGCACTCGACGTTGACCCGGTGCGGTTGACGAGAGTCGCACGCAAGCACGGGATCGACACGCAGGAAGCCGGCGAGAAGATCGCATGGCGCCGATCCGTGCTCGACCGTGGCGGGAAGGCAGCGGCGCACATGGCGTCCGTCATTCTCGGCCGCACGTTCAAGGGGGTCGGCGCGTGAAGGCGGACGCTGAGAAGGAGTTCACGGTCTTTCTGCGTGAGGCCGAGTTCAGCGTCAAGGCTGATCGGTTCACGCTGGACGAAGGCGTGCTCAAGTTCCTGTCGGGGTCGACGCAGGTCGCCGCCTTCAACAGCTGGGACGCCGTGATCTGACCCTTCTGCCCTGTGGCCGCGCGAGGCGGTGCCGGCGTCATGGTCGGGCAGGGCACTCGGGGGATCGGTTCTGAGTGGTCACGCGGGCTGGAATCCGTGTGCGACTCCCGAGAGACCCCCAGGGGCTGGTGCATCACACACCAGCCCCTTTCTCTTCCCACTCCTGGGGGTGTGGGAACCCGGCATGTGGGATGCCGGACCAGTGCAGGGCCGGGCGATCTGGGGATCAGCCCGGCCCTCACCCATTCGACGACGAAGGAGATCGAACATGCCGAAGAAGAAGCAGTGCGCTCGATGCGGAAAGACGCTGACCGACCTGTACGCGTCCGTTTGGACATCGAGTCGGGGCGAAGCATTCTACTGCCACGACGACGACGGGACTTGCTATGTCGGGGCAACGATGGCGGGCTACCCCGAGCTGGGGCCGCGGACGTGAATCGCAGACCAAACCCGGCCATCCATGACTACTGCCGTCCCTGTTTCGGGTGGGGCAGCACCACGGTCCGCAAAGGGACCGACTACCAGGACGAAATCGAATGCCTCGAATGCTCGGGTTCAGGAATTCGAGCGAAGGAGAGCGACGATGGGCAAGCGTGACATGACCGTCTACACATGTGACGGGTGCGGGGCTACGGCGACTGTTCGCCCAGACGAGAAGCCGCCTGGCTTCAAGACCATCACTATCAACCGGCGCGACCGCTGGCTATGCACCATCTGTTTCGGCGCCGTTGAGTGGGTGGCACGGTTCCAGCGGATCACTCACCCACCGCGCGTCTACTGCTCAGAAGGCAAGTTCAGCTTGAGGGCCACATCATGACCGGCATGTGGTGTAGGTGGGCGGCGAGGAGACGCCTCGTAGGTCTCGGGTTCCTCACCGGTGCGGCGGTCGCGATTGCGATCGCCGTTCTGCTTTTCACCCTCGGACACGGGTTCTGGTCCGGTGCGCTGGTCGTCACCGTCACCGCCTGCCTCGTCCATGCCGGGTTTGAGTTCCACGACGCCACGAAGTACGCGCGGCTCGCGAAATGACCGACTGCCCGAAGTGTGCTGACCCGACACCAGGGCAGCCACCACACGACCCCTTGCCGGCGTGCACACGTCGGCCCATCATCGTCCCCCATTGCGCCTGCACGGCCTGCTTTGGGTGAAAGGAACCAGACATGACCATTGACACATTCCGACCCCGTGAGCTCGTCGACATCGCGGGCCTCGCCACCGTCGTCGAGAAGTTCAACCGCGAACAGGTCGGCGATCATCCGCTTTTCGCCGAGGTCGTCCTCTATCGGCGCGGCGAGGATGTCGCGCTCATTACCGACGCAGGTGCTTTCGGTGAAGCGTCAGCCGGATCGCTCTCCTTCGAGGTGAAGGAGAAGCCATGATCGCCGACCGTTGGAGAGTCAAGCACGGCTCCTACGGGTCGTGGCGTGTGTACCGGGGTGAGGAACTCATCACCGTGTTCTCGTCGTGGCGTCGAGCCGTCCAGTACGCCCGCCAGGAAGCCGTCTACGACAGCCTCAGCATCGTCAGTCTCGAGATCTGCTCATGAGCCGCAACGGGTGGTTCCGGTGGTTCGCATGGCATCCGGTGTGGACGCGTGACCGCGGGTGGCGCTGGTTTCGGTTCGTGTGGCGTCGTCACGTCCCGCCGCTTCTCGGTGTTCCCGGCGCGGTCTGGACGTTCGATCACCGCGTTTCGAAGGGCAGCGACTCATGACGTGCCCGCTCTGCCTTGACCGCGACGAGGTGGTCATCACTCACAACCCGACCGTGTGGATGGACTGCCCCCACACGTACTGGAAGGACCAGACATGACCGACACATTCACCGCGAGCAACGGGATCGAGGTCACGGTGGATCCTGACCGCGAAGGCAAGGTCTATCTCGTCGGCCGACGAGCACGCGGAGACGAGGGACAGTATCTCGACACTCACGCCACAGGCGGACCGGAAGGCATCGTCGCTCTTCGTGAGTTCTTCCAGCATGAGCGTGACGAAGAACTCGGACGGTGGCGCTGGCCCGAGCATCGCGAGTACGTGGTGTACGCGAGTCGCCGTCCGATCCTCGTCCTGAACGAACTGACCGGCGACACGCTACGGGCGCATCGTGCGGATGGGTTCTCAGACAGTGGGCATGGCACGATCTACAACGCCGCCTCCGCCTACTTCGAATCTCACCCCGAGCGGAAGCCCTGGGAAGACGCGGAACCCGGCGAGGTCTGGGAACTGCAGTACGAGCAACTGGGGGAGCCGCGGCAGACGCGGGCTTTCACCGTCGACTCGCTGGGGCACCTCCGCAACACATCAGGTGTCCGAATGGCTTCTCTGCACATCACCGCTGGTCGTCGTATCTGGCCGGAGGACGCATCGTGACGGACTACAACGGCTTGGTCTACGGACTCGACGAGCAGGTCTATCACCGCCAGCCGGGTCTGAGTTCGACAGGGGCGAAGAAGATCCTCCAGTCGCCCGCCCACCTGAAGCACTACCTCGAGAAGCCGCAGGAGTCGAAGGCCGAGTTCGACCTTGGCTCTGCAGTCCACTCGAAGGTGCTCGGTGTGGGGGCGCAGATCGCGGTCTACCCGGACGGGAACGGCCCCGAACGGTTCGAGCACGACGGCAAGGAGCTCGACAACGTGCTCGCCTCCAACGGGGCGATCTCCACCAAGGCAGCGAAGGCGTTCGAGGTGGACGCCCGCGACCGTGGACTGATCCCCGTGAAGCGAGTCACTGCACGGGTGGTGGACATCATGGCCGAATCAGTGCTGTCGAATCCGACCGCGAAAGCGCTGCTCGCATCAGGTGACCCGGAGGTGTCGATGTTCGCCACGGACCCGGACGCAGGGGTGGCGCTGCGGGGTCGCCTGGATTGGCTGGGGCCGCGGATCGTGGACCTGAAAACCACGGCAGGGGACGCGTCCGAATCGGAGTTCGCGATCCACGCGTTCCGGTTCGGGTACGACATCCAGCAAGCCATGTACGAGCACACGTACAACCTCATCACCGGGGACAACCTCCCGTACCTGTTCGTCGTCGTGGAAGCACACGCGCCCTACCTCACAGCCGTGCACATGCTCGGCAACGACGAACTCCTCATGGCGAGGAGACGCGCCCGTGAGGCCCGGGAACGGTACGCCCGGGCGATTGAGACGGGGGAGTGGCCCGGGTACAAGACCCGCAGTGGTGGGCCGATCGGCATCCTCCAGGCACCCGTCTGGAACGTCAACGCCTACATCGACGAATTCGAAGGAGCAACAGCATGACTGAGCCTATGGTCGAGCCTCTAGTGCGCGAAATGACCGAGCCGCTGTACGTACTCCGTGGCGGTGTATATCTCCTCGATGAGCACGCGGGCGTGATGATCGACAGTTCGGGAAACTTCGCAGCGAAGACGCTCGGGAATCCGCGCTCGCTCGCCGTCCTACTCCGCGCTATCGCCGAGGCGATCGAGGAAGACGTCGAGGCAGCAGCATGAGCGAGATTGCGGAACTGCGGGACCTGCAGCGCGAGTACACCGAGAAGCGGAACCACTGCTATGTGCTGATCCGAAAGCAGGACAACGACCTGGGCAACTGTGTGCCGAGCGCCTCCACCATTCGTGCATGCCGAGAGCGAGAGGCCCGGCTTCGCGCGGATGCGGACGGCTGGCAGAAGCGAATCGACGCGATCCAGAAGAAGCTCGACGAAGCGATTGGCATCGACGATGACTGACGACATTGCCATCCCTGAGGACACGAGGAGATCCCGTCTTCCGAAACCTCACACCCAGGTCATGGATGAAGAGTTTGTGACCGCAGCGGAACGGTTCGCGGCATTCCGCGAGCTGCACCCGGACGGGTATGTGGGTTCGAGGATTCACGACACCATCAAGCACCCGGACGGGAACGTGACCTACGTCATGATCGGATTCGCCTACAGGGAGCGCCCGAAGGGCATCCCCGTCGCGGAGGGTGCCGACGCTGACGCCTGGGCGCAAGGCTCCACGAACTCGGAGAGCCCGGTCATCGCCGGGTCACCCCTCGAATCCGCTGACACCATCGCCCGGTCACGGGCACTCCGCAACCTCGGCATCCTCGACGGCGCCAAGCCGGCCAAGATCCGTGAACCTCAGACCGAGGAGCAGATCGGGGCCGACCTCGTCACCGCACGCGAACGTGCAGGGCTGTCCCAGAAGGAGTTGGCGGCATCGATGACCGATCGAGGGTTCAAATGGTCGCAGGCCACCGTCTCCCAGATCGAGAAGGGCGAACGCCCGGTGCGGCTCAGCGAAGCCGACCACCTGGCCGAGCTCATCAGGTTCCGGACGTGAGCGCCAGGACGGTAGCCATCAGATCGATGGCTGATGTGCCTGTCGGTGAGCCGCGACGATACCTGAACCACCGCGGCTACGTGCGTCTTCGATGGCTCATCGGACCCCAGACCTACGCGGAGGCTTACGAGCACCGCTTGGTCATGGGTTTTCCGCCGCGTCACATGCACGTACACCACGTCAACGGCGACAAGCTCGACAACCGTCGCGAGAACCTCGTCGTGCTGACCGCATCTGAACACCAGAAGCTCCACGCTGCTGATCCCGAATGGATGCATCGTGCGCTCTCTCGGCGCCCGAAGCGGCAACCGCTTTCGAGCTATCCGCGGTGTGGGCAGGACGGATGCACCAATGCGGCACAGTGCCTCGAGCGGACGATCTGCTTGAAGCACTACAAGGAGCTCCAGCGTCGCAAGAGGGGAGCGTCGAAGCGTGAACGCGGCGTCACGTAGAGCCTATGAGGCTGTTGCGGAGCGTGCCGGTGGGCGCTGTGAAGGCTGCGGAGAACGCGCAGCCACACAGATGCACCACCGGCAGTTTCGTTCACGGGGCGGGAAAGACACGCCCGCGAACCTCGTGCACCTGTGTCTCTGGTGCCACGCGATCGCTCACTCCGCCGAACCACCACAGGGCTGGGCCGTCCACTCGTGGGACGACCCCGCCGAAGAACTGTTCCTGCACCACTGGGGACTCATCTACCTGAAGGACTAACCGGGGTTGCCCCGGAGAAGGGGGACCGCATGGACGCGCGCTGGCGGCCCACCGAAGGCCGCTACATTGCAGTGGACCGAATCGAGGTCGGGATGATCCTGGCGGTCGATCATTCCGACTGGCGGCATCACCCGTGGAGGGTCCACGAGATCCGCGAACGTGAGGACGGACGCCGGATCTACTTCCGCCCACCGGGCGATCTATACGACCTCGCGGAGCACAACCGCCCCGCGACGGTCCGGAAACACGCGTCGGTCTATCGACTCCCGGATCACTACGCTCTGTGCCACTTGTGCGGGCAGTTGCCTCCGTGCTCCGAGGTGTGGACGGAGAAGATCTCGACGGCGGACGCCGAGCGCAACGCCCGTTACGAGGTCGAGGGCTTCTGCCCGTCGTGCCAGAAGCCGGTCACGCACCGTCAGGAATCTCACCGGTTCGACGAGAACCTCTACGTGCCGCTGGGACCGCCGGTGGTCTTCCACGGGAGGCAGGCGTGCGTCGGTGGCGCGATCGCGTACGACGAGGCGCTCGCGAAGAAGAACGACACCGAACCTCGGCTTTCATGCGGTGGGCACGTCACGCAGCACTCGAACGGCGACCGCGAGTGTACGAACACCTCCTGCCCCGGAGACCGACTCCGTCACCGCTCGTTCTCCATGTGCTACGTCGCAGGGCGATGTAACAGACCCGAGTGCTGGGCACTCGCACAGACCCGAGCTGACGCTCGGAGAGAGGGGCAACGATGAGAATCCTCACCGTTCGCCAGCCCTGGGCTTGGGCGATCATCCACGGCGGGAAGACCGTCGAGAACCGGGTGCGCAACATCGCCGGCGACTACCGCGGCCCTGTGCTCATCCACGCTGGCAAAGCCATCTTCGAGGAAGAGGGAGGCGCGTACGTCGAGGTGCAGCGCGCCATATGGAATGAGGAAGAGGGGTACACGCCGACCGACGATCAGCTGTGGGAGGTCGCAGACGACGTCGATCCGGAAGACCCACGCTTTGTCTATGGCTCGATTATCGGCGTCGTCGATCTCGTCGACGTGCACAGCGCGAGCGTCCTCGACGGATGCGGGCACATCCGCCACGACTGCCCCGACCACGGGACATGCCGCGATCACTGCTCACCGTGGGCACAGGGTCCGGCGCCCGATGGATGGTTCCAGCACCTCGTGTTGGAGAACCCGCGCGCACTCGGGGAGCCGATCTCGTACCGCGGTGCGCTCGGCCTCCGACGGACGAACTTCGAGATCATCGGAGACTGGCTCGCCGAACTCACCGACAAGCACAACTGTGCAGGCGGCGGATGGGGAGAGCCGCATGAAGACCTCTGCGGGTACGAGCCGGTCACTCGACTGGTGGCGAAGTCATGACTCCCGGTCATGTGTTCCCAGCCCGCTACGACGGCACCTGTGCCGCGG
Source organism: Microbacterium oxydans (assembly GCF_006540085.1). Classification (GTDB taxonomy): domain Bacteria; phylum Actinomycetota; class Actinomycetes; order Actinomycetales; family Microbacteriaceae; genus Microbacterium; species Microbacterium oxydans. The sequence goes on along the minus strand of NZ_BJOG01000005.1, from coordinate 19,071 downwards.
AGTGCGGATCTCGCATCCATCCCGGCGACGCGGTGAGGTACGACGATGACGACCAGCTGCGTCACGATGCGTGCACGCCGAAGCCGTCGAAGTTCGATATCGGACCCCGTGAGGTCGTCTGCCCGGACTGCTTCTGCATTAGGCCATGCCGATGCCTCGACTGAGACCCACCGAGGAGGTGATGGGGAATGCCCCGTGATCCACGATCATTCATGACGTTCCCGATCGACATGCACCGTCACCCCAAGGTGATGAGACTGCCTGTTGACGTGCGGTGGACGTTCTTTGAGATGAATGGGGAGGCGTGCCTCGCCCGCAACGATGGGCGGTTCGCATCGGCAGACGCCGAGTTCATGTGGCCCGTCGAACACCTCGACGCGCTCCTCAGCAGCCACCCTTCCAGACCGCTCATCGTCCGCGACGGTGACTTCTACGTGATCCGCGACTTCGACGAGCACCAGCTCACGAACGCAGAACGGGCGAGGCTCGCAGAGGTGAGCAGAACGAACGGTGCGAAGGGTGGCAGACCTCGAAAGAGCGAAACCCAGCAGAAACCCAGCCAGGTTTCGAAAGAACCCAGGGGTAACCCAGCCGAACCCGGAGCAAAGCAGAGTCAGAGTCAGAGTCAGATGACTACTACTTACGTTTCAGAGAGTCAGTCACTAGATACCCGTGCGAGCGATTCGACTGACGAGCAATCTGTTGAGCCATACAAGAGCGTCCTCGCCTCTCAGCACGGGATCGACGTCGAGAAGGTCCGAAGACATCTGGACGACAAGCTCGGACTGATGCTCGAGCCTCCCGACGTGGTCAACGTGTCGATGTGGATTCTGAACAAGATTCCGCAACCACCGCGAGCACCCACCCGGTACATCATCGGGTCGATCGACAAGTCACCCGCAGAGGTGCAGCAGTACATCCACGAATCAGCGCTCGTCTGACCGCTGACCTATTCACAAGGCCACCACCCCACTCGGGTAGTGGCCTTTCCCATTGACGGAGGAAGGAATCGACCATGCATGAACAGTCGATGACGGCGCTCCCTGACTGGACGAGCGCGGACTACTGGTTCGCCGACTACATCGAGCGCCTTCAGAAGTCACAGCCGAGAACGATCCGGCTATCGCGAGAGAAGGTATCGATCCCCGTCCCCGAGCAAGAAGCCCGCGCATTCACCGACAAGACCGAACAGCTGCGGCGATACCTCGCCGGCGAACGAGAGAAGAGCGTCGCATGAACGCCAACATCATCCATGACCCCACCTATCCACACGGCACAACGGAGGGTTTCACGAAGGGATGCCACGGGTCACACTGCCCCGCACCGATGGCCTGCCGTGACGTCCACACGAGGTTCAACGGCGACTGGGCGTTCAGGAGACAGATCAACGCAGGGATGACCCCCGCACAGATCGTCGCCGCTGAGACGCCTGAACCGCCCGCACGCGTCCGCAAGCCCGCCCCGGCACCCAAGACCCCCACCCGGAAACCGAAGGCGTCACAGCGCGCGAGCGGATCCGCCCATGCCGCCCAGGTTCGTGAGCTCCATGGCAAGGGCATGTTGGACAAGGAGATCGCCGAGCAGATCGGCATCGGCCGCCGAACCGTCACCAACATCCGCGACAACCTCGGCCTCGCACCACACCACGGCGTCGACCCCGACCATGTGCTCCGCCTCCACACGGATGGACTAACGGACCGGCAGATCGCCGACCGCATCAACCAGACCCGGGTCAGGAAGATCAACCGGCGCACCATCTGGGGTGTACGCAAACGCCTCGGACTCAACCCCAACCCAGCCCCCGCAACTGCGGGGGCTTCTTCGTTCCAGGAGACCACATGACTTCTGCAGTGCTGACCCCCGATTTCTTCCGCATGCCGAAGGTGTCCCACGAAGAGTTCCTGCGCGAGAAGGTCGCATTCGATCGCTCGTTCGGCTTCCCCGTTCACAGCGACGATCTCCACCAGGTCCTGCTCCCGCACCAGCGCGACATCGTCCGATGGGCGATCCTCGGCGGCCGGCGTGCGATCTTCGCCAAGTTCGGTCTGGGCAAGTCGATCATGCAGATGGAGACACTGCGGCAGATCCTCACCCACCCGGCATCGCCCGTCGTCGACGGCCGGGCGCTGATTATTGCACCGCTCGGTGTGCGCGGCGAGTTCATCCGTGACGGCCGTGACTTGCTCGGGCTCGAGGTCCGCTTCATCCGCCGCACGGAAGAGATCGATCCGGCATGGTCGGGGATCTACGTCACGAACTACGAGAGCGTGCGTGACGGCCGTCTCTCGGTCGATGGGTTCGACGCTGTCAGCCTCGACGAGGCATCCGTGCTGCGCTCGTTCGGATCGAAGACGTATCAGGAGTTCCTGGGGCTGTTCGATGCGATCCCGTACCGGTTCGTCGCGACCGCCACTCCGTCGCCGAACCGGCACAAGGAGCTGATCCACTACGCCGGGTTCCTCGGCATCATGGACACCGGGCAGGCGCTGACGCGGTTCTTCCAGCGCGACAGCGCGAAGGCCGGCAACCTCAAGCTGTATCCGCACAAGGAGCGCGAGTTCTGGCTGTGGCTGAACACCTGGGCGTGCTTCGTGCAGCGGCCGTCCGACCTCGGCCACTCCGACGCTGGGTATGACCTTCCGGCGCTTTCCGTTGAGTGGGACTCGGTGGAGGTGGAGATCCGCTCGGATCAGATCGACCGTGATGGTCAGGGCGTTCTCGTCCGGGCCGGCGCGAAGTCGCTGATCGACACCGCGCGGGAGAAGCGCGAGACGATCGCGCCTCGAGTGGCGCGGATGCTGACTCTCGTGCGGGAGCACGTGCAGAACCACGGCGTCGGCGACCAGATCATCCTCTGGTGTGACCTCAACGCGGAGCAGGAGCTCATCGAGAAGATGCTCACCGCTGAGGGTCTCACGTTCTCATCGGTCCACGGTGGCCTTGACGATGAAGAGGGCGAGCGTCGTCTCGACGCATGGCGCAACCGGGAGACGTTCGCGTTGATCGGAAAGCCCGTGCAGCTGGGGCAGGGGATGAACCTGCAGCAGTCGAACCGGGCGATCTACGTCGGCGTCACGCACAAGTTCAACGACACCATCCAGTCGGTGCACCGCATCCAGCGGTTCGGGCAAAAGCGCGCATGCTCGGTGACGCTGATATACGCGGAGACCGAATCGGAAGTGCGCGACAGCCTGCTCACCAAATGGGAGGAACACGACCGACTCACCGACACCATGTCGGACGTGATCCGCGAGTTCGGCCTGAACCCGGCCGCGATCTCCGCCGAGCTCACCAGAGCCATGGGCGTTGAGCGCGTCGAGAAGTCCGGGCCCGGATGGACGCTCGCGCTGAACGACTGCATCGTCGAGACACGCGACCACATGGACGACAACTCCGTCGACCTGATCGTCACGTCGATCCCGTTCTCGAACCACTACGAGTACACGCCGAGCTACAACGACTTCGGGCACACGGACGACAACCTGCACTTCTGGCAGCAGATGGACTACCTCACCCCGGAACTCCTGCGCGTGCTTCGCCCAGGACGGATCTACGCCTGCCACGTGAAGGACCGCATCCAGTTCGGAAACGTCACAGGCGCCGGCATCCCGACCGTCTCGCCGTTCCACGCCGAAGCGCTCGCCCACGGGCTCAAGCACGGCTTCGACTACATGGGCATGATCACCGTCACGACCGACGTCGTCAGGGAGAACAACCAGACGTATCGCCTCGGCTACACGGAGATGCGGAAGGACGGCACGAAGATGGGCGTCGGCTCGCCGGAGTACATCCTGATCTTCCACAAGCCGCAGTCCGACCGCTCCAAGGGGTACGCCGACGACCGGGTGGCGAAGGAGATCCCCGACTACTCGCTCGCACGCTGGCAGATCGACGCCGCCGCGGACTGGCGATCGTCCGGCGACCGCCTTCTCACACCTGAGGAGCTCGCGGCCGTCGAACCGAAGCATCGGTCTCGGCTGTTCAAGGGACAGTCTCGATCGAGCGTCTACGACTTCCACGCCCACGTCGCCACGGGGGAGGCCCTCGCGGCGAAGAACGCGCTGCCGTCGACGTTCAAGAGCCTCGACCCCGGGTCGTGGCGTCCGGACGTGTGGGACGACGTGAACCGCATGCTCACCCTGAACGGTGAGCAGTCACGAAGAGCGCTCGAGTTCCACATCTGCCCGCTGCAGTTCGACATCGTCGACCGCCTCATCGAGCGCTACTCGAACAAGGGCGACCTGGTCTACGACCCGTTCGGGGGACTCGGCACCGTCCCACTGCGCGCGCGGAAGCTCGGCCGGGAAGGGCGGTCGTCCGAACTCAACCCGACGTCGTTCCGCGACGCCGTCATGTATCAGCAGGAGCTTGATCGAGAGCAGGCGACTCCGTCGCTCTTCGATCTGCTCGACATCGAAGGGAGCGCAGCGTGAGTCTGCCATTTCTTGACTTCTTCGCCGGATTCGGCGGTGCCAGCAGTGGACTCGTGGAGGCCGGTTTCACCCTCGTCTCGGCATATAACCACTGGGACAAGGCGATCCAGGTGCACTCGGCGAATCATCGTGAGGCTGATCACGTGCAGGGGGACCTGAGCGGCTACGACATGCGCCGACTTCCTCACGCTCCGATGCTGTGGGCGTCACCAGAGTGCACCTGGCACTCGCCGGCCGGCGGTCGCAAGAGGGTGAAGGCGACCGCGCCGACCTTGTTCGGTGACGACCCGTTGCCGCCGGAAGCGGGCGAGCGCTCGCGGGCGACCATGTACGACCCGATCCGCGCCGCTGAGGCGCGCGGCTTCGACGTGATCCTGATCGAGAACGTCGTCGAGGTCGCATCCTGGCCGCTGTTCGAACCGTGGCTGCGCATGTGGGAAGCGCTCGACTACCGGTGGAAGATCGTCAACGTCAACGCTGCGCACATCTACAGCGACACCAACGCCCCCGCTGGACAGTGGCGCGACCGGATCTACATTGCGCTGACCCGGAAGGGTGTCCCGCAGCCACGACTTGAGCCGTCACCGCCCGCGTGGTGCGCGCAGTGCGACACGGTCGTCTCGACGCGGCAGCACTGGAAGAAGCCAGCGCCGGAGGGTGCCCCACGATTCGGGAAGTACGGCACCCAGTACGTGTACGTCTGCGATGCCGGTGTGCACGCGCAGCAGATCGTTGAACCGTTCGTGCTGCCTGCGGCGTCGGTGATCGACTGGTCGGATCTCGGCATCCGGATCGGGGACCGAACCTCGCTCGGGATGCGCGATCTGTCCAAGGCGACATTGCGCCGCATCGAGGTGGGCCTTCGGATGTTCGCTCGACCGACCGTTGTCGCGAAGTCGGGGCAGACGTGGGACGCGGCGAACCCGCGGCATCCGCGCTTCGGCGATCCGGATTCGTACTACCGCGCGTGGGACACGCTCGCCCCGCTGATGGCGCGCCAGGCCGGCGGGACGGGCGACGGAATCGCGGTCCCGCCTTACATGATCGCCGTCAACCACGAGGGCGACGCCCGCGCACGCGAACTCCGATCGGGTCCGCTGCCGACGCGTTCCACGAAGATCGGCGACGGTCTCGTGTTCGCGCCGATCCTGTCGCACCAGTACGGCGAGCAGGCCGGATCTGAGCGGCGCAACAGCGACCCCGCTGTCGCTCCGCTGGGCGCGATCACCGCGGGCGGCGCGCACCACAATCTGGTCGTACCGCCGTACATTGCGGAGCTCTATGGCACGGGTACAGTCCGTGGCGTAGAAGACACGGCCCTGTCAGCCATCACCGCCGGAGGAAGTCACCACGGCCTGACCATCCCGCCCGGGGCGTTCCTGTCGAAGCATCACGGCGGACTCGACTACACGCGGATCGAGCACATGAACAAGGGGCTCGGCGAGCCGCTGCCAGCGATGGTCGCACGCCCGAACGTGTCGCTTGTCGTACCGGAGCGCACACGGCCGAAGGAGATGTTCGAGGGCGATCTGCCGTTCGACCTCGACGACGTCAGGTTCCGGATGCTCGGACCGGTCGAGCACCTGCGCGCGCAGCGCTTCTGGGAGGACTATGACACGTCGGCGGCGAACAAGAGCGAGACGACGCAGGGCGCGGGTAACGCGGTCGCGGTGAACGTCGCGCACTGGATCGGCGACGACGTGGCAGAAGCATTGGGAGTGGCGGCATGAGCTGGGCGCTGGAGCTTCCGTTCGAGCGCCCACCGAAGGGGCTGTCAGCGAACTACCGGGGTCACTGGGCGCCGAAAGCGAAGTCGACGGCGGAGGTGCGTGCGCTGGTTGTCGCCCTCGTCCGTAACGCACGCATCCCGACCATGGGCCGCATGCAGGTCGAACTGGTGTGGGTGGTCACGGACAACCGGAAACGGGACGCCGACAACGTGTTCCCACTCCTGAAAGCCGCCGCTGATGGTCTCGCATCCGACAGGGGAGTGTCCGCACATCTTGTCCCGGATGACAGCCCCGAATGGTGCGTGAAGATCGCACCCCGTATCGAGAAACGCGACACCGGCGCAGCCCACTTCGAACTGATCGTCACCGACATCACCCACCGGCCCGAAAGGGTCGACCTACTCACGAAGGAAAGACTCACATGAGCACCGAGCTGAACAAGCACATTCAGAAGCTCAAGGACTTGGGCATCACGATCAGCGTCACCCCATCCGCAGGTGCGCGCGAGGGATTCGAGGACCGCCCGTTCGGCCTGATCGCGCAGGCTGCGAAAGAGGCCGGCATCTACTACGAGAAGGGCGACGCGCCCCACCTCACCCCGTCCGAGTTTGCCAAGGTCACCCGGTTCGGCATCCACGAAGAAGACCAGGAGGACGAACAGTGACCGAGCAGACCGATAACAAGAAGCTGATCGAGGAAGCCAAGACTGGTCTGGCCGCGTTCGACGAATACTGGGGCAACGGCGGGCCGGTGGATGCTGCATACGGACTGCCCTGGGAAATGATCCGACGATTGCTGGCCGTGTTCGAGAAGGCTCTCACCCCTACCGACGACGAGCGGGAGACGGCGGTCAGCCGGGCGTACAATGCCGTGACGGGCCAGGACGACGAGACATGGAACCCGGACAAGACGCTCGACGCACTCAACGAGCTCTGGGATAGCGCTGCTGGTTTCCGTCGTTCCGAGGTACCGGAGCCGAGCGCCGAGGGATATGCCGAGTTTGAGAACTGGGAGCAGGAGATGTTCCGGCATCAGCCGGTGCTCTCAATGGCGGATGGGTCGATCGCCGGGTGCCAGTGCCTCGACCGCGTGTTCGTGAAGGGCCGCGAGGACTGGGGAACGCACCTCGCGTCGATCGTCACTTCGCGGCTCTCCCATGAGCCGCAGGGCGAACCGTCCGACGCGCAGGTGCACGTGGACCATGCATTCGTGCAGACCGGTGCCGTGCTGGCCTTCGAGTGCTCATGCGGGATCGGCCGCTCGGAGGTCGTCACCGTCGACCTCCCCCAACAGGTCGATGCGGTCGCCGCCGCAATTGCGCAGGCCGCAGACGCCGACTACTGGACGGACGAGATTGCGGCATGGGAGGGGGCGGAGGCGTGGGAACGAGAAGCGCACCCCGACAACTACCCCGCAATGGCCTACGAAGACCGCGAGGCGTTCCGCAAGCAAGCGAGGGCCGCGGTCCACGCCATCGCCCCACAGGAAGGAATCAGCGCATGACACTCACAGGGTTCAAAGCGCAGAATCACCCGCAGCAGACCGGCGCACGCGGTGCGCTGGATGAGGTGGATGACCGGGGCACGCACCCCGACTACTTCGATCCGTGGAACGAGCGCTTCGGCGGTTTCACGCTCGACGTGGCAGCGTCGCCACACAACACCAAATGCGAGCGGTACTTCACCCGCGAGGATGACGGTCTCACTCAGTCCTGGGCAGGTGAACGCGTATGGTGCAATCCGCCGTATAGCGACCTCGGACGATGGGTCCAGAAGGCGTGGGATGAGTACGAGACCACTCGTGGCATCGTGATGCTGGTCCCCGCGAACCGCGTCGAACAGAAGTGGTGGCAGGAGGGCATCGAGCCGATCCGCGACCGCCCCGGCTCACCGCTCACGGTCGAGTTCCTACCCGGTCGCATGAGATTCATCCGACCCAATGCGGTCATCGGGCCAAAGGGCGACAGGCCGCCGTTCGGGTGCGCTTTGCTCATCTGGGTTGATCCGACCGCTGCTCTGCGCACCGCGGAGCCACAGGGCGAACCGTCTGACGCGCGTGCGAAGGTCATCGATGCTCTCGTGATGACGCGCCTAAGCGACTTCGCCGGGACCGACATGGGTGTGATCGAGCAGGCGGCGGATGCGGTTCTCGCCGCTCTGCGTGCTGCTGGGGGTGTGCGATGAGCGAGCGCAAGGTCGATGAAGCGCTGATGGATCGGATCATCGCGGCCGTCGACGAGGCCGGCGTGAGTCGTGCCGCTGTTGAGGGCGAGTGGCCGGAATGCCACAAACCCCGCTGTCAAGGTCACCACGGGTCACCCGACGTCGCGATGAGCTACATGAAGCACCAGATCATCGAGGCCGTGAAGCTCGAACTGCGATATGAAGCGACAACGCGACCGGATGTGTCGAGGACGGGTGACACCCCGGAGCAAACCGCAGCGTTCACTCTCGGCGTCCTCCTGCACCAGTACCGTCCCGATGTGACCGGGACGTATGCGAAGGCTGCGCAGCTCATCGTGGATGCGTATCCCGGCATCATTCCGGCTCTGTCTGGTGTCGTAGCCGAGGAACCGGAATGGGAGTACGGCCTCGAGATGCCACTCCACACCGGGACCACCATCGTTGCCGCCGGCGACGAGCTCACGGCCAAGTCGCAGGCGTGGCTCTACCCGATGTACCGGCGCCGCGAGGCTGGTCCGTGGGTGCCGGTGAAGCAGGAAGGAGCGACGCATGCCAGTTGAGCAACCCATCGGTCCAGCGTTCAAGGGCGGGCCAAACGGAACGCTGATCTACGACATCCTCAGCCTCGACTGCAGGGACGGAAAGTGCGCCGCCTGTACGGGCGACGCCAAAGCCATGCACAACTACCGCACTCACGAAGGGATCAAACATGTCTGACCACCAGGACGTCGGCTACCTGACGTGGGAAGAGTTCGACCGGTTCCGCAGGGCCGTGCACAAGTCCGTCCAGGTCGTCCCGTGGTTCCAAGTCGCTGGGTACATCAAGGGCGGGGTCGAAGAAGTGCGCGCGCCCTCGTCGAACCACCCGCTTGGGCTCCCACCGACATGGCTGGCCGCCGAAGAGATCACCCGCCTGTCGCAAGAGCTGCGCTACTGGCCAGACCTCGAAGACGTCGCCAATGACCCGTACGGCGCCGACACCGCCCGCCTGTTCACCCGCGAAGTCGAGACAGCCCTCGCCCGGTGGCCCATCGAAGACAAGCCCCACAAGGTGCGTCACATCCGATGCCAGGTGTGCGCCGGCGAAACCATCCGGTACACACCACCCCAGTTCGACGGCGACACCGTGCGCATCGCGTGCACCGAATGCGCCCACGCCTACACGGAAGACGAATTCAAGACACTGGTCACTCTCGTGACCGCCGAGATCACACGAACGGAGAAAGCCATTGGGGGCACTAGACGACTGGGTGCAGCTTGACGAAGCCACCAAGATCACCGGCAGATCGACGCACACCATCTACCGGTGGGCCAGAGAAGGAACCGTCCGAACCGTCAGACCGGGTGACGTGATCTGGTACAACATCCGAGACCTCAGAAACGCATCCAAGAAAACACCGGGACGCCCACGAAAGTAATCTGCAAAACCTGCTACAGTAGCCGCGAGGCTCAAGAACTATGTTCGACCAGCCGCAAGCCGCTCGGGATCTCTTCCCAGGGCGGCTTTCTTGTTCCTCCCGGCAGATCGTTGACCCAGCGTCGCGGTTAGCTCGGTCGCAGGACGCCGCAATGACACGCGGCACATAGAGCACCTCATGACGGGAGCTCACCAACTGGACACGTGCTCGTAGACCGGAGCCGCATACGGTCAATGCCTTCGTAGCTCAGAGGAAGAGCGCCCGCCTGTCGAGCGGGAGGCCGGGATTTCGAAACTCCTCGGAGGCGCAATGCGGGTCGCGACCGCAGAAGACCCGGGCAGCTCCGGGCGGAGTCGCGAGATGTTGGAGTGTAGAGGCGCGCCCGCATCCACATCTCGCGCATTCCGGGGTAGCTCAGCGGCAGAGCAATCGACTGTTAATCGATCGGCCGCAGGTTCGAATCCTGCCCCCGGAGCGAGCGTGGAGGTTCCGAGTCGGTACAAGGGCATGTCCTGTTGCGCGACTAGGTACGTCGAATGGTCACCGGTCAGGGAGGCATCCCCGGACAGACGTTCGCTTGCTTGGAAATTAAGAACGAGGCGTCGCTACACGCCTACTCCACCACCCTTCCTTTCCTTCGACTCCACCCCAACGGGGAACGCTGATCGGCGTACACGAATAGCCAATACGGCTATAGCTCACGGATATGCAGGGAGCGGGCATGAAGATCTGTCTCGGCATCGCAGCCGGCATCACCCTCTCGATCGTCGCCCACATCATCTGGAAGCCCGCCCTCGGATGGGCGCTCAGCAGGGGAGACTCATGAGCGCTCGGACCCTTCACTGGTCAGAGTCCGACGTCGCGTGGCACGGGATCGTCGATGCTGGGCATGGAGTCCCCTTCCGCACACAGGTGTTCATCTTCCACACTCACGCGCAGTTGTCGGCAGCGTGCGGACACCCGGACGCGAATGGATGGTCCCAGACCTTCAACGAGCCGGATGCCGACAATGTCGGCGCCCTCGTCTTTCTGGTGAAGACCGAACTGTGGGTCAGCATCATCGCTCACGAAGCTGCACACATCGCCCTGTTCCACCACGGACGCCAGATCGATGGGCGCATCGGGGCGCGTAAGTGGGCGCGAGAGCACCCCGAAGAGCTCGCCGTGATGATCGGCAACCTCACGTCGCTCATCTGGTGCGGCGTTCCCGTATTCAACGAAGGTGAGGCCCAGGCGTGAGCGACGTCAGAGAAGTCAACCGCGCCCACCAGGATGCGACCGCCGCAGTGAAGACCGACCTGCAGCGCCGCCGCGAACTCGCCGGGAAGACCAAGCCCGAGCTCATCGACATCATCCGACAGCTCGAGACTGGGATCGGACACCTCACCGAACGCATCGACCACGCGTACGGAGACGAACCATGAGCGTCCCGTCATACGCCTGCGAGATCTGCGGCGACGAATACCCCTCCGCCCGTGCCGCCATCCTCTGCGAAGACAGGTGCCTCGCCGAAGAGAAGGACGCCCGCCGGCCAGTCCGCGCGGTCATGCGACCCGCCGCCGTCTGGGAAGACGACTGATGCCCGACCAGGATCCGGACATCACGTTCACAGTGACGGCCGACAACCTCGAAGAAGCCGCACAGTTCGCGATCGACCAGCTCAAGGCACTCACCGCCCAGCACGGGCACCGCGGCTTCATGCTCCCCGAACTCAACGCCGAGTTCATCCTCGCTGACCCATGGCGCCACTGCTTCGAGTTCAAGGCCGAGTTCCTACCCCAGGGGTAGACCACAAACCCCAGGGGGTGTGCACACGATGCCCAGGGCTCCTCGCCAATGCCCGACCCCTGGGTGCGACCACCGCATCACCACCACCCGCTACTGCGACGAGCACACCGTTCACCACTGGACAGGACGCTCACACGCAACAGGAGCCGGACACACCCAATGGCGGAAGACCGTCCTCTCCCGAGCCAAGGGCATGTGCGAGATCCGCGGCCCAGGCTGCACACACCGCGCCACAGAGGCAGACCACCGAGTCCCCGTAGCCGAAGGCGGCGCACGCTACGACCCCGACAACGGCCAAGCAGCATGCACACCATGCCACAAGACCAAGACGCAACAAGAAGCAGCACGAGGCCGCTCACGACGACGAGGGTAGGCCCCCACCCCCTCCCCACCCCTCTCCTGACCGCCGGGGAGATGCTGTGACTTTAAGTCCATACGGTTCCCCAGGGTCGCGCGCGGCGCCGCCTCAGCCCGTCATGGGCGCTCATCATTCCCGACATGGGAGGCCATCATGCCCGCTCCGAAGAAGCACGCCTCAGCCCGAGCTCGTCGCAACAAGGCCGCGGGAGCGACAACGCTCCGTGTCCTCGCTGACGGGGAAGAGCGCCACATCCCGAACCCGCCGGCTGGTGTCGAGTGGGCTTTGGAGACGGTCGAGTACTGGGAGCGCATGTGGATCTCCGAGATGTCGGAGGAGTGGCTAGACTCGGATTACGAGAACGTCCGTATCTGTGCATCGCTGTACAACGACTTCGTGACCGCTGAGTCAGCTACTGGCCGCAAGGACGCGGCGGGAGAGCTGCGGCTGCAGCGCAAGATGCTCGGCCTCGACCCGCTGTCTCGTCGCTCCCTCGAGTGGACGATCGAAGGCGCCGAGGCCGCGAAGGATCGAGGTCAGCAGCGACGACGCACTGGTGGAACTTCGACGCAGCCGAAGCCCGGCGATGACCCGCGGCTGACGCTCGTGAACTAGGGGGCGCCGTGGCGGTCCTGATCGTTCCGCCCCTCGATCTTTCCTTCCCAACCCTCGGCCCCGCACTCAAGGAATTCATCGAGGAGCGGTTTGTGTTCGGCCCCGGTTCGCTGTCCGGCCGTCCCGCCGTGCTCGACGATGAGAAGTTCGCTGCGCTGTGCCGCTTGTACGAGGTGTATCCGAAGGGTCACCCGTTCGAGGGGCGTCGACGCTTTCAACGCGGCGGCATCGAGTGGCGCAAGGGCATGGCGAAGACCGAGATGGCCGCTTGGGTCATGGGATGCGAACTGCACCCGGACGCACCAGTGCGTGGGTACTTCGACGGCGACGTCCTCAAGGGCAAACCCGTCGAGTTTCCGTACATCCCGATGATGGCGGCGTCCAAGGAGCAGGTCGAAGAGCTCGCATTCGGTGTGCTGAAGTACGTGATTGGTGAGGGTCCCGACGCTGACCTGTTCGACATCACCGACGAGCGTGTGATGCGTCTCGGAAGGTTCGGGCAGGACGACGGCAAGGCAGTGCCTGTCGCCGGTGCACCTGGTTCGCGTGATGGCGCCCTGACGACGTGCATGCACTTCGATGAGCCTCATCGGCTCAAGCTGCCGACACACAAGGCCGCGTATGAGACGATGATGGCGAACCTGTCGAAGCGTCCGCTCGAAGATCCCTGGGCGCTTCACACGTCGACGGCCGGTGCGCCGGGTGAGAACTCGGTGGAGGAGGACCTGCGGGCCGAGGCCGAAGCGATCGACCGTGGTGAGATCGACGATCCGGCGCTGTTCTTCTTCGCCCGGTGGGCGGATGAGTCCAAGCACTCGGATCTGAGCACGCGCGAGAAGCGTGTAGCCGCGATCTCCGAGGCGACCGGCCCAGTCGGCGAGTTCGGCCCTGGCCAGTTCGAGAACATCGCCAAGAACTGGGAACGACCCAAGGCGGACAAGGCCTACCTCGAGCGCGTGTGGCTGAACCGTTGGCGCCAGTCCGGTTCGACGTTCTTCGACCGCAAACAGATCGATGACTTGCTGAGCCCGGGGGAGCAGATCCCCCGCGGTGCGTTCGTGGCGCTCGGCTTCGACGGTGCACGGTTCCGTGACGCGACGGCCATCGTCGCCACGGATATCAAGACGGGTCTGCAGGAGCTCATCGGGCTCTGGGAGCGCCCGGACGATGCTGACGAGTGGGAAGTCCCAGAGGACGAGGTTACGGACGCGTTCGAGGACGCCATGCAGCGGTACCGCGTGTTCAAGCTGTACGCGGACCCGCCTCACTGGACCGAAACGATCGGATCTTGGTACGCGAAGTACCCCGGGCAGGTCGAGGAGTGGTACACGAAGCGCCACAGTCAGATGGCTTATGCGCTTCGCGAATATCAGGAAGCGATCGACGCCGGGTCTATTCGATTCGGTGGTCGCGTCAATCCCGACTTCGTCATCGGGCGGGTGCTGTCACCCCACGACGACCTGATCCGACATCTCGGCAACGCCGGGAAGAAGGAACTCCGGCTCCGCGACGACCACGGAGAGCCGCTGTACGTCATGCAGAAGCAGGACGGTCAGATGGGCCTCAAGTTCGACGCCGGTATGGCGGCCGTCCTGTCGTGGAAGGCGCGCCTCGATGCCCTCAAGGGCGGTGCGAAACCAGTCCAGAAGAAGCGAGCAGTGATCCGGCGTATCGGGTCTCGATGACACATGAGGGGGTCGCATGGCTGTCGCTACGAAGACTCCCTACACGCCGGGCTGGTGGCTCGAGCGAGCGTTCGAGAAGCGTGACGCACAACGTCCGCGCCTGATCGAGCTTGCGGCATGGCACGACGGGAACCCGCCGGCGCCGACTGCGGTGAAGAACGCGCGCGAAGCATTCAAGGAGTTCGAGGAAGAGTCCACGACGAACTTCGCCGAGCTGATCACGGGGTCGCTGCGGGAGCGGATGTCGGTTCGCGACATCCGCACCGCCGTGTCCGGTGATGTGCTTGACGAGAAGGCCTGGGAGCACTGGCGAGACAACAACCTCGATGTGGAGCTCGCGTCGATCATTGAGACGATGCTCTGGGCAGGGGACTCATTCGGGATCGTCGGTACCGATGCGGACACCAACGAGATCACGGTCACCGCCGAAGATCCGCGCGATGTGGTCACGTTCCACGATCCGGCACGTCAGTCCCGGATCGTGTGCGCGGTGAAGTTCCTTCGAGATCAGTTCGACGGGTTCGACTACGCAGTAGTCATGCTCCCGGGCTCTGTCGCCGCGGGCACACGCGCACGCTCCTTCGTCGCGAAGCGCCCGGTGAGTGGTGAGGGCGGGTTCGACCCGAAGTCGTGGTCCTGGGACAACACCCAGGGCGGCAAGGACGGGATGGAACTCGAGCACCACCTCGTGCCGGTCGTCCGATTCAGGAACCGGAACGGCAAGGGCGAGTTCGAACCTCACCTGCGGCTGCTGCGCCGCATCGATCGCCTCGTCTTCCAGATGACCGTCATCGTCATGTACCAGGCGTTCCGGCAGCGCGCGATTCAGATGAACGCCGAAGAGGAAGAGGTCGACGTCCAGAACGAGTTCAAGACGTCAATCGGCGTCGATGACCTCGACGACATCCTCACGTCCGACCCTGGACAGTGGTTCCTCTTGCCTTCCGGCGCGAAGGTTTGGGAGTCCACTCAGGCGGACATCAGCGGCATCCTCAACGCGATCAAGGACGAGGTCATGCGCCTCGCAGCCGTGACGCGCCGGCCGATGTCGATCTTCGCGCCCGACAACCAGGCGGCCGAGGGTGCGAAGTTCACCCGCGAAGGCCTGACCTTCGCCGTGGAGGACAAGATCACCCGCGCCACGCAGGGGATCGTCGACCTCTACAACCTGATCTTCCTCACGGCGGGTGACGAAGCGCGGGCGGTGAAGTCGAAAATCACCGTCGGGTGGAAGCCCACCGAACGGTTCTCGCTCGCCGACATGGGCTCGGCCACCTCGCAGGTTTCGACCACCATGCCGCTGAAGACCATTCTGCGGAAGGTCTGGCAGATGACACCGGACGAGATCAACCAGGTCATGGCCGAACAAGCAGACCAGGCACTCATGCTCGCGTCGATGGCCCCCGAACCAGCGGCCGACGGGCAGCAGACCCGGGCTCCGCTTTCCCCCGAGGAAGCGAAGTCGCGCGCTGATGCTCTCGGCGTTCTCATCCGAGCGGGTGTCAATCCGAAGGACGCTGCCATCCGGGTCGGTCTCGAAGGTATCGAGTTCACCGGCGCGGTGCCCGTGTCGTTGCGCCTCCCTGAACAGGATGCGCAGGTTGTGGAGGATCGCTGATGGTCACTCGGCTGGACAGGGCATACGACGTGCAGGTCCACCAACTGCGTCTGACTATTCAGAACTTCGCGATGAGGTACTGGAACAGCATGGGGTCGTGGCGGGACGACGATATCAAGCGTCTTCTCGCCGCGGTCGCCCCCAGGGTGCAGGCAGGCCAGCAGCGGATCTCGGACATCACCGACGCGTACATGGCTCGCGTCGCTGCGGAGCAGGGCTTCACCGTCTCCGGGCGCACCTTCGAAGCCACCACGAGGAACCTGCGCGGGATCTCCGATGAGACCCTCTACGCCCGACCGTTCGCAACGATGCACGACTCCCTCTCGAAAGGGCAATCAGTCACTGCGGCCGTCGCCGCTGGCAAGGGTCGGTTGCAGTCGATCGTCACGACGAACCTGCAGCTCGCGAAGACCCACTCGAGCCGCCGCGCGATGCGATCCGGGGGAGTGCGAGCGTTCGAGCGCGTACTCACAGGGCGCGAAAACTGCGCCCTGTGCGTGATCGCATCCACTCAGCGCTACTGGGTGGAAGACCTCGCACCGATTCACCCAGGGTGTGACTGCCAAAGTCGGCCGCTGAACAGCGACCCGGCAGTGCAGATCATCCACCCCGATCGCCTCGACGCGATCCACACCGCCGTCGAAAGCGAGTTCGGTTCCACCGACCGCGGCGCCCGATACCTCGACGGCCGTAACGAGATCTCCGACTACCTCGACCTGATCGCTGTGCGCGAGCACGGCGAGCTCGGTCCCGTGCTCACCTGGCGCGACCAACACTTCACGACGAAGCGCGAGATCGACGCCTCCTAGACCCCGTGCGCACGCACGGTCACCCCGACATGGGGCCACCACCACACCCGACATGGGAGATAGATCATGCTCATCAGCAAGCCCGCTTTCGTTCGCCGTGGATGCGACGGCCTCGCGCAGATCGGACCGTCCCGGTTCGACCTTCTCGGGCTCCGCTTCCTCACGGACAACGAGGGCAACGACCCGGTCGACCCCGGCTTCCCGGCCAACACTCCTGTCAAGGACATGACGCCGGAACAGCAGGTGGCCTACTGGCAGGACAAGGCCCGCAAGCACGAAGACCGTGTGAAGGCGTTCGGGGGCAAGACCCCGGAAGAGATCGCGCAGCTTCAGGCCGATCTCGACGCTGCCCGCGCCGCATCCCAGACCGCCGAGGAGAAGGCGATCGACGAGGCGAAGCAGGCCGGTCGCAGCGAGGTGCTCAGCATCCTTGCGAACGAGCGCGTCACCACGGCGATCGAGCGGGCCCTCCAGGGCCGCGACGTCGACGCGGCGAAGCTCCTCACCCTGGACCGTTCTCAGTTCATCGACGGAGACAAGGCCGACACGGCCAAGATCACCGCCTGGGTGACCGAGAACACCAAGGAGAAGCCGAAGCCCGGCGGGGCGAACCTCGCCCGGTTCCAGGGCCAGCACGAGCAGATCGAAACCACAGGCCGGGCAACCGGCGAAGCCGAGGCGGAACGCCGCTTCGGTCCCAAGAAGTAGAGAGGAAACACCGATGTCTGACATCACTGTTCGCCGCTCCTCGTTCCAGTCGGAGAACCGTTCGTGGCTTCGTGGCCCCGACGGAACGCTGCCGGGTGACAACCCGAGCATCGTCCTGGACGTGAGTGCATTCACTGCCGGCACCCACTACCCGAACGGGTTCATCCCGTCCGGAACGGTGCTCGGCAAGATCATCGCCTCGGGGCTGTACGCACCGTACGATCCGGCTGCCACCAACGGCGCCGAGACGGCCGCGGAGATCCTGTTCTCGTCCGTGACTGTCAACGGCGCAACCCGCGTCGGCGGTGCCGGACTCCACAAGGGCGAGGTCATCCCGTCCAAGCTTCCGTTCCAGACGGGTAAGGGCGCTCTCGACGCCGACGCCCGCACGGACCTCAAGCTCGTCAACTTCTCGGAAGGAGCGTGAGCTAGATGGCTATCGTCTTCGACGCCCCCGTCAGCCCCGACGCCCTCTCGGCGTTCGTCCGCGCAGTTCCGGTCCCCAGTGACCTGGCCCTGCTCAACGCGTTCCCGACGCGGAACAACCTGACCAACACGGTCAACTTCGCGGAGATCGTGAAGCGCAACCGCACGGCCCGGTACCGCACCTACGACGGACGCATCCACGTGTCCGACCGCGACACCGGCTCCACCGGCTCGGTCGGCATGATCCCCCTCTCGGACTCGCGCAACAAGGGCGAGTACGAGCGGCTGCAGCTGGAGTTCGCTCGCGTGAACGGCACCAACACCGCCGCCCTCGCCGACGCGATCTACAACGACGCCGAGGACCTCGTCGGGAACATCTTCCGACGCCTCGAGCTCGCGTGGGGTGACGTCCTCACGGACGGCAAGCTCACCGTGTCCGAGATCAACGGCGGCTTCGAGGCCGACTTCGGTGTCCCCGGTTCGCACCTGGTCACCGCGGGCATCCTGTGGAGCAACCTCGCAACGGCGAAGGTCCTCACCGACCTGATCACCTGGCACGACGTCTACGTCGCGACCAACGGTGCCCCCGCCGGAGCGATCCGCACGTCGCAGACGGTCCTCCGTCTCGCACAGCGGAACAAGGAGGTCATCGACGCGATCTACGGTGCATCCGCTGGTCGCACCTACGCGAGCTTCGAGGACGTCAACACGCTCCTCGCCTCGTACGGTCTCCCGCCGTTCGTCGCTCCGTACGACACCCAGGTCGAGTCGGTCACCACCGACCAGCTCGCCCGCGTGATCCCCGCGAACCGCGTCCTGTTCACCCCGGCAGAGCTCGGGGACCTGGGACGCACCGAGTGGGGCGTCACGGCGACCGCGCTCGAGCTGGTCAACAGCAACCTCGCGGAGATGTCGTTCCAGGAGGCACCCGGCATCGCCGGTGTCGTCGAGAAGGTCGGACCGCCGTACCGCGAGTTCACGTTCGTGGACGCGGTCGCGTTCCCCGTCCTCTCGGACGCGAAGCGCCTGTTCGTCGCGACGGTCGCTGCCTGACCATGACCTCCATGGCGTGCAACGTGTACGTCCTCACCGAGGAGGGGGAGGCCCTGCTGCTCGAAGCAGGGTCGACCCCTCCGAAGTGGGCACTCCCGCAGCTCGGCGAGCACACGCTCACCGCATCGGGAGAGTCTGAGGCGCCGGCAGGCGACGAAGACGAGTCCGAAGACGAGTCCGAAGACGAGTCCGAAGACGAGTCCGAAGACGAGTCCGAAGACGAGTCCGAAGACGAGTCCGAAGACGA